>NZ_NFLL01000034.1 GCF_002160895.1 Faecalibacterium sp. An122 | reverse complement strand
AAATCTACGCTGAGTGCCGCTTGAAAAAGTGATGAAATGCTTGAGCCGTATGACGGGAAATCTGTCACGTACGGTTCTTAGGCGGGAAAGCGGTGGTAACACCGCCGACCCAGCCGATTACGCGCCGCTGGTGGAGCGCCTGCACGGGCAGGTCATCAAAATCTCGCCCACCTCCACCAACTACATCAACCCGATGGACCTGAACCTGGACTATTCGGACGATGAAAGCCCGCTGTCGCTGAAGAGCGACTTCATCTTGTCGCTGTGCGAGCTGATCGTGGGCGGAAAGGACGGATTACAGCCGGTACAGAAAACCATCATTGACCGCTGTGTGCGGCTGGTCTATCAGGACTACCTCAACGATCCGCGCCCGGAGAATATGCCCATTCTGGAGGATTTATACGACCTGCTGCGGGCGCAGGATGAGAAAGAGGCGCAGTACATCGCCACGGCGCTGGAAATCTACGTCACCGGCTCCCTCAACGTGTTCAACCACCGCAGCAACGTGGACATCAACAACCGCATTGTTTGCTATGACATCAAGGAGCTGGGCAAGCAGCTGAAAAAGATCGGGATGCTGGTGGTGCAGGACCAGGTGTGGAACCGCGTCACCATCAACCGGGCGGCCCGTAAGTCCACCCGCTACTACATCGACGAGATGCACCTGCTGCTCAAAGAGGAACAGACCGCCGCCTATACGGTGGAGATTTGGAAGCGGTTCAGAAAGTGGGGCGGCATCCCGACCGGGATCACCCAGAACGTGAAGGACCTGCTTTCTTCCCGCGAGGTGGAGAACATCTTTGAAAACTCCGACTTCGTGTATATGCTCAACCAGGCGGGCGGCGACCGGCAGATTTTGGCCCGGCAGCTGGGCATTTCCCCGCACCAGCTGTCCTATGTGACCCACTCCGGCGAGGGCGAGGGGCTGCTGTTCTACGGCTCCACGATTCTGCCCTTTGTGGATCACTTCCCGAAAAACACCGAACTGTATCGCATTATGACGACCAAACCCCAGGAAATGAAGGAGGCTGATGGACGATGAAACCCGAAATTCTGCATAACGACCACATGATGTTTCTGGACCGGGCGCTGGAAACCCAGCGCACCGCGCTCCTGACGGCGATGGCGGACGCCGTTTCCGAGTGCCGCACGGCGGCGGATCAGGCCGCTGAACTGACCGAGACCGGCGAGACCGGCCTGCTGCGGCTGGTGGAGATTCTGTGCGCCGCCAAGGTCCAGCGCGGGCAGGCCGGTGAGACTGTGCTGGAGGGCACCGAGGTCCAGATTTTGGCCGACGTAGTGGCCCAGCTCTACGCCTGCCTGACCGAGTGCCGCTTCGTGGGTCCGCTGGGGCTGGCGGCCTATGCGGAGCTTTCCAGCATGGCGGCCTCCCTCATGCTGGGGGAATGGTTTGATTAAGGAACCGCGCCTGCGCTTCACGGAGGAAGAACGGGCGGACCCGGCGCTGGAAAAGCCCATCCGCAAGGCGGAGAAGGCCGCCGTCAAAGCGGACAAGGCGCAGGCAAAAATCCCGAAAAAGCAGGTCAAACGGGCCGAGGTGGACCCCAAGACCGGCAAGGTCACGACCAAGCTGGTGCTGGAGGATAAGCCCCGGCCGCCCTCCAAACTGTCCCATACAGTGCGGGACGCGCCGGGCAACGCAGTGGCGGGCAAGCTCCACCAGGAGATCCGCAAGACCGAGGACGGTAACGTGGGCGTGGAAAGCGCCCACAAGTCTGAGGAAGCCGTAGAGACCGGCGTGCATCTGGCGAGGGAGGGCTACCGCAGCCACAAACTGAAACCTTACCGCAAGGCCGCCCAGGCCGAGCGGAAGCTGGAAAAGGCCAACATCGAGGCGCTGTTCCAGAAGTCTGTCTATGAAAACCCTGCGGCAGCCAGCAACCCGCTGTCCCGCTGGCAGCAGAAACAGCAGATCAAGAAGCAGTACGCCGCCGCCAAACGGGCCGCACAGTCCGGCGGGAGCGCCGCCGGTGCCGCCCAAAAGACCGGCAAAGCGGCCAAGACGGTCAAGGAGAAAGCCCAGCAGGCCGGGGCCTATGTGATGCGCCATAAAAAGGGCTTTGGCATCGCCCTGGGCCTATTTTTAATCGTCTGCTTGCTGCTCAACACCATGTCCTCCTGCTCCATGATGGCGCAGAGCATCGGTTCGATGATCTCCGGCACCACCTACCCATCGGATGACCCGGAGCTGGTGGCGGTGGAGGCCAACTACGCCGCCAAGGAGGCCGCGCTGCAAGCCGAGATCGACAACATCGAGAGCAGCCACCCCGGCTATGACGAGTACCGCTATGACCTGGATATGATCGGCCACGACCCCCACGAGCTGGCGGCCTACCTGTCCGCTGTGCTGCAAGGCTACACGCGGGCAAGCGCCCAGGCGGAGCTGGAACGCATTTTCGCGGCCCAATACCAGCTGACGCTGACCGAGGAAGTGGAGGTGCGCTACCGCACCGAGACCCGGACAGACAGCGAGGGCAACGAGTATGACGTGGAAGTGCCCTACAACTACTACATCTTAAATGTGACCCTCACCAGCAAGCCCATCTCCTCCGTGGCGTTGGAGCTGCTGACGCCGGATCAGCTGGAAATGTACCAGGTGTACCGGCAGACGCTGGGCAACAAGCCCCTGATCTTCGGCGGCGGGTCCGCCGACACCAGCGATTCCGAGAGTTTGGCCGGTGTGGAGTTTGTCAACGGCACCCGGCCCGGCAATCAGGCGGTGGTGGACATCGCCAAAAGCCAGGTGGGCAACGTGGGCGGCCAGCCCTATTGGAGCTGGTACGGCTTTAATTCCCGCGTGGAGTGGTGCGCTTGCTTCGTGTCCTGGTGTTACGGCCAGATGGGCCTTTCCGAGCCGCGCTTTGCCGCCTGCCAGTCCCAGGGCATCCCCTGGTTCCAGTCGCACGGACAATGGGGCGGGCGGGATTACGCCAACATCGCCCCAGGCGACGCTATCTTCTTCGATTGGGACTTGGATGGCAGCGCCGACCATGTGGGCATCGTAGTGGGCACCGACGGCAGCCGGGTTTACACCGTAGAGGGTAATTCCGGCGACGCCTGCAAAATCAAGAGTTATTCCCTGACCTACGAGTGCATCAAGGGCTACGGCTTGATGAACTGGTGACAAATTTTTATGAAGAATAGGAGTGATTTGACTATGGCTAAAAACAAAATCGAGCGCATCGACCAGGAGATCGCCAAAACCCGCGAGAAGATCGCGGAACAGCAGGAAAAGCTGAAAGACCTGGAAGCGCAGAAAACCGAGGCGGAGAACCTGGAGATCGTCCAGATGGTCCGCGCCCTGCGTATGACCCCGGCCCAGCTGTCCGCCATGCTGTCTGGCGGCATGGTGCCCGGCCGGGCGGTGGGTTCTGCCAATCCCGAACAGGAGGAAATGACCCATGAAGAATAAAAAGATTTTCAGAACCTTTGCCGCCCTTTGCACCTGCCTGATGCTGATGGGCGGCTTCTCTGTGACCGCCTTTGCCCAGGGCACTGACCCTGCGCCCACGGCCACACCGGCGGCGGACGCCACCAACGACAGCAACGTGGTGGTGGAGGAAACCGAGGACAGCCCCGCCCTGACCCCGGAGGGCAACGCCGCCCTGGTGGATGACTTTGGCGGCAACAAGCAGCTCATCACCGTCACCACCAAGGCGGGTAACTATTTTTACATCCTCATTGACCGCGCCAACGAGGACAAGGAGACCGCCGTCCACTTCTTGAACCAGGTGGACGAGGCCGACCTGGAGGCGCTGATGGAGGACGGCGAGACGGCGGAGGAAACGCCCGCCGTCTGCAACTGCACGGAAAAGTGCGCCGCCGGTGCGGTGAATACGGCCTGCCCGGTGTGCGCCGTGAATATGGCAGAGTGTACGGGCCAGGAGCCGGAACCCACCCCTGACCCGGAAACAGAGCCGGAGCCGGAACAGGAACCGGCAGGGCTGAACCCGGCGATGCTGCTGGTGGTGCTGGCTGTGCTGGGCGGCATCGGTGCGCTGGTCTACTTCAAATTCATCAAGCAGAAGCCCAAGACCAAGGGCAGCGACAACCTGGATGATTACGACTACGGCGAGGACGATACCGAACAGGAGGACGAGGACCCTTGGGAGACCGAGGAATCTGACGAGCCGGAGGACGCCGGCGGGGGCGGCGATGAGGAAAGCGAGAACCCGGCCAAATGACCCGGTTCACCGACAGCCCTTATGAACCCATGATGACGCGCAGGCCGGAGGGCGGGAAGGCAGCTTCCCGTCCTCCCTCTTTATCTCCCGGCCCCCCCTGCTATGGCTGCGGAACCTACCGCCCCGGCCAGCCCTGCGTGGGCTTCTGCCACAAAGAACTGACTGCGTGGCTGCGCGAAAGGAGAAAAGCAAAATGAATTATTTTATCCAATTTCTCATTGTGTTCGACCTGATCTGCTTCGGCGTCTACTTTGGCGGCGACATCGTTTGCACGGCGCTCGCCAAGGTGCGCAAAAAGACAGACGAAGAAGAATTTGAAATCTACAAAGTGGAGGACGATACAGACACCTCCAAACCGGCGCTGTCCATCGACGCCATCCGCCACTTGTTCCGCGGCGAGGTCCACGATTTTGTCTGCAACAAACTTCTGCCCAGCGGGCAGGAAACCCTTTCCGCTCTGACCGAGCCGGAGCAGACAGCGGCCCGGTTCCTGTTCTGCGCCTTGATCGGCTATCTCAAAGAGGAAGCCCCGAAGGATGAGCAGAGCTTCCCGATGGTGATGGAGATGCTGAACTATGCCGAGGGCGCGAAAGAGGACGGCGACAAGGACGTGATCGACATTCTGATGGAGGAAACCGCCGCCCGGACACATCTGCGCGAGGAATATTTCAGCGATTACCGCCGTTACCAGCTCATGCAGGTGGATAAGACGCGGGTGCTGCTGGCCTGCCGTGTCATCATCAACGACCTGCTGGGAAAGCTGTACCGCTATGATTACAACGTCGGTTATGACTGCCTTCTGGACGATGGCAACAGCGTTTCCAGAAAACTGAAAAAATCCAACGAAGAAATGGAGGTAGAGGAAGATGCGATTGGTGATCGCTGAGAAGCCCTCTGTGGCAAAATCCCTGGCCGCCGTGCTGGGCGCTGCTACCCGCAAAGACGGCTACCTGGAGGGCGGCGGCTGGCTGGTGAGCTGGTGCCTGGGGCACCTGGCCGGGCTGGCGGACGCCGCCACCTACAACCCCGACTACGCCAAGTGGCGCTATGATGACCTGCCCATTTTGCCGGAGTCCTGGCGCTTCACCATCGCCAAAGACAAGCGGGATCAGTTCGATGTGCTGCGCACCCTGCTGCGGCGGGAGGACGTGACCGAGGTAGTCAACGCCTGCGACGCCGGGCGCGAGGGCGAGCTGATTTTCCGCACGGTCTACTGCCTGGCGGGCTGCCAGAAGCCCATGAAACGGCTGTGGATTTCCAGCATGGAGGATTCCGCCATCCGGGAGGGCTTTGCCAACCTGCGCCCCGGCGCGGACTATGACGGGCTGCACCAGGCGGCCCTCTGCCGGGCCAAGGCCGACTGGCTGGTGGGTATCAACGCCACCCGACTGTTCTCGGTGCTGTACCACCGCACCCTCAATATCGGGCGGGTCATGTCCCCGACGCTGGCCCTCATCGTCCAGCGGGAGGCAGAGATCGACGCCTTCAAGCCGGTGCCGTTCTATTCTGTGGCTCTGGACCTGCCCGGTTTTACCGCTGCCAGCGCCCGCATGGACAAAAAAGCCGATGCCGAACAGCTGAAAACTGCCTGCCAGGGCGGTACGGTGACGGTCAAGCAGGTGGAGCGCAGGGACAAATCCGAGAAGCCGCCCGCCCTCTATGACCTCACCACTCTCCAGCGGGACGCCAACCGCCTGCTGGGGTTCACGGCGCAGCAGACACTGGACTACCTGCAAAACCTCTATGAAAAGAAGCTCTGCACCTATCCCCGGACGGACAGCCGCTACCTGACCTCCGACATGGCCGAGGGCCTGCCGGTGCTGGTGAATTTGGTCGCCAACGCCATGCCGTTTCGCAAAGGCATCGCCATTTCCTGCGATGCGGCGGCGGTCATCCACGACAAGAAAGTGACCGACCACCATGCGGTGATCCCCACCCGGAACATCCGCGAGGCGGATCTGTCCGCTCTGCCGGTGGGTGAACGGGCCATTCTGGAGCTGGTGGCGCTGCGGCTGCTGTGCGCGGTGGCCCCGCCCTATAACTTTGCAGAAACCGCCGTTGTTGTGGACTGCGCTGGTGCGGAGTTTACCGCCAAAGGCCGCACGGTGAAGCAGCCCGGCTGGCGGGCGCTGGACGCCGCCTACCGGGCCAGCATGAAAAATGTGGAACCGGACGGCAATTCCGAGGACAAGGCCCTGCCGGAACTAACCGAGGGCCAGGCGCTGCCGGTTGCCGGTGCCGCCGTCAAGGAGGGCAAGACCACCCCGCCCAAGCACTTCACTGAGGATACCTTACTCTCTGCGATGGAGACTGCCGGAAAAGACGATATGCCGGAGGACGCCGAGCGCAAGGGGCTGGGCACCCCCGCCACCCGCGCCGGAATTTTAGAGAAATTGGTGTCCACCGGCTTCCTGGAACGCAAAAAGAGCAAGAAAACCGTGCAGCTTTTGCCGTCCCACGATGCCATTTCCCTGATTACCGTCCTGCCGGAGCAACTGCAATCCCCGCTGCTGACCGCTGAGTGGGAGTACCGGCTGGGCGAGATCGAGCGCGGCGAGCTGGCCCCGGAGGACTTCATGGCTGAGATCACCGCCATGCTGAAGGAGCTGGTGGGAACTTATCAGGTCATCAAGGGCAGCGAGTACCTGTTTGCCCCGCCCCGCGAGGTGGTGGGCAAATGCCCCCGCTGCGGCGGTGAAATTGCAGAAATGCAAAAAGGCTTCTTCTGTCAGGACCAATCTTGCAAATTTGCGATCTGGAAGAACAACAACTGGTGGGCAGCGAAGCGCAAACAACCCACCAAGGCCATTGTGGCGGCGCTGCTGAAAGATGGCCGCGCCCATGTGACCGGGCTGTACTCCGAGAAAAGCGGCAAGACCTACGACGCCACCGTGGTGCTGGAAGATACCGGCCAGTACGTCAACTTCAAGCTGGAATTTGACCGGCAGAAAGGCGGCGGCAAATGAAACTGAGTTTGTATGAACAGGAAACGATTATCCTCTACAACCAGGCCGAGGCCACCGCCGAGGTCTATTCCCACGACCCGCGCCTGCTGGAAAAGCTGCGGCGGCTGGCGGAAAAATACCCGGACCAGATCGTGAAAAAGGACCGTCAGACCTTTACGGTGCCCAAACGCTGCGTATCGGTGCGGGAGCCGTACAGCGCCGAGCGCCGCAAGGCCGCCAGCGAACGGGCCAAGGCCGCCGGGTACAAACCACCCGTCACGAAAGCGGGCGGCAAGTAAGCATGGGCGAGAGCGTCTTTGAAGTCGTAAAACAGTCCGTCACCGCCAGAGAGGCGGCGGAGCTTTACGGCATCGCAGTGGGGCGCGGCGGTATGGCCTGCTGCCCCTTCCACGATGACCGCCACCCCAGCATGAAGGTGGACACCCGTTTCCACTGTTTTGGCTGCGGCGCAGACGGCGATGTGATCGACTTCACCGCCCGGCTCTATGACCTGTCCCCCAAGGGGGCCGCTGAAAAGCTGGCCCAGGATTTTGGCCTTTCTTATGACAGCAAGGCCCCGATCCGGCGAAGTTATGTCCGGCAGAAAACCGAGGCGCAGGTGCGGAAAGAAAAACGAGAACACGGCTGGCGCGTCCTGACGGACTACTATCACTTGCTCCGAAAATGGGAGGCCGACTATTCCCCCAAGACGGCGGACGAGGACCCGCACCCGCGCTTTTTGGAGGCCGTCCAAAAAAAAGACTACATGGGCTATCTGCTGGACACCTTTCTCGACAGCAGCACCGAGGAACAGGACCAGTGGATCGCAGAACACACCGCTGAAATTTCGGCCATAGAAGGGAGAGTGAACATCATGGCTGACAAACCCACCAACCGGGAACGGTTGCAGCAAATCACGGCGGGCATTGAACAGGGCATCAAGGAGCTGTTCGAGAGCGAAAAGTATATGCGCTACCTGTCTGTGATGTCCCGGTTCCACCGCTATTCCGTCAACAACACCATGCTCATCTATATGCAGAAGCCGGACGCCACGCTGGTAGCCGGATATAACAAGTGGAAAAATCAGTTTGAGCGCCATGTGAAAAAGGGTGAGCATGGTATTACCATCATCGCGCCAACGCCGTTCAAGAAAAAGATCGAGGAACAGAAGTTGGACCCGGACACCAAAGCCCCCATCCTGGATGCAGAGGGCAAGGCGGTCATGGAGGAACGGGAAGTTGAGATCCCCATGTTCCGCCCGGTGAAGGTGTTTGATGTGAGCCAGACGGACGGCAAGCCCCTGCCGGAGCTGGCGTCCTCCCTGTCCGGGAATGTCCAGAACTACGAGGCTTTCATGGAGGCCCTGCGCCGGTCCGCGCCGGTGCCGCTCTCCGTGGAGCCGATGGCCGCCAACATGGACGGGTATTTCTCGCCGGACCAGCAGCGCATCGCCATCCGGGCAGGCATGAGCGAGGTGCAGACCGTTTCCGCCGCCGTCCATGAGATCGCCCACAGCAAGCTGCACAACTACGCCAAGGCCCAGGAGGAAGCGGCCAGGGCCGGTGATAAGGAGCCGCCCAAGAAGAAAGACCGCAACACCGAGGAGGTGGAGGCCGAGAGCATTTCCTATGCCGTCTGCCAGTATTACGGTATCCAGACCGGCGAGAACAGCTTCGGCTACATCGCCAACTGGAGCCAGGGTAAGGAGCTACCGGAGCTGCGGGCCAGTCTGGAGACCATCAACAAGGCGGCCGGGGAACTGATCGCGGACATTGACCGGCACTATAAGGTTATCTGCAAGGAGCGCGGTATTGACCTGGCCGCCCAGTCGGAACAGACAGTGCCGCAGCAGGAAGCCGCATCGGAGGCGGAGGTCCCCATGCAGGCTCCCGCCCGCCATGCTTACAAGCTCCACAGCAATTTTGAGCGTACCTCACCGGCAGACAGTACCTATATCCAGGAATATACCGTTGCGGATGATTTATCCCTTATCCCCGGAGAGGTACTTTATGCGGGAACCTATGACGAGTGTGTAAAACTGCACAACGCCCTTCAAGATGGCAGTATGACGGCTGAGCAGGTCAAGGCCCAGGCGCAGGCGGAAAAGCTCTATGAGTTGGACGGACGGCTGTACCTCCACGTCCAGCCCTGTGACGGCGGTTATGACTACACTATCTACGACAAGGGCACAATGCGGGCATTGGACGGCGGCCAGCTGGACGCCCCGGAGCTGCCCCTGTCCACCGCCGCGCTGAAAATCTGCGAGATGCACGACATGGGCGGCCAATCCATTCAGTATGCGCCGCTGTCCATGATCGAAACTTTGCAGGAGGCGGCTGTCCAGCAGATGCAGGCAGCGGCCCAGGCCGCCGCCCCGGAAACTACCATGCTGCCGGACGCCCCGGAGCAGCACCTGGACGAGTACCCCATGCCGGACCCCACGCTGACCCAGGACGATTTGGAAAAGAGCGGCTATCTGGACGGGGACCTTCTGCCCCTCTCCAAAGAGCGGGCCTATGAGCTGATGGAGCGCGACCTGACCGTTTATATCGTCCAGCAGGGTGAGAATCCGGCGATGGCTTTTGATACCACCGACCTGGACGCCTACGACGGGATCTTCGCCGTCACCCGCGAGGAATGGGAGGAAAGCCCGGCTTTCGATGCTCAGGTCAAGGAGCGCATGGACCACCAGCAGGAACGGGAGCAGGCGTTCCTCGATCACAAGGGCGACTGCTTCGCTATTTATCAGGTGAAGCACACCGACGAGTTGCGGGACATCCGCTATGAGGGGCTGGAATGGCTCAAGTCCATCGGGCAGACGGCGCAGCGGGACAACTACGATCTAGTCTACACCGCGCCGCTGCTGCCCTCCGATTTGAAGGGCGATACTGCCGAACAGCTTTTTTACCGCTTCAACAATGAACACCCCGCCGACTACCGTCACCCGTCCATGAGCGTCAGCGACATCGTTGCCATCAAGCGGGACGGCAAGGTATCCTGTCACTACTGCGACAGCTTCGGCTTTGCCGAGGTTCCCGGCTTCCTGCCGGACAACCCGCTGAAAAATGCGGAAATGGCCGTGGAGGATGACTACGGCATGATCGACGGCATTCTCAACAACGGCCAGCGGCAGCCGCCCCAACGGGAGTTGCCGGAAAAACGGAAGTCCGTTGTGGAGCAGCTGAAAAGCCAGCCCAAACCCGAACATAAAAAGACAGCGCCCAAAAAGAGCGCGGAAAGGGAGATCTGATATGAACGCTTTGACTTTTGAGGAAACCAACCTGCTGTGCATCTACAACCCCGGCACCCGCCAGGGGGCCATCGAGGCCCTGACCGAGATGCGCGGCCACTTGCAGGCGGACGAGGACGAGCTGCTGGCCCTGACCGACAGTACCCTCGCCAAGCTGCGCGCCATGACCGACGCCGAGTTTGACGAGCTGGAGCTGTACCCGGATTTTGATGAATAACACACTGTTTTGACCCGCAGGGCGGCCACCGTGCCGCCCTGCTTTTATATAAGACCAGGAAGGAGGACAGAATCCCATGCCAACCAAAGCAGAACAATACGCGCAGATGGCCGACCAGGTGGCGCGGCAGCTCACCGGCAGCTGGCAGGAGTGGGCGGGCTTTCTCACCACCGCCGCCCGCCTCTACAAATATCCGTTCCATGAACAGCTGATGATCTACGCCCAGCGCCCGGACGCTACCGCCTGCGCCGAGTACGACCTGTGGAACAACCGCATGGGCCGGTATGTGCGGCGCGGGTCCAAGGGCATCGCCCTGGTGGATGATTCCGGGGACCGGCCCCGACTGCGGTATGTATTCGACATTTCCGACACCGGCACCCGTGAACACTCCCGCACCCCCTGGCTGTGGACGATGAACGAGGAACACACCGCGCCGGTCATGGCGATGCTGGAACGCAACTATGATGTGAGCGGCGGCGACCTGGCCCAGCAGCTGGCCGATGTGGCCGCCAAGCTGGCGGAGGAATACTGGGCCGACCACCGGCGGGATATTCTCCCTATCGTTGACGGTTCCTTTTTGGAAGAGTACGATGAGTACAACATCGAAGTCCAGTTCAAATCCACCGCCGCTGTCAGCATCACCTATGCCCTGATGTCCCGCTGTGGGCTGGAGCCGGAGCAGTATTTCAGCCATGAGGATTTCATGGCGATCTTCGACTTCAACACCCCCGCCACCGTGGGGGCGCTGGGCACGGCGGTCAGCCAGATAAACCAGCAGGTACTGCGGCAGATCGGCGTCACCATCCAGAACTATGAGCGCGCCAAGGGCGCGGAAAGGAGTGCCACACATGGAAAACAACCTGACTTACACGAGGAACGGCGATTACCTGATCCCCGACCTGAAGCTGTCCGAACAGCCGGAGAAGCCCCTGGGCAAGTACGGCAGGATGCGCAAAGCGTACCTGAAGGAACACCGGCCCATCCTCTACAACCAGCTGCTGATGAGCGAGAAGCTGTACCCGCACCTTCGGGAGATCGACGAGACCGCGAACAGCCGTCTGGAGCAGATGATGCCCCGGCTGGCGGAGGCAGCGGGCGCGACGGAGCAGCTGAAAGCCAGCGACCCCATGCAGTGGGTGGGCCTGATGAACACCTGCAAGGCCCAGGCGGAGGAGATCCTGCTGGCGGAACTTATCAACAGCTGACCTTAAACCTGTTCCTCTCCGAAGCGGAACAAATCCATAAAATCGACGAAGCAGAGAGTGTGAAAACGCCCTCTGCTTTTTCTATGCCCAAACCCGCTGCGCAGGCGGAACCTGTGCGCCGGGCGCTGACCCAGGCGGAGATCGACGCCGCCATCCAGGAATGGAACGGCAATATTGAAAGTAAGCACGCGGTTGTCCGCTACATGAAGGACCATGCCCGTGAAAAGGATACCGCCGCCTGGCTGCGGCAGGAGTACGGCGATGATCTCCCGGCCCTGCCTGTGACGGTGGACGGCGCGGCGGGCGACGTGCCCTGGCCCAAGGTGCAGCGCCGGATCGTCCAGCTCATCAAGGAAGATCGGTTCTACACCGAGGCGGAGCAGGACCGATTTGACAACATCGACTCCATCGCCATCCGGGAGGCCCTGGCCGAGCGCGGCATCGTGAACGGCCAGGTGGTGGACCCGGAAAAGCTGGACAGTGATCCATTCATCCGGCAGGTCATGCGGGATGTGGAGGCCGTCGCAACCGAGGAACAGGCTGAGGCAGCGGCAAAGCCGCCTGTGCCGGACTTATCCGGCCAGCCCGTCACCCGCGAGGGCGACACCCTCACCATTGGCAGCGGCGAACCCACCCATGAGATCGACATCACGGTGTCGGACGAGGAATATGCCGCCATCCGGGGCACCATCCCGGAGCGCACCGCCTACGATCCGTCCGCCCCGGTTTACAATGTGGGCAATACCGTCTATCTGGATGACCGCGCCCATCAAATTACCGAACTGCGGGAGGATACGGTGCAGCTGCTGCCCACCGGCATGAGCTATCCCATCTACCGGGTCGAGAGCCGGGAGCGGTTCGAGCAGCTTTTGCGGGCAGACAACCGCAACGACTTCTACACCGAGTTCCTGCCCGTCAACCCTGACACGGCGGACCAGGACCTGCGGGACGTGCTGGCCCACGGCCTGATCGGCGCGCCGAACAAGGCGGAGCTTTCCGAACTGCTGCGCACCGGCAAGAGCAACCGGGAGGTCGCCCTGTGGCTGAGCCGGGCCTATCCTGACATCATCGAGACGATGGAGCTGGAGACCGGCGATACCGCCGACTACCGAACCATACCCGAAGGCATCGAGCTGGAAGTGCTGGACGCGGACGAGAAGCGACTGGCCATGCTGTTCTTCCGCTGGGATGAGGTTGCACCGCTGCTGCGCGGGCTATATGCCCGCCAGCTGGACGGCTTTGTGCAGGAGCAGGATGAACCGTATATGGAAGCCCCTGCCGCCGTGGAAGAACCTGCCGAAACCGCCAAGCCCATTGAAGAAGCTGCTGAGGCACCGGCGTTCCACTCCGAGACGGTGGCCGTCTACCCCGGTGACAAAAACGGACTTCCCTATGACGTGGTGGTGGAACGGCTGCACGTTGACCGGCCGGAACCCACGCCGCCTGAACCGACGCCGGACACGCAGCCGGAGGAAAAGCCGGATCACCCGGTCGCCATCCCGGTGAACGGTGAGTGGCAGACTTTCCCCAACCAGAGGGCAGCCGAACAGGCGGCCTATCAGGAGTACCGGGACAACCTGCGCCGCAACGCCGAGAACTTCCGCATCACCGACGACCATCTGGGCGAGGGCGGCCCCAAGGCCAAGTACCAGGCCAATGTGGCGGCGATCAAGCTGCTGAAATATCTGGAAGAGACCACCGGGCAGGCCACGCCGGAACAGCAGGAGGTATTGTCCCGCTATGTGGGCTGGGGCGGCGTGGCGGATGCCTTTGACCCGGACAAACCCGCGTGGGATGCCGAGTATTCGGAACTGAAAGAACTGCTGACCCCAGAGAAATACGCTGCGGCGCGGGCCTCCACCCTCAACGCCCACTATACCAGCCCCACCGTCATCCGCGCCATCTATGAGGCCGTGGAGCAGATGGGCTTCCGCACCGGCAACATTCTGGAACCGTCCTGCGGCGTGGGTAATTTCTTCGGGATGCTGCCGGAGAGCATGGCCGGGAGCAGGCTGTACGGCGTGGAGCTGGATTCCATCAGCGGGCGGATTGCCCAGCAGCTCTACCCCAAGGCTAACATCACCGTGGCGGGCTTTGAGACCACCGACCGGCGGGACTTCTATGACCTTGCCATCGGTAACGTCCCTTTCGGCCAGTACCAGGTGAACGACAAAGCCTACAACAAGCTGGGCTTCAACATCCACAACTACTTTTTTGCCAAGGCGCTGGACCAGGTGCGCCCCGGCGGCGTGGTGGCCTTTGTCACCAGCCGCTACACAATGGACGCCAAGGATTCCACCGTGCGCCGGTATCTGGCCCAGCGGGCCGAGCTGCTGGGGGCGATCCGCCTGCCCAACAACGCTTTCCGCGCCAATGCCGGGACCGATGTGGTGTCCGACATCCTGTTTCTGCAAAAGCGGGACCGCCCGCTGGACATCGCCCCGGACTGGACCCAAACCGGCCGGACCGAGGAAGGCTTCACGGTCAACCAGTATTTTCTGGATCACCCGGAGATGGTGCTGGGGCGGCCCACCGCCGAAAGCACCCAATACGGCAAACAGGATTACACCGTGGCCCCCATCGAGGGGCTGGAGCTGGCCGATCAGCTGCACGATGCCGTGAAGTACATTCGCGGCACCTACCAGGAGGCCGCGCTGCCGGAGCTGGGCGAGGGCGAGGACATCGACGAATCCCTCCCGGCTGACCCCAATGTGAAGAACTACTCCTACACGGTGGTGGACGGCGCGGTGTACTTCCGGGAAAACAGCCGCATGGTGCGCCCCGACCTGAACGCCACCGCCGAGGCCCGCGTCAAAGGGCTGGTGGGGCTGCGGGATTGTGTGCAGCGGCTCATCGACCTGGAGATGGACGCCGCCGCGCCGGATGCCGACATCCGGGCGCAGATAGCCGAACTGAACCGCCGCTATGACGATTTTTCCGCCAAGTACGGACTTATCAATGACCGGGCGAACCGGCTGGCCTTTGCCGATGACAGCAGCTATTACCTGCTCTGTGCCCTGGAGGTGCTGGACGAGGATGGCCGGTTGGAGCGCAAGGCAGATATGTTCACCAAACGCACGATCAAGCCACATGAGGCCGTCACCACCGTAGACACCGCCTCCGAGGCCCTGGCGGTCTCCATTTCTGAAAAAGCCTGCGTGGATATGGCCTACATGGAACAGCTCACCGGCAAAACCGGCGAAGAATTGGCTGACGAGCTGCGCGGTGTCATCTTCCGTGTACCGGGCCAGACTGAGCCGGACGGAACGCCCCATTATGTGACCGCCGATGAATACCTCTCCGGCAACGTGCGCCGGAAGCTGCGCCAGGCCCAGCGGGCGGCGGAGCAGGACCCGGCCTTTGCGGTCAACGTGGAGGCCCTGACCGCTGCCCAGCCCAAAGACCTGGACGCTTCCGAGATCGAGGTGCGGTTGGGTGCGACGTGGATCGACAAGGAGTACATCCAGCAATTCATGTACGAGACCTTCGACACGCCTTTTTACCTCCAGCGCAGCATTGAAGTCCACTACACCCCCTTTACGGCGGAATGGCAGATCTCCGGCAAAAATGTCGTGGGGCAAAACAACGTGGCCGCCTATTCGACCTACGGGACCAGCCGCGCCAACGCCTATAAAATCCTCGAAGATTCCCTCAATCTGCGGGATGTGCGTATCTACGACACCGTGGAGGACGCGGACGGCAAGGAACGCCGGGTGCTGAACGCCAAGGAAACCACCCTGGCCGCCCAAAAGCAGCAGGCCATCCGGGATGCTTTCCGCGACTGGATTTGGCGCGACCCGGAACGTCGGCAGGCGCTGGTGCGCCAGTACAATGAGGAAATGAACGCCACCCGCCCCCGCGAATATGATGGCAGCCACATTGTTTTTGGCGGCATGAACCCGGCCATCACCCTGCGGGAACACCAGAAAAACGCCATCGCCCATGTGCTGTACGGCGGCAACACGCTGTTGGCCCATGAGGTGGGCGCGGGCAAGACGTTTGAAATGGTAGGGGCCGCGATGGAGGCCAAACGGCTGGGGCTGTGCCAAAAGAGCTTATTCGTGGTGCCCAACCACCTGACCGAACAGTGGGCTTCGGAGTTCCTGCGTCTGTACCCGTCCGCGAACATCCTGGTGACAACCAAAAAGGACTTCGAGAAGCACAACCGCAAGAAGTTCTGTGCCCGTATTGCCACCGGCGACTACGACGCCATCATCATGGGTCACTCCCAGTTCGAGAAAATCCCCATCAGCAAGGAACGCCAGGAGCGGCTGCTGCATGAGCAGATTTGGGAAATCACCGAGGGTATCGCCGAGGTGGAGGCCAGCGGCGGGGAACGGTTCACCGTCAAGCAGCTGGAACGCACGAAAAAGTCTTTGGAGGCGCGGCTGGAAAAGCTGCAAGCCGAGGACCGCAAGGACGATGTGGTGACGTTTGAACAGCTGGGCGTGGACCGGCTCTTTGTGGACGAGGCGCACAATTATAAAAACCTGTTCCTCTATACAAAAATGCGGAATGTGGCGGGCCTTTCCACTACGGACGCGCAGAAATCCAGCGATATGTTTGCCAAGTGCCGGTACATGGATGAAATCACAGGCGGGCGCGGTGTAGTTTTTGCCACCGGCACGCCGGTTTCCAACAGCATGACCGAGCTTTACACCATGCAGCGGTATCTCCAATATGACCGGCTGCAAGAGCTGGGCATGGCGCACTTTGACTGCTGGGCCAGCCGCTTCGGGGAGACAGTGACCGCTTTGGAGCTTGCCCCGGAAGGGACCGGCTACCGGGCGCGGACCCGCTTCTCCAAGTTCTTCAACCTGCCGGAGCTGATGAACCTGTTCAAAGAGGTGGCAGACATCAAGACCGCCGACCAGCTCCATCTTCCCACCCCGGAGGTAGAATATCACAACATCGTGGCCCAGCCCACCGAACAGCAGCAGGAAATGGTGAAGGCGCTCTCGGAACGCGCTTCCCTGGTACACAGCGGCACGGTGGACCCGTCCCAGGACAATATGCTCAAGATCACCAGCGACGGGCGCAAGCTGGGGCTGGACCAACGGATCATCAACCAGCTGCTGCCGGATGAGCCGGGCACCAAGGTCAATCAATGCGTGGACAATATCATGCAGATTTGGCGGGACGGCGAGGCCGACAAGCTGACCCAGCTGGTGTTCTGCGACATCTCCACGCCCCAGGCCCGGCCTGCCAAAAAGGTAGCGAAGGCGCTGGACAACCCGACCCTCCACGCTTTGGAGGACGCGGTGCCGCTGGACGAGCCGGAACCGGCCTTTACGGTCTACGAGGACATCCGGCAGAAGCTCATCGCTAAAGGTGTGCCCGCCGAGCAGATTGCCTTTATCCATGAGGCCAACACCGAGGTGCGCAAAAAGGAGCTGTTCTCCAAGGTCCGCACCGGCCAGGTGCGCGTCCTGCTGGGCAGCACGGCCAAGATGGGTGCAGGCACCAACGTGCAGGATCGCCTGGTGGCGCTGCATGACCTGGACTGCCCGTGGCGGCCCGGCGACCTGGCCCAGCGAAAGGGCCGCATTGAGCGCCAAGGCAACCAGAACGAGACTGTCCATGTGTACCGCTATGTCACTGAGGGGACGTTTGACGCCTACCTCTGGCAGACGGTGGAAAACAAACAGAAATTCATCAGCCAGATTATGACCTCCAAATCGCCGGTGCGAAGCTGCGACGATGTGGACGAAACCGCGCTGTCCTTTGCCGAGATCAAGGCGCTGTGCGCCGGGGACCCGCGCATCAAGGAACGCATGGACCTGGATGTGGACGTGGCGCGGTTAAAGCTGATGAAGGCCGACCACCAGAGCAAGCAGTACCGCCTGGAGGACCAGCTGCTCAAAACCTTCCCGGAGGAGATCGAGAAAAACAAGGGCTTTATCGCCGGGCTGGAAGCGGATATGGCGACCCTGGCCGCTCATCCTCACCCGGAGGACGGCTTTGCCGGGATGGAAGTCCGTGGCGACACCCTCACCGACAAGGAGAACGCCGGTGCGGCGCTGCTGGACGCCTGCAAGGAGGTCAAAGGGGCCGACCCGGTGCCGGTGGGCAGTTACCGGGGCTTCACTATGTCGGTGTCGTTTGACGCTTTCCGGCAGGAGTATATGCTCCTGCTGAAAGGCCAGATGACCCACCGGGCGACGCTGGGCACAGACCCCCGTGGAAATCTAACCCGTATCGACAATGCGCTCAGTCAGATGCCCCAGCGGCTGGAAGCGGTGAAGAACCAGCTGGACAACCTCTACCAGCAGCAGGCCGCCGCCAAGGCAGAGGTGGGTAAGCCCTTCCCACAGGAGCAGGAGCTGCGGGACAAATCCGCCCGGCTGGCCGAGCTGGATGTACTGCTGAACATGGACGGCCGGGGCCGCCCTGCGCCGGAGGCGGTGCTTGCCAAGAGCAGCCGCCCCTCGGTGCTGGAGGGTCTGAAACGCCCGGTGCCGCCGCGCTGCCCCGAAAAGAAACCCAAACACCACGAACAGGAGGTGCGATAACATGAATACCGACAAAAACACGGCCCTCTATGAGAAGATGGCCGCCGAACAGGACAAGTTCCGGGACTGGCTGAAAAGCCAGCCCCCGGAGGAAATTCTAAAGCATACCTATGAGTACACGGTCCGGGAGGACATCCTGATGGCGATGGAGGAGCTGGATCTGCCCCAAAGCCGGGCCGCCGCGCTGCTGGCGTCGTCGTCCCCGCTGGCCGATGTCTACAAGGAGTTTTCTGACCGGGAGACTTCCTACATGGATGTGGTGCGGGACAGCATCGAGCAGCGGGCCGATGCGGCGCTGGACGCCCAGCGGGAACTGCCGCTCTACCGCCACGACGCCGCCTATGCCCGCGAACAGGGCGACCTGGATTTGTACCGGGCGTCCCGCCGCGCCAACATCGCCTGCAAGGAGGCCATCGAGGCGGCCATTTCGGAACATTACCGGGACAACCGGCTGGACAAGGACGCGGTACCCCAGGTGATCGAGCAGTTCGGCTACACCCGCATCCTCTATGTGCTGGCAAATACCGTGCAGCAGAAAGAGTGGGATGAGCGTTTCAGCCCGGCCAACAAGGCGTGGGCCAGGACGGTGGACATCCCGCCCAACCCGGACGGCTTTGGCGGCGAACGCAACCTGGACTTTGTGGTGGACAGCCACTCCGGCCTGGTCGATCTGTTCTTGAGCCAGGCGCGGCAGGATTATCTGCGGCTCCAGCCGCTGACGCCGGAGGAAATCCGTGCCGAGGCCGCCCGGCTTTTGCAGGAGCTTCGTGCGCCGGGTACACCCAACAGCCCCCACGGCACCCACTACATGGCCCGCGTTTCGCCAGACTTTCTGGCCCGCGCAGGCACCCAGGCCCATGACCAGCTGATGACGCTGCTGCCGTTCCGCAGTCTGGCGATCACCGGCATGAAGGAACTGCCCGGCACCTATGTCACCATCTTGGCCAGCGAGGACCGTTCCAAAGAGCTGCGCCAGCGCCGCCCCTCGGTCCGCCGCCAGCTGAAACAGGAGCCGCGCCCCGCTGAAAAGCCGGAGAAAAAATCCCCCATCTATAAGAAAAAGGAGCCGGAGCGATGAGCGCCCCCAAGCGCAAGCGGGAGGTGCAGCTGAACTTCCGGGTCTCGCCGGAAGAACTGGCGTTGATCGAACAGAAGATGGCCCAGCTGGGAACAACGAACCGGGAAGCCTACCTGCGCAAGATGGCCTTGGACGGTTATGTGGTGCGCCTGGAACTGCCGGAGCTGAAGGAGTTGGTGTCCCTGATGCGCTATTCCAGCAACAACTTAAACCAGCTGGCCCGCCGTGCGCATGAAACCGGGCGCATTTACGACGCCGACCTGGAGGATATATCCCGGAGGCAGGAGGCTTTGTGGGATGGGGTGCATCAGGTATTGACCCAGCTGGCAAAGCTGTCGTGACAGGGGCATACGCCCCGGCTGTGAGGGAGGTCCGGCGCGTGCAGACTGCATCGCCGGGCCTCCCTCTTTTTTTTCTTTGCCCGTATCGTTGCGTTTTGGTGGGGTGTGATTGATAATGGAGTCAGAAACGAGGTGATGGCTGATGTTGACGTTTGAAAACGTCTTGGAGATTTTTCATGAGTACCTGCTGCACGACCCGGAGGAAGAAGTTCTCCCTTGTAAACGCGGCTATGTCCGATTGACTTGGAACAAGGATTCCCGCTACTGTGTGGACGGTATCCTCTGCCGAATCCCGGAGGAACTGTTTGACCTGTTGCTCACGGATTACCAGGACTTTGAATTGCTCCGCCGGACGAAAGGCCGCCGGGAAGTTACAGAAGCCGATGAAAAAGCCGTGAAAGAACTGTGCCAGCCCTACCTGGACTGGCGGAAGGAGGCGCTGAAATGAGAGCGGTGCTGTTTATTTTGAAATTGGGGCTGAAAATCCTTGCCGTGCCGGTGGTGCTGGCGCTGACGCTGTTCACCTGGCTGTGCTTCTGGCTGCTGTATGTGTCCAGCTTCATCTTCGGCCTGGTCTCCACGGTGGTGGCGCTGCTGGGGATCGCGGTGCTTGTGACCTACTCGCCGCAAAACGGCGTAATCCTGCTGGTGATCGCCTTCCTGGTCAGCCCGCTGGGCCTGCCGATGGCCGCCGTCTGGCTGGTGGGCAAGGTACAGGACCTGCGGTATGCGATCCAGGACGCGGTGTATGGCTGAATAGGAAGCGAAGAATTGCCGGGAGTGAGTGCCCGGCAATTTTTTGACTTTACTTTCGTGCTAATTTTGCGTATAATATTAGCATGAAAGGAAGGTGAAGAACGTGAGCCAATTTCAACAGCTGGACCAGCTGATGGAACGTCAGGATGGGATGCTGCGCACCGGGCAGGTCCTCGCGGCCGGGATCTCAAAACCTGTTTTTTATCAATTCGTGCAGTCTCGTGGGCTGGAACAGGCGGCGCATGGGATTTATCTTTCCAAAGACGCCTGGGTGGACGCCATGTATCTGCTGCATCTTCGCTGTCCGCAGGCAGTTTTTTCCCATGAAACGGCGCTGTTTTTCCATGACCTGACCGACCGGGAGCCGCTGGCCTATTCCATTACGGTCAAGACGGGCTACAATCCGACCCGGCTCAAGGACGAGGGCGTTCAGGTCTTTACCATCAAGGCGGAGCTGCATGAGGTCGGCCTGACAACCGCGCAGA
Organism: Faecalibacterium sp. An122; assembly: GCF_002160895.1. GTDB lineage: Bacteria > Bacillota > Clostridia > Oscillospirales > Ruminococcaceae > Faecalibacterium. The sequence continues at coordinate 3,152 of NZ_NFLL01000034.1, read as the reverse complement.
CCCCCTTCGGTCACGATGTGCCGGTATATGATATGGAACGGACGATCTGCGATGTGCTGCGCAGCCGGAGCCATATCGAGATGCAGACATTCCAGGACGCTTTGAAAGCGTATGCTCGCCGGAAAGATAAGGACCTGCGGACGCTGGTGCGCTATGCCAAGCTGTTCCGGGTCGAGAAGATTTTACGCCAGTATTTGGAGGTACTGCTATGATAAAGACAGCCAGACAGCTGAAAGATTTGATCCGTAACCTGTCAAAGAAAAATGCTGCGGATGCGCAGGTTTTGATGCGCAACTATATGATGGAGCGTTTTCTTGAACGTATTTCTCTTTCCTCATACCGGGACAAGTTCATCCTCAAGGGTGGTATGCTGGTGGCCGCGATGGTCGGTCTGGACGCCCGCTCCACGATGGACCTGGACGCAACGGTCAAGGGGGCCAACGTCAGCGTGGAGGATGTGGAGAACATGATGGCCGAGATCATCGCCGTTCCCATTGACGACGGCGTTACCTTCCAGGTGAAAAGCATTTCGGAAATCATGGATGAAGCGGAATATCCCGGCATTCGGGTGACGATGACAACGCTCTTTGACGGGGTGCGCACCCCGCTGAAAATCGACATTTCTACCGGCGACGCCATCACCCCTAAAGAGGTGCGGTACAGCTTCAAGCTCATGCTGGAGGACCGTTCCATCGACGTTTGGGCCTATAACCTGGAGACCGTGCTGGCCGAAAAGCTGGAAACCATCATCACCCGGACCACGACCAACACCCGTATGAGAGATTTTTACGACATCGCCATCCTGCAACAACTCTATGGCAGCACTCTGGACCCGCACGTTCTCCATGACGCGCTTCTGGCGACAGCCCACAAGCGCGGCACCGAGCGCCATCTGGCCGAGGCCGCCGAAGTCTTTGATGAAGTGGAGGCCAGCCCGGTCATGCAGGACCTGTGGGTGGCCTATCAGAAAAAGTTTTCCTATGCGTCCGACCTTGGCTGGAATACGGTCATGGCTGCGGTCCGTCAGCTGTTCGCTCGTTGCGAGGGCACGGCATGAAAAAGCGTGGACACTACTGCAAGGTCTGTGGCGAGTATAAGGCAAACGAAAAGTTTTCCGGCAAGGGTCACGCCGCGCACATTTGTAAAACCTGCGCCGCCCTCCCGCCAGAAAAGCAGGCGGAAGAAATGGCACTTACCCGGCTGGTCAACCTTCCCTGGCGATTATCCAAAGAACAGCTTTCGTGGTTGAAGAAACGGATGAAAGACCGGCGGGATGCCGTGCGGACCTTGGCGACGGAACAATATGAAATGCGGTTCCCGCCCAGGATAGAACTGGATGAATTGGAAGATGACTTTGAGGAAGATTTCGATTTTTATATGGACGAGGAAACTGATATAGAGTAAACCGATGCGGTCTGTGATAAGCAGGCCGCTTATTTTTTGGAAAGGAGGCGGACCCCACATGGCCACCACCCGCATTATACCGCTGCACACCGGCAAGGGCCGCACGGTCGGCAAGGCGATCAGCGATATCATTGGTTATGTAAAAAATCCAGAAAAGACCGACCACGGCAGGCTCATCACCAGCTACCAGTGTGACAGCCGCGTGGCCGATGCGCAGTTCCTGCTGGACAAGCAGACCTACGCCGCCCGCACCGGCCGGGTGCGCGGTGCGGACGATGTGATTGCCTACCACCTGCGGCAGTCCTTTGTGCCGGGCGAGATCACGCCGGAGGAAGCCAACCGGTTGGGCGTAGAGCTGGCCCGGCGATTTACCAAGGACAAGCACGCTTTCATCGTCTGCACCCACATTGACAAGGCTCACGTCCACAACCATATTATATGGAACTCCACCACGCTGGAGTGTGACCGCAAGTTCCGCAACTTTTGGGGCAGCACCCGCGCCGTCCACCGTCTGAGCGATACCATCTGCGTTGAGAACGGTTACTCCATTGTGGAGGCTCCCAAGCGGCGCGGCCAGAGCTACAACAAGTGGCTGGGTGACGCGGCGAAGCCCTCCCACAAGGAGCAGCTGCGTCAGGCCATTGACCGGGCACTGGCGCAGAAACCGGCCAGCCTGGAGGAGCTGCTGCGCCTGTTGGAACAGGACGGCTTCACCGTTCACCGGCGCGGAAAAAACATCTCCATCGGCGCGGAGGGCTGGGGCAACAATGTCCGCTTTGACCGGCTGGGGGACGGCTACACGCTGGACGATCTGTTGGCGGTCCTCTCCGGCCAGAAAGAACATATGCCCCGCAAGCAAGCCGTCCCGCAGGCCGCTCCGCCGAAGGTCAATCTGCTGGTGGACATCCAGGCAAAACTCCAGGCCGGAAAAGGTGCCGGGTACGCCCGCTGGGCCAAGGTGTTCAACCTCAAGCAGATGGCACAGACCCTCAACTACCTGTCCGAACATGGGCTGCTGGATTATGCCGATTTGGAAACCAAAACAGCAGAGGCGACGGCCCGCTATAATGCGCTGTCCGATCAGATCAAGGCCGCTGAGAAGCGCATGGCCGAGATTGCCGTGCTGCGCACCCACATCGTCAACTACGCCAAGACCCGCGAGACCTATGTGGCCTACCGCAAGGCCGGGTATTCAAAGAAATTCCGGCAGGAGCATGAGGAGGAAATCTTGCTGCACCAGGCCGCCAAGGAAGCCTTCAACGAGCTGAATGTGAAGAAGCTGCCCACCATCAAGGAGCTTCAGACCGAGTACGCCCAGCTACTGGCGGACAAGAAAAAGGCTTACGGTGAGTACCGGCAGGCCCGCGCCACCATGCGGGAGCTGCTGACGGTCAAGAATAACGTGGATCGGGTCCTGGCGATGGAGCAGACCGAGCCGCAACAGAAAGAAAAAGACCACGGCCAGCGGTGAGCTGGTCGCAGTCAAAAGCGTTCACAAGAACGCGCAGCCACAGATTGAAAATCTGTGTTCCAAGGGGGCTTGGGGGACTTCCCTCAACAAGCGCGTGGGGCTATCTGGATAGCCACAGGCATCGCTTGCCAGTATTATCCCGAATTCGGGATAAGACTGGTTATACCGAAAGTTGGATTATCCCGAATCTTCAGAAAAAACCGCTTATTCACCAGCTTTTTATAAAAAGATTCGGGATAACTTTTCCATACTTTTAAGACACTTCCGCTGGGATTGG
>NZ_NFLL01000033.1 GCF_002160895.1 Faecalibacterium sp. An122 | reverse complement strand
GTCTCCCCTGGTCGTTAGGGTGGGTAGGGAGTCCAGAGGGGGTAGGGAGGGGGAGTCGAAACCCCCTCCCTCCCCCTCTGGGCCTAGCGCAGCGGACAAAAAGGAAAAGAGACAGAGTGTTAAAGGCAGAGCGGCAAAGCGCAAGAAAACCACCCCTCCCTCCTCCGGGTTGCCGTTGCCCAAATTTTCTGCTCTAAACGCGGCCTCCGCAACGGTATATTTCACCCTTTCCACCCTCCGGCACCTTCTGTCCATGTGTCCATCCCGCCCCGAACTTGAAAACCGCGATGCAGCGGTTTTCTTGAAAAAGACGGTGAAACTGTGACTGTTTACTACATTTTCGGGGAAAAGAGGTTGCATTTTTGAGCGCTTTGGTTTATACTCTGAATGAGATGCCCTCGGGCTGGAAAGCCTTTCCGGGCCGGTCTCAGAGAGGAGAAAACGCAGTTGAAAGGTCTGTACAAAGTGCTGGAAGATCTGGTCTGGCTCACCCAGCTGGGCCTGACCATGCTGCTGCCCCTGGTCATGTGCCTGGGTGGCTGCTGGTGGGCCGTGACCCGGTGGGGCTGGCCCATGTGGCTGTATCTGCCGGCGGTTTTGCTGGGCCTGGCGGCCGGCGGGCAGAACTTTTGGGTGTTTGCCCGGGGCCGGCTGCGCCGCGCCCAAAAAGACCAGAATCGCCGCGTCGGCTTCAATCATCACGAATAATTTGCCGCCGCGGCCCCAATCATTGTGACAGGAGGTCTGCTTTCATCATGAAACTGCAGCCGGAATCCAAAAAGGAACTGAAACGCATCACAGGGGGAACCGCCCTGTGCACCGCCGCCATGTGGGTGCTGTTCGCAGCGTTCCACGTGGTGAACTGGGTCCCCTTCGACAGCACGGTGGTGCTGGGCGGGATCATTGGCGCGGCGGTGGCGGTGGGCAATTTTGCCGGCATCTGCCTGATGGTCCAGAAAGTCGTGGACGAGAAGCACGAGGACCGCCGCAAAATGATGCTCAAGGTCTCCTACAACGTCCGTATGCTGGTCCAGGCCGTGTGGGTGGTCATCGCCATCGCGTCGCCCTGGTTCCAGCCCTTCGCCAGCGTGCTGCCGCTGTTTTTCCCCCGCATCACCATCTACTACCTGCAAATAACCGGCAAGTATCAGCCCGCAAAGCCCCGCCCGCAGCCCGAGGTCTCGGTGGATGACCCCGACGGCGAGGCCCAGCCTGCCGACGACCCCGGCGTCAAAGGGGGTGAAACCTGAACAATGGAACTGAACGGCGCAAAAATCCTCTTTACCATCCACACCAATATCCCGGTCCTGGGGGATTTCAAGATTTCCCAGACCCTGGTGATGACCTGGATCGTCATGGCCCTGCTGTCGGGGCTGGCGTTCTGGCTGGGACATAACCTCCAGCTGGAGAACGTCTCCAAGCGTCAGGCGGTGGCTGAGCTGGTGGTGGAGCGGCTGGAACAGTTCGTCCACGACAACATGGGTTATCACTTCAACCAGTATATCCCTCTGGTGGGCGCCATCTTCGCTTTGAGCGTGGGATGCAACCTCATCAGCGTCCTGGGCTTCTGGAGCCCCACCGCCGACCTGAACACCGAGCTGGCCTGGGCCGTGGTGGTGTTTATCCTGATTACCTACCACAAGATCAAGGCCAGCGGCATCCTGGGCTACCTGCGCGGGTACCTGGACCCCATCTTCCTGATGGCCCCCATCAACGTCATCTCGGAGCTGGCCACCCCCGTCAGCATGGCCTGCCGTCACTTCGGCAACATCCTGTCCGGCACAGTTATCTCCACCCTGCTGTACTGGGCACTGGCCAGCCTGAGCCATGTGGTGTTCGGCGCCCTGCCGGGCATCCTCAGCCAGCTGCAGCTGTTCCAGATCGGCATCCCGGCCTTTACGGGCCTGTATTTCGACTGGTTCGGCGGCTGCATTCAGGCCTTCATCTTCTGCACCCTGACCACCATCTTTATCAAACAGGCCGCCGGCGAGGACTGAGTTTGATCCTTGCCGCCCCAAACAATTTTTAGGAGGACAACAACTATGACTGACTTTCAATTTCTGGCCCGTGGTATCGCTCTGGCAGGCTGCGGCATCGGCGCCGGCTGCGCGCTGATCGCCGGCATCGGCCCTGGTATCGGCGAAGGCAACGCCGCCGCTGCTGCCTGTGAGGCCGTCGGCCGTCAGCCCGAGTGCAAGAGCGAAGTCACCAGCACCCTGATCCTGGGCGTCGCTCTGGCCGAGACCACCGGTATTTACGGCTTCGTCACCGGCCTGCTGCTGATCTTCCTGGCCCCCGGCATGTTCATGAACTACCTGAAGTAAGCGTTTCTCTTACGGACACATCCAACGGAAAGGAGGGAAACGCGGATGTATAATGCATTGATTACGCTGGACGGGTGGACCTTTCTGGCGCAGATCTGCAACCTGATGATCCAACTTTTCATCTTCAAAAAGCTGCTGCTGGAGCCTGTGCGCAAGGTGATTGCCCAGCGCAAGGCCAAGGCCGACAGCCAGATTGAGGAGGCCCGCCAGCTGCGGGCCGAGGCCGAGGCCATGAAGGCGGAGTACGAGGCGAATATGCGTTCGGCCCGCGCCGAGGCCAACCAGATTGTGGCCGCTGCCCAGAAGACCGCCGCCGCCCGCAGCGAAGAGATGCTGAACGAGGCCCGCACCCAGGCTGCCGCCCTCAAGCAGAAGGCGGAGGCCGACATCGCCCAGGAGCGCCGCAAGGCTGTGAATGAGGTCAAGGATGAGATCGGCGGCATGGCCATCGAGATCGCCTCCAAAGTGGTGGAGCGCGAGATCCGGGAGGCCGACCACAAGGCCCTCATCGACGAATTTATCCAGAACGTGGGTGAAGCATCATGACCGAGTTCGCAAAAATGTACGGCGGCAGCCTGTATGAGCTGGCGGCAGAGGAGGGGGCGGACGAACGCATCCTGACCGAGCTGGACCAGTGCCGGGCTCTGCTGGTGGAAAACCCCGACTACCTGCGCCTGCTCAGCACCCCCAGCCTCCCCAAAAAGGAGCGCTGCGGCCTGCTGGATGAGGCGCTGCGGGGGGAGGTCCACCCCTATCTGCTGAACTTTTTGAAGATCCTGTGCGAGCGGGGCCAGCTGCGGCAGCTGGGCGACTGTGCCCGGGCCTACCGCCTGCGGTACAACGCCGCCCACGGGATTCTGGAGGCCACCGCGGTTTCGGCCGTGGCCCTCACTGCGGACCAGGCCGCCCGCCTGCGCCAGAAGCTGGAGGCGGTCACCGGCAAAACCATCGACCTGCAATGCAGGGTTGACCCGGGGGTGCTGGGCGGCATCCGGCTGGACATGGACGGCACCGAGCTGGACGGCACGGTGAAGAACCGCCTGGCCGGCCTGCGCACCAGCATCGCCTCCGCCGCCCTGTGACAAGACCTTCCACCCTGAAAATCACAAAGAATTGAGTGGTGAACAGACAACAATGCAACTGAAGCCTGAGGAGATATCAAAGATCATTCGCGCCCAGATCAAACACTATGAGACCGTCATCGAGCAGAGCGAGATCGGCACGGTCATCATGGTGGGCGACGGCATCGCCCATGCCAGCGGCCTGGAGAAGTGCATGGCCGGCGAGCTGCTGCTGTTTGAGAACGGCGAGTATGGCATGGCCCAGAACCTGGAGGAGAACACGGTTTCCATCGTGCTTCTGGGCTCGGATGTGGGCATCAAGGAAGGCGGCACCGTCAAGCGCACCGGCAAGGTGGTTTCGGTGCCGGTGGGCGAGGGGATGATTGGCCGCGTGGTCAACGCCCTGGGCCAGCCCATCGACGGCGCCGGCCCCATTGAGGCCGCCGAATACCGTCCCATCGAGAGCCCCGCCCCCGGCATCATCGACCGCCAGCCGGTCAAGGAACCCCTCCAGACCGGCATCAAGGCCATCGACTCCATGATCCCCATCGGCCGCGGCCAGCGCGAGCTGATCATCGGCGACCGCCAGACCGGCAAGACCACCATCGCCGCCGATACCATCATCAACCAGAAGGGCAAGGACGTCATCTGCATCTACGTGGCCATCGGCCAGAAGCGCTCCACCGTGGCCAACCTGGTCCAGAGCCTCACCGAGGCCGGGGCCATGAGCTACACCATCGTGGTGTCGGCCACCGCCAGCGAGCTGAGCCCCCTGCAGTATATCGCCCCCTATTCCGGCTGCGCCATGGGCGAATACTTCATGAACAAGGGCAAGCACGCCCTCATCATCTACGATGACCTGTCCAAGCACGCAGTGGCCTACCGCGCCCTGTCCCTGCTGATCCGGCGTCCCCCGGGACGTGAGGCCTACCCCGGCGACGTCTTCTACCTCCACAGCCGTCTGCTGGAGCGCGCCGCCAAACTGTCCGACGCCAAGGGCGGCGGCAGCCTGACGGCCCTGCCCATCATCGAGACCCAGGCGGGCGACGTGTCCGCCTACATTCCCACCAACGTCATCTCCATCACCGACGGCCAGATCTTCCTGGAAACCGAGCTGTTCCACTCCGGCGTCATGCCGGCCGTGAACCCCGGCATTTCGGTCTCCCGTGTGGGCGGCAACGCCCAGATCAAGGCCATGAAGAAGGTGGCCGGCACCCTGAAGCTGATCTACTCCCAGTACCGGGAGCTGCAGTCCTTCGCCCAGTTCGGCTCCGACCTGGACGCCGACACCAAGGCCCGCCTGGCCCAGGGCGAGCGCATCGTGGAGGTGCTGAAGCAGAACCGTTCGGCCCCCGTGCCGGTGGAAAAGCAGGTGGCCATCCTCTACGCCACCATCCACGACTACCTCACCGAGGTGAAGGTGGCCGACGTGTCCACCTATGAGCGGGACCTGTACGAGTACCTGGACAACAACGCCGAGGGCGCCGCGGTCATGGAGACCGTCCGCACCACCGGCAACCTGGACAAGGACACCGAGGAAAAGCTGAAGGCCATCCTCACCGCCTTCACCGGCGAGTTCGTCAAGGCACATTGATAGGAAGGAGGCGTGTTGCGCATGGCAAGCTCCATGAAGGACATTAAGCTGCGCATCAAAAGCGTAGAAAGCACCATGCAGATCACCAAAGCGATGGAGCTGGTGGCCTCCTCCAAAATGCGCCGTGCGAAGGAGCGGGTGGAACACAGCCGCCCCTATTTCGAGACGTTGTATGAGACCCTGACCAAGATTGCCGCCGCCGACCCCCGGGCCCAGAAGGGCTATCTGCGGCGGCAGGCGGGCAGCGGCCGGACCCTGCTGATCGTGATTGCAGGCGACCGCGGCCTGGCCGGCGGCTACAACGCCAATATCTTCAAGCTGGCGGCCGAGCAGGAAGAAAACCCCCTGATCCTGCCCATCGGCAAGCGCTCGGCGGAATACTTCGCCCACCACGGTGCGGAGCTGTTCACCCGGGAAGTGCTGCCGGCGGCGGACGTGTCGGTGGGCGACTGCTTCCAGCTGTCGCGCCAGATCATCCGGGGCTTTTTGGACGGGAAGTACGACGCGGTGAAGATCTGCTACACCCGTTTTGACTCCATGATGACCCAGACCGCCAGCGTGGTGGAGGTGCTGCCCCTGACCATCTCTCCCACCGAGGAGCAGAAGGCGGAGGCCCGCCGCAGCCAGATCCTGTATAAGCCCAGCTGTGAGGAAGTGTTCCGGGCCATCATCCCCGAATATGTGGCCGGCACCGTCTACGGCGCACTGTGCGAGAGCGTGGCCAGCGAGCTGGCCGCCCGCCGCACCGCCATGGACGCCGCCACCAAGAACGCGTCCGAGATGATCGAAAACCTCAATCTGTATTACAACCGCGCCCGTCAGGCCGCCATCACCCAGGAAATCACCGAGATCGTGGCAGGCGCAGAAATGTAAAGATTCATTGTAAAAGTAAGGAGTTGTAGCCTATGTCCGAAAAACATATCGGCAAGGTGATCCAGGTCATTGGCCCCGTGCTGGATATCCGGTTCAAGGATAACGAGCTGCCGGAGCTGCTCAGCGCCATCGAGATCGACAACCACGGCCAGAAGCTGGTGGTGGAGGTGGCGCAGCTGACCGGCGACAATGTGGCCCGCTGCATTGCCATGAGCAGCACCGACGGCCTGGTCCGCGGGACCGAGGCTGTGGACACCGGCGAGCCCATCAAGGTACCGGTGGGCGAGGGATGCCTGGGCCGAGTCTTCAACCTGCTGGGCCAGCCCATCGACAACAAGCCCGCCCCCGAGGCGGAGGCCTGGCTGCCCATCCACCGTCCCGCCCCCAGCTATGAGGAACAGCAGTCCACCACCGAGATCCTGGAGACCGGCATCAAGGTCGTCGACCTGATCTGCCCCTACGCCAAGGGCGGCAAGATCGGCCTGTTCGGCGGCGCCGGCGTCGGCAAGACGGTTCTGATCCAGGAGCTGATCTACAACATCGCCACCGAGCACAACGGCTATTCGGTGTTCACCGGCGTGGGCGAGCGCACCCGTGAGGGCAACGACCTGTACGGCGAAATGACCGAGAGCGGCGTCATCAACAAGACGGCCCTGGTCTACGGCCAGATGAACGAGCCGCCGGGAGCCCGTATGCGGGTGGCCCTGTCGGGCCTGACCATGGCGGAATACTTCCGCGACGTCAAGAACCAGGACGTGCTGCTGTTCATCGACAACATTTTCCGCTTCACCCAGGCGGGCAGTGAGGTGTCGGCTCTGCTGGGCCGCATGCCCTCGGCCGTCGGCTATCAGCCCACCCTGGCCACCGAGATGGGCGCCCTGCAGGAGCGCATCACCTCCACCCGCAAGGGTTCCATCACGTCGGTCCAGGCGGTCTACGTCCCTGCGGACGACCTGACCGACCCGGCCCCCGCCACCACCTTCACCCACCTGGACGCCACCACCGTTCTGAGCCGTGAGATTTCGTCCCAGGGCATCTACCCGGCGGTGGACCCGCTGGATTCCACCAGCCGCATCCTGAGCCCCGACGTGGTGGGCCAGGAGCACTATGAGGTGGCCCGCGCCGTCCAGAAGGTGCTGCAGCGCTATAAGGAGCTGCAGGACATCATCGCCATCATGGGCATGGACGAACTGAGCGAGGAGGACAAGCTGACGGTCAGCCGCGCCCGCAAGGTGCAGCGGTTCCTGTCCCAGAGCTTCCACGTGGCGGAACAGTTCACCGGCATGCCCGGCCAGTACGTGCCGCTGAAAGAGACGCTGCGGGGCTTCCGCATGATTCTGAACGGCGAGTGCGACGCCCTGCCCGAGAGTGCGTTCCTGTTCGCGGGCACCATCGACGACGTTTTCGCCAAGGCAAAGAAAGGGTAAACCATGACGACCTTTCATCTGACGGTGGTCACGCCGGACGGCTGCGCCTTTGAGGGCGAGGCCGAGCGTGTGGTCTGCCGGGCCATCGACGGGGATCTGGCCATCCTGGCCCGCCACGGGGACTATTGTACGGCCCTGGGCATGGGTGAGGCCCATATCATCCTGCCGGACGGCCAGCGGCGCCGTGCCGCCTGCATGGGCGGCATGCTGACGGTGCTGGACGGCGAGGTCCGCCTGGTGGCCACCACCTGGGAATGGGTGGAGGAGATCGACCAGGCCCGTGCCGAGGCGTCCAAGCGTCGTGCCGAGGAGATCCTGGCCCAGAAGAACCTGTCCGAACAGGAGTACGAGCTGGCCCAGGCCCGGCTCAAGCGCGCCCTGGTGCGCACCTCCATCCAGAAATAACCCGCCCCGGCCCATCCTTTTTCGAGAAAAAGCGGGGCAAAAGGCAGCCGAGCCGAGCGCGTCCAGTGGACGAAGCAGCGAGGCGAGGCTGGCGCCGCGCTCCGGTTTTTGCAAGCGCCATCCCTGGCGCGCCGCAAAAATCGGCTAAGCGCAAGAGGTTTCACCTGGTACCGCTGACTGCTGTAATCTTCACTAGGCCCTGCCGGCGGTCAGGTTTCAGCCTCTTTAGCAGGCTCCCGGCCTGCGGCCCGGTGAGTCCAAAGTCTCGCATAGCCTGAGTTTCCTCACCGGCACGCTCTGAAAACCTATAAGTAAAAACAACCCCCGTCCATCCTCTGGACAGGGGTTGTTTTTGGTTATTCTGATGCAGCGGCCAACCATCCCTTGAAGCCTCCCTGCACCAAAAAATCCCCGTCCGGAAAGGTGTACTTTTCTGAACGGGGTGTTTGGACATCTGTTATATAAAAATTATACCAGAAAAACCGCCTGATATCAATCCATTTAAAGCAATAAACTGTCCCCTTTGGGCTGTTCGATAAAGTACACTTTCCCGGACGGACCAACCAAAGGAGGAAACCATCATGCTTGCGAAAAAAGTCACAGCGCTGCTTGTGTCGGCGGCGCTGGTCCTGGCTTTGCTGGCCGGCTGCGGCAATGGCAGCAAGGCTCTGTCCCAGGTCATGGCCGACCTGCTCAGCGGCCTGTACACCAATGTGGACGTAGAGGTGGACAGCGACCTCACCGCCGCCCTGAAAAAGGCGGCCGCCGAGGGCGGTACCGAGGAGGAAATCCTCACCCGGCTGGTGAACAACCTGAACCTGTCCGGCGTCAGCATCTCCTTTAACCGCCTGGACGGCGGCCAGCAGAGGGAACACGGCGTGGATCTGGTGTTCCAGGCCGGCAGCGACCCCGACGCCGCCGCCCGGAATGCCCTGGCCCAGTGGGCCGGCATTTTCGGCTCTCTGCCCGATGACGGCAGCTACCGCGCCAGCGTCGCCATGATCGAGGCCGAGAACGGCTATTACATCGCGGTGGACGTGGAGGTGCTCAAGGCGGGCAGCACCAGCAGCGACAATGACCCTGGCCCTACTGATCCCGGATTTTCCTGTGATGATTATGCTATAGCACAGGATGGAGCCTACACTGTCTATACAGAAAAAGGGCTTTTGGCCTGGGCTGAAGCGGCGCAGAATGCGCTGGATAGCGGCAAGACAGATGTGAATTGTACTTTGGATGCAGACGAAACGATTCAGCTTACCGGCACTTGGGTGCCTATTGGAGGCGATGGCAAAGCCTACAATGGTATTTTTGAGGGCAATTCCTGCGTCATCGAAGGAATGACCGTTGCAGGCACCAGCGAGTATCAGGGGATGTTTGGCTTTTTGGGCGAAAACGCTCAAATAAGAAATCTGATCCTGGAGCAGGCCTCTGTGACGACAACGGGAGATTCTGTACAGCATTCCGGCATTGTGGCGGGCTATAGCAAGGGCTTGATTCAGGACTGTACGGTTTCCGGCACAGTAGACGCGCCTCAATACGTCGGCGGTGTGGTGGGAACCAACAGCAGTAATGGCGTGGTTCAGGGCTGTGTCTCAACCGCTATGGTAACGGGCAGCGGCATTCGTACCGGTGGCGTTGTGGGGTCGAACAATGGTATTGTTAAAGATTGTCGATTTAACGCTGGTACTGTAAAGGGTGCTAGCCAGGTTGGAGGCATTGCAGGATACAACGACAAAGAAATCACCAGTTGTATTTTCACTGGTAGTGTAGAAGCAACAGGAGAGAAGAGCGGCGGCATTGCGGGATCGAATGTGGGGAAGGTTGCCAACTGTGCCTCTACGGGATCTGTGACCAGCGAAGGCAATGCTGTTGGCGGCGTGGTAGGAGAAAGCGGCAATGATGCCATAATTATTGGGTGCCGTCATGCCGAAGGACGTGTAAAAGGTTACTCCGTGGTCGGCGGTGTTGTTGGAACCAACCGCGGTCAAACTACTGCTTGCTACTCCACCAGTGATGTGGAAGGCAATACTTGGGTTGTTGGCGGCGCAGTGGGCAGCAATTTTGGAACCCTCAAAGCCTGTTACTGGAGTGGTAGTGCTTCACGGGGTGTTGCCAACAATCAAGGTTCGGGAGATGCCGTTGAAGTGGGTGAGGGTAGTGTCACCTGGATCATCGCCGTGGAGGCCATGAATTCTGAGTGCGGTGATCTATATAATGAAACGACAGAGGATACGCCGCCCACGCTGAAAATCGAAAACAATACATGATGGTCTTTTAAACTGCGATATCTTTGACTGGCTGATAAAAAGCCCCCGCTTTCCCACCTCGGGAGAGCGGGGGCTTTGTTATGGTTTTTCAGTGCGTACCGGGCGAGAGAAACCAGGCTACACAAGACTTTGCCCTCTTGCGCTTAGCCGATTTTCGCGGCGGTCGACGGCGCTCCCTTGCGAAAACCGGAGCGCGGCGCCAAACACAGCTCCCTGTTTCGTCCACTGGACGCGGTCGCTGTGTTTGCATACCGCGCCGCAGGCGCAAACGCCGCGAGCGAGCCGGAGCGTAAAGGCCCCGCGGAGCCTTCGGAGACCCGGAAACTGTATGGTACACAGTAAAAAGTTTTTGTTTCTTTTTTCAAAAAGAAAGGTTTCTTTTTGAAAAAAGAAAAAAGGCTTCGCCGTTTGGCGAAGCCTTTTGGTTGGGGATGAGAGAATCGAACTCCCACAAGTAGAGTCAGAGTCTACCGCACTACCACTATGCAAATCCCCATCGGATTTTGATTTTCTGTCGGGCGGCGAGTCGTTTGCGCTGCCGACAGTGATTATTATACTCAGGTTGGATGGGATTGTCAACCCCCAAAATAAAAAATCCGGCATATTTTTCCGTGCGGGGTGCGTAGAATAAGAAAGAGGCTTTTGCCGGGCCCCGAAAAGGACCGGGCCCCGTGTTTTTTGTATGGTGTCAACTGTGGAAGGAGAAGATCGTATGTCCCAGACCGCCCCCCGCCGTCCCAGCCTGCTGTCCCGCCGCATCCCGCGGGACGTGGAACATGAGCGCTACCACCCCGAGCTGGAGGAGGAAATCAAGGAATGCCTGTACTGCCTGCGCCGCAACGCCATGATGTTCGACCTGGAAGTGGACCCCGACCTGGTGGAACAGCGGATTTATGAGCGTCAGGCATTGCTGTGCCGGTACCGGTATTTGATCCAGCGCGCCCGGGAACTGGGCCTGCACACCATCCTGGCGGGGCTGCCCGCATTCGGGGAGGACGACCCTTGACAGGGAAGGTAAACCGTGTTATCATACAAACAGAATACGCGCGCCCTGTTTGGGGCGTAATGGATAAGATAGAGAGGTACATACCATGGAGAGAATCAAGACCATTGCAACCCGCGACCTGACCAAGAGCGTCCAGACCGGCGGCTGTGGCGAGTGCCAGACCTCCTGCCAGTCCGCCTGCAAGACTTCCTGCGGCGTGGCAAACCAGAAGTGCGAGAACAGCAACAAGTAATCTTGGCCCCATCCGATGCCGCCTTTGCCGGGCGGCATTTTTTTGTGTATCACGGAGGAAAGAATGGTACATCAGTATAAACTCAACGGCTACAATATTGTGCTGGATACCTGCAGCGGCTCGGTCCACCTGGTGGACGAGGTGGCCTACGACGTCATCGCCCTGTATAAGGAAGCCACCCGGGAGGAGATCACCGCCCGGCTGCTGGAAAAATACGCCGACCGTCCCGACGTCACCGCCGCCGACCTGGCCCAGTGCTTGGACGACGTGGCGGCCCTGGAGGCCGCCGGCAAGCTGTGGAGCCCCGACGTCTACGAGAACATGGCCTTTGACTTCAAGAACCGGAATCATGTGGTCAAGGCCCTGTGCCTGCACGTGGCCCACACCTGCAACCTGAATTGTTCCTATTGCTTTGCCGCCCAGGGCCGGTATCAGGGCGAGCGGGCCCTCATGAGCCTGGACGTGGGCAAGCGGGCCATGGAATTCCTGATCGAGAACTCCGGCACCCGCCACAACCTGGAAGTGGACTTCTTCGGCGGCGAGCCGCTGATGAACTGGCAGATGGTGAAGGACCTGGTGGCCTACTGCCGCCAGCGTGAGAAGGAGACGGGCAAGAACTTCCGTTTCACCCTCACCACCAACGGCATGCTGATCGACGACGACGTCATCGACTTCTGCAACCGGGAGATGAGCAACGTGGTTCTGAGCCTGGACGGCCGCAAGGAGATCCACGACCGTCTGCGTGTGGACTACGCCGGCCGCGGCAGCTACGACACCATCGTCCCCAAGTTCCAGAAGTTCGTCAAGGCCCGCGGCGACAAGAACTACTATATCCGCGGCACCTACACCCACGCCAACACCGACTTCACCAAGGATATCTTCCACATGGCCGACCTGGGCTTTACCGAGCTGAGCATGGAGCCGGTGGTGTCCAAGCCCGACGATCCCTGCGCCCTCACCAAAGAGGACCTGCCGGTGCTGCTGGACCAGTACGAGCTGCTGGCCAAGGAGATGCTGCGCCGGGAGCGGGAAGGCCGTCCCTTCACCTTCTACCATTATATGATCGACCTGACCGGCGGCCCCTGCATCTATAAGCGGATTTCGGGCTGCGGCTCGGGCACCGAGTACATGGCAGTCACCCCCTGGGGCGACCTGTACCCCTGCCACCAGTTTGTGGGCGATCCCAAGTACCTGCTGGGCGACATCTGGAAGGGCGTCACCAACACCGCCGCACAGGATGAGTTCCGCCACTGCAACGCCTACGCCCGTCCCGAGTGCAAGGACTGCTGGGCCAAGCTGTACTGCTCGGGCGGCTGTGCCGCCAACGCCTACCACGCCACCGGCAGCATCAGCGGCGTGTATGAGTACGGCTGCGAGCTGTTCAAGAAGCGGATCGAGTGCGCCATCATGATCGAGGTGGCCAAAAACCAGGACCTGGCCGCCCAGGGCATTGAGGTTCCCGTCCAGCTGGGCGGCACCTGCACCGCCTGCGCCGACGGCGAGGGCTGCGCCGAATGAGCCTGACCCCCATCGCGGACTTTGTGCGGGCTTACGCCGCCTCGGACACCTCCCGGCTCCATATGCCGGGCCACAAGGGGACCGGCCCCCTGGGCTGCGAGGCCCTGGACCTGACCGAGATCGCCGGGGCGGATGAACTGTACGAGGCGGAGGGGATCATCGCCCAGAGCGAGGCGGTCACCGCCCGGCTGTTCGGCACCGCAGGCACCTGGTACGGGGCGGAAGGCTCCTCCCAGTGCATCCGGGCCATGCTGTTTCTGGCCCTGCAGGCCGCCCCCCAGGGGGAGGGCCGGCCGGTGCTGCTGGCGGCCCGCAACGCCCACAAGGCCCTTCTGTATGCCGCGGCCCTGCTGGACTTTGATGTCCGGTGGCTGTGGCCCCCGGCCGGCCCCGACGCCAGCCTCTGCGCCTGCCCGGTGAGCCCCGGCCGGCTGTCCGCCGCCCTGGACGCCCTGGCCCGGGAAGGCCGACGCCCCTTCGGCGTCTACCTCACCAGCCCCGACTACCTGGGCGGGGTGCAGGACGTGGCCGCCCTGGCCCCCCTGTGCCATGCCCGTGGGGTGCCCCTGCTGGTGGACAACGCTCATGGGGCCTATCTGCGGTTTCTGCCGGGGGGCAGCCGCCATCCCATCGACCTGGGGGCGGACATGTGCTGCGATTCGGCCCACAAGACCCTCCCGGTCCTCACCGGCGGGGCCTACCTCCACGCCGGCCGGGGCCTGCTGAACCCCGACCCGGCGGACGTGCGGGGGGCCATGTGCCTGTTCGGCTCCACCAGCCCCTCTTATCTGATTTTGCAGTCCCTGGACCTGTGCGCCGGGGCGCTGGCGGGGGACTGGCCCGCCCGTCTGGCGGACTGCATCCGGGCGCTGGACGCCCTGAAAGTTCAGCTGGACGCCCGGTGCCCCGGCCTGGTCCGTCCCTCCGAGCCCCTGAAACTGGTGCTGGACGGGGCGGCGGCGGGCCGCAGCGGCCAGGAGCTGGCAGAGCTGTTCCGGGCCCACCGGGTGGAATGCGAGTACGCCGACCCCCGGTATCTGGTGCTGATGTTCACCCCCCACAACCCGCCCCGGGATTTTGACCGGGTGCTGTCCGCCGCCCTGGACGCCATCGCCCATCCCGGGACAGGGGAGGGCCCTGCCGCCCTGCCCGCCGCCCTCTGGGAGGACCTGGAACGCCAGGCCGGACAGCCTGCCTGCACCATTCGCCAGGCGGTTCTGGGCCGTCAGGTCCGTATCCCCGCCCGGGAGGCTCTGGGCCGGGTCTGCGCCCTGCCCACCGTGTCCTGTCCGCCCGCCATCCCCATCGCCGTCAGCGGCGAGACCATCGGCCCGGCGGCCCTCCGGCTGCTGGAGGCCTTCGGCATCGGGGGAGTGTCGGTGCTGGCGTAAATCTGCGCCCGCCGCCCTCTGGGAGGAGCTGGAACGGCCAGCCCCGGGCGCGCCCGCTGGTGCCCCGTGCCCCGGGGTCTTTGACCCTTGTTTTTTCGCGTCCCTGCCCTTTGGGCGGGGGCGCTTTTTTTGCGCCTGCGGCTTGACAGGGAGAAAATGGTGTGATATGATTTTGATATCAAAAAGATACACACCCTCCGCCCGGCGGGGGGAAAAGTCTGGACAGGGGAGGAGATTCCTGCATGCTGAAGATTCAACATCTGACCAAGGTTTACGGGGACAAAAAGGCGGTGGACGACCTGTCCCTGCACATCCGCCCGGGGGAGATTTACGGCTTCATCGGGCACAACGGCGCCGGCAAGACCACCACCCTCAAGAGCTGCTGCGGGATATTGCACTTTGACGCGGGGGAGATCCTGGTGGACGGGGTGTCCATCCGGACCGACCCCCTGGCCTGCAAACAGCGGATGGCCTATATCCCGGATAACCCCGACCTGTACGAGTACATGACCGGCATCCAGTACCTGAACTTCATTGGGGATGTATTCCAGGTGCCGGCGGAGCGGCGGGCCCGGCGGATTCGGGAATACGGGGACCTGTTCGGCCTGACCGGGGACCTGGCCCAGCCGGTGAGCGCCTACTCCCACGGCATGAAACAGAAGCTGGCCATCCTGTCGGCCCTGCTCCACGACCCCAAGCTGCTGTTGATGGATGAGCCCTTTGTGGGCCTGGACCCCAGGGCCGCCCATCAGCTCAAGGTGCTGATGCGGCGTCTGTGCGACGAGGGCGGGGCCATCTTCTTCTCCACCCATGTGCTGGAAGTGGCGGAAAAGCTCTGCGACAAGGTGGCCATCATCCGGGGCGGGCGTCTGGTCCGGGCCGGAACCATGGAGGAGGTCAAGGGGGACGACTCGCTGGAAGAGGTCTTTCTGGAACTGGAAGGGGAGAACGGCCATGCTTAAAGCCCTGGTGAAAAAACAGCTGCTGGAGCTGACGGC
Source organism: Faecalibacterium sp. An122 (assembly GCF_002160895.1). Classification (GTDB taxonomy): domain Bacteria; phylum Bacillota; class Clostridia; order Oscillospirales; family Ruminococcaceae; genus Faecalibacterium. The sequence goes on along the minus strand of NZ_NFLL01000033.1, from coordinate 9,849 downwards.
GCCCCTGCGCCGGAGCAGCGCCACCGGACGCCGCCGCACCGGCTGGAAGGCGGCGGCCTTCGGGGTGCTGGTGGTGTGCCTGTTTGGATTGGTGATGGGGAGCGTGGGGGTGCTGGACGCCCTGATCTGCCCGCCCCTCACCGCCGCCGGGCTGGACTGGCTGTATTTTGCCCTGTCGGCGGCCCCGGCCCTGCTGGTGGGGGTGCTGGGCGGGGGGATGATGGCCTACAGCTCCCTCTACGCCGCCCGGGACAATGAAATGCTTCTCTCCCTGCCCATCCCGCCGGGGATGATTCTGGGTGTGCGGATGGGATACGTCTGGTTTTTGGGGCTGGGGTATCAGGCCCTGGTGCTGGCCCCGGCCTATGGGGTGTATTTCGTGCTGGGGTCCCGGCCGGTGGCGGCGGCCCTGGCCATGGCGCCGGTGCTGGCCTCTCTGGGCTGCCTGGTGCTGGCGGTGTCCTGCCTGGCGGGCTGGGCCGCGGCTATGCTGGGGGGCCGCATCACCCGGTATAAGGCCGCCCTGAACCTGGTCTATGCGGTGGCGGTGCTGGCTCTGGCTCTGGGGGCCAACGTGGGGGTCCGCCAGGGTTTGACCTGGCTGCTGACCCATCTGGACCAGGTCCAGAGCCTCGGGGGAAGCGCCTGGCTGGTGTACCTGCTGGGCAGCGCCGCCGCAGGGGAAGGGTGGGCCGTGGGCCTGCTGGCCGCGGCGGGGCTGGGGGCCCTGGCCCTGTGCTGGCTGGTGCTGCGGCGGAATTACCTGCGGATTATGACCACCCGGCGGGCGGGAGCCCGCCCCGCCTACCGGGAAAAAACCGCCCGGGCCCATAGCGTCCGGCGGGCTCTGCTGGGCCGGGAATGGCTGCGGCTGGCCGGCAGCACCAGCTATATGGTGAACAGCACCATGGCGTCCATCCTGATGGTGCTGGCGGTGCCGGTGCTGGTCTGGAAGGCGGAGGACCTGCGGGCGCTGCTGGCCCTCTGGCCCCAGGCCGGGGCCTATGGCCCGGCGGCGGGCTGCGGCCTGGTCTGCTCGGTGGCCGCCATGAGCCTGATTACCCCGCCCTCGGTGTCGTTGGAAGGGCGGACCCTCTGGCTGATCCAGTCCCTGCCGGTGACCCCCTGGCAGGCCCTGCGGGCCAAGCTGGACCTGCATCTGGTTTTGACGCTGCCCCCCGCCCTGGCCGCGGCAGGGTGCGCGGTGTGGCTGCTGGGCTGCGACCCCCTTTCGGCGGGTCTGGTGCTGGCGGAGACCGCCCTGTTCACCCTGCTGACCGGGGCGGCGGGGCTGGTTCTGGGCCTGCGGCTGCCCAACCTCCACTGGACCAATGAGACCGCCGCCGTCAAAAACAGCGCCGCCCCGGTGGTGACCCTGTTCGGCGGCTGGGCGGCGCTGGCGGCCCTGACGGGACTGTGGTGGGTGACCCGGGGCCTGCTGGGCCCGGCGAGGGCTCTGGCGGCGTGCTGCGCCGTCACGGCGGCGGGGTGCATCGGATTGCTGCACCTGCTGCGCCGGTGGGGGACCGCGGCCTTCGCACGGCTGTAAAATGGCCCCGTCACTGCGTTTTTTTGTCAATGCGGCAAGATTGTGCAAAGAAATGGTAAACTGCCTTGCGGCACTTTCCAAAACCTGCTACAATATAATCGAAGGCGAAGCCGGACCGGCGGACACAAACAAGTCCGCCGGTTCTTTGCCGTGGGGACGGCGGGCCGCCTTTTTTGGGGAATGCAGGATACGACTTTGTAAGAATTTTGTGAAAACGCCTTTCTTTGTAAAGAACCGGCCCGCTGAATCGTTGGGAATGGTATAGGAAAGAAATTGCAACCGTCATGGCATTCCTGCCACGGAGGATCTTGTTTATGAAAATATTGCTGACCACCGACTGGTGGACCCCGGCCGTGAACGGCGTGGTGCGATCGGTAACCCTGCTGCGGCGGGAACTGATGGCCCGGGGCCACGATGTAAAAGTATTGACCTTGTCGCCCACCAACCATTCCTATGAGGAGGACGGGGTGATTTATCTGGGCAGCCTCAGCGCCGACCGGGTGTACCCGGGGGCGCGGGTGCGATTCGCGGCCTGGAACCGCTGGATGCGGGTCCTCACCGACTGGCGGCCCGACATCATCCATTCCCAGTGTGAATTTTCCACCTTTTTGCCGGCGTGGCGGCTGGCCCGGCGGTGCGGCTGCCCCCTGGTCCATACCTACCACACCGCCTATGAGGACTATACCCGCTACATCATCCCCAGCCAGCGCTGCGGCCGTGTGGCGGTCAAGGAGCTGACCCGGCTGTTTTCGGGCCGGTGCGACGCCATCATCGCCCCCACCGGCAAGGTGGCGGACCTGCTGGAACACTACGGGGTGAGCTGCCCGGTGTATACGGTGCCCACCGGCATCGACCTGGCGGCCTTCCACCCCATCGACGACGCCCAGCGCCCGGCCCTGCGGCGGGCATTGGGCCTGCCCGAGAACGAGCGGATTCTGGTGTCCATCGGCCGTCTGGCGGCCGAGAAGAACCACGGCGAACTGCTCCGGCTGCTGGTCCGAGAGCCGGCCGAGAGCCGGCCCCTGCTGCTGTTTGTAGGCGACGGCCCCGCCCGGGCCCAGCTGGAACAGCAGGCTGCCGACCTGGGCCTGGTGGACCGGGTGATGTTTGCCGGCATGGTGCCGCCCGCCGAGGTGGTGCGGTACTATCAGGCGGGGGACGCCTTTGTCTGCGCCTCCCAGAGCGAGACCCAGGGCCTGACCTATTTCGAGGCCCTGGCCTGCGGCACCCCCACCATCGTCCGGGCCGACCCCTGCCTGGATGGGGTGGTGGAAGACGGGGTGAACGGCTGGCAGTGGAAGGACGCCGCCGGCTTCCATGAGGCCCTGGCGGCCCTGTCCGACCCCGATACCGCCCGCCGCCTCCGCCAGGGCGCCCTGGCCACCGCCGAGCGCTTTTCGGCGGAACATTTCGCCCAGCAGGCCCTCCAGGTGTATGAGGAGGCGGTGGAACGCCGCTGCCGCATCCCGGGCGGACTGCCCGCCGGCGTCCCGGCGGCCGCCTCGGGGGTGGGGTTCTTCCTCTGCCTGTGGCTGGGTGTCTGGGCCTGGCACCGGGGCCTCCTCACCGACCTGAACGCCCTTCAGAGCTGGGTGTCGGGGCTGGGTGTCTGGGCGGCGGCCGCCTTCGTCGCCTTCCAGGCGGTACAGGTGGTGGTGCCCATCCTGCCCGGCGGCCTGGGCTGCCTGGCCGGCGTGGTGCTGTTCGGGCCCTGGTACGGCTTCGCCTATAACTACATCGGCATCTGCATCGGATCTCTGGCGGCTTTTGGGGTGGCCCGCTACTGCGGCCGCCCCCTGCTGGAACGGATGTTCCCCCGCAAGCTGCTGATCAAATACGACCGCTGGATGGGGCACAAGAGCTTTTCCCGCTGGTTTGCGCTGGCCATCTTTTTGCCGGTGGCGCCGGATGACTTCCTGTGCTATATGGCCGGCACCACCTCCATGCGGTGGGATCAGTTCACCCTGATTATTTTGACCTGCAAACCCTTCGCCATCGCGGCCTACAGCACCGGCCTGACGGTGGCCATGAATACGATTCTGCGTTTGATTTGACCCGGCGCGGCGCCGGATGTACAGAGCAGGGAGTGATTGTTCGACTATGTCTGTCTGCATTTACCAGGGCGGCTACAACACCGTCCGCAAGAGCGGGGTAGGCAAGGCCCTGGAACACCAGGCCGCCGCCCTGAAGAGCGCTGGGGTGCCGCTGGTGGGAGAGATTCCCCCCGCCGGGCCCCAGGCCAAGGGGTGCGTGGTGCACCTGAATACCGTCCTGCCCGACGCGCCGCTGGCGGCGGCCCGGGCCCATGCCCGGGGGTGCAAGGTGGTCTACTATGGCCACTCCACCATGGAGGACTTCCGCAACAGCTTTTTCGGCTCCAACCTGTTGGCGCCGCTGTTCAAGCGGTGGCTGATTTTCTGCTACCGCCAGGGGGATGTGGTCATCACCCCCAGCGTCTATTCCCGCCGGATTCTGATGGGGTATAAGATTGGCCGGCCCATCTACACCCTGTCCAACGGCATTGATACCGGCTTTTTCAAGCCCGACCCCGACCGCGCAGCCCGGTTCCGGGCCAAGTACGGCCTGGCGGAGGGGCAGAAGTGCGTGATTTCGGTGGGCCACTGGATGGTCCGCAAAGGCCTGCCCGACTTCGTGGAGCTGGCCCGCCGGATGCCCCAGGTGCGGTTCATCTGGTTCGGCCATACCGACAAGGCCCTCCTCACCGAGGAGATCCGCCGCGCCATGGAGTCGGCCCCCGGCAACCTGCTGTTTGCGGGGTTTGTGGACGCCGACGCCCTCTGCGATGCCTATTGCGGGGCGGACGCCTTCGCCTTCCTGAGCCATGAGGAGACCGAGGGGATTGTGGTGCTGGAGGCGTTGGCCTGCGGCATTCCCACCCTGGTGCGGGATATCCCGGTGTACGACAACTGGCTGGAGGACGGCAAGTCGGTCTATAAGGCGGACAGCCTGGATGGCTTTGCCTCCAAACTGCGGGATATGCTGGACGGACACCTGCCCAGCCTGCAGGAGGGGGGACTGGCGGTGGCCGAGGCCCGGAGCCTGCACCAGATCGGGCAGGCCCTGTGCCGGATTTACGCCTCGGGGGGCTTTTTGGACGCCGCCCTGGCGGAGCCCGGCGCCTGCCGCGCCCCACAACAAAAAAAGGCCCGCAGCCGCGCCTGACGCGGCAGGGCTTGGATAGGACTGGATCATGAATCTGCTGTTTTCCATCAACCGGAAGTTTGTCCCCCTGTGGGGCCAGTGCATGGCCACCATCCTGCGCCACGGCGGGGCCGATCGGTATGACCTGTACGTTCTCCACTCCGACCTGACCGGGGAGGACGCCGCCCAGATGCGGGCGGCGCTCCGCCCCCAGGACCGGTGCACCCTGATTTCGGTGCCGGACGGCCTGTTTGAGGGCTTCCCCGAGACGGGGCGGTATCCGCTCCAGATCTATTACCGGCTGGCGGCGCCTCTGCTGCTGCCCCCGGAGCTGGACCGGATTCTGTATCTGGACGTGGACACCGTCATCCTCAACAGCCTGATGCCCCTGTATACCTCCGACTTTGGCGGGGCGGCCTTCATGGCCTGCAGCCATACCCGGAAGTTCATGGACAGGGTGAACCAGGCCCGTCTGGGCCTGGAGGAGGGGGTGCGGTACCTGAACTCGGGGGTCCTGATGATGAATCTGGACCTTCTGCGGGATCTGGTGCGGCTGGAAGATATCCGGGACTACGCCGAAAAATACCGCCGCCGCCTGATTCTGCCCGACCAGGATATCCTGACGGCCCTGTTCGGGGACCGGGCCCTGGTGCTGGACAGCCGGATCTACAACATGACCGACCGCCTGTACCTGCGGTGCAACGCCACCCCCGGCGAAAAGATCAGCCTGGACTGGGTGCGCCGGAACACGGTGGTGGTCCACTATCTGGGCAAGCCCAAGCCCTGGCAGAAAAACTACCTGGGCCCCCTGGGCGTCTTTTACCATGAAGAACTGGCCCAGAACCAGCCGGCAGAAGGCTGAGGGGAACATTTAAGATAAAAACCTAAACACCCCCGGGTCCTGCGCAGCGTGCAGGCCGGGGGCGTGGTTTTTGTAAAAAAGTCTGCGCCCCACAACACCAAAAAAACCACTGAACCACCAGCCCGCTGAGGCGGGCATGTGGTACCAATCGGAGCGGCGGGCAAAAGCCGTTAAGAAAAAACCGGGCCGTCTTTTGTAAGCGCTCAAAGTTTTAACGGGCCAAGGCCGTCGTGTTTTTTTAGGCTTTTGCCCAGAGCGACCACTCTGTCTGGGTCCAGGGTTCAGACCCTGGTCGTTAGGGAGGGTAGGGAGTCCAGAGGGCCTAGGGAGGGGGAGTCGAAACCCCCTCCCTGGCCCTCTGGCCCCAGCGGAGCGACCAAAAAGGAAAAGAAAGGAGCCGTCAGCGGTATGGCGGTTAAGCGCAAGAGAGCCGCCCCTCCCTGCTCCGGGTTGCGGTGCCCTGCTTTTGCTTCGAGCGTCACTGCGCTCTCGCAAAAGACAGACCGCTGTCCTCTTGCGCTTAGCCAATTTTCCCAGCGGGCGACAGTGCGCCCTTGTGAAAATTGGAGCGCGGCGCCAAACACAGCTCCCTGTTTCGTCCGCAGGACGCGGTCACTGTGTTTGCCCCTGCTCCGCCTCGGCTGTTTCTGCCGCAGGCAGCGCCTCGGCTGCGCAGCCCTCTGGCCCCAGCGGAGCGACCAAAAAGGAAAAGAAATAGAGTGTTTAACGTGGGGCGGCAAACTATCTGCCTGTTATGCCTGCCCGCTCATACAAAACCGCCCTCCGCGCCGGGTTCCCGGTGTACAGAGGGCGGTTTTGTCATGGGGTATCGTTTAAGGCTCAGACAATGCCGGTGACGGTGTAGTCCTTGTCCTCCACGGCCTTTTTGAGGACGGAGTCCTCCACGTCGGCGTTGAGGGTGACGACGGCGGTGCCGGCGGTGTGGCTGACCTGGGCGCTGTCCACCTGGGGCAGAGCTTCCAGAGCCTTCTTGACGGTGGCCTCGCAGTGGCCGCACATCATGCCTTCAATCTGAATGGTCTTTTGCATGGCGTTTACCTCCGTAGTGTTGATGGGGCACGCGGTCTGCCGGGGAGCCGGAGCAGGGGGCAGGTCCACGGGCCGGATGGGTTTGTCTTTGCGGGCGCTGTGGATGTTGAACAGGTTGAGCCGCAAAGCATTGGACACGACGCAGAAGCTGGACAGACTCATGGCTGCCGCGCCGAACATGGGATTCAGGGTCAGGCCCAGAGGGATGAACACACCGGCGGCCAGAGGGATGCCGATGATGTTGTAGATGAAGGCCCAGAACAGGTTTTCGTGGATGTTGCGCAACGTGGCGCGGGAGAGCCGGATCAGGGCGGGCACGTCGGACAGACGGCTGTTCATCAGGACCACGTCGGCGGCGTCGATGGCCACGTCGGTGCCGGCCCCGATGGCGATGCCGGTGTCGGCCCGGGTCAGGGCGGGAGCGTCGTTGATGCCGTCGCCCACCATGGCCACCTTGCCCTTTTCGCTCAGGGCGCGGATGACGCTCTCCTTGCCGTCGGGCAGCACCCCGGCAATCACCTGATCCACCCCGGCCTGACGGCCGATGGCGTCGGCGGTCTGCTGGTTGTCGCCGGTGAGCATCACCACACGGATGCCCATGTCCCGCAGCTGGCGGATGGCGTCGGGGCTGTCCTCCTTGATGGTGTCGGCCACCGCAATGACACCCAGCAGCCGGCCCTCGCCCCCGAAGAACAGGGGAGTCTTGCCCTGCTGGGCCAGGGTCTGGGCCTGGTCCGCCAGGGCGGCGGGCACCGGCACCAGGGTCTGGATGAAGGCCAGACTGCCGCCGAAGATGCTGCGGCCTTCCAGTTTGGCGGTGAGGCCGTTGCCGGGCAGGGCCTCAAAGTCGGTGACCTGGGGCGGCTGGACCGCCTGGCCGGCGGCGTGGGCCAGCACCGCCCGGGCCAGAGGATGTTCGCTCTTTTGCTCCAGGGCGGCGGCCAGGGTCAGCAGCTCGCTTTCGGTGACGCCGGCGGCGGGCAGCAGGTCGGTGACCTGGGGCTCGCCCCGGGTGATGGTGCCGGTCTTGTCCAGCGCCACGATCTGGGTGCGGCCGGCGGCCTCCAGAGAGGCGGCGGTCTTAAAGAGGATGCCGTTTTTGGCCCCCAGGCCGTTGCCCACCATGATGGCCACCGGGGTGGCCAGACCCAGGGCGCAGGGACAACTGATGACCAGCACCGAAATCCCCCGGGCCAGGGCAAAGGCCAGATTCTGGCCCAGCAGCAGCCATATCGCCGTGGTGATTACGGCGATGGCGATGACCACCGGCACAAACACACCCGACACCCGGTCGGCGATTTTGGCGATGGGGGCCTTGGTGGCGGCGGCGTCGCTGACCATCCGGATGATCTGGGAGAGGGTGGTGTCCTCGCCCACACGGGTGGCCTCACACCGCAGAAAGCCCGACTGGTTGACGGTGGCAGCCGACACGGCGTCGCCGGGGGCCTTGTCCACCGGGATGCTCTCGCCGGTGAGGGCGCTCTCGTTGACGGCGCTGGACCCTTCCAGCACCACCCCGTCCACCGGGATGTTTTCCCCCGGCCGCACCACAAACTGATCCCCGCGGCGCACCTGCCCGATGGGGACGGTGACCTCCGCCCCCTCCCGCAGGAGGGTGGCGGTCTGGGGAGCCAGCTTCATCAGGCTCTTGAGGGCGCTGGTGGTCTTGCCCTTGCTGCGGGCTTCCAGCATCTTGCCCACCGTGATGAGGGTGAGGATCATGGCGGCCGACTCAAAGTACAGCTCCATCATGTATTCCATCACCCCGGCGCTGTCCCCGTGGAGCTGGGCGCTGGTCATCTGGAACAGGGCATAGGTGCTCCACACAAAGGAGGCGGTGGACCCCAGGGCCACCAGGGTGTCCATGTTGGGGGCGCCGTGCAGCAGGCTCTTGAAGCCGCTGATGAAAAATTTCTGGTTGATGACCATGACGATCCCCGCCAGTAGCAGCTGAACCAGGCCCACCGCCACATGGTTTCCGTCGAACCAGCCCGGCAAAGGCCAGCCCCACATCATATGCCCCATGGAAAAATACATCAGCACCAGCAGAAAGCCCAAAGACGCCAGCAGCCGCCGCTTGAGTTTGGGGGTCTCGTGGTCGGCCAGGGCGTCCAGATCGGACCCGGCGGGGGCCGCGGCGGGCCCCGCCTGCTTGGGGCTGGCGCCGTAGCCCGCCTCCTGCACCGCCTGGATGATGGCCTGGGGGGAGGCGGTGCCCTCCACCCCCATGGAATTGGTCAGCAGGCTCACCGAACAGGCCGTGACCCCCGGCACCTTGCTGACCGCCTTTTCAACCCGGGCGCTGCAGGCCGCACAGCTCATCCCGGTGACGTTGTATTGCTTCATTGCTTCCTCCCTGCGGCGGGACTTACTTCATCAGCCGCTGGATCACCCGCACCAGCTCGTCCACCGTCTCGTATTTGCCGGCCTCCAGGTCGTCCACCACGCAGGTGCGGATGTGCTGGCCCAGCAGCTCCTTGCAGAAGCTGTCCAGCGCCTTGCTCACCGCCGACGCCTGGAACAGGATATCGGGGCAGTAGGCGTCCCGCTCCACCATGCCGCGGATGCCGCGGACCTGGCCCTCCACCCGGTTGAGCCGGTTGATAAGGTCCTGGTATTCCTCGGGGCTGCGGTGGCGGGTGCGGGGAGTGCCGTGCATGGTGGTCACGGGGTAGCCCGCCTGTTCGTCCTCTGCGGCCTCAGCGGCCCCGCAGCAGCACTTCTTTTCTTCTTCCATCATCGAAAAAACCTCTCTTTCGTTGGCTTATGCTCGTATCTGCACCAAAGGAGGCTACCCGTGGGGGTATCCATGGCCCCAGTATAGCACGCTTTCTCCCACAAGACAAGTGGGAAATAATACCTCTACCCCCTATAAGTGTGAAAGATGGGTGAAAACGGCAGCTTTGGCCCGGCTCTATCCGGCACAAAGCCGTGAGCCCTCACGGATAATAAATCCGCGGCGCTGATGTGTAAAAGGAGCAGCCAGAAATTTAGAGCCCCTGTTAGGGGGCGCGGCCACAGGCCGCAGGGGGTTCCGCTATTGGGCGGTTGGGTGGGTTTAGATGATAAAAGGGTATTACCTTGCAATTTCAAAGTGTACGGTTTTGCAGCAGTTATAGATTCATTGGACTACCAGCCCGCTGAGGCGGGCATGTGGTCTCAATCGGAGCGGCGGGCAAAAGCCGTTAAGAAAAAACCGGGCCGTCTTTTGTAAGCGCTCGAAGTT
>NZ_NFLL01000032.1 GCF_002160895.1 Faecalibacterium sp. An122 | reverse complement strand
GCATGAATGCTGCCAGAGATGGCGCCGCCTATGCCGGAAAAAATGTGTATGTGGTGGGTGGAGCCGATGGTGCAGTGAAAGAGGCCCTGTATCTGGCTGGCTTTGCAAAGCAGGTGACAATTGTCCACTTTGAAGATCAGTTGGGGTGCATTGCGGAGTTCCGCCAAAAGGTAGCCGCTGTGGGCAACATCTCGGTGCGCCTGGCATCCCGCCTGCATGCCGTTTACGGGCAGGATCAGGTGGAGCGGCTGGAGATTGCCAGCGAACAGGATGGCAGCATCGAAACGATAGAGGATCCCGGCTGCGGCATTTTTGTCTATGCCGGTATACTCCCCAACACCGAACTCTATACAGAACTGGCTTTGGAAGGCGGATACATCCCCACCAACGACAAGATGGAGGCCGCCATTCCTGGTGTCTATGCTGCCGGCGATATCCGAGTCAAACAGGTTCGCCAGGTGGCTACCGCTGTGTCTGATGGAGCCATTGCAGCCATAAACGCTGCTATGGAATAATAAATATTGTTGTGTCTGGCAAACTATCGCTGGATTACGATTGTAACACTCCCCGGAACCGCTGCATGGTGGTTCTGGGGAGTTTTGCAATATATTATAGATTATCGGATTGCCTACGCGTGGCAGTCAGGGAGCAATGCCAGGAAGTTGGTGGAGTATGCTCAGAAAAAGGTGTTGAACTGGAGATAGACAAACTCCATTTATGATAAAAAGTGGCCATCCCCTGTATTTAACGCATGGCGGGTGGCCTTTTTCTTGTGCAAGTACCGAACCTCAATCGTCCCGGCGGGTATCCTTCAGGCAAAACCAGGACCCCTTGGTGTCCAGCAGACCCGCCTTTTTCAGTTTGCCGAGTTCAGCGGACATGGCGCTGCGCTCCACCCCCAGATAGTCCGCCAAGCCCTGCCGGTCGTAGGGGATGGTAAAGGAGGCAGAACCCTGTTTCTTCGCCTGTTGCAGCAGATAGGACAGCAGTTTCTCACGGGTGGTCTTTTTGGACATGTGCCGGATCTTCTCGGTGAAGGCCAGATTTTTCAGGGCCATCCCTTTCAGCAGATTTTGAATCAGCTGGGTGTGAAAATGGCAGGAATGGGAACAGGTGGTCATGACCCGGCTGCAATCCAAAAGCAGAATTTCGCAGTCGGTCAGCGCCATCACACTGACCGGCATGGTGGAAATGCCGGCGCAGGAAAAAGCCTCCCCGAAGGTATCGCCCGGCTGCAGGATGGACAGAACGCTCCGGTTGCCGTAGTAATCATCATGAACCACCTGGGCCGTGCCGGTCAGCAGCACCCCCACCCACCGGGCCGGTTCTCCCTCTAAAAAGACCGGGCCGCCCTTGGAAATAGACCGGGTTTTGCTCCCGAGACAGGGGAGGATGGTATGGATCTCCTCCGGTGCAACACCTTGGAACAGGGCACACCGGGAAAGCACCGAAAGAAAATCTTCCATAGAATCACCTTTCCGTTGGAATTCCAACATACACTTTGGCTCCATTATAGTACAATACCCACAAGCCCGCAAGCCTTTGGGCCAAAAAGCCCAAAGCATAGAGAGCCCTGGCTGGGGTATCCTGTCAAAGAGCGTACAGGCAGACAGGAGCCAACAGCAAGCCCAGGGAAAACAAGGAGGTAACCCAATGGCAGCCAAAATGAAGAACATCAGCCAGGCCGAAGTCCTGGTTTTGAAAGATCAGATCGCCTATCAGGAGGGGCAGGTGGTCAGCAAAACTCTGGCCCAGAACAGTGCTCTGAGCATCACCCTCTTTTCCTTTGACAAGGGGGAGGAGATCAGCACCCATGCGTCGGGCGGCGATGCCTTTGTCACCTGCCTGGATGGCGTGGGCAAAATCACCATTGACGGCGTGGATTACCTTCTGCATGAAGGCGAATCCATCGTGATGCCCGCAGGCCACCCCCACGCGGTCTACGGCGAAGAAGCCTTCAAAATGCTGCTGGTGGTTGTATTTTAAAAGAAAAACGCTGGGGACGGGCATGCTCGCCCCGGAACGAAAACTGCTTCAAAGGAGACAGCTATGGAACGTCAGATGTTTTGTTTTCAGTGTCAGGAGACCGCAGGGTGCAAAGGCTGCACCATGGTGGGTGTCTGCGGCAAAAAGCCGGATGTGGCCGCCATGCAGGACCTGCTGGTGTATGTGAGCAAGGGGATTTCCGCGGTCACCACGGCCCTGCGCAAAGAGGGCCAGACGGTGGCCCCCGAGATCAACCACCTGATCACCCTCAACCTGTTTGTGACCATCACCAACGCCAACTTTGACAAAGAGAGCATCGAGGCCCGCATCCGCGCCACCCTGGATGCCAAGCAGGAGCTGCTGGCCCGGCTGAAGGACACCGCCGGCCTGCCCGACGCCGCCCTGTGGGACGGCGCAGGAGACTGGGAGGAGAAGGCCGGGACGGTGGGCGTTCTCTCCACCGAAAACGAGGACATCCGCTCCCTGCGGGAACTGATCACCTACGGCCTCAAGGGCCTGTCCGCCTATTCCAAGCACGCCAACGCTCTGCTGCAGGACGATGAAGAGGTAGACGCCTTCCTGCAGCGTGCCCTGGCTGCCACCCTGGACGACAGCCTCAGCGCTGACGACCTGGTGGCCCTGACCCTGGAGACCGGCAAGTACGGCGTCTCGGGCATGGCTCTGCTGGACGAGGCCAACACCACCGCCTACGGCAACCCCGAAATCACCCGGGTGAACATCGGGGTAGGGAAGAACCCCGGCATTCTGGTTTCCGGCCACGACCTGCGGGATCTGGAGATGCTGCTGGAGCAGACCCAGGGCACCGGCGTGGATGTCTACACCCACTCCGAGATGCTGCCTGCCCACTATTATCCCGCCTTCAAGAAATACCCCAACTTTGTGGGCAACTACGGCAATGCCTGGTGGAAGCAGAAAGAGGAGTTTGAATCTTTCAACGGCCCCATCCTGATGACCACCAACTGCATTGTTCCCCCCAAGGACAGCTACAAGGACCGGATGTACACCACCGGTGCCGCCGGCTATCCCGGCTGCAAGCACATCCCCGGCGGGATTGGGGAACAAAAGGACTTCTCGGCCCTCATCGAGCACGCCAAGAAGTGCGCTCCTCCCATCGAGATCGAGACCGGCGAGATCATCGGCGGCTTTGCCCACGCCCAGGTTTTTGCCCTGGCGGACAAGGTGGTGGATGCCGTCAAGAGCGGCGCCATCAAGAAGTTTGTGGTGATGGGCGGCTGTGACGGCCGGGCCAAGAGCCGGGAGTACTACACCGAGTTTGCCAAAGCCCTGCCCAAGGATACCGTCATCCTCACCGCCGGCTGCGCCAAGTACAAGTATAACAAGCTGCCCCTGGGTGACATCAACGGCATTCCCCGTGTGCTGGATGCCGGCCAGTGCAACGATTCCTACTCTCTGGCAGTCATCGCCCTCAAGCTGAAGGAGGTTTTCGGGCTGGAGGATATCAACGACCTGCCCATCATTTACAACATCGCCTGGTATGAGCAGAAGGCGGTCATCGTGCTGCTGGCCCTGCTGTACCTGGGTGTCAAGAACATCCACCTGGGGCCCACTCTGCCCGCCTTCCTCAGTCCCAACGTGGCCAAAGTTCTGGTAGAGAACTTCGGCATCGCAGGCATCGGCACCGTGGAGGAGGACATGAAGCTTTTCTTCGGCGAAAACGCCTGATCCAAAGGCTTCCGATGCCCCCATTATAGAAATACGAATGGATCACGAGTGGCGCCGCGTCAGCGGCGCCGCTCTTTTTATTTGCCAAGCAATACATTTATGGAACAAGCAATCCAACCGCTGCTTTGCAATCCGTGTTGCAAAATGGCGGTCTTTTTTGCTTGGCGGGAGAAAAAGTTTGAAGAATAAATCCAGAATGTGGGGAAAGCGTCGCGGAGAAACGCCGGTTGTGATACCCTAAGGCCAGCAGAAAACACCACCAAAACAAAGGAAAGGATGTGTATCATGAAACCATTGCAGACCGGGTTCCCCGCAGATTTCCTCTGGGGCGGAGCCATCGCGGCCAACCAGGCGGAAGGCGCCTATGAGGCCGACGGAAAAGGGCTGAGCATTGCGGATTGCTTTCCCCATGGCATCAAGCATGGAGCGGACATTCCCCCGAAAGAGGGGACGTTTTACCCCAGCCACCAGGCCATTGATTTCTACCATCACTATAAAGAGGATCTGGCCCTGATGCAGGAAATGGGCTTCAAGGTGTTCCGCACCTCCATCAACTGGAGCCGGATTTTCCCCAACGGGGACGACGCCCAGCCCAACGAAAAGGGGCTGCAGTTCTACGACGATCTCTTTGATGAGATGCTTCGCCGCGGGATGCAGCCTCTGGTGACCCTGAGCCACTATGAGACCCCGCTGCACCTGGTGGAGGCCTACGGCAGCTGGCGCAGCCGCAAGCTGATCGACTTTTTCCTCCGGTACTGTGAGGTTGTGTTCCGCCGGTACAAGGACAAGGTGAAATACTGGCTCACCTTCAATGAGATCAACAATATGCGCCGGATGCCCGGCGCGGCCGGCGGCATTTTCTTCCGGGAAGGGGAGAACCATCAGCAGGCAGTGTACCAGGCCAGCCACCATATGTTTGTAGCCAACAGTCTGGCCATCAAGCTGTGCCATGAGATCATTCCCGACGCAAAAATCGGCTGCATGCTCTCCCTCAGCAACACCTACCCCCACACCTGCAGGCCGGAGGACGTGTTTGAGACCATGGAGCTCCGCCGGCGGTCCCTGCTGTTCGGCGATGTAATGATCCGGGGGGCCTATCCCGCCTATATGACCCGCATCTGGGATGAGGAAAAGGTCCATGTGGAGATGGAGCCGGGGGATGAAGAAATTCTGAAACAGTACACTTCCGATTTCCTGGGCTTCAGCTATTACCGCACCTCCACCCATGAGTACGGTCAGCCCTTCTGCGGCGACACCGGCGGCGACCAGGGAACCCCCAACCCCTATCTGGAAACCACCCCCTGGGGCTGGCAGATTGACCCGCTGGGCCTGCGCTATACCCTGAACGAGCTGTACGACCGCTGGCAGATTCCCCTTTTCGTGGTGGAAAACGGCCTGGGTCAGGTGGACGTGCCGGATGAAAAGGGAGAGATCCACGACGACTACCGGACTGACTATCTGCGCCGCCACCTGCAGGCCCTCAAAGACGCCATCCGGGACGGGGTGGAGGTGATGGGCTACACCTACTGGGGCCCCATTGATATTGTCTCGGCCGGCACCGGCGAGATGAAAAAGCGGTACGGTTTCGTGTATGTAGACCGGGACAATGAGGGCCATGGAACCATGGCCCGGCGGAAAAAAGATTCCTTTGCTTACTACGCCCATGTCATTGCCACCAATGGCGCAGAACTGTAAAGAGGAGGCGTTTTTGGATGAACTATGCAGAAGAATCCCTGGAACTCCACCGCCGGGTGCGGGGCAAACTGGAAGTGACCACCCGGGTGCCCACCGACAGCCGGGAAGCCCTTTCTCTGGCCTATACCCCCGGCGTGGCGGCGCCTTGTCTGGCCATCCAGAAAGACCCCGCTCAGAGCTATGAGCTGACCCGCCGCTGGAACACGGTGGCGGTGGTTACCGACGGCACCGCGGTACTGGGCCTGGGGGATATCGGGCCCGAAGCCGGTATGCCGGTGATGGAAGGCAAATGCGTCCTGTTCAAGAACTTCGGCGGAGTGGATGCCATCCCTCTCTGCATCCGCAGCAAGGATGTGGACGAAATTGTCCGCACCGTCAGCCTGCTGGCCGGCAGTTTCGGCGGCATCAATCTGGAGGATATCTCGGCGCCCCGCTGCTTTGAAATTGAGCAGAAACTGCAGGCCGCATGCGATATTCCGGTGTTCCACGACGACCAGCACGGCACCGCCATCGTGGTCAGCGCAGCCCTCATCAATGCCCTGCAGCTGACCGGAAAAAAGATGGAGGAAATCCGTGTGGTTCAGAACGGCCCCGGCGCAGCCGGTACCGCCATCATCAAGATGCTGCAGAGCATGGGGGTACAGGATATTGTGGCAGTGGATGAACACGGCATCCTCTATCCCGGCCGCCCGGCAGGGCTGGCGGGCCATAAAGCAGCCCTGGCAGAAGTCACCAACCCACGCCGTCTGACCGGCGGCCTGGCGGAAGCCGTGAAGGGGGCGGACGTCTTTATCGGCACCAGTGTTCCGGACTGCCTGACTGCGGACATGGTCCGCACCATGAACCGGGACGCCATTGTCTTTGCCTGCGCCAACCCCACCCCCGAAATCGACCCCGCCCTGGCAAAAGAGGCGGGCGCGGCGGTGGTCTGCACCGGCCGCAGCGATTATCCCAACCAGGTCAACAATGTGCTGGTTTTCCCGGGTCTGTTCCGGGGCGTTCTGGATGCCCGGGCCAGCCGGGTCACCGAGGGAATGAAGATTGCGGCGGCCCATGCCATTGCCGGCCTGATTCCTGCATCCGAACTGCACAGCGAAAATATCCTGCCGCTGGCCTTTGACAGCCGGGTCCGGAATGCAGTGGCCTCGGCGGTGGCCCAGGCGGCCCGAGCCGACGGCGTGGCCCGGGTTTAAGTCAGGTCCTCCGCTGGTTTTTCAGGCAGGAAGGTGTAATAGTAATCCCGCTCGGTTTTCCGCTTGGAAAAGGCCGCCAGATTGTCCTTGTTCCGCTCATATTGGCGGGAGAAAATCTCCCCGTACAGACAGTCCAGCAGGAACAGCATGGCGGTGCGGGAGGCAAAACTGCCCATTTTGTAGCGGCTTTCGCTGCAGCTGATCCGCAGAGTAACCGCAGCGTATTTGTTGTAGGGCCAGGGATTTTCGGCGGCCGTCAGCAGCACGAAGGGGATGCCGGCGCTCATCAGTTCGTCGATCACATAGTGGACCTGGCGGCTGTTGCAGTACTGGGAGATCACCAGAGCCGCTTCCTTCAGTCTGGGATTGGGGATGCGGCTGCGGGCCTCCTGGAAACCGTTCAGGGTTTCCAGCTGGGAGTGCATCCCGATCCGCAGCAGCTTGTAGTGAAAATCCTCCGCCACAATCAGCGATTCGCCCCGGCCGTACAGATGAATGAAATCCGCATAGGCCAGCAGGGTGGCCGCCTTTTGCAGGGCAATGACGTCCAGCGCATGCAGGGTGGTGTCCAGGGCCTGGCGGGATAAATTGTAAAAGGTGCGGGCGATGTCCGGCGTGGTGCAGCCCTCCGGGATGGGGATGTCCACCGGGATTTCCTTTTCGTCCTGGGCAAAGGTGCTCAGCTCGGCGGCCAGCTGGATTTTGAAGTCGGCAAAGCCTTTGGCGCCCAGCTTTTTGGACAGTCGGATGATGGATGCCTGGGACACAAAGGTCTCAGCGGCCAGCTCCTCCAAAGAGAGATTGATCACCACCCGCGGGTATTGCTGAATAAAGTCCACCACCTGTTTTTCGGATGCGGTGAATTTTTCGCCGGACAGTTTTTCGAGAATCATGGCGGCACCTCCTGCTTTTCATGCACCCAGTATAGTCGATTTTGTCGCCCTCTGCAAACAGAAACTTTTCATGAGAAAGGAAATACAAACATGGATGCCAAACAAGTAGCCCAAACCCTCGTTGAGCTCAGCGGCGGCTGTGCCAACCTGTCCAGCGTTACCCACTGCTCCACCCGGCTGCGCTTCTTTGTGCGGAACAAAGGGGCTGTCCGGACCGAGGAAATCAAGGCCATCAAAGGGGTGCTCGGCGTGGTCTTTGCCACCGATGAGCTGCAGATTGTCCTGGGCAAAAACGTGATTCCGGTGTACACCGAGGCGGTCAAGATCTATGAGGCCGCCGGCGGCAAGGCCGGCGGTGTGGTCCCGGATGACGACACCCCGGCGGAAAAGGTCAAGCTCACCGGCAAGGCGAAAGCCGCCGACCTGGGCAACCGCCTCATCGGCTTTGTGTCGGCCTCGGTCACCCCGCTGATTCCGGGTCTGGTGTCGGGCGGCATGCTCAAGGTATTCCTGCTGCTGGCCACCCTGGTGTATCCTGCTTTTGAGGGGACCTCCTCGTATACTCTGCTGAGCCAGCTGGCCAATGTGCCGTTCTACTTCATGCCGGTATTTGTGGCCTATGGCGTGGCCAAAAAGCTGGGCGGCACCCCGCTGTATGCCATGAGCGTGGCGGCCGCCCTGGTCTACCCCGATTTCATTGCCATGTTTGCGGACGGCCCGGTGACCATTTTCTCTCTGCCGGTCACCAAGGTCAGCTACAACAGCACCCTGCTGCCCGCCCTGCTCATCGGTATCTTTGCGTACTACTGTGAGAAAATCCTCACCAAGATCATTCCCGGCATCCTGCGCACCGTTCTGGTGGGCATGTGCACCATGGGCCTGACCTATGTGGCCGGCATCACGGTTCTGGGACCTCTGGGCGACCTGGTGGGCGGCGTCATCGTTCACTTCTTCCTGTGGGCATCTGCCACCTTTGGCCCGGTGGCCATTGCGCTGCTGGCCGCCGCCATGCCCTGGCTGGTCATGACCGGTATGCACCACGCCGTCACTCCCTTCATGGTGCAGGCCTTTGCCGACCCGGGCTATGACGTCTTTTTCCGCCCCTCCTACATCCTGCACAACATGGCTGAGGGCGGCGCCTGCCTGGGCGTGGCTCTCCGCACCAAAAACAAGGCTTTCCGCGCTGAGTGCCTCAGCCTTGCCTTCGGCTGCATCGTGGCCGGCGTCACCGAGCCGGCGCTCTACGGCGTCAACCTCCGCCTGAAAAAGCCCATGATTGGCATCATGGTGGGTGCGGCTGCCGGCGGCGTGGTGGCCGGTGCGCTGGGCGCCACGGCCTACGTCTATGGCTACTCCACCATTCTGGCGCTGCCCATCTTCCAGCAGACCATGTGGGCCATGGCCATCGCCATTGCGGTGGATATCGCTGTGGCGGCCATTGTGACCGCAGTCCTCGGCTTTGAGGATACCCCCGCAGAGGAGTAACTGCCCGGTTTTCATAAAAAGAGCCATCCCTCCGGGATGTGTTCCCATATAAATCCTGCTTCGCACAGGGCGCTCTTTCGGGGAGCGCCCTGTTCTGCGGTATAGAGCGAATGCCCTTGCTTTCAGGATGCCCGGAACTTTATCCCCAAAAATCCCCTGCCTGCACCGGCGGGGTGAAGCTGTTTTTTGTCGGTTTACTGTTTGGTGGTCCAGGTCAGATCCAGCACAGGGCCGTAGGGATCAAACACCAGACCGTCCACGCCGTCGGCCAGCAGCAGGCGCTTTTGCTGGGCAAAGAGGGGAACCACGGCGCAGGATTCCAGCAGATGCCGCTCACACTGGGCCAGCAGTTCACAGCGGGCGGAGCTGCTGGCGGCCGCCGCACTCTGGGCCAGCAGGGTTTCGTAGGTGATGTCGTCGTAGTGGCACAGGCCGTCGGCAGAGAAACTGCGCAGCACCGTGTAGACGCTGCCGTCGGTACAGGTCACCGGGGCGATGGCGATGGTGTAGTCGCCGTCGTCCATCCGCTCCTGAAAATCCTCCTGGGGAACTTCCTCAATGGAGAAGAACAGGGACAGCTCCCGCTGCCAGACGCTGTTGATGGCTTCCACCGCCTGGGTCAGGCCGGCCTCTTGGGGGACCAGAACCGTAATGCCCATCAGGTCCGAGCTGGACACCGTC
The DNA here is from genome assembly GCF_002160895.1 of Faecalibacterium sp. An122. Taxonomy (GTDB): domain Bacteria; phylum Bacillota; class Clostridia; order Oscillospirales; family Ruminococcaceae; genus Faecalibacterium. The sequence goes on along the minus strand of NZ_NFLL01000032.1, from coordinate 15,460 downwards.
TGCCGGGCCGCCCGGTAGAGATTATAGGCGTTGCCCAGCGAGGGGATGGGGTCCCCGGCGGTCTCCCGGTAATCCACACTGCCCACCGTCAGCCCGTCGGGAATAAGACCGGTGGCCGTGGCATAAATGGTGGTGTTGACGGTCAGAGGCATGGCCTGGCGCGCTGCCGAGGCCAGCGCCTGCCGCAGCTCGGTGGAGGAGAGGGCGGCGTTCTGGGTGTTGAACAGAAGGCACCAGGTGGTGTCGGAATAGCTGAGGGAACGCAGGCTGGTGGCTGCGTCGGAAGTGTCCAAAGCAGCGGTGCACCGCTCGTTGAGGATCAGATCCTCGGCGGACTGGACCGAACCGGTGTTCTGGACCAGGCGCAGAGAGTCCACCAGGCCGCCGCTCACATCCCGCCGCAGGAACAGGCCGCCGGAAGTCCAGTTGTACAGATAAAAGCTGCCGCTGGAGAGGGTGGTGTCGCTGGTGAGGCCGTAGCTGCCCCCGGTGCTCAGGAAAAATTCCTCGTCGCAGGGCATGGCGCCGGGCAGGGCCAGCTTGTGGATGAAATCGTCGTCCGGCTCGGACAGGGTGAACACCAGAGTCAGGGTGTCGGTGGCGGTGACCCCGATTTTCTCAGGGCTGATCAGCCCCGCCAGGGCCATGTCCGCCCCCTGGATGGCCGAAAACTCCACCGCATAGGGGGAGCGGGTCTCGGGGGAGAACATCCGCTGGAAGGCGTAGACAAAGTCCTCGGCGGTGATGGTATAGCTGGTGGTTTCGCCGTTGGTGGCCTTGTAGGTCAGGCCGGATTTCAAATAAAAGGTGTAGGTCAGCCCGTCGGCCGAGACCTTCCAGCTCTCGGAGAGGTCGTTTTGGGGCTGGCCCTCGGCGTCCAGCCGCACCAGACCGCCGTACAGGTTGGTGCAGGCGATCACGTCCTCGGGGGCAGAGGCGATCTGGGGGTCAAGGTTGGCGGGGATCTCATCTACAAACCAGGTGAAGCTGTTGACGCCCGATCCCTGGGTACACCCGGTCAGGGGCAAAAGCATAACCACGGCAAAAACGACGGCAAAAAAACGAATCAAGGTGCGTTTCAAGGCGAATGTCCTTTCTGTATCTCCAAGTGCTGTGCACTGAAACTCTATGTAACCGGCCCGGCGAATATCCCCGGAAGGCTGCCGGCAGGGGAAAAGATGCCCGGGCGGCCGGGATACGGCGGCCCGCGATGGCATAAAGAAAAGCAGGGCGCCGGGGACGGCGCTTTGGGAAGAAAAGGCACAGGCGCGTACCCACGCCGAAATCCTTCCCATACTGCTCTGGGTCAAGTGTAGCAGAAACGGTTTGAAAAGACAACAGGCTTTTGCGCCTTGTTTTGGGATTTTCGTTGCCAAGCGGGGCGAAAAGGGATATAATAGGCCGTGTGTCTGAATTTCTGACAGATAGGGGGCGGCTGCCCTCGGGAGGATTTGGTTATGCAGAAGGAACAGCAGCAGCTTGCCGCGCTGGTGCGCGGGAAAAAGGTCGCCTTCATCGGCGCAGGCGTCAGCCACAAGACCCTGATTGAGGAGTTTGTGGGCCTGGGCGCCGAGGTGACCCTCTGTGACAAGAAGAAAACGGTGGAGGAGTTCGGCGACTACGCCGACACCATCCGCCGGCTGGGCATCCATCTGAGCCTGGGCGAGGGCTATATGGATGGATTCAAGGGCCAGGACATCATCCTGCGCACCCCCGGCTTTGAATATTACCAGAAGCCCCTGCAGGATGCCATCGCAGCAGGGACCATGGTCACCAGCGAGGTGGAACTCTTCTTTGATTTCTGCCCCTGTGAGATTGTGGCGGTGACCGGCAGCGACGGCAAGACCACCACCACCACCCTGATCAGCGAGTTCTTCAAGGCGGCGGGCCGCCGGGTTCACCTGGGCGGCAACATTGGCGCGGCACTGCTGCCCATGCTGCCCGACGTGTCTCCCGACGACGTGGCAGTGGTGGAGCTGTCCAGCTTCCAGCTCATCAGCATGCGCAAGAGCCCCAAGGTGGCGGTGGTCACCAACGTGACCCCCAACCACCTGGACCACCACAAGGATATGCAGGAATACATCGACGCCAAGCGGAACATCCTGATTCATCAGGTGCCCCCCTGCCGCGCCGTCCTGGGCTATGAGAACGACATCACCCGCGCCATGCAGGCCGACTGCAAGGGGGAGCAGGTCTGGTTCACCCGCCTGCACGAGACCGACAACGGCGCTTTCCTGCGGGAAGACGGGATGCTCTGCATGGCTGAGAACGGGGTGGTGACCCCCTTCCTGGCCCAGAAGGACGTCAAGCTGCGGGGCCTGCACAACATCGAGAACCTGCTGGCCGCCGCGGCTGCCGTATGGGGCCGCGTGCCGGTGGAGGCCATCCAGAAGGTGGGCAGCACCTTTACCGGCGTGGAACACCGCATCGAGCCGGTGCGTGTGCTGGACGGCGTCACCTATTATAACGACTCCATCGCCACCAGCCCCACCCGCACCATTGCCGGTTTGCGGAGCTTTGACCAGAAGATTATCCTGATCGCCGGCGGCTACGACAAGAAAATCCCCTATGAGCCCCTGGCTCCCGAACTGCTGGCCCACGTCAAGGTTCTGGTCCTGATGGGCGCCACGGGTCCCCGGATTGAAAAGGCAGTTCGGGAGGAGCCCGGCTTCGCCGAGAGCGGCCTGGAAATCCTCCACGCCGACAGCATGGAGGACGCGGTGGCTCTGGCCCGCGGCGCGGCAAAGCCCGGCGACATTGTCAGCCTGTCGCCCGCCAGCGCATCCTTTGACGTTTACCCCAACTTCGAGGTCCGGGGCCGTCACTTCAAGGAGATTGTGAAGGGGCTGTGATTGCCCGCATCAGCACCCCGGCAGGAAAAAAGCGATTCCGCCGCGCCTGCCGGGGCGTGCCTTGTCTCGAAACCCTGCTGCCCATGGAACAGGCCCTCTTTGGCCGCAGCCAGCCCGGCCGGTTCTATGCCGGGCCGTCTCTGGCCATGGACATCGGCGGCCCCGATGTTCTGGCCGCCGGCGGCGCCAACCCGGAGGAACTGGCCTCGTTTCTGGGGTTCTGCGGCTGCCGGTCCCTCATCACCGACGGTCCGCCCCCGGCGAGGTGGAGCCCGGCCGAGCCGGTGTACTGCTTTGCCCTGGCGGCAGGAAACCGGCTGCCCCTGCCGCCGGCGGAGGAAAGCCTCTGGGCCCGCCTCCGACTGGATACCGAGCCCCCGGCGGGGGCACTGGCCCGATTTCTCTACCCCGACCAGACCCAACAGCGGGAGGACTACTATTCGGCCCTGTGCACCAAGCGGAACCGGGGCCTGGCCCGGGTCTGGGCCCTGATGGACGGGGAGACCATCGCCGCCACTGTGGGCGCTTATGCCATCTGGGGCGGGAAGGCTTATCTGGCCTGCGGATGTGCTGCGGAATCCCTGCGGGGCCGCGGCGTGGGCGGGCGGCTCATTGCCTCCCTGGCCAACACCCTGGCCGCGGAAGGTCTGGACGTCAGCCTGATGTGCCGGCCTGAGCGGGTCCGTTTCTATCAGCGGCTGGGGATGGAACAGATTGGAGTCCTGACCCGCTGCCAGCCAAACCAAATTGGAAAGGAAAACTGAACATACCCTATGCTTGAACGCTTTTTTGACTACAAGCCCGAGGTCCTGGCGCTGGACCAGAAGGCCATGGAACTCTGTGCGCCCTATTTCTGCCAGGCGGAGGAAGTGCGGGACTTCAACCAGCTGAAAATGCTGCGTGCTTTCGCCGATAACCAGATGTCCGCCACCGATATGCTGGGCACCACCGGCTACGGCCTGTGGGACACCGGCCGGGCCAAACTGGAGCAGATTTTTGCCCAGGCTATGGGCTGTGAGGACGCTTTGGTCCGCAGCCAGTTCATGAGCGGCACCCATACTCTGGCGGTGGCCCTGTTTGGCCTGCTGCGGGCAGGGGATACCCTGTTGGCTGCCACCGGCCGCCCCTACGATACCCTGGAAGGGGTCATCGGCATTGAGGGGAAGGGAAAGGGCACCGGCACCCTCACCGACTACGGCATCCAGTATGAGGAAGTGCCCCTGAAGGAGAACTTCACCCCCGATTACGACGCCATTGCGGCGGCGGCTCCCCGGGCCAAGGTCTGCCACATCCAGCGCAGCCGCGGCTATATGCAGCGCAACGCCTTTGACCTGGAGACCATCCGCAAGGTGGCCCAGGCGGCCCGCTCCACCAACCCGGATATCATTGTCTTTGTAGACAACTGCTACGGTGAGTTCACCCAGACCCAGGAACCCTGCCAGGTGGGCACCGACCTGATCGCCGGCAGCTTCATCAAGAACCCCGGCGGCGGCATCGCCCCCACCGGCGGCTATATTGCGGGCCGCCGGGACCTGGTGGAACAGTGTGCCTACCGTCTCAACGCCCCCGGCCTGGGCAAAGAGCTGGGCTGCACCCTGGACACTCCCCGGGAGATGTACATGGGCTTCTACTACGCCCCCGGCGTGGTCTGCGAGGCCATCAAGACCGCCATTTACGCCCAGTGTCTGCTGGAACTGGTGGGCAAAAAGCCGGTGCCCCGCTACTGCGACGACCACAACGACATTGTGACCTGCTTTGACGCCGGCACCGCTGAGGCTCTGGTGGGCTTCTGCCGCGGCATCCAGGCCGCCAGCCCGGTGGACAGCTATGCCGCTCCCGAACCCTGCCCCGAACCGGGCTACACCGACGAGGTGATTATGGCCAGCGGCAGCTTCACCCAGGGCAGCACCATTGAGCTGAGCTGCGACGGCCCCATGCGGGCCCCCTACACCTGCTATCTGCAGGGCGGCCTGAACTTTGCCGCCAGCCGCGCCGGTGTGCTGCTGGCCATCCAGAACGCTTATTTCGCAGAATAAGCCCGGGACCGGTACCCCAAACAACAAACAAAACGGCAGAGCTGACCTGGAAAGGCGCGCTCTGCCGCTTTTTATTCGGATTTTTCCCGGCCGCGCAGACGGTATTCCCGCGGGGTACAGCTGTAGAATCGCCGGAAGTGCTGGGAGAAGTTGCTGGGGCTGTCAAATCCGCAGGACACCGCCACCTGAGCGATGGTAGCGGTGGGACGGGTCAGCAGGGCCTCGGCGCCCCGCATGATGCGGTATTTCAGCAGATACTGCATGGGCGGAATGTGGATGGTTTTCTGGAAGCAGCGGAGACATTCCCGCTCGCCGATGCCCGCCGCCCCGGCGACATCCGCCACTGTGATGTTGTGGGAAAAGTTTTCCTGCATGAAGGCCAGCATCTGCTGGACCCGGGCCTCGTTCTGGTTGCGGCGGGGAGTGCCGGACTGGTCAAGGCTGTCGGCAAACCGCCGGCAGAGAGCCATGCAGACGGCGGACAGCTTGTCCCGCACCTCGAACTCATAGCCGGGAGTTTCCTGGTCCAGAGCCTGATAGGCGGTCACAAACTGCTGGATGGCGTCGGCCTCGGTGATGGGGTCAAAGACCCAGGCCCGGAATGCGCCGCAGCTGGTGAGAGGGGAGAGGTACTTTTTGGCAAAGGCGGTATCTTTGCCGCCGGTCACCAGGCTGGGACTGAACACCATCGAGCGGATATGGCAGACGGTGTCGGTGCTGCCGCAGTGCAGCACCCCGCTGTTGAAGGCGATGCAGTCCCCGGCGGCCAGGTGATAACACTGGCCCGGGATTTCGGCGGTCATTTCGCCCGACAGGATGTAGATGATTTCCAGATCGTCGTGCCAGTGCCAGGGCAGGGCGCGGTCGGGGGCAGAAGTATAACATTCGGCGTAGCCCCCGCAGGGAAAGTCCAGGGTGCCGTGGGGCTGCAGCTCCCGGCGCTGGGGCGTGATGTTCAGGTAGGGGTTGATGCCGCAGGCTTTCAGACTCATGATGTCCTCCTTTTGGTCGGTTTTCTTATAGTATAAGGCGTTTTTCCGATTGAATCAAGGGGTCTTTGGCTGTATCCTAAATGCGGTCAAATCAATCAGGAGGAAATTGCATGGTACATCTTTTGCTTGGCGTCATTTATCTGGCGTTCATCAGCCTGGGCCTGCCCGATTCGCTCTTGGGCTCGGCCTGGCCGTCCATTTACGGAGAACTGGGGGTGCCGGTGTCCTATGCCGGCATCATCTCGATGATTATTTCGGCGGGGACCATCGTCTCCAGCCTCAACAGCGACCGCCTGACCCACAAGCTGGGCCCCGGCCGGGTGACGGCCTGCAGCGTGGCCATGACGGCGCTGGCCCTGTTCGGCTTTTCCACCGCGTCCTCGTTCTGGATGCTCTGCCTGTGGGCGGTGCCCTATGGTCTGGGGGCCGGCAGCGTGGATGCCGCCCTCAACAACTATGTGGCCCTGCACTACGCCAGCCGCCATATGAGCTGGCTCCACTGCATGTGGGGCGTGGGCACTCTGGTGGGCCCCAACCTCATCAGTTACGCCCTGTCGGGAGGACAGGGATGGCAGATGGGCTACCGTCTGATCTCCCTGATGCAGCTTGGCCTGACGGCGGTGCTGGTGTTCAGCCTGCCCCTGTGGAAGCGGCAGCCGGGCGCGGGTTCCAGCGGGGAAGAGGAGAAATCCGAGGTCCTCAGCCTGCGGCAGGTGGCCCGCATTCCGGGCGCAAAAAGCGCGGTGCTGGGCTTCTTCTGCTACTGCGCCCTGGAACAGACCGTCGGCCTGTGGGCCGGCAGCTACATGGTGCTTCACAGCGGCCTGTCGGCGGAGAGGGCAGCCGGTCTGGTGAGCCTGTTCTATATGGGCATCACGGTGGGCCGGGCGGCCAGCGGCTTTGTCGCCACCGCCATGGGGGATGTCCGGATGATTCGTCTGGGCCAGTCGGTGATTCTGGTGGGCTGCGCCGCCCTGCTGCTTCCCACCAGCTGGAGCGTCCAGGTGGGGCTGGTTCTGGTGGGTCTGGGCTGCGCGCCCATTTACCCCAGCGTCATCCATGCCACCCCCGCCCGGTTTGGCGCAGGGCGGTCCCAGTCTCTGATTGGCCTGCAGATGGCCAGCGCCTATGTGGGCACCTGTTTGATGCCGCCGGCCTTCGGCGTGCTGAGTGAACGGCTGTCCATCGGCCTGTTCCCGGTCTATCTGCTGGCGATTCTGATTGTGATGGTGTGTGCCAACGAGCACGCCAACCGGGTCACCGGCCTCAGCCCGGCCCGGCAGAGCGCATCCTGAATCCATTTCGGCTCCCGGTACAGGGCGAAAGCCCGCCGGGGCCTTTTATTTTGCTGCTGGCCCGGGCGGTTGCGTTTTGGCGGAATCCTGTTATAATAGCTCCAGACAACACCAGTCGTTTTGGGAGGCGAACGCATATGATAAAAATTGATCTCATCACCGGATTCCTGGGGGCGGGCAAGACCACCCTGATCCGCCGCTATGCCCGCTGGCTGATGGACCAGGGCCAGAAAATCGGGATTTTGGAGAACGACTACGGCGCCGTCAATGTGGACCGGATGCTGCTGCAGGATCTGGAAGGCCCCCAGTGCGACCTGGAAATGATCGCGGGCGGCTGCGACGCCGACTGCCACAAACGGCGGTTCCGCACCAAACTGATTGCCATGGGGATGCTGGGCTACGACCGGGTTTTGGTGGAGCCCTCGGGGATTTACGACGTGGACGAGTTTTTCGACTCCCTCTGTGAGGAGCCGGTGGACCGGTGGTATGAGCCGGGCAGCGTCATCACCGTTCTGGACGCCACCCTGGAGGAAAATCTCTCGCCCCAGGCGGAATACCTGCTGGCCAGCGAGGCGGCCGGTGCAGGCTGCGTGATCCTCAGCAAATACGGCGAGGCCGGCAAGGAAAAGGCCGACGCCGTTCTGGCCCGTCTGGACCGCGCTCTGGAGGCCGCAGGCTGTGCCCGGCGGTTCAGCGACGGGAAAGACGTTCTGGCCAAAGACTGGGACCAGCTGAACGACGCAGATTTTGCCCGGCTGGCCTCCTGCGGCTGGCATCAGGCCAGCTACCGCAAGCAGAACCTTTCGGGTGCAGAGGCCGGGGGCTTTGAGTCGGTGTACTTCCTGCATCTGGACCTGACCCCGGAAGAACTGCGCCGCCGGGTGGAAGCCCTCTGGCAGGACCCTGCCTGCGGCCGGATTTTCCGGGTCAAGGGCTTTTTGCCCACCCGGACGGGCTGGCTGGAATTGAACGCCACCCGGGAACATTTCTCCCTCTGTCCCATCCGGGAGGGACAGGAGGTTCTGATCGTGATTGGCGAAGGTCTGGCGCCCCAGGCCATCGCCGACCGGCTGGGAGCCGAGCTGCCCGTCTGACATCGCATGTCTTGACATCTCTTCGGTGCTGTGGTATAATTACCCCAATATGTACAGGAAGAGAGGTGTGAAAGTTCCATGGAAGACGGTTCGGATGGGGATCCCCATACGGCAGCCTTTGTTTCTCCACGGCGTGTTATGAATCGGATGAATTTATGAGCATAGTCTGCGCTTGAAATAAGCTGCGGACTGTGCTTTTTGTGTTCCTGCAGATCACGACGAAAGAATGGAGAAAACAAATATGATTGGCGCTTTTATTTTACAAATCGTTCTGATTGCGGTCAACGCGCTGTTTGCCAGCTCGGAGATCGCAGTGATTTCCATGAGTGAGGCCCGGCTCAAGATCCTGGCCGAGGAAGGGGACAGACGGGCCAAGCGGCTGATGGCCCTGACCCGTCAGCCCGCCAAATTCCTGGCCACCATCCAGGTGGCCATCACCCTGGCCGGCCTGCTGGGCGGCGCTTTTGCGGCGGAAAACTTCGCGGACCCCATCGTGGACCTGCTGCTGGGCCTGAATATCCAGGTGCCCCGCAGTGCGGTGCACTCGGCGGTGGTGGTTCTCATCACCCTGGTGCTGACCTATTTCAGCATTGTCTTTGGCGAGCTGGTGCCCAAGCGTCTGGCCATGAAGGAGAGCGAAAGCCTGGCTCTGGGCCTGTCCGGCGTCCTGTACTTTATGTCCAGAATCTGCGCCCCGCTGGTCTGGCTGCTGACGGCCTCCACCAATGGCCTGCTGCGGCTGCTGGGCATCGACCCCAACCAGAACCAGGAGCTGGTCACCGAGGACGAAATCAAGATGATGCTGATGGAGGGCAGCCAGCAGGGCACCATCGAAAACGACGAGAACGAAATCATTCAGAACGTCTTTGATATGAACGACACCACCGCGGAGGAGGTCAGCACCCGCCGCCGCGATGTGGTCTGCCTCTACCTGGCCGACGAGATGGACGTCTGGGCCCAGACCATCCGGGATCACCTCTATACTTACTTCCCGGTGTGCGGCGAGAGCCAGGACGACGTGGTGGGCGTGCTGAACACCAAGGATTATTTCCGTCTGGACGACTTGTCCCGCCGGTCGGTGATGAAACATGCGGTGGATAAACCCTTCTTTGTGCCGGAGGGCATCCGGGCGGATGCCCTGTTCAGCCGGATGAAGCAGGAGCGGAAATATTTCGCCATCGTCATCGACGAATACGGCGGAATGAGCGGCATCGTCACTGTCCACGACCTGATGGAGGAACTGGTGGGCACCATGGACGACGAGGACACCGTCCGCCAGGTGGAAATCCAGAAGATCGGAGAGAACTGCTGGGAGATCCGCGGCTCGGCCTCTCTGGAAGAGGTGGCCGAGGAGCTGGATGTCCAGCTGCCCACCGATGAGCACGAGACCTTCAACGGCCTGATCTGCGGGATTGTGGGCCGTGTGCCCGACGAGGGGGAACAGTTCTCCTGCGAGGGCTACGGGCTGAAAATTGACGTCAAGAACGTCTCCGGCCACCGGGTGGAAACCACCGTGGTGGAGAAGGCGGCCCGCACCCCCGATCTGGAGGAGGACCGCCGGGAAAACGACTTTTAAACAGACAGGGCACGGATGCGGCTCCTTGGGGGCGGGCAGCCGTGCCTTTTCTGCGTTTTGGGGGCGGCGCAAATCCGGTTTGAAACAGGGGAGAAAGATTTTCGCTTGATTTTGCCCCGAAATACAGTATAATAGAGCTGTTATACCAGAGAACGACAACATGACCGCGTTCTGGTCATGGATTGGGGAGGATTGGAATGGATCGAACCTATATTTCTGAAGTCCGCAGCCATATTGGCGAAACCGTCAAGGTGCAGGGCTTTATTGAGAATCTTCGCAGCAGCAAGGCGATGGCCTTTATTGTCCTGAAGGATATCACCGGCAAGCTCCAGATCACCGTGGAGAAAGAGGATCACCCCGACCTGGTGGGTACCATCGACCAGCTGACCGGTGACTCGGTCATCACGGTGGTGGGCAAGGTGATGGCCAACGACTACGTCAAGATGGGCGGCATCGAGATGATCTCCGAGACCATCGAGATCGAGAGCATCGCCGACGCCCTGCCCATCGTCCGCAAGGAGATCGCCGCCACCAAGAAAAAGAAGGCGGTGGAGCGCTCCAGCATCGACCAGCGGATCGACTACCGCTGGATCGACCTGCGCACCGATGAGAACCAGCTGATGTTCAAGGCCCAGACCGTCATGGTCAACGCCATGCGCAAGTATCTGCTGGACAAGAGCTTCATCGAGATTCACACCCCTAAGCTGATCGCTGCTGCCAGCGAGAGCGGCTCGGAGGTGTTCAAGGTGGACTACTTCGACCGCAACGCCTACCTGGCCCAGAGCCCTCAGTTCTACAAGCAGATGGCCATGGCCAGCGGCTTTGAGCGGATTTTCGAGGTGGGCCCCGTGTTCCGCGCCGAGAAGTCCTACACCAACAAGCACACCACCGAGTTCACCGGCTTTGACCTGGAGTTCAGCTATATCAACTCGTTCCGCGATGTGATGCATCTGGAGGAAGAGCTGCTGAAGGCTGCCCTGCAGGCTGTGAAGGACGCCTACGGCCAGGAGATCGAGGAGACCTTCGGTCTGCCGGTGGTGGTGCCTGAGACCCCGTTCCCGGTGGTCAAGCTGGCCGACCTGTACAAGGGCCTGGAGGAGGACTTCGGCTACACGGTGGATGAGTCCGAAAAGGGCGACCTGACCACCGAGGCCGAGCGTCTGAGCTACGACTGGGTCAAGAAGCACTACAACCACGAGTTCCTGTTTGTCACCGACTACGACGCAGAGAAGCGCGCCTTCTATCACATGCGGGACGAGAACGGTGTGCCCCAGGGCTATGACCTGATCTGGCGCGGTGTTGAGATCACCACCGGCGCTCAGCGTGAGCATCGCTACGACGTGCTGAAGAAGCAGGCAGAGGAGAAGGGCCTGGGCCAGGATGTGGAATTCTATCTGGAGTTCTTCCGCTATGGCTGCCCGCCCCACGGCGGCTTCGGCCTGGGCATCGACCGCCTGACCATGCTGCTGGTGGGCCTGTCCATCAAGGAGTGCATGTTCCTGTTCCGCGGCCCCAACCGCCTGACCCCGTAACAGACCCCGCGCCGAAAGGCTTGCAAAACCCGGCGGTTTGTGTTACTATAAGCAAAGCGAATCACGAAAAACGCGATGACGGAGAAAGTACGCGCTGTGCGCCTGGCGCAGAGAGGGGCTCCACCGGCTGCAAGGGCCCCCGGAGGCAGCAGCGGGGAAGTTCGCTCCTGAGCGGCCCGCGGGAAAGACGGCTTTTGGCCGTCCGGTAGTGCGGGACGGTGTGCCCCGTTACGGCGTTCGAGTGCCGCGCAGCGTCGCACCTGCGCGGAATTTGGGTGGTACCACGGAGTATTTTATGAGGCTCCGTCCCTTGGCTGGCCATTGGCCGCCGGGGGACGGAGCCTTTTTCTGTTCCGTCCCGAAGCACGAGATACTGTAGAAAAAGGAGAGAAAATGTATGCAGGCAATCATTGACGAGCTGGCCAGACAGGCCGAAGCCGACCTGGCGCAGGTCACCTCCAAGGAAACTCTGGCTTCGTTCTGGCAGAAGTACCTGAGCAAAAACGGGCAGGTGCCCGCTCTGATGAAGAATCTGCGGACGGTGGACGCCGCCGAGCGTCCCGCCATGGGCAAGGCCATCAACGAGCTGAAGCAGAAGGTTCAGGCGGATTACGATGCCGCCGCTGTCCGGGTCAACCAGGCCGAGCTGGCCGCCCGCAACGCCGCCGAGACGGTGGACATCACCCTGCCGGCCAAGACCCGCCCCACCGGCGGTCTGCACCCCCTGACCCTGGTCCGCAACCAGATCATCGACGCCTTCGCCGGCATGGGCTTTGAGATTTACGAGGGCCCCGAGATCGAGGACGACGACCACTGCTTCACCCGCCTGAATGTCCCCAAGGATCACCCCGCCCGGGATATGCAGGACACCTTCTATCTGTCCGATGAGCTGCTGCTCCGGACCCAGACCTCTACCGGCCAGATCCGCACCATGGACGCCGAGCGTCCTCCCATCAAGGTTCTGGTTCCCGGCCGCGTCTTCCGTTCCGACTCGGACGCCACCCACAGCCCCATGTTCCATCAGATGGAGGGCCTGGTGGTGGACAAGGGGATCAACCTCTGCGACCTGCAGGGCATGCTGGACGTCTTTGTCCAGAAGCTGTTCGGCAGCGAGGTCCGCACCCGTCTGCGTCCCTCTTACTTCCCCTTCACCGAGCCCAGCGTCGAGGTGGACGTCAGCTGCTTTGAGTGCCACGGCAAGGGCTGCAGCCTCTGCAAGCACACCGGCTGGATCGAGATTCTGGGCGGCGGCGTGGTGAACCAGAAGGTTCTGCGCAACTGCAACATCGACCCCGAGGTCTACTCCGGCATCGCATTCGGCATCGGCATCGAGCGCATCGCCATGCTGAAATACGGCATCAACAACATCGGTCTGATGTTTGAGAACGACCTGCGGTTCCTGGGTCAGTTCCATGAATAAGAGGGAGGATGGGTTAAGATGAAAGTACCTTTCAGTTGGCTGAAAGAGCTGGTCGATATCGACATTACCGCCGAGGAACTGGAGGAGAAGCTCTTTTCCTGCGGCTTTGAAGTAGAGGAGCGGGTGGACCTGTCCGCCGGCATCGACAAAGTGGTGGTGGGCGTCATCACCTCCATCGAAAAGCAGGAGGGCACCCACCTGAGCAAGTGTGTGGTGGACTGCGGCGACTACGGCCACGAGATCCACATCACCACCGGCGCATCCAATATTTTTGTGGGAGCTCATGTTCCCGCCGCCCTAGACGGCTCGACCCTGCCCGGCGGCATCCACATCAAAAAGCGGATGATGCAGGGCTTTGAGTCCAACGGCATGCTCTGCTCGGGCGAGGAGCTGGGTCTGAACGATGACTTGTACCCCGGCTCGGACGTCTATGGTCTGCTGATTCTGCCCGAGGACACCGTCCCCGGCGCAGACATCTGCCCGGTGGTGGGCTTGGATGATTCGATTTTCGATATCTCCATCACCGCCAACCGCCCCGACTGCCAGTCCATCCTGGGCATCGCCCGTGAGGTGGCTGCCGTCCTGAACAAGCCCCTGCACATGCCCGCCACTGATTACACCACCGTATGTGAGCCGGATGCGCCCATTTCGGTGACGGTGGAGGCCCCCGACCTGTGCCCCCGCTATATGGCCCACTATGTCCGCAATATCCGGATGGGCGAGTCGCCCCGCTGGATGAAGCGGCATCTGGCCCTGTGCGGCCTGCGCTCCATCAGCAACGTGGTGGATATCACCAACCACACCCTGCTGGAGATCGGCCAGCCCATGCACGCCTTCGACCTGGACAAGGTGGCAGGCCGCTGCATTGACGTCCGCCGCGCCCGTCCCGGTGAGAAGATCGTCACCCTGGACGAGAAGGAATTCACCCTCAACGAAAATAACCTGGTGATCTGCGACGCCGAGAAGCCGGTGGCTCTGGCCGGCGTCATGGGCGGCGCCAACTCGGGCATGGATGAGCATACCACCAGCCTGCTGTTCGAGTGCGCCACCTTTGCCCGCGACTCGGTCCGTAAGACCAGCCGTTCTCTGGGCCAGTCCAGTGACTCCTCGGCCCGCTATGAGAAGGGCGTGGACTTCAGCTCGCCCCAGCTGGGCCTGGCTCGTGCACTGCACCTGATCCAGCAGCTGGACTGCGGCGACATCACCACCCTGGAGTTCGACTGCACCGACGGCCGTTCCACCGACCGCAAGGTGATTACCACCACCCCGGAGAAGATCTGCGATGTGCTGGGCATCCGTGTGCCGGATGAGGTCATGATCGACATTCTGACCCGTCTGTCCTTCACGGTGGATGTGGAGAACGGCCAGTGGAAGGTGAGTGTTCCTCTCTACCGCGAGGACGTGGAGGGCTATCCTGACTTGGCCGAGGAGGTCATCCGTGAGTACGGCTACGACCATATCGTGCCCACCTTCCTGAAGACCGCTGCGGTCACCAATGGCGGCCTGAACGATGAGCAGAAGCGCACCCTGAAGGTCAAGCGTCTGCTGGCTGGACAGGGTTTCTATGAGGCTTCCACGCTGGCCTTCTATTCCACTGCGGAGCTGGATATGCTGCATATCCCGGCGGATGATGCGGCCCGCAAGGCCATCCGCATCCTGAACCCCATCAGCGAAAATCTGTCCATCATGCGGACCATGCTGGCTCCTTCCATGCTGAATGTTATCGTGGACAACCTGAAGAAGGGCAATGCTGCCGGCCGTCTGGCAGAGATCGCCCCCGTCTATCTGCCCAAGGAACTGCCCCTGACCGAGCGTCCCCATGAGCGTCAGACCCTCTGCATGGGCGTGTTCGGCCCCGGCGAGGACTTCTTCACCGTCAAGGGCGCTCTGGAGGCACTGGCGGCCTCGCTGGGCCTGACGTTCCGTTACGAGCGGGAGACCGGCACCCCCTGGCTGCACCCCGGCATCGCGGCTTCGGTCTGGTGCAAGGACAAGCGGCTGGGCGCCTTTGGCAAGCTGTCCAACGAGATCAACGCCGAACTGAAGATCGCCAAGGATGAAAAGGAAAACCAGAATATCTATCTGGCCGAGCTGGACTATGAGGCTCTGAACGGCTGCGTGGAGGGTGAACTGCACTATCAGCCCATCAGCCCGTACCCCGTGGTCAAGCGCGACCTGGCCCTGGTCTGCGATAAGGCGGTCACCTGCGGTGAAATTGAGGATACCATCCGCAAGGCCAGCCCGCTGGTCACCGATGTCAGCCTGTTTGATATCTATCGCGGCAAGAACCTGGGCGAGGGGAAGAAGAGCATGGCCTTCTCGCTGGTTCTGGCAGATCCCCATGGGGAAGTGGATGCCGAGCAGGTGGAGCGGACCGTCAAGAAGATCCTGGGCAACCTGAAGTATAAGCTGAACATCGAAATCCGCTGATTCCATTTATATAGGAAGAGCCGTCTGTACTGTGTATAGGCGGCTCTTTTTCTGTCCAGAATAGAGTCGGGACGAAAAAATCAAAAAAGTTGGAAAAAGTGCTTGACAAAAGTTAGACTCTGTAGTATTATACTCAGGCGCCCAGCGGAACGGCTTCCGCGAGAGTCCGAAAGAATGAAAGCACTTCAAAATCACTTGAAAAAAGATGAAAAAAGTGCTTGACAAAACGGACC
>NZ_NFLL01000031.1 GCF_002160895.1 Faecalibacterium sp. An122 | reverse complement strand
AACGATGAATCGTCATGCTATCACTTCCTTGCACTGCCTATGATAGAATCCTTTTATGTCTTTTTCTTGTCTTTTTAACACTTTTTTGGGCGTTTTTGAGTTTTCAGATACACCCTAGCATGGCAGGAGGCATAAACAGTGAAAATAAAGGATTTACTTCCCATCGGCTCCATCGTTCGACTGCAGAATGGTCAGAAGCGTTTGATGATTACTGGCGTTTTGCAGAGCAAAGAAGACGAACTTGACAAGCAGTACGATTACCTGGGTATTTTGTATCCGGAGGGGCATATCGGTGGAGATTTCCAGTATCTGTTCAACCACGAAGACATTGACGAAATCGTCTTTAGAGGTTATGAAGATCAGGAAAGACAGGTATTTTTGAATAAACTTGTCGGTCTTTACCATCAGTAACTTATATATTTGCCAGGCAAGGCAATTCCATCTTTCCTACCGAACATCCCTCGTTGAACAAACATGTCTATTATAAGAACAAGGAGTTTTACTATGAAATTCAACACAGAGCTCGTGGTGCCCCATAGCTGCAGCGTAATGGGCACCCAGGAAATGGAGCAGATCACAGGCGGTGCCCTCACCACCAGTGGTGTCTTGGGTTTTATCTCGTACCTGCTGGGTGGTCTGGACGTCTCCTTTGGTTCCAAGAACAGTCAGGTCAACACTGACACGGTCGCTACCGCATCCCAGGCTTCCACCAGCTCTATTGGGAGACGTGGTTCTTCTTCGGTGAGCGCTGTGGCAACCCATTCCAATGTGGATACCATTTCTTCCGGCCGTTATTTCGACTGGGGCGCCTCGTTCAACTTGGGAAGTCTTTTCAACCAACTGGTTCGTCTTTTTCTCTGATGGGTCATGCTCACGTCAAAGGAACGGATGAGAAGCCTGATTTTCTGACAGACTTCTATGTTTGGGTAAACCTATATCGGCAACACAGTCCATATCAAGCAACCCCATATCTTCTATCTCAAAAGGCCCGCTCCGGCGGGTCTTTTTTCATGCCAGCGCATTGTACCATCCGTCCCTTCACTTTACATCGCTCTTTCGTCCATTCTACCGTCCGTCGATTGACAAGTCCGGCGCCGGCTGCTAGAGTGGGGCCAGCAAACAACGGAAAACGAGGTGGATTGCATGTACCAACTGGATAAAGATGCCTTCGGCACGTTTCTCGCCGCCCTCCGCCGGGAAAAGGGCCTCACCCAGCGCCAGCTGGCCGAGACGCTCTTTGTGTCCGACAAGGCCGTCAGCAAGTGGGAGCGGGGTCTGAGCATCCCCGACCCGGCCCTGCTGATTCCCCTGGCCGAGGCCCTTGGGGTGACGGTGACCGAACTGCTGCTGTGCCGCCGGTGCCCTCAGGCCCAGCCCATGACCGCGGCGGCGGTGGAGCAGGCCGTCCAAACCGCCATCACCTATCCCGGCTCCAAAGCCCCGCGGGCTTTCCAGGCCCAAAACCGCCGTCAGGCCCTCTGGTTCCTGCTGGCGCTGGCGGCGGGGGCCGCCGGGATGTACGGCTGTCACCGGTGGGGCGGGTGGAGCGAAAACCTGCTGCTCTCGGTGCTGCTGGCCGCGGGGTTCGGAGGGTATTTCTGGCTGCTGGTGCCCCTGCGGCTCCCGGATCTCTACGACCAGCACCCCATCGGCTTTTTCTGCGACGGCATCCTCCGGATGCATCTTCCCGGCCTTGCCCTCAACAACCAGAACTGGCCCCGGGTGGTGTTGGCCGCCCGGGTCTGGGCCTGCCTGGCGGTGTCCCTCCTGCCTCTGCTCCATCTGACCGCGGCCCTGTGGGCCCCCGCCGGGTGGATGGGATGGCTGGAATACGTCAGCCTGTTTTTGCTGCTGGGCGGGCTGTTCCTGCCCATGTACGCGGCAGGCCGCCGCTGACCCTCCAAGCCTTCTCCCGCCAAACTCCACAAAAGACCGGCCCGTCCTCTGTGCACAGCCCACAAGCGGCCGGTTTGGGTTTGGGGGCGGGTTTCCCCTTCTGTCCGGCCCGCCCGGACACGCCAAAGCGCCCCCGCCGGGAAACCCGATGGGAGGCGCTTTGCCGCGTGTATTGGATTTTGCTTTTTTATCGCTCCTGGGCGTAGCGGGCCAGGAACTGGCGGGTACGCTCCTGTTTGGGGCGCTCGATGACGTCGTGGGCGGGGCCCTGCTCCACAATGACGCCGCCGTCCATGAAAATGATCTGGTCGGCCACGTCCCGGGCAAAGGCCATTTCGTGGGTGACGATGATCATGGTGGTCTTCTGCTCGGCCAGGGAGCGGATGACCTTCAGCACCTCGCCGGTGAGTTCGGGGTCCAGGGCGCTGGTGGGCTCGTCAAAACAGAGGATGTCGGGATGGAGGGCCAGCGCCCGGGCGATGGCCACCCGCTGCTGCTGGCCGCCCGAAAGCTGATGGGGGTAGTGGTTGGCCCGGTCGGCCAGGCCCATCCGGGCCAGCAGTTCCCGGCCCTCGGCCTCGATGGCGGCGTGAATTTCCTTTTTGCGGGCCTTGTAGTCGGGCTGTTCCTTGGCCAGCAGCTCCTTGGCCAAGGTCACGTTCTGCAGGGCCGTATACTGGGGAAACAGGTTGAAGGACTGGAACACCAGCCCGAAGTGGAGCCGCTTGCGGCGGACTTCCGCCTCCCGCTGGGTGGCGGGGTCGGCGGCGTCGAACAGGGTCTCCCCGTTCACCAGGATCTGACCCCGGTCGGGGGTCTCCAGAAAGTTCAGGCACCGCAGCAGGGTGGTCTTGCCGCTGCCCGAAGACCCGATGATGGCCAGGGCCTGGCCCTTCTCCAGGTTAAAGCTGATGTCCTCCAGCACGCGGGTGGCGCCGAAGTGTTTTTCGATGTTCTTGACTTCCAGAACCGGCATACCGCGCACCTCCTCAGCGGAAATAATCCAGCTTCTTCTCGGCCCAGCGGAACAGCAGCGTCAAAATGCCGTTGACCACCAGGTAGAACACAGCCGTATAGAACAGGGGCCAGATCATGCCCTTTTTGATGTAGGATTCGCCCATCCAGATGATCTCATACACCGAGATGACCCGCACCAGGGCGGTGTCCTTCACCAGGGTGATGAACTCGTTGCCCATGGGGGGCACAATCCGCTTGATGACCTGCAGCAGGGTGACCTTGAAGAAAATCTGGCTGCGGGTCATGCCCAGCACCTCGCCGGCCTCGTACTGGCCCCGGGGGATGGACTGGATGCCGCCGCGGTAAATCTCGGAGAAATAGCAGGCGTAGTTGATGACAAAGGACAGCAGCGCCGCCCCGAACCGGGGCAGCAGCGGCAGGTCAAACAACAGGCCGGGGCCATAGAAAATAATCAAAATCTGGATCATCAGGGGGGTGCCCCGCACCACCCAGACCACCATGCTGACAAACCAGCGCAGCGGGGTCAGGCGGCTCATGGCGCCCAGGGCGATCACCAGGCCCAGCGGCAGCGCAAACAGCAGGGTCAGGGCGAACAGTTTCAGGGTGGCGCCCAGGCCCTCCAGCAGCGTCAGGGTGACGGACAGCAGCATAACGGATTCCCTCTCTTTACAGGCGGATCATGTACATGACAGGAACATTTGCCCCAGGGTGCCGCAGCCCTCTGGGGCAAATGTTCCAGAATAACAGGCAGGCGCTCAGCGCCCGGGGGGATTATTTTTCGATCACCGACTCCTGGACGCCGTAGGTGGTGGCGGTCTCCATGACGGTGCCGTCGTCATAGGCTTCCTTCCAGAAGGTGTTGAAGGCGTCGGTCAGGTCGGAACCCTTGCGGAAGGCCACGCCGTATTCCTCGCTGTTCAGCTGGACGGTGTAGGTCAGGTCGGGATAGCTGGTGCCCTCGCCGATCATGGCGCCCGCCATCAGCAGGTCGATGACGCAGGCGTCGGATGCGCCCGAAGCCACTTCCATCAGGGCGTCGGCCTGGGTGGTCTTGGCCACATAGTTCAGGCCCAGCTCATCCAGCTGTGCGGCGCCGGCCGAGCCGTTCTCCACCGCGAAGTTCAGACCCGACAGGCTCTCCACCGTCTGGTAGTCGGCGGCCTTGTCGGCCGGCAGAACCACCACCTGGCCGTTGTTGCAGTAGGGCTCGGACACCGAAGCGCCATTGGTCACCTCATCGGTGATGGTCATGCCGTTCCAGACGGCATCCACGCCCTTGGTGTCCAGCTCCATCAGCTTGTTGTCCCAGTTGATCTCCAGGAACTCCACCTCGACGCCCAGATATTCGCCAAAGGCCTTGGCCATGTCGGCGTCAAAGCCGATCCACTCGCCGTTTTCGTCCCGGTAGTCCATGGGGGCAAAGTCGGTCATGCCCACCACCAGGGTGCCCTTGTCCTGGACATAGGCCAGGTCGCTTTCGGCCGGGGCGGCCGAATCCGCCGCGCTGGAGGCGCTGGCTGCGGCATCGGAACCGGCGGCCGAACCGGCTGCGCTGGAGGCCGCGGTGGTGGTGCCGCCGCAGGCCGCAAAGGACAGGGCCATGGCCGCCGTCAGGAACAGCGAAACTGCTTTCTTAAACTTTCTCATGGTAGATCCTCCTTACTACTGAGGCCGCCCCCTCCGGTACGGCCTCCCCGCTCCGTTCTTTTTACCACGCTAAAGTGGTGCAGTGATAACGTCTTGAATTTTAGCACACCAGATCCCACTTGTAAAGCCATCGGCCCGTCCCCGGGATATTTTCGTCCATTTCCCCAAAAACCGCCCCGAAAAGCTATGGATTTTGCGGGATATTTCCAGCCCGAACAACAAAAAAGACGAATGTCTTTCGACATTCGTCTTTTGGTCGGAGCAGCGGGATTTGAACCCACGGCCTCCTAGTCCCGAACCAGGCGCGCTACCAGCTGCGCTATGCCCCGAAAATACCGCAGCGGGTTGGGCTGCGGTTTGGTTGGGGATGAGAGAATCGAACTCCCACAAGTAGAGTCAGAGTCTACCGCACTACCACTATGCAAATCCCCATCATGTTATTCAGTTGTCCCAGCGGCTCGGCCGTCCGCTGACAAGGGATATTATACTCCATCCAGGCGGCGTTGTCAACTGTTTTTTCAAGTTTTTGGGCGCAGGATTTTCCGGCCCGGGCGGGCGGAACGCAGACAGGCATTTTTTACAAAAAGCGGGCCGAAAAACCTTGACAGATGAGGCATTTCGGACTAATCTTAATACATCTTAATAAAGAAGGTATGGGTGCAGCGGCTGCCGGCAGGGGGGCGCTGCGCCTCCATCAAACACAGAAACGAGGGATAACCATGAAAAAACGTGTTGGCATTCTGACCGCCGGCGGCGACTGCCCCGGCCTGAACGCGACCATCCGGGGCGTAGCGAAAGCGCTGTATGTGCGGATGGGCGACAACGTGGAGATCATCGGCATTCTGAACGGCTACCACGGCCTGATCAACGGCGACTACAAGAAGATGGAGCCGGATGATTTCCGCGGGCTGCTGACCCTGGGCGGCACGATTCTGGGCACCAAGCGGACCCCCTTCAAGATGATGCAGGTCATCGAGGAGGACAAGATCGACAAGGTCGCCGCCATGAAAAAGACCTACAAGGACCTGAAGCTGGATTGTCTGCTGTGTCTGGGCGGCAACGGCACCCACAAGACCGCCAACCTGCTGTCCCAGGAAGGGTTGAACATCATCGGCCTGCCCAAGACCATTGACAACGACATTTACGGCACCGATGTGACCTTTGGTTTCCACACGGCGGTGGACATTGCCACCGACGTCATCGACCGGATTCACACCACCGCCGGCAGCCACAGCCGGGTGATGTGCATTGAGATCATGGGCAACAAGGCCGGCTGGCTGACGTTGTACGCAGGCATTGCCGGCGGCGCAGACATCATCCTGCTGCCCGAGCTGCCCTACGACATCGACCGGGTCTGTGCCGCCGTGGAGCGCCGGGCCAAGAACGGGTCCAACTTCTCCATCATTGCGGTGGCGGAGGGCGCCCTGAACGCCGAGGAAGCCCGGATGAAGCGGAAAGAGTGGACGGCCAAGCGTGCAGAGGCCGGCTTTGGGGCCACCGCCACCAACCGCATTGCGGCGGCGGTCCAGAAAAAGACCGGCATGGAGACCCGTGTGTGCATTCCGGGCCACATGCAGCGGGGCGGCACGCCCTGCGCCTATGACCGCGTTCTGTCCACCCAGTTCGGCAGCCATGCGGCCAAGCTGGTGGAGGCGGAGCGCTACGGCGTGACGGTGGCCATGGTGAACGGCCGGGTCATCGAGAACCGTCTGGAGGATGTGGCCGGCAAGAGCCGCAACATCCCCGAGAGCTGCGACCTGCTCACCGTCGCCCGCCGCATGGGCATCAGCCTGGGCTGAGCCGGCGCGGCGCTGCCTGCGGCAGAAACAGCCGCGGCGGCTCAGGCGCAGCGCTCCGATTTTTGCAAGCACCCGCCGTGGTGCGCCGCAAAAATCGGCTAAGCGCAAGAGGGTCCTACTTTTTCGGAGAAAAAGTAGGCAAAAAGCTTTCACCTGGTACCACTGACTGCTGTAATCTTCACCAGGCCCTGCCGGCGGTAAACTTACAGCCGCTTTATAAGGCTCCCGGGCTGCGCCCCAGTGAGTCCAAGGTTTTGTGTAGACTGATTTTCTCGATCGGTACGCCCTGAAAACCCATAAAAACCGCAACCCCTGCCCTGTTGATTTGGGCGGGGGTTGTTTTTGGTTTAGAGCCCCATGGGGGCGAGCCCGCAGGGCTGGGGGTTCCGCTATTGGGCGGTTGGGTGGGTTTAGATGATAAAAGGGTATCACCTTGCAATTTCAAAGTGTACGCCCTACAGCACCAAAAGACTCACCGAACCACCAGCCCGCTGAGGCGGGCATGTGGTACAAATCGGAGCGGCGGGCAAAAGCCGTTAAGAAAAACACCCGTGCCGCCGTTTGAGGCCCTGAAAGTTTAAACGAGCCAGGCATGACAGTGTTTTTTAGGCTTTTGAACGACGCGACTTCCTCTTTTGGGTCCAGGAGTCAGTCCTCTTGCGCTTAGCCGATTTTTGCGGCGCGCCGCAGAGGGCGCTTGCAAAAACCGGAGCGCTGCGCCAGCTTCGGCCCGGCTGTTTCGTCCACTGGACGCGCCGGGCCAAAGCTGCCCTGGTCGTTAGGGTGGGTAGGGAGTCCAGAGGCTGCGCAGCCGAGGCGCTGCCTGCGGCAGAAACAGCCGAGGCGGAGCAGGGGCAGCCGTCCAAATTTTCAAGCGGGCAGCGCCCCGCGCTGAAAATTTGGGTAACGGCAACCCGGAGGTAGGGAGGGCGAATCGAAACGCCCTCCCTCCCCTTCTGGCCCCAGCGGAGCGGAAAAAAGGGAAAAGAAATAGAGTATTCAAGGGCAAAGCGCAAGAAAACCGGCCCCCCGCCTTTTACAAGACAGGGGGCCGGCTGCTTTCAGGGAACCATCAGCGGTTCTTGTACATTTCCTCGTAGTACTTCTGGTAGTTGCCCGAGGTGACGTTGTTCATCCACTCCTCGTGAGACAGATACCAGTCGATGGTCAGGACGATGCCCTTCTCGAAGGGAGTCTCGGGATACCAGCCCAGATCGTTCTTGATCTTGGTGGGATCGATGCCGTAGCGGCGGTCGTGGCCCAGACGGTCGGCCACGTGCTTGATCAGGTCCTCGCTGATGCCGTCATCCTTCAGCCGGTCGTGCAGCTGGCTGATGATGGTCTTGACGATGAAGATGTTGGGCCGCTCGTTGTGGCCGCCCACATTGTACACCTCGCCGATCCGGCCGCCCTCGGCCACCATGTCGATGGCCTTGCAGTGGTCCTCCACATACAGCCAGTCGCGGATCTGCATGCCGTCGCCGTACACCGGCAGCTGCTTGTGATGCTTGACGTTGTTGATCATCAGGGGGATCAGCTTCTCGGGGAACTGGTAGGGGCCGTAGTTGTTGGAGCAGCGGGTGATGTTGATGGGCATGCCGTAGGTGTCGTGGAAGGCCATGACGAACATGTCGGCGCTGGCCTTGGAGGACGAATAGGGGCTGTGGGGGCACAGCGGGGTGGTCTCCATGAAGAAGCCCTCGGCGCCCAGTGCGCCGTACACCTCGTCGGTGGACACCTGCAGGTACTTCTTGCCCTCTTTCCAGGTCTTGGCCTCGGGGTCATACCAGGCCTCCTTGGCCCGCTGCAGCAGGTTCACGGTGCCCATGACGTTGGTCTGGACGAAGATCTCCGGGTTGGCGATGCTGCGGTCCACGTGGCTCTCGGCGGCGAAGTTGATGACGTAATCAAAATCATACTTCGCAAACAGGCTCTGCACCAGTTCCTTGTCGCAGATGTCGCCCTGGACAAAGACGTGGCGGGGATCCCCCTCGACGCCCTTCAGGTTCTCCAGGTTGCCGGCATAGGTCAGCTTGTCCAGGTTTACCAGAAGGATATCGTCATGCTTTTTTAGCATATAGTATACGAAGTTGGAGCCGATGAAGCCGGCGCAGCCGGTAATCAGATAGGTTTTCATAGCGTTCCTTTCTCTGTTGCATGGCGGCAGGGCCGCAGCGGGCGGCCCGCCAAAGAAATTCCCCCAAGACGGCGTGGGACTGCCCGGGGGAATGTGGGTTGCAGACGTAGGGCCGGGGGACAGGTCTTCCCTGCCCCGCCGGGATTATTTCATGCCGTTGTCGCCGTCCCAGTGTTCAAAGAAGCAGGCCAGAGCCTCCTGCCAGGGGCGCACCTCGTTGCCCACCGAGCAGCGCAGGGCCCGGTTGTCCAGGGCGCTCCAGTGGGGGCGGTCGGCGCTGTCGGGGTGCTTGGCCTTGTATTCGGCGCTGGTGCAGGGAGCCACGGTGGCGTCCACCCCGGCCAGGCGGATGATCTCGCTGGCGAAGTCGTACCAGGAGCAGATGCCCTCGCCGGTGCAGTGGTACAGGCCGTACTCATGGGTGACGCACAGCTGGAGGATTTCGTGGGCCAGGTCCACCGCATTGGTGGGGTTGCCCAGCTGGTCGTTGACCACTTCCAGCTTGCCGAACTTCTTGCCGGCGTTGACGATGGTCTTGACAAAGTTCTTGCCGTAATAGCTGTACAGCCAGGCGGTGCGGACGATGAAGTGGCGGTGGCAGAACCGTGCCACATACTTCTCGCCCATCAGCTTGGTGGAGCCGTAGGCGCTGATGGGGTCGGGCAGGCAGGCCTCGTCCTGGGGGATGCCGCCGTTTTCCCGGCCCGAGAACACATAGTCGGTGGACACATGGACCAGACGGGCGCCCATCTTTTCGGCGGCCTGGGCCAGATTGCGGGGGCCCAGGGCGTTGGCCTTGTAGGCGGCGTCGTGGTTCACCTCGCAGCCGTCCACGTTGGTGTAGGCGGCGCAGTTGATGATGACATCCGGCTTGAACCGGCGGATATAGTCATCCACCGCCTTGTAATTGGAAATATCCAGCTCGGGCAGGTCCACCGCGATGACGGTGGCGTTCAGCAGCTTCTCGGGGATGGGGCCGATTTCGCTCTTGCCCGCCCGCAGCTGCTTGATGATTTCGGTGCCCAGCTGGCCCTTGTAGCCGGTGACAATGATTTTCATAGACTGCCTCCCCTCTCAGTATCTCAGCTTGCCGTCGGCCACGTTCTTCAGGTGCTGGCCGTAGGGAGATTTGCCGTAGCGATCGGCCGACTCCAGCAGCTTTTCGCGGCTGATCCAGCCGTACTTGAAGGCGATTTCCTCCGGGGCGCTGATCTTGATGCCCTGGCGCTTTTCGATCATGCGGACGAAGTCGGCCGCATCCACCAGGCTGTCCATGGTGCCGGTATCCAGCCAGGCAAAGCCGCGGCCCAGCAGCTGGACGTCCAGCTGGTCCTGCTTGAGGTACATATCGTTCAGGGTGGTGATTTCCAGCTCGCCGCGGGCGGAGGGCTTGACCTGCTTGGCCATTTCGGCCACCTTGTTGTTGTAGAAATACAGGCCGGTGATGGCGTAGTTGCTCTTGGGGTGGGCGGGCTTCTCCTCCACGCTCAGGACCTTGCCGTTTTCGTCAAACTCCACGATGCCGAACCGCTCGGGGTCCTGGACATAGTAGCCAAAGACGGTGCAGCGGCCGTTTTCCTCGGCGTTGTGGACCGCATTTTTCAAAATGCGGGAGAAGCCGTTGCCATAGAAAATGTTATCGCCCAGAATCATGGCGCAGCAGTCGCCGGCGATAAACTCCTCGCCCAGGATGAACGCCTGGGCCAGGCCGTCGGGCGAGGGCTGGACCTTATACTGCAGATGGATGCCATACTGGCTGCCGTCCCCCAGCAGGGCCTCGAACCGGGGGGTATCCTCGGGGGTCGAGATAATCAGGATATCCTGAATGCCGGCCAGCATCAGGGTGGACAGGGGGTAATAAATCATGGGCTTGTCGTAGACCGGCAGCAGCTGTTTGCTGGTGACCATGGTCAGCGGGTAAAGCCGGGTGCCGGCGCCGCCGGCGAGAATAATGCCTTTCATCTTGTGCACTCCTTTTTGAACGTCAAAAGTTGTGCAGCTCCCGGGTGGGGCGGCCCAAGGCCGCCGCCTGCCCGATCATAAAGCGGAGGCTGCGTCCGCTGTAAACAAAATCAAAAAAGGCCCGCCCCTCTCGTACAGGAAAGCGGGTCTCTTTCTATTTTACACTGCCAGGGGCAAAAAAGCAACACGAAACCGTGCCCTCACCAGGCAAAACCCCACTTGTGGAAGTAGCGGCAGAGGCTGCGGGCCTGCCAGATCATGGGGCCCAGGCTGCGGTGAGCGGCCCGGTGCCACAGATGGACGGCAGAGAACTGAGGCACCAGCCACACCTGCCCCTGGCGGAGCATCTTCTGGGTGAGGTCGGCGTCCTCCACATACATGAAATAGCCCTCGTCGAAGCCGGCCGCCGCCCGGAAGGCGGAGGTTTTCACCGCCGAGAAGCTGCCGGTACAGAATTCGATCTGCCGCGGGGCGGACAGGTCCTCCCCGGCCATCACATAGGCGTCGTTGTACTTTTTCAGGAAGGTGAGGACGCTCAGCTGGCGGTAAATCATAGCCCCCAGGCTGCACCGGCGCAGGGGCAGCACCTGGGTGCGCCCGTCGGGGAAGCAGAGGCTGGGCCGGGCCATAACGGCCTGGGGATGGGCTTCCATCCACTCGGCCAGGTCGGACAGGGTGTCGGCGGTGAGCTGAATATCGGGGTTGAGGATAAAATGGTAGTCGCTGGCCAGCTCGGGCAGGACGGTATTGTGTCCCGCGCCGAAGCCCCCGTTGCGGGCCCGGCACACCACCCGGACGGTCTGGTTCTCCGCCGGGCGGAGGCGGCCGTCCTTCAGGGCCTGGTGGAGCTCATCGCCGGTGCCGTCGGGGCTGGCGTTGTCCACCAGATAGAGGGTCAAAGGATGGCGGCGGGTGTGTTCCAGCACCGAGGCGGCGGCCTGCAGGGCCTCGTCACAGTCGTTGTAGGTGACAATACAGGCTGACAGATTCAATTCCACGGTCCTCCCTCTCCTCAGTCCAGGGGCCGCAGCTTGATGCGGAAGTCATCCCGGTCCAGGTCAAAGTTGGGGTTCAGGCAGGGGTCGCCGGCGGCCAGCTCCTTTTTCCAGCGGGTCTGGAACTGGGTCACCTCCGACACGAAGCGGGCCCGCTTTTCGGGGGCCTCGTCCAGGCCGCGGCTCTTGCTCTCGTAGTGATAGAGCATGGCGAAGGGGGTAAACACGTTCTGATAGCCGGCGTTCCGGACCCGGACGCAGAAGTCCACGTCGTTGAAGGCCACCGCAAAGCTCTCGTCCAGGCCGCCCACTTTCTCGTACAGGTCGCGGCGGATCATGAGGCAGGCGCCGGTGACGCCGTAGACGTCGTGGGCGTAGATCAGGCGGCCCATATATCCGGGGTTGGACACCTGGAAGTTCTTGTGCATGTGGGCGGCCAGGGTCAGATGGCCAAAGCCCAGACCGGCGTGCTGGATGGTGTCGTCGGGGTAGAGCAGCTTGGCGCCCACGCAGCCCACCCGCTCCTGCTGGGCGAACATGACCATTTCCTCCAGCCAGCGGGGGGTGATGACCTCGGTGTCGTTGTTGAGCAGCAGCAGGTATTCACCGGTGGCAAACTTGGCGCCGAAGTTGTTCAGGGCGCTGTAGTTGAAGCCGGTGCCCTCCCAGCGGACCACCCGGAAGGTGTCGGGATGCTGTTTTTCCAGCTTTTCGTAGGTGCGGAAGGTCTCGTCCTCTTTGCTGTTGTTCTCGATGACCAGGATCTCAAAGTCGGGATAGGTGGTCTTGGCGTAGATGGACTCGACGCAGGTGCGCAGGTCCTTGGAATGGTCGCAGCTGGGGATCAGGATGCTGACCTTGCCGGGATGCTGGATGGTGTAGTCGGTCTTGTAGAAGCCGGGGGTGTCGGGAATCATGGACACCTCGTCCACCGCCACCCCTACCCGCTCATAGTGGGCATACAGGGCCTTGACGGCAGCCTCCAGGCAGTAGAGCTTGGCCTCGATGCCGCCGGCCACGCTGGTGGGGCTGGCCCGCCAGTAGTAGAGCACGTGGGGAATATGGACCACCTTCTGGGCTTTTTCGGTGAGGCGGAGGTACAGGTCATAGTCCTGGCTGCCGTTGTACTCGCCCCGCTCGCCGCCGCCGGCGGCCTCCAGCAGGCTGGCCTTAAAGACGCTCAGGTGGCAGATATAGTTGTTGGCCCGCAGGTTGTCCAGCATGAAATCGGGCTTGAGGTGATAGAGGGTGGTGTGCTCCACCTGGCCCTCAAAGGTAACCTCGTCGGTGTAGACGAAGTCGGCCCCCTGCTCCACAATGGCCTGGGCCACATACCACAGGGCCGAGGGATGCAGGATGTCGTCGTGGTCCAGCAGGGCAATGTACTCCCCTGTGGCCAGGGCGAAACCGGCGTTGGTGTTGCCGGCAATGCCCTCGTTGCGCTCCAGCTTCTGGTAGCGGATGCGGCTGTCCTGGGCCATGCGAGCCTGGACGGCCTGGCCCACCTTTTCGTCCTGGCCGGCGTCCACCAGGCACAGCTCCCAGTTCTGGTAGGTCTGGTTGACCACCGAGTCCAGCAGCTCGGTCAGGAAGTTCAGCGGGGTGTTGTACAGAGGCACCACGATGCTGATTTTGGGCCCGTTGGGCTGGTTCTGGGCCTGGCGGACCAGCAGGTCCACCGGGGCCAGGCGGCTGGCCTGGAAGGTCCGGCCGGGGAAATGGGCCTGATAATATTTGGCGTCCTGGCGGCGTTTGGCCAGACCGGCAAAGCCCTCCCGGCGCAGCTGGGCCAGCAGGACAAACAGCGGGAAGGTATGCCACAGCTGCCGCAGCTTGCTGAGCAGGTAGCGGACCGGCCAGGTGATTTTCCAGCAGGTGGAACCGGTGACGTTGTTCAGGGCGGTTTCCAGCTGGTTTTCGTGCTCGTGGGCGGCGGACAGCTCGCTGCGCTGGTGGTCGGTGAGCTTCTGGTAATCGCGGCAGCTCTGCTCGGCCCGGTCCAGCTTGATGCGCAGGCTGTCCAGTTTTTCCTCATAGGCGGCGGTCAGGTCCCGGGCCTCGCCGGCGGCAGGGCAGAACAGGGCCGCGCCGGCCAGCGCGCCCCAGCTCTTCCATCCAAAATCCCGCCGGAGGCCGGCGGCAGCCATGGCCTCGGCCCAGACGGGCAGGGCGGAAGCCTCCTCGGGCTCCGGGGCCAGAAACAGCAGGCGGCTGCCCGGCAGGGACTCGGGCGCAGGGACATCCCCGCCCTGAATCACCACCAGGTCATACTCCGACGGCCAGCCGGCGGGCAGGGTGTAGCCGGCGTCCAGCCAGTCCTCCCCTGCCTTGCCGGCGCCCAGGCCGAAAGCTTCGATATTCCGGCCGCGGAGGGCGGCGGTCAGGCCCTGGTCCCCCAGGACCAGCACCCGCCGGGGCCCAAACTCCGGCTCCAGCAGGCGGGCCAGCTCTTTCTGCTGCCGGGCCTGCTCCTTTTTCTTCAAATCTTCTGCGCTCTGCATTTTCTCGCTCCCATCCTGTCGTTGTCAATCATCTCAGTATACCAGATTTTCCCCCGTTTGAGAAGCATTTCCACCCATTCTCTGGCGAAAATTGACGTTTTGGCTACAAAGCCCGACGCTTTACAAGCAGTATTGGCTATCCTGGTGAGAGATATTTGCCCCGGCGACAGAACCGCATATAACAAACCCCCGCCTCTTTTGGAGAAGCGGGGGCTTTGTTATTGATTTTTGTTTTTCAGCGCATACCGGGTAAAAGAATGAGGCCAAAACGGGCTTTGCATCGCACCGGGGCGCAGCCCCAAACGCCGGGAGCGAGCCGGAGCGTAAAGGCCCCGCGGAAGTTCCGGAGACCCGCAAACTTGATGGTACACATTGAAAGCTTTTTGCCTACTTTTTCTCCGAAAAAGTAGGTTACAGCCACCAGAAGAGCCAGTCGAAGAGGTTCCAGCCGCCGGAAGAGATGCTGCCGTCGGAACTGTCCATCAGGACCGCGCCGGTGTAATAGGTGGAGAGGATTTCGCGGTAATCGTATCCCCGCTCCTGGGCAAAGCCCACCGCGCCGCACTGGCTCATGCCCACGCCGTGGCCGTAGCCATAATAGGCCATCACCGGCACGCCGTTTTCGTCGGCGGTGAAATCAAAGCAGTACCGGGAACTGACAAACTGGTTCAGGTACCGGTAACTCCGCCCGTTCACCACCAGGGTGTTGTACTGGACAAAGCCGCCCAGGCTCTTGTGACTGGTGTCGGCGCTGACATAGGGCTCGTCGGGGTGCTGGCTGTCGTTGTACTCCACCATCCGGTAATCCTTGCCCACTACTCTCCGTAGAATATTGTGGTATTTTTCCTCATAGGGACTCTCTACGCTCTGGAGATAGGGCACGTCGTTGCCCCAGGCGTCCAGGGCCGAACAGGTGCCGTAGACGCCGGTCTGGGTATTGTAGCCCGCGCTGCAGGAGAACACCGCGTCGCAGACCGAATATCCCCGGCCGTTGTCATAGACCAGGATCAGGTTGGCCACGTCCTCGATGGCGTCCTCCATCTTGCGCCGGGTGGAGGCCGGAATCTGGTCCACCGGGGTGTAGGTCAGGGCGTTGGCCGAGGAACCGTACTGGTTCTGGTACTCCAGATAAGAGTGGATGGCGATGGCCTGGGCCTTCCAGGCCTCGGCGGCGGCCTTGTCCGAGATTTCGGCATAGCTGCCAATGGAGCCCAGCTCGGTGTAGGTGATGCCCACCAGGCAGTCCACCAGGTTCAGCCGGACGTTCCGCCGCAGGCCCTGGCCCTTTACGTTCAGGTAGTCCACCGTGATCTTGTCCTTGCTGCCCAGGCCAAACAGGTCCAGCAGCCAGCTGATGCAGTTTTCCTGCTCCAGCTCCTGGGAGACGGGAATCTGGGCGGTGTCGGCCCCGCCGATGGTGTCCGCCGCCAGCGCCTGGGGCGCCGATGCGATCATGAACCCGGCCAGCGCCAGGGCCGCCAGCCGCTTTGCGATGTGCGTTTTGATCTTCAAACCAGTTCACCTTCCTGTGCTTTTTGTTAAAGAAAGTGTAACATAATCCCGACTTGGAGACAAGGCTGAATTTTAACGCGCCCTCCGGCGGGGCCGGCGCAAAAAATCCGCCCATTCCTGCCGGATCGGGCAGAAACAGGCGGACGGAAGATGTATTTTTCTGCAAATCCCCTCAGTGCTTCTCTTCCCCGTAATTTAAGGGGCACTGGGGATAGATGGAATGGCTGCCGTTGCAGGCATAGGCCACAGTGCAGACCAGGAACAGGCAAGCAAAATACTGCCCGCCGAACAATTCCAGGCCCACCAGGATGGCGGCGGCAAAGGTATTGGTGCCGGCCGAGAACACCGCCGCATAGGCCATGGCGGCGGCCAGTTCCACCGGCAGGCCCAGAGGCCCGGCCAGGACGGCGCCCAGGGCCGCGCCCACCGTGAACAGAGGGGCCACCTCGCCGCCCTGGAACCCGGCAGCCAGACAGACCGCCGTCAGGCAGAGCTTGGCCAGCCAGTCCCAGGCATAGAGCTGGCCGCCCGCCAGGGCGATGGCGGTGATTTCCTCGCTGAGGCCGTTGTAGCGGCCCCCGGTCACCAGGCCAAAGAGGGCCACCAGCGTGCCCACCAGCACAATCCGCAGGTAGGGGTTGGGGAGCCACTGTTCCAGCCGGTGATGCAGGCCGTGGAGCAGGGCCACAAAGAGATGGCCCGCCAGGCCCGCCGCAATGCCCAGCACCACCAGCCCAATGATGGTTTCCACCGTGAAGGCGGGGACGGCGGCGCTCAGGCCGCTGACCGGGGGGTTGACCCCCAGCGCCCCGCTGACCGCCGAAGCCGTCAGGGCCGCCACCAGGGCCGGCAGCAGGGATTCGTATTCCATGACGCCGGTGTGGAACAGTTCCAGGGCGAAGAACACCGCCGCCAGCGGGGTGCGGAACAGGCCCGCAAAGCCTGCCGCCACGCCCGCCATCAGCAGGCTGCGCTTGTTGCGGGGGTTGTCCAGGCCGGGGGTCAGGAGGCTTGCGGCGGCGGTGGAAATCTGCACCGCCACCCCTTCCCGGCCCACGCTGGCGCCCAGCAGGTGGCCGATCCAGGTGGACCCCACCGCCAGCGGAATCAGCCGGGTGGGCACGTCCTTGCGGCGGCCCTCCACGGCGTCAAACACCAGTCCCATGCCGCGGCGGCATTCCTCGCCCCAGCGGCGGTATACCAGACAGATCAGCGCGCCGCCCGCCGGCAGCAGCACCATCAGCAGCGGGTATGCCTCCCGCACCTCGGTCATGGCCAGCACGCCATGCCCAAACACCGCCGTCAGCACGCCGGCGATAGCGCCCACCGCCGCCGACAGGGCCAGCAGGATGGCCGAGCCTTTCAGGCGGTTCAGCCGCTCCGGATTCATCCAATCTTTCATGCTTTCTTCCCACCATTTCCTGATTCCATCGCCCGGCCCCTTGCCGGGCGTACCGGTCAAATTTTATCACATTCCCCCGCTGCGGGCAACAGCCTGTCGAAAAAACAGGCCCGAAATCCCCCCGTCGGGCTTTTTGCACAACAAAAACCGCCGGTTCCTGAGCCTTGTGGCTTGGAACCGGCGGTCTGGTCCGAGTGGCGAGAATCGAACTCACGGCCTCTTGAACCCCATTCAAGCGCGCTACCAAAACTGCGCTACACCCGGATAAAGCTGTGCGCTGTCGCTCACAGCTCCATTATTATACCGGAACCCGCCGGCTTTGTCAAGGTTTTTTTGGGTTTTTATTCCGCGATTTGTTCCAGCACGGTGACGCCGTCCTCCGTGCGGACCTCGAAAGACACATTCTCCCCGTAGGTCAGATGGGCGGCGTTCCCCTCCCAGTCCGAGAAAATCAGGTTGTAGCCCAGATTTGCGGGGGCATCGCAGACAGTGGCGGCCACTGCCCCCTCGTCCATAAACACCAGCTGCAGCATTCCCTCGCTGGTGGATTCGGACAGGTTGTAGCTTTCGGTGCCGATGGTGGCCACGATTTCCTCCAGGCTGGTGTAGGGCGCAAAGCTGTACACCTCATCCCAGCTGAAAGGCACCGCCTGTTCCAGGGTGATGGACGGGTCGGTGAGGCCGGTGAGGGTGGTTTTCAGCTGGTGGTTGTGCCACAGCACCACCGGGCTGCCCACCATGGAATAAATCAGGGCGATGACGCCTAGCAGGACCACGGCGGCAATGTAAAACCTCTGTTTTCTCGGATTCATCGGATTGCTGTACCCCTTTCGTCAAAAGTCTTGGATCTCGGTCTCCTCGTCCTCCGACCCGGCCTCCTGGTCAAAGGGGATGCCCGGCAGGACGGGGATGGTGGTGTCGCTGCGGGGCGTCGCCAGCGCGACAAAGGCCACCGACTCGGCGCCGGCCGCCAGCAGAGCCTGCGCACAGGCCGCGGCGGTGGCACCGGTGGTGACCACATCGTCGATCAAGAGGACCCGCCGTCCCGCCACCCGGTCCGCATCGGCCTGAAACAGGCCGATGACGTTCACCAGGCGTTCCGCCCGGTCGAGGGCGACCTGGGGCTGTCCCACATACCGGCGGCGCAGGGCCTGCAGGTCGGCGGGGACCCCCAGACCCTGGGCCATGGGCAGCGCCAGCAGGGAGGGCACGTTGTAGGCTCTCCCCCGCCCCGAGGTGGGCACCGGCACCACCAGGTCGCATTCGGTGGGGATGCGGGGCCCGGGCCGGGGCACTTCCACCCCGCCCCGGATCTGGATTTCCACGCCGAACAGCTCCCGGACCAGCAGGCAGCCCAGCTGCACCGCCGTCCAGGGCTGGTTTTCGTACTTGGCACAGATCAGGCTGCGGCGGACAAGGCCCTCGTACCAGTAGGGCACGGCGGTCCAGCTCACCGAAACGGTTTTCAGGCCGTCCAGCGGCCGGGGCCGGGCCAGACGGATGCGGCGGTCCCCTTTGAGCCGGGCCTCACAGTCGGCGCACCAGGGCTCAAACCCCAGCACCCGCCCGCAGAAGGGGCATCGCCGGGGACAAATCAGCTGGCACGCCTGCCGGAACAGCAGCGCGCCCCGGCTGTACTGCCCCAGCCCGGCGTCACGGATCAATTTTTCTTCAGGGCCGTCAGGACACGGACCTGGTGTCCGGCGGTGCAGGAATCCACCCAGCCAACCAGGAAGTAGTCCTCCGAGTTGATGGTGGGCAGCAGGGTGGGATAATACACGCCCATGTGCCACAGGTAGACCTGCATATCGTCGGCGGTCTCATAGCGCTGGCCGGTGGTGGTGGTCACCGAAGCGGCCCCCAGATCCTGGATCATGATGGGCTGCAGCTGGACCATGCCCCGGACGGCGCCGTTGGCCTCATACCGCACGCCGATGCCGCCGGTGAGGACCGGGTACAGCACGTCGGTGGTGGAGGTGGTGGCGGAGGTGCCGGTCATGTAGGTATAGTTGGCGCCGCCGGCCACCGTGCCCAGCACGGTGCTCAGCAGGCCGCTGGTGTTGTCGGCCAGCAGGCCCAGGGCCAGGCTTGTCCAGCGCCCGGTGCGGCCGGTCAGCTCGTTCCAGACGTCATTCAGCAGCGAGCCGGTCAGCAGGCCCGACACCATCTGCATCAGCACATCGCTGGGCTGGATGCTGGTCAGATTGTCGGTGACCGAGTTGTACTTGTTGGTGGACCAGGCCATCAGGCAGCCATAGGTCCACACGTCGCCGGTGACGTCGTCCAGCACCAGGCGGTTGATCTCGCCCCGGTCGTTGAGGGCGTAATAGCGGACGTCGCCGCTGGACAGGGTCACCCCGTCCAGACGGTCCAGGCGGATGGTTTTGCCGCTGCCGTCGGGGGTGGTGTCCAGGATTTCCAGGTCATCCGCCAGCTTGTACTCCCCCAGGGTGCGGTTGGCGGCACTGATGGTGCCGGTGACCTTTTTCTCCCCGATGGAGTTGAGGACTTCGCCCTCGGGGCTGGAGGTGATGGACACCAGCCAGCCGGTGGGATAATTCAGGTTTTTGTTGACGCGGACGCTGCGGACGGCGCCGTCGGTGCACAGCACCTTCACCGTCTGCATGATGTCAGCGCCGTTGTCGGTAATCAGGGACCGGCTGGAGGACTGCACTACACCGTAGTAGCTTTGGTCCACCTCCTCGCCGGTAAGAATACCGACTACAACGTTTTCCATGCCCAGCAGCAGGGTCACCACCTGGCCCACGCCGCCGCCCGACAGGGACGAAATGCGGTAGGCCACGTCGGTGCTGCCGATCTGGTAGGTCACGCCGGCCACCGTCACCGAGGTGGGGGCGGCGGCGTTGGGCGACACGGCCGTGATGCGGCCGGCGGCCTTGGTGGTGTAGATCCACAGGGAGTTCAGGCTCTCACTGTAGTAGTAGACGTCGTTGATGTTGAGGGTGGGCGACGAGGACAGTTCCCCGTTGCGGTAGACGGTGGTGGGGGTGATGGGCAGCACCTCGCCGGCAGTGGCCACAAAGGGGCCCTTCAGGCTGGCTGCCAGGATGGTGGAGGTGTCCACCTGACCGCCCGAGATGGTCAGGCCGATGGTGTTGCCGTAGACCGAGCCGTTCTTGTTGGTGGCGATCAGGGTGTTGTACAGCAGCACCGCGCAGTCGGTCAGGGTCATGGCCTCGCCCTGGCGGCGGCTCAGGCCGCTGCGCAGGCCCAGTTCGGAGGCCTTGTTCAGCTGGGCGGCCGGGAATGCGCCGCTCAGGTCGGCGGCGGTGAAGCCCAGGACGCTGAGGGCGGAGGCGCAGGCGGCCTCCAGGGTGACGGGGTCATTGGGGCGGAAGCTGCCGTCGGTATAACCGGTCATCCAGCCCTGCTGGACCGCGATGCGGATATAGGGTGCGTACTCGGTGGAGCTGTTCACGTCGGTGAACAGGCTGCCCACCTGGGTCTGCTCGTTGACCGTCTCGCGGTAGGCCGAGATCAGGGTCAGCATCCGGGCGAATTCGCCGCGGGTCACCTGAGCGTTCAGCTCCTCGGCGGTCTGGGCGGTCAGGATGCCCATGGTGCGGGCCGTCTGGATGGCCACATTGCTGTTGACCGCCGAGGCCGGCAGCGCCAGCACCGGGATCAGAATGCAGACCGCCAGCAGGAGGGACAAAAGTCTTTTTTTCATGTTTGTTCTCCTCATAGTTCGTTCTGGGGGCAGGCGTTATTCGTAGCGCAGCGCCTCAATGGGATTGAGCCGGGCGGCGCGGCGGGCGGGCAGGAATCCGAAGATCACGCCGATGCCCACCGAAATGCCGAAGGAGACCAGCACCGCAGTGGTGCCGGGATTGATGGTTACCGCCTCTCCGGGCATAATCAGGGGGACCGCCGCGGTGGCCGCCGCCGACAGGCTGTAGCCCAGCAGAATGCCGATCAAACCGCCCAGGGCCGAGGTGGTGCCCGCCTCCACCACGAACTGGAACAGGATGGTGGTTTCCCGCGCGCCCATGGCCTTGCGGATGCCGATTTCCCGCGTGCGCTCGCTGACCGACACCAGCATGATGTTCATAATGCCGATGCCGCCCACCAGCAGAGAGATGCCTGCGATGAGGGTCAGGACCATGACCACCATACTGATGGTCTGGTTCATCTGCTCCAGCAGCTCGCTCATGCTGTATACATAATACGCGTCTTCATCCTCGTAAATTGCGTACAGGGCGTTCTCCACGGCGGCCTTGGCCTGGTTTGCGTAGTTCTCATCCGCCATAATGACGGTGTAGGTATCCACGATGCTCTTCTGGTTGATCCGCAGAGCCACCGTGTAGGGCACATAAATGCGGTCGTCCTCGCCGCCCTCCTGGAGCTCGGGGTCGTTGGACTTGGGGCTCAGCACGCCCACGATCCGGAACCGGTAGGACCCGACCTTGATGTCCTCGCCCACGGCGTTGCCGTTGAAGGCCTCCCGGGCCAGGTAATCGCCGATGACGCAGACGTACTTGTTCTCTTTGATGTCCATGTACTGCAGGCCGCGGCCATCTGCGATGGTGTAGTTGGCCATGGAGATGTAGTCCTCATTGACGCCGTACACGCCGGTATAGCGGTAGACATCGCGGCCTTCCTTGACCACCTGGCTGCCGATCTGGACGTTGGGGGAAATGGCGCTCAGGTACTGGCGGTTGTCCTCCACCACCTGGTACATATACTCCACGGTGGCGTTGCGGGAGGAGCCGCGGCCCCAGATGGACACCGACATGCTGTTGATGCCCATGGAGGAGAAGCTCTCGCGGACCGACTCGGTCATGCCGTTGCCCAGGCCCACGATGACGATGACCGCCGTGACGCCGATGATGATGCCCAGCATGGTCAGGATGGTCCGCATCTTGTTGCTCCAAATGTTTTTCAGAGCGAGGATAAAGGTATCGATCAGGAGCATGCAGCCTCGCCTCCTTCCTGGGCGGCTTTTTTCTGCAAGTCCTCAATGGCAGCCTCGATCACCGGGCTGACAAAGGCCTCGGGAGAGCGGGCGTCGCCGTCGTAGACGATGCGGCCGTCCTCCAGCCGGATGATCCGGGGGGCCTGCATGGCGATGGAGTTGTCGTGGGTAATCAGGATGACGGTGTGGCCCTCCCGGTTCAGCTCCTGGAGCATTCCCAGCACTTCCCGGCCGGTATGGCTGTCCAGAGCGCCGGTGGGCTCGTCGGCCAGGATCAGGGGCGGGTTGCGCACCAGGGCCCGGGCGATGGACACGCGCTGCTGCTGGCCGCCCGACAGCTGGTTGGGCTTGCTGCGCAGCTTGTCCCCCAGACCCACCTGTTCCAGCACCGCCTTGGCGCGGGCATGACGCTGGGCCCGGGGCACCCGGGCATAGATCATGGGCACTTCCACGTTGCCCATCAGGTTCAGTTTGGGCAGAAGGTTGTACTGCTGGAACACAAAGCCCAGCATTTCGTTTCGGATGGCGGCCAGCTCTCCCCGCTTCATTTTGCCCACGTCCCGGCCGTTGAGCTTGTAGGTACCGGCGGTGGGGACATCCAGGCAGCCGATGATGTTCATACAGGTGGACTTGCCCGAGCCGGACTGGCCCACGATGGCCACAAACTCACCCTTTTCGATCTTCATGGTGACGTGGTCCAGGGCCTTGACGACGGTGTCGCCCATCTGGTAAAACTTGCACACCTCGTTGAATTCGATCAATGCACTCATGAATTTACTTTCCTCCGCGGAGGGTATTGCCCGGCAGGGCGATGACGCCCACCGGCACCGCAGCGCTGTAGCCGTCGCTGCTGTAGTCATCGTAGCTGA
Source organism: Faecalibacterium sp. An122 (assembly GCF_002160895.1). Taxonomy (GTDB): domain Bacteria; phylum Bacillota; class Clostridia; order Oscillospirales; family Ruminococcaceae; genus Faecalibacterium. Next base: position 4,998 of record NZ_NFLL01000031.1, on the reverse strand, counting down.
AGGTACTGCTGGCGACGTAGCCGATGATGTCGCCCTCCTGCAGGCCGGCGGTGATCTCGGTGTAGTTGTCGTCGCTGACGCCGGTCTCCACCGACACATAGACGTAGCCCTCGGGGGCGGTCATCTCGGGGTCGGCGTTGGCGGCGCTGGGGGACGCGGTGGTCACCAGGACATAGTCGCCCCGCTCGATGGCGGCGTTGGGCACGGCGATGGCGTCGGAGGCCTGCTCCACCACGATTTCAGCGTTGACGTTCATGCCGGGGCGCAGATCACCGTACTCGTCCACCTGGACGGTGACGGGATAGGTGGTGGTGCCGCCGGTGGTGGTGCCCACCATGGACACGCGGGTGACCTCGCCCTCAAAGACGCCGTCCACCGAGTCGGCGGTAACCGACACGCTCTGACCCACCGTGATCTGGTTGATGTCCAGCTCGTCGATGTTGATAGTCATTTCCAGGTAGCTCAGGTCGTAGATGATGCACAGGTCCTTGCCGCTCTCCACCGACTCACCCTGCTGGTAGTTGCGCTGGATGACGGTGCCGCTGATGGGGGCGTTAATGGTGTAGTTGCCCAGGGTTTCCTCGGCGTTGCGCATGGAAATCTCCCGGCTGCGCAGGCTCTCGTAGGCGCTCTGGATGGTCTCCTCCAGCTTGTCGCCGGCCAGTTCCAGCACGATGCCGTTCTCGGCCACCTGGCCGCCCTCGGGCACATAGATGGAGGCCACGGTGCCGGCGGTGGAGGCCGTCAGGGTGCGCTGTTCCTTGTAGTTGAAGGTGGCGCTGTTGGTGGAGCTGATGCCGTTGATGGTGGCGGTGGCAGACTGGGTGGTGTTCAGGGTGCCGGCGTTGGGGGTGGTGATGGTGACGGTGCGCACCAGCACGTTGCCCGAGCTCAGCACGTCGCTGCCCGACACCTCGGTGACGGTGCCGTTCAGCACCTCAAAGGTGCCGTCCAGGGTGATCTGGGCGGTCTGGCCCACCGAGAAGTTGGCGGCGTCCGCCGAGGGGAAGGTCAGCTGCAGGACCATCTGGCTGGCGTCCTGGACCACGGCCACTTCCTGGCCGCTGGTGACTTCCTCGCCCACCTTGACCTTCAGGGTGTAGACGGTGCCGGCCACCGGAGAGCGGACATAGCGGTAGTCCGCGATGGTGTCGTAGTTGCGCTGGGCCTGCTCCAGATTCAGCTGGGCCTGCTCCACGTTGGCGGAGGCGTCGCTGTTCTCGATCTGGTACAGCTGCTGGCCCGACTGCACCTCGTCTCCCTCCTCAAAGTTGGAGGTGAGGATTTCGCCCGCCACCAGAGAGCGCACGGTGTAGCTGTTGGCAGCGCTCAGGGTGCCGGTGGTGCTCAGGGTCTGGGAGATGGTGCGCCGGGTCACCGAAGCCTGGGTGTACTCGGGGGCCACATCCACCTTTTTGCTCTTGTTCAGGTTGTTCGCAAAGGCGGCGATGGCCACAACCACCACCACGACAACAAGCGGGATGATCCACTTGAGATAATTTTTATACTTGCCCAGGCTGAACCCGGCGGCTGCGCCGCCTTGGGCCGGCGCTTCCTGGCCGGCAGGCTCACCCTTCTTTTTCTTCCAGGTCATGTATTATTCCTCCTGATCTGCTGTCTCTCAGAGGCCGGGGCGGCGATGCCCGGACCAGCCGTCCGGACACAATCCGCCCCCAAACCCCATGGATTGTTCTCTTATTATAACACACCGGCGGGGGGAGACAAGCAAAACAACTTTTCTTTCATAAAATTTTTAAAAAGACAGCCTTGTATCTCTCCATTTTTTCATCCTGATTTCACAGTTATACCATATTCTGTGCAGGTCAGGGCGGCTTCCCAGGGCCATCCTGTTAACTTTCATCCCTTTTAAGGACCCGGTTTCACCCGCCCGCCCCAAAACAAAAAAACAGAGGCCGCCGCTTGCGGGCGGCAGCCCCTGTTTTGTCGGTTGATTTGGGCCGGGTCAGGCGGCCTCTTCGATGGAGACGTAAACCCCTGCGGGGACGCAGCAGGCCCACTGTCCCTCCTGGCTCAGCCACCCGAAGTCCTCGCAGACATGGTCCGGGCACTGGCTGTCCAGAAATGCGATGGCGCCGTCCTTTACCTGGAGATGGACGATGTAGCCGCCCACCTCATAGTAATAGTCGCAATCGGCGTCCAGGGGGATGGTTTCCACGGCCCCCATGCCGAAATCGGCCACCGCCACCAGATTCTGGCCCGAAGCGCCGGGCCGGCCAAAGATCAGCCACAGCCCCCCGGCAATCAGCAGGACCACCGCGGCGAATGCCGCGTTGACCTGCCAGCTGCGGGGTTTTCTGGCTTTGGATTCAGGCTGTTTGCTCATCCAACGTAAGCGCTGGCCTGCTCGCCGGCAATGCGGCCAAAGACGGTGAAGTCAGCCACAGCGTTGCCGCCCAGACGGTTGGCGCCGTGGACGCCGCCGGTGACTTCGCCGGCTGCGTACAGGCCCTTGATGACGGCGCCGTCACCAGCCAGAACCTCGGTGTTGGAGTTGATGGTCAGGCCGCCCATGGTGTGGTGCACGCCGGCGGTGACCTTGATGGCGTAGTAGGGAGCGGTGTTCAGGGGGTTGGCGAAGCTGGTACGGCCGAACTCCTCGTCCTTGCCGGCCTCAACGCAGGCGTTCCACTTCTCCATGGTGGCGGCGAAAGCGGCTGCGTCCACACCCATGGCCTCGGCCAGCTCCTCGTAGGTCTCGCCGGTCACGGTGTAGCCGTTCTTGATGTAGCCCTGGATGACGCTGGAGGCGTCCACCATGGCCTGGTCGATGACCAGCCAGCTGTAGCTGCCGGTCTGAGCGATCTCAGCGGCGGAAACCACGTCGCGGGTGCCCACTTCGTCGGTGAAGCGGTTGCCCTCGGCGTTCACCAGGATGGCGCCGTCGCCGCGCAGGCCCTCGGTAATCAGGGCGGCGGTGTTGGCCTCAACGGTGGGGTGGATCTGGATCTGGTCCATGTCCACGGTGCCAGCGCCGATGGCCACGGCCATGTCGATGCCCTGGCCCTGAGCGCCGGCGGCGTTGGTGGTCATGAAGCCGGCCAGCTCAGGCTTGTACTCCACAACCTTCTCCAGGTTGGCGCCGAAACCGCCGGTGGCCAGGATGACGGCCTTGGCGTTGACGGTGACGGTGCCGCCGTTCTTGCCGGTGGCCTCGATGCCCACGGCAGCGCCCTCGGCGTCGGTCAGGATCTTGGTGGCGGTGGTGTTGAGCATGATCTCAACGCCGGCGTCCTTGCACTTGGCTTCCAGACGGGGAATCATGTAGCTGCCGACCGAGACGACCTTGCCCTCGTCGTCCAGGGGGCGATGGATGCGCTTGACGGATGCGCCGCCGAAGCTGGAAACGCTGGGCATGTCAATGCCCTGCTCGGACAGCCAGACGATGGCGTCGGCAGAGTTGGAGCACAGGGTCTCCACCAGGGCGGGATCGTTGATGCCCTTGCCGCCGATCATGGTGTCCAGCTCCATCAGCTCCACCGAGTCGAAGTAGCCGACGGGGTTGGCCTGGTACTCAGCCCACTGCTCGGCCACGGTGGCAGCCAGAGCGGTGATGGTCTCGTTGTCGGCGTAGCTCTCAGCGGCGGTGGCCAGGGTCTTTTCGACGCCGGCGGCCTCGTTGAACTCATTCTCGTCCTGAGCAGGGGTCTTGGCAGCGTTCAGACCGCCGGTAGCGCGGACCGAGTTGCCGCCCACCATGGCCTGGCTCTCCACGATGACCACGCTCTTGCCCTCGTTGGCAGCAGCGATGGCGGCGGTCATGCCGGCGCCGCCTGCGCCCACCACAACGATGTCGGCCTCAACCACCTGGTCCTCGGCGGCCTCGGAAGAAGCCTCGCCGGTGAAGTCGGCAGCATCCAGGCCGGCGGCAGCCAGAGCGGCGGCCAGAGCCTCGTTGACAGCGTCGGAGGTGATGGTGGCGCCGCTGACCACGTCGATGGCGCCCTTGTTGCCCGAGACAATCTCGTCTACGGCGTTCTCGATGACCACCGAGCCGATGCCCTCGGTCTCATCGGGGCCTTCGATGACGCAGTCGGTGATGGCGCCGTCGGTCAGGGTGACGGTGACGGTGACCTCGCCCATGCCCTGGGCGGTGCCGGTGAACTCGCCCGACACGCCGGCTTCACCCGAAGCGGCCGTCGAGGAGGAGTCGCTCCCGCCGCAGGCAGTCAGGCCAAAAGCCATAACCGCTGCCAGCGCGAGGGCTGCAATGCGTTTTCTCATGTCTGTTGTTCCTTTCTTACTTACCATGTGCCCTGTGCGGACGCCTTTGCGGCGCACAGTCATGCCCGTCCTGCCGGGCAGTCTGTGCAGATTGTATCGAATTGTTATGCACTTGTCAAGGTGTGGAGGTGATTTGATTTTATTTTGTAGCTTTTTTGAAATTTTTTTCGATTCAAGGGGCCTTTTCTTCCACAGGCTTTACAAACCAGATGCAGGCGAAGCCGGCGGCTGCGGCGGCCAGAGCCAGGCCGTGGCGTCCGGCCTCCAGGCCCAGGGCCCGGGCCGCCAGCGGGAACGCCAGGCTCCCGGCGCTCTGGCCCAAAGCCAGAAATCCATAGTTCACCCCGGCGTGGGGCAGGCCAAACAGGTCGGTGGAGAAGGCAGGCAGCACCGCCGCCAGGGCCGAATAGCAGAAGGTCAGCCCCGCATACACCCCCACCACGGCCCATCCCCCCGCAAAGGCGAAGGCCGCCGACAGCGCCCCCGACGCCCCGAACAGAATCAGGTCGGTGGTGCGGCGTCCGATCCGGTCGCTGAGCAGGGGCATCAGCAGGCGGCCCGCGGTGCTGCCCACGCTGCCCAGCACCACCGCCCAGACGGCCTGGCCCTCTTCCAGGCCCCGCTGGACGCCCAGCCGCAGGATGATGGGGCTGAACAGCAGCACCGCCGGGGTGGAAAAGCAGACCGCCGCGGTGCACAGCCAGTATTGCCGGGTGCGGAGCATCTGGCCGGGGGTGAAGTCGGGGCCTTTGGGGG
>NZ_NFLL01000030.1 GCF_002160895.1 Faecalibacterium sp. An122 | reverse complement strand
GCGATCCGCTGTGCTGGGGTTTGTGGCTAGTCGAACGAATGCTAGGCTTGGTCATTGTACCTCCTTGTCGTTTGAGTAGCTCCTCCTTGGAGCTATGTAGACAAAGACGGCGCAGCCGAAGAACGCGCAGAGCGCGAAATATGAGCAGGGTTTGGGGAAGGCACTCCCCAACAAGTACGAACGGAGCGTGGGACGCAATTTCAATTTGTGAAATTGTGGCCACGGGTCGATACTTGCTTTCCGCTTTTTCCGTAAGTTTTGAAAATCCAAATAAAAAACAAATTCGGTTTTGAAAGCCGGGAGTGCAAATGTGAATCGAGATGTCTCCTGCTTGTGTGTTCGCCGTTCTCCCCGGATCAAGTTCCTGCCCCTGTTTTGCAGCGGCGTTATCAGGCTCGCCCGCAGCTCTGCGGGGTCATGGCGCTGTATCCAATCCGGACGGCTGATGCAGTTTTCAAGGTGCGGTGTAAAGAATTGCGAGCCGGTGATCGTCAAGCGGCTGCAAGTCTTTTAGAAAAATAAAAATCCGCCTCGCAGGGGCCAAAGGATTTTGTCGTAGATGAATGGCGGCAAAATGGTTCGGTGTGGCTGCGGGGCGGAAGATAAAATCGAATACAGGCTTTATGTAAGTGAAGTGATCGGATTTGTGATACAGGGTAGCATGGATAAAATCGAAAGTCAACGATTTGTCGAATGATTTGTAAGAGCCAACAAAAAAGACCCCAACACGTTGGGTAGAATAGAAATTTTTGTTTGGTGAAAAAATTCGGATTTTGTCGAAGAAAAAAGTCTGCTTTTTGAGAAGTTGGATGAAGCCTGTCTGGAAAATCCACGGGTAGGCGTTGCCGGATTGACAAAGAACTCAGCGCATGATTGGTGAAGATGTACAAAAGCAAAAGTCCGCCTGACAACGAATCTGGTCTGTGCTATAATTTATACTTAGAAAGTACAAAGAGATCAATTCGCATAGAGGAGAAAAACATCACAGACAGCCCAGGCCATTGTAGATGCGCGGGTGCTGTACCCGGGCAGCAGCCTGGCAGACCTTTACGACGAACCGACCATGCCGCCGGAGCTGCGCAAGGCCCACCAGAACAACGACCGCACCGTCATGCAGGCCTATGGAATGCCGGTGCGGGGGACAACTGAGTCGTCCTGTGCGGCAATATTGATGGAAATGTATTAGGCACTGGTGGAGAAGAAAAGCACCTAATATCAAGGCAGGAGGTGTAAAGAATGCAACGTGAAGAATTTTTGCGCAATTATTGGGCCTACTACCTGTTGCTCGAAGAAAAATTCATACATACCCTCAACTATGTAGAGCTGGCAAAAGAGAATTTTGGAACATATTCTAACGAGTATGCAGCTTTGATACAAATGATTGGTGCCGAATTGGACTCCTTTTTCAAGGTATACTGCGCTTCTGAGTTGAGCAATCACATGGGAAAACGCCCAAAAAAATTAAACATCATTGGTTATCGGGAATGTATCAAAAAGATTTATCCTGATATTGCAAAACAAATCGTAGAAGTTCGATCTGCAAATATAAAATTCTATCCGTACAAAACATGGCAAGTATGCGCGTCAAAAAACAATCAAAAACCTCTGCCGTGGTGGAAAGCTTTCACAAGTGTTAAGCATGATCGAGCAAACAATAAAAGTGTTGCTTGTCAAAAAAATGCACTTTATATTTTGGGGGCATTATATCTGCTCGAAATGAATTATTTGAAACGAAATGCAGACGAGAACAGGAGTAAAGATATTCCAGACGAAGAGTCCAACTTGTTTTTGTTGCCTGACTGGGATTTTAGATATGCGAATTCAAATGATCTATGTTTGGTGTCTTTAGAGAATTCAACAGCTATCGTAGCTGACATACCGGGTATATCGACATAATCTATATGGATTTAGACAAATCAGAAATGGAGGCTAAATTTGGCAAATTTTGAAAGATTAATCAATGAGTTGCGGAAGTATCCAAATGAAACGCAGTGGATCGAATTTAAGCACAATAATTATACTCCCAATATGATTGGCGAGGACATCAGTGCATTGGCAAACAGCGCGGCGCTGTATGAGAAAAACTGCGCATATATGCTCTGGGGAATTGATGATACAACACATGAGATCGTTGGCACTGAGTATAATCTCCAAACACTGAAAAAAGGAAATCAGGAACTTGAAAACTGGCTTCGGTCGCTTTTGTCAAGAAATGCTGACTTTGAGTTTCATTCGGTGCCAATGGATGATAAGACAGTTGGATTGCTCATAATATATAGAGCAACCAATCAAACTGTGACGTTTGAGAAGGTTGACTATATTAGAGTTGGGAGCTACACAAAAAGGTTGAATGACTACCCGGTTTTGCAAGCACAGGTATGGGATAGAATCCGAAATTCTAAATTTGAAGAACGCTATGCCAGATCAGATTTGGAATTGAGTGAAGCGCTCCGACTGCTTGATTATGGGATTTATTTTGATATTACAGGCATTCCTCAACCAGTAGAAGCAGATAAAGTCGCCCACTATATGCTGGAGGAAATGATCTTAGTCCGGCAAGACGATGGATTGTATTCCATTACAAATCTTGGAGCTATTTTGTTTGCCAAGCGCTTTTCAGATTTTCCTCGGATTTCTCGCAAAGCAATCCGAGTAGTTCAATACAGTGGGAATAATCGGTTGAATATGCTCAAAGAGGATATTGGCGGAAAAGGCTATGTGGTGGGATTCGAAGGATTGATGAAATACCTCCAAGCGTTGATTCCAACAGAAGAAGTTATTAGCGGGGCAATTCGTGAACAAAAAACAGCATACCCCATTTTAGCCATTCGTGAAGCTGTAGCAAATGCACTTATACATCAGGATTTTTCAATTACTGGAACGGGACCGGTTGTTGAGGTTTTCCAAAACCGAATTGAAATCACAAATCCTGGTACACCTTTGGTAGAGGTAGCACGTATTATTGATAATCCGCCACGTTCTCGAAATGAGAAGCTGGCAGCGTTGATGCGCCGACTTAGGATGTGCGAAGAGCTCGGAACTGGGTGGGATAAGATCACTATATCCTGTGAGTTGCAGCAACTTCCGGCACCAAGAATTCAGCTGTTTGAAGATAGTACCCGGGTGACGTTGTATTCTGAGATGCCTTTTTCCAGCATAGCACCCGAGGATAAAATTTGGGCTTGTTATCTTCATGCATGTATCCTGCAAGTGCAAGGGGAACAACTAACGAACACATCGCTTCGTGAACGTTTTGGGCTTAAAAGCTCTTCCGCTGGCAGCATTTCAAGACTGATCAAAGAGGCAGTGAACCAGAATTGTATCAAACCGCTTGATCCCACAACTGCTCCTCGCTATATGAAGTATGTGCCGTTCTGGGCGTAATCTAACTTGCCGGCAACTTGCTGCGGATAGCATAGAGACACCGGGAATCGACAAATAACGATGTAAAACCGTCGATTTTCTGAAAATTCAGTGGGGTAGATAAGAGATTTTAATTTGCCGGTAACTTGCCAGCCTGATTACGCTGCTGCAAAACGCCGAGGACTGCATCCGAAACAACAGCAAGAACCCCTGGAGCATCCGGGGGATGCGGCGGGAAGAGCGCAGCGATTATCCGTACAAAGCGGTCCGCGAAGTTTTGGTCAATGCGCTGATCCACCGTGACTATCAGATTTTGGGTTCCGAGATTCATGTAGATATCTTTGATGACCGCCTGGAGATTTTTTCGCCGGGTGGTATGATGAACGGTCAGCGCATTCAGGACATGGACCTCCATCACATTCCCTCCATGCGCCGGAACCAGATCATCTCGGATGTGTTTTCAAGGCTGAACCTCATGGAGCGGCGAGGCAGCGGCATCGACCGGATTCTCAACTCCTATGCCGAAGTCGCTCAAAAGCCGAGCTTCTACTCAGATTCCGACATCTTCCTGGTTACGCTCCCCAACCGGAGTGTGGCAAATCCGGCGCAAACCTCACTGGATGATGTAGCAACCGCAGCCCAAGATTTAGCGACCAACTTGGAAAGTTTAGCGACCTCGGGGCAAAGTTTAGCAACCTCCCCTGAAGATTTAGTAACCTCACAGCCGAGGACGCTGAAAGAAGTTGAGCAGGAGGCATTCAGAACAAGTCTGAAAAATCTGCCGATTTCCAGCGCTACCAGGGATAAGGTGGCGGAACTCTTCCGGCGCTATGGTTACGGGTATACGTTCCATTCCAGCAATGTGGCTGATATTTTTGGCGTTAAAGCGGCTGCTGCTACAGCAGCACTACGGAAACTCCGTAAACTAGAGGTGATCGAGTCCCCCAAGTATGGAGTCTATCAGTTTGTCAAGAAATAAAACAACGACCGCTTGCCACGCTTTGTTTGCGTGACGAGCGGCCGTTCTGTCTATCTCAAACCCTGCCGGAGAACCGGTGTAATATTTGTCCATATAAGCCCTCTGCACATTTTTGCACATAATTTGCACATTGAAACAGATAGATGATCGATGCAAAGGATGCGCTATATGCAAAATATGCAGAGAACAAAAATGTCAAAAATAACGTAAAATCGAATAAAATAACGCCAATACAAAAATCGGAGAATCGACGAATGTTGCTCGTTAAGTCCTTTTAATCAGAGGGCCTGGGATTTGAGTTCCCACGAGCGCACCAAGGAAAAAGCGTTGAATCGTAGATTCAACGCTTTTTCTTTTTGCCCACAGACTTGGATTGCTGCGGCCAGACAAAAAACCGGCCGTCCGCCCCGATAACAGGGAGCAGGCAGCCGGCTGGCAGATTCAGAAGGTCAGGCGCATCTGGTACCACACCACGTCCCCGTGGGTGGACTGGGAGATGCCCTCGCTGACAAAGCCGAATTTGGCGTAGTAGTGGACCAGACGGTCCTTGCAGGTGAGGACCAGGCCCCGGCGGCCCTGGGCGCGGGCTTCGCCGATGGCATGGTTCAGCAGGGCGGCGGCACAGCCCCGGCGGCGGTAAGCCGGCCGGGTGTCCACCCCGAAAATCATCTGCCAGGCCCCGGCCTCGTTGTGCAGGGCGGGGTCGTCGTACATGGCGTCCTCCAGGTCGGGGGTGTCGGTGACCATCCCGTTCACAAAGCCCACCATGGTGTTCCCGTCCATCAGGACCCAAAAGTGGTTGGGGTAGACCGCCAGACGGCCGGCCAGGCTGGCCGGACCGGCGGCCTCTGCCGGCGGGAAGCATTCCGCCTCGATGCAGCTCACCGCCTCCAGGTCATCGGGGCGCGCGGTGCGTATTTCCATACCGGTGTGTCCTTTCTGCGGGCCTCAGCGGTCCTGCATCATGATCTTGACGATTTCCTTGTCGGTCTCCCGCATGCCTTCGCGGCCCAGCTGGCTGACGTTGCGGATGGTGTTCTCCACGCCCTTGGTGACAATGCCGTCGCCCGCCAGGAACTGCTGGCCGTTCAGGTACATGTGATAGCCCATGATGCCGGCCTCCACGCTGGAGGCAATCTTGGCGGCGCAGCTGGGCTTGGCGCCGTCGCAGATGATACCCGACACAATGGCCAGAGAGTTCACCAGGGTGTGGGCGATGGCTTCGTAGTCCGCACCCTGGAGGTAGGCGATGCCGCAGCCCGCCGCACAGCCGGCGCTGACGGCGCCGCAGTAGGCCGACAGCCGGCCGATGCCGCTCTTTTCGTGAATGGCGATCAGATTGGAGACCGCCAGAGCCCGGTACAGCTTGTCCTTGGGAACCGCCAGGGCCTTGGCGTACTCAATGACCGGCACCGATACCGTGATGCCCTGGTTGCCGCTGCCCGAGTTGATGACCACCGGCAGCTCACAGCCGCTCATCCGGGCGTCCGAACCGGCGGCCGCCTTGGCAATGGCACGGTTGCGGACGTTGTCGCCGTAGAACTTGAGCATGGTGGAGCCGATGTTGGCGCCGTAGTCTCCCAGCAGGCCCTCCTCCGAAATCTGGGTGTTGTACTGAATCTGGGTGTCCAGCACCGGCCGGATGTCGGCCAGATCGCAGGAATTGGCAAAGTCCAGGATGTCGGCAATGGTCAGCAGGTTCTTGTCGGTGAGGCCGCTCTCGGCGGGATTGTCCCCGCCGCAGGTGGCTTTGGCCCCGGCGTCGGTGTTGTCCAGCAGGACCTGGCCGTCCTTTTCAATGTACACGATGTTGGTGTGGTACTGGCTGATCCGCACTGCGGCCGACTGGCTGCCGCTGGTCAGACGGATGATGATGTCAAAAATAATCCCGTTGTCCACCGGATGCACCGTGACCGGCACCTGCTGCAGGAACTGCCGCATCTGGTCTTTCTGCTGGGCACTGACCTCTGAAATGACTTCCAGAGCCTTGCCGGCCTGGCCCGCCACCACGCCGGCGGCCGCGGCGGCCTCGATGCCCTTCATGCCGTCGGTGTTGGGGACGATGACGCTCTTGACGTTCTTGATGATGTTGTTGCTGACCCCGATGTCCATGGCCTCGGGCAGGCAGCCCAGCACCTCCCGGGCCTTGGCGGCGGCGTAGGCGATGGCGATGGGCTCGGTGCAGCCCATGGCCGGGATCAGCTCCTCTTTCAGAATCTGTACATATGCCTGATAAAGTTCGTTTGTCTTATCCATTGCTCTTTTATCTCCTTCTGGGGCGGCGGCCTTATCTTGGTATAAATATACACATTCCGGGGCCGGATTGCAACCGGCCCAAAGGGCTTTGGGCCGGGTTTTGGGGCTGGGATACAATCCGGCAAAAAAATCCTGCATGGTTTCGCCTCCTTCCACTTGACAAGCGGATGGATGTTTCGTAAACTAATAAATAGTAGAAACAACGGGGTTCCAGGCTGCCTGACCAGCCCGAAACTCCTTTGGAAGGGCAGCGAGCGGCTGAGCCCGACGTCGGAGCGGGAGGCTGCGGCGCTGTCCCAGGGGTGTATCTTCCAGTGATTCGGGCGCTGTGGGCTGTCCTGCCGTCGGGCAGGGGGCTGCGGCGCCGTCCACGGTTTCGGTGCACCCCACAGATGCTGCTTGCAGGGGCGCTGCCCACAGACAAACCGAGCGGTCCAACGCTCGTTTCTATTTATAAGCTTGAAACTGTAACTTGGAAGCCGCCGACCCGTGCGCCGGTCTTGTTCCTGTGCGCGGTTTTGTTGTCTTTTTTGATCAAAGGCTCACTTATAGATAAAAGGTTTATGCCCGCGCGCTGCCGCAGCATCTCCGCAAACTATTTATGCATTTGAGGAGAACGAAACAATGGAAGCGACCACGATCATCATCACTGTCGTGATCGCCCTCGTTGCACTTGCTGTCGGCATTGCAGCGGGCTTTTTTGGCGGTTTCAACTACCGCAAAAAGACCGCTGAGGCCCAGATCGGCAGTGCAGAGGCCGAGGCAACCCGACTGGTCAACGAGGCGATCAAGACAGCCACCCAGAAGAAAAAAGAGGCCATTCTGGAAGCAAAGGACGAAGTCTTTCGGATGAAGGCGGACGTCGATGCCCAGAAGGCCGAGGCCGACCGGGAGATCAAACAGCGCCGCGCTGAGATCAGCCGCCAGGAGAACCGGATCGACCAGAAGGAAAACGCCCTGGACAAAAAGACCGAAGCCCTGGAAAAGCGGGAAGAAGAGGTCAAGAAGCGGATGGCGGAGGCCGAGGCACACCTGGCCGAGGCCGACGAGCTGCGTGCCAAGCAGATGGAGCGGCTGGAGATGCTGGCCGGCCTGAGCCAGGCCGACGCCCGGGAAGTGCTGCTGAACAAGGTGGACGAGGAGCTGACCCACGAGAAGGCTCTGCGCGTGGCCACCTATGAGTCGGACCTGAAGGACGACTGCGAGAACATCGCCCGCAACATGATCGCCCAGGCCATCAGCCGCTGCGCCGCCGACCATTCCAGCGAGACCACCGTCACGGTGGTGCCCCTGCCCAGCGACGAGATGAAGGGCCGGATCATCGGCCGCGAGGGCCGGAACATCCGGGCCCTGGAGACCGCCACCGGCGTGGATCTCATCATCGACGACACCCCCGAGGCCATCACCCTGTCCTCCTTTGACCAGACCCGCCGCGAGGTGGCCCGCATGACCCTGGAACGCCTCATCGGCGACGGCCGTATCCATCCGGCCCGCATCGAGGAGACGGTGGAGAAGTGCCGCCGCGAGCTGGAGATCCAGATGAAGAAAGAGGGCGAGCGCGCCGTCATGGAGCTGGGTATCCATGGCCTGCACCCCGACCTGGTGAAGCTGATCGGCCGTCTGAAGTACCGCACCAGCTTTGGCCAGAACGCCCTGACCCACAGCATGGAAGTGGCATGGCTGGCCGGCCTGCTGGCCAGCGAGCTGGGCCTGAATGTGACCATGGCCCGCCGCGCCGGCCTGCTGCATGACATCGGCAAGGCTCTGGATCACGAGATCGAGGGCAGCCACGTCCAGATCGGCGTGGATATCTGCCGCAAGTACAAGGAGAATCCCCAGGTCATCCATGCGGTTGAGGCACACCACGGCGACGTGGAGCCCAAGACCGCCCTGGCCTTCATCGTCCAGGCCGCCGACGCCATCAGCGCCGCCCGGCCCGGCGCCCGCCGCGAGAACGTGGAGAGCTACGTCCGCCGTCTGGAGAATCTGGAGGAGATTGCCTCCGGCTTCGAGGGCGTGGAGCAGGCCTTTGCCGTCCAGGCAGGCCGCGAAGTGCGGATTATGGTCAAGCCCGACGTCATTGGGGACGACCAGGTCATCCTGCTGGCCCGGACCATTGCCCACAAGATCGAGGAGAGCCTGGATTATCCCGGCCAGATCAAGGTCAATGTCATCCGCGAGAGCCGCGCTGTGGAATACGCCAAGTAATTCCGCCCAACCTTTCAAAAACAACAGCCGCCGCCTTTCAGAACGAAGGGCGGCGGCTGTTTTGTTTGTCACAGGATGGAGAAGCGGGTCAGGGCCTTCTCTTTATAAAAGGAACGTCTTATTTTTCCCTGCACTTGACGCCGTAGTTGCCCCGGCTTCCGCTCTCATATCCGCGGTAAATCTCATAGAGCTTCCCGTCGATGACGGCCTGGTCGTCGCCGGGAAAAGCACAGGACAGGCCGTTTTTCTCGCAGTAGGCGGCGATAGCCTGATGAGCCTTTTCCACCGTGGGGTAGACGTCGGCGGGCTCATAGGGAACCCAGAAGGCTTTTTTTAGCAGGTTCAGCATGATGGTACACTCCTTTTCTCATAAATTCAGGGGCTCAAATGCAGCTCAGGCGCCCACGATCAGACGGACGGCGCCGTAGATGCCGGCGTCGTTGCCCAGGCTGGCCTGCTTGATGGGGGTCTCCCGGCAGGACTTGAAGGCGTAGGTCTTGTAGCGCTCGGTCAGGGGCTGGAACAGGACGTCGCCGGCCCGGGCCACGCCGCCGCCCACCAGGAAGACCTCGGGGTCTGCGGTGGCGGCAATGATGGCCAGAGCCAGGCCCAGGTCGTCGGTCATCTGGTCCACTTCCTTGGCGGCCAGAGCGTCGCCGGCGCGGGCTGCGTCAAACACATCCTTGGCGGCAAAGTCGGTGCCCCGCAGGGTGCAGGGAACATCGGGGTTTTCTTCCAGCAGCTTCTTCATGCAGCGGACCACGCCGGTGGCGCTGGAATACTGTTCCAGACAGCCGTGCTTGCCGCAGCCGCAGACAGCGGTCTCGTTCTTGTTGACGGTGATGTGGCCGATCTCGCCGCCGGCCCCGTGGGCACCGTCGATGACCTTGCCGTTGACGATGACGCCGCCGCCCACGCCGGTGCCCAGGGTCACCATGACAGCGCTGCGGCAGCCCTTGGCGGCGCCCATCCAGATTTCACCCAGGGCGGCCACGTTGGCGTCGTTGCCCACCAGAACCTTCATGCCGTTCAGCAGCAGGGACAGGTTGGCGGCCACATCCTGCTGGCCCCAGCCGCCCAGGTTGGCGCAGACGATGGGCACCACGCTGGAATCCTGCACAGGGCCGGGCACGCCGATGCCCACGCCCTCGATCTGATCGGGGGTCAGGCCCTTTTCTTCCATTTTGCCCAGAACGGCCGCGGCCAGATTGGGCAGGATGCGGACACCCTTCTCAGAGGTGTCGGTGGGAACTTCCCATTTTTCCAGCAGAGCGCCGGCGGTGGTGAACAGGCCGACTTTGGCGGTGGTGCCGCCCAGGTCGATGCCGAATGCGTATTCCTTCATGATCCTTTTACCTCGCTTTTCGTCGGCCCGGATGCCCGGGCTGTACTTTCTATCAGTATAACATACTCAGCGAAAAAATACAGACCCTTTGCGATCTTTTTAACGGTCCCGGCGTTTGGACGCAAAAAGGCCGCCGCTCCGGCGGGAGACCCGGAACGGCGGCCAGCTGTCTTAACGTTGGCTCTGCAAAACTCAACGTGCTGCAATATGCATCTGCATGGAACGGCGGCTGCTTGCCCGCACCAGATGGCGGACCAGAGCAACAGGCCACAGCAGGGTATTGATGGCGATCTCGACCGGCTTGACATCAACGGTGTCCATACTGCTGATGCCGGTGAAGATCAGACAGGCGATGCCACAACCAAGAATGTAACAGTACAACATGTGCAAACCTCCACTAAAATTTTTTCGGCCGCAAAGGGCCTTTTTTATTTTTCAGGCCGGAAGAACCCGCGCCCTGATTTTACGTCTCGAGGGTGTTGCGCACCCTTCCGCACCTTTACTATACTCCAAATGAGCGGTAAAGTCAATGGGGTGATATGCTGAAATAATTGAAGGTATCGGGTGAATGAAAGTGTAATCATGAAAGTGATTCGGGGTAAAGTGGTTTACTTTGTGCCGCTAAAGCGAAAACGCAAAATGTCCGTTCGGCGAGGACAAAGAAGGGCCTTTCAGGCCATAAAAAGGCCGGTCTGTGCGCGCAATATGAACAAAATGTGAATACGGCACACCCGGCCGGGAGGGACGGAATTTGGTCTGCCCGGCAATGAAACCGAAGGCAGGAACGTATTTCCAGTAAAGAGAATGCAGCCGGAAGGAGGATCATACCATGAAACGATGGAAAAACTGGACCCGCAGGCTGACTTTGCTGCTGGCCGTGGTGGTGCTGGCGGCGGGGGCGGCCCTGCCTGCCGCCGCCGATATGGGCCCCAAGCCCTCGGTGGAAGTCGTCTTTCAGGGCTTGGAGGGTCAGCGCTTTTATGCGACCCTGCTGGGCAATGTCACCCAATATGGGCCCTGGTCGGCCAAGGAAGAGTATCTGGACTGGAGGGGAGACCCCGAGGCCTGGGATGCCTTTGTCCGCTATCCGGAGCCGGAGGGGTGGTATTTTCTGGGGAACTATGCCGACTGCACCGAGACCGGGCGGTTTGTGTGGAGCTATTATCCCCCCGAGACGTTCTATATTTTAGTCTGGCTGCCGGAGGAGGACCGGTACCTGTGCAGCACCGAGCCGGTGAGCCGCTACGCTTTCGACAGCCGGTTCACCGTGACGGCCACAGGGGAGGGCCTGACGGTCCGGTCCAGCTATGACTATGCCGGGGAGGTGCTGGGACTTTTGGTGCGGGCCGCCCTGACCATCGCCCTGGAAACCGCAGCCGCCTGGCTGCTGTTCGGCCTGCGGCGGCGGGATCAGCTGGCCCTGATCCTCAAGGTAAACCTGGTGACCCAGCTGGCCCTGAACCTTTTGCTGAACCTGTGCAGTTATTTCAGCGGCCCGCTGCTGACGGTGCTGGTGTATGGCCTGCTGGAGCTGCTGGTGTTTTTCACCGAGGGCTTGGTCTACGCCAGACGGCTCCGCTGGGCCGAGAACCAGAAGCCGCACCCCTGGCTGTATGCCCTGGGAGCCAATGCGGTTTCTTTCGCGGCAGGGTGGGAGCTGGCCCACTGGCTGCCGGGCGTATTCTGAAAATGCAAACACTGCGTATAAAAATTATCAAGAATAACTTAAAAAATTGTTCTTGTTGACAGATGCGGCCTGTGCTATTATAATAGTATCAACGTAACTGGCATTGTGCCCAGGGAAAGGAGCGGTCATTTTATGGCACGGGCATCGCAGGTTGTCTTATCAGAGAACGAATATTACCTGATTAAAGCACCCAACGGGAAGGTGCTGGAAGTAAAGGACTTCAGCACCGCCAACGGTGCATTCATTCAGCTGTGGGATTATGCCGGGCACCCGTGGCAGCAGTGGCGGTTTGTGGACGCAGGCGAAGGGCGCTGGCGGATTCAGAACCGATTCACCGGCAAGATGATTGACCTGGTCCAGGACGGCGTGGTGGAGGGCACCTGGCTGCACCAGTGGAGCCGCACCAGCGGCCTGAGCCAGTGCTGGGTGCTGGAACCGCTGCGCAACGGCCGGACGCGGATTCGCAGTGTGCTGGCCAACAAGTACATCGACCTGGTGGGCATGAACACCTCCAACGGCGCTCAGGCCCAGATCTGGCTGGAAGTCCATGGAGGAAACCAGGAATGGAATCTGGAGCGGGTGGACGACATCACCGCCCGGACGGCGCCCCATACCAATGAGGTGAGCTATTCCCATGGGCCCACCCCGGGGCAGCGCCGCCAGCAGGATGACCTGGTGCGGAAGCTGAACCAGTCGGGCCAGGGCCGCAGCCGCAAGGGCAGCAAGGCCTGACCATTTCAACAAAACCCAACGTCGCCCCGTCGGCATTCACGCCCGGCGGGGCGCTTTTTGCAAAAGATTTCAGATGTAAAGGAGAGGGAACGACCATGGCACTGGCACAGAATACAACCCTGTGTTATCTGGAACGGGACGGAGCGTGGCTGATGCTTCACCGCACCAAAAAGAAAAACGACTGCAACCACGACAAATGGATCGGGGTGGGCGGCAAATTTGAATCCTGCGAGAGCCCGGAGGAATGCCTCCTGCGGGAGGTGAAAGAGGAAACCGGCGTCACCCTGACCCGCTGGCGCTACCGGGGAATCATCACCTTTGTGCTGGACGGGGTGGGGGAGTATATGCACCTGTTCACCGCCGACCAGTGGAAAGGGGAACCCGCCTGCGGCGACAGCGCCGAGGGCGTTCTGGAATGGGTGCCCCGAGACCAGGTGCCCAGCCTGCCCATCTGGGAGGGTGACAAAATCTTTTTCCGCCTGCTGGCGGAGGAACGGCCCTTTTTCTCCCTGAAACTGTGCTACCAGGGGGATACCCTGACGGAAGTTGCCCTGGACGGCAAGGTCTGGGAAGGAAACGCCTGATGTCAATTAATCCGATTTTCACCGAGCGTCTGCATTTGCAGACGCTTTTTCTTTTTCAGTTCCTGCGAACGAATACATGCCTTTGTAAAAGTGGGTGCTGACCTATTCCGTTCTCAGGACGCGGTCGCTGTGTTTGCCCTGCTCCTTTTATGGGAATGGGAATTCGTTTTTTATAAAGCTTTTCTACGGGTCAGAAAACCAGGCTATGAGGTAGTTTGCATCGTTCCGTGCCGCAGGCACAAACGCCGGGAACGAGCCGGAGCGGAACGGCCCCGCGGAACCTTGGGAGATCCGGAAACTGTATGGTACCCAGTAAAGTTTTTTGCAAAGCTTTTTTTCAAAAAAGCGTGAAAATGGGGGAAGAATATGGGATGGTTTGCACATTGTACAGGGGAGAGTGTTGTGGTACAATAGCCGCTGCATGGTCCATAGAGGGGCTGTGGGATGATAAGAATCAATGATATTGAAAATGAAAAGAAGGGGATTGGTTTTGCGTTATCTGCGTCAATTTTTTTGGATTATCGGCTTCACCCTGGCAGGTGAAGTGCTGCATGCGGCTGTCCCGCTGCCGGTCCCGGCGGCGGTGTGGGGCCTGGTGCTTCTGTTCGCAGCGCTGGAAAGCGGAAAACTGAAACTGAGTTCCGTGCAGGACTGCGGCCAGTTTCTGCTGGGCCTGATGCCGGTTCTGTTCATTGCGCCGTCGGTGGACCTGATGGACAGCTGGCCGCTGCTGGCCAGCGTCTGGCCGGCAGTTTTGGCCATCATTGTGCTTTCGACGGTGGTGGTGTTCGCCGTCAGCGGCCTGGTAACCCAGGGCCTGCTGGATGCTTCCAGCCAGATCGAAAACGCTGCCCAGGCGGAGGAGGTTTCCGATGAGTGAGTTTCTTTCCGGATCGTCGCTGTTTGCGATCCTGTTGACGTTTGGCGCCTATGAGCTGGGCCGTATGTTCCAGCAGAAAACCCGCATGGCGATTTTCAACCCGATTCTGGTGGGCGCTCTGCTGGCCGGCGTGGTTCTGGTCCTCACCGGCGTGTCCAATGAGGCTTATCAGGAAGGCTGCGCCACCTTCTCCTGGCTGCTGACCCCGGCCACCGTCTGCCTGGCCATCCCGCTGTATGCCCAGTTCAGCCGCCTGCGGCACAATCTGCCCGCCATTCTGGCCGGCGTCACCGCCGGCACCCTGACCAGTCTGGGTTTTGTGTGGCTGCTGACCCGCCTGTGCGGCCTGAATGAGGTATTGACCGTCTCTCTGATGCCCAAGAGCATCACCACCGCTATGGGCATTGTGGTCAGCGAGGCCGCCGGCGGCGAGCCCGCCATCACCACGGCCGCCATCATCCTGACCGGCATTCTGGGCAGCATCCTGGGCCCCGCCCTGTGCAAGGCTCTGCGGCTGCAGAATTCGGTGGCCCAGGGCGTGGCCTTTGGCACGTCGGCCCACGTGGTGGGCACCTCCAAGGCGGCCGAAATCAGCCAGACCGCCGAGGCGGTCAGCAGCCTGTCCCTGGTGTTTGCAGGCATCCTGACCGCAGTGCTCTGCCCGCTGATCCTGTGATTCCCATTGTGCGATTTCCAGACCCAAGTGCAGGCATCTGAAACGAAAAACCGGCATTCCCGAGGCTCTGTCAGCCCGGGGTATGCCGGTTTTGTTTTTTGGCTGTGGAATCAGTTCTCAAAGGCTACGTCCTGCGCCTCCCGCAGGGGGAAGGCCATGGGCTGGTCGCTTTCCAGGTCGGTTCCGGCCATGCGAACCGCCGTGATCCGGCTGTTGCCGTAGGTCTTGTAATAGTAGGTTCCGCCGGCACAGCAGCAGGAATAGGTGGTGAGGTCGTATTTTCCCTCGGGGGTGAGGACGGTTCCCCGCACCATGGCCACTGTGTCCAGCAGGTGGAAGAACTGGGTGACCCGGGTCAGCTCATCCCCTTGGTCGGGGCTGTTCAGCTTGCTGAAGGCGGCCCGGACATACCGCGACGCCGGGGAGGCATCGCCCGGCAGGCCGAGGGCGCCCATACCATGGCCAAAGGGAGCCAGATCCACCCCCGGCGCCAGATGGTTTTCCGGGGGCTGGGCGGTGAGGGCCTGGTACTGCCGCAGGTTCAGCTGGTGGAAGGGGAAAGGCGGGTTGTTGGTGAGAACCCCCACCGGGTCGTCGTAGAGATGGACCCCGTCCCGGGTGGCTTCCAGGACGGCGGCCCCGGTCTTGTCGGCAATGTGCCAGTGGAGGGCTGCCAGGGGCAGCCCCTCCGCAAAGGCCACCCCCAGCGGCCGGAATCGGGCCAGCTTCTCTTTGGCCTGGGCCAGGGTCTCGCAGCTGCCCAGCACCCAGGGAATCAGCTCATAGGGAGCTACGGCGTCCCATTCCGGCGACACCTCGGGCTCATACCAGGCATTCCCCGGGAAATACAGCCCCGCCATATACAGCCCCGCCTCGTTGACGGCCTCCGCATACAGGGGGTGTCCATCCGCCATGTGGGCCATCCCCACCATGGCCAGATGCCGGTCCAGCGGCGGCTGACGCCGGAACCGCAGGGGATACCGCCGCGGCGTCACCACCACCTGTTCCCCAAAGGAATATTCCAGGTCCAGGTTGCGGCCGAACAGGCCGCCGCCCTGCTGCATCGCGATACTGGTGCACATCTTGTCTGCCTCCTTTTGTACCTTTCATTATGAACCGAAGGGCTTCCGTTTACACCGGTTTGGTTCCGGCGGGCAAAGGTTTCGTTTGCTTCCCGCAGCGGCCTATGATATGATAAGAATAACATACGGCCGTCCAACCTGCAAGGAGGTGCCCGCCTGTGATCGACCTGGATCATCTGGAACAATACCGCGAGAACAACCGCATCGAGGCCAAGAAGGCGATGGGCGGTCTGCCCAAGAGCCTGTGGGAGACCTATTCTGCCTTTGCCAACACCATGGGCGGTCTGCTCCTGCTGGGGGTGGAGGAACTGCCCGACAAGTCCCTCCACGCGCTGGAACTTCCGGCGCCCCAGCGGCTGGCAGAGGAATTCTGGGAGATCGTCAACGATCCCAACCGGGTCAGCGCCAACATCCTCTCCCGGGGGAGCCTGTCCATCGAGGAGACCGGCGGCGGGCGGATTCTGGTGATTCGAGTGCCCCGGGCCCAGCGCACCGACCGCCCCATCTACATCGAGGGGGACCCCATGTGGGGCACCTACCGGCGGAGCGGAGAGGGGGATTATCGCTGCACCCCCGAAGAAGTGCGGGCCATGCAGCGGGACGCCGCCGTCAAAACCCAGGACATGACCCTGCTGAAGGATGTCTCTCTGGATGTGCTGGACAGGAACAGCCTCTACCGCTACCGGGCCCGGATGGAAGCCTGCCGGCCCGGGCACATTTCCCAGCAGGACAGCGACAACAAGTTTCTCCGCTGGATAGGCGCGGCGGACCGGGGCCCAGACCAGAAACTTCACCCCACCGTCGCCGGCCTGCTGATGTTTGGCCGGGAACCGGCCATCCGGCAGGTGTTTCCCAACTATCAGCTGGATTACCGGGAACAGGCCGTCCCGGGCGGCCCCTGGACCGGCCGCCTGTTGTCCTCCTCGGGGACCTGGAGCGGCGGCCTCTATGACTTTTACTGCGGAGTATCCCGGCGGCTGGGCCGGGGCCTGTCTCAGGAGCCGGTGCGGAATGCCCTGCGGGAAGCCCTGGCCAACTGCCTGGACAACGCCGACTTTCACAGCCGCCAGGGGGTGGAAATCACCCGGCGGCCCGACAACATCACCTTCATCAATCCGGGCGGCTTCCGAATTGGTCTGCCGGAGGCCCTCAGCGGGGGCATCTCGGACCCCCGCAACAGCGCACTGACCCGGATGCTCAACCTGATCGACGTGGGCACCGGCACCGGCCGGGGCCTGCCCAACATTTACAATGTCTGGAACGCCCAGGGCTGGCCGCCTCCGGTGATTCGGGAACAGTTTGACCCCGAGCGGATTACCCTGACCCTGTCCATGTCGGCAGGGCTGACGGTGCCGGTCTGCAGCGCCCTGCAGGTCCCGGCGCCGGCCCAGGACGCGGTCCAGAAGGCCGCCATTGTGGAACATCTCACCAACTACTCCCGGGCTTCCTCGGCCGAGCTGGCCGCCCTGCTGGGGGTGAGCCGGGCCCGGGCCTGCATCCTGCTGAACCAGCTGGCGGAAAAGCAGATCGTGGTCCCTCTGGAAGAGGGCAATCAGCGCTTTTACCGGCTGAAACGGTGATCGTACATAAAAAGAAAAATCCCCGAAGCCACAGGGCCTCGGGGATTTTGATTGCATAAAAGGGACGGGCTGAAATCAGCGCTTGGAGAACTGGGGAGCGCGGCGAGCAGCCTTCAGACCGTATTTCAATCGTCTGAGCGATGATTTTCCTTGATATTCCGGGCTTTTTTGAGCCTCGGCCCCTCGGTTGTCCTATTCCTTAACCAAAAAACAGGCCACTTTTACGAGGGGACAGCTTGATGAAATGCAGAATTTACTACATCGAATAGCTGTTCTGGTTTATTATACTTTACTCTTGCATAGATGTCCATAGTTGTCTTGCTGTTCTCATGTCCGGCAAGGTACTGGACCGTCTTGGGGTCAACACCTGCATACAGAAGATTGGTGATGTAGGTATGCCGCAGCAGGTGCGGTGTCACATCGAAGTCCAGGCTATACACAATGTTGGGATTGTTTTTCTGATGTCCTCCCAGACTCGGCTGAACAGTGTACTTGATGCTCTGTCCGTTCACATACTTATAATAGGTACGCTCCTTGGTAGACCGAACAACGATGTACTGCCAGACACGTTTGAACTGCGAATATGACAAGGGCTGTCCCTCACTATCGGCAATCACATATTCCGATTTGGAGGCAGCCTTGGCTTCCCGCAGACAATTCACAAGGCATTTGGGAATGGGAATATCCCTTCTTGCTGCTTTCGTCTTAAGCGTTGTAGAGATAACCGGTCTGTTATGCTCTGATCGCCATGCGCGCCGCACAGAGATATATGGAGTGGGTGCATCGAGGAACACACAATCCCATTGCAAGGCGAGAGCTTCTTCTCGGCGCAGACCGGCATATAAGCCGATCATGGTAAACAGATACGGCGGAAGTCCTTTGACGGTTTCCAGCAGCACTTCCACCTGCTGGTCTGTCAGCGAATCTTTCTTTTGGGTCGGTTTCCCTCCTTTTGCCGAAATCCCCTCACACGGATTGTATTCCAGCAACTGGCTCCGCTCTGCCGAGTAAAAAATGCACTTGAGGAGCATATTCACCGTATTGTGCAGGCTCTCGGACTTATTGGACAATGGGATCAGCGCCAGACGAATATCATCCGCTGTTACTTCCTCCATATACATATCTCCCAAAGGCTTGATAATGTAGTTCTTCATATTGGAGGCGTAGCCCTTCAGTGTAGCCGGCGACACTTTTGCGGATTGCATCAACAGCCACTTCTCACAATACTCGGCCACAGTAGGATGCTCCCGGTGGAAGATGATCTCCGCTACCTGGCGTCTCGCCTCCTGCTCTTTATCGTACAGTTCCTCGCAGGTAGTCCCATACAAGCTCACCTGCTTGCCGTCTGCGTCCAGAATCCGGGTTCTGTAATACAGGACACCCTTTCGTGTGACGGTTCCATATTGAGGTATGTTTTTTTTCTTCTTTGCCATAATTAATTTCCTTTCTCGCGTGGTGATGTATCTACACCTCCTTTTTATCAGAGATTTCAAATTGAATCAAAGATACGGCCAAGGAAAAACTAAGAGCGAGACATCCTTGTCTCGCTCTTACTTCATTTTCTGAATTGTTCGGAACTTACACAGCGTCCCATAAGTCAAAGGCACAGCCCATTGCTTTGACAAGATCATCCGGCCTGTTGTATTTGACCTTTGCGTAAATGTCCATCGTGATTTTGCTGCTTTCATGGCCCGCCAAATATTGTACCGTTTTGGGGTCCACCGAAGAATGAATCAGATTGGTGATGTAGGTGTGCCGCAGCTGATGCGGTGTCACTTCAAAATCCAGGCTATATACCACATGGCCGTTATTCCTGGCTTTTTCTCCAAGTTTCGGGTAAAGCATATATTTTACATACTTTCCGTCCACAAGTTTTCTGGCCATTCTCGGCTTTGCAGTCCGCGTCACAATATACTGCCACAGCCGCTTAAACTGTGTATAGGATAGCGGATCACCGTCCCGATTGGCAATCACATAATCCGAAGTGGATTTTTTCTTTGCATCTTTCAGACATTCAACCAGACAGACCGGGAGAGGAATGTTTCTTTGTGCCGCTTTGGTCTTTAGCTCGGTAAGAATGACCGGCCTGTTATGTTCTGTGTGCCATGCCCGCCGTACCGTTAAGTACGGAGCCTCTGCATCCAGATACACAGAATCCCATTGCAGCGCCAGGATTTCTTCCCGGCGCAGACCGGCATATAAACCGATCATCACAAATACATAGGGCGGCAAATCCCGGATCGTGTCCAAAAGCCGCTCAACCTGTTCATCCGTCAATGCCTGTCTTTCTTCCTGGGGAACTCCTCCCTTTGCATCCAGGTATATGGTCGGGTCCTCGTCAATCACATGGCTCTCCTTGGCCGCCCGGAAAATGGACTTGCAGAGAATCACCACAGACTTATAAACCGAAGCCGACTTCTTGGAAACAGGTACGAGGGCAAGTTGGATGTCATCCAGGGATACATCAGCCATTCTCTTGTCTCCCAGCCCTCCAATAATGTGCCGCCGCACCTTAGAGGTATAATCTGTCAAGGTGGTGGCCCGAACATGGACGGACTGCATCAGCAGCCACTTCTCACAGTACTCAGCAACCGTAGGCGATCTTCGACGAAACGTAGTACTGTCAATCTGCTCTAACGCCTCCAGTTCCTTGTCATAAAGCTTTTCGGGCGTCTTTGCATAAAGCGCCACTCTGTTTCCATCCGAATCTTCGACTCTGGTTCTATAATATTCAATGCCGTTAAGCACGACCGTACCATATTGAGGAATTGCCCTTTTTCTTTTTGCCAATTCCGTCACCTCCTAAGAATAATGTCCAGCGCTGTACCTTTGTTTTATCAGACATATTAGGTTCCAGCAAGGATACGGAACAGCTCAAGCTCGGACACTTCGCAGCTTGCGGTATGTAGCGCTTTTTTCCACTGGCTTTGCACGATGGGTGCATTTTGCGATATACTCCTGAAGGCCAGCATCTGTAAAGTACACGCAACCATTTTGCACATACTGAACATAGGAAATTAGCCCACTGTTTCGAGCTGCATCCAAAGTGGCAATGCTAATCCCCAGTAATTTGGCAGCCTCTTTCCGCGAAATCAATTTTTCCATAGGTGGTCCCCCTTTCTGTCAAAGATGTGGTTGTTGCTTTCAAAATCACATGAATGCGCTGGCAACCGAAGCTGCCAGCGCATGGTATCTGACTTTGAAAAATTTACTCGCCACATTTGCCACGCACCCCTGGCGATGGGGACATTCCGGTCTCCGCTGGCGCGGCTGTCATAACTCCACAGCGTCGTTTTACTCGTGCGCCGCAGAGTTCCCCCCAAGTCTTTAGGAGGCCGTGAGGAAGTATCTTTAACCCCTATGCAGTCATCGCGCCCTGAAATGCCACTTTCGGGTATCAGGCTGACGTGGATCGCTCGGAACAGTCCTATTCATCACCTCCTGGGGCTGTCCATCTTCGCGGCGTGCCTGATTCGCTCGTACATAGGTTATGTACCGGAAATGCCGTCTATGAAATTGTCAAGCTCCACATTGGGAGAATGTTCTTCCCTCAATGGGTAGGCACTGATACGCTTCATTTGTTAAGTGTTATTCAAAAATTTTTTTATTTTTTTAAATCTTTGTGCAACAGCACTTCTGGAACAATGCCAAAGACGTGCTACATCAATTTGACGATAACCATCCACAAAAAGTAATGTCAATAGCTCCAAATCTTTCTTCGACAGCTTCTTCAATCTCAACAGTAGTTGTTCGTTTTCCACCGAAGCCAACCATCCATATCGCGTTTGATCAATCTTATCAACATCCCATTGATAAGATAACGATGCAAACTTTCGGAACAGCTGTGATTGACCACATACTTCATCATATTGTTCACAAGGTATTGGTTGCGTATGGTTTTGAAAAACCCTTTGACTGCAAAACCATGCCCAGTCATATTCTTTCATGGCAGCAATCTGTTCTTCGCTCATCCCTGCATCACAATACTCAACTTCTAAACGCTTCCATCTACTATCAAACTTCTTTTTCTCATATCCATAATTAAATCCCATTATTAACCTCCTGTAGATTCAATTTGCAAAATTCACCATGCAAACTAAAATCAGGAGGAGATCGACAACGAGAATCTCTGGGTTGTTTTCCATCCCCAGAAACAAAAATGCCAGCTGATCTTAAGGACCAACTGGCATTTTTATTCGCGCACAAAGAAAACGCATTATTAAGATTTTATAAGTACAACAAGTATACCAAGCACAATTCGATACCAACCAAACACCTTAAAATCATGTTTTTTGATAAAGTTCATTAGGAATTTAATTACTAAGACAGATACCGCAAATGCCACAGCCATACCGAGAACAAGAGCGAGCAGTTCTGCACTTGTAAATTCAAACCCGAATTTTAACAGCTTAAAAGCACTTGCTCCAAGCATAGTAGGTACTGCGAGGAAAAAAGTAAACTCTGCTGCTGCCACTCGTGAAACTCCTATGAGTAAAGCACCTATAATCGTTGCTCCCGACCGTGATGTGCCGGGTATAAGTGATAACACTTGAAATGCCCCTATCAAGATTGCTGTTTTATAGCTGATGTCAGAAAGTGCCATAGTAGTAGGAGTACGCTTTTTATTCCAATTTTCTATGAGAATGAATAACAAACCATAAAAGATTAACATGATTGAAATCACAATGGGGGTTTGGAGGTAAGCATCCAAATAATCATCAAATAGAATCCCCATAATAGCTGACGGTACACAAGCTACCGCAACCTTGAACCACAACGAGAAAGTATCCTTTTTAACAATTGACTGTGCTTTGTTCTTAAATTGAAAGGGAAACATCTTGTTCCAAAACATTACAACCACTGCGAGTATAGCTCCAAGTTGAATAACAACAAAAAACATTTCTTTAAATGCTTCGCTCATATTAAGTGTGATAAATTCGTCCACAAGAATCATATGTCCTGTGCTGCTGATAGGTAGCCACTCAGTAATACCCTCAACAATTCCAAGAAAAATAACTTTTAAAATTTCTATAAAATCAAGTACCATTATTTCAAATCCTCCTTTTTAAAATGATGAAAGGTCATAAGAAAACCAACTGCTGATACAAGAATAATAATAGATACAGACAGCAGTGTAGGATAGCCGGTACTCTGAAGTTTACCCTGCACCAAGAAATAGGTGGCTGTCCACGGATACAACGCTCCCCATTCTTGATTTGAAAGTGCGGCACTTCCCATGACAATCACGGCAGAGCCAATCATCGGGGCGACAAATCCTTTTGTTTTCATAGCAACAAACACAAAAGGAGAAACTGTTAAAAACATCAGGATACTGCCAAACAAAAACTTGGGGAGCCATACTATTGCCACTAGTAAGCTATATCCCTCCAATGTAAAGACAGCGTCATATAGCCCACAAACGATAAATATACCTGCCCATGTTACAAGGGTTAGCATAACAATCCAAAGAAGCAGGGTGCAAAATTTTCCAATTAATAGTTTTGTCCTTGAAATGGGTATGGGCAATATGGTTTTGAGGGTGCTTTCTGTGTACTCTCTGCTAAACAAGTAAGCTGCAATTGCCACATATATCATAATGTTTACCAGCAGCATGATATACAGTACACTGTCGCTGTATATGTCAGACAAGGTAAAGATAATCTCCGGCTTATCAAAATGTGTTTGCAAGGCTTCTATTAACATCAAAAGTGGGGTAGATAATACCCCTGCCACACTAATTAGCACCATTTTTGAACGCTTTAGTTTTAATAATTCACAAGAAATAAGATTAAGCAATACCGCCACCTCCAATCAGTTTAGAAAAGTAGTCCTCTAAGTTTTCCTCACTATCATTTATCCTTGTCACGAGCAGTCCATTTCGTGCAAATTCTCGATTGATTTCTCCAACACTTTGGCTAAAGTCATAAATTCTCACCGTACCGTCCTGCACTGTAAAATCCGTCATGTGGTAGTGGTTTTCTAAAATCTTTCCGGCTATCTCACTGTCAGATAAATCAAATTGAATGTATTTTCGATTCCTTTTGTGAAGCTCGGATATATTCACTTCCTCTACTAAATGCCCCTCGTGCATAACGCCGATAATATCTGCTATCTGTTCAATCTCGCTTAAAACATGGCTTGAGATAAAAATGGTAATGCCATGATTGTGACTAAGTTCAGATAAAAATGAGCGTATTTCAACTATTCCAATGGGGTCAAGTCCGTTAATCGGTTCGTCAAGTATTAAAAGCTCCGGCTCGTGCATAATGGCGGCGGCAATACCAAGCCGTTGCTTCATTCCGAGGGAATAATCGGAAAAGACTTTTCTTTTCTCCTTATGCAGCCCCACAACTTCAAGAGCTTTTTCTACTCCACTTTTAGATACTCCCCCTCGCAGTTTAGCGAGAATTTGCAAATTCTCATACCCTGTTAAATTACTGTAAAATCCCGGTGTTTCGATAATAGAGCCTACTTTGCTATAAAGGGTATGGATATTTTCCTTATAGTTTGTGCCAAACAAGCGTACCGTTCCCTCCGTTGGGAAAGCAAGCTGCAACATCATTTTCATTGCTGTGGTTTTGCCTGCTCCGTTTCTGCCGAGCAAACCATAAATTTTGCCCTTTGGCACATGAAGATTTACCTTATCGACAACGGTGGCTGTTCCGTATCGCTTCGTAAGATTTTCTGTTTCAATGATATAATCCATATTTGATTCTCCTTTCCGTGGGTTGCTGTTCTTGTTTTCGCTGACCACAATCTTATTATCCACGAGTATTGCATAGAAGCCAAGAAATCTACCGTCACAATGCCGACACAATAGATGTCAGCACGAAAAAAGCTCCGACACTTATCGTGTCAGAGCCTATTTTAAAGGGTTTATGGCATTTTACTTTGTTTGGGTTTGCTTTATCCAGACAAATATTTTAGCAACAAATAGCAGAAACATAAGGGCGGTTACATAGGGTTGTCTTGCCGCAGCGAAGAAGCAGATAAAAAGCGTACTCAGCACGAGAGAGCATTTTGTGATTATGTTGCTCCATGATTCCTTTTCAAAACAAACACACATCAGTTTCGCTATCCCAAGTGCAATCAAAACAATAAAAACAATCCAATAGATTGCAAGATATATTGGGGTAGTGTCTGTAAATGAAAGTAGATTGACAGAATAAATATATCCGTCAACAAGGTTACCATACAACGGCAAAAGTATAAAAGTAACCGCCATCATATCTAATATTCCATAAATGAAACTGTAAATTTTTTTCAAGTTGGAACGATTTTCAGTTTCGGCAAGTGTAATCAGTTCTTCGCCCGATAGCAGTTCATCTATGGTCACAGAAAAGAATTTAGAAATACACTTGAGCGACTCAATGTTAGGGTAACCCTTGCCGCTTTCCCATTTTGAAATGGCTGTTCTTGATACATATAATTGCTCCGCAAGTTGTTCCTGCGTTAAGTTCTTTCCAGTCCTAAGCTGTTGTAGCTTTTCATTAAATTCCATGATTCTCCTCCTGTTTGTTCCTTGTTTTCATACGTCCATCAACGGGTTTTTCTGCATCTTTTGGTATCATCCATGCACGACCAAATTTTTCAGTTCCGTCAATGCGATTTTCCTCACATAATTTTTGTATCCGTCTTTCCGATATGCCCCATTTTTCAGAAGCGGCTTTCACAGAAATGTAATTCATAATATCAACTTCCTTTCGCAAAGAGTATATAATTATTATATACGGAATGACGAATAATAGCAAGTTTCTCTCCACTAATACGAAATTATACACTACTAAACATAAAATCATACTTCGTTCAAATATCATCACCCGAAATGTACAATGATATAGGATGATATTAAAATGTACCAAGATGAAAGAAAACTTGATTTTAAGCCGTTAGGTATAGCGATAAAAAAAGCTCGGGAAGCAAAAGGGTGGACACAGGAATATCTTGCCCAACTGGTAGACCTTACGCCACGCTCTATTATGTATATAGAGAACAGGGGGCAGCACCCAAGGCTTAACAAATTTTATCTCATTACTACCTTGCTTGACATCTCTGTAGACCAGTTCTTTTTTCCATGCAATGAAGATGGCGACAACAATCGCCGCAAACAAGTTGATGTACTGTTGAATGATATGGAAGAAAAGGAGCTTATCGTGATGGAAGCTACGGCTCAAGGCTTGAAAAAGGCAAGAGAAACTGCGGAATAATTAACGCTGTTTTCGTAAGCCAAGCCAACTGAAAAAAGTGCGACACCTACACAGGCTATCGCACTTTTTAGGTTATTTTTTTATTCTCCACACAAATCATAAAGCTGTTCACATCGGTTTTGAATATCTAAGATTTCTGTTTCGGTTAAACTCCTGCGGTTATGAGTAAGTTGTTGCTCTAAAAAATCACGATAGCCATCAAGTAAGGCATCCCGTAAAAGCTCGGGGGCTTTGCAATGTTCCACACCAAACCATTGCTCATCTTTTTCATCCCAAATCATAACGGTGTATCCTCGCTTAGTGTTCACCACCTCCAAAACACTATCTTTATTTAGGTAATCGTTGAATACTTCTAAAACCTTTTCAAAGGTCATCATTTTATCAGCCCTTTCATATTTTAGGTGCTTATATGTAAGTAGTTTATATACTTATTACGACTATGATAATAAAAGTAAATCATCGTGTAAAGGATACGGATATTGTTTGCGAACAAAAGTGGTTATACCGAAAGTTGGATTATCCCGAAACCTTATTTTTCAGCCTGTTTCCATGCTGATTTCGTTCAAAAAATTCGGGATAACTTTTTCTCCCTTTTGAGCTGGTTTCAATACTTTTTCATCAGAAGCTTCCCAACATTCGGGATAATCTTATAGCTTCCCATACATCCATCCTTGATAATAGTTTACAGCAGGAAGTTTACCTGACTATATCAAGGAGGCTGTGCTTATGAAAACACAAAAGCAAACCATTAACGAGATGATCGCCCAGATCATTGCTGAGGCAAGAAAGCTGGGCTACAGCGAAGCAACCATTTGGAGAAATATCACGCCCAAATTTCAGACTGTTGCCGTTTATTATGAAAAAAGAGGCGTATGTTTCTATGACCCGGCAATCACCAGGGAGCTTGTGGATCTTCAGAAAGAACGTCTGGATCGGGAAGAAATCTCCATCCACTACTACAAACGGGTAAAATCGGCGGCAAACCGCCTGGACGAGTTCTATCTGACGGGAACCTTGCATTTAAATATGCCAAAGCATGGGACAAAGTATCCGGTCTCGGAGGATAGCGAGAAGCTCATCGACCTTTTCCTGGATTATAAAGGCTATGGCCCGAATACCAGGGACGATGTGGTGTGGGTAGTCCGCAGATACCTGCATTACTTTGAATCTTTAGGGTATGCTTCCCTGGAATGGGTGACGGTAGAACAGGTCCGGGAATTTATCCTGAAAACGGCGGCGGAAGTAAAAACCTCCAGCCTGCATAACATCCTGCTCTATCTGAAACATTTCCACATATTTCTGAAAGAAAGCAGCCTCCCGGCCCCGGATTGTGTTGAGCTTTTCTCCTACCGGGTATATCGGGATATGCCAATCCAAAGCTATGTAACGGATGAGGAACTGGACCAGATCCTACGGGTGATTGATACAGACAGCGAGATGGGAAAACGGGACCGCGCCATCATCCTCCTTGCGGCAACAACAGGCCTACGGGCCGGAGACCTGATCCGGATAAAGTTGACAGACATTGACTGGCGGAAGGGCGAAATCCGATTTACCCAGAGAAAAACAGGGCGTGTAAGCTATACCCCGCTGGTTAAGGAGGCGGGAGAAGCCTTGCAGGATTATATCCTGAATGCAAGGCCGCGCTCTGAGAGCCCGGAAGTATTTTTGCGCCTGATTGCCCCCAGGACAGGGCTGGCGGATGCGGTCAGCATTGGATGTATGTTTCAGCAATACCAAAGGAAAGCCGGGATTTACCGCCATGCCTTTGATGGGAAAGGGTTCCATGGACTCCGGCGGCGGCTGGCAAAAAAGCTTTTGGTGACGGGAACGCCGCTCACAACCATCACACAGATCCTGGGACATGACGACCCAAAGTCTGCAAGGCAGTACCTTTCCCTGGATACCAGCAGCTTAAAAGAATGCGCCCTTGATTTTAAAGGTATCCCGCTGGAAAGGGGGTTGGAGGGATGAATGATAAGTTTGCCAGTGGATTTGCACAGGATCTGGAAAGTATGATCGCTTTGAAATGCGCCCTCGGTTATTCCGAAAACACTTACCTGGAAAAGGCCAAAAGTTTTGACCGCCGTTGCTTTGAAGTATATCCCGGCCAGCAGGAGCTTACCCAGGCCATTGTGCTGAACTGGCTGAAGCCAGAACCGGGGAAATCACCGCAGACCATCCACGGGAAGGCAGCTTTTGTCAGGGCGTTGGGGAAATATCAAAAATCCATAGGGAAAGCGGCATATATCCTCCCAGACCGGTTTACTGCCGGAGGCACTGTATTCATTCCTTATCTGTTTGGGGATGATGAGCTGGCAGCGCTGTTCCATGAAATCGACTGTTACCAGTATCCACGCGACCCATTCCGTCCGCATCTGCTCCGTACATACTTTCGGATGACTTATACCTGCGGCCTGCGGCCAAACGAAGGGAGGCATCTGAAACGGAACGAGGTTGACTTGAACAGCGGAGAAGTACGGATCATTGAAACAAAATGGCGTAAAAGCAGAACTATCGTAATGTCGGAGGACATGCTTTTTCTTGCAAGGTCTTATGCCGGCATCCGGGATGCCGCATTTCCGGGAAGCGCATATTTCTTCCCCGCGCCGGATGGCGGCCCCTATTCCGCCCAGAAGATGCAGGGGAAATTTAAGTGGTTCTTTGCTCGCACAAAACCGGGAATTCCCAAAGACCTTCTTCCTGCCGTCCGGGTATATGACCTCCGCCACCGGTTCGCAACGGCTGTCCTGAACCGCTGGCTGGATGAAAAGAAAGAACTTTCCTCACGGCTTCCTTATCTGCAGACATACATGGGCCATAAGGATTGGGAGGCAACCGCGTACTATATCCATCTGCTTCCGGAAAAACTGGTGAAATCAGCCGGGATTGACTGGGAAGCCATGAACGGCCTGATTCCGAGGGTAGAACTATGGGAAAAGTAAAAGACGAGCAGCTGTTCAGCCTGTTGAGGAATTTTCTCCTGATCTACCTGCCAAACCAGCGGCACGCCAGCAGCAATACCGTAAAAGCATACCGCACTGCGTGGAACCAGCTTTTGAAATATATAGCGGGACAGAAAAAGATTCCCATGATGTCGGTTACATTTGGGATGATCCGTTATGAAATGGTAGTGGCATACCTGGACTGGCTTTCAGAAGAAAAAGGCGTAGGCCCTGCTACCCGGAATAACAGACTGGCCGCCATACGAGCATTTATTACTTACGCTTCTGCCTGCAGGCCGGAGTATATCAGTTTGTCCAGTGAACTGGCAGCGATTAAGATTCAGAAAAAGGAGCGTTTCCGGGAGGTGGACTATATGTCCGAAGCTGCGGTCAAGGCTCTGTTTGCGGCACCTGATACTCGCACAAAAATGGGACTGCGGGATCAATTCCTGATGATCTTTCTTTATGACACAGGCGCAAGGATTCAGGAGGCCCTGGATGTGAAAATCTGTGATCTGCGGATTGACAAAACACCAACTGTGACGCTTCATGGAAAGGGCGGCAAGATCCGGGTAGTCCCCTTGATGAAGGATACGGTACAACATCTGGATAACTACATGG
This sequence comes from Faecalibacterium sp. An122, assembly GCF_002160895.1. GTDB lineage: Bacteria > Bacillota > Clostridia > Oscillospirales > Ruminococcaceae > Faecalibacterium. Next base: position 565 of record NZ_NFLL01000030.1, on the reverse strand, counting down.
GTGCATTTCATAAAGGAGAAAGTGCCTTTTCAACAGAATGGCTTTTTTATGTAGAGCGAAAAGGTTCCCGCAGCGCAATGTGTGATGATACGGCAAGGCTCCGCATCCAAAAGTATGCGGAACTGGCAAGGGAAACCTGCCCCGATGTGCCGGAACGGGTTCATCCTCATCTGTGGAGGCACACCAGGGCCATGCACTTATACCAGCATGGAATGGATTTGACAATGATTTCCCAGTGGCTGGGGCACAAACAGGTTGAAACAACGTTGATCTACGCTTACGCGGATACGGAAGCCAAGCGGAAAGCGATTGAAAAAGCCATGGGGGCAGGCCTTGCCGATGCGGAATCAGTGAATTACACGGTTAGCGATGAAGATATGCTAAGACAGCTCTACGGTCTGTGATGCAGGAAAAAAGATTATCCCGAATTTTAGGAATATATCGTTCCAATCCCAGCGGAAGTGTCTTAAAAGTATGGAAAAGTTATCCCGAATCTTTTTATAAAAAGCTGGTGAATAAGCGGTTTTTTCTGAAGATTCGGGATAATCCAACTTTCGGTATAACC
>NZ_NFLL01000003.1 GCF_002160895.1 Faecalibacterium sp. An122 | reverse complement strand
ATCATGGAGCAGATGTTGATGATCTTGCCGCCGCCCTGAGCGATCATGTCGGGGATCACAGCCTTGGACACGATGAAGGGAGCGTTCAGGTCCACGTCGATGACCTGGCGGAACTGCTCAGCGGTCATGTCGCACATGGGAATGCGCTTGATGATGCCGGCGTTGTTCACCAGAATGTTGATGTGGCCCACTTCCTCGGTGATCTTCTTCACCATCTCGTTGACGGCGTTCTCGTTGGTGACATCGCAGACGTAGCCGTGAGCATTGATGCCGGCCTCCTTATAGGAAGCCAGGCCCTTGTCCACCAGCTCCTGCTTGATGTCGTTGAACACGATGGTGGCGCCGCAGTTGGCCATGGCGGTAGCGATGGCGAAACCGATGCCGTAGGATGCGCCGGTGATCAGCGCCACTTTGCCGGTCAGGTCAAAGGATTTTGCAGTACAGACAGACATTTTTATAACCTCCTGTCACGGTGCAGGAGCCGCCTGCACCGTCTGTGTAGGCGGTGCTGGGTGCGCCGCCCTTTTCTTTATGATACCGCCCACTTGGTGGGATGTCAAGGCGCGGAGGCCATGTTGTATCCCAAGTACATAAAATCCTATAAAAAAGACAAGAAGGTACAAAAAGCCCCGCACTGCGGCAAAGCAAACGCAGCGCGGGGCGGAAATAGCCAGCTTGCCCGGGGTCAGGGCCCGTCTATCTCAGACCGGGCCGCCGGGTGCGGTATTTTGAAAGCGGGTACGAATCAGCGGGCCGAAACGTACTTGTGCAGGGTCTTGCGGACAGCGCCGGGGCCAGCGTACAGCTCGGCCACCATGCCCTCGATCTTCTCGCCCAGGCCGGCCTCGTACAGGTCGACGCCAAAGACGTCCTTGCGGCTGTAGAGAGCCTTCAGGCAGCTGAAGTCCTGGGGACCTTCCTTGACCTCCAGGCCGGCCACGATGGCGCTCAGCTCAGCCAGCAGCGGATCGGGAGACGGCTCAAAGGCCTTGCCCTCGTCGTCGATGCCGCGGATATAGCGGGCATAGCCAGCCAGAACCAGCGGAACCAGGACCAGGTTGTTCATATCGAGGCCGCGGGCCTGATAGGCCTTGATGGTCTCACCGAAGCGGATGGACAGCTTCTGGGAGGTATCGGTGGCGATGCGCTGGGGTGCGTCGGGCATGAAGGGGTTGGGCAGACGGCGGTTCAGAACTGCGTCGATGAAGTCGGTGGGCTTCAGGACACCCGGGTCCACAACCACCGGCATAGCCTCGATGTAGCCCATCTTGGTGATGAGGCCGCGGATATCCTCGTCGGCCATCTCGGCGCTGATGAGGGTGTAGCCCAGCAGGCAGCCATAGATGGACATGGCGGTGTGCAGCGGGTTCAGGCAGGTGCAGACCTTCATCTTCTCGACCTTGTCCACGGTCTCGCGGTCAGCGTACATGACGCCGCCCAGCTCCAGCGGGGGACGGCCGTTGGTGTACTTGTCCTCGATGACCAGGTACTCGGTCTCCTCTGCGTTGACAAAGGGAGCGGTGAAGGTGTGGCGCTCGGTGACGATGGTGTAGTTGTCCTCGAAGCCGTCGTCTTCCAGCATCTTCTGGACCTTGGCGTCGGGACGCGGGGTGATCTTGTCGATCATGCTCCAGGGATAGGAGACCTTGCTCTCATCCTTGACGTACTCCACGAAGCCGGCGGGAACCAGGCCCATCTCGGCCCACTTCTCAGCGTAAGCCATGACGCCGGCCTTGACCTTGTCGCCGTTGTGCGAGCAGTTGTCCATGCTCTGGAGGGTGACAGGCAGGGCGCCGGCCTTGTAGCGCTCATACAGCAGAGCGGTGACCTTGCCCATGGCGAACTGTGCGTTCATGCCCTTCTCCAGGTCGGCGGGCGAGAAGCCGTAGCCCTTCTCGGTGATGGTGAAGGACACCATCTGCAGGCTGGGTGCGGTGAAGATCTCCACCAGACGGGCCCAGTCCTCGGTGAACTGAGGATCGGCCTTCAGGCTCTCGGTGACAGCGCCCACGACCTTCTTCTCGATGGTGCCGGTGGACTGCAGGCAGACCAGCAGGCTCAGGTTGTCGTAGGGGCGGTAGGCCTTATCGATGATCTCATAGTCGAAGCTCTCGGCCACGATGACGCCGCGGTCATACTTGCCGGAGTCCAGCACCTGCTGCAGGATGGCAGCGGGGAAGGCCCGGAAGATGTTGCCTGCGCCGAAGTGAACCCAGGTGGGCTCGGCAGCGGTCTTGGCCTTGACGGCCTCGCGGTCAAACTTGGGCAGCTGATAGCCCTTCTCCGCCCAGGCGGAGCTTACGGGGCCGTGCTCAATATCGGTTAATTTCATGAATCCATGCTCCCTTTCATAGTTCAGGACCGGCAGAACTTACTTGTTCTCGGCGTCCAGCTTGTCCAGCATATCCCAGACGCCCCACATATACATGATGCCCAGGGCGCGGTCATACAGACCATAGCCGGGACGGACATTGCCGGGACCCTCGCCCCACAGGTGACGGCCGTGGTCGGGGCGGATGTAGCCCTCGTAGTGGCAGTCGTGGTAGGCCTTCAGGATCTCCAGGATATGGGTGTCGCCGTCACAGTCGCGGTGGCTGGCCTCCGAGAAGTCGCCGTTCTCGAAGTGCTTGACGTTGCGGATGTGGGCAAAGGCGATGCGGTCGCAGTGCTTGCGGATGACGTCGGCCACGTTGTTGTTGGGGTCGGCGTTCAGGCTGCCCGAGCACAGGGTCAGGCAGTTGTAGGGATCATCCACCATGGACAGGAACCGGTCGATGTTCTCGGCGCTGGTCAGCAGGCGGGGCAGACCGAAGATATCCCAGGGGGGATCGTCCATGTGAATGGCCATCTTGATGTCGCACTCGTGGCAGACCGGCATCAGGGCCTCCAGGAAGTACTTCAGGTTCTCCCACAGCTTCTCCTTGGTGACGGGGGCGTAGGCCTTGAACAGCTCGTCCAGCTTGGCCATCCGCTCCGGCTCCCAGCCGGGGAAGGTCATGTTGTACTTCTCGGTGAAGCTCATGATATAGTCGGCCATCGCCTTGTAATCACTCTGGATCATGTCCTTCTGATAGTACAGGGCGGTGGAGCCGTCGCCCACCGGGTGGAACAGGTCGGTGCGGGTCCAGTCAAAGATGGGCATGAAGTTGTAGCAGATCACCTTCACGCCGAACTTGGACAGATTGCGGATGGTCTGGATATAGTTGGCGATATAGCCGTCGCGGGTGGGCAGACCGATCTTGATGTCGTCGTGAACGTTGACCGACTCCACCACGTCCATGTTGAAGCCATAGGGCTCGAGCTGCTTCTGCACCTCGGCGATTTCTTCCACTTCCCACACTTCACCGGGCATCTTGTTGTGGAGGGCCCACACGATGCTGGTCACACCGGGAATCTGCTTGATGTCGGACAGCTTGATCTTATCGTTGCCTTCGCCGTACCAACGGAAACCCATTTGCATTGGCATAGTCTTCTCTCCTTTTTGCTGGATTGATGCGCAGCAGCCCTGCGCAGGGCGCAGAGCGGCATCTTGTTGTTTCCATTCTAGTATATCAATCGTGTTTTGGCAAGTGGTAAACCCTCCATTCTTTTGGAGGGCTTTTTGTGAATTGTTCCCAAATACAAAAAACCGTGAGAAAAATTTTACGTTTCTCACGGTTTATTTTACTATTTTGTTGTAAAAACGTCATCCAAGAAAGGAAAAACTTTCTTTTTTGCGGCGGCGTCTGTTTTGGTTTTCAGGCCCTCTCAGCCCTCGATGAAATAGTCCGGATGGCTGCGGCGGGCCTCCTCCACCGAGGCCTTGTACCGCTGCAGATGATCCCGCAGGGCCTGTTCCAGGGCCTCGGGGGTGCCGTTTTCCAGGGCGTCCACGATCCGGCCGTGCTGGATGGGCACCGAGGCGTTCTCCCCCAGCATCAGGCTGAACAGGCGCAGCCGTTCAATGTGCTTGAAGGTGGAGAGCATGTGGTCGAAGTGCTCCTCCATCCCGCAGAACTCAAAGGACAGCCGGTGGAACTTGTTGTCAATCTCCAGCATATGGCTGTTCTTCAGAGGGCTGTCGGGGGCCGCGGCGGCCTGTTCGTATTCCTGGATGCTGGCGCGGTAGGCCGCGATGTGTTCCGGTTTGCAGTGCTTGTACACGTGGAACAGCATCTCTTTTTCCAGGGTGAAGCGGGCGAACTGTTCCAGCCGCATCAGCTTGAGGTCGATGGGAGCCACATAGGTGCCGCTCTGGGGTTTGATGGTTACCATGTGCGCGATGTTCAGCATAATGAGGGCTTCCCGCACCGGTGTGCGGCTGATCCCCATTTCCTCAGCCAGTTGTCGATCGTTGAGCGGGTCGCCGGGCTTGAGCTCCATGGTGACGATCCTGCCCCACAGCGTCTGGTACGCTGCTTCTCGTGCGCTGGATGCTGCCATACGGCGCACCTCCTTTCCTGCCTTTCGTCCTTCGACGTTTTTGTTTTCATGATCTTGCGTTTCTTGTCTTTCCTCTTTAAAATCCCAGTACCATTGTAGACGGAAGCTGCATCCGCGTCAATGCACCATTTGTTCAAACTTTATCAAATTAATTTTACAAGAGGGTTACAAAAAACCCAAAACCTCCGCCTCAGGAAAGCGCTTTGTGCTGCGTGCGGTTTCCCCGCCGGTACAGGGGCCAGTACCACACGGCCGCCACCGCCAGACCGCAGACCACGTCGATGATGGAGTGCTGTTTGGTGAACATGGTGGACAGGCAGATCAGCGCCGCCCAGCCGAAGGCGATCACCTTGCGCCCGGGGTGATTCTGCGCCAGCTTGCTCTTGGAAAAGGCCAGCGCCATGCAGGCCGAGCTCTGGCAGTGGATGGAGGGGCAGACGTTGTTGGAGGCGTCCGCCTTCCAGATCAGCTGCATGATGTCCATGGCGATGTTGTCCCGGCCCACCTGCTCCACGGTGGGCCGCAGGTCCACCCCGTTGGGCAGGATCATGTAGAGGATCAGGCAGAAGGTCATCCCCGAAAACATCATCAGGCAGAGTTTGTCGTAGGCCGGGGTATCGTACCACCACAGCAGGGCGGTGACCCCTACCAGCAGTCCGAACCAGCTGCAATAGGGAAAGATAAACCACTCACAAAAGGGGATCATATCATCGATGGGGCTGTGGATGATATAGGTGGGGTCGGTGATGGTCCAGTCCAGGGCGAAAAACCAGACCAGGTAAATCACCCAATACAGCTGGAACCAGAGATGAGGCCGCAGCCTTAAAACGTTCAGCATGATTTGTATATTCTCCTTACAACCGTTCACTTTTCTTGCTTTTTACGGACATTTTACGGCGGGCCCAAACTTGACCCGCCGGATGCCATACTTTGTTATTGTAACACATCCCCTGCCCTTGCGCAAATAGACAAAGTACAGTAAAATAAGAATGGAACGTGTCTTTTTACGTCGTTCCCACAGGAAACCGGCCGGGCGGGCCCTTCCGGCCCCCGGCCCCGATTGCATGCTTGACAGTTTGAGGTTCTGTAATGTATACTTCACCCATTCGCCTGATTACGGTCGATCTGGACGGCACCCTCCTGAACGATCAGAAAGAGATGACGCCCCGCACCCGGGCGGCCCTGGAAGCCGCTTCGGACCGGGGTGTGGAGATTGTGCCGGCCACCGGCCGCACCGTGGCGGGTCTGCCCGCCGACCTCCTGGCCATCAAGGGGTTGCACTATGCCATCACCGCCAACGGCGCCCGGACCATGGACCTGGCCACCGGCCAGCCCATCCAGGAGCTGTACATCCCCAGAGACAAGGCCCTGGCGGCCTACGACGTGCTGATGCAGTACGACTGCCTGGTGGATCTGTTCCAGGACGGCCAGGGCTACACCACCGAGGCCAACCGGGCCGCGGCGGTTCGCTTTGTCCCCGACAACCTGCGGGCCTACGTCCTGAACACCCGCAAGACCCTGCCCGACCTGCGGGCCTTCATCACCCAGCAGGAGCGGGGCCTGGAAAAGCTCACCATCTTCTTTGTGGATGACGCGGAGCGCCAGAAGGCCTGGGCCGCTGTGGAGGCTCTGGGGGTCAACGTGGTGTCCAGCCTGCCCCTGAACATGGAGATCAACGCCGCCGGGGTGGACAAGGGAACCGGCCTGATGGCCCTGGCGGAGCTGCTGAAACTGCCTGTCTCCTCCCTGATGGCCATGGGAGACGGCGGCAACGACATCGGCATGATCCGGGCCGCCGGCCTGGGCGTGGCCATGGGCAACGCCTTCCCCGACGTGAAGGCCGCCGCCAACCACATCACCGCCTCCAACAACGAAGACGGCGCGGCTCTGGCCATCGAAACCTTTGTACTGGAGGACAACACCAAAACTCTATGAACAAACCATCCATTCAAATGGCAGCGCTGGACCTGGACGGCACCCTGCTGAACCGCGCCAGCCAGGTCTCTCCCCGCACTTTGGAGGCCCTGCAGCAGGCCATGAACCGGGGCGTGGCGGTTCTGCCCGCCACTGGCCGGGGATTGTCCTCTCTGCCGCGGGTGGTGGCCTCCATCCCCGGGGTGCGGTACGCCATCACCTCCAACGGCGCCGCCGTCTGGGATCTGGGGGACCAGCCTCTGGCGGCCGTCCGCAGCCGGTACGGCGAGCCCGGCCCCGAGCCGGTGACCCAGCCGACCCGCCTGATCTACAATCCCCTGCCCGCGGACACCGCCCGGGCTGTCTATCAGCTGCTGGACCGGTTTGACGGGGATCTGACCCTCTTTGCCGACGGACGGAGCCTCAAGACCCCCGCCGGCATCGCCTGGTCCAAAGCCCGGATCGCCCGGCTCCTCTCCACCGAAGCCAAACAGGCCGACGACGGACGGTTCACCGTCCTGCCCGACCTTCACCCCTATTTTGAAGCCCACGCCGGAGATATCGAGAAGTTCTGCATGTTCTTCTCCTCCCGCGAGGAAGCCGAGGCCGCCCTGCCCCTTCTGGCCGCCATTCCCGGCGTAGAAGCCACCCAGGGCTCCCCCGACAACATCGAGGCCACCGCCGCCGGCGTCAACAAGGGCTCGGCCCTGCTGGCGCTGGCCGCCCATCTGGGGATCCCCCGGGAGGGCGTGCTGGCCATCGGCGACAGCGAAAACGACCGCCGGATGCTGGAAGCCGCCGGCGTCGCCGCCGTCATGGCCAACGGGATGCCCTCCATCCAAGCCCTGGCAGACATCGTCTCGGAACAGGACTGCAACCACGACGGCGTGGCCGAACTGCTGGATCGGCTGGGCCTGACCGGTGCCTGAGAGCCTGTTTCTGGTCGGTTTTATGCAATGTATACAAGTTACCCCTGCAAACATTGTGCTTTGTGAGTATTACCAAACGGCCCCGCTTGGTTTATACTAGTATTATACAACAGTGTGCCTGGACAAGCCTTGTCTGTGGCCATGGTCATACTGCGCAAAGCCTGAAAGTAAAGGAGAATGCGTTTATGAATCCTATTGCTGAGAAAATTTACGAAATCGGCATTGTGCCCGTTATCGCCTTCAACAGCGTGGACGAAGCCCTGCCTCTGTGCAAGGCCCTGGCCGACGGCGGCCTGCCCGCAGCTGAAGTTACCTTCCGCACCGCCTGCGCTGAGGAGTGCATCAAGCTGATCCACAAGGAGATGCCCGAGATGCTGCTGGGCGCCGGCACCGTCCTGACCATCGATCAGGCTGACCGCGCCATCGACGCCGGCGCTTCCTTCGTGGTTGCCCCCGGCTTTGATCCCGCTGTCACCAAGCACGTCATCGAGCGCGGCTGTGTGGCTATGCCCGGCACCTCCACCGCCGGCGAGATGCAGCAGGCCATGAACCTGGGCTGCGAGGCCATCAAGTTCTTCCCCGCTGAGGCCAACGGCGGCGTCGCCATGCTGAAGAACATCGGCGCAGCCCTCAAGAGCGCCAAGTGGATGTGCACCGGCGGCGTCAACGCCAAGAACGTCAACGATTATCTGAACTACGATCAGATCATCGCCGTGGGCGGCACCTGGATGTGCAAGAACGACGTGATCAAGGCCAAGGATTGGGACAAGATCACCGCTATGTGCAAGGAGGCCGTTGACACCATGCTGGGCCTGCGTCTGGTCCACATCGGCATCAACACCGAGAACGAGGACGAGGCCAAGGCTACCGCCAACGCTCTGGCTTCCCTGCTGAACATGAAGGTCACCCCGGGCAACTCCAGCATCTTCGTGGGCAACAAGGAGTTCGAGATCATGAAGAAGCCCGGCCGCGGCAAGAACGGCCACATCGCCATCGGCTGCAACAACGTCGACCGCGCCATCTATCACCTGAGCCGCCGCGGCGTCAAGTTTGACCTGGAGTCCAAGGGCGTCAAGGACGGCAAGACCATGTCCTGCTACATGGCAGACGAGATCGGCGGCTTCGCCATCCACCTGGTCAAGGCCTGATCCATTTTTTCCATGCCATACCCCGCCGCGGGACATCCGCCCTGCGGCGGGTTGTTTGAAGTCTACCCACACTGAATCATAACATTGAAGGAGAATATCACAATGAAAGTTGTTACCTTTGGCGAACTGATGGTCCGTCTGCAGCCGTTCAACTACGAGCGCTTTGTCCAGGCCAGCAACCTGGAGTTCACGTTCGGCGGCGGTGAGGCAAACGTTGCCGTCTCGCTGGCCAACTACGGCGTGGACGCCGCTTTCGTCACCAAGCTGCCCGCACACGCCATCGGCCAGTGCGCCGTCAACAGCCTGCGCCGTTACGGCGTTGACACCAGCATGATCGTCCGCGGCGGCGACCGTGTGGGCATCTACTACAACGAGAAGGGCGCTTCCCAGCGCGGCTCGGTCTGCATCTACGACCGCGCCAACAGCGCAATCCAGCTGGCTCAGCCCTCCGACTTCGACTGGGAGAAGATCTTCCAGGGCGTGGATTGGTTCCACTTCACCGGCATCACCCCGGCTCTGGGCGAGAACGTCGTCGAGATCTGCCGTCAGGCCTGCAAGGCTGCCAAGGCTGCCGGCGTCAAGATCAGCTGCGACCTGAACTACCGCGGCAAGCTGTGGACCCGTGAGCAGGCCCGCGCTGCCATGACCGACCTGTGCCAGTACGTGGACGTCTGCATCTCCAACGAGGAGGACGCAAAGGACGTCTTCGGCATCGAGGCTGAGGCTACCGACATCTACGGCGGCACCCTGAACCACGAGGGCTACAAGAGCGTTGCCAAGCAGCTGGCCGACAAGTTCCACTTCGAGAAGGTCGCCATCACCCTGCGTGAGAGCCACAGCGCTTCCGACAACGGCTGGAGCGCCATGCTGTACGACGCTGCTTCCAACGAGTACTGCTTCTCCAAGAAGTACGAGCTGCGCATCATCGACCGCGTCGGCGGCGGCGACTCCTTCGGCGGCGGCCTGATCTACGCCCTGCTGAACGGCAAGAGCACCCAGGACGCTGTTGAGTTCGCCGTGGCTGCTTCCGCTCTGAAGCACTCCATCGAGGGCGACTACAACATGGTCACCGTCTCCGAGGTGGAGAAGCTGGCCGGCGGCGACGGCTCGGGCCGTATCCAGCGCTAAAAAGCGGCTGCACGGGAGGCTGTCACATGGATATCCGTTATTCCTGCAACCAGAAAGATTTCAAGCGCTACACCACCGAGGAAATGCGGGACGAAATGCTCATCACCGGCCTGTACAAGGCCGATGAAGTGGTGGCCGTCTACAGCCATGTGGACCGCATGGTCACCCTGGGCTGCATGCCGGTTCATGAAGTGGTGTCCATCGACAAGGGCATCGACATCTGGGCCAACTTCGGCACCCACTATTTCCTGGAGCGGCGCGAGATCGGCATGTTCAACATCGGCAAGGGTTCCACCGGCATCGTCGTCGCCGACGGCGTCCGGTACGAGCTGGGCTACAAGGACTGCCTGTATATCACCCAGGGCACCAAGGAGGTCACCTTTGCTTCGGCTGATCCCTCCTGCCCCGCCAAGTTCTATATGGTGTCGGCCCCGGCCCACTGTGCCTATGAGACCCGCCTGATCAAGATGGCCGATGCCAACCATCGGCCTCTGGGCAGCGTGGAGACCTGCAACAAGCGGACCATCAACCAGTTCATCCACCCCGACGTCCTCAAGACCTGCCAGCTCAGCATGGGCATGACCGAGCTTGAGCCGGGGTCCAACTGGAACACCATGCCCAGCCACACCCACGAGCGCCGGATGGAGATCTACACCTATTTCGAGCTGCCCGAGGGACAGGTGGTCTTCCACATGTGCGGTGAGCCCACCCAGACTCGCCACATCGTCATGCACAATGAGGATGCGGTCATCAGCCCGTCGTGGAGCATCCACAGCGGCGTGGGCACCTCCAACTACACCTTCATCTGGGCGATGGGCGGCGAGAACATGGAGTTTGACGACATGGACAACATCGCCACCACCGACCTGCGCTAAACTGCCAGCTCCGGGCAGACCGGGCTTGTAACGTTATGCCACAAGGCCCCGTATCCGGTGCACGCCGGGTACGGGGTCTTTCTTGTTAAATTTTTGCCTAGTATACATCGGAGGATACAACACACCTCTGGAAAGAAAGGAGCTTTTCCCCATGGAACTTTCTGCATTTGACCTGAGCGGCAAAGTGGCGCTGATCACGGGCGGCGCCCATGGCATCGGCTTTTCGATCGCCGAAGGGATGGCCCGCTGCGGGGCCACGGTCTGCTTCAACTGCTCGTCCCAGTCCAGCTATGAAAAGGGCATGGCGGCCTACAAAGAGGCCGGCATCGACGCCCACGGCTATGTTGCGGACGTCACCGACTGGGAGGCCGTCCAGGCCATGGTAGCCCAGATCAAGCAGGATGTGGGCCCGGTGGACATTCTGGTGAACAACGCCGGCATCATCCAGCGCAAGCCCATGCTGGAGACCAGCACCGAGGATTTCCAGAAGGTGCTGAATGTCCATGTGGTGGGCGCCTTCAACTGTTCCAAGGCGGTGCTGCCGGACATGATCGAAAAGCGTGCCGGCAAGATCATCAACATCTGCTCCATGATGAGCGAGCTGGGCCGTGAGACGGTGTCGGGTTATGCGGCAGCCAAGGGCGGTCTGAAGATGCTGACCAAGAACATTGCCTCGGAGTTTGGCGAGTACAACATCCAGTGCAACGGCATGGGACCCGGCTACATTGCCACTCCCCAGACCGCGCCCCTGCGCGAGCGTCAGCCGGACGGCAGCCGTCATCCCTTTGACCAGTTCATCCTGTCCAAGACCCCGGCCGGACGCTGGGGCGAAGCCGAGGACATGGTAGGTCCCTGTGTATTCCTGGCCTCCCACGCCTCCGACTTCGTCAACGGCCAGATCCTCTACGCCGACGGCGGCATCCTCGCCTACCTCGGCCGTCAGCCCGGCTAACTTACTTTTCTGGAAGAAAAGTAAGCAAAAGACTTTTACTGTGTACCATACAGTTTCCGGGTCTCCAAAGGTTCCGCAGGGCCTTTACGCTTTGGCTCGCTCCCGGCGTTTGGGCCTGCGGCCCGGTACGATGCAAAGTCCAGTATAACCTGATTTATCTTTTGCTGAGTACATTCACCCTGGCCGCTCTTTAGAGCGGTTGTGAGGGCTGCAAACTATGCTGCGCTCACGTCAAGTTCGGGCTGCGCCCGGGTACGATGCAAACCTTGTCATAGACTGGTTTTCACGGCCTCGTGCGACCAGAACGCAATTTTAGCGTCCAGGTCCACGGTTCCGGTGCACAGAAAAGCGCCATAAACACCAAATCCCTGCTCCTGTTTGGGGGCAGGGATTTTTTATTTGCAGGTTATTTCCAGGGCTTTGGTGTATGGGTGTATGTTGGCACAGTCCGGCCAAAGGATTTTTTCTCTCTCCTGTTGGCAGAGCGCCGGGCTTCAGCCTTTGCACCATGCTGCATTCCGGTATCATCCGATTTTACTTTATCCGACTGTTCCCCTGTATAAAACAACAACCCTCGCCTTACATGGGGCGGGGGTTGTCGTATTCTGTGGATTTGCTGAACGCATCATCAGGAAAGCCCCACCGATACGCCGTCAGGCACCATTCAAAACAGTATGAAAGCGTGTTTGCTTCGTACCGGGCCACCGTTCGGGAACGTTCAAACCGCAGCCCATCAAGCCAGATTTCGAACCCGCCTGCAATCGAAGCGGGCCGCAGGCCGGGAACCTTCTAAAGCGGCTGAAACCTTGCCGCCGGCTGGACCTTGTGAGGACTACAGCAGTTTGCGGTACCAGGTGAAGCTTTTTGCCCCGCTTTTTCTCGAAAAAGCGGGAAGTTAGACTTTTTCGATGGTGATGGTCCAGGTGCTGGTCATGGCCTCGTCGGGCTCCAGCACTTCGTGCTTGCCCTCCTCGTTGACGCTGTTGGCCCAGCCGTTCCAGGGCTCCATGCAGACAAAGTTCTCGGCATCCTGCTGCCACAGCACGCCGTTGGTAAAGCTCTCGTCGGCATCCACCGTCACCTTGTGTCCGTTGCCCTTGTCGGTGAAGGACATGGGGAACTCCACGCCGGTCAGCAGCCGGATGCTGTTGTCGGCGCCGGGCTTCCGGGTCAGGGTGATCTTCTCGGGTGCGGCGGGCTGCTCGCCCTTGGCATCCTCGGAACAGGTGGCGCAGCGGATGTCAAAGTCCACGTTTTCCAGAGCGCTGGCCACAAAATAGGGATGATAGCCAAAGCTGAAAGGCATGGGCTGCTCGCCGTCGTTGATGACGGTCAGATCGATGGAAGCGGTGTTGCCGTCCAGATTGTAGGTCACCATCAGGGTGAAGTCAAAGGGATACAGGAACTTGGTCAGCGGGCTGGACTGCAGCATCAGGGTGACGCCGTCGGGGCCTACGCTGTCCACCTGCCAGGGGCACAGGTCGGCCAGGCCGTGGGTCTCCATGGGATAGGCCTTGCCGTCAAAAATGTGGACGCCGTTGTCCGGGTTGGAGCAGCTGGGGAACAGGATGGGCACCGCAAAACGGGGCCGGTTGCACTCGCTGAGATTGGGCCGGCGAATCCAGATGTATTCGTCCCCCTCCAGGGAGAACCCGGTGATCATGCCGCCCCGCTCCGGGGTGATGACCAGCTCGGTCTTGGCAGCCGAATCGGTGATGACATACTGCTCGTAGCAGGCGTCCCCTTCGGTGATGTAGCGGGTGGTAATCTGATTCATAGCATATACCTCCTGTCAAGTGCTGCGGGCGTTCTGCCCGCCGGTCTGTGTTGCCTTTATTGTACCAGATTTTGCGCCAAAGGGCCATGCCGATTTTTTCAGCATGGCCCTTTTCTGTGCTTTTACAGGACGACGCCGTCCTTGAAGATGGAGATATCCCGGAATCCGTTGATTTCGGCCTTGGTCTGCTTGCCGCTGGCGGTATCAATCACCAGCTGCAGCAGGTCCTGGGCGGTCTCGTCGATGGTCTTTTTGCCGTCGGCGATGACGCCGGCGTTGAAATCGATCCAGCCCGGCTTTTTCTCCGCCAACGGGGTGTTGGTGGACAGCTTCAGGGTAGGAGCCGGCGCCGAGAAGGGAGTGCCGCGGCCGGTGGAGAACAGAATCATATGTGCGCCGGCGGCGGTCATGGCGGTGGCCGACACCAGGTCATTGCCGGGGCCGTACAGCATGTTCAGGCCCTTGGTGACCACGGGGTCGCCGTAGCCGATGACGTCCATAATGGGGGCGGTGCCGCCCTTCTGGACACAGCCGCAGCTCTTGTCCTCCAGGGTGGTGATGCCGCCCTGCTTGTTGCCCGGAGAGGGGTTGTCGTAGACCACCTCGTTGTGGCTGATGAAATAATTCTTGAAGCCGTTGAGCATCTGCTCGGCCTTGACAAAGACGTCGCGGTTGATGCAGCGGTTCATCAGGAAGCCCTCAGCGCCGAACATCTCGGGCACCTCGGTCAGGACGGTGGAACCGCCCCGCTGGCCCAGCATATCCGAGAACCGGCCGATGGTGGGGTTGGCGGTGATGCCGGACAGGCCGTCCGAGCCGCCGCACTTCATGCCCACCACCAGCTCCGACACCGGGATGGGCTGGCGCTCAAACTGGCGGGCGTAGTCGGCCAGCTCTTCCAGCAGCTTGCGGGCGGCGGCGAACTCGTCCTCCACGTCCTGGCAGACCAAGAACTTGACGCGGTCGGGGTCATACTCGCCCAGCTCAGCCTTGAACTGGTCGGGCTGAATGTTCTCACAGCCCAGGTGCAGCACCAGCACGCCGGCGGCGTTGGGATGGCGCACCAGAGCGGCCAGCAGCTTGCGGGTCTGGGCGTGGTCGTGACCGGTCTGGCTGCAGCCGAAGGGATGCGGGAAGGTGTACAGGCCCTCGATGCTGCCGGTGACCAGATCCTGGTTGTCCTGCACCATCTTCTTGGCGTTCTCGTTGACGCAGCCCACCACCGGGATGATCCAGATTTCATTGCGGATGGCGGCGCGGCCGTCCTTCCGGCGGAAACCCATAAAGGTTTCGGGCTCCACATGGGGCAGCGGGGCCAGGTCGCAGGCGGGGTTGTAGCTGTACTCCACCTCGCCCGACAGGTTGGTCTTGACGTTATGGGTGTGCATCCAGCGGCCGGGCTGGGCGTCCTCGGTGGCGTGGCCGATGGGGAAACCGTACTTGATGACGTCCTCCCCTGCCCGGATGGGCTTGACGGCCATCTTGTGGCCCTGCGGGATATCTTCCAGGGCAGTCACCGACAGGCCGTCGGTCTCCACCAGCTGGCCCTTGGCGATGGGGTGCAGCGCCACCACCACGTTGTCGATGGGGCTGATATGAATAACCTGCGCCATAGTTGCAGTTCTCCTTGTCTTATCAAAAAAGCCGGCGGGGCATTCCCCCGCCGGCGGATGGGTCGGGTGTGCCGGCGCGCCTCACAGGAGAGGCGTCGGGTCTGTCACAGACACCCTGAATCGGGTCTTACAGGCAGCTCTTGTAAGCGGCCTCGGCGCCCTGGCTGCGGATCAGTTCCAGATCGGCCAGGACAGCGGCCTCCACGCCGGGGATAGCGGTCAGGTCCTGATCCCACATCTGGGTGTTGGTCAGAACAGCATGGACCAGATCGGCGGCGGAGTCGTCCTTGTGTGCGTAGTAGAAGTCCAGAGCCCAGGCGTCATCCTGGATCTTGTAGGTGTTGCCGGCAGGGCGCTTGCAGATCAGGCCGTCGGCGGTGCGCTCCTGAATGTCGCTGGAGTAGAAGGCAATGTAAGCGGCCAGGCTCATGGTCAGGCACTTGGGCAGCTCGTTCTTCTCCTTGATGTACTCCAGGAAGGAAGGCATGTTGCGGGCCTTCCACTTGGAGGTGGAGTTCAGGGAGATGCTCATCAGCTCGTGGTTGATGAAGGGGTTGTTGAAGCGGTCCTGCACGGCGGCGGCAAAGGCCATCAGGTCGTCCTTGTCCAGAGGCAGAGTGGGGATGACTTCCTCATACAGCATCTTGTTCATGAACTCGCGGATGGTGTCGTTGTGCATGCAGTCGCGGACGATGTCGTAGCCGGCCAGGTATGCGCCCAGAACAAAGCCGGTGTGGGCGCCGTTCAGGATGCGGACCTTGCGCTTCTTGTAGGGGGTGACGTCAGGCACCACCATGACGTTGACGCCGGCCTTCTTGAACGGGAGCTTGTCCTCCAGCCAGGCCGGACCCTCGATGACCCAGACGCCGAACACTTCGCCCACGTCCAGAACCTGATCGTGGTAGCCGTTGGCCTCCTCGATGGCAGCCATCTCCTGGGGATCGCGGATGCGGCCCGGGACGATGCGGTCCACCAGGGTGGAGCAGAAGGTGTTGGCGGTGTTCATCCAGTCGATGAAGGCCTGATCCAGGCCCCAGTCGGCGGCGTAGTTGTTGCAGCACTTCTGCAGCTCCTTGCCGTTGTTGTCGATCAGCTCGCAGGAGAGGATGATCAGGCCCTTGTCGGCGGCGCCGTTAAAGGCCTTGTAGCGCTCGTACAGCACGCGGGTCAGCTTGGCGGGGAAGCTGTTGGGAGGCACCTGGTCAAACTCGCTGTCGCCCTTGGTGTAGGCGATGCCGGCCTCGGTGGTGTTGGATGCAATGATCTCCAGATCGGGGCTGGCGGCCAGAGCCAGAACCTCGGCCCACTTGCCCTCGCTGTAGGGGCACACGCAGTTGGCCACGCAGGAAATCACCCGCTTGTCGTCCACCTTCTGGCCCTTCTCGCTGCCGCGCAGGTACAGGGTGTACAGGCCCTCCTGCTCGTTGATCCAGTCAGCCATCTGGGGGAAGTTGCCGATGGGCTGCACCAGGCTCACCTTGCCGTTCCAGCCGGCCTTCTCGTTGGCCACGTCAAAGAAATAATCCACAAAAGCCCGCAGGAAATTGCCCTCGCCGAACTGCATCACCTTGATGGGGGCATCCTTCAGGATGTACCCATTGTAGCCAGTCTGGGCCAGAACCTTATAATTCAAAGTTTCCATCTCATGCTCTCCTTTACACGTTCACTCTTCCAGCGCCGGCAGGACCGCTCCCGCCGGATTTCTTCTTCTATTTTAAGATCTTGTATACAAAGAAGTCAAGTGTTTCTTTTGGGTTTTCCGGCCAAAACAGGCCCCATCCACAAATTCCAGCGGTTTACACAAGGAATTCTATCAAAATTCAGCAGTTTTTCAGTTGTATACAATGCCCCATTTAAGGTATACTATAACTAAGTGAAACTCTGCCCTGGCGCAGACGATCCATTGAACACGCTGGAACCTAGCGAAAAAAGGAGTAATAAAACCATGAAAGCATTTATGGATAAAGACTTCATGCTTCAGTCTCCCACCGCACAGCACCTGTACCACACCTATGCGGCGGATATGCCCATCTGCGACTATCACTGCCACATTTCCCCCCGGGAAATTTATGAGAACCGCAAGTTTGAGAACATCACCCAGGTTTGGCTGGGCGGCCGGCAGCCCGACGGCAGCCTGGCCGGCGACCACTACAAGTGGCGCGTGATGCGTTCCAACGGCGTGCCCGAGGAGTACATTACCGGTTCCAAGTCGGACCGTGAGCGCTTCCAGAAGTTCGCCGAGGCCCTGCCCATGGCCATCGGCAACCCCATGTATCACTGGACCAACCTGGAGCTGCGGAAATACTTCGGCTATGAGGGCGTCCTGAACGGCGACACCGCCGAGGAAGTCTGGAACCTGTGCAACGAGAAGCTGCAGAACGATCCCAAGCTGACCGTCCGCGGCCTGATCGAGCAGTCCAACGTAGCCTTCATCGGCACCACCGACGATCCCATCGACAGCCTGGAGTGGCACGAGAAGATCAAGAACGATCCCACCATCAAGTTCACCGTGGCTCCCTCCTTCCGTCCCGACAAGGCCGTCAACATCAACAAGCCCGGCTTTGTGGAGTACATGGGCAAGCTGGCTGCCAGCGTCGGCAAGGAGAAGCTGGCCTGCATCCACTGCGTCATGGACGCTCTGACCGAGCGGCTGGAGTTCTTCGTCAAGATGGGCTGCCGCGCAGCGGACCACGGCCTGGACTACGTGCCTTACCGTGAGGCTTCCATCGAGGAAGTGGACGCCATCTACAAGAAAGCCATGGCCGGCGAAGCCGTCACCGTGGAGGAGGCCGAGAAGTACCAGACCGCCCTGCTGATCCACATGGGCAAGCTCTACCACAAGCACAACGTGGTGATGCAGCTGCACTACTCCTGCCTGCGCGGCGTCAACCGCAAGATGAACGCCCTGCTGGGACCCGACACCGGCTTTGACATGATCAACCAGAACACCTGCGGCGGCAACATTGCTGCTCTGCTGAGCGCTCTGACCGACACCGCCGAGTGCCCCAAGACCATCATCTACAGCCTGAACCCGGTGGACAACGAGCAGATCGGCACCATTCTGGGCTGCTTCCAGGACGACGAGATCCCCGGCAAGATTCAGGCCGGTTCCGCCTGGTGGTTCTGCGACCAGAAGGTGGGCATGGAGAACCAGATGAAGTCCCTGGCCAACCTGGGCCTGCTGGGCAACTTCGTCGGCATGCTGACCGACAGCCGCAGCTTCCTGAGCTACACCCGTCACGACTACTTCCGCCGCATCATGTGCAACCTGATCGGCCAGTGGGTTGAGGACGGCGAGTATCCCAACGACGAGAAGTCTCTGGAGAAGATCGTCCGCGGCATCTGCTTCGACAACGCCAAGCGCTACTTCTGCCTGTAACCTACTTTTCTGGAAGAAAAGTAGGCAAAGGCAACGGCGGCGACCGCGTCCAGTGGACGAAACAGGGAGCCGCCGTTGGCGCCGCGCTCCGTTTTTTGCAAGCGCCCCGCCGTGGCGCGCCGCAAAAAACGGCTAAGCGCAAGAGGACTCACTGGGTACCATCCACTCTAGCCACTCTTTATAAAGTGACAGAGGGTTGCAAACTGTGCCGCGCTCATGTTACGTCCGGGCTGTGCCCGGGTACGATGCAGACTCCAGCATGACCTGATTTTGACTGTCCTGTACAGTTCCAGTGCACCGGTTTGTTAGGCGCTCTGGGCACCTTTGGAACAGCTATCTGCGGCCTGATCTTAGGCAATATGTTGAGGGCGACCATTTCAGCACCCAAGAAAAGTTCCATAAAAATCAGAATCTCCGCTCCTTTCCGGGGCGGGGATTTTTTGCTGCCTGTTTTTGAATTTGAAAGTCATTCAGTCACTTGTAATGCGTGTTCTTTTCGCCGTCCCGGCCATCTTTTCCGCCTCTTTTTGGCAAAAGAAAAACTCCCTCATCCGTTCAGCCCAGGCAGGCTTTGCGGATGAGGGAGTATTTTTGTTATGAGAGATACCGCTGTACTGTGTTTCATTCAGTTGGCATCCAAGCGCCTGCGCAGTGGAGCCCGTCAACCGGTTTCGTCTGCATCGTACCGCGCCGCAGGCGCAAACGTAACGAGCGAGCCGGAGCGTGCAGGCCCCGCGGAACTGCTGGAGACCCGGAAACTGAATGGTACACAGTGAAAAGCTTTTTGCTTACTTTTTCTCCGAAAAAGTAAGTTAGTCGCGGCTGCGGTTGCCCATGCCCAGCAGACGCAGGACAAACAGGAAGATGTTGATGAAGTCCAGATACAGGGTCAGAGCGCCGTAGACGCTGGCCTTCTCAGCCAGTTCGCTGTCGGCTGCATAGTAGGCATACATCTGATGCAGCTTCTGGGTGTCGTAGGCGGTCAGCAGCATAAAGACCACCAGGCCGATGCCGCTGTACAGCAGGGATGCGCCAATGCCGAATCCGAACAGGGTGCCCACCAGACCGGTAACCATCATGGCCATCAGACCCATCATCAGCTTGGGCCCCCAGCTGGTCAGATCCTTGTTGGTGGTGTGGCCATAGAACGCCATGAGCCCAAAATAAATGGCGGTACTCAGGAAGGCCATCACCAGGGTGTTCACCGAGAACAGCAGGAAATAATAGCTCAAGACCATGCCGTTGAGGGCCGAATAAGCCAGGAACACGCCCCGGGCGGCGCCCACCGACATCCGCTGCAGCCGTGCGCTCAGGGTAAACACCAGAGCCAGCTCGGCAATGGTCAGCACCAGATACAGCGAGTTCACCAGATAAAACAGAGGCGTCGTGACCGTCAGGAACGCCACCGCAAAGGTTACCACCAGGCCGCAGGCCATCCAGCGGTAGGTCCGGGCCATATAATCGGCAGCGGACATCGTAGCTTCGGTGTAGCCGCGGTCGTAATCGTTGTTGTAATAATTCATATAAGACACTCCTTTTTCCACGGGCGGGGGTGTCATGGGCTCTTGCCCCGCTCTGATGGTTACAGTATACTATAGAGAAATGAACGTTTCATGAAAAGGCTGTGACTGATTTTGTCTTTCGGATTGTACTACCATATTCCCTATTGTTTTTCCCGCTGCCGGTACTGTGATTTCTACGCCGCCGGGGGCCAGCGGGGCGTCCCCGACGCCTACATGGACGCCCTGCTGCGGGAATTGCGCCGGCATCCTCTGCCCGGTGCGCCGGATACCGTCTACTTTGGAGGCGGTACCCCCAGCCTCCTCACCCCGGCTCAGGCCCGGCGCCTGATTCAGGCGGCAGCGCCCCGGCCGGGGGCCGAAATCACCCTGGAAGCCAACCCCGAAACCGTGGATGAAGAACAGCTCCGGGGCTTCCGGGAGGCCGGCGTCAACCGGCTGTCGCTGGGGGTTCAGTCGGCCAGCGACACCCAGCTGCGGACCCTGGGCCGGCCCCACAATGCCGCCCAGGCCCGGGCCGCCTTTGCCGCCGCCCGGCAGGCCGGTTTTGCCAACATCAGCGGCGATATCATGCTGGCCCTGCCCCACTACACCCGGGCTGAGTTCGACCAGACGCTGGCCCTGATCCAGGAAGGCGGCGCACAGCACATCTCCGCCTACCTGCTCAAGATCGAGCCGGGGTCGGCCTTTGGCCGCCGTCCCCCCGAGGGTCTGCCCGCCCCCGACCAGGCCGCCGACTTTTACCTCTACGCGGTGGAACAGCTGGCCCGGGCCGGCTACCGGCAGTATGAGATTTCCAGCTTTGCCCGGCCCGGCTTTGAAGGACAGCACAACCGCATCTACTGGGACTGCGGGGACTATCTGGGTCTGGGCCCTGCCGCCCACAGCTGCATGGGAAACCAGCGGTTTTATTATCCCCCCGACACCGCCGCTTTCATCGCCGGGTCCGACCCGGTGCCCGACGGGGTCTGCGGGGCTGAGGACTACCTGATCCTCCAGCTGCGGCTGGCCGACGGGCTGGATCTGGCCGAATACCGCCGCCGGGGCGGGGCGGAATTTACCGCCCACCAGCAGGCCTTTCTGGAGCACTGCGCCCGGGCCGGTTACCTGACCCTGACCTCGGACCACATCGCCCTCACCCCTCTGGGGATGATCGTACAGAACAGCATTTTGGAGGAACTGATTTAAGGCAGGGGACGGCCGGTCCCCCCTTTCAGTTCATCCAGCCGGAGCACCGGCCAGCCCAGGGCCTCAATGGCGGCCCGGTCATGGGTGGCCAGCAGCACAGGCCCTCCGGCACAGCGGCGGTTCAGCAGAGCCGCCGCTTTTTCCATGGACACAGGGTCCAGACCGGTGAAGGGCTCGTCCAGCAGGCGGGTGTCGGCTTTGGCCCACACCGCCCGCAGCAGGGCGGCCCGCCGCTTCTGTCCGCCCGACAGCCGGGCCGCCGGCAGGGTCAGGGCCTCGCCGGTCATGCCCAGCAGGGCAAAGTCTTCCTCCACCGCGGAGCGGCAGGCTTTGCCGTCGGGCAGGACCAGCAGCACATTGTCCACCGCCGACAGCTGGGGACAAAGCCGGTCCTCCTGAAAGACCGCCGCCGCCCGGCCCACTCCGGCGACCGAACCGCTGTCGGGTTTGTCCAGGCCCAGCAGAATCCGCAGCAGGGTGGTCTTGCCCCAGCCGCTGGGAGCCCACAGCACCGCCGGGGCCGCCGCCGAGAAGGTTAAATCCTCAAACAGCAGGTGTTCCCCAAAGCGCTTGGTCAGATGTTCCACTTGCAGCGTCATGGCTCTCCCTCCCCGCAGACTCGCCGCACCGCCAGCCCCAGCAGGGCCAGAAAGGCCCTCTCAAACAGGGCGGACAGGCAGATGATGACAAAGGTCCAGGCAAACAGGTCCCCGGTTGAGAGGGTGATTTTGGCCCGGTAGAGGGCGTCGCCGATGCTTCCGTCGGGCAGGCCGATGACCTCGGCGGCCACGCCGCTCTTCCAGCACAGACCCAGGGCGGTGCGGCACCCCTCCCGGAAGGCCGGCAGCACTGCCGGCAGCCAGATGGCCCGCAGACGCCGTCCCGCCGGCAGGCGGAACACCCTGGCCATTTCCAGCAGCTGGACATCGGTGCTCTGGATGCCGGTGCGGACGGCGCTGTACAGCACCGGCACCGCCATCAGGAAGCTGATGAGGATGCTCAAATCCTTCCCGCGGACCCATACCAGGGCCAGAATCACAAAGCTGGCCACCGGCGTGGCCTTCACCAGCTGCATCACCGGGTCCAGCAGCAGCTCCACCGTCCGGGACAGCCGTGCCCCCACCGCCAGAGCCACGCTGCACAGCGCGCCCAGGCCAAACCCCAGCAGAATCCGCCCGCTGGAAAAGGCCACCCGGGCCCAGAAATCCCCGGTGGGCAGCAGCTGCAGCAGGGTCCCGGCCGCCCGGATGGGGGACACCAGAAACACCTCCTGACCCACGGCCACGGCGGCCCATTGCCACAGGGCCAGCCAGAACGCCACCGCCGCCAGACGGGCGGGCCAGGACTTTTTCTTGGATTTCACAGCACACCTCCTTTTGCTTTGTTCCAGAAAAGTATAAACCAAAAAGGGACGCCCCGCAAGGGGCGCCCCTTTTCCGTTTTCGGGTGATTTTTGAGCGGGCCGGGGCCTTCTCATTCGCCCAGCCAGTAGAAGCCGTCGTCCGGCATCGAGCCGCCCACAGCGGCGGGGTCGGCATCATACAGAACCTGCAGATAACCTGCCACGTCGGCCTTCATATCCTCGCCGGTGGTGCAGACGATGTTGCAGTTGGGCAGAGCTGCCTTGGCGATGGCTGCCTTGGCCACCACGCCCTGCTCCTCGCAGAGGGCAGCGGTGCCGTCCAGGTCATTGTTGGCGGCGTCCACGCTGGCGGTGTAGTCCTCCAGGAAAGCGGCCACCACGTCGGGGTGCTCCTGGGCGTACTCGGTGCGGACCACCGTCACGCCGGTGATCAGCTGGGTGTCGCAGATCTTGTCCCACTCCTCGGTCAGATCCAGAGCCACCCGCAGGGTGTCATCCTGCATGGAGGCGGAGGTCACATAGGGCTGGGGCAGCACCGCGATGGCGTCCTCTGCCACCGCCATCTGGGCGGTGACCTCGGTGGCCTCGCTGTAGAACTCAATGGTCACATCCTGGTCGGGATCAATGCCGTTCTGCTCCAGAATGTAGCGCAGGACGTACTCGGGGGTGGTGCCCTTGCCGGTGGACAGGATGGTGCGGCCCTTCAGGTCGGCCACCGACTGGACGGTGTCACCCTTCTCCACCACATACAGGACGCCCAGGGTGTTGACGGCCATCACCTGGATGCCGCCCTGGGTTTTCTGGTAGAGGGTGGCGGCCAGGTTGGCCGGAATCGCGGCCATGTCCAGCTCGCCCTTGGTCAGCAGGGGGACAATCTCGTCGGCAGCGCCATAGAGCTGCAGGTCATAGCTGAGGGATGCGGTGCCCTCCTCCTGCATGGGCAGCAGGTTGACCAGGCCCATGGTGGTGGGGCCCTTCAGGCCGGCAATCCGAACAGGGTCGGTGGTGGACAGGGGTTCGGCGGCCTCTTCCGAGGATGCGGCCGAAGATGCGGCCTCACTGGAGGCCGCCTGGCTGGAGGCTGCTTCGCTGGAAGCCGCCGTGCTGCCGGAGGCCGAGCTCCCGCAGGCTGCCAGGGACAAAAGCATGGCTGCCGAGAGCAGCAGAGAAATCCATTTCTTCATTGTTTCGTTCCTTCTCACTTTCCAATTTTTACAATTTCCAAAAATTGCACAAAACCATTTGCTTTGCAGGCATCATTCTACTATAATGAAAAGGAAAATACCGTTGCATATGCAACAGAACGCCTGCCGGTCCCGGCGGCGGGGCCCGGCTGCCCCGCACCCTCTCCGATCCGCAGGCCCCTGGAACACACCATCATTGCCGGCGCTCTAGCCCGCCCGGGCCAGCCGCGCCATCGGAAACAATTCATGCAAAACGACGTTACACTCTTACAATCCACCGCCCTGTTCAGCGGTCTGAGCGAGGAGGATCTGACCGGCCTTCTGGCCCGGATCGGCGCCGCCCGCCGCAGCTACAACCGGGGCGCGGCACTGGTTCAGGCAGGAGCTCCCAGCCACAGCGTGGGGGTCATCCTGTCGGGCCGGATCGAGGCGGTCCGCCGGGCTCCCGACGGCAGCCCCCTGCCCATCACCCGGATGGGGCCCGGAGGCATCTTCGGAGACGTGCTGGGGGGCTCCAGCCTGTACAGCCCGGTGACCGTCACCGCCGTCACCCCCTGCGAAGTCCTGCTGATCCCCTACGAGCGGCTTCTCTGCCCCGACGGCACCGCCGCCGGGCAGCAGGTGCTTCAAAATCTGGTGCGCACCATCAGCGACAAATATTTTCTGCTGGCGCGGCGGGTGGATCTGCTGCTTCTGCGCAGTCTGCGGGCCAAGGTGTCCGCCTATCTGCTCAGCGAGGCCGACCGGGCCGGGCAGCTGACCTTCCGCATTCCCTTTACCCGGGCCCAGCTGGCCGATTATCTCAACTGTGACCGCAGCGCCCTCAGCCGGGAGCTGGGCCGGATGCAGCGGGAGGGTCTGCTGGACACCTACCGCAGCAGCTTTAAATTGCGGGACCCCGACGCCCTGCGCAGGCTGTCCCAATAAAACGCCAAAGGAGCTTCTCATCATGAGCGGAAAACCGATTCTCTGGATCATCATCCCCTGCTACAACGAAGAAGAAGTGCTGCCCATCACGGCGCCCCAGTTTTTGCAGAAGGTGCTGGACCTGGCCGGGGCGGGCCTCATCAGCGACCGCAGCCGGGTCTGTTTTGTGAACGACGGGTCCCGGGACCGCACCTGGGAGCTGATCTGCCAGTTTGCCCGGCAGGACGAGCATTTCATCGGCATCAGCCAGAGCCGCAACCGGGGCCATCAGAACGCGGTCCTGGCGGGCCTGATGGAGGCCCGGGACAAGTGCGACATCACCATTTCCATCGACTGCGACGGCCAGGACGACATCAACGCCATGGACGAGATGGTGCAACAGTACCTGGACGGGGCCGAGGTGGTGTACGGCGTGCGGAGCCGCCGGGACACCGACACCTTTTTCAAGCGGTTCACCGCTGAGGGGTTCTATCACCTGATGAACCTGCTGGGGGCGGACATTGTCTTTAACCATGCCGACTATCGGCTCATCAGCGCCCGGGTGCTGGAGAGCTTTGCCGACTACCACGAGGTGAATATTTTCCTGCGGGGCATGGTGCCTCTGGTGGGCTTTCCCAGCACCACCGTGGCCTACGAGCGCCACGAGCGTCTGGCGGGCGAAAGCCACTATCCCCTGTCCAAAATGCTGAGTCTTGCCTTTGACGGCATCACCAGCCTGTCCAACAAGCCCATCCGGCTGATCACCGGCGCGGGAATGCTGTTCAGCATTGTCAGCTTCATCGGGGTGATCTGGGCCGTGGTGATGGGGCTGATGGGCAGCACCGTGGCAGGCTGGGCCAGCACCGTCTGCATTGTCTGTCTGATGGGCGGCATTCAGCTGATCTGTCTGGGCGTCATCGGGGAATACATCGGCAAGATTTATATGGAAACCAAAGCCCGGCCCCGCTACATCATCAGCGAGCGGACCTGGGAGCCCTACGAAAGGAAGTATCACGGATGAGCAAACAGAACTGGAGAGGTTCCACCCTTTTGAGCCCGGTGCCGCCGGTCCTTGTCTCCTGCGGCAGTCTGGAAAAGCCCAACCTCATCACCATCGGCTGGGCCGGCACCATCTGCACCAAGCCTTCCATGGTGTCCATCAGCATCCGGCCCGAGCGCTACAGCTACAATCTGATCAAAGAGAGCGGAAAGTTTGCCATCAATCTCCCCACCGAGGCCCTGGTCCGGGCGGTGGACTGGTGCGGAGTCAAGAGCGGCCGGGACGTGGACAAGTTCCAGGCCATGGGGCTTCATGCCGCGCCGGGCTCCGCCCTGCCTGACTGTCCCATTCTGGAGGAGAGCCCGGTCAATCTGGAGTGCCGGGTCACCCAGGTCATTCCCCTGGGCAGCCACGACATGTTCCTGGCCGAAGTGGTCGGCTGTTGTGTGGACGAGGATCTTCTGGACAGCGAGGGCAAGCTCCATCTGGACAAAGCCCGGCTCATTGCCTACAGCCACGGCGAATACCACGCCCTGGGCCGCCGTCTGGGAACCTTCGGCTACTCGGTCCGCAAAAAATCCACCTCCAAAAAACGCCGTTAACCTCCCGCTTTTTCCCGCTTTTTCGAGAAAAAGCTTGGCAGCGGCGGCGACCGCATCCAGTGGATGAAACAGGGAGCCGCCGCTGGCGCAGCGCTCCAATTTTCACAAGGGCATTCATGCCCGCAGAGAAAATTGGTTAAGCGCAAGAGGGCTTCATCTGGTACCGCCGACTGCTGTAATCCTCACAAGGCCCAGCCGGCGGCAAAGTTCCAGCCTCTTTATGAGGCTCCCGGCCTGCGGCCGAGTACGATACAAGGTCCGGCACAACTCCATTTTCTAACGCACTGAAAAGCTCCTATAAGATCACAAATCCTCGTTCCCGCAAAGGGAAACGGGGATTTTCTCTTCCCCCGCGGCTGCGCCGCCGCCCCGGCGGGGCTCTGGACATAGGGTACATTCTCGATTCCAAGCATTTCCCTTAAAACAAACAATGCGAGGGCCAGCTCGTAAGAGCCAGCCCTCGCAGAGGGACCCTATCTTTCGTGACGCAAAAGTTCTTTTGTTTTGGTGCGATCAACAACAGAAGGAATAGTGGTTAATTATTCCCCTTTGTCGCCACATCGGATGGGTTATTTACCCGAACCTTTGAACGGTCTCTTGTTCAAAGGCCCCTTATATCAGCTCCCGGCCATGGTGCTGCCGGGGCTGTCATAAGTAAACGAAAAATCAATCAGCCACGCCAGTGCGGGTGATGGTAACCAGAACGTAAGTGGTGGACTGATTCTTCTGCAGGTCCTCGGTGCCCTTCACGTTCACAACGCTAGCAGAGACAACGTAGCTGTACTTAGCGCTGATAACCTGGTTTGCGTCGGTGCCCTTTTCAACCAGCTGGGTCTTCAGATTACTGTCACCGATCTTAGAAGCAACATTTTTGATAACACTGTTCATATCGACGGTGCCGTCTGCGATATAAAGCTGGCCAATCTTCCAGGTGCCAAGCATTTCCTTTTTAGCGTCAAAAGTAAGGCTATCGACATAACCATCGAGCTTGGCGTAATCCTCAAGGTCTTTGACAGCACTCAAAGTGCTCTTCTGAATAAAATACCCCAGACCAGCACCCTGACCGCCAGCAATAAGCTCTTTGTTGGGATAGCCACCCAGCATCTTCTTCAGAGCAGCCTCATCCTCAGCATTATCCTGGAAGGTAACATAGCTCTTGGCAGCAGTATCCTTCAGCTCTTTAGCCAGCATAGCAGAGTAACCAGTGGCAACCACTTCGGTCTCGCCCTCGCTAGAAGAGCTGCCCTTGTCGCCACAAGCGGTCAGCATGCTGACGGCCAGGATGCCGGCCAGTGCCAGAGAAACAATCTTCTTGAGTTTCATAATGAATTTTTCCTCCTTAATGGTGTAAAAAGATAGAGACCCAAAACAGGTTCAAAGGAAGGTCCTTTCCTTTGTGTGCCTATAATACCATACCCCCCCCGGTGTCAAGACCCGATTTCAAATTTTTCCATTTTTGCTTTATTTTATATAGTTGGGAAAGGTCCGTCTTGGATACAAGGCATTTTGAGGGTGGGAGGGGTGGAGGAAATTTCTCTGGATTGGCCGGGGATGTCTTTCCGGTTTTACCTGATGTTTCACGTTTCTTTTCCCGACCTCTTCCGAATGGATATGCGCTTTCGGAATGAAAAGCCGCTCTCTGTCCAGAGCCCGCAAAGCCGATAAAAACAAAAAAGCGCCTGTTTTCACAGGCGTTTGGCACGGAATGGTAAAAATATTTTTATAAAATTATTTTTGCTTTTTATCTTCAGCGGAGGGCTGGGTGGCTTGCTTATACTGTTTGGATTTGGGGAAAGGCAGGCCCAGCACCAGCGAGATACTGATAGCCAGGGCCGCCGCGATTTTGACGGTATCGGCGGCGCTGGCAGCCATCTGGACGTTATCATTCTGGATAAAATAATAGGCGGTATAGTAGATGCCGGCGCCGGGCACCAGGGGGAAAATGCCGCTCAGGAGAAAGACCGTCACTGGGGCCTTGAGGGTTACCGCAAAAATGCGGGCCAGCAACGTCAGCGGGATTGCGGCCAGCAGGTTGGCGGTGACAGCGCCCACCCCCAGCATCACCGCCAGCTCATAAGCGAGCCAGCCCACGGCGCCGGTGGTGGCGCAGGCCAGGTAGCACTTGCGGGGAATGCCGAACAGCACTCCGAAGCAGAGGGTGCCCACCCCGCCAAAGATAAACTGCCGCAGCAGCTCAAAGATTTGTGCGCTCGTCATGCCACCGTCACCCCCGTCAGAAGGGTATGGGCCCGCAGCACAAGACCGGTGCCGCAGGCCAGGCAGGCGGCCACCAGGATCGCATCAATCAGCCGGATGGTGCCGGACAGATAGTCCCCTTTCACAAAATCCCGGATGGACATGGTAAAGGCCACGCCGGGGGTCAGGATCATCAGCGCGCCGATGACGGCGTGGTTGACGCTGGCCCCCAGGGCCCCGCACACCAGGATGCACACCAGGGTGATGAGGGCCGCGCCGGTGATTTTCTGAATCAGGGCAGGCAGACGCCGGCACAGCCACAGATACAGGTTGACGGTGCCTCCGGCGGCCGCGGCGGCCACCGCCTCCCAAATGCCGCCCCCAAACATCATGGCGAAGGCCGCCGACCCGATGGCCCCGCTCAGCACCTGGGCCAGTCCCCCGGGAAAGGGAATCCGCCGGGCGGCCACCAGCTGCAGCTCGGCCTGTTCCAGGTTCACCTGGCCCGCCGCGATTTCCCGCGACAGCTCGTTCACCGCCGCCACACGGCCCAGATGGATCGTGCGCACCGGCACGTTCCGCACTTCGCTGATTTCAGCGGTGCCGGCGCTGGCAAAAATGCCGTTGGTCAGCACATATACGTGAAATTCCCGCAGGTGCAGGCTGCGGGCCATGATCTGCATGGTCTGCTCCGCCCGGAACACCTCGGCTCCGTTTTCCAGCAGGGTCTGCCCTGCTGCCATGATGAAATCCATAATACGGCGGCGTTCCTCGCCGTCGGGGTAAAGCTGGATGTTCTCCGCCATACGCTCCTCCTGTTATGGGGGCGGGGCCCCTTGTTCACCCTAATACTTTACCACGAAGGCCCGCACTGCACAAGCAAAAAAAGATTCACTTTGCCTGTTGACAAATTGTCCTGCGGTGGATACAATAAAAACAATATCACAAAATTGGCTGTGAAGAGAAGAGTAAGCTCTCGCATTGACCCCTTCCAGAGAGCCTGGACGGTGGAAGCAGGCGGGGAACAGGGAGCTGAAAATGGTCTCGGAGCTGCGCGGGCGAGGAGCAAGAGCACCAAGCCTGCGACGGGTGCGCCCGTTACAGCGTCCGGCTGTACGCAGAAAGATTTCTGCCGCAGCATCGAGGCCGCGCCCCGCAAGGGACCGGTAAAACAAGGTGGTACCACGGAAGCATTCTGCTCTCGTCCTTGCAGGCATGGAGGCCTGTACGGACGGGAGTTTTTATTTTTCCGTCGCAAAACACGAACGCAAGAAGCATTTTATGTGGGATAGTAAGAGAGGTTTTGATTATGCTGAAGATTTCGCGCCGCAATTTCCTGAAAGTCACCGGTGCTGCCGCCGCAGCCGCCGCCCTGGCCGCCTGCTCCTCCGGCAACGGCAGCTCGGCCCAGCTCCATGTGGCTGTGCCCAACGACACCACCAATGAGGCCCGCGCCCTGCAGCTGCTGGAGAAGAACGGCTTCTTCACCCTGAAGGAGGGTGCCGGCATCACCGCCACCAAGAACGACATCGCCGAGAACCCCCACAACATCGTCATCGACGAGGTGGAGGCCGCCCAGGTTCCCAACGTCCTGCAGGATGAGGACTACGCGGTCATCAACTCCAACTACGCCATCGCTGCCGGTCTGGACCCCATGACCCAGGCTCTGGCCATGGAGGACGGCACTTCCGACTACGTCAACGTGCTGGTCTGCAAGGAAGGCAACGAGGAGAACCCCCTCATCAAGGCTCTGGCCGCTGCCCTGGAGAGCCAGCAGGTCAAGGACTTCATGCTGGAGCAGTACGGCGGCGCCGTGGTGTCGGTGGTGGAGAACCCCACCGACGGCTATGACCCCACCGTGGACTACGACGCACTGAACGGCCAGACCGTCAGCTGCGCCGCCACCCCCGCTCCTCACTGCGAGGTGCTGGAGGTCTGCGTCCCCATTCTGGAGGCCAAGGGCATCACCCTGGACATCCAGGAGTACGACGACTACATCATCCCCAACAACATCGTGGAGGATGGCACCGTCGACACCAACTACTTCCAGCATCAGCCCTACCTGGACGACTTCAATGAGCAGAACGGCACCCACCTGGTGACCGTGGCCGGCATCCACGTGGAGCCCATGGGCATCTACGGCGGCAAGCAGACCAGCCTCGACGCCATCCAGGCCTGACACGCGCAAAAGGAGCATCCGCTGTGATTGAGATCAAACATCTGTCCAAGACCTTCCAGATGAAGGACGGCGCCGTCGAGGCCCTGCAGGACATCAACTTAACCATCCCCGACGGGATGATCTACGGCATCATCGGCATGTCGGGCGCAGGCAAGAGCACCCTGGTGCGGTGCATCAACCTGCTGGAACGGCCCACCTCCGGCTCGGTGGTCATTGACGGCACCGCCATGGAGACCCTCTCCCCCGCCGATCTGCGAGCCCGCCGCCGGGAGATCACCATGATCTTCCAGCAGTTCAACCTGCTGATGCAGCGCAGCTGCCTGAAAAACGTCTGCTTCCCCATGGAACTGGCCGGCGTCAAAAAGGCCGACGCCGAAAAGCGCGCCCGGGAACTGATGCAGACGGTGGGCCTGCCCGACAAGGCCGAGGCCTACCCGGCCCAGCTGTCGGGCGGCCAGCGCCAGCGCGTGGCCATCGCCCGCGCCCTGGCCACCAACCCCAAGGTTCTGCTGTGCGACGAGGCCACCAGCGCCCTGGACCCCGACACCACCCGCTCCATCCTCTCCCTGATCCGGGAGATCAACCAGAAACTGGGCATCACCGTGGTGGTCATCACCCACCAGATGAGCGTGGTGGAGGCCATCTGCGACCGGGTGGCCATTCTGGACGGAGGCCGCGTGGTGGAGGAAGGCGCTGTGCAGGAGATCTTTGCCCGGCCCAAGACCGCAGCGGCCCGCCGTCTGGTGGCTCCCGGCGGCGGCAAGGCCTCCCGCGAGCTGGCCTCCTTCGCCCCCGATGACCACGTCATCCGCCTGACCTTCAACGGCTCCTCCACCTCCAAGCCCCTGGTGGCCAGTCTGGCGGCCGAGACCGGCATCCTGGTCAGTGTCCTCAGCGCCGATACCCGTGATCTCAACGACCAGTGCTTTGGCAGCATGATGCTGCGCCTGCCCCGGGATGTGGCCGAGGCCCGCCGGGCCGTGGACTACATCAAGGTTCAGCCCGGCGTAACAGTAGAGGAGGTGACCGGCCTGTGACGGTACAAGATTTTGCATTTGCGGTCTGGGAGACCTTTTATATTACGGTGCTGTCCACCGCCTTCGCCCTGGTGCTGGGTCTGCCCCTGGGCGTCCTGCTGGTGGCTGGCGACAAGGACGGGGTGCTCCCCCTGCCCGGCTGGCTGATGCACGCTCTCAACGTGGTCATCAACATCCTGCGCAGCATCCCCTTCCTGATCCTGATGATCTGCGTGTTCCCCCTGTCCCGCTTCATCATCGGCACCACGGTGGGCACCAACGCCACCATCGTGCCCCTGGTGGTGGCCTCCTTCCCCTTTGTGGCCCGTCTGGTGGAGACCAGTCTGCGGGAGCTGGACGCCGGCGTCATTGAGGCCGCCCAGAGCATGGGCGCCACCCCCTTCCAGATCATCACCAAGGTCATGATCCCTGAGAGCCTGCCCAGCCTGATTTCCAGCATGACCACCGCCCTCACCACCATTCTGGGCTATTCGGCCATGTCCGGCGCCATCGGCGGCGGCGGCCTGGGCAAGATCGCCATTTCCTACGGCTACTACCGCTATCAGGCCAACATCATGCTGATAGCCGTGGTCCTGCTGATCGTTCTGGTTCAGCTGTTCCAGACCGTGGGCACCGCCCTGTCCAACCACAGCGACAAACGCCTGCGCAAATAAACCATCCTGTCATGTATGAAAGGAGTTTTCTGCCATGAATCG
Organism: Faecalibacterium sp. An122; assembly: GCF_002160895.1. Taxonomy (GTDB): domain Bacteria; phylum Bacillota; class Clostridia; order Oscillospirales; family Ruminococcaceae; genus Faecalibacterium. The sequence continues at coordinate 172,920 of NZ_NFLL01000003.1, read as the reverse complement.
CGATACCATCTGCGTCCAGGGAGGCTACACCCCCGGCAACGGCGAACCCCGCCAGATTCCCATCATCCAGTCCACCACCTTTAAATACTCTACCAGCGAGGACATGGGCAAGCTGTTCGACCTGGAGGCCGACGGCTACTTCTATTCCCGCCTGCAGAACCCCACCTGCGACGCCGTCGCCCGCAAGATTGCGGCTCTGGAGGGGGGCACCGCTGCCATGCTGACTTCCAGCGGCCAGGCGGCCAACTTCTTCGCCCTGTTCAACATCTGCCAGTGCGGCGACCACATCGTCTCCTCCTCCACCATCTATGGCGGCACCTTCAACCTGATCTCGGTCACCATGGCCAAGATGGGCGTGGAAGTCACCTTCGTGGAGCCCACCTGCACCGAGGAAGAGCTGAATGCCGCATTCCGGCCCAACACCAAGGCTGTGTTCGGCGAGACCATCGCCAACCCCGCCCTGACGGTTCTGGACATTGAGAAGTTCGCCAAGGCCGCCCACGCCCACGGCGTGCCCCTGATTGTGGACAACACCTTCCCCACCCCCGTCAACTGCCGGCCCATCGAGTGGGGCGCCGACATCGTCACCCACTCCACCACCAAGTATATGGACGGCCACGGCGCCTGCATCGGCGGCGCCATCGTGGACAGCGGCAAGTTTGACTGGATGGCCCACGCCGACAAGTTCCCCGGCCTGTGCACCCCCGACGACAGCTACCACGGCATCACCTATGCCGAGCGCTTCGGCAAGGAAGGCGCCTTCATCACCAAGGCCACCGCACAGCTGATGCGTGACTTTGGCTGCTGCCAGTCTCCCCAGTCCGCCTTCATCCTGAACCTGGGCCTGGAGAGCCTCCATGTCCGGATGGCCCGCCACTGCGCCAACGCGCTGGCGGTGGCCCAGTTCCTGGAGAAGCACCCCAAGGTGGCCTATGTGGATTACTGCGGTCTGGAGTCCAGCCCCTACCACGCTCTGGCCCAGAAGTACCTGCCCAACGGCAGCTGCGGCGTGGTGTCCTTCGGTCTGGCCGGCGGCCGTGAGGCAGCCAGCACCTTCATGAAGTCCCTGAAGCTGGCCGCCATCGAGACCCACGTGGCCGATGCCCGCACCTGCTGCCTGAACCCCGCCTCCAGCACCCACCGTCAGATGAACGACGAACAGCTGAAGGCCGCCGGCGTTCCCGCCGAGCTGGTGCGCATGAGCTGCGGTCTGGAGTCCAGCGAGGACCTGATCGCCGACATCGCCCAGGCCCTGGATCAGGTCTGAACCCCATCCCATGAAATTGTTTGAAGGAGGCCCGCCCCCATGCCGCTGATTATCCCCAAGACTCTGCCAGCCTACGATGCCCTGTACGCTGAGAATATCTTTGTCATGCACCGGGAACGGGCCCTCTCCCAGCACATCCGGCCTCTGGAAATTGCGATCCTCAACCTGATGCCCACCAAGATTGCCACCGAGACCCAGATCGCCCGGCTGCTGGCCAACAGCCCTCTGCAGGTCCACATGACCCTGCTGCAGACCGCCAGCCACGCCGCCACCCATGTGTCGGCCGCCCATCTGGAGGCCTTTTACAAGACCTTCGATGAGGTGCGGAACTGCCGCTTTGACGGCATGATCATCACCGGCGCGCCGGTGGAGACCATTCCCTTTGAGGAGGTGGACTACTGGCCCGAGCTGTGCGAGATCATGGAGTACTCCAAGACCAACGTCTACTCCACCCTCCACGTCTGCTGGGGTGCCCAGGCCGGTCTGTACTACCACTACGGCGTTCGCAAGGAGCTGCTGCCCGCCAAGATGTTCGGCATCTTCCCCCACCGGGTCACCCGGCCCGCAAACCCGCTGGTGCGGGGCTTTGACGAGGTGTTCTACGCCCCCCACAGCCGTCACACCGGCATCTGCGTGGAGGACGTAAAGAGCTGCCCGGCCCTCCGGGTGCTGGCCTCCAGCGACGAGGCAGGGCCCTTCCTGCTGAGTACCGAGAACGGCCGTCAGATTTTCGTCACCGGCCACCCCGAGTACGACCAGCTGACCCTGGACGCCGAGTACCGCCGGGATGTAGCCAAGGGGCTGCCCATTGCGCCCCCCAAGAACTACTATCCCAACGACGACCCCAGCCAGCCCCCCATCTTCCGCTGGCGGGCCCATGCGCACCTGCTCTATTCCAACTGGCTGAACTACTACGTCTATCAGAACACACCCTACGACCTGGACAAGTTGGACAGCGTCTGATCTTTCACAGGGCCCGACAGGGCCCTGTTTTTTCAGGAGGTTTTCTCTATGGGTATCGAATCCCGCTGGGGGTTCCGGGTGGGCAGCCTGCCCCACGGCCCCCTCAACAAAATCAGCGACGTGCCCGGGGTGACGGTGGGCCACTGCACCCTGTCCCGGGGCGGCGTCCAGACCGGCGTCACCGCCCTGCTGCCCCATCCCGGGGACACCTTTCACGAAAAAGTCCTGGCGGCGTCCCATGTCATCAACGGCTTTGGCAAGACCATCGGCCTGGTGCAGATTGATGAGCTGGGCACCCTGGAAACCCCTATCCTGTTCACCAACACCCTGAGCGTGGGCACCGCCGCCACCGCCCTGGTGAAGTACATGCTGGACCGCTGCCCCGACATCTGCGAGACCACCGGCAGCGTCAACCCGGTGGTGTGCGAGTGCAACGACAGCGGCCTGAACGACATCCGGGGCCTCCACGTCACCGAGGCGGACGCCCTTGCGGCCCTGGCCGACTGCCGCGCCGACTTTGCCGAGGGCGCCGTGGGCGCCGGCCGCGGAATGCGGTGCCACGGCCTGAAAGGCGGCATCGGCTCCTCCTCCCGGGCGGTGGAACTGGACGGCCAGACCTACCACATGGGCGCGCTGGTTCTGTCCAACCACGCCAAGTTCGACGACCTGATTGTGGCAGGGGTGCCGGTGGCCCAGCGTCTGGAACAGGCCGCCCAGGTGCCGCCCCACGAGGACAAGGGCTCCATCATCACGGTGCTGGCCACCGATGTTCCCCTGTCCGAGCGGCAGCTGGGCCGGATCGCCCGCCGTGCCATTGTGGGCCTGAGCCGCACCGGCTCCTACTGCGGCAACGGCAGCGGCGAAATCGTCATCGCCTTCTCCACCGGCAACCGCATCTCCCACTACCCCCAGAGCGACCTGGTGCCTCTGCGGGCAGCGGCAGAAAACAAAATGGATCTCCTGTTCCGCGCCGCTGCCGAGTGCGTGGAGGAGAGCGTCCTGTCCTCTCTGCTCCACGCCGAAACCGTCACCGGCCGGAACGGCCTCACCGTCCGCAGTCTGGCCGACCTGCTGCAGGGCCGGCCCGACTAACCCCCATCATCCGGAAAGGAGAACGCTGAAATGGACATCATGGAACTTCTCGCCACCCGCCGCACCTACCGCCGTTTTGCCCAAAAGCCGGTGCCGGCCGACGTCATCGCCGACATGATTGAGGCAGTGCGCCTGTCCTCCTGCGGGGCCAACCGGCAGGCTGTCCGGCTGGTCATCGCCGCCAAGCCCGAGGACGTGGCCCGCATCCAGCCCCTGGTGAAGTGGGCCGCCTATCTGCCTCCCGAGCAGGGCACCCCCAAGCCGGAGGAGCTGCCCACCCTGTTTGTGGCGGTGGTGCAGGACACCACCATTCCCGGGGACCTGGACACCGACACCGGCATTGCTCTGGCCAACCTGACCCTGGCCGCCTGGGCCAAGGGTGTGGGCAGCTGCATCATGGGCGCCATCGACCGTCCCCGCCTGACCCAGCTGCTGGGCCTGTCTGAGACTGAAAAGCTCCACACCATGGTGGCCCTGGGCTATCCCACCCACGACGCCCGGGTCGTTCCCCTGACGGTGGCCACCGGCGTCAAATATTACCTGGACGACAACCGGGACTACTGCGTCCCCAAGCGCAGCGCCGAGGAAATCGCCCGCTATCTGTAAGTCCCCTGGTTTTGGCCTCCGCCTTTTCAGGCGGGGGCTTTTTTGCTGGAAGGGGCCCAAAGTAATTTGCATATATACGACGATTCAGATCGATTTGCGTATAAGTTATCTCAAATTGGTTTCAAATCACTCGTGTTTTCTGCACAAGGCTTGACTTTTCAATTTGTACAAACTATACTACTGGTTGTCGTCGGGAGGATTCCCGACTAAACGCCGCATCGTGTGTTTGCGGCCTATGGGCGGGTCGCCCGCCCCTGCATGAATTTGTTTTTTGCAAGATAAGAGGAGTGTATGAATATGAAGAAGATTTCTCGCCGCAGCTTCCTGGTGGCTGCCGGTATTTCCGCCGCTATGGCTCTGACCGCCTGCTCCAGCTCCAGCTCTTCCACCGCCGCTTCCAGCACCGCCAGCAGCGCTGCTTCCGCCGCTGACTCTGCTGCTTCCTCCACCCAGGCCATCCAGACCCTGGACGACCTGGCCGGCAAGGTCGTGGGCGTCCAGCTGGGCACCACCGGCGACCTGCTGATGAGCGAAGAAGTGGGCGAGGGCGAGGACAAGCTGGGCATCGCCAGCGTCGAGCAGTACAACAAGGGCGCTGACGCTGTGCAGGCTCTGCTGACCAACAAGATCGACGCCGTCTGCATCGACGACCAGGTGGCCAAGAACTTCGTCGAGGCCAACCCCGATCAGCTGACCACCCTGGACACCGCTTTCGCTGAGGAGAGCTACGCCATCGCCGTCAGCAAGGAGAACCCCGACCTGACCGAGGCTTTCAACACCGCCATCGCTGAGCTGAAGGAGGACGGCACTCTGGACGCCATCCTGGACAAGTACATCGCCAAGGTGGAGGGCGCCGAGGGCTACACCACTCCCGAAGGCACCGAGTACCCCAACGGCACCCTGGTCATGGCTACCAACGCCGCCTTCGAGCCCTATGAGTACATCGAGAACGGCGAGATCGTGGGCATCGACGCTGAGTTCGGCAAGGCTCTGTGCGACAAGCTGGGCTACGAGCTGCAGATCGAGGACATGGAGTTCGACTCCATCATCGCTGCCGTCAACAGCGGCAAGGCTGACTTCGGCATGGCCGGCATGACCATCACCGAGGAGCGCCAGGAGCAGATCGACTTCACCGATACCTACTGCACCGCTGCACAGGCCATCATCGTGCTGAAGTAAGCGATCTCTAAAAAAGAGAAAAACTCTTTACAAACTGCAATTTTTGTGGTTTTATAAGAGATGCGGAGGACAGAGCCCGGGTGCGAATCCTGGATCTGTCCCTTCTCTTTATGTATATATGCATAAAAATTCAAAATCTGTGCATATTTGTTCCACCCCGTCTGCCCTGCAAGGAGGATTCCATGTCCATGTTCCAAAACCTGTGGGCGGAGCTTGTCAGCGAGTTTACCGCCACCTTTATCACAGAGCAGCGCTATCTGCTGTTTCTGAACGGTTTGAAAACCACCCTGATTGTCGCCTTTGCGGCGGCGGCTCTGGGCGTTGTGCTGGGTTTCATTCTGGCCTACATCCGCACCACCTATGACCAGACCGGTCGTCTGCGGATCCTGAACGCCCTGGCCAAGGTCTATCTGACCGTCATCCGCGGCACCCCCACCATGATCCAGCTGCTGATCATGTACTTTGTCATCTTCGGCTCGGTGAAGATCGACAAGATGCCGGTGGCCATCCTGGCCTTCGGCATCAACAGCGGCGCCTATGTGGCCGAGATTTTCCGCAGCGGCATCATGAGCATCCCTCCGGGACAGATGGAGGCCGCCCGCAGCCTGGGCCTGAACTACACCCAGGCCACCTGGAAAATCATCCTGCCCCAGGCGGTCAAGAACGTGCTGCCCGCCCTGGGCAACGAGGTCATCGTCCTGCTGAAGGAGACCTCCATCAGCGGCTACATCGCCCTGCAGGATCTGACCAAGGCCGGCGACATCGTCCGCAGCCGCACCTACAGCGCCTTCTTCCCCTATATCTCGGTGGCTGTGATCTATCTGGTGCTGGTGCTCTGCCTGGAGAAACTGCTGAATTATATGGAAGGGAGGCTGGCACGCAGTGACCGCTAAAGAAAAAATCATCGAAGTCCGCGGGCTGAAAAAGACCTACGGCGGCGAGAAAAAGCGGGGTTACAAGGGCCTGACCCCCACCCTGGACGTCCTGAAAGGGATTGACATTGACATCTACCGCGGCGACGTGGTCTGCCTGATCGGCCCCTCGGGCTGCGGCAAATCCACTTTTCTGCGGTGCCTGAACCGGCTGGAAAAGCCCACCGGCGGCGTCATCAAGTTTGAGGGCATCGAGGTCAACGAGGACCACATCGACAAGCTGCGCCAGAAGATGGGGATGGTGTTCCAGCACTTCAACCTGTTCCCCCACATGACGGTGAAGGAAAACCTCTGCATGGCCCCCACCCTCCTGAAGCTGAAGTCCAAGGAGGAAGCCGCCCAGAAGGCGGAGGAACTGCTGGCCCGCGTAGGCCTGTCGGACAAAGCCGACGTCTACCCCGCCAGCCTGTCCGGCGGCCAGCAGCAGCGCATCGCCATCGCCCGGGCCCTGGCCATGGACCCCGACGTGATCCTGTTCGACGAGCCCACCTCGGCCCTGGACCCCGAGATGGTGGGCGAGGTTCTGGCCCTGATGAAGGAGCTGGCCCACACCGGCATCACCATGCTGGTGGTCACCCACGAGATGGGCTTTGCCCGCGAGGTGTCCAACCGGGTGATCTTCATTGATGAGGGAACCATCCAGGAGGACGAGCCCCCTGAGGAGCTGTTCTCCAACCCCAAGAACCCCCGGCTGAAAGCATTCCTGTCCAAAATGCTCTGATAGCAACAAAAACCCGGCAGACGGTGCCCCGTGCACTGCCTGCCGGTTTTTTTGTTGGGTTATTTCTGACGAAGATACTCGAACCCATCCAGCAAAAAACCGGCAGCCCATGTTTTCCACAGGCTGCCGGGGAAGGGTGAAAAATTACAGGTTGCTGTTTTCCGAGCCGGCGTCGGTGCCGGTCTCCTGGGTGTAGAGGATCATCAGATGGCTGGCGCTGGCCTCCAGGGTTTCCTTGGCCTGGCGGAGGGCGGCCTCCTCGGCGTCGTTCATCTTCTCAGGGTGGTCCTTGCGGATGCTCTTGCGCAGGGCGGCCAGATCCGCCTTGATCCGGTTCTTTTCCTCTTTGTCGATCTCCTTTTTGCACTTGGAGAGGGCCTCGTCCACCTTATAGGCCAGAATCTCGGCCTGGTTGTGGAGCTCCAGACGGCCCTTCCGGCGGCTGTCCTCCGCCTCATAGGCGGCGGCGTCCGCCATGGCCCGCTGGATTTCGCTCTCGGACAGGTTGGTGGAACCGGTGATGGTGATGTTCTGTTCCCGGCCGGTGCCCAGATCCTTGGCCGAGACCTTCACCACGCCGTTGACGTCGATGTCAAAGGTCACCTCGATCTGGGGCTTGGAGGAGAACCCGGCCCGAATGCCGCCCAGCTTGAACTTGCCCAGAGACTTGTTGTCTTTGGCAAAGCGGCGCTCTCCCTGCAGGACGTTGATTTCCACCGAGGTCTGCATGGGACGGGCGGTGGTGAAAATCTGGCTCTTGCGGGTGGGGATCATGCTGTTGCGGGTGATGAGGGGGGTGGCGATGCCGCCCAGGGTCTCAATGGACAGGGTCAGGGGGGTGACGTCCATCAGGACCAGGCCCTGCGCTGCCGCGCCGGTGGCGCCGGCCAGCTTGCCGCCGCCCTGCAGCAGGCCGCCCTGGATGGCGGCGCCCATGGCCACGCACTCGTCGGGGTTGAGGGTGTGGCTGGGCTCCATCCCCAGCAGCTCCTTCACCTGGCGGGTCACCGCCGGCATCCGGGTGCTGCCGCCCACCAGCAGGACCCGGCCCAGATCGGAGGCCGACAGTCCTGCATCCCGCAGGGCGTTGTTCACCGGCTCGATGGTGCGGGCCAGCAGGTCGCTGGTCATCATCTCAAACTGCGGACGGGTCAGGGTGGCGTCGATGTGATGGGGGCCATCCTTGCCCACCGCGATAAAGGGCAGATTGATCTGGGCCGAGGGGGCGCTGGACAGCTCCTTCTTGGCCTTTTCGGCCTCCTCTTTCAGACGGCCCATGGCGGCGGGGTCCCGGGTCAGGTCGATGCGGTCGGTCTTTTTGAACTCCTGCACCAGCCAGTCCACGATCCGGGCGTCAAAGTCGTCGCCGCCCAGCCGGGTATCGCCGCCGGTGGCCAGCACCGTAAAGGTGCCGTCCTCGATCTCAATGATGGACACGTCGAAGGTGCCGCCACCCAGGTCATAGACCAGAATCTTCTGAGGGGCCTCGTTGTCCAGACCATAGGCCACTGCGGCAGCGGTGGGCTCGTTGATGATCCGCAGGACGTTGAGGCCCGCAATGCGGCCGGCATCCTGGGTGGCCTTGCGCTGGCTGTCGTCAAAGTAGGCCGGCACCGTGATGACCGCCTCGGTGACCTTCTCGCCCAGATAGCTCTCGGCGTCCCGGCGCAGCTTGGACAGAATCATGGCGCTGATCTCCTGGGGAGTCAGATCCTTGCCGTCGATATGCACCCGGTAGTCGCTGCCCATCCGGCGCTTGATGCTGGACACCGTCCGGCCTGCGTTGGTGGCCAGCTGGCGCTTGGCCGCGCCGCCCACCAGACGCTCTCCGTCCTTGGTAAATGCCACCACCGACGGGGTGGTGCGCTCGCCCTCGGCGTTGGTGATGACCACCGGCTTGCCGCCCTCTACCACCGCCACACAGGAATTGGTGGTGCCCAGGTCGATCCCGATCACTTTGCCCATATGTGAAACCCTCTTTTCCTTCTATGCCTATGCCGGGACAAAACGCGCGTCCCGATTTCAGTCTTTGTTTCCCCTTTATTGTAGCGTGTGAATATGGCTGTTTTTCAGCTTAAATGTAAAGATTCTATGTTCACCTGGGCTTCCAGCTCCTTCATCCGCTCGGGAAGCCCCGCGGTGCCGGCGTAGGTCTTGCGGATATAGGCCTGCATCTCCCGGACGGCGGTGCGCAGTTCCCGCTCCACCGCCTCGTCCTTCTCCTCCCGGGACAGCAGATTCAGTCCGTGGATGGCCTCGGCCAGAAGCCGGACCATCCGGTCGGTGTCGGTGCTGCTGGCCTCGGTCTGGGCCAGCCGCAGGCACACCACCGGCCAGCTGGTGATATCCATATCCATCTCGGCCATGGACCGGGCCTTGCGGTAGGCCATCAGGGCCTTGCCAGGGTCCCCCGGGGTCCGGGCGGTGCCTGCGCCGTACCGGTCCCCCAGAGCCACCTGGGCCAGCACATCCCCCCGGGCGGCGGCCTTTTTCCACAGGCTCAGGGCCTTGCGGCGGTCTTTGGCGATGCCCAGGCCCCGGTCATAGCATTCGGCCAGACGCCGGATGCCCTCGGGATAATCCAGGGCCGCCGCCGTGGCGAAGAGGGGCTCCGCCTCCTCCCATTTGCCCTGGCCGGCCAGTTCCTGCCCGCGGCGGGTTTCGGCCTCGCCGGGGGTATCCTCACCGCCCCGGGCATACACCAGGCCCCGCATGATGCTCTTGTCCAGCGCGGCCGACCTGCCCCAGGGATTCACCACCAGGCCGGTCCAGTCCTCCCGGCCCAGAGCGTCCTCCAGCACCTGCTGGAAGGGCAGCTGCACCACCGGCAGGCCCAACGTGGCGGGGTTGCCGTCCGCCTCCTCCGGCTTGGTGAACACCGGCAGCATCTTCTGACCCTTGGGGGTGGTGAGCACCCAGAAGGGCAGTCCTTCCGCCCGCTGGGCCGGGATGGGACTGCCCGCCCAGCTGAACTGGCTCCGCTGCCCGCCGGGGGACAGCTGAACCGGCACCAGCACCTGGGTCTGCATCTGCAGGGCATAGTTCAGCCCCTTGATGAGGGCCCAGAAGCGGTTTTCCCGCTCGGCGTCCCCCGCCTGATACAGCCGCTGGATGGCCAGTTCCACCGCCGGGCACCCGGTAAACACCGGGCTGTACCGCAGCGGCGCAGGCTCTTTTCTCCGGTTTTTGACCGGCCGGTACCGGATCTGTTTCTTCCCGCTTGCCATGGGTGACCTCCTGCCTCTCCATCGGCGCGCCGCAGACGGCACGCCCTCCGGGAACGCCCGCGGCGGAGCCGCGTCCTTCCGGCGTTTCCCGGGGCCGTCCCGAGCAGTTTTTCTGCCCCTGAAGGACGGCGTTTAAGGCTTTTTTTCTGTATTTGCTTTAGTATAGCAGGATTTTTCCCTTTCGACAACCAGTTCCCGGGGAGCTGAAACGCGGTCTTGGCTCTTTTGCCGAAAATCAGGACTTATATCTGGTAATTTCGCCCGCCGAGCGGTATAATGAAATCAAAACCAATCACATTACAGTGACAAAGCGCCGGGAAAGGAGCGTTATTCATTTGAAACAGATGCTTGTCTATCTGAACGGCTACAAAAAGGAGAGCTTCATCGCCCCCCTGTTCAAGATGCTGGAGGCCTGCTTTGACCTGCTGGTTCCTCTGGTGATGGCCGACATCGTCAACGTGGGCATCGCCGCAGGCGATTCCCGCTACATTCTGACACGGTGCGGGCTGCTGCTGTTGCTGGCTCTGGTGGGCCTGGCCTGCAGCGTCACCGCCCAGTATTTCTCCGCCAAGGCGGCGGTGGGCTATGCCACCGCCCTGCGGCACGCCCTGTTTGCCCACATCCAGTCTCTGGGCTTCTCCGAGATGGACACCATCGGCACCAGCACCCTCATCACCCGGATGACCAGCGACATCAACCTGGTGCAGAGCGGCCTGAATATGTTCCTGCGCCTGTTTTTGCGCAGTCCCTTCGTGGTGATCGGCGCCATGGTCTGCGCCTTCACCGTCAACATCCAGGCGGCCTTGATCTTTGTGGTGACCATTCCGGCGCTGTCGGTGGTGGTGTTCAGCATCATGGCCGTCACCCATCCCCTGTACAAAAAGGTACAGGGCAAGCTGGACAAGGTCTTGGGCCTCACCCGGGAAAACCTCACCGGCGTCCGGGTGATCCGCGCCTTTGGCAAGGAGGCCAGCGAGACCCAGCGCTTTGAGGAGACCAACGGCGGCCTGACCACTCTCCAGCTCAAGGTGGGCCATCTGTCCGCCCTGACCAATCCCCTGACCTATGTGCTCATCAACCTGGCCATTGTGGCCCTGCTCTACACCGGCGCCATCGAGATCAACGTGGGCCGGATGGCCTCGGGCGACCTGATCGCCCTGGTGAACTATATGAACCAGATCCTGGTGGAGCTGGTCAAGCTGGCCAACCTGATTGTTCAGATCAGCAAGGCGGTGGCCAGCGCGGGCCGTGTCCAGGCCATCCTGAACACCAAGCCCGGCATGGCCTTCCCCCAGGTCATCACCGGCAAGGCTCCCGCCCGCGACGGGGACGCCGTCCGCTTTGACCATGTGGGCCTGACCTACGCCGGAGCCGGCGCACCCAGCCTCACCGGCATCACCTTTACCGCCCGCCGGGGGGAAACCATCGGCGTCATCGGCGGCACCGGCGCCGGCAAGTCCAGTCTGGTGAACCTGATTCCCCGCTTTTACGACGCCACCGACGGCGCAGTGGAACTGTTCGGCCGGCCGGCCTCGGCCTGGCCCCGGGAGATGCTCCGCAGCCGGGTGGGCGTCGTCATGCAGAAAGCCCAGCTGTTCACCGGCACCATCCGTTCCAACCTGCTTTGGGGCAACCGCAGCGCCACCGACGCCGACCTGTGGGCGGCTCTGGAAACCGCCCAGGCCGCTGAATTCGTCCGGTCCAAGCCTCTGGGTCTGGACGAGCCGGTGGAACAGGGCGGCCGGAACTTCTCGGGCGGCCAGCGCCAGCGCCTGACCATCGCCCGGGCTCTGGTGTCCAAACCCGACATCCTGATTCTGGACGACAGCGCCAGCGCTCTGGACTTTGCCACCGACGCCGCCCTCCGGAAGGCCATCGCCGCCCTGCCCGGCAGCATGACCGTCTTTATCGTCAGCCAGCGGGCCGCCAGCCTCCAGCACGCCGACCGGATTCTGGTGCTGGACGACGGCCACATGGTGGGCTGCGGCACCCACAGCGAACTGCTGGAGCGCTGCCCCGTCTATCAGGAAATCTATGAGAGCCAGTTCAAGAAGCCGTCCGAACTGCTGAAAGGGGGTGCCCCGGCATGAGTAATCCCAAGAAAAAGAGTCCTCTGTCCTCGGCCGAGAGCCAGGAGGCCATGCGCCGGGTGCTGGCCTATATCCGCCCCTACCGCATCTTTGTGGCGGGCAGCCTGCTGGTGGCCGCCGTCAGCGTGGCGGCCCAGCTGTATATTCCTCTGCTGTGCGGCGACGCCATCGACCTGATGATTGGTCCCGGCCAGGTGGACCGCTCGGGGGTGTGGGGCATCATCCTGCAAATTCTGGTGGTGATGGTGCTGGCCGCCCTGGCCCAGTGGCTGCTGAGCGTCTGCAACAACAAGATCACCTTCTCGGTGACCCGGGACCTGCGCAACGACGCCATTCACAAAATCCAGTCCCTGCCCCTGTCCTATCTGGACAGCCACCTCTCCGGCGACATCGTCAGCCGGATGGTGGCCGACGTGGACACCTTTGCCGACGGCCTGCTGATGGGCTTCACCCAGCTGTTCACCGGCGTGCTGACCATTCTGGGCACCCTGCTGTTCATGTTCCGGGAGAATGTGCTGATTTCCCTGGTGGTGGTGCTGATTACCCCCCTGAGTCTGGTGGTGGCGGGCTTCATCGCCCGGCACTCTTACGGCTATTTCCACCAGCAGAGCGCCGTCCGGGGCGAGCAGACCGCCCTGGTCAACGAGATGATCGAGGGCCAGAAGGTGGTCCAGGCCTTTGGCCACGAGGCCGAGAGCATGGCCGCCTTTGACGAGGTAAACCAGCGGCTGCAGGATGTCAGCCTGAAAGCCACCTTCTTCTCCAGCCTGACCAACCCCGCCACCCGCTTTGTCAACAACATCGTCTATGCCGGCGTAGGTCTGGTGGGCGCCTTCTACGCCGTGGCGGGAGGCATCACCATCGGCCAGCTGAGCGTCTTCCTCAGCTACGCCAACCAGTACGCCAAGCCCTTCAACGAGATTTCGGGCGTGGTCACCGAGCTGCAGAACGCCCTGGCTTGTGCGGCCCGGGTGTTTGCCCTGCTGGACGCCCAGGACCAGATCCCCGAGGCGGCAGACGCCGTCACTCTGACCCCCGACGGCCACGTCCAGCTGCAGGACGTCTCCTTCCGCTATCTGCCCGACCGGCCCCTGATCGAGCATTTCACCCTGGACGTCCAGCCCGGCCAGCGGATCGCCATTGTGGGCCCCACCGGCTGCGGCAAAACCACCCTCATCAACCTGCTGATGCGGTTCTATGACGTGGACGGCGGCAGCATCTCGGTGGCCGGCACCGACATCCGCCAGGCCACCCGGGCCTCTCTGCGGGGCAGCTACGGCATGGTCCTGCAGGACACCTGGCTGCGGGCCGGCACCGTCCGGGAGAACATCGCCTACGGCAAGCCCGACGCCACCGACGAGGAAATCATCGCCGCCGCCAAGGCCGCCCACGCCCACAGCTTCATCTGCCGTCTGCCTGAGGGCTACGACACCGTTCTGGCCGAGAACGGCGGCAACATCAGCCAGGGCCAGAAACAGCTGCTGTGCATTGCCCGCGTCATGCTCTGCCTGCCCCCCATGCTGATTCTGGACGAGGCCACCAGCTCCATCGACACCCGCACCGAGGTCCGCATCCAGAAGGCCTTCGCCAAAATGATGCAGGGCCGCACCAGCTTTATTGTGGCTCACCGGCTGTCCACCATCCGGGAGGCCGACGTCATCCTGGTGATGCGGGACGGCAAGATCATCGAGCAGGGCACCCACGACACCCTGCTGGCTCAGGACGGCTTTTATGCCAAGTTGTACAACAGCCAGTTTGAAGGGGTGGACCAGGCCGACAGCGCCTCCTGATCCCTGTTTTTTCGCGCTCCTGCGCCCTCCGGGCGCGGGGGCGCTTTTGTTTTCACTTTTTTAACACTTTATCCATGCCTGTGCCGCATAACAGGGCTACACTTAGCATGTCAAGAAAATTGTACGGTAACGTACAATCCACCCAGAGGAGGAGACTGCAGTATGAAAGAAGTCAAAAGTCCCAAAAAGCCTCTGATCTACTACTATGTGCTGGTGCTTGCCATCCTGTTTCTGTTCAATATGATTGTGCCGACCTTCCTGATGGCGCCGCAGATCGAGACCGTCGATTACGGCACCTTCATGGACATGATCGAGGAGCAGGACATTGGCCGGGTAGAGATCACCGACAACGAGATCACCTTTACCAACAAAGACGACTCCAAGATCTATCAGACCGGCGTCATGTACGACCCGGGCCTCACCGAACGGCTTCACGAGTCCGGCGCAACCTTTGCCAGCGATGTGGGGGACGAGGGTTCCCCCATCCTGAGCTTCCTGCTCTCCTTTGTGCTGCCGCTGGTGATTTTCATCGGCCTGGGGCAGTACATGAGCAAAAAGATGATGGAGCAGATGGGCGGCAAAAACGCCATGTCCTTCGGCATGGGCAAGAGCAACGCCCGGGTCTATGTCCAGTCCTCGGACGGCATCCGGTTCGCGGATGTGGCCGGCGAGGATGAGGCCAAGGAAAACCTGGCCGAGATCGTGGACTATCTCCACAACCCCAAGAAATACACCGACGTGGGCGCTTCGATGCCCAAGGGCGTCCTGCTGGTGGGCCCTCCGGGCACCGGCAAGACCATGCTGGCCAAGGCCGTTGCCGGCGAGGCCGGAGTCCCCTTCTTCTCCATCTCCGGCTCGGAGTTTGTGGAGATGTTTGTGGGCATGGGCGCATCCAAGGTGCGCGACCTGTTCAAGCAGGCCAAGGAAAAAGCCCCCTGCATTGTGTTCATTGATGAGATCGACGCCATCGGCAAAAAGCGCGACGGCCAGCTGAGCTCCAACGACGAGCGGGAGCAGACCCTCAACCAGCTGTTGACCGAGATGGACGGCTTTGAGGGGAACAACGGCGTCATCATTCTGGCGGCCACCAACCGGCCCGAATCCCTGGACCCCGCCCTGACCCGGCCCGGCCGGTTTGACCGCCGGGTACCGGTGGAGCTGCCCGACCTGGCCGGCCGTGAAGCCATCCTGAAAGTCCACGCCCGCAAGATCAAGACCGAGCCGGATGTGGACTTCCACACCATCGCCCGGATGGCCGCCGGCACCTCGGGCGCCGAGCTGGCCAACATCATCAACGAAGCCGCCCTGCGGGCGGTGCGGGCCGGCCGGACCACCGTATGCCAGGCCGACCTGGAGGAGAGCATCGAGGTGGTCATCGCAGGCTACCAGAAGAAAAACGCCATCCTCTCGGACCAGGAGAAAAAGGTGGTGGCCTACCATGAGATCGGCCACGCCCTGGTGGCGGCCAAACAGTCCCACTCGGCGCCGGTGCAGAAAATCACCATCATCCCCCGCACCTCGGGTGCGCTGGGCTACACCATGCAGGTGGAGCAGAACGACAAGAACCTGCTGACCAAGGAGGAGCTGGAGGACAAGATCGCCACCCTCACCGGCGGCCGGGCCGCCGAGGAAGAGGTCTTTGGCCAGATCACCACCGGCGCTTCCAACGACATCGAGCAGGCCACCAAGCTGGCCCGGGCCATGATCACCCGCTACGGCATGAACGACGAATTCGATATGGTGGCCTTTGAGACGGTGAACAACCAGTATCTGGGCGGAGACACCTCTCTGGCCTGTTCCGCCGAGACCCAGCAGGCCATCGACCAGAAGGTGGTGGCCCTGGTCAAGCAGCAGCACGCCAAAGCCCGCAAGATTCTGGCGGACAACCGGGAGGCCCTGGACCGTCTGGCCCGGCACCTGTACGAAAAAGAGACCATCACCGGCGAAGAATTCATGCAGCTTCTGGCGGAAGGGGGCGCACAGCAATGAGAGGTCGTTCCGGTTTTGGCTGGAGCCAGTTCCTGATGGGAATCTGTCTGATTCTGCTGGGCGCCTTCACCTTTATACGGCCCCGCAGCATGTTCACCGGCATTGCGGTCCTCTACGGCATCGCCGCCGTGGTCACCGGCATCTATGACATTGTCATTTACATCAAGGAGGAGCGGTTCACCGGCTTTGGGCCGGTCATCTCGCTGGTGTCCGGCATTCTGAGCATCATGACCGGCATCGCCCTGCTGGCCTACCCCGGCATCGCGGAGGGCATTGTCTCCCTCCTGTTCCCCCTGTGGTTCATCACCCACTGCATCAGCCGCTTGACCCATGTGGGCATCATCCGGCTGCTGGGCGGCTCCTTCTACTACTATTTCTCCCTGATCGTGAACATCCTGGGGCTGATTCTGGGCTTTATGATGCTGTTCCAGCCCTTCCTGGCCCTGTTTACGGTGGGGTATCTGGTGGCGTTCCTGCTCATTGCCTTCGGGATTGACTGCATCCTGATGGCCTTCACCGACATGGGTTCCCGCTGGTAAATTGCCATTCCCCGGCCCATTCCATGGGCCTTCCTGCCAAAACACCCCTGCCTCCCTTTCGGGAAGCAGGGGCGTTTTTTCTGGTCATTTTTTACAGGGTGTCCACCACCGTGGGTTCTGCCGGAGGGTCCAGCAGGGTGGAGTGGGCCACAATGTAGGCGGCGGCCCGCTGGGCGGCCAGTTTCTGACGGACCTTTCGGGCGTCGTTGGCGGGGAAGGTCTTTTCCCCGTCCCGGCGAGGGTCCCAGGCTTCCAGCTGTGCCTGGACCTCCTCCTGGGTGGGCCAGAAGCCCTCCTTGTCCGCCACCATCAGCAGGCCCAGACGGCTGCGGAGGTTCCGCTCGGCCTCGGCGTGGAGCTCGGCCCGGAATTCTTCCACCGTCTGGCCCCGGACCTGCAGGTACTGGTCAAAGTTGACCCGCTGGGCCTGCAGACTCAGGTTGAAGCGGCGCTGCTCGGCAAAGTAATTCCCCGCCACCAGCTGTTTGGGCAGGGGGCCGGTGACCTGGTCGCCCAGCTGGGACACCAGTTTCCGCTCGGCCAAAAGCCGGGCCTGCTGGCACCGTCTGGCGTAAATCTCCGCCGTCACCCGCTGGCGCAGGGCGGCTTTGCCGGCCTCGTCGGCGGCCCGGTCCTCGGCGCCGTGGCGCTGGTTGATTTCCAGCTCCAGGGTCAGCCGGCGGATGGGCCGGGGCTCAATGGCCTGGACAAAGCCGGTATACCGGCCCAGGGTCAGGGGCGGCAGGGCGAAAAACTCCGCCTCCGCCCGGAATCCCTCTTCCTCGTTGACCGCCAGCAGGCTGAAGTCCGGGTCGGTCACCGGCACCAGATCCGCCTGGGCCACTGCCTGAGCCCAGACCGGCGAAAAGCCATCCGGCGCCAGAATCGCCGCGTTGACCGCCTCGGCCAGCTGGTCCTCTTTGGACTGTTCGGGGTGGGCGGCCTGCTGGGCCGCCAGGGCCCGGCCCAATTCCTCTGCATCGGCCCGGAAAGTGATCTTCCAGGCCCCCGGCTCGCCCTGATAGAGATGTTCCAAAAGCATTGCGTTCTCCCCCTTACATTCCCATCAGCACAAAGCCCAGCAACAGCAGCAGCGCCGCCAGCACATAATAAATCGCCTCGGCGCCCAGCACCGCCTTGTCCCCCTCCACATAGACCTTTTCGGGGTGGTCGGGGTCATAGTAGAGGGTCACCTGGCTGCCCTGGGAAAAGCCCTTGGCCTTGCGGGGCATGGGGTAGGGCAGACGGCGGGTATTGCCCGCCGGCGTGGTAAACTCCAGCGCCAGGGATATGCCCTCCCGGGTCTGGATGGTGCCGGCCACCTGGGCCTGGACCTTCTCCCCTCTGGTTACCAGCGCGCGGCGGCTTTTGGTGGCCCGCAGGCCCATCACCAGCATCAGCAGCGCGCCCGCTGCAAAAATCACAACATTCATTCCATGCTTCTCCTTTGATGCGATAAGATGGATTTTATTGTACCATATTTGCAGCGCGCAGAATGCAGCAAAATCCGCCCGAAAATTTGTCAGAAAAATTTGAAAAAGCCTGTTGACAACCGCCGCCTTTTGCGCTATAATAGCAAACGTTCCGGGCGACCAGACAACACAAACAAAACAAAATATGCGGATATGGCGGAATTGGCAGACGCGTTAGATTCAGGTTCTAATCGGGGCAACTCGGTGGAGGTTCAAGTCCTCTTATCCGCACCAAGACGATCTCAGAAATGAGATCGTCTTTTGTTTTATCCGGCAGCCGGCGGGCGTCCTGACAGGGCGCCCGCTTTTTGTTTTGCAGAGCAGCAGGCTCTCCCCTGTTTTGCGGTCGGCTGGAAAACATGGTATAATACCCGAAGGATATGACTTTTGACCGGCGCACAGCCAGGAGAATCACACAAAACAGGAGAATGACTATGAAGCCTTTTCAGTACGATGTCCGGCCCGGGCGTTACCGCCATTTCAAGGGAAACGAATACCAAGTGATCGGGATGGCCCGCCACAGCGAGACCGAAGAAGAAATGGTGGTCTACCGTCCCCTGTATGGGGAGGGCGGCCTGTGGGTGCGTCCGGCCTCCATGTGGTGCGAGCAGGTGGACCGGGACGGCAAGGTGCAGCCCCGCTTTACCTATATAGGAGAATAAGGCCTATGCAGATTTATGATGCCTTTGGGTCCCGGCCGGGCTGCGGCCCGGCCCGGCTGCCGGACGGCACCCCGGCGGTGCTGGCCTGTGAGCATGCGGCTTCCATCCTGGTCAACGGACAGCCTGCCTTCCGGGTAGTGTGCACCCCGGCGCTGCTGCCCCAAATGGCGCTGGGCCGTCTGCTGACCGAGGGCTGGATCGCATCGGCCGGAGAGGTGGACCGGATTTCGGTCTGCGCCGACGGGTCCCGAATCGAGGTGGAGCTGATCCACCCGCTGGCGGCCCCCCGGGCCGCCGTCCAGGAGGTGGCCAGCAGCACCGACAACCTGCCTCTGGCCCGGCCTGCGGAACTGCATTCCCTGCGCCCCTCTCCTTCCCTGGCCCTGGAACCCGAATGGGTGGACACCCTGACCGCTGCCATGAGCGCCGGGCTGCCCCTGTACCAGGCCACCCGGTCGGTTCACAGCTGTCTGATCATGCGCCGCGGGCAGATTCTGTACCAGTGCGAGGACATCGGCCGCCACAACGCCCTGGACAAGGCGGTGGGCTGTGCTCTGCTGGGCGGTGTGCCGCTGGCTGAGTGCATCCTGTACACCAGCGGCCGGGTGCCGGAAGACATGGTGCGAAAAGCCATCCGGGCCGGGGCCGGAGCCCTGGTCAGCAAGAGCATGCCCACCCTTTCCTCCCTGGATTTGGCAGGGAAATACGGCCTGCAGCTCCTGTGCGCCAGGAAGCACCCGCGCTCTGTGTCATAAAATGTAAAAGGATGGCTACAAAATGAGAAAAATTTAACAGTTTGCGTTGACTTACTTTTCAGACCCATGATAGAATACCAGTGAGGAGACCGTTCCGCTTGTTGCAGCAGGCCGAGCGGTCATTTTCATGGAGGGATCTTTCCCCTATGCAGACAAAAACAGGTAGGTGATAGCATGAAGCAGGCAACCAACCCGTTTGCCCCGGCTCCGCTGTGGCGCAAACGACTGCCGGGCTATGCGGCCATGGGCGTTGCGACCATTGCAATGGCGGTCGGTCTGATCTCCTTGCAGAACGCACGCACCACGGTTGCAGGTACTCTGCTGCCGGTGTCTGAGGCGGATGCAGCCGCCTACGGCATCAGCGCAGTGTACCAGCTCGACGATGGCAGCTACCGCGTGGAGGGAACCAAAAAAGGCTTCCAGAGCGATGTGCAGGCTGCCGTGACCATGGACGCGGAGGGCAATGTTTCCAAGGTGGAGATTCTCTCTCAGGGAGAGACCGACACCCTGGGCGGCCAGTGCGTCAACCCGGAGTTTACGTCCCAGTATGAGGGCGTGGCTCCCTTCACGCTGGCAGGCAAAACCTACACCGTGACCGATCCGGCCACCGGTGCAGTCTATGCCGCTGCCGGCGCAGCGTCGGAGGAAGCTCCTGCCGCCGAGGACTTCGACCCCACCCAGTGGAATGTGTCGGATACTTCCGCGGAAGCAGAGGCCACCCGCAAGATGTATGCAGCCGGTCTGACCCTCTCGGCCATGAACGGCCAGCCCCTGAGCGATGAACTGGCTCCGCCGCTGGACTCCAGCCCCGAGGCTGTGGCACGGCGCAACCTGTACACCGCCGGCCTGAGCAAGAGCGCCATGGACGGCCAGGAGCAGGCAGTACCCTTCGCCGATCAGACCCCCGAGCAGCAGGCCGCTTACCGCATGGCTCAGGCTGGTCTGACCACGACCCAGACCGAGTCCGGCGCGGTGGGCGCCAACCTCACCGAGGTGGACGCCCTGTCCGGCGCCACCATTACCTCTGCGGCGGTAACGGACATCGTCAACAATTCGTATTTCTATGTGACCGAGGTGCTCTGCGCAGAGTGACCTCAACGGAGGAATAGAAGCTATGGCAAAAATTGATTTTCTGACGGCTGACATGACCCGCCGCCAGTTCATGAAGATCTCGGGCAAGAGCCTTGCAGGGCTCACCCTCTCTGCATCCATGCTGTCCCTCTTCGGCTGCTCTCAGGAGCAGGTGGACAGCGGCGCCGTGGCCACCTGGGCTCTGCCCCAGGGCCTGCTGGTGGTCAATGCAGACCTGTGCACCGGCTGCCAGCGCTGCGAGATCAACTGCACCCTGTCCAATGACGGCGTATGCTCCTCTTACATCAGCCGCGTCAAGATCCAGCGCCGCCTGAACCTGGACGGCGCCGGCAACGGCCTGCTGTCGGGCGACGAGAACTGCTGGGTCTACTTCCCCGACACCTGCCGCCAGTGTGAAGATCCCGCCTGCGGCAACGCCTGCCCGCAGAAGGCTATCACCACCAATGCCCAGGGTATCCGCGTGGTGGATACCGACAAGTGCATCGGCTGCGGCGCCTGCGTCGAGGCCTGCCCCTGGCACATGCCCACCGTCAACCCGGAGACCGGCAAGTCGTCCAAGTGCATCGCCTGCGGTGCCTGCGTGGCTGGCTGCCCGTCCGGCGCTCTGTCCATCGTGGACTGGGATGCCGTCACCAGCGCAGCACAGGCTGCTTACATGGAACTGTAAGGAGGAACTACAATGGCTGAAACTTATGGCTGGGCAGGTAAAATCCTGCGCGTCAACCTGACCACCGGTGAGATCACCACCGAGGACGACACCAAATACCATGAATATATCGGCGGCATGGGCATGGGCTACCGCATCATGTACGATGAGGCTCCCATGGATCTGGATCCGTACGATGAGAAGACCCCCATCATCTTCGGTGTGGGCCCCCTGACCGGTTCCGGCGTGCCCTGCTCCGGCCGCATGAACGTCACCTTCCGTTCCACCTGGTCCAAGGGCAAGTCCATCATCGACGGCCACATCGGCGGCCACATCGGCCCCATGCTGAAGTATGCCGGCTACGACGGAATCGTCATCACCGGTATCTCCTCCACCCCCGTCTACCTGCGCATTGAGGACGACCAGGTCTCTCTGGAGGACGCATCCGCTATCTGGGGCAAGGGCACCTTTGCTTCCAACAAGTGGCTGATCGAGCAGACCGGCCGCGAGTTCGAGTCTGCTTCCATCGGCCCCGCCGGTGAGCACCTGGTGGACTACTCCACCATGAACACCAGCTTCGGCAACTCCGCCGGCGCCGGCCTGGGCGCCGCCATGGGCAACAAGAAGCTGAAGGGCATCGCCGTCCGCGGCACCGGCAGCGTCAAGGTTGCCGATCCCCAGAAGGTTCTGGAGCTGTCCAACTACATGCTGGGCAACCTGATCGGCGGCAACAACAACCACAACGTCCCCGCACAGCCCCAGAGCTGGGCTGAGTACAGCGCCACCTCCGGCAAGAACCGCTGGTCCGGCGCTCCCGGCCGTATGTGGAAGAAGGCCCCCGGCGGCCCCATCGACACCGGCGAGCAGCCCTACAACGACATCAACAAGATCGCTCTGCGCTGCTTCAAGGGCTACTTCGACTTCGGCGCTCCGGCTGCTGAGTACACCGTCAAGAACGGCGGCTGCTCCTCCTGCCCCATCCGCTGCTACACCGAGTACGACATCGATCCCCTGGCCGATTACGATCTGCCCACCCACAACTCCAACACCTGCATGCCCGTCCTGTACGGTGACCGCGTCTACCCCTACGGCCTGCACGACTTCAAGTACGAGGGCGACGCCAAGCTGGTCATCAACCTGGCCTGGGCTCACGCTGTGGACGATATGGGCGTCTGGGACAACTACGGCAACCTGAACCGCGACCTGCAGTGGTTCCTGAACCTGCCCCGCGAGGAGGCTCTCAAGTACGTCAGCGCCGAAGAGTACGATTCCCTGCCCTGGGAGTGGTGCAAGGCCGGCGATCCCCGCTGGGAGGTTGAGCTGATCCGCCGCATGGCTTACGGCGAGGGCGACCTGTCCGTCATCGCCAAGGGCACCCTGGCCATGATGGAGAAGTTCGGCCTGCCCAAGAGCTGGCTGGACCGCGACGACGGCACCACCAACTCCAACCTGATGTACAACGGCTATCCCAACCACCACGGCCCTGCTGAGGCATGGCAGGTCGGCATGCTGTACAACCTGGTTTACAACCGTGACTGCATGGTCCACGAGATCGTCTGCGAGACCGGTTCGGGCGCGCCCTTCGAGGTGACCAAGAAGGTCATGGAAGACTTCTTCGGCGAGGGCTGCTACGACCGCGCCAAGGCCTACACTCCGATCAACGAGAACAAGGTCAAGCTGGCTGCCTACTGCGTCAACGACAAGAATTTCCACGACTCCGCCACCCTGTGCAACTGGATGTGGCCCATGACCCAGTCTCCCTCCAAGGAGCGCAACTACAAGGGCGACCTGGATCTGCAGGCCGATTTCATGACCGCCGTCACCGGCGAGACCTACACCCAGGCCAGCCTGCAGGAGACCGGCGAGAAGATCACCCAGATGCTGCGTGCCATGACCGCCATCAGCTTCCAGCTGAACTGCGGCAGCGCCAACCTGCGCCAGGAGCACGACGCCATCTGCGACTGGGTCTTCGACAAGGAGCCTGACTTCCAGGCCTTTGAGGAAGGCACCACCAAGCTGGACCGCGATGACATGAAGAAGGCCATCGACATGTTCTACACCCACTACGGCTGGGATCTGAACACCGGTGTTCCCACCCGTGAGACCCTGGAGAAGTTCGGCCTGTCCGACATGGCCGACGATCTGGAGGCCCGCGGCATCTACAGCCAGAGCACCGCTGCTGCCGAGACCACCGCAGAATAATCCATACTTCAGAAACGAGAGGAACCAATCATGCTGTTTGGCAGACGTAAACCCGGTTACACCACCACGGTGGACGGCTCGGACCCGGAGCAGATCATTCTGGACCTGCAGAAGGCCGAAATGGCAGCCAAGAAAAAGCCCAAATCGGAGGTTTTTGACATGGACGCCGCCAGCGAGACCGCCCGCCGCCTGAAGGAGACCGGAAGTGTGTTTGATGGCAGCGCCGCCAAGACGGGCGAGGACGTGATCGCCGCCGTGGAAAAGGAGACCGCGGCCCTTGCTGCAAAGCAGGCCGCCGCATCCGACGCTGCAGCCGCATCCACCCCGGAAGCCGCCGCGGAGAATCCGGCCGGGCAGGACCTGCTGGATTTCCTGGCAGCTGCCCCAGAGGCAACCAACGACCCCTTTGCGGATCAGCCCACCGTCACCGCCCCTGAGCTGCCCCAGCTGACCCCCGCGCAGGAGCTGGCGGGCTATATCCGCTCCCGCTCCGCCTCCGCGCTGGTCACGCCCCATGCTCTGCTGGTGAGCGAGGTGGAAAACGCCGACGAGCTGCTGGCTCAGATGCCGGAGGATCCCCAGTGCCAGGACATTGTGTCCCGCAAGGGCGCCAAGGACATCTACTACTACTCCAACGCCAACATGAGCGACAATTACGCTATGATTGCCCAGCTCATTGAGGACAAGGATCTGTGCACCATGGTGTCCGAGATGGTGCGGTTCAACGCCCGCATCTATCCCAGCGCCACCCCGATGCGGTATTTCCGCCGCTCGCCCTACAACCTGTCTCAGGAGGAGGTCGAGCAGACTTGGCAGGCCATGCAGGCCCGTCCGGAATACGCCGACATCGAGGAGCTGACCAACAACCAGAACGAGCGGTTCCTCTTCTCTACCAAGTATCTCACCCGCCGCTATGCCAAGGCCATCAGCGACGTGGACGATTACTGCGACTAATCTCTTTTCACAACTGAATACGGGTACAAGAGCTTCTTTGAGCAAAGGCGTCTAAACCCCGGAGGGGGCAGGACGCCGCGCCGCAATGCCAAGGGTCCGGCACCCCGGGCCGGCATTCAAGGGTGGAGGGGGAAACCCCGCCGCCTTCCCGCAGAAGAAACGCTGCAATTTGAAAAAAAGAACTCCTCCCATCCCACACAAGAGCCTGTGCTGACCGCAGGATCGCTGCCACTGCAAGGGCAGCCGCCAGCGGCGGGGGCTTCACCGGCGTGGCAGGCTGCAAACTGCTGTTTTGCCGGGCATTGTGCGGATATTCTGCGGAGGCGTTTTGGTTTTCAAAATCAAAACGTCTCCGCTTTTTTCACCTGCCTTTGAACAGAATATCCCCGGGCCGGGCCCTCTGAGCCATAGCAGAGCAGGCCCCGCCCGGGCCTTTTGGAGGATTTTTTCATGAAACAGCCTTTTTGCGCTCCCGCCAAGGCCCTGCGCTGCGTCCTGGACGCGGCGGCAGCTCTGCCCCGGCCCGAGGCGGAACTTGTTCCCCTGGACGCAGCCTGCGGCCGGATCGCGGCCCGGGACCTGTGCGCCCGGATGGACCAGCCTCCCTTCCACCGCAGCCCCCTGGACGGCTACGCTCTGCACAGCGCCGACACAGCCGGGGCCTGCCGGGAAAATCCGGTTTCTCTGCCGGTGGTGATGAAGCTCTACGCCGGTGACGCCCCCGCCGCGGCCCTGCCTGCCGGCTGCGCGGCCCGCATCATGACCGGCGCCCCCCTGCCCGAAGGGGCCGACTGCATTCTGATGCAGGAACTGACCGACGGCGGCGAGGAGACCGTCCAGATTTACGCCGCCCTCAAGCCCAACCAGAACGTGGTATTCCGCGGGGAGGATATTGCCGTCGGGGCTGTGATTGCCCCGGAGGGAACGGCCCTCACCCCGGCCCATCTGGGCGTGCTGGCGGGCCAGGGCTATGCCGAAGTGCCGGTCCACCGGACCTTCCGGGTGGGCGTGCTGGCCACCGGCAGCGAGCTGCTGGACCCGGGCGAGCCCTGGGCCCCCGGCAAAATTTACGACGCCAACGGCATCCAGAACGCCGCCCGCCTGGGCCAGATGGGCTTTGCCGTGGAGCGCCGCCACTGCTCGGACGACCCGGACCAGATCGCCCGGCAGATGGAGGAGATGCTGACCCGCTGCGATGCAGTCATCACCAGCGGCGGCGTCTCGGTGGGGCAGAAGGATTATCTGCCCCAGGTGTTGGAAACCCTGCACGCTGAAATTCTCTTTGCCGGGGTGGCCCAGAAACCCGGCAGCCCCATGCTGGCAGCCCGGTTGGAGGGAAAACTGGTGTTCTGCCTGTCGGGCAACCCCTTTGCGGCGGCGGCAACGCTGGAACAGTACGCCCTGCCCGCCCTGCTGCGGGCCGCCGGCCGCCGGGAGGAGGACTGCGTCCTCCCCCGCACCCGCCGCACCCTGACCACCGGCTTTTCCAAGGCCAGCAAGGGCACCCGCTTCCTGCGGGCCCGGGCCCTGGGCGGCGAGGTGGCCATCCCCGGGGAGGGCAACGCCGAAGTACACTCCTCGGGCAGCCTGTCCGCCATGATCGGCTGCAACTGTCTTGTGGAGCTGCCTGCGGGCAGCGGCCCGGTGGAGCCGGGCGAAACGGTGGAGGTGCTTTCCTTTGTACAGTGAAGAAAAACAGGCCCTTGCCGCCGAACTGACCTTGAAACAGCCCGCCGTGCTGGCGGTCAGCGGCGTCCACAACAGCGGCAAAACCACCCTGCTGGAAAAGCTTCTGCCCCTGCTGCGCCGCCGGGGCCTGAAGGTGGGCGTCATCAAGCACGACGGCCATGACTTTACCCCCGACGTCCCCGGCACCGACAGTTTCCGCCTGCGGGAGGCCGGCGCCGACGGCGTGGCGGTGTATTCCAGCCAGCGCTACCTGCTGACCGAGACTTTCCGCCTGACCGAACAGGATCTGCTGGCCCTGTTTGAGCGCCACGGCTACGACCTGGTGCTGCTGGAGGGCTTCAAGTCCAGCGGCTGGCCCAAGATCGAAGTGGTGCGCAAGGCGGTGTCCGAGACCCCCGTTTCGTTCCACCCGCTGGCGATTGTGGGCGACATTCCCGGCGCAGACTTTGGCCTGGAGGAGACAGAAGCCCTGGCCGACTGGATCTGCGCCCAGATGCCGGCCCTGTAAGGAGAACGTGAAATTATGAAACTGATCCGCACTGTTGACGCGGCAGGCCAGGTGCTCTGCCACGATATTACCCAGATTATCCCCGGCGAGTTCAAGGGAGCCCGCTTCCGCAAGGGCCACATCGTCCAGCCCGAGGACATTCCGGTGCTGCTGAGCATCGGCAAGGAGAACCTGTATGTCTGGGAGAAGACCCCCGGCATCCTCCACGAGGACGAGGCCGCAGCCCTGCTGTACAAGGCGGCCGCCGGCAAGAACATCCACGGCACCGAGCCCAAAGAGGGCAAGATCGAGCTGATTGCCGACTGTGACGGCCTGCTGAAGATCCGCCGGGAGGCTCTGCTGGCGGTGAACCGCACCCCCCAGATGATGATTGCCACCATCCACGGGGACCTGCCGGTGAAAAAGGGCCAGAAGCTGGCCGGCACCCGGATTATCCCCCTGGTGATCGAGCAGGAAAAGATGGACGCCATGCAGCAGGCTGCCGGTGACGAGCCCATCCTCAACGTGCTGCCCTTCCAGGCCAAGAAGTTCGGCGTGATTACCACCGGCAGCGAGGTCTTTAAGGGCCGCATCGAGGACAAGTTCACCCCCATTCTGGTGGGCAAGCTGGCCGAATACGGCTGCGAGATGCTGTTCCACAAGGTCTGCGACGACGACCCCGCCGGCATCACCGCCGCCATCCTGGAGGCCAAAGAGGCCGGCTGTGAGCTGATCTTCACCACCGGCGGCATGAGCGTGGACCCCGACGACCGGACCCCCCTGGCCATCAAGAACACCGGCGCCGAGATCATCACCTACGGCGCGCCGGTGCTGCCGGGCGCCATGTTCCTGGTGAGCTATCTGGACGGCGTGCCGGTGTGCGGCCTGCCCGGCTGCGTCATGTACGCCAAGCGGACCATCTTCGATCTGCTGCTGCCCCGTCTGCTGGCGGATGATCCCATCACCGCCGTGGACATCGCCCGTCTGGGCGAGGGCGGCCTGTGCCTGGGCTGCGCCAACTGCACCTGGCCCAACTGCGGCTTCGGCCACTGCTGAGCCGGTTTTCCACAAAAGAGACCACGGACGTTGAAACGTTCTGAGATAGAGAAAGAGTATTCATTCATGAACGAAAACAACCTGACCCATTTTGATGCCGCCGGCAATGCCGTGATGGTGGACGTGAGCGAAAAGCCGGTCACCGCCCGGGAGGCCACCGCCCACGGCATCATTACCATGAACGCCGAGGCCTTCGCCGCCGTCCAGAACGGCACGGTGAAAAAAGGCGACGTGCTGGGTGTGGCCCGCATTGCGGGCATCATGGCCACCAAGCGCACCAGCGAACTGATCCCCCTGTGTCATCCCCTGCCCCTGACCAAGGTGTCCATCGAGTTCAACCTCCTGCCCGAGCGGCAGGCGGTGGAGGCCCTGTGCACCGTCAAGACCAGCGGCGTCACCGGCGTGGAGATGGAAGCCCTCACCGGCGTTTCCACCGCCCTGCTCACCATCTACGACATGTGCAAGGCCGTGGACAAGGGGATGGAGCTGGGCGAAATCCATCTGGAGAAAAAGAGCGGCGGCAAGAGCGGCCTGTACATCCGGGCGGAGGGCGGCTATGTTTGATGCAACACAGCGGGACATCCACTACCTGCGCCTCTCGGTCACCGACCTGTGCAACCTGCGGTGCCGCTACTGCATGCCGGACGGGGTGGAGAAGCTGGAGCGGGAAGACATCCTGACCTATGAGGAGTTCCTGCGCCTGGCGGCCCTGTTTGCCGCCTGCGGGGTGGACACCGTCCGGGTCACCGGCGGTGAGCCCCTGGTCCGCAAAGGGGTGGACCAGCTGGTGGCCGGCCTCAAGGCCATCCCCGGCATCCGCAAGGTGACCATGACCACCAACGGCATCCTGCTGGCCCAGCAGCTGCCGGCCCTTTTGGAGGCCGGGCTGGACAGCGTGAACATCAGCCTGGACACCCTGTCCCCCCAGGTGTTTGCCCGCATCACCGCCCGGGACGAGTTCGCCGCCGTCCAGAAGGGCCTCCAGGCCGCCCTGGAAAGCCCCCTGCCGGTCAAGCTGAACTGCGTGCCCCAGGTGGGGGTCAACGAGGGCGAGCTGGAAGACCTGGCCGCCCTAGCCATCGACCGGCCCCTGCAGGTGCGGTTCATCGAGATGATGCCCATCGGCTTTGGGGCAGCCATGCCCTGCATCTCGGGGCCCGAGCTTCTGGCCCGGTTTGAGCGCCGCTGGCCCGGCCTGGCTCCCCTGCCCGAGGCCGAGAGCCACGCGCTGGGAGACGGCCCCGCCGTCTACTACACCGCCCCCGGCTGGAAGGGCAGCATCGGCCTGATTGCCGCCGTCCACGGCAAATTCTGCGGCCAGTGCAACCGGGTGCGGCTGACCAGCCAGGGCTTTCTGCGGCCCTGCCTCGCCAGCGAGGCGGGATGCGACCTGCGGGCCCTGCTGCGCAGCGGTGTCGACGACGCGGCCCTGCTGCAGGCCATCCGGAACACCATCTGGAACAAACCCCTGGAACATCACTTTGACAGCAAAGCCATCCCCGCCACCCGCGGGATGTATCGAATTGGAGGATAAAGGATCATGGGAAAGTTACTGGCTATCTGCACCAGCCCCCAGCGGGGCACCGTCAAGACCGAAGTGCCCAGCGCCACCCTCACCCCTGAATGGGGCATCGTGGGGGACGCCCACGGCGGCAGCTGGCACCGCCAGGTCAGCCTGCTGAGCGCCGAGAAAATCGAGGCCTTCCGCCAGAAGATCTGGGTGGACTACGGCGCTTTCGGCGAGAACCTGGTCATTGAGGGCTTTGATTTCCGCAGCCTGCCGGTCACCAGCCGGTTCGCCATCGGCGACGTGGTGCTGGAAATGACCCAGATCGGCAAGGAGTGCCACAACGACTGCGTCATCAAGCAGAAGACCGGCGAGTGCATCATGCCCCGGGAGGGCGTGTTTGCCCGGGTGCTGCAGGGCGGCGAGATTCATGTGGGGGACGAGGTGACCATGCTGCCCGCCCTGGAGAATCCCCCCCTGCGGGCCGCCGTCATCACCCTGTCGGACAAGGGCAGCCGCGGCGAGCGGGAGGACAAGAGCGGTCCCCTGATTGTGGAGATGCTCACCGCCGCCGGCTATGTGGTGGAGGAGACCATGATCCTGCCCGACGAGATGAAGCCCCTGAAGGCCCAGCTGATCCGTCTGGCCGACGGCCGCCAGGTCAACCTGATCCTGACCACCGGCGGCACCGGCTTCTCTCCCCGGGATATCACCCCCGAGGCCACCTGCGCCGTGGCCGACCGCAACGCCCCCGGCATTGCTGAGGCCATGCGGTACCACAGCCTGTCCATCACCCCCCGCGGCATGCTGAGCCGCGGCGCCAGCGTCCTGCGGGGCAAGACCCTCATCGTCAACCTGCCTGGCAGCCCCAAGGCGGTGAAGGAAAACCTGGAGTACATCCTGCCCAGTCTGGAGCACGGCGTGCGGATTGCCGCCGGCCTGGACGGCGAGTGCGCCCGCAAATAAGGTTTCCCGTCCTGTGCTTTTCCGGCCAGAGCGCGAACATAAAGGGAATGCAACCCATCACACCTTTAAAGGAGAAAATGTATGAAAAACAATCGGATCTCCCGCCGCAGTTTCCTGTATGCCGCCGGTCTGGCCGGCGCTTCCGCTGTGCTGACCGCCTGCGGAAGTTCTTCTTCCAGCAGCACCGCCTCTTCTGCCGCTTCTGCGGCCTCCTCGGCCGCACCGGCTTCTTCGGCTGCCGCAGCCGAGCCGGTGGAGCTGATCGTCTTTGCCGCCGCCTCCCTCACCGAGACCCTCACCGCCATCGGCGAGGCCTATTCGGTGGAGAACCCCGGCGTGACCTTCAGCTTCAACTTTGATTCCTCCGGCACCCTCAAGACCCAGATTCAGGAGGGCGCCGACTGCGACCTGTTCATCTCCGCCGGCCAGAAGCAGATGGACCAGCTGGACAGCGCCGCTTCCGCCGAGGTGAACACCGAGGGCCTGGACTGCGTGGACAGCGACAGCCGTGTGGACCTGCTGGAAAACAAGGTGGTTCTCTGCGTGCCGGAGGGCAGCGACAAGGGCATCGACAGCTTTGACGCCCTGGCCGAGCACCTGGAAGCCCAGGATATCCTGTTCTGCATGGGCAACAGCGACGTGCCCGTGGGCCAGTACACCCAGAAGATTCTGGCCTACTATGGCCTGGACGAGGAGGCTCTGGCCGCTGCCGGCGTCATTACCTACGGCTCCAACGTCAAGGAAGTCACCACTCAGGTCATCGAGGCCAGCGTGGACGCCGGCGTGGTGTACTGCACCGACGCCTACAGCGCCGGCATCACCCCGGTGGACGAGGCCACCAAGGAGATGTGCGGCCAGATCATCTATCCCGCCGCCGTGATGAAGGCCGCTCCCCATGCCGATGCAGCCCAGGCCTTCCTGGACTACCTGCGGACCGAAGACGCCGGCGCCGTCTTTGAGAGCGTAGGCTTCACCGCACTGTAAACCCAACGACACAGAACATTCTGTCATCTCGCCCTCTCTGTCTCCGTTCGGGGGAGAGGGCGGCTTTGTTTAAAGGGATCAACTATGGACTGGTATCCTCTCTGGAACAGCCTGCGCATTGCCCTCATCAGCTGCGCGGCGGTGTTCTTTCTGGGCATTTTTGCCGCCTATTACATAGCCAAACTCCCCCGCACCCTCAAGGGTGTGCTGGATGTGGTGCTGACCCTGCCCATGGTACTACCGCCCACCGTGGTGGGCTATTTCCTGCTGCTTTTGCTGGGGGCCAAGCGGCCGCTGGGCATCTTTTTTGCGGAGCACTTCGGCATCAAGCTGGTGATGAACTGGTACAGCGCCATCTTCGCCTCCATTGTGGTGGCCTTTCCCCTGATGTACCGCACCGCCCGGGGCGCGTTTGAGAGCTTTGACGAGACCCTGGCCTGGTCGGCCCAGACCCTGGGCCTGTCCAACACCTGGATTTTCTGGCGGGTGCGGATGCCCTATTGCCGCCAGGGAATTCTGGCCGGCACCGTGCTGGCCTTTGCCCGGGCTCTGGGAGAATACGGCGCCACCAGCATGATCGCCGGCTACACCCCCGGCAAAACCGCCACCATCGCCACCACGGTATACCAGCTCTGGCGCACCAACGATGAGGCAGGCGCCATGCAGTGGGTCCTGGTGGACATCGCCATCTCGGCGGTGGTGCTGCTGGCGGTAAACCTGCTGGAACGCAAACAGAAAGCAGGTGTCCGCGCATGAGCCTGGAAGTCAACATTGAAAAAGCCTTTGACGGCTTTACCCTCCGGTCCCGATTCACCGCCGGAAACACCGCCACGGCGATTCTGGGGGCCTCGGGCTGCGGCAAAAGCATGACCCTTCGCTGCATCGCCGGCATCGTCAAGCCCGACCGGGGCCGCATTGTGCTGGACGGCCGGGTGCTGTTTGACAGCGAAAAAGGCATCGACCTGCCGCCCCAGCAGCGGGGCGTGGGGCTGCTGTTCCAGAACTATGCCCTGTTCCCCAACATGACGGTGGAACAGAACATCCTCTGCGGCCTGCAGGCCGAAAAAGACCCCGCCGCCCGCCGGGCCCGCTGCCGGGATATGCTGCGGGCCATGCGCCTGGAAGAGGTGGCCCGGCACCGCCCGTCCCAGCTGTCCGGCGGCCAGCAGCAGCGCACCGCCCTGGCCCGCATCCTGGTGGGCCGCCCCCGCATCCTGATGCTGGACGAGCCTTTCAGCGCCCTGGACAGCTACCTGCGGGAAGAAGTGGAGAGCGAAGTGGGCAGCCTGCTGTCCTCTTTTGCAGGCACCACCCTGCTGGTCACCCACAACCGGGACGAGGCCTACCGCCTGTGCCGGGAGATGATCGTCATGGACGACGGCCAGGTGCTGCGGGCCGGCCCCACCAAGGAGGTCTTTGCCGACCCGCAGAGTGTCACCGCCGCCCGGCTCACCGGCTGCAAGAACATTCTGCCCTGCACCCCGGTGGACGGCCACACCGTCCGCCTGACCGGCTGGGGCGTCGATCTGCGCCTGGCCCAGCCGGTGCCCCCCGACTGCAACGCCGTCGGCGTGCGGGCCCACAACTTTACCCCCTGCCCGCCGGACGCCTGCAACGCCCTGCCGGTGAAGGTCACCTCCACCAGCGAAAATCCCTTCGACTGGAATCTCATCTGCACCGCCCCCGACGGCGAAACCCGTCTGTGGTGGAAGATCTCCAAGACCACCCTCACCGACGGCCAGCCCCTGGCCCCCGCCTGTCTGTCCGCCGCGCCGGAGGACATCATGCCTCTGCGGGGATAAGGCATCCGCAGGGCGCAGATCCAGGCCAAGCGGTCTGTCGTTATACAACAACCAGGGCGTCCCGCCGGGGACGCCCTGGTTTTGTTTTTCCGCTGTCCTGGCCGCATTTTAAGATTTCCTAAGAAAAATTTCATGGAAATCACAAGATCTCTCCATTATACTTAGATTGAGACTGAGATGATCCAGAGAGGAAGCGATACCATGGCAGAACAGACCATTTTGATTGCCGAGGACGACGCCGACATCCGGGACGGCGTGCGGATTTTGCTGGCCGGCGAGGGCTACCGCATCCTGGAGGCCGAAAACGGCCCCAAGGCCCTGAAACTATTCTCCTCGGAAGTGGACCTGGTGATCCTGGACGTGATGATGCCGGGCATGTCGGGGCTGCGGGTCTGTGAGGAGCTGCGGAAAATTTCCACCGTTCCCATCCTGTTTCTGACCGCCAAGTCCCAGGAATCGGACAAACTGCTGGGCCTGACGGCGGGCGGGGACGACTATCTGGCCAAACCCTTTTCCTTCGCCGAGCTGAGCGCCCGGGTCAAGGCGCTGCTGCGCCGCTACTGCGTCTATCAGGGCAAAGCCAAGCCCGGCGCGGCCCCTGCGGCCAAGCGGCTGTGCGCCCACGGGGTCCAGCTGGAGCTGGACTGCAACCGGGTCTGGGTGGACGGCCGGGAGGTCAACCTCACCGAGACCGAATACAAAATCCTGCGGCTTCTGATGCAGAACCCCCAGCGGATTTTCCCGGTCCAGACCCTCTACGAGCTGGTGTGGAACGAGCCCTATTACTATGTGTCCAACGGCACCGTCATGGTCCACATCCGCAACCTGCGGACCAAGATCGAGGAGGACCCCCAGTCTCCCCGCCGCATCTGTACCGTCTGGGGCAAGGGCTATCATTTCACCAACGGCGGAGAGGACGACCATGAATAAGCGGGACGGAATTACAGCCCAGTTCATCCGGCTGCTGGTGTTCGCCGGGCTGGGCTCTCTGCTGCTGTTTGCCACCAGCCGGCTGGCCTTCCGGTTTGCTCTGACCGCCTATGTGGACCAGACCAATTTCATCCAGCGGGAGACCGCTCGCCAGCTGGAGGAGTTTCAGACCTTTGTCACCGAGGAAAACCTGTCCAGCAAGGACGTTCGTCCCATCACCGACTGGGTCCAGAAGCACAACCTGACCCTGCTGGAGCTGTACCGGGACCACGTCCTGGTCTACAGCTCCTTTGCCCCGGGGCGGGAAATCAAGGGCGAACAGGACCAGCGGGTCCCCTTCTACGACTGGCAGCCCTATGCCACCATCCATTTTGCCGACGGGGACTTTGAGGCCCTGCTCTACTGCAACACCATCCGCACCTATGAGCTGCTGGGGACCACCGTCCTCCTGATCTTCTGTCTGGGGCTGTTCCTAGCCGTCTTCTTGCTGGGCTGCCGCCGGATTGTGCGGTACATATGTCTCTTGAGCGACGAAATCCAGGCCATGGAGGGCGGGGATCTGGATCACAGCATCACGGTCCAGGGCAGCGATGAGCTCACCACCCTGGCCTCCTGCCTGGACTCCATGCGCCTGACCCTCCGCCGCCAGCATCAGCAGGAGGCCGAAACTTCCGCCAAGGTCAAAAACCTCATCACCCAGATGTCCCACGACCTGCGCACCCCTCTGACCACCCTGCTGCTCTACACCGAAATCGTCCGGTGTCACAAATACCAGGACGAGCAGCAGCTGCAGGATTATCTGGCCAAAATCGACCGCAAGGCCCGCCAGATCAAACACCTGTCGGACAACCTGTTCGAGTATGCTCTGGTCACCCGGGACAGCCCGGTGATGCTGGACCAGCCCGCCAGCCTGTCCCAGATTTTCGAGGGGCCTCTGGCCGAAATGGTGGACCAGCTGCAGCAGCACGGCTTCATCTGTACTTTGAACCTGGGCAGCGAGGATTTGTCCCTGACCGTCTACGAGCCCTACATCCGGCGGATTCTGGACAACATTACCTCCAACATCCTTAAATACGCCGACCCGGCCCATCCGGTGTCGGTCACCTTTGTGCGGGAGGAGGACGACGCCGGGCTGGCGTTCGCCAACGTTACCCTGTCCGACACCGATTCGGTGGAAAGCACCAAGGTGGGCCTTGTCAGCATCCAGACCATGATGGAGAAAATGCACGCCGACAGCCGCGCCGAAAGCGACGGCCGCCGGTTCTGCATCACCCTCCTGTTCCCTGTCAATTCCTGAATCCAGCGCCCTAAAGCGGCGCAGCAGATGGGATAAACCCGCCTGCTGCGCCGCTTTTTGTGTCCCGGGTTCATAAAAACTTCACCCTCCTTAAGGCGTCTTAAGGTTTTTTTACGGCGATTCCTAAGATTCGTCCTGTATTCTTCAAACTGTCCAGAGGAGCCTGGCTGCCGGACCATTCCGACCGGCGTCGGATACAGGACCCACGGTCCCGGGCCCGGCACGCCGCTGGCAAACCCAAAAGGAGGGGCATCACATATCATGTTCAGGAAAAAACAACCGGAGGACTCCACCGCGCCGCGCCCGGCTGCTCCGGGCGGAAAGGGCCTTACGTCCTTTTTCAGGCGCCACTGGAAACCCACCGCCGCTGTGGTCTGTGTGGCCGCCGCAGGCGCTGCGATCCTCATCCCCAAGGTGATGGCGCAGCCGGCCTCCGCCGGTGTGGAGTACATCGAGGTGGAGCCGGAGCTTCGGAGCATTGTCAACGTATTCAGTGAGTCCGGCACCATCGAGGCCGCCGAAACCTACGAGGTCCGGTCCCTGGTCCGGGGCGACGTGCTGACATCCGACTTTGAAGAGGGCGACATGGTGGAGAAGGGCACCATCCTCTACACCGTCGACAGCTCCGACGCCATCAACAACGTGGAGAAAGCCGAGCTCTCGGTGGACCAGGCCCAGCGGGATTACGACGACGCCGTCAACGCCCAATACGTCCGCACCGACATCGGCGGCACCGTCATTTCCATCGACGTGGCCCCGGGAGACGCCGTCTCGGCCGGGCAGGAGATCGCCACCATTCGGGATAACTCCTCCCTGCTGCTGACCCTCAGCTTCCCCGCCGCCGACGCCGCCCTGTCCATCCCCAATGCCGCAGTGGTCCGGGGCGGCTACGTCCTGGTGACCGAGGACTCCCCCAGCGCAGCCAACGCAGCGGACGGCATGACCGCCCCCGACGGCTATGTCTACGTCAAAGTGGAGACCGGCGTCAGCGATGACAACTACATCGCCATCACCAGCGGCCTCCAGGAAGGCGACACGGTGGCCTATGACTCCACCGCCGCCACCATCTCCTCCACCGGCAGCGACGGCATGATGATGCCCGGCGGCATGGGCGGCATGCCCAGCGGAGGCGGTATGCCCAGCGGCGGCGCACCGGGAGGTGGGATGCGATGAGCGCACTGATTGAGTTTGATTCGGTCTGCAAGTACTACCAGATGGGCGATACCCTGGTGAAGGCCGCCGATCATATCTCGATGCAGATCAACAAGGGAGAGTTTGTGGCCATCGTGGGCCAGTCCGGCTCGGGCAAATCCACCTGCATGAACATCATCGGCTGTCTGGACGTCCCCACCGAGGGCACCTACAAGCTGAACGGCCGGGATGTGGGCAGCATGGGCACCAACGAGCTGGCCGAAATCCGCAACGAAATGCTGGGCTTTATCTTCCAGCAGTACAACCTTCTGCCCAAGCTGGATCTGATGGAGAACGTGGAAGTCCCCCTGATCTACGCCGGCGTTTCCACCTCGGAGCGGTACCGTCGGGCCAAAGCCGCCCTGGAACAGGTGGGGCTGGGCAAAAAGCTCCACAACAAGCCCAGCCAGCTGTCCGGCGGCCAGCAGCAGCGCGCCTCCATCGCCCGGGCCCTGGCCGGCGATCCGGCGGTGATTCTGGCCGACGAGCCCACCGGCGCGCTGGACAGCCACACCGGCCGGGAAGTGCTGGGGATGCTGCAGGAACTGCACCGCCAGGGCAACACGGTGGTCCTGATCACCCACGACAACTCCATCGCGGTGCAGGCTGAACGGATCATCCGGCTGGAGGACGGCCGCATCGTCTACGACGGCGACGCCCATTCCCCCGACGCGGTGGTCCATCCCAATTACGCGCTGGAACAGGAGGGCACCCCATGATCTATGAGACCTTCCGCCAGGCGCTGAAAAACATCTGGAGCAACAAGTTCCGCACCCTGCTGACCATGCTGGGCATCATCATCGGCATTCTGGCCGTGATCGTCATTGTGGGTCTAGGCAATGGCATGACCGCCAGCATGAAAGACAGCTTCTCCTCCATGGGCACCAACACCCTGACCGTCAACATCATGGGCTACGGCTCCCGCATGGTGTCCATCGAGGACGTTTACAACATTGTGGAGGAAAATCCCGACCTGTTCGAGGACATTTCCCCGGTGGTCAGCCTGGACGGCTCGGTCAAGATCGACACCGACACCTACGGTGAAACCAGCGTCAGCGGCGTCAGTGAGACCTATCTGGGCATCTCCAACTACACCATCGCCGAAGGGCGCGGCATCCAGTATGTGGACCTGGTGGACAACAAAAAGGTCTGCGTCATCGGCGACTACCTCAACCGGGTGGCCTACGGCGGAAACGGCATCGGCCAGACCCTCAAGGTGGGCCCCGAAAAGTTCACCATCGTGGGCGTCCTGGAGGCCCAGGTCTCAGACCCCACCTCCCAGGAGGGCAGCGACGACGACTGCGTCTTTATCCCCTATACCACCGCCCTGCGGATCATCAAGAGCACCTCGGCCAACTCCTATATAGTCACCCTGGTGGATGAGAACCAGGCCGCAGAGGGCGTGGCGGTGTTTGAAGCCGCCCTGACCAAGCTGCTCAACTCGGACGAAGGCTTCTTTGTCACCAGCATGAGCGAAATGCTGGACACCATGACCTCGATGATCAACATGGTCATCACCATCCTGACCGCCATTGCAGCCATATCGCTGCTGGTGGGCGGCATCGGCATCATGAACATCATGATGGTCTCGGTCACCGAGCGGACCCGCGAAATCGGCATCCGCAAGGCCCTGGGCGCCAAGGAGCGCTCGGTGCTAGCGCTGTTCGTCATCGAAGCAGCCACCACCTCGGCGCTGGGCTGCCTCATCGGCATTGTCCTGGGGTATCTGGTCTCGGCGGCAGCCAACCAGGTGCTGCCCATGATCCTGACCGACATGGAACTGACCGTCAGCCCATCGCCCAGCTCGGTGGTCATCGCCTTTGGCGTTTCGGTGGGCATCGGCATCCTGTTTGGCTATCTGCCCGCCAAGCGCGCAGCGCGGCTCAATCCCATCGAAGCTCTGCGCTATGACTGAGAACAGGGAGGAAATACAGAAGATGAGAAAACGACTTTGCTCGCTGCTGCTGGCGGTCTGCCTCGCATGTACCATGCTGGTGATCCCCGCCTCGGCCAGCGGCTACAACACGGCGGTTCAGACCGCCCTGATCCTGGGCGGCCTGACCTCCGACCAGGCCGCCAACCCCGAAACCTCTTTAACCCGCGGTCAGCTGGCGCAGCTGCTGGTAGCCTTCTCTCCCTACCGGGAGAGTGTCACGTCCCAGGGTACGACAGGCACCCTGTTCTCGGACGTGAACGGCAGCGACGCGCTGGCTCCCTATATCCGCATCGCAGTCCAGCAGGGATGGATGAGCGGCTACACTGACAGCAGCTTCCGCCCCGACAACACCGTCACCCTGGAGGAGGCCTGCGCCGCTGTCCTCAACCTGCTGGGCTATGATGTGACTACCCTGAGCGGCACCTTCCCCACCGCCCAGTTGAATAAAGCCAATGAGCTGGGCCTGCGGGACGACCTGCCCTGCACCCAGGGCGAGATCCTCACGGTGGAACAGGGCGCCCAGCTGCTCTACAACGCCCTCACCGTCCAGAACGCCGACGGCCAGCTCTACGCCGACACCCTGGGCATCACCATCACCGACGGCCGGGCGGATGTCTCGTCCATCCTGATGGGCAATCTGAAGGGCCCCTTTGTGGCTGCTGAGGGCACCCAGCTGCCCTTCACCACCACCGCCATCTACCGCAATGAGGAGGTCTCCGCCTCCGCCGAGCTGAACCAGTACGACGTCTACTACTACAACGAGAACACCCAGACCGTCTGGATCTACACCAAGAAGGCCGCCGGCCGGATCACCGCCGTAGGCCCCTCGGCCAGCGCCCCCACCACCGTGACGGTGGCCGGCACCGAGTACACCATCGGCACCTCGTCGGCTGCCTCGGTCCTCTCCTCCCTCAACGGCGGCGGCGTGGGCCAGGTGGTCACCCTGCTGCTGGGCATGGACGACGAAGTGGTCCGGGTTCTGACCGGCGAGCAGGCCGACCAGGTCTTCTACGGCGTGGTCCAGACCTCCTCCCGGAGCCTGGTCGAGAACAACGGAGCCGACGTGCTCCAGAGCGTCACCGTCGCCTGCAGCGACGGCGTCACCCGCACCGTCAACGTGGATAAAGACCTCAACTTTCCCGCCGGCTGGCTGGTCCAGATCACGGTGGACGAAAACGGCGAGAGCGTCAAAAGCATCGACGAGAAATCCACCAGCGGCACCTTCAACGACACAGCCACGGCTCTGGGCGGCATGACCCTGGCCGACAACGTGGAAATTCTGGATACGACGGCGGAGGGTGTAGCTGGGACGATTCGTCCCAGCCGACTAGCGGGGGTCACACTGAAGGGTGACGACGTCCGCTACTACACCACCAACGAACAGGGCGAGATCGACCGCCTGATTCTGGACGACGTCACCGGCGACCTGTGGACCTACGGCGTCCTGGACGACGTGCGCAACCTGGTGAACATTGTGGACGACAGCTCCGACACCACAACCACCACCGACAGTCTCAGCAGCCTGGCCGACAACGTCCTGCCCAGCACCAGCGAGATCCTCTACAGCATCATCGACGGCAGCATCGTCAGCACCCTGTGGGAGAGCCTCACCAGCAGCCCCAGCAGCATCATCAGCTACCTGCTGAATGTGGCTTCGGACAACACCAGCGGCGTCCTCAGCAGCGTTCTGGGCTACCTGGGCAAGGGCGCCAACTACGTCTGCTACATCGACGGCGAAAACACCACCCTGCAGACCTCGGTGAAGTATCCGGTGATTGCCGGCGGCATCGCCGTGGGCAAGAGCGCCAGCGGCACCGTCAAATCTATGGTCCAGCTGATGCCGGTGATGGTGGATCAATTGGGCGCGGCCTCGGTCAAGAGCGGCGACACCCGCTATGAGACCGCTGATGATATGCAGGTCTACCTCTGGTACAAAGGTCAGTACTTCCCCACCACCCTGTCCCAAATCAACACCGAGGACTACTATCTGATCGGCTGGTACGACAACTTTGGCTGCACCGCCGGCAACAAGATCCGCGTTCTGGTGGCAGTCCAGAAGAACTGACACCTCCTCCGCACAAAACTCAAGGAAAAGTCCAGGTTATATCAAGCCTGGCTCAAACACAACGTGGTATCCTGTGAGTGAACAATCCGGGAACGAGGCGGCGTAAAAACCTGCATACCGGAAAGGTGGTGATGCGGCCGCACAAGCGTTCCGCCCTTACAATCCGTCCCACACATCCACACACGCAACGAAAACGAACCCCTTACGGGGAGAAAGGTGAGAAAACGTATGAAAACCATGATGAAAACCCTTGCTATGCTCAGCCTGTCTGCCTGCATCCTGGTGGGCGGCGCCGTCTCCAGCTTTGCCGCCGGCACCAGCCACTACACCGCCAACATCCTGTCCCACCAGACCAACTCCTGCGAGGGCACCCAGTGGGCCGAGATGGTGGTCCGCTTCAGCAGCCCCTATGGCGCCACCCAGACCTACACCATCTGCGGCGAGTGCGGCGACGTCAACGGCGTCAGCACTCTGTCCAAGGTCAGCAACGCCACCGCCAACTTCAGCGGCCTGAAGATCTACCAGGGCACTCTGGACAACGGTGAGCGGATCATGACCGTCTCCTGCCTGAGCTCCGGATACACCGCCCTGACCAATGTCTCCGCCAACGTGATGATGCCCAGCTCCAGCATCGAGGGCTACGACCTGTATCTGGTCAACGCCGATGGTTCCGAGACCAAACTGGATATCTCCACCAGCAGTGCCTGGAGCGGAGATGACTGGGCTCACTTCGACGTCTATATGGACGGCGGCACTGCTCTGATCCGCATGGTTCCCCAGGCTTAACCCTTTTCTTTAACACACTTCCCTGTCAGGAAACAGTCGGTTTAAACCGGATATTTCCGGTTTACGGGCCGCCGCGCCAAGGGCAACGGGCGCGGCGGCCCGGTTTTTTGTGCCCGCATTTTCCGGCAAAAAAGGCGGGATGCCTCTCCTTAAGAAAGACAACCCGCCAGGGCAATTGATTTTGATTGATTTTCCCTCAGCGGGGGCCGCCCACCCAGAACAGGGCAACGGTGCCGGGGCCGCTGTGGGCGCCGATGACCGGGCCGATATCGCCCTGATGCAGGTCGGTGACACCCAGAGCCTGGAGCTTGTCCATCACGTACCGGCAGTCCTCCGGGCAGTCGCCGTGACTGATAAAGACGGTGCCGCCGGCGATGTCATCGGCAGTGGCCTGGAAGTGCTTGACCAGAGCATCCAGGCTGGCGCGGCGGCCGCGGACCTTTTCCATGGCGATCAGGTGGCCCTCGTCGTCCACATGCAGCACCGGCTTGATACCCAGCAGGGTGCCGGCCACGGCGGCAGCGCCGGACAGGCGGCCGCCCCGCTTGAGGAACATCAGGTCATCCACCGTGAACCAGGCGCAGACCCTGGGGGCCAGCGCCCGGGCATAGTCCACCGCCTCGTCCAGGCTTGCGCCTTCCAGCCGGCGGCGGCCCACCAGATAGACAAACAGGCCCTCGCCCATGCTGGCCTGGAGGGAGTCTATGCTGACGATCCGGCGGCCCGGGAACCGCTCCTGCAGCATCCCCGAGGCCACGCAGCTGGCCTGATAGGTGCCGGACAGGCCGCTGGAAAAGGACAGATACAAAATGTCCAGCCCCTGTTCCAGCACCGGGGTAAAGGCTTCTTCATATTCGGCCAGGGAAACCTGGCTGGTGGTGCAGGTGCTGCCTGCCCGCAGTTTGTCATAGAAGGCGTGGGAGCTGATCTCCCGCCCGTCGGGGTAATTCCGGTAATCCTGCCCATCCAGATGGAAGGTCATGGGCAGAACCTGCAACCCCGCCTGCTCAATCAGGGCCGGGGTCAGGTCGCCGGTGGAATCGGTGAAAATCACATAGGTCTGCATACGTTTTACACTCCTTTCACGAGGTTTCGCAGCAATTTTTGTTCGCTCGTCCATTCCCGAGAGTGAGTGTAGCACGGTTTTTTCACTGCGTCAAGCAAAATCAGGTCGCATTTCCGCCTCTCTTTTGAACCGAAACCCGGTCCCCTGCCCGCCGGATCACCCCACCAAAAAGCCGCCGCCCCACCGGGCAGCGGCTTCTTTTGCGGGAATTTACATGGCCCAGACCTGGGGATTGGTGGTGGATACCGCCACCGCTCCGGCTGACAGAGCGGTGATGACGTCCTCCTTATCCTGAATCAGGCCGCCGGCAATCACCGGCCGCCGGATACTCTGGGCCACCCGATGGATGGCCTTGGGCATCAGTCCGGGCAGCACCTCCACCACGTCGGCCGCTCCCGGGCTGAACTGTTCCATGCTGCTCATGGCCTTGGAATCCAGCAGGAAAAACCGCTGGATGGCCACCAGGCCCAGCTCTCTGGCCCGCCGGGTCAGCTGGGCCTTAGTGGAGATCACCCCATCCGCCGCGGTGGTCCGGGCGATGAAATCCGCCGCCACCTCCTTGGGGGCCAGGCCCTCCACCATATCCAGGTGCACAAACACCTGCTTGCCGCTCTGATGCACCCGCTGGGTCAGCTCTCCCACGCTGAGAATGGTCCCATACAGCAGGAAGATCACCCCCACGTCGCTTTGGAGCGCCTGCTCCAGTTCCTCGTCGTTCTTCACCGACGCGATGATGGGCTGGCTGCTCAGAATTCCCAGCAATTCCTCTGTCTTCAAATCATCCACCTCACTTGCTTGCTCCAAACGAAAAAGCCCGGCGCAAACCTTTCCCCGGCTCACCTCGGGCTCTTTCTTCCGCTCTCCAGAGCGCTGGCTGTCGGGGCCTCAGGGGTTTTGCCGCCGCCCCCGGGCCCCGGATTGTGTTCTGTTTTTCCCCGCAGCGTTTCACCCTTTGGACGCCGGCGCATCGCCGTCCCGCTCCTGGATCGCCTTCTGCAGCACCTGGCCCAGCAGGTGGAAGTCGATGGGCTTGGAGACGTGGCCGTTCATGCCGGCCTTGGTGGTGCGGTCAATGTCCTCCGCAAAGGCGTTGGCCGTCACGGCAATGATGGGCACCCACTGGGCATCAGGCCGGTTCATGGACCGGATGATCCGGGCGGCCTCGCAGCCGTCCATTTCCGGCATCTGCATATCCATCAGGATAACGCCGATGGAATAGGGCGCCGCCGCCGAGAAGAGATGGACCGCTTCTGCGCCATTGGAGGCGGACAGGACCTCGGCCCCGCACATGGTCAGGATCTCGGTGGCAATCTCCATATTCAGCTCGTTGTCCTCCGCCAGCAGAACTTTCCAGCCCGACCAATCAAAGGGCTGCTCCCTCTGGGGCCGGACCGCAGCCGCCGGGCCGCCGGTCTGGGTCTTGACCGCCTCCAGCGGGAGGGTGACGGTGAATTTGCTGCCCTGGCCCAGGGCGCTCTCCACCGAGATTTCGCCGCTCATCTGCTGGACCAGGCTCTTGACGATGGGCATGCCCAGGCCGGTGCCTACGGTGGGATGGACCGTAAACGCCGTCTCCCGGCTGTAGGGCTCAAACAGATGCTCCAAAAAGCTGGGTCTCATGCCGATGCCGGTATCCTGCACCACAAACTGATATTTGCTGTGCTGCTGGAAATCAAACTGCCGCGCTTCCAGCCGGATGCTGTCGCCGGGGTTGCTGTACTTGATGGCGTTGGACAGCAGGTTGTTGATGACCTGGGAGATCTTTTTGCTGTCGCCCACCACCCGTGTGTCGGTCAGGTCCAGGCTGTAGGTAAAGGTTTTCCCCGCCGCCTGGGCTTGGTCGTGGAAGATCTCGGCGTTGTTTTCCAGCAGTTCCTTCAGGTCAAACTCGGCCTGCTGCAGGTTGTCCTTGCCTGCCTCCATCCGGGACAGCTCCAAAATGTCGTTGATGAGGGTCAGCAGCTGATTGCCCGCAAAATCAATCTTGCGGATATAATCCTGCACTTTGGCGGTGTCGCCGCTTTCCTGGCTCTTTTGGGCCAGGCCGCAGTAGCCGATGATGGCGTTCAAAGGGGTGCGCATATCGTGGGACATGCTGTTGAAGAAGTTGGAC
Organism: Faecalibacterium sp. An122; assembly: GCF_002160895.1. GTDB lineage: Bacteria > Bacillota > Clostridia > Oscillospirales > Ruminococcaceae > Faecalibacterium. Next base: position 128,867 of record NZ_NFLL01000003.1, on the reverse strand, counting down.
TTGGCCTTGGTGCTCTTGCGGGCCGCCTCCAGGGCGTCCTGCAGCAGAATCATGTGCTGCATCTGCTGGCGGCGTTCGGCGTCCACATCCCGGAAGCAGAGGGTGACCTCATCCTTCGCAATGTTCTTGTCGTACAGGGTGCGGATATTCACCCAGCGGTAGGTATCCCCGAACCGGCGCTGATAGTCGCCGCCGTAGTCGGCGATGCCCTTGTCCACCCGGCGCTGGATTTCGGCCAGGGAAAAGCTCTGCTCAAACTCCTGATAGGTGCTGAACTTGACAAACTTGCGGATGTACTCCATCAGCTCGCTGTAGCTGCCCCGCTGGGGCAGGGTCGCGCCCTCGTCCTCCTTGAGCTTGATGGCCTCATAGCTCTCTTTTTCAAAGTTCACCCGGAAGATGGCATAGAAGGAATCCCCCAGCATATGGATGGCGTCATCCGCCTTTTTCATCCGGTAATCCTGGATGGTATCCCGGATGGTCAGCGCTCCCAGCAGGACAAACATCACTGCCGCAATGAAGGCGATGACGTAGATGAACACGTTCTCCTCGCCCAGTAGAATCAGGTTGAAGGGGATGGTCATAATGACCACCCAGCCGTTGCTCATCTGATGGAAATAGGTACCCCGCTCGTCCCCCACATAGTCGGTAAAGGTGGCGTCATATTTCACCAGCGAGCCGTTTTGGATGCCTTCCAGCAGATACCGGGCATTTTCCCGGTCATGGCTCTGGTCCCGCTGCCAGGGGGTCTTGGCATAAATCAGCTCGCCGTCCCCGGTGCAGAGGTAATAGGAATATTTCTCCGGCATGGCCAGCGCCGAATTGTGCAGGGTGGGATTTTCGATGTAGACATCCATCGCCATCACATCCCCCGGCGTCTCCAGCGCCTTGGAAATGGTCATCACCAGCTTGCCGGTGATGGCGTCGGTATAGACCTCGCTGCACACCACTTCGCCCCGGGCCTCGATGGCCTTGGTATACCATTCGGTGGAGCCAAAGTCGTAGTCCTCATCTCCTGACCACGGGTTGGCCCTGATGCTCTCCCCGTTGATGACGGCATAGGGGTCCACCATGTTCTCCCCCAAAATATCGGTCATCTTGACAAAATAGCCCTGGAGCCAGCTCTGGATCTCCTGGCCGGTGCCGCCCCCGGCGTTGATCTCCTCCACATACTGGCTGGCCAGCTGGGCGATCCGCTGCAGGTTGGTGATGTTGACTTCTTCCTCCAGAGCGTAGCTCTCGGTCAGAGCCATGCCCAGATCCTGGGCGTTCTGCAGCAGTTTGATCCGCACCAGCACAATGCTCAGAACCAGCAGCAGGGCCACAAAGAACAGCACCAGAAAACTGATGATGCGATTGGAAATTTGGGGAATCTTATGGTGTTTCATCTCTGTTCACTCCTCGTCGGGTACAGGCTGCCCCGTCCGGCCGGCGCCGCCGGCGTCCACAAGCGGACGCCCGGGTGGTTCCGGTCTGTGACGACCCAATCCATATAGCCTCCCTTTTCATTATTTTTGCACAAAACCGCAGAAAAGACAAGTAAAAGCTTCAAAAACCACATCCTTTCCCCGCCCTGGACCGGCCGTCCCGCCCCTGCCGGGGCGGCCCGTACAAAGACTGCCCGGTCTTTTTGTGCAAGAGGTATAATTTTCCATTTTGACCCGGCCGGGCCATTGAATTTTTGCGTTTTGTGTGCTATTGTAAAAATACAAATGTGAATATTCCAAATGCTAGATTTGTGTGAGAGATTGAGAAGCGCAAGGCAAACCATTTTCTATGGGGTGTCCTGCGCTTTTTTGTCTTTATCCAGCCGCCAAAGACAGAAATCGAGGTTTTGCTTATGTACGATGTACTCATCATCGGCTGCGGCATTGTGGGCGCCGCCGCGGCCTTTGAGCTCTCCAAATACCAGGTCCGGGTGGGCATTCTGGAGAAGGAAAACGACGTGGCCAACGGCACCACCAAGGCCAATTCCGCCATTCTCCACGCCGGCTACGATCCCCTGCCCGGCACCCTGATGGCCCGGCTGAATGTGCGGGGCGTGGCTCTGGCCAGGGAGCTGTGCCAAAAGCTGGACGTCCCCTATCGGGCCTGCGGCTCGTTTGTGCTGGCCTTCACCCCGGAGGAGTGCGCCACCCTGGACACCCTCAAGGCCCGGGGCGACGCCAACGGCGTGCCCGGCCTGGGAATCCTCACCGGCGACCAGGCCCGCAGCATGGATCCCCAGCTGTCGGACCAGGTACAGGCCGCCCTCTACGCTCCCACCGCCGCCATCTGTTCCCCCTGGGAATACTGTCTGGCGCTGGCGGAAACCGCCGTCCGCAACGGGGCCCGGCTTCATCTGGAAACCGAGGTCACCGGCATCGAGAAAACCGGCGGCGGCTGGCTGGTCCACACCAGCCAGGGGGATTTCTCCGCCCGCTATCTGGTGAATGCCGCCGGCGTCCACGCCGACGCCGTCCACGACATGGCCGCGCCCCATGCATTCACCATACGGCCCAGCCGGGGCGAATATTATCTGCTGGACAAGGCCGAGGGCAGCCGGGTTTCCCACACCATCTTCCAGTGCCCCAACCGGAACGGCAAGGGGGTTCTGGTGAGTCCCACCGTCCACGGCAACCTGATTGTGGGCCCCAACGCCGCCCCGGTGGAGGGCGACGACACCGCCACCACCGCCGCCGGGCTGGACTTTGTCCGGACCACCGCCCTGAAATCGGTGCCGTCCATTGCCTTTGGGCAGTGCATCCGCAATTTTGCGGGGGTCCGGGCCAATACCGAAATCCACGACTTTATTTTGCAGGAAAAGGACGGCTTTGTGGACGCTGCCGGCATCTGTTCGCCGGGCCTCTCGGCGGCGCCGGCCATTGCAGAATATCTGGTCCAGCTGCTGAACGACGCCGGCCTCGCACTGGAACCCCGGCCCGACTTTGTCTGTGAGCGGCACCGCACCCGCTTCAAGGAACTGTCCCCCGCCCAGCGGGCGGACCTGGTGGCCAAAGAACCCGCCTTTGGCCGGGTGATCTGCCGCTGCGAGACGGTAACCGAGGGCGAAATCCTGGAGGCCCTCCACGGGCCCATCCCGCCCCGCTCGGTGGACGCCGTCAAGCGGCGGGTCAACGCCGGCATGGGCCGCTGTCAGGGTGGCTTCTGCGGGCCCCGGGTGGTGGAAATCCTGGCCAGGGAACTCCATCTGCATCCGGAAGACATCCAGCAGGACAAAAAGGGCACCTGGCTGCTCTGGGGCGAGACGAAGGGAGGCAGCGCTCATGTATGATCTGATTGTCATTGGCGGCGGCCCCGCCGGGCTGGCGGCCGCCTGTTCCGCCTGGGACAAGGGCCTGCGCAGCATCCTGATTGTGGAGCGGGACCAGGAGCTGGGCGGCATTCTGAACCAGTGCATTCACAGCGGCTTCGGCCTGCAGTATTTCAAAGAGGAGCTCACCGGCCCCGAGTACGCCGCCCGGTTTGTGGACCTGCTGTCCCAGACCGGGGTGGAGGTGCGTCTGGACACCATGGTGCTGGACATCACCCCCCAGCGGGAGGTCCACATGGTGGGCAAAACCACCGGCTACCGGGTGGAACAGGCCCGGGCCATCGTGCTGGCCATGGGCTGCCGGGAACGGACCCGGGGCGCCATCTCCATCCCGGGCACCCGGCCCGCCGGCGTATTCACCGCCGGGGCGGCCCAGCGCTATGTCAACGTGGAAGGCTACCTGCCGGGCAAGCGGGTGGTGATTCTGGGCAGCGGCGACATCGGCCTGATTATGGCCCGCCGGATGACCCTGGAAGGAGCCAAGGTGCTGGCCTGCGTGGAGGTGATGCCCTATTCGGGCGGCCTGAACCGGAACATTGTCCAGTGCCTGCAGGACTTTGACATCCCCCTGTACCTCTCCCACACCGTCACCGACATCCGGGGCAAAGACCGGGTGGAACAGGTGGTGGTCAGCCAGGTGGGTCCCGACCGCAAGCCCATTCCCGGCACCGAGATGATCTTTGACTGCGACACCCTGCTGTTATCGGTGGGCCTGCTGCCCGAAAACGAGCTGACCCAGCAGGCCGGCATCGCCCTTGATCCCCGCACCCGGGGCGCGGTGGTCTATGAAAACATGGAGACCTCCATGCCGGGTGTCTTTGCCTGCGGCAACGTCTGCCACGTCCACGATCTGGTGGACTACGTCACCGCCGAGAGCCAGCGGGCCGGCGCGGCCGCGGCCGCCTACTTGATGGAGGACGCCAAACACGAAAGCCGGGTCATCGAGATCCAGAACGGCCCCGGCGTCACCTACACCGTTCCCCAGCACATCCGGCCCCAGCGGGTGGACAAGAGCTGCGGGCTGTTCTTCCGGGTCAACCGCATCTGCAAGGACTCGGAAATCCTGGTCACCAGCGGCGATGTTCCCATCGCCCGCTTCAAGCGGGAGCATCTGGCCCCCGGCGAGATGGAACACATCACCCTGCCGCGGGCCCTGCTGGACAAGGCCGGCCCCACCCTGACGGTATCCATCCGGGAGGTAAACTGATATGAAGGAACTGATCTGCATTACCTGCCCTCAGGGCTGCCACCTGAAGGTGGACGATGAAAACGGCTACACCGTCACCGGCAACCGCTGCCCCCGGGGCGAAGCCTATGGCCGGGCCGAGCTGATCCATCCCACCCGGATGGTGACCTCCACCGTCAAATGCACCGGCGGCAGCCGGCCCCGCTGCCCGGTCAAGACCAGCGGCCCGGTGCCCAAAGACATGGTTTTTGCCGTGGTGGCTGCCCTGGATGCGGTGGAGCTGACCGCCCCGGTCCGCATCGGGCAGGTCGTTCTGGCCAACGTGTGCGGCACCGGCGTGGACATTGTGGCCACCAAGGATATCTGACCCCCATCCAGACACAAAGAAAAGTCCAGACTGTACCGTCAGCGGTACAGCCTGGGCTTTTTCTGTCTTCGGGGCGCACAGCGCCGCCGGGTTTGTTTTTAGAACCGCACCATAAGCCGGCAGCAGCTTACAGCTGCTCATAAGAGCGGATCTGGACGCAGTTTTGATTTTCGTCAAAGGTACATTCCACGATCCAGGGCATAACGTCTTTGATCCGGACGAAGTCGTCGTACCCAAACCCGGGACGGTAGTAATGGAGGATGGTGCACAGCGCCGTCCCATGGGTTCCAATCACAATGTTTTTGCCGCGGTACTGTTCCAGAACCGTTTTCAGCGCGGCTATGTTCCGGTCCTGAACTTCCTGGAGGCATTCGCCGCCGGGCCGCTTATAAGAGAAGTCCGCCCACTGTTTTTGGGAGAATGCGGTGAAGTCCTTAATCCAGCCCTGGTCCACCTTTCTCTCCCGAAAGTCCTCGACGGTCCGGACCGAAAGCCCATACCGGTCCGCAAAATCCCGGACGGTATCCACCGCCCTTTTATAGGGGCTGGAAAGAACCGCGTCAATCTGCCTCCGGGCCAGAAAAGCAGTCACACGCTTCCTGTCCTCCAATCCCTTGGGAGACAGCTCCCGGAGCCTGTCGTCACGGCTATCGTAATTCGGCTCCGCATGGCGCACAAAAAATATCGTTGTCATTGCATCCTCCATGTCAAGTGATGCTTTTACTGTAGCACAGAAAGCCCCCTGTGTCACGCCTTTGTTGTGCAAGCGCCTTTTCTTTTTTCATGACGGAAAAAGCGTTGTTTGCTGCATTTGGGTTGAGAAACGCTCTTTTTGTGTTACAATCAAAGCAGCATTTATCTTTTCAAGCGAAACTGCTTCCATGATGGCGGCTTTTCGAACACACGGGCGGGAGGATTCTGCATTTTCCCGGAATCTTGTGTCGGACAGCCATCATGAACCCCTGGGAGGGATGGAACATGAAGATTCTGGTCTGTGATGACGACCAGAAGGCCCTCGGCCGGGTCACTGCGCTGCTGGCTGAGCCCTGCCGGAAGATTCAGGCCCAGCTGACGGCCACAGAGCATCCGGAACAGCTGAAAGACCTTTCCGGGTTTGATCTGGCTTTCCTGGATATCGACATGAAGGGCCTGAATGGGCTGACCCTGGCGCGGCGGCTGCGGGCCGCCCGGTCGGACGCAGTCATCGTCTTTGTGACAAACTTTATCCAGTACGCCCCCGAAGGATACGAGGTACAGGCGTTCCGCTATCTGCTGAAACCCACCCTGGAGGAAAAACTCCCCGCCTGTTTCTCCCTCGCCGTGGAGGAGATCAAACGCCGGCGTCAATCCATCGTGGTGCGGTCCGATGGAAACATGGTCGAGCTGCATCTCCGGGATGTGCTCTACTTTGAGTCCAATCAGAGGATTGTCACCGCGTTTCTGTCCAGCGGCGAAAGCGAACCCTGCCGCTTCTATGCCAGCCTGACCGAATTGACCCGGCAGCTCGAAGATGCAGGGTTCCTGCGCATACAGCGCAGCTATCTGGTCAACATGGCGTATATTCAACAGTTCCAGTACGGCTCTGTGGAATTGCAAAACGGGGTGCGGCTGCCGGTCAGTGCCAAAAACTATGCCCAGCACAAACAGCAGTATCTGCTGTGGAAAGGGCAGACGACATGGAGATTTTTCTGAACCATAAGAAAGCAGCCATTCCCTTTCCCCCTGTCATCTCCCGTTGAAGAAAACCCGACAAACCAACCAAGCGCCCGGCTCTTTGCAGAGCCCGGTGCTTGTATTGTTTTCAGATGAGCGGCAGCTCGCCTGCAAACTGGAACCATCCATCCCCGTACTGCATGGCGCAGTCGCCTTTGTATTTCTGCACCATGGCTTTCACATTGGGCAAGCCGAAGCCATGGAGTTCGGGGTGGGGCTTGGTGGTGGAGATTTGGCCGTCCCGGATGGTCACCGGCAGGGACGTATTGCGGACCGAGAAGAAGAAGCTTTTCTCTTTCAGGGCCCGCACCTCGATGATCCGGGGCTGTGGAGCCTTCTCGCATGCCTCGACGGCGTTGTCCAGGAGATTGGACAGCAGAACCGTCAAATCCGCCGGATCAAAGGGCAGCTCCGACAGGTCATTGACCTCGAAACGAACTTCCACGCCCCTGGACTCTGCCGCACCGGCTTTGACGTTAAACAGGGCGTTCAGGACAGGATGGCGGCAGTCCACCAGAACCAGCCGCCGGGCCTGGCGCCCGGAGACTGCCTGCAGGTATTCCTGCGCGGCAGCATAATCCTGCTCCTGCATGAGCTGGCCCAGGACATCCAGCTGCGCCTGAAATTCGTGGGAGGCCCTCCGCTGGGCCTGGTAAAGTTCCCGGTCCGACTTTGCACCGCCATCCGGATGTTCTGCCGGAATCCAGTCCGAAACAATCCGCCCGTCCTCCATCTGCAATACCCGATCGGCCGACCGGGCCAGGTCCGGGTCGTGGGTCACATACACCACCGTCTGGTGCTGTTCCGACGCCACCGTCCGCAGCATGGCGAAGACTTCCTCACTGTTCCGGCGGTCCAGGTTGCCGGTGGGCTCATCCGCCAGCACCACCGCCGGCCGGGCGATCAGGGCCCGGGCGATGGCAGCCCGCTGCTGCTGCCCGCCCGAAAGCTGGCCGGGCTGCCGGTGCAGAAGCTCTTTCAGGCCCAGCCGCTCCACCAGAAAGTCCAGATACTCCCTGTCCGGCTTTTGGTTTTCCAGCATCAGAGGCAGGAGGATATTGTCCCGGATGGTGTACTCGGGCAGCAGGTGGAACGCCTGAAACACAAAGCCCAGCCGGGTCCGCCGCAGCCGCGCCAGTTCCTCGTCCGGCAGAGAATACAGGTCCTGTCCTTCCAGAAAAACCTGTCCTCCGGTCGGAACGTCCAAACCTCCCAGCGCCTGCAGCAGGGTGGATTTTCCGCAGCCGCTTTTGCCGATGATGGCGGTGAAACTGCCCCGCTGAATCTCCACATCCACCCCCCGCAGGGCGTGAACTGCGCTGCCGTCTTTTCCATAGACCTTGGTCAGAGCTTTTGCTCCCAAAACAATCTCGCGCATGGTTTAGACCCCCTCCTTCAGGTTTTGCATGGGGCTTTGCTGGATGGTGCGGACCAGGGGCCAGAGCTGGAGGCACAAAACCACCAGAAGATAACCGAAACAGACCGCTGTGTGCAGGGTCCAGGGATATTCAGCCGCCCGCATGGGCAGGGCGGACAGGACGTAAATGTCCCCTCGCTGTTCGGTTATCAGCTGGGCGCTGGTGAATGACCAGAGCAGCGCCACCGCTCCGTTGCCCAGAACCAGGGCTCCCAGCCCCGCGGCCGCCCCCTGCCGGAGGCCGCTGCGCCAGAACATCCGCCGGGCTGCCCCTTCCGCCTGGAACAGGCCCACCCGCTTTTGCTGGTTCTGCCAATACATCTGGAACAGATTCCACAGCAGGAAGAATGCCAGGGCCACGCTGAGAACGCCCGCCGCCCCGCTGAGGAACGCAGAGGCAGAGCCCTCCTGAAAGAGGCGGTTTGCGGTTTCATATCCGTTGGAGCGCAGCACACCGCCCCGCCCTGTTGCCAGAGAAGCAATGGACTTCTGGGTGGCATAGGAGGCGTTCTCGGCCAGGCGGACATTGATGGTGGTGTAGCCGTAGCTGGTCCCCACCTCATCCGCCCAGAGCTGACGGCCCAGAGTCTCGCTGCAGAAAACGCTGTAGGCGGTCAGAAACATTCCGTTGGCGGCCAGCATCCCCTCCGGCAGGGCGCTGAAGCAGCCCCCGATGGTCATCTCTCTGGCGGCCTTGCCGCCGTTCAGGACCGGGTAGTGCAGGGTCATCTGTTCCCCGGTGAAGTCGGTGGTTTCTCCGATCCACTGGGTTACCCCTGCCTCGTTCAAGGCAAACGTCTGGGTATAGAGCAAAACGCTCTCGCCCCGGAGAAGGCGGTCCATGTCCACCTCGCTCAGGCAGGCCTCTGCCAGCTGCCGGAGGTCCTTCTCCGGCAGGGCATAGACCCGGGTCTCCACCGTGGATTCATCCTGCATCCGGAAGGAGGTGACGCCGCTGGGCTGGTTCATGTAAAGGGTCCAGTAATCCTCCCGGGCAAAGACCTCCCCGGTCAGCCCGCTCTGGAACGGCAGATCGGTCCGGGCGGCGGTCTGTTCCACATCCGGCAGGCGGTCAAGATCCTGCATCAGGCCCTCGGTCAAGGCATCCCGCCCCGAGAGGATATTCACGGCGGCGTTCTCTGCCTGCCGCTGATAGGGCAGCATCTCCCAGGCGGCCAGAAAAACGCAGCAGAGAGCCAGCATCAGGCCGGCCGCATTCAGGACCACCACCCGCAGCGGCATCGGGGAAAGCAGCCGCACCTTCCGCCGGAGTTTTACGTTTTTCTGGGGCAGATGGGTCCGCTTTTGCCCCGCCTGGCGCGCCGCCGGCAAAAGCATACCGGCCAAAACCGCCGCGCTTCCCAGCGCCAGGGCCCCGCAGAGGGAAAGGACCGGAAGGGTCAAACAGGCCGCCTGGCCCTGAACCGCCAGCCCGGCCAGGCAGAGCAGCAGACCCAGCACTACCCCCAGCGGCAGGCTGGCCGCCAGAAGAAAAAGCGCCTCCCACAGACAGATACGGAAAATCATTCCCTTGGCTGCGCCGATCATCCGCAAAGCGGTCCATCCTTCCTCCCGCCGCCGGAGCTGGATGGAACACATGCCATACACGGCGCAGAGGGTCAGAAAGGCGCAGCCTGCCACAAACACCGCGAGCCCCTGACGGGAAGCCGGGTCCTCCGGGTAAGCATAGGTATTTTTGACCCAGGTGGGGTCCTGCGCGCCGTCCAGATACGGGACCACAGGAACCGCCCCGTCATAGCGGCAGAGCAGCTGGACGGCAGGCCGCCAGCCGGCGGGCAGTCCTTCGGTCCCGGAAAGGACCGCATCCACCGGCAGATTGCCATCCACCGCCCAATAGGCATCATAGGAGGGCAACACGCCGCAGAGGGTATAGCGGAGGGCGACCGGGTCGCCGTCGCCGTTTGCTGCCCAAAACGAAACCGTCTGCCCCAGCTCATAAGAGGCCCCAATACCGTCCAGCACCGAGGTGGTCATGGCGATTTCGGATTCGTTCTGCGGCAGGCGGCCGCTCAGCAGTTCCAACCGGCCGCAGGAAAAATACCCGGCATCCGCTGTGCCCAGCGCACCGAAGGCCAGTCCCTGTTCATTGACCAGAAAAGCGTACTGTTCTGCCCGGCCCACGGCGGCGGGGTCTGTCTCCTGGATGAACTCCGCCGCCTCGGATTCGCTCAGGGCGTAGCGCGCAATCTGCCACTCGCCATAGATCGACTTGCGGGTCTCCTCCATGGCCACCGCACCGCTGCTGTCATAGCAGAGCATAGCCGTCATCAGGGCAAACGCTGCCGCCAGGACACAAAGCATCATCCCGGTGGCTCGCCGGCGGCCTTTCAGGCCCTTCCACGCAATGTTCGAAAAGACAGTCCGCATTTCATCCACCTCGCTTTTCGATTGCCGGGGCGGCAATCCTCCACCATTCGGCTCACCGCCTTTCATCGTCTGATGGGCGGCTGTGTTTTTATTACAGTATAGCATAGAAAAAAGCAAAGTCATCGAAATTGCAGCAAACGCCGAATAACTGGTACTGAAGTGAAGACAAGATATTTGAAGCGGACCACTGGGCCAGACATTCTGGATTTCTACCAGAGCGAGGAAAGCAAACAATACAGGGCCAAATTATTGAACGGCTCCAAACAAAATTCCCAGGGCCCGGCAGATGCCGGGTGTATAGCAAAAAAGCAGGTACACCCTGTTTCAGGGTATACCTGCCTCGTTTTCTGGTTTGCCTCAGACGGAAGCCCCGCCAATGCGGAGCACTTCATCCATAGACACCGAAAAGCCAAATACGCCATTCCAAATAAAAAAATTGCTCGAACACCCTAAAGTGTTCGAGCAAGTCTCTAATGGTGGAGAATTAGGGACTCGAACCCCAGACCCCCTGCGTGTGATGCAGGTGCTCTAACCAGCTGAGCTAATCCTCCGAATCGGAACAGGCATATTATAGCATGAAGGCTGAAAAATTGCAAGCCCTTTTTTGCATTTTGGTCCAAAAATTTTTCCTGTTCCGCAAAGCGACGTTCAGTCGGTGTTTTTTGGGGTCAGGCATTGCCCCCGGGGTCAAAATCGTGTATACTAGAAGCCATCCGAACCGCTCCGCAGGCCCTGGCCGGCGGAATTCGGGCGGTTTGCTCCATCTCACACAGAAAAGAGGTTGTTTCTATGCTGACGGTGCGCGGGATCATCACCCTGGTGGTTCTGATCGTTCTGTTTGCCCTGGCGGTGGTCTGGATCTCCAAAAATGGCGGCTGGAAGGGCGAAGGCTGCGGCGGCAACTGCGCCTCCTGCCACCAGCGCTGCGAATCCCCCCGGACAACGGACAAAGATCCCCCTCAGACCTGACACCACAAGCCCCTGCCCGGCCTCTGCGCCGCCGGCGGGGGCTTTTCTGTTGGCTGCCCCCGGCCTACAGCGCCCCTTCCTGGGCGGCGTAGACCGCCAGGGTGCTCATCAGGTCGGTGTTGGCCTTTTGATAGGTGGTGCGGCCAATGTGCAGTTCTTCCAGTACCTGTTCCTCAGTCCGGTGGCGGCGGTAGCGCTCCTTCAGGATGCCCGCCCGGATGGGGTCCCTGCGCTCATAATAGGCCGCGGTGCGGCGCAGCGCCTGGGCCCAGCTGAGGTTCCGGGGATCGGTCTGGCGCTCAATCAGTTTCCAGTGCCACAGCGCCGCGCGGCACTTCTGTCGGTCTTCAATGGTCATGAATCCCCTCCCATTTTGGATGATTTTCAATCTACTTTAAGTACCAGAAACACCGGGTCTGTTCCTCCGGGCTGAGGCCCAGAAGAACGCTCAGCCGCTGGGCTTCGCTCAGCTTGAACTCGCTTTTTCCCTCCAGTTTGTTCCGCAGCGAGCTGTCGCTCATCCGCATGGCCCGGGCCAGATACTTCCGCTTATAGCCGCTGACCTGGACCCTCTGATTCAGTCGTTCACGATCAATCATTCTGTGCCTCCTTCTCAAGTTGTTTGGTTGATTCTCGATCTACTTGCAAGTCTACCACAAAGGTGATTTATTGTCAACATCTATTGGGTATTTCTCTGAAAAAGTTGATTTAAATGCAATTTTATGGTATACTCAGGGTGCAAAACCCATCGTTCACCCTGCAAACAAAAGGAGGCATTCCCATGTCGGTCCTGTCGGTCCGCATCCGCCAGAGGCGGGAGGAGCTGGGCATGAGCCAGGAAGAACTGGCCGCCCGGATGGGCTATCGGTCCAAATCTTCCATCACCAAGATCGAAAAGGGGATCAACGACATCCCCCAAAACAAGCTCGAGGACTTTGCAGCCGCCCTCGAGACCACCACCGCCTGGCTGCTGGGTCTGGAGGCGGAGGCCGTCCCGGTCCCCGCCGGCTTTGAGCCCCTGCCCCGGATGACCCAGGTGCCCCTGGTGGGGTCCATCGCCTGCGGCACCCCCATCATCGCCGAACAGAACATCGAGCGCTACATCGGCGTTCCCGCCGACTGGCACGCCGACTTTGCCCTCACCTGCCACGGGGACAGCATGTCCCCCACCATCCGGGATGGGGATATCGTCTGCATCCGGCTTCAGCCCGAGGTGGAACAGGGCGAGATTGCGGCGGTGCGCATCGGGGAGGAAGCCACCCTCAAACATTTCCACCGCCAGGGGGACACCGTCATGCTGCTGGCCGACAACGCTGCCGTCTGCCCGCCCATGATCTATGCCGGGCCCCAGCTGGCCGAAATTCAAATCGAGGGCAAGGCCGTGGGCCTTTGCCGCAGCTTATAAGGAGGTGTTTCGATGGCAGACCAGGATTTTGTCCTCCATCCCATCGCCCACATCGAGAGCGATTTCGCCGATAAATTCGGGATTCCCCGCCAGAGCGGCCTGGTGGACGCGCTGCGGGCCCGCATCGTCTTTGAGCCGGAATACCGGGACTCCAGCGCCTTCCGTGGACTGGAACAGTTCAGCCACGTCTGGCTGCTGTGGCAGTTCACCCAGGCGGTCCGGGACAAGTGGTCCCCCACCGTCCGGCCGCCCCGGCTGGGCGGCAACACCCGGGTAGGAGTGTTTGCCACCCGTTCCCCGTTCCGGCCCAATCCCATCGGGCTGTCCTGCGTCCGGCTGGAAACCGTCCAGCAAGACCCCGTCCTGGGGCCGGTGGTGTGGGTGCGGGGGGCCGACCTGCTGGACGGCACCCCCATCTACGACATCAAGCCCTATATTCCCTATGTGGACAGCCATCCCGACGCCGCCGAGGGCTACACCGCCCAGACCCGGACCTATCATCTGGCGGTGGACTGTCCCGCGGAGCTGCGGGCCATGCTGTCTCCCGCCCAGTGGGAGGCTCTGGCCGGCGTACTGGAAAACGATCCCCGCCCCTCCTATCAGAACGATCCCGAAAGGGTATACGGGATGCGGTTTGCGGGGTTTGAAGTCCATTTCACGGTGGCGGAAGGGGTTCTCACCGTCCGCCAGATCACCAGGGAGTGAGCCATGGAACTGCGCAACATCAACACCTTTCTTCATGTGGCCGAACTTCACAGCTTTTCCCGGGCGGCCCGGGAGCTGGGGTATTCCCAGTCGGCGGTATCCAGCCAGATTGCCCTCCTGGAGGAGGAGCTGGGGGTGCCGCTGTTTGACCGGGTGGCCAAGTCGGTCCGTCTCACCGACGCGGGCCAGACCTTTCTGCAATACGCCCGCACCCTGCTGACCACTGCCCAGCAGGCCAAAGCGGCCCTGCAGCCCACCCCCGAGGCCCACGGCACCCTGCGGGTGGCCATTGCGGACAGCCTGTGCAGCGCCCTGATGCCCCCGCTGCTGGAACAGTTCCACGCCCTGTGTCCCCGGGTAGAGGTGAGTTTCATCACCTCCAACACCCAGACCATGCAGGATCTGCTTTCCTCCAACCGGGCCGACCTGGCCTACACCTTTGACCTGCCCCTGACCAATCCCTCCAACCGGGTATTTCTGGACGAGCCGGAGTCCTGTTGTTTTCTGGCGCCGGCCGGGCATCCATTGGCGGGGCGGAACGACCTGGTTCTGGCCGATCTGGCGGGGCAGGAGTTTCTTCTCACCGAGCGGGGCATGAGCTACCGCGAGGCTCTGGAACAGCTGCTGGCGGCCCGGCAGCTGGCGCTGCGGCCTTATCTGGAGTTGGGAGATGCCGCCCTGCTGTGCCGGATGGTAGAGCAGGGGCTGGGGCTGAGTTTTCTGCCCCGGTACATGGTGGAAACCTGTCTGACGGGGCGGGCGGTACCATTGGAGGTGGCGGACTGCCGCATCGAGATGCGGCGGCAGCTCTTTTGCCACAAGGACAAGTGGATCACACCCCAGATGGAAATTTTCATCTCCCTCTGCGGCCGCCAAACGGCGGCGGGCAATTCCCCCATCCCTGCGGGATCGCCCCAGTGGGGCTCTTAAGACACAGATTTATCCATCAAGAGAAAACCCCTGCTTCCACAGAGGAGCAGGGGTTTTATTGCAGGCAATGTTAAAAACCCCGCCCGGAGTGGGGCGGGGTAAAACGCTATGGATTATCACTTGGAGAGGGTGGGCAGACTGTTTTTATCGCCGTCCTGAGCAAACTTCCAGCTAATACCTTCTTCACTCAGTTTTTCATTCATACGCTCTACAGCCTCTATCCAAGTAACACCATCTCCAACTTTCGTTGCTCCAGTATGGGCAGAGTTATTGCCGACACCCCAGCCATGTTCGGCGGTTCCTTCCTTGATGGTTCCTGCCCAGTAGCAGGCATTATAGCTACCACCATCGTCGTATCCAATCACACCGCCGGCATTACCTTGGGCGTTGGAGATATTTACATTACAGGAAGCATAACAGGCGGTAACCTGCGAAACAACGTTTCGTCCAACTACACCACCGGCATAAATATTACCAGTGCCATCTCCAGTTATAGCACCACCCGTATGATAACAGGCAATGACATAAGAGCTACTCATGTTACTTCCGACAATACCGCCGACTCGGCCAGCTTGGCCATCGCCGGTTACAGAAGCTGTCGAGGAACAACCAATAATTTTTGCTTTAGAACTGCCGCCTACCACGCCGCCAACGCTGAAACCCAAACCCTGCCCGTTTCCGGTTACAGTGCCCGAAACCACGCAGTTTTCAATTGTGCCGGTGCTGTATCCCGCCACTGCACCCACATACTTGCCGCGGTTTACGGATACTTCTATGTCTACATCTCTCAGCTCCAGGTCCTTCACCGTTCCAGAAATCTGGGCAAACAAACCAGCCTTATTGCCGTCCGTATTCCTGATCTTCAGCCCGGAAATGTATTTGTTGTTGCCGTCAAAAGTACCGGCGAAGGTTGAGCTGATGGGGGTCCAATCGCTCGTGAGGGTGATGTTATCGGTCAGGGTGCAGTTGAGGTAGGGGTTATTTGTCGCCGCTTCTGCCCAGGCTCTCAGGCCATCTTCGTTGTACACAGAATAGCCGGTGATATTGCCCTGGCTGTCGGTTGTTGTGGTATAGCCGGGGTCTGGGCCAACGGTGACCGTAACCGTTGCGGTTTTAGGAATGTTGCTTTCCTCATAAGTGATGGTTACCGTTATACTTCCCTCGGTCTCAAACTTTTCGGGCGAAACGGTATAACCAGTAACTTGCTTGGAAGTCGAATTACTATAATAAGCCGTGACAACCATACCGTTCCGATCAAAGGTTTGCCCTACATGGTATTCTATCTTGAACTTGCCGCTCACCGAAATTTCGGTCAGTACCACCGGTCCATCCTCTTCATCATCCTGGTTGGACCGGCCTGCTTTCACCACGGTTACATCCACGGCAACATAATAGCCCCCGTTTTCCTCCACCATGGAAACATGGGCCTCATACTGACCGTCTGAGGGCAGGGAACCAAAAATCCTGCTCCATTCAGCCATGGCCTGCCGTGCCGCCGCATCGGGGTCTGTGCCCAGCTGAAAAACAACATCCAGCGCATGATCTCCCTGCTGTCCGTCACCAAGCCTTGTAAATTGAATGCTGCTTCCGGTCAGATTCATGCTGTTGATGATCCGAGCAAGGATTTCCTCCTCGGTGCCTCCCTGGTCTACCGCTTCTCGCAGAGCTTTTTCCAGATCGGGGTCACTGTCAACCGCAATATTTTTATAGTAACCGTCCAGCAAATCCAGGATAACCTCCGTCAGGGGGCCGCTTCCTCCACATCCTGTCAGTACCAGGCACAGAGCCAGGGCCACCGACAGCAGCACAGCCATACATTTTTTGAGACACATTTTCCTTCCTCCTTCTGATTTTTGTTCGGCAAAGTGTACTTTTCCGAACAATTTCAGAGGAGAAATTCATTCTCTTGATGTATTGCTATTATGTAGAATTTTTGTTATAATTTTAGCAAGAAACTCCATGTTTTGCCCGTTCGGAAAGGTACACTTTTTCGAACGGGTTTTCTTTTCCGCAGACACAGAAAACCGCCGGCACAACGTGCCAGCGGCTTTCTGCGTTAGGAGAAGCTTACGTCTCTATGATGAGGGGATCTATGACAGATTCAGTGGGTCCCGCACAGGCGGGGCCAGGGCCGTCTTAGTTCAGGACGGTCAGCTCGGTCTCCACGTCGAAGACATGGACCTTGCGAGGATCGAAGGCAACGCGGACGGTATCGCCATGGCGAGCCTTGGAGGTGGGGGACACACGAGCGGTCATCTTGTTGCCCTTGTAGTCCAGGTACAGGTAAATCTCGGCGCCCATCATTTCGGAAACCTCGACCTCAGCGTTCAGCTGGCAGTCGGTGTGCTTTGCCATAAACTCGGGCTCGTCGTCGATATCCTCGGGACGGATGCCCATCTTGACCTTCTTGCCGACATAAGCGTCCAGCTTGCCGTCAGCGGTCTTGTCCTTGGGCAGGGGAACGATGTCGCCGCCCAGGTCGATGCCGTACTGGTCGCCCTTCTTGGTGACGGTGCCGTCCAGGAAGTTCATCTGGGGGCTGCCGATGAAGCCTGCGACGAAGGTGTTGCAGGGGTAATCGTACAGGTTCTGCGGGGTATCGACCTGCTGGATGATGCCATCCTTCATGACGACGATGCGGTCGCCCATGGTCATAGCCTCGGTCTGGTCGTGGGTAACGTAGATGAAGGTGGTAGCCAGCTTCTTGTGCAGCTTGATGATCTCGGTGCGCATGCTGGTACGCAGCTTAGCATCCAGGTTGGACAGGGGCTCGTCCAGCAGGAAGACGGCCGGGTTACGGACCATGGCGCGGCCCAGGGCGACACGCTGACGCTGACCACCCGACAGAGCCTTGGGCTTGCGGTCCAGCAGGTGCTCGATCTCCAGGATCTTGGCGGCCTCGTGGACGCGCTTGTCGATCTCATCCTTCGGGGTCTTGCGCAGCTCCAGGCCGAAAGCGATGTTCTTGTAAACAGTCATGTGGGGGTACAGAGCGTAGCTCTGGAACACCATGGCGATATCACGATCCTTGGGAGGAACGTCGTTGATCAGGCGGCCGCCGATGTACATCTCGCCCTTGGAGATCTCCTCCAGGCCGGCGATCATGCGCAGGGTGGTGGACTTGCCGCAGCCCGAGGGACCGACGAAGATGATGAACTCTTTGTCCTGGATCTCGAGGTTGAAGTCGGTGACGGACGGGGCGGTAGCGCCCGGATAAATCTTGTAGATGTGCTGGCAGCTAATCGAAGCCATGGTGTTGCCTCCTATATACAATGGACGGTGTTTCAAACGTTCTTGGATGGCCCTTGACGGGGCTCTCACTTGCTGGTACTATAATAGCAGATATTTTTGTGATATGATATAGCATTTTATTGATTAGAGGTGTCGGATATTGATTTATCATTGGGAATCCACCGCCGCCCTGGCTGCCGTGCGGGACGAACAGACCGACGCCCCCCTGATCCTGTCCGGCGAAGGGCTGTGGGTCTGTCTGCTGTCCAGCGGCAGCTGCACCGCCGCCATGGGGGATCTGCCGGGCTCTCTGCCCCCGCTTCCCCCCAAGCCGGTGGAGGCCGGCGGCCTGATTCTGAGCCGCGGTCCCCTGGTGCTGACACCGTCGGGCGAGTGTCATTTTCTCTGTCTGATGCTGACCGGCTCGGCCCCGGCCCAGATGCTGGCCGGCCTGCCGGAACAGCCCTTTTCCGCCCGGGGCGAGACCTGCCCCGGCGCCGCCGAGCTGATGGGCCGTCTGGCCGGAGAGGAAGCCGGTTCCAGCCGGTCGGTGAGCCAGCAGGTCTTTACCCTGCTGTGCGAGCTGGCCACCGCCGACAGCGCCGCCCCTCCCCTGCCCCCGCTGGCCGCGGCGGCCATTGAGGACATCCGCCAGAACTACGCCGGCCTCTACGGCGTGGAAGAGCTGAGCGAGCGGCTGGGCGTCTCCAAAAGTCATCTGATCCGGGTATTTACGGCGGCGGTGGGGGTACCGCCGGGACGCTATCTCACCGGGGTGCGGATTGAAGCCGCCATGAAGCTGCTGCTGCACCGGGAATACAGTCTGGACGTGGTGGCCAGCCTCTGCGGCTTTTCGGGAGCCAACTACCTGTGCCGGGTCTTTAAAAAGGAGACCGGCCAGACCCCGGCCCAGTGGCGGGCCGCGGCGGCCCGCACCGCCATCGCCGACCTGTCCGCCGACGAGCGCACCCGCGAACAGGAAATGTTCATCTGACCCCTGCGGCCTTGACAAACGCTGCAAAGGGTTTATAATATGTAATTGGTTACCTATTTATGAGAGGTGGGACAAAACGGACTATGATGCCTTTTGGTCTGAAAATCGCCATCATCAACCGGGCTTTCCGCAAGAAGCTGGACGAAAAAGCCGCCGCCATGGGGCTGACCTCGGTTCAGCTGCGGGTGCTGGGTTCCATCAGCCGGCTGGAGGCCGCCGGTGCGGCCGAAATCCACCAGAACGATCTGGAACGGCTGGAACACGTCACCCACCCGGCCATGACCAAAATGCTCCAGCGCCTGGAGAGCAAGGGCCTGATCTCCTGCACCCCCAGCGCCCAGGACCGCCGGTACAAGAAAATCACCTGTACCGACCAGTCCGCCGGCATCCACAAGATGATTCTGGAGCAGGACGCGGAAGTCTTTGCCGAGCTGTGCCGGGACCTGACCGACAGCGAAAAGGCGGCCTTCAACGCCCTGGCCGACCGGATTCTCCAGAACATCGACGCCGAATAACCCCAGACGCCTTCCCGGGCGGTGTGCGGTGGAATCTTCCCTGCACACTGCCTCCTTTTTGCCCTAATAGGTAACCAGTTACTTATACAGTCAAAGGAGAGTATGAGAAATGGAACAAACGACACCCCAAAATCAAAGCCCCTTCGCCACCGAGCCCATTGGCCGGCTGATCGCCAAGTTCGCCATCACCATCGTCATGGCCCTGACCAACAACCTGCTGGTCTCCTACAGCGCCCAATCGGTCTACGGCTCCGAAATCCCTCTGACCGCCACCGGCATCGTCATGAAGGTGAACCAGATTCTGATTTCCATTCTGGTGGGCATTTCGGTGGGCACTCAGCCGATCCTGGGCTACAACTACGGCGCCAAAAACTACACCCGGGTCAAAAAGGCCCTGGACATCGCCTTTGTCCTGTCTGAGATCGTCTCCATTGTCGCCTTCCTGATCTTCCAGTTCACCCCCATGACCATCGTCTCCCTGTTTGGCTCGGAGGAAGGGCTGTACAACGAGTTCGCCGTCATGGCCTTCCGCATCTTCCTGCTGCTGTGCCCCCTGACCGGCTTCCAGACGGTGGTGGCGGTCTACCTCCAGGCGGTGGGCAAACCCATCAAGTCGGCCATCCTGTCCCTGGCCCGTCAGATCATCTTCTTTGTCCCTGCAGCCCTGATCCTTCCCCGGTTTCTGGGCGTCACAGGCGTTCTGTGGACCGGCCCCGTGGCGGACGGTCTGGCCTTCCTTCTCTCGCTGGGCCTGCTGCTGTACGAGCGCAGCCTGCTGAAAAAGGCCGAGGCCGCTGCCTGAGCCTGTCCCCCATCCCATGAAAGGAGCACATCGCAACATGAAAAACCGAGTCATCACCATCAGCCGTGAATTTGGCAGCGGCGGCCGCACCATCGGCAAAAAGACGGCGGAAGCCCTGGGCATCCCCTGCTACGACCAGGAACTGATCCAGAAAATCGCCGCCGAGAGCGGCTTTCACGAGAGCTACGTCCAGGACGCGGCAGAGGACTCCACCGGCGGCTTTCTGGCCTCTGCCTTCGCCCATCATCCCCAGGGCCACAGCAACGCCGACGACCTCTGGAAGATCCAGTACAAGATCATCACCGAGCTGGCCCAGAAGGGCCCCTGTGTGATTGTGGGCCGCTGCGCCGACTACATCCTGCGGGACACCGCCGACTGTCTGCGGGTGTTCATCCACGCCGACCCGGCGTTCCGGGCCGCCCGGATTGTCCGGGTGTACGGCGAGCGGGAGGAATCCCCCCAGCAGCGCATTCGGGACAAGGACAAGCGCCGGGCCGCCTATCACCGGTTCTACACCGACATGAAGTGGGGCCACGCCCAAAACTACGACCTGACCCTCAACAGCGGCACCCTGGGCATTGACCGCTGTGTCCAGCTCATCACCCAGCTGTATTGAGCCCAGGCCCCGCCGGGCGGCACAGGTTTTCCCGCCGGGCGGGGTTCCAACCGGTATCCTTGGGGCCGGACTCTGCACGGCTCCTTTGGATTTCATTCTCCCTCTTTCCTCTTTGCGGCATCCCAAAAAAGCGCCCCCGCCTGGGGCCGGCATCCGGTTGTTTCCGAATTTGGCCGGCACAGGGCGGGGGCGCTTGTGTTTCGAAACAGTCTCAGGTCAGCCAGTGGACCCGGGCCGGGTCATAGCGGTCCTGGGGCTTTGGCTCCACGGCGGGATAGCCGCAGGCGATGATGGCAAAGACATACAGGTCCTCCGGCAGGTTCAGGGCCTGGGCGGTGGCTTCCATCCGCATCTCGATGGGGGCAATGCCCAGCCACACCGCGCCCAGTCCCTGGGACACCGCCTCCAGCAGAATATTTTCTGCGGCGGCGGAACAGTCGATCTGGGCGTATTCGGGCCGGCTGCAGTTGCGGCGGCAGCAAATCACAATCCCCAGCGGCGCGCCTTTCAGGCTCAGGGCATAGAGGCTGCATGCGGCCAGGGCATCCAGGGTCTCCCGGTTGGTGACGGCGTAAAACTCCCAGGGCTGCTGGTTTCGGGCCGAGGGGGCTGCCATGGCGGCCCGCAGAAGCTGTTCCACCTTTTCCTGTTCCACCGGACGGGGCTCAAACTGCCGGACGCTGGCCCGGCTGAAAATCTCATTCATAAGGGTTTCCTCCGCTGCGTTTCCGGCCGGCTGAAAGGGCGGCCATCGCCGCCCGCTCTGGGGCCTCTGGGTTCAACCTACCACACAAGTAGTGTTTTTGTCAAGGGCTCCAAACCAAAAGCGGCACCATCCCGCAGGACAGTGCCGCTTGCATGATGCCGAATCTTCTCAGAAGGTCAGTTCGCCCTTGGGGTCCCGGGTCATCAGGGCGTTGACGGCGTCGGCGGGGTTCATCCCCTGGTTCACCACGGCGTTCACGGCCCGGACGATGGGCATATCCACCTGGTACCGCTCGCTCAGCTCGATGGCGGCCGGCAGGGCGTTCATGCCTTCCACCACCATGCCCACTTCCTTGACCGCCTGCTCGGGGGTGCGGCCCTGGCCAATCAGCTGGCCGGCCCGGTTGTTCCGGCTGTGCTGACTGGTGGCGGTGACGATCAGGTCGCCGATGCCGGCCAGGCCCGCAAAGGTGTGGATATTGCAGCCCATGGCGGTGCCCAGGCGGGCAATCTCGGTGATGCCGCGGGTGATGAGGGCGGCGCGGGTATTATCGCCATAGCCCAGGCCGGTGGAAATGCCCACGCCCAGCGCGATGACGTTCTTGAGGGCGCCGCACAGCTCCACGCCCTTGATATCGGGGTTGGTGTACACCCGCATGCACTTGTTGGTGAAGGCGTCCTGCACAATGGAGGCCGCCTCGGCGTCGGCCGAGGCCGAAACAATGGTGGTGGGCAGATCCAGCGCCACTTCCTCGGCGTGGGTGGGGCCGGACAGGGCCACCAGCCGGAAGCCGCGGGGGCCGTCCTCTTTGGCCAGCTCGTCGGCCAGAACCTCGGTCATGGTGAACAGGGTCTCGGGCTCGATGCCCTTGGCCACATCCACAATCAGCTGGCCATACCGGATGAAGGGCCGGGCCTTGGCCGCCGTGGAGCGGACAAACACCGAGGGCACCGCAAAGACCAGAATGTCCTGGCCGTTGCACACTTCCTCCAGATCCTTGGTGAAGCGGAGCGACTGGGGCAGAACCATCCCCGGCAGGTTGGGGTGAACCCTCGTCTGGGCGAGGTCGTCGATCTCCTTCGGGATAGCGGACCAGACCAGCACATCGCTGCCGCTCACCGACAGCATCCGCGCCAGCGCGATTCCCCAGGTGCCTGCACCCAAAATACCAATTTTCCGTGCCATTGCTCGCAACCTCCGTCTTTTCTTGCTGCCCTGGGCGGGCGTTCGTTCTGTTCTTTTATTGTACCCAAAAGCACAGGCCCCGTCAAGCCGGGCGGCGGCCGCCGGCCAGCTTCCAGACCATCAGGGCAATCAGGTAATTTCCTCCCAGGATCACCACCGCCCACACACAGGATGCCCAGAGGGGCTGGTCATAAACATAGAGGAACGGGTACGGCCCTTTATACAGCTTGGCAACGTTGGCCGCCAGAGCCACGCTGCCATACAGCAGGGTGGGAATCATGGCGCGGCGGACGGTCTGGCGGGGCATGGGGCTGCTGCGCTCCAGCAGCACAAAGGAGAGAAAGGCCACCACCGGGTTGAGGAAGTGGTTGTACAGCATCGAGCTGGTCAGCAGCAGGACATAATGTCCGTCGGGGCCGCAGATGGGGGCCAGCACAAACACCACCGTCAGGAACGTCATCATCAGGCAGCTGGTGGCAACGTACTTGAGGGTGCGGACCCACAGGGGCAGTTCCCGGCCGGTGACCAGACATCCCATCTGACAGACCGCCGTCACCAGGCAGCCCCCCATGGCGAACAGGTTGGACAGCTCAGTATAAAACAGAAACATTTCCTCATGTACGCCGCTCCAGCTCAAGGGGATGGCCTTCAGCTCCATCCAGACGATGGACAGGTTCGCCAGAATGGACAGCAGTTTTTGCAGGCGGCTCGTGTGCATACAGTTCCCTCCTAACCTCTGGGACATGCCGGACCGGTCCCGCCTCACCCCGAAGCCAGGTCCCCGGGCGTGTGTCTCCAGATGCGCCAAGAGCGGGCCTTTTCAGCCCGCCCTGTGCGCAGATTTTGATGTGTGACACCGCGCCGCCCCGCCGGCCCGGAGGACGGCAGAAAACGGCGCGGAAACAATTACTTTGCGGTGTTGATGAAGTGGCGGTTATCCACCAGGTACTTGATGCCCGAAATGGCGGTGACGGCAGCCACCAGCCAGCACAGCGCCACGCTCACCATCATCACGACCCCTTCGTTGGTGGGGCCGGCCAGAGCGGCGGCGAAGTAATAGAAGATGATGCTGAGCATCTGGAGCACCGTTTTCACCTTGCCCCACATGTTGGCGGCGATCACCTTGCCGTCCTTGGCGCCGGCAGCCACCATCCGCAGACCGGACACGGCAAACTCACGGGCCAGAATGATGGACAGCACCACCGGCGAACAGACGCCGTCCCGCATCATATACAGGAAGGCCACGGTGGTCAGCAGCTTATCCGCCAGAGGGTCGGCAAACTTGCCGAAATCGGTAATCATCCCCCACTTGCGGGCCAGATGGCCGTCCAGATAGTCGGTGAAGCTGGCCAGGGCAAAGACCACGCCGGCGGCCAGGTACCACATGGGCTGATAGCCCGCCGCGCCGTACTGGGTCAGGGAAGCAAACACCATGAACACCGGCACCAGAAGGATGCGGGCCAGGGTCAGTTTATTGGGCAAGTTCATCGAAGATTCCTCCTCTTATACTCCAAAGCGTCTTATTATTTTTGTTTATGACGCTTTGTATTGCATCCAAACCGCCGTTCCATTTTACGCAGCGGCATTCTGCTTTTACGCATTCCCGTCGGTAGTATCCTCAGCCACCCGGCCATACAGGTCGTAGAGATCGCTCTCCTCCACCTGGATGTCGTAGAATTCGCCGGGATACAGGGGTTCCTCGCTGGCGACGCAGACGGCGCCGTCGATCTCGGGGGCGTCGGCGGCGGTGCGGCAGAGATACAGGCCGCTCTCGTCGTCCAGGCCGTCGCAGATCACCCGCAGGGTCTGGCCCACCTTTTCGGCCTGCTTGCGGGCCATGATGCCGGTCTGAATGTCCATCACGATCTCGGCGCGGCGGGTCTTGGTCTCCTCGTCCAGCTGGCCCTCCATGGAGGCGGCTTTGGTGTTCTCCTCGGCGGAGTAGGCAAAGCAGCCCAGGCGGTCAAACTGAACCTCCTTGACAAACTCGCACAGCTCCTCAAACTGCTCCTCGGTCTCGCCGGGGAAACCGGCGATGAGGGTGGTCCGCAGGGTGATGCCGGGGATGGCCGCCCGCAGGCGGGCGATGACGTCCAGCAGCTCGGACCGGGTGGAGCGGCGGTTCATATTGTGGAGAATCTGGTCGTTGCAGTGCTGGATGGGCAGGTCCAGATAGGGCAGGACCTTCTGGTTCCGCTGCATGGCGGCGATGAAGTCGTCGGTGATCCGCTCGGGATAGGCGTAGAGAATGCGAATCCACTCGATGCCCTCAATGGCGTTGAGCCGGTCCAGCAAGGTGCAGATGCTGCCGGGCTTGCCCCAGTCCTCGCCGTAGGCGGTGGGGTCCTGGGCCACCACAATCAGCTCCTTGACCCCCTCGCTGGCCAGCCACTGGGCCTCGGCCACGCAGTCGTCCATGTCGCGGCTCTGGAGCGGGCCCCGAATCAGGGGGATGGCGCAATAGTGGCAGCGGTTGTTGCAGCCCTCTGCAATCTTTAAGTAGGCGTAATGGGCCGGGGTGCCGATGACGCGCTTGCCGCCCAGGGGGAAGTCCCGCTTGGGGCCGTAGGTCTCCAGCTGCTCGCCGCCCGCCACCCGGGCCGCAATCTGATCGATGACCCGGTTGGAAGCACAGCCCACCACCGCGTCCACCTCAGGGATCTCGGTGCGGATCTGGCTGCGGTAGCGCTCGGCCAGGCAGCCGGTCACCACCACTTTCAGGTTGGGGTTCTGCTGCTTGTAGCTGCAGGCCTCCAGAATATTCTCAATGGCCTCGGTCTTGGCGCTCTCGATGAAGCCGCAGGTGTTGACCAACACCATATCGGCTTCGGCGATGTCCGCCACCGTCTCATGCCCTGCGGCCAGCAGGGTGTAGACCATCCCGTCCAGGTCCACCTGGTTTTTGGGACAGCCCAGGGATACACAGGCAATTTTCATAAAAGTCGCTCGTCTTTCTTGTCTGGTTTGCTTTCAGGTCGATGTTTCAGGGTCAAAATCCAGCGCCTGCCGGATGACCCGGTGGGGAAATCCACGCCGCGCCAAAGCTGCCGCCACCAGGTCCCGCCGGCCTGCGGCCAGCTTGGCCCGATAGGTCCCCTTCACCAGGGCCAGCGCGGCCTCCAGCTCGGGGTCGCCGCCCTCCTCGTCGGGGGCGTAGGCAGCCTCCAGGGCGGCGTCAATCTGGCTGTCGGTGAGGCCTTTGTTTCGCAGGGCCATGGCGGCCGCCAGACGGCTTTTCCGGGCCCGCTGCAGGCTGCCGGCCTTGACGGCGGCGTACCGCGCGTCATTCAGCAGGCCCGCCTCCACCAGCCCGGCCACCGCCGCGGCAGCGGCCTCGGGGGTGAAGCGGGCGCAGAGTTTTTCGTACAGCTCCGCCGAGGCATAGTCCCGCCCGGCCAGCATGGCCAGGGCCCGGGTGCGGGCCTCGCCGGGATCTTCCGACCGTTCCTGGGGCTTTTTGCGCTGCCAGGCCATGGATTAGTCCTCCACCATGATGTCCAGCTCGCTCTCGCTGCTGGGGGCCGGAGCCTTCACCACCGGGCCGGCGTCCTTATCGTCCTTGACGGCGGCGGGCTTGGCCTCCTGGGCGGCCACGGCGGCGCTGCCCTTGGCCAGGGCGCCGCGGCGGCCGGTGGAGTAGAGTTTATCGGCATTGGCGCGGATCTGGCTCTCAATGTCGTTGGCAATCTCGGGGTTATCGGCCAGGAACTGCTTGGCGTTGTCGCGGCCCTGACCCAGGCGGATATCCCCATAGTTGAACCAGGCGCCGCTCTTCTGGACAATGCCCAGCTTGACGCCCACGTCCACCAGCTCGCTCATCTTGGAGATGCCCTGGCCGAACATGATATCGAACTCGGCCTCACGGAAGGGAGGGGCCACCTTGTTCTTGACCACCTTGGCCCGGGTGTGGTTGCCGATGAACTGGCCGGAGGAGTCCTTCAGGCCCTCCACGCGGCGGACATCGATGCGGACCGAGGCGTAGTACTTCAGTGCCCGGCCGCCGGTGGTGACCTCGGGGTTGCCGTACATGACGCCCACCTTCTCGCGCAGCTGGTTGATAAAGACGCAGACGGTGTTGGTCTTGCCGATGACCGAGGTCAGCTTGCGCATGGCCTGGCTCATGAGGCGGGCCTGCAGGCCCACGTGGCTGTCGCCCATCTCGCCCTCGATTTCAGCCCGGGGAACCATGGCGGCCACCGAGTCGATGATGACGGCATCAATGGCGCCCGACCGGACCAGGGCCTCACAGATCTCCATGGCCTGCTCGCCGGTGTCGGGCTGGCTGACCAGAAGGCTGTTGATATCCACACCCAGGGCCGCCGCATAGTTGGGGTCCAGGGCGTGCTCTACGTCGATGAAGGCCACCTCGCCGCCCTTCTTCTGGGCCTCGGCCAGAATGTGGAGGGCCAGCGTGGTCTTGCCGCTGGATTCGGGTCCGTAAATCTCAATGATACGGCCGCGGGGCACACCGCCCACGCCCAGAGCCAGGTCCAGGCCCAGGCTGCCGGTGGAGATGGCTTCCACCTGCAGGGCGGCGCTGTCGCCCAGCTTCATGATGGCGCCCTTGCCAAACTGTTTTTCAATCTGGGCAAGCGCTGTGGTCAACGCCTCTTTCTTTGCGTCGGGCTCTGTTTTCTTGACGGCCGAAGCCACTGCGGTATTCTGATTTTTTGCCATACCCTGATGCTCCTTTGCTGGTTTTTCAATAAGAATTGTGTTCTCCTATAGTATACCACAAATCAGGAGAATTACAACAGTAAGTTGTGAATTTCTTCCAGAAAAACGGTTCCGTCAGGCCCGGGCTGTGATGCAGCGGTCGTTGCCGTTGTAGTCCTGTCGGCAGGCGATGTCATGCCAGCCCGCCTGGGCCAGCAGGTCGGACACAGCCTGGCGCTGCTGCCAGCCGATTTCCAGCACCAGCGCCCCGCCGGGGCGCAAAGCTGCCCGGTAATGGTCCGCCAAAGCCCGGTAGAAGTCCAGTCCATCCTCCCCTGCGGCCAGAGCCATGGCGGGCTCCCGGGCGGTTTCGGGCTGGAGGGCAGCCATCTCATCGGCGGTGAGGTAGGGCGGATTGGAGACGATCAGGTCCAGCTCTCCCTGGGGCAGGGTCTCCCAGTAGGTGAACAGGTCCCCTTCCTCTACCTGGACCGCCGCCGGCGTTGGACTGCTGAAGCCCAGAGAGGCATACAGAGCCTCCTCCGCGAAGGCGTCCGGCTCCAGCAGGTCCTCCATGCCGCCGGGGGCGGTATCCGGCCCCGCCAGGGCACAGCGGGCATTCTGCCGGAGATACTGCAGGGCCTCGGGGCTCTTTTCCAGGCAGGTGACCTGGGCGTCGGGGCGGAGGGCCTTTACACCCAGACCCAGACAGCCGGTGCCGGCACAGAGATCCAGCACTTTGGGCCGGGCCACGCCGTCCAGCATCTGGACCGCCGCTTCGGCCACCACTTCGGTGTCGGCCCGGGGACAGAGAACCCCCGGCCCCACCGCCAGTTCAAAGTTCAAAAAGGGCCAGCAGCCGCAGATGTACTGCAAGGGTTCCCGGGCGGCCCGCCGGGCGGTAACCTTTTCCAGGCGGTCGGTCTCCTCGGGGCTGAGGGGGCGGTCCGAGAGGCGGGGGTCCCGCCCTGCCGCCAGCCGGAACAGTTCCCGGGCGTCAAAGTCGGCGTCGGGGCATCCGGCGGCCTCCAGCCGCGCCTGGACCTCAGCCAGGGCCTGGCGCGGGGTCATGCCGGCGGTCACCAGCGGCCCTCCTCGGGCTTTTCGGGCAGCACCGGCTTGACCGCCTCGATGGCCACCTCGATCATGGAGTCGTCCGGCTCAAAGACGGTGAGCCGCTGGACCCACAGACCCGGCTGGCGCACCAGATGGCTCAGCAGGCTGTCCGACCGGCCGCACCATTTCAGCAGCTCATAGCTGATGCCCATGACCAGGGGCAGCAGAAGCAGTTTCAGCACCACACGCAGTCCGGCATTGCTCCAGGGCAGGACACTGTACAGGAACACGCTGACGATCACCACCAGGATCAAAAAGCTGGTGCCGCAGCGGGGATGGAACCGGGTGTATTTGCGGACGTTCTCCACCGTCAGTTCGTCCCCTGCCTCATAGCAGGCGATGGTCTTGTGTTCGGCGCCGTGGTAGCGGAACACCCGCTCGATCTCCTTCATCCGGGAGATCAGGGCCATGTAGGTCAGGAAGATGGCCACCTTGAGGACGCCCTCAATGATGACCCGGGGCCAGCGGCCCAGCTCCACAAAGTGGCCGATGCCCGCCACCACCAGGGTGGGCAGGACGGTAAAGAGCAGAATCGCGCCCAGGCCGCCCACGACGGCGGCGCCGGTCAGGAGGATTTTCTCGGCCTTTTCGCCCAGATGCTCCCCCACCCACTTTTCAAAGGCGGTTTCCTCTTCCTCCTCGTAGTCGTCCCCCATGCTCACCTGGGCGGAATACATCATGTACCGGTAGCCCACCACCAGGCTCTCAATCATGGAGACGGCGCCCCGCAGGATGGGAATTTTCATCCAGGTCTTGCGGGCGGGCACCGGATCAATCTTGGTGTCGATCTCCCCGTCCGGCTTGCGGACGGCGCAGCAGATCAGCTTGGGGCCCCGCATCATGATGCCTTCCATCAATGCCTGGCCGCCCACGCTGGTCTTGAAGCATTCTTTTTTGGTTTGATGGTTCATTGGTCTTATTACTCCTGTTTCTAGGCTGAAGCCGGCCTGCCGGGCCGGAGCCTCTTATATTTTATACAGCGGCAGACCCAGGGTCACGACGGTGCCGCGGCCCAGGGTGCTGCGCAGGTCCAGGGTGCCGTCCAGGGCGGTCATGATGGAATCCACCAGAGCCAGCCCGATGCCGCTGCCCCGCACCGCGTTGCGTCCTTTCACAAACTTGGCCTTGACGCTGCCCAGGTCCTCGGGGGGAATGCCCCGGCCCTGGTCGATGATCTCAATAAAGGCCTTATACTCTCCCGTCCACAGCTTGACGGTGATCCGTCCGCCGGGGGCCGAATATTTGATGGCGTTGTCCAGAATATTGATGAACACCTGACGCAGCCGGTCGGGGTCTGCGTAGACGGGGATCATCTCCTCCGGCTCGGTGTAATTCAGCTCCAGCCCCTCCTGGAGCATCCGGGGCTCACAGAACAGCAGGGCGTCGGTGAGCTCGGCCACCAGATCCAGCGGGCGGCACTCCATATGGATGCCGCCATTTTGCAGCCGGCTGAAATCCAGCAGTTCCTCCACCATGTTGTATAGGCGGCCGGTCTCGCTGTGGATGATTTCCAGCCCCTTGCGGTAGTTGTCGTCCTCGGGGTCGTCCAGGCTTTCCAGGGTTTCCACCCACCCTCGGATCGACGTCAGAGGGGTGCGCAGCTCATGGGACACCGAGGAGATGAACTCGTTTTTCATCTTCTCGGTCTCGGCCAGGCCCTGGGCCATCCGGTTGATGCTGCCCCGCAGCCGGTCCATCTCGTCCCGGGGCGGATTGGTCTCGGGCAGGCGGACGCTCAGGTCGCCCCGGGCGATATCCGCGGCGGCCCGCTCCACCTGGCCCAGGGGCGCCACAATACTGCGGACAAAATACAGGCCCGAGGCGATGGTGAAGCCCACCGCCGCCGCCGACACCAGGATGCTGAGCCAGAAGGCATTGTCAATCTGGCGCCGCACCAAAGCCAGGCTGGTGACCAGGCGCATGGCCACGATCTCCTCGGCGGCATAAGGCACCAGGCAGCACACCGACATGACCAGTTCCCCGGTGGAGGTGGTGTAAACGGCGGTGCTGTAGCCGTCGGGATCGGTCTGGGCCTCCTCAAAGTCCTCGTTCACGATGATGCCGGCGGCACTGGTGCCGCTGGTGCTGGCGATGACATTGCCCTGGCCGTCCAGCAGCATAAATTCATATTTATCCTTGTCGGAGAACTGTTCCACCATCCGGCGCAGAGCCAGGCTGCGGCTGGCGGCGGTCCGCTGGAAGGTATCGCCACTGTAGACCTTGAGCTGGCCGCTGATGGAGGAAAACCTCCGGTACATACTCTGTTCCACCCCGTCGTAGTAGCCGTGGACGGTGCTGTAGAGGAACATTCCCTCGATCACCATCACCAGCAGGACGGTGACCAGCAGGCTGCCCCGGGCCCAGCGGCGGGTGATGCCGCTGCGCAGGCCGGTGCCGGGGCCCCCGGGGCGCTTGATCCGTTTATGGCGCTTCAGCATGCAGGCTGCGTCACTCCTCCCAGCGGTAGCCATAGCCCCACACCGTCATGATGTGGGTGGGGCTGGAGGGCTCGTCCTCGATTTTCATCCGCAGGCGGCGGATATTGACGTCCACAATCTTCACATCCCCGAAGTAATTCTCACCCCAGACCCCCTTGAGGATCTTTTCCCGGCTGAGGGCGGTGCCGGGGCTGCGGAAAAACAGCTCCATAATCTGGAACTCCACCTGGGTCAGCTCGATGGGCTTGCCGGCCTTCAGCAGAAGGCGGCGGTTTTCGTCCAGGATAAATTCCCCGCTGACCATGGCGGTGGGGGCGCTCCCCTTTTCCCCGCCGCTGCTGCGGCCCACACGGCGGCAGAGAGCTTCCACGCGGGCCAGCAGTTCGCTGACCGAGAAGGGCTTGGTCATATAGTCGTCGGCGCCGATGGACAGGCCCCGGATTTTATCCTGTTCCTGGCCCTTGGCGCTGAGGATGATGATGCCGATTTTCTGGTTGGTGCGGCGGATGGTCTCACAGAGGGAAAAGCCATTCATCCCCGGCAGCATCACATCCAGAATGGCGGCGCTGCAGTCGGGGGCCTGTTCCAGCAGGGTCAGGCCTTCCTCGGCGCTGCCGGCCTCCAGCACTTCCAGGCCGGTGCGGCGCAGGTTCAGGGCGATCATCTCGCGGATGCTGGTCTCGTCCTCTACAACTAGCACTTTTACCATGGTTTAGCCTCCTTACAGGATATAGAACGAGCGGGACAGCCGGTACAGCGGGTCTGCCACCACGGTATCGGGGCCGAACTGCGCCTGCACCAGCCGGTTGGACACCACGCCCAGCCGGGTCCAGCCCGCGGTTCGGTCGGATATATCGGTAATCCGTATGGTCAAATACAGCTGCTGGCCGTCCTGGCTCCGCAGCTCCACTTCATTTTCCCCCGGGCCGTCGGTGAGCAGCAGGCTGCCGTACCATTCCATGGGCAGCTCCAGATAAAAGCTCAGCTCCTCATCCAGAATGCCGAAGCTCTTGCGGGGCTGGGCGCTGGTGTAATCCATCCAGAGGATGAAGTCCATCCGGCGGCCCTGGCTGATGTTGATGAGGCCTGCGCCCTCGGGCTGGGTGGGGATCTCCACCACCCCGTCCTTGTCCAGGTCCCGGCTGGTGAGGTCGGGCACATTCCGCAGCGACGCCTCATAGAGGGCGTCGGCGCTCACCTGGCGGGCCGGCTCCATCTGCTGGGTCTGTTCATTGTACCGCAGCAGCACCGAGGCCAGATTGGTGCCCGACACGCCGGTCCAGCCGTCCAGCACCAGATACTGGCCCCCATAGGCCCCCATGCCGGCGGCCAGGGAGGCGCAGCCGGTGAACTTGTCCGGCGACAGGCCCGACACCATGGCCTGACGGAAACCGCCCTTCCGGTCTGAGCTCAGCAGCTTGATTTCGGCGTTGCCCTGCTCGTCGGTGCCCAGCAGCACCAGATCTTCATAGCCGGTGCCGGTGATATCCTCAATGATATACTGGTCATAGGGCTCGGCGAAAATCGAATCGATCTCCCCGTCCTGATAGTCATAGACCGCCAGGTAGTTGTCCTCCTGCTGGGCGGTATAGCCCACCAGAATCTGGTTGGCGCCTCCCTCCTGCAGCCGGGCAAACTGAACGGTGTCTACTGTATCGGTGAGGCCCTCGATGGCGTCCTGCACCTGCCAGGCGCCGGTCTCGTCTTTTTGAAGGATGGCCAGACATATATTGGTGGTGTCCGCCACCGTATAGAGGACCGCCGCGTCCTGGACGTTGTCCCCGTCAAAGTCGCTCATGAGAAAGGGCGACAGCAAATCCCCGTTCAGGGGATATTTCAGCTGGGCGCTCTGGCCCAGCCAGCTGTCCAGCGCCGCCTGAATTTCGCCGTAGTCGCCCTCCAGGCGGGGCGCACGCAGCAGCTCCTCCACCGAGGTCCGCTCCTGTCCCGGCAGGGCGCACCCTGCCAGCAGCGCGGCGGCGCAGACCACCGCCGCCAGCCTTGTCCAAGCCTTCAAGGACGCTCCCCCTTTCCATGGTGTTGCGGCGGGCTGTGGCCGCACCGCAGTAAGCTCTTTTATTATACTATTGAATTGTGACGATTTCTAGCTTGGCTTTGAGAAAATCGCCGCCGTCCCCCTCCCGCGCCAAAATCCGCCCCATCCCCCCCAAGAGCAGACCGGGCGGCCGGGCGGCAGCCGGGGCGCAGGACCCGGGATGCAGGACCGGTCCGGCGTGCCGTTCCGAGGATGGGCAGCGGCCCCGGGACGCAAAAAAGCCCCCGTCCTTGCAGACAGGGGCCATACGCTTTATCTAAGATTAGACCAGCTCGAGGATTGCCATCTCGGCGGCATCGCCGCGGCGGACGCCAATCTTCACGATGCGGGTGTAGCCGCCGTTGCGGTCAGCGTACTTGGGGCTGATCTCGTCAAACAGCTTCTTTGCCACATCTTCCTTGGTGATGTAGCCGTAAACCTGGCGCTTGGTGTGCAGGTCACTGCTCTTACCCAGGGTGATCATCTTCTCGGCCATGGAACGAACGTCCTTGGCACGGGTAACAGTGGTCTCGATCTTGCCATTCTCTAACAGGTAGGTAACCATGGCGCGCATCATAGCCTTGCGGCTGTCGGTGGTCCTACCGAGCTTTCTGGTACCGGGCATCCCGTTTCACTCCTTAAACAATTTTAGTTATCATCGTCTGTGTTCAGCTTGAAGCCGAGCGAGTCAAGCTTCGCCATGACTTCCTCCAGGCTCTTGCGGCCCAGATTGCGGACTTTCATCATTTCGTCCTCGCTCTTGCTGACCAGGTCTTCCACCGTGTTGATGCCTGCACGCTTCAGGCAGTTGAAGGACCGGACGCTCAGGTCCAGCTCCTCGATGGTCATCTCGAGGGCCTTTTCCTTGTCGTCGGTGGTCTTCTCCACCATGATCTCAGTGCCGGCGGCTTCGTCCGACAGGTTGACGAACAGGTTCAGGTGCTCGGTCAGCACGCGGGCGGCAAGGCTCACAGCCTCCTGCGCGTTGATCGTGCCATCCGTCCAAACCTCGAGGGTCAGCTTGTCGTAGTCGGTGATCTGGCCTACGCGGGTGTTGTCCACGCTGTAGTTCACCTTCAGCACGGGGGTATAAATGCTGTCGACGGGAAGAGTATTGATGTCATTCTTCTCGACGATGCTCTGCTTGTTGCGCTCTGCGGGCACATAGCCGCGGCCCTTGTCGAAGGTCAGCTCCATGACGAGCCGGCCGCCCTCGCCCAGGGTAGCAATGTGCCATTCAGGATTCAGGATCTCGATCTCGTCGCCCTGTTTGATGCTGTCAGCAGTGACCTCACAGGGGCCCACTGCCTCGACACGCACCGTTTTGGGGCCGTCAGAGTACAGCTTTGCAGCAATACCCTTCAGGTTCAGGACAATTTCGGTAACGTCTTCCTTGACGCCCTCAATGGTGGAGAACTCGTGGACTACGCCGTCGATCTTGACACTGGTCACGGCGACACCGGGCAGAGAAGACAGAAGAACTCTGCGCAGGCTGTTGCCCAGCGTGATGCCGAAACCGCGCTCCAGAGGTTCTGCTACGAATTTACCGTAGCGGCCGTCAGGCGAGAGGCTCGCCGTTTCGATTTTGGGACGTTCAATCTCCATCATATCAATGTCCTCCTTGTAAAACCGACGTCACCATCGGCCCATTCTGCAATTCTGAAAAGAATCCGGCGGGCTGTCCCTGCGGGCATCCGCCCAATGGGATTACTTGGAGTACAGCTCGACGATGAGATGCTCGGCGACTTCGTAATCGATGTCGCTGCGCTCGGGCAGACGGGTAACGGTGCCCTTCAGGGTACCGGCCTCGCGCTCCAGCCAGGCGGGCAGAGCCACAACGGGTGCCTCGGGGCCGGTCAGCTTGGCAAACTTAGCCGAAGAACGGCTGGACTCGCGGACCTCGACCACGTCGCCGGCCTTCACCTGGTAAGAGGGGATGTTGACCTTCTTGCCGTTGACGGTGAAGTGGGCGTGGGAGACCAGCTGACGAGCGTCGCGGCGGGTCTGAGCGTAGCCCAGACGGAACACGACGTTGTCCAGACGGCACTCCATCATCTGGAGCAGGTTCTCACCGGTCTGGCCAGGACGGGCAGCGGCCTTTTCAAAGGTGTTGCGGAACTGCTTCTCCAGAACACCGTAGATGAACTTGACCTTCTGCTTCTCCTTCAGCTGCATGGCATACTCAGACTGCTTCTTGCGCATGTTGCCATTGGAGTTGCGGGTAGTATTCTTCTTTGCATAGCCCATGACTGCAGGAGAAATGCCCAGGGCCTTGCAACGCTTTGCGATAGGCTGCGTATTCTTTGCCATAATTTAGTTTCCTCCTTCAATCAGACACGGCGGCGCTTCGGGGGCCGGCAGCCATTGTGGGGGATGGGGGTCACGTCCTTAATCAGGGTGACCTCCAGGCCGGTGGCCTGCAGCGCACGGATCGCGGACTCACGGCCAGCGCCGGGGCCCTTGACGTAGACCTCAACGGTCTTCATGCCATGCTCGATTGCGGTCTTGGCAGCGGTCTCAGCTGCGGACTGTGCAGCAAACGGAGTGCTCTTGCGGCTGCCGCGGAAGTTCAGGCTGCCCGAGGAGCACCAGGAAATAGCGTTGCCCTGCAGGTCGGTGATGGTGACCACAGTGTTATTGAAGGTAGACTGGATGTGAGCCTGACCAGCGACAACGTTCTTGCGCTCTCTGCGCTTGGTACGGACAGCGCCCTTTTTGGCGTTATTAGCATTAGCCATTTCTCAAATCCTCCTTACTTCTTCTTGTTAGCGACCGTGCGCTTGGGACCCTTGCAGGTGCGGGCATTGGTCTTGGTGCGCTGGCCACGGCAGGGCAGATTCTTGCGATGGCGAATGCCGCGGTAAGACTGGATCTCCACCAGACGCTTGATGTCCAGTGCGACGTTGCGGCGCAGGTCACCCTCAACGATGATGTTGGCCTGGTCGATATAATCACGGATCTTGGCTTCTTCCTCACGGGTCAGATCCTTCACGCGGGTATCGGGGTTGATGCCAGTGGCAGCCAGGATCTTGTCCGCAGTGGTGCGGCCGATCCCGTAGACGTAGGTGAGACCTATCTCGATCCGCTTCTCGCGGGGCAGGTCAACGCCGGCAATACGTGCCATAATAATTTCCTCCAAAAATGATCCCATGTCAGTGTCGGGGTCTGCGCCGGGACTCTACGCACTTGACCCCCTAGCGCCGGCTGATTAGCCCTGGCGCTGCTTGTGCTTGGGGTTCTGGCAGATGACCATCACGCGGCCTTTGCGGCGGATGACCTTGCACTTTTCGCAGATGGGCTTCACGGAAGGTTTGACCTTCATGATGTTGAACCTCCTTTTGGTTGGTCCTGGCGTTTATTTGGAACGCCAGGTGATGCGGCCCTTCGTCAGATCGTAGGGCGACATTTCGACTGTGACCTTATCGCCGGGCAGGATGCGGATGAAGTTGGTCCGCAGCTTGCCGGAGATGTGCGCCAGCAGGGTGTGGCCGCTGGGCGTGAGCTTCCCGGTGGCCTTATCCTCGCTCAACATTTCCACCTTAAAGATGGCGTTGGGCATCGCTTCGCGCACGATGCCTTCAATCTCGATAACGTCTTCTTTAGACAAGCTATTTGCCTCCTTATGGATCTGCTCAGTTTGTCTTGTGCGGACGGGGGCAGTGAGCGCCACATACTTCCCTCTGAGCGGCACAAAATCCGCAAACAAGCAGAATGACCCTGCTTGCCGAGAAAGCATCTGGCCTCCACAGCCATTAGTGAATTATACACCTTTTTGCTGCAGAATGCAAGGGGTTTTTTCGTATTTCCGATAAAAATTTCCGCCCTTTTTCAAGAGCGGAAATCTTTCCTTTTTGTGCATTTCGCCGGGGCGAAGCGCCCTGCCCTGTCCGTTCCGATTCGCGGCGGAATCAGAGGGTAAAGTTCGGGTCTTCCCAGCCCAGGGTCATGATTTCGGTGTGGTCCCGCAGGATGGCCACCGAGTGCTCAAAATGAGCAGCCAGGCCGCCGTCCTTGGTCTTGACGGTCCATCCGTCGGACAGAGTCTTGACCTTGGGGCCGTACTGACAGATCATCGGCTCGATGGCGATGGTCATGCCCGGCACCAGCCGCGGGCCGCGGCCGGGGTTGCCGTAGTTGGGCACTTCGGGGTCCTCGTGGAGCTCACGGCCGGTGCCGTGGCCCACGAACTCCCGCACCACCGAGAAGCCGGCCTCCTCACAATAAGTCTGGACCGCGTGGCCGATGTCGCCGATGCGGTTGCCAGCCTTGGCCTGGGCGATGCCCAGGTGCAGGGCCTCCTTGGTGACGTCCAGCAGGCGCTGGGCCTCCAGGTCCACCTTGCCCACCGGGAAGGTGCAGGCGTTGTCACCGTTGAAGCCGTCCACCTTGGCGCCGGTGTCAATGCTGACGATGTCGCCCGGGCGGATGATAATGTCATGGGAGGGGATGCCGTGAATGACGGTGTCGTTCAGGCTGATGCAGGCCGACCCGGGGAAGCCGTACAGCCCCTTGAAGTTGGGGGTGCCGCCGTGCTTGACGATGAACTCATAGATGAGCTTATCCAGCTCCCAGGTGGTCATGCCGGCCTCGATGTGCTCGCCGCCGTATTTCAGGGCAGCGGCGCTCAGGGCGTTGGCCCGGCGCATGCCCTCCAGTTCTTTTGCGTTTTTGATCTGAATCAATGCTTATGCCTCCAGGGCTTTCATCACTTCCGCCGTCGTAGCCTCGACGGTGCTGCCGCTCTCCACCACGGCCAGTTTGCCGCGGCTGCGGTAGAAGTCGATCAGGGGTTCGGTCTGGGCGTGGTAGGCCTTGAGACGGTCGCGCACCGTCTCGGGCTGATCGTCCTTGCGGGTGACCAGCTGGCCGCCGCAGCTGTCGCAGACGCCCTCCACCTTGCTGGGCTTGGTGTGGATGTGGTAGCTGGCGCCGCACTTCTCGCAGACGCGGCGGCCGCTCATCCGGTTGAAGATGACCTCTTCATCCACGGCCAGGTCCAGAACTTTGTCGATGCGGATGCCCATCCGCTCGATGGCCTCGGCCTGGGCGATGGTGCGGGGCACGCCGTCCAGAATGAAGCCCTTGGCGCAGTCGGGCTGTGCCAGCCGGTCCTTCAGGATGCCGATGATGACGTCATCGGGCACCAGGCCGCCTGCGTCCATGTAACTCTTGGCCTTCAGGCCCATCTCGGTGCCCTCCTTGACGGCGGCCCGCAGAATGTTGCCGGTGGAAATGGCCGGGATGCCCAGCTTTGCGGTGAGGACTTCGGCCTGGGTGCCCTTGCCCGCACCCGGGGCGCCTAATAGAATGAGATTCATTTCCATGCTCCTTTCTTACCTGTCTTATCACGTGATATAAACAAAGGCACTGAAAAATCGAGGGTGCCTCTCTTTTCCAGTGCCTTTGACGACGGTGTGTATTCTGTTTGGGAAATTCCCGTCAGGAAATCATCAGCCCAGGAAACCCTTATGATTGCGCATGGTCATATAGCTGTCCAGGCTGCGGGTGGTGTCCAGAGCGACACCAACCACGATCAGCATGCTGGTACCGCCAAGCTGGATAGCCACGCCGGTCACATTGCCCAGGATGATGGGCAGTACAGCCACGAGTGCCAGGAAGACACCGCCGATCATGGTGATCTTGCTCAGCGTCTTGATGATGAAATCGCTGGTGGGCTTGCCGGGACGGAAGCCGGGAATCGAGCCGTTGTTGCGGCGCAGATTGTTGGCGATCTCAATCGGGTTGTACTGGATGGAAACGTAGAAATAGTTGAACGCGACGATCAGCAGAACATAGACGATCACGTAGAGCGCCGAGGTGTAGTTGAAGGTACTGAAGAATGCGTACCAGATGGGGTGCTCTACGGGGTCGACGTTGATGAAGCTGCCGATGGTGCCGGGGATCGAGCAGAAGGTGCTGGCGAAGATGATGGGCATAACGCCGCTCATGTTCAGCTTGAGGGGCAGATAGCTGTTCTGCCCGCCGATCTGCTTGCGGCCCACAACACGGCGTGCGTACTGGATGGTGATGCGGCGCTCGGCGTTGGTCATGATGACGATGAACACCACCACGGCCAGAGCCAGAACCACCAGCACCGGCAGCAGCACGTAGTACAGCGGCTGACCGCTGGAAGCGCGGGTCAGCATGTCGGTGACCATGGTGGTGACCGACGACCAGTTGGACACGATGGAAGCGAAGATGATGAGGGAGACACCGTTGCCGATGCCCTTGTCATCGATCTGCTCACCGCACCAGGTGGTCAGCTGTGCGCCGGCGGTAAAGGTCAGGATCACCACGATGGCGGTGAAGATGCCAGCCGCGCCGGCGGTGTACTTGAGGGCGCCCATGTTGCGCACCAGGAAATAGTAGCCGATACTCAGCACCAGTGCAATGCCGGCGCCCACATAGCGGGTGATCTGGCGGATCTTGGCCTGGCCGTCGGATTCCTTGGCCAGGTTTTCAAGATACGGGATCGCAACGCACAGCAGCTGCACAATAATGGAGGCATTGATATAGGGTGTGACGCCTAACGCGAAAATCGTGCACCGGGACAGCGCGCCGCCGCTCATCATGTCGAGGTAGGTCAGCATGCTGCCATTTGCGAACATTGCAGTGAGCGCATCGCCCGATACGAAGGGCACAGGGATCGCGCTGCCCAGACGGTAGACGATCAGAATGCCCAGGGTAAAGAGCAGACGGCTCTTCAGCTCAGGGATTTTCCATGCGTTTCGGAATGTCTGAAACACCTTACATCACCTCAGCCTTCCCGCCTGCCTTCTCGATTTTCTCTTTGGCAGAAGCAGAAAAGGCTGCAGCCTTGACGGTCAGGGCCTTGGTCAGCTCGCCGTTACCCAGAATCTTAACACCGTCGAGGGTCTTCTTGACCAGGCCTTTAGCCTTCAGTGCCTCGGTATCAACCACAGCACCAGCCTCGAAAACCTTCTCCAGGTCTGCCACGTTCACGATGGCATACCGGGTAGCGAAAATGTTGTTAAAGCCGACCTTGGGCAGACGGCGCTGCAGCGGCATCTGGCCGCCTTCGAAACCAGCGCGCTTGACGCCGGAACGGGCCTTCTGGCCCTTGCTGCCGTAGCCGGCAGTCTTGCCATTGCCCGAGCCAATGCCGCGGCCCTTGCGGGTGCGAGCCTTGTTGGCGCCGGGAATCGCGTGTAATTCATGAAGATTCATTGCGTGTACCCCCTGCTGTTACGCTTCGGTGACGCTGAGCATGAAGCCGATCTTGGCGATCTTGCCCTGCGTAGCGGCATTGTCAGGCTGGACGGTGACGTCGCCCGGCTTCTTCAGGCCCAGGGCCTCGGCAGTTGCGATCTGCTTCTTGCCGCGGCCAATCAGGCTCTTCTTCAGCTCGATCTTGAGCATCTTATCTGCCATGGTGTGTTACCCTCCTCAGCCCAGAATTTCTTTAACGGTCTTGCCCCGCTTCTCAGCGACCGACTCGGCGCTGACCAGGCCGCACAGGCCTGCGAAAGTAGCAGACACAACGTTGATGGGGTTGTTGGAACGCATGGACTTCGCACGGATGTCCTTGATGCCAGCAGCCTCGATGACGGCGCGCACAGGGCCGCCAGCGATCATGCCGGTACCGGGGGCAGCGGGCTTGAGCAGGACAGCGCCAGCGCCGTACTTGCCCACGATCTCATGCGGGATGGTGGTGCCCTTAGTGGCGATCTTGCACATGTTCTTCTTGGCAGCGGCCTCACCCTTGCGGATAGCCTCGGGCACTTCGCCCGCCTTGCCGATGCCGTAGCCGATGGTGCCCTTGCCGTCGCCGACGACCACCAGAGCGGCAAACTTCATGATGCGGCCGCCCTTAACGGTCTTGGACACGCGGTTGATGGAGACCACCTTGGTGATCATGCCGTCGTCTTCACGGTTTCTCATAGCCATAACTGTCTTCCTCCTCTCGTTACAGCTTCAGGCCGCCCTCACGGGCGCCGTCAGCCAGGGCCTTGACACGGCCATGATAAACGAAACCGCCGCGGTCGAACACGACCTCAGTGATGCCCTTCTCCAGAGCGCGGGCAGCAATCTTCTTGCCAACCTGGGCAGCGGCCTCGACGTTGCCGCCGAAACCTTCAAAGTCCTTGTCCATGGTGGACGCCGACACCAGAGTCACGCCCTTCTCATCATCGATGATCTGAGCGTAAATGTGCTTGGCGGAGCGGAAAACATCCAGGCGAGGACGAGCGGCGGTGCCGCTGATCTTGCCGCGAACGCGGCGATGACGACGAAGACGGGCTTCGTTCTTGTCGATCTGCTTAACCATTGTCTTTCACTCCTTACCTTATTTCTTGCCCTTGCCGGCTTTGCCTTCCTTGTGCTTGACAACCTCGCCCTTGTAGCGGATGCCCTTGCCCTTGTAGGGCTCGGGCGGCTTCTTGGCGCGGACTTCAGCGGCAAACTGGCCGACCTTCTGCTTGTCGATGCCGGTAATGGTGAAGTTGTTGGGGTCCTGCCACTCGATCTTGATGTCGTCAGTATCCGACACGATCACCTGGTGAGAGAAGCCCAGGTTCATGACCAGGTTGGAGCCCTGCTTCTGGCAGCGCAGGCCGACGCCCACGATCTCCATCTGCTTGGAGTAGCCGTTGACAACACCGTTCACCATGTTGGCGATGTTGGTGCGGGTCAGGCCGTGCAGGCTCTTGGCCAGGTTCTCGTCATTGGGGCGGGTAACCAAAACTTCATTGCCCTCGACCTTAACGGTCATCAGGGGATGATAGTTGGAATTCAGGCTGCCCTTGGGGCCCTTGACGGCGACGGTGTGAGCTGCCTCATCGACAGTGACAGTGACGCCGGCAGGAATGACGATGGGTTTTCTTCCAATTCTCGACATTGTCTTTTACCCCTTTCTTACCACACGTAGGCCAGAACCTCGCCGCCGACGTGCGCAGCACGGGCGGCCTTATCGGTCATGATGCCCTTCGAGGTGGAAATGATTGCGATGCCCAGGCCCTTCATGACGCGGGGCATATTCTCGCAGTTGGTGTAGATGCGCAGGCCCGGCTTGGACACGCGCTTGAGGCCGGCCAGAACAGGCTCGCCGTTGGCCTGGTACTTCAGGTTCAGCACGATGGTGCCCTGAACGGTGTCGTTCTTGACCTGCATGCTCTTGACGTACCCTTCGTCGACCAGGATCTGGCAGATGGCCTTCTTCATGTTAGAAGCCGGGATCTCCACAGAAGGGTGTTTGGCAGTGCTGGCGTTGCGGATGCGAGTGAGCAGGTCCGCGATAGGATCGGTGATTTGCATGCCACTAACCTCCTTAGATTAGTTGTTTGTGTTTGTTTGTGTTCTTTTTATAATGATACCGCCCCGAAACCTTCAGCCCCGGGGCGGGTATCCAACTACCTGTCAGGCCCCGGTCAAATTACCAGGAAGCCTTCTTGACGCCCGGGATCTCGCCCTTGTAGGCCAGCTCACGGAAGCACACACGGCACACGCCGTACTTGCGCAGCACCGAGTGGGGCCGGCCGCAGATGCGGCAGCGGGTGTATGCGCGGGTGGAGAACTTAGCAGGGCGGGCCTGCTTGAGCTTCATAGACAGCTTTGCCATTGGTTAATCTCCTCCCTTAGTTGTTCTCGAAGGGAGCGCCCAGAGCCTTCAGCAGCTCCTTGCCCTCTTCATCGGTCTTAGCGGTGGTGACGAAGCAGACATCCATGCCGCGGACGGCGTCGACCTTGTCGAAGTCGATCTCGGGGAAGATGATCTGCTCCTTGATGCCGCAGGCGAAGTTGCCACGGCCGTCGAATGCGTTGCCGTTGATGCCGCGGAAGTCACGGACACGGGGCAGAGCGACGTTGAAGAAGCGATCGACGAACTCGTACATACGGTCGCCGCGCAGGGTGACCTTGCAGCCGATGGGGGTGCCGGCGCGCAGCTTGAAGTTAGCAACGCTCTTCTTGGCGCGGCAGACAACAGCCTTCTGGCCGGTGATCTGAGCCAGGTCCTTCATGACGGCCTCGAGGATCTTCTCGTTCTCCTTGGCCTCGCCGCAAGCGACGTTGATGACGACCTTGTCCAGCTTGGGGATCTGCATGACGCTCTTGTAACCGAACTTCTTGTTCAGAGCAGGAGCAATCTCATTGACATACTGTTCTTTCAAACGAGCCATTGTTTCCTACTCCTCTCTTACAGCTCAGCGCCGCACTTCTTGCAGACGCG
The DNA here is from genome assembly GCF_002160895.1 of Faecalibacterium sp. An122. GTDB lineage: Bacteria > Bacillota > Clostridia > Oscillospirales > Ruminococcaceae > Faecalibacterium. The sequence continues at coordinate 85,994 of NZ_NFLL01000003.1, read as the reverse complement.
GACCATCTTGCCGTCCTTCTCAACATGGCCGACGCGGACAGCCTTGCCGCACTTGGGGCAGATGGGCATCACCTTGGAGGCGTACAGAGCGCCCTCAGCCTTGACGATGCCGCCCTGCTCGCCCTGACGGCGGGGCTTGACGTGCTTGGTAACCATGTTCTGGCCTTCAACAATGACCTTGCCTTCGGAGGGGCTGACCTGCAGAACCTTGCCGGTGTGGCCCTTGTCCTTGCCGCTGATGATCATAACGTTGTCGCCGGTTTTAACATGAAGATTATTCATAAGAAAACCTCCTTACAGCGATTCCGGAGCCAGGCTCAGGATCTTGGTGTAGCCGGCCTCACGCAGCTCACGGGCCACCGGTCCAAAGATACGGGTGCCCTTGGGGCTCTTGTCAGCCATGACGATAACGGCGGCGTTCTCATCAAAACGGATGTAGGACCCGTCGTCGCGGCGGATGCCGTGCTTGCTGCGCACGATGACAGCCTTCACAACGTCGCCCTTCTTCACGGTGCCGCCAGGGGCTGCCTTCTTGACAGAGCAGACCACGACGTCGCCAATATTTGCATATCTCTTGCGGGTACCGCCCAGCACGCGGAAGCACATCAGCTCTTTGGCACCGGTGTTGTCGGCAACTTTGAGATAAGTTTGCATCTGAATCATATCAGACTTCTCCTTTCAAACTGTTCAAAGCAGCGGAGTTGAGAAAAGCTTACTTTGCCTTCTCAACGATACGGACCAGGCGCCAGCGCACATCCTTGCTCAGGGGGCGGCACTCCATGATCTCCACACGATCGCCGATGCCGCACTCGTTCTTCTCATCGTGAGCCTTGAACTTAGCGGTGCGCTTCAGGATCTTCTTGTACAGGGGGTGCTGCACGCTGTCCTTCACGGCAACCACGATGGTTTTGTCCATCTTGTCGGAAACGACCACGCCAACGCGGGTCTTGCGCAGATTACGTTCTTCCATCGTCTGACCTCCTTACTGCTTCTCAGCCAGAACGGTCATCACACGGGCGATGTCGCGCTTGACTGCTTCGATGCGGCCGGGGTTCTCCAGCTGGTTGATGGCATGCTGGAAACGCAGGTTAAACAGCTCGGCCTTCAGGTCTGCCAGCTTGCTGGTCAGCTCTGCGGGCTGCATTTCGCGGAGTTCATTAGCCTTCATTGGTGCCATCCTCCTTCACGGAGTCCTCGCGGACAACAAATTTGCACTTGATGGGCAGCTTGTGCATAGCCAGGCGCAGAGCCTCGCGTGCGGTAGCCTCATCGACGTCCGCCAGCTCGAACAGCACGCGGCCGGGCTTAACAACTGCCACCCAGTACTCGGGCGAGCCTTTACCGGAACCCATTCGGGTCTCAGCGGGCTTCTCAGTAACGGGCTTGTCGGGGAAGATCTTGATCCAGACCTTGCCGCCACGCTTGATATAACGGGTCATGGCGACACGGGCGGCCTCGATCTGCGCAGAGGTGATCCAGGCCGGCTCCAGGGCAACAAGGCCGTACTGGCCCTGGCACACCACGTTGCCGCGGGTGGCCTTGCCGGTCATGCGGCCGCGCTGAACGCGGCGGTACTTAACACGCTTAGGCAGTAACATTACTTGTTGCCTCCTTCCTTCTTAGGAGCGCTCTTAGCGTTCTTGGCGCTCTTGAGGACCTCGCCCTTGTAGATCCACACCTTGACGCCGATGCGGCCGTAGGTGGTGGCTGCCTCTGCGAAGCCGTAGTCGATGTCGGCGCGCAGGGTCTGCAGGGGGATGGTGCCCTCGTGATAGCTCTCGGTGCGGGCGATGTCAGCGCCAGCCAGACGGCCGGAGCACATAGCCTTGATACCCTTTGCAGGGACGGTGCTGCGGTCGCGGGGGCTCATGGCATTGCGGATGCACTGCTTCATGGCGCGACGGAAGGTGACGCGGTTCTCCAGCTGACGGGCGATGTCCTCAGCCACCAGCTGAGCGTTGGTGGAGGGGCTCTTGACCTCGATGACGTTGACCACGACGGTCTTGCCATACTCCTTGGTCAGCTTGTTCTGCAGAGCGACGCGCTCCTCACCGCCCTTACCGATGACCATACCGGGCTTAGCGCAGTAGACGTTCACGGTAACGCGGGGTGCGGAGGTGGAAGAATCCACAGTGCGCTCGATCTCGATCTTGGGGACACCGGCGTCCTTGAGCAGAGCCTTCAGCTCAGTGCGGATCTTGTGGTCCTCCACCAGATTATCGCTGAAGTCCTTCTTGGAAGCAAACCAGCGGCTGTCCCAGTCTTTAATAACGCCGACACGAAGTCCGTGCGGATTAACTTTCTGGCCCATTTGTTTACCTCCTCACTTACTCTTTCTCTTTCAGAACGACGGTCATGTGGCTGGTGCGCTTCAGGATGCGGTAGCCGCGGCCCTGGGCGCGGGGCATCATCCGCTTCAGCGTGGGGCCGGGGCAGACGTAGCACTCGGCCACATAGAGGTTGTTCTTATCCATATTGAAGTTGTTTTCTGCATTTGCAGCTGCAGACTTCACCAGCTTCAGAAGGGGCTCACAAGCGGCCTTCGGGGTGTACTGCAGGATTGCCATCGCTTCGTCCAGGGGCTTGTTGCGGATGAGGTCCATCACGATCGAAACCTTGCGAGGACTAATGCGGGCATAACGAAGAATTGCCCGAGCTTCCATGTTTGTGTTCCTCCTTCTTACTTCGAATTGCCGGTGTGGCCCTTGAAGGTGCGGGTGGGCACGAACTCACCCAGCTTGTGGCCAACCATATCCTCGGTGACGTACACAGGCACATGCTTGCGGCCGTCATGGACGGCGAAAGTGTGGCCCACGAACTCGGGGAAGATGGTGGAGGCCCGGCTCCAGGTCTTGATGACCTGCTTCTTGCCAGAAGCGTTCATCGCTTCCACGTGCTTCATAAGAGCAGGCTGGACGAAAGGTCCCTTTTTAATACTTCTACCCATGGTCTACACTCCTCTCTTACTTGCCGGCACGCTTCACGATCAGCTTGTCGGAGCGCTTGTGGTGCTTGCGGGTCTTGAGACCCAGTGCGGGCTTGCCCCAGGGGGTCATAGGACCAGAGTGGCCGATGGGGGCGCGGCCCTCGCCACCGCCGTGGGGATGGTCATTGGGGTTCATGACAGAACCACGGCTGCCGGGACGGACGCCCATGTGGCGCTTGCGGCCAGCCTTGCCCAGGTTGACGTTCTCGTGGTCGATGTTGGAAACCTGGCCGATGACAGCGGTGCAGTTCAGAGGAACGTTGCGCATCTCGCCGGAGGGCAGACGGATCAGGGCGTAGCCATTCTCCTTAGCCATCAGCTGAGCCATGTTGCCGGCGGAGCGGACCAGCTGGGCGCCGCGGCCGGGGTACAGCTCGATGTTGTGCAGGATGGTACCGACGGGGATGTTCTCGAAGGGCAGGCAGTTGCCGGGCTTGATATCAGCAGTAGCGCCGCTGATAACGGTATCGCCGACCTTCAGGCCTTCGGGGCAGATGATATAGCTCTTGACGCCGTCGGTGTACTCGATCAGGCAGATGAAAGCGCTGCGGTTGGGATCATACTCGATGGTCTTCACAGTAGCGGGGACATCCAGCTTCTGACGCTTGAAGTCGATGACGCGGTACTTGGTGCGGTTGCCGCCGCCGTGATGACGGACGGTGATGCGGCCGGTGTTGTTGCGGCCGCTGTGCTTCTTCATGGGCTCCAGCAGGCTGCGCTCAGGGGCGACCTTGGACAGAACGCTGTAGTCCGTGACGGTCATGCCGCGGCGGCCCGGGGTAGTGGGGCCGTATTTCTTGATAGCCATGTGCTATTCTCCTTTAATTTATCTCATGAATTATTATCGGGGTCATATCCCCATAGAGGGGCCCTCGGCGGGCCCGGATCTTCATCAGACCATGCTGTTGAAGAATTCGATCTCCTTGGAGTCCTTGGTCAGGGTGACGATGGCCTTCTTGGAGGCGGCGGTGTAACCGCCGTGCAGGCCCTGGCGGCGGAAACGGCCGCGCACCGAAATGGTGTTCACCTTGGAGACCTTGGTGCCGGGGAACAGAGTCTCGACTGCCTGGGCAATCTCGATCTTGGTGGCGTCGGTAGCAACCTTGAAGGTGTACTTCTTATCAGCGATGCCAGCCATGGAGTTCTCGGTGATGACCGGCTTCAGGATGATATCATGTGCGGTTTTCATTAGCCAAGCACCTCCTCGAGCTTCTTCGCTGCGCCCTCGCTGATGATCAGCTTGTCGGCGTTCAGCACGTCATAGGTGTTCACGCTGCCGGCGAAGGTGGTCTTGACGCCCTGGATGTTGGCGGCGCTCTTGACGAACATGGGATCGACGGTCTCGTTGACCACCAGGTTCTTCTTGCCGGCGCCCACGGCGTTCAGCATAGCGACCACAGCCTTGGTCTTGTAGGCCTCGACGGCCAGGCTGTCGACCACGATCATGTTGCCGTTGGCAGCCTTGTCGCTCAGCACGCTCAGCAGAGCCAGGCGGCGGACCTTATTGTTGATGTGGTAGTTGTAGCTGCGGGGCTTGGGGCCCAGAGCAACGCCGCCGTGAGTCCACTGCGGAGCGCGGATGGAGCCCTGGCGTGCATGGCCGGTGCCCTTCTGGCGCCAAGGCTTCTTGCCGCCGCCGGAGACTTCCTTGCGGATCTTGGTGTTCTGGGTGCCCTGGCGCTGGTTGGCCAGGAAGTTCACAACTGCAATGTGAACAGCCTTCTCGTTCGGGGTGATGCCGAACACGGCGTCGGAAAGCTCGATCTCGCTGACCTTTTTGCCGTTCCGATCGACTACGTCAAATTTTGCCATTGTAGCTTTCCTCCTTAGGCCTTCACGCTGTTGGCCAGGGTGACGATGGTGCCCTTGGTACCGGGGACCGCACCCTTGACAGCGATCAGATTGTTCTCGGTGTCAACCTTGACGACCGTCAGGTTCTGCACGGTGACCCGCACAAAGCCCATGTGGCCGGGCAGGCGCTTGCCGGGGAAGACGCGGCTCGGGGTCGAAGTCGAGCCGTTGGAGCCGGCATGCCGTGCGACAGGGCCGGTGCCGTGGCTCTCACGCAGGCGGTGCTGGCCGTAGCGCTTGATAACGCCCTGGTAGCCCTTGCCCTTGGAGATGCCGGCCACGTCGATCTTGTCGCCAGCGGCGAACACGTCAGCCTTGATGACATCGCCCACATTCAGGCCGGAGACATCCTCGAGACGGAACTCGCGGAGGGTCTTCTTGGGGGCCACATTAGCCTTCTTGAAGTGGCCCGCGGCTGCCTTGTTGACCTTCTTGGCGGAAATCTCGCCGAAGCCCAGCTGAACAGCCTGATAGCCGTCGCTCTCGACAGTCTTCTTCTGCACGACGGTGCAGGGGCCTGCCTCGATGACGGTCACAGGGATGACCTTGCCGTTCTCATCGAACAGCTGGGTCATACCGACCTTTTTGCCGATAATGCCTTTAACCATTTTCTTTTCCTCCTGTAAAGGTTATTGGTTGGCGGCGCACGTCACCGCCAACATGACCCCTCGGGAAACGAGGGCATCGATGAAGCCAAGCCTTACAGCTTGATCTCGATGTCCACGCCAGCGGGGAGCTGGAGGCTCATCAGAGCCTCGACCGTCTTGTTGGACGGCTTCAGAATGTCGATCAGACGCTTGTGGGTGCGGCTCTCGAACTGCTCGCGGCTGTCCTTGTACTTGTGGGTTGCACGCAGGACGGTGACCACTTCGCGGTCGGTGGGCAGGGGGATGGGGCCGGACACGCGGGCGCCGGTGCGCTTTGCGGTCTCAACGATCTTCTCTGCTGCTGCATCGATGAGCTGAACGTCGTAGCTCTGAAGACGGATTCTGATCTTTTCCTTGACTGCCATTTGGTTGTGCCTCCTGATAATGTGTAGTATGGGCAACTCGATCAATCACTGCACACCGTTCCGGGTGTCTCACGTCTTCGCATTAGAAAAGCCGGTAAACCGCCACGCAGTTTTCCCGGAAAGAAATCTAGCAAAGACAAGTGGACATTGGTCCGCGTCGCAGCCATGCTGCGGGGACATATCCCTTCACTGTCAGTAATTCTTTCGCCCGGTTCTTAGATCGGACATACTCCGCGGAAATAACCCGACTCGGCATCGCCGGCCGGCAACCTCCCGCATCATCGCATATCGTGGCCTGCACGACTTGTATCGCACAAGCCCTTTGCAGCCGTCAAGTATTTTACCATACTTAGACCTGTTTTGCAAGACCTTTTTTGAAAAAAATCAAACTTTTTTGCGAGGGATTTTTAACCCTCTGCCGTCAAAGTCCGGCCGCGGTCCCGCGCGGCGTCCTGCCTCCCTATGATACTATAAATTGCGTTCCAGCGCAAGAGGCAAACCCACAATTTCCACAAAAAACTTGCTTTATTTTTGGCGGACCAGACAGTTCGGGCCGCCATCTCGTCTGAACAAGCTCTCCCCTGCCCTTCCGGACAGCACAAAACCCCGCCCTGAAGTCAGGGCGGGACGGATCGAAACTTTAGGGGGAACCCATTTCTGCACGCATACGCATGACAGAAATTCCTTCCCCCTAATATCCCCCTGGGGACAAAATTTGACGCAGAACCGCGCACTCGGCCTTACAGCCTCGCACACTCTCTGCGTCAAATTTCCCTGTAGGTGTCCCGGCCGTACGCACATGTCGTCCGGCCGGGACTTTTTTGACAGTCTGCGCCCCGCCCTGAGTCCAGGGCGGGGCGGATTTCCGTTACTTTTTGCGCAGTTTGTCCATCAGGGACGGGTCGGGGGTGATGTAGGCCGTCTCGTACTTTTCATAGAGGACCATGCCGGGCTTCAGGTCGCCGGTCTTGCGGATGTTCTTCACCTCGGTGTAGTCCACCGCCACCTTGACCCCCTTGGCCTGGCTGGAATGGAGGACCGCCAGCTGGGCGGCCTCCTCCCGGGTGCGGTCGGGGATATCCTGGCCGTTGCTCATCACCACCGTATGGCTGCCGGGGGCGTTCTTGGTGTGGAACCACAGGTCCTTGCCCCGGGCGGTGTGGAGGGTGAGCCGCTCGTTCTGGATGTTGTTGCGGCCCACCAGAATCTCGAAGCCGTCCGAGGAGACATACCGGTAGTAGTCGGCGGGCTTCTGCTTTTTGTCCCGCTGCTTGTAGTACTTGAGGTAGCCCTGGCTCTTGAGCTCGGCCCGAATCTCATTCAAAGCCGCCTCGCCCGGGGCGCTCTCCACCTCATAGAGGACGGTCTCCAGATAGGCGATCTCCTTTTCGCCCTCGGACAGCAGTTCCACCAGCATCCGGGCGGCGGTCTGCTTCTTCTTGTAGGCCTTAAAGAAGTTCTGGGCGTTCTGGCTGGGGGTGTAGCGGACATCCAGCGGGATGGTCACCTCTTTGCCCTCGTCGTACCAGTTGGGAACGGTGATGCTCTGCATCCCCTTCTCGGCCTGGTAGAGGTTGGCGGACAGGAGCTCGCCGTACAGCCGCAGCTGTTCGCTCTTTTCGCTGGCTGCCAGCTCCTCTTTCCGGGCGGCCTGCTTGCGGACGGCGCGCTCGTACATATTGTGGACCGCCTTGTGCAGCTCCTTGCTCTTGGTGCGCAGCCGCTCGGCCCGGTCCTTTTCGGCGTAGTAGCCCTCCAGCATCTCGCAGAAGGACCCCCACTCCCGGATTTCATAGCCTGCGCCGTACTGCTGAGGACGGAAGAAGGTAAATTCCAGCGGCTTGCCCTCAGGGCTCACCACGCTGCAGGGAGCACCACCGGCGGCGTGCTCGGCCTTCAGTTCCTCGATGGCGTCCAGCAGCCGGCGGCGCTGGCCTTCATCCAGCTCGCAGGCGGTCAGCTCCTCAGGGCCAAAGGCCCGCCAGGCCACTTCCCGACAGACCACCGGGCCCACACCGGCCACCGTCCGGCTCAGGGCGCTGGCCACCGGCAGGTCCTTCTGGCAGGCCAGAGCCACCATGGAGGCGGCGCTGGCGGCCAGGAAGTCGGGCCGGGCCGGCTTGGGCGGAATGGTATAGGCCAGGCCGGGCAGCAGCTGCCGGATTTCGCTGTCCTCAAAGTCCACCCGCTTGAGGGCGTCGATGATCTTCCCGCTCTGGACCAGGACCAGGTTGGAGTAGCGGCCCATCAGCTCGGCGCAGAGAGTGTTGGTCACCAGGTCTCCCATCTCGTTGGTGCAGAGGAAGTCAAAGTAGACAATCCGGTCCCCTGGCTCCATCCGCACGGCGGTCAGCCGGCCGCCGGTGAGATGCTTCCGCATCAGCATGCAGAAGGAGGGCGGGGTCTCAGGGTTCTCAAAGCTCTCGTCGGTGAGGCAGACCCGGGCCGACCCGCTGCGGGCCGACAGGAGCAGGCTGTAGGTATCGGTGCGGGTGCGCAGGGTCAGAACCAGCTCGTCCCGCGTGGGCTCAAAAATCTTTGCAATTTTGGCGTCGGTCACCACGCGGCCCAACTCGGCCGCCGTCAGTGCCAGCGTTGCGGCATCCAGTGCCATGGTGTTCCCCCTCTCGTGTTCACGGAGTCCCCTTTATAAATAGGTAAAGGGGTCACGATTTTCCCGGCTGGCCACCGCCACCAGACCGGGTACTTCCTCCTGGAGGCGGGCCGCCAGAGCAGCGGCGGCCGGGTATTCAGTGGCATAGTGTCCCGCCGCGATCAGTCCCAGGCCCAGCCGTTTGGCGTCGCAGGCGGCGTGGTGGTTGGCCTCGCCGGTCAGCAGGCAGTCGGCTCCCACCGCCAGGGCATCCTCAAACATGCTGCCCCCGGCCCCGCTGATGACCGCCAACCGCCGGACCGGCCGGCCGTTGTCGGTGTACTTCACCTGGACCGCCGGCCCCTCCAGGGGCGGGACGCAGAAGCATCCCAGACGGTCCTGGGCCAGAGCCGCCAGCTGGGGCACCGAAATGGGGTCAATCTCCCCCACCCGGCCGCAGCCATTGGCGAAAGGCTCAGGGTCCCGCATGGCGAACAGCTCTGCCAGGATCTCATTGACGCCGCCCTCGGCGGCATCGTAATTGGTGTGCATGCAGATGGCCGAGATCCCCGCCTGCACCAGCAGGAAGGGCACGTCCCGGCTGCTCAGCTTTTTCAGAGGCGAAAAGATCACCGGATGGTGGGAGACAATCACCTCGCAGCCCAGCCGGGCGGCTTCCTCCACCACCTCGGGGGTGATGTCCAGGGTGGTCAGGGCCCGGGTCACCGGCCGGCCACAGTCCACCAACAGGCCCACATTGTCCCAGCTCTCGGCCAGCTGGGGCGGGGCCAGCCGGGCCATGGCCTCATAAACCATTTGTACTGTGATCTCCATCGGTTCAGCCTCCTTGGATCAGTCGGTCCATCTCCTCTGCCTCGGGGGTGCCGTCCGGCACGCCCCGCCGCAGTTTCACCAGTTTTTCCAGCTGCTTGGCGGCATAGCCTGCCGCCTCCGGCCACTGGCCGGTCTGGCCATAGAGAGCTTCGGCCAGGGTCAGGGTGCGGCGGACGCTGTCGTATTCGGCGGCCATCACCGCATACCACCGCCCCGCCGCCTCCACCGGGCGGTCACAGCAGAGCCGGAAGCCGTGTTCCCCCAGCCAGCGGCGCAGTTCGTCGTGGCGGGTGGCGGGAATCAGCACCAGACGGGGGCCCTGGGGCGAAAACACCCAGGGGGCCGCCTCCAGCATTTCCCATGCGGTCTGGGCCGACACCCCCGCGATGACCACCGTCCCCACCTCGCCCGCAGACAACACAGAAAGACCGTCGCCCAGCCGAAGCTCGACGCGGTCTTGACAGTGTGCCGTCTCTACGGTCCGGCGGGCCTTGGCCAGAGGGCCAGGCCGCAGGTCGGAACCAATTACTTTGGGGTACAGGCCCGAACAGGCCAGCGCTGCGGTCAGCTTGCCGTGGTCACAGCCGATGTCCGCCACCGGCAGCCCCGGGCGCACCAGCGCCGCGGCCGCTGCCAGCCGTGCATCCAGGACCATCTCAGCCCTGGGCTTTGCCCGACAGATGGGCATTCAGCTTCTGGAGCAGGGCGTCGCAGTCCACGCCGTGGACGGCGCAGGCCTCCTCGATGCTCTCCCCGCGGGAGGCAGGGCAGCCCAGGCAGTGCATGCCGATCTCCAGGAAGTAGGGAGCGGTGGTGCTGTCCATATCCAGAATGTCGCCGATGATGGTCTGGCGGGTCACCTGGAAGGGCTCATCGCTGTGGTTCTTGCGGACGGAATTGAAAATATCAAACATGACGCAGTTCCTTTCGTGCTGTCAGTGTGTCAATCGTGCTTCTATGATACCCCAAATGCCCCCGGCTTTGCAAGTAACCGGGTCACAATCACAAAAAGAGAGCTCCCGCTGTCCGGAGGCAGCAGGAGCCCTTCAGGGTTACAACTTAGTTCTGCTTGATGCGTGCGAAGCAGTCAGAGCAGTAGACGGGGCGGTCCTCACGGGGCTGGAAGGGAACCTTGCAGGCCTTGCCGCAGGATGCGCAGACAGCGTCGTACATCTTGCGCTCGCCGGTGCTGGCGGGACGGACACCGTTCTTGCGGGCGTCACGGCAAGCCTTGCAGCGCTGGGGCTGGTTCTCAAAGCCGCGGGATGCATAGAACTCCTGCTCGCCAGCAGTCCAAACAAACTCCTTGCCGCAGTCCTTGCAAACTAAAGTCTTGTCTTCGAACATTGTAGTATCTCCTCTTGTTTTGTTCTTGCCCGCGGAAGGATTGGAACCACACCTTGGTTTTTGGGGACCATCGCGCCGATCGTAAGCTACCAGGGGCTTGAAGCATGATATCATCCTCGGGTCGAGGACTCCCTTATTGTACCCCGCTTTCCCCAATTTGTCAACCAAAAAACAGAGTCGTGCCGCGCAAATTCCATTTCCAGCCGGAGAAGCCGTACTTTTCATTTTGGCCGCAGGGCCGCCCGCATCAAAAAGGCCGCACGCCCATACAGGCGTGCGGCCTTGGAATGTTCAAACAGGGGTCAGCGCCCGGAAGGCGGGCCCGGCCTCAGCCGGAACAGCGGCTCAGTGCTGGTTTTCCAGAACTTCCTTGGTGTCGCGGGCGATCATCAGCTCCTCGTTGGTGGCGATGATGAGGGTGCGGACCTTGGAGCCCCAGGCAGTGATCTCGCAGACATCGCCCTGGGGATCGCGGTTCTTGTCGGTGTCGATTCGGATGCCCAGCCAATCCATGTGGTGGCAGATCTTGGCGCGGATGATGTCGTCATGCTCGCCGATGCCGCCGGTAAAGACGATGGCGTCCACGCCGCCCATGGAGGCGATGTAGCTGCCCACCACCTTCTTGATCTGGTAGGTCAGCATATCGATGGCCAGAGAAGCGCGGTTGTTGCCCTCGCGAGCAGCCTTCTCCACGTCGCGCATATCGCTGGAAACACCCGAGATGCCCAGCAGGCCCGACTTCTTGTTCAGGATCTCATCCAGCTCGTGGCCGGTGATGTCCAGAGTGTACTTCAGATAGTTGACCACCGAGGGGTCCAGGTCACCGCAGCGGGTGCCCATCATCAGGCCGGCCAGCGGGGTCATGCCCATGGAGGTATCCACCACGCGGCCCTGGTCCACAGCGGTGATGGAAGAACCATTGCCCAGGTGGCAGGTGATCAGCTTCAGGCGGCTGATGGGCTCCTCCAGGTAGTCGGCAGCCTTGTGGCTGACGTACTTGTGGCTGGTGCCGTGGAAGCCGTAGCGGCGGACGCCGTACTTGGTGTAGTAGTCGTAGGGGATGGCGTACATATAAGCTTTCGGGGGCATGGTGCTGTGGAAAGCGGTGTCGAACACAGCCACCTGGGGCACGTTGGTGCCGAAGACCTTGCGGGCGGTCTCGATGCCCAGGATGCCGGCGGGGTTGTGCAGGGGAGCCAGGGGGCTCAGCTCACGCAGGGTGGAGATGACCTCCTCGGTGATGAGGCAGCTGGACTGGAACTTCTCGCCGCCGTGGACCACGCGGTGGCCGATGGCGTCGATCTCCTCCACGCTCTCAATGCACTTGCCGGCGCCGGTGGTCATCTTCTTGATCACTTCGTTGAAGGCCTCGGTGTGGGTGGGGAAAATCGCGGGGGTGGTGGCCTTGTTCCCGTTGGCGTCATGGGTGATCATGCTGCTCTCCATGCCGATGCGCTCGCACAGACCCTTGCAAAGCACCTTCTCGCCGTCCATATCGATCAGCTGATATTTCAGGGAAGAAGAACCACAGTTGATAACCAGAATCTTCATCTTCGTGTAGCCTCCTGTTTCACATTGCGGTCAGCGGGGCGGCGCCCCCTGACAAAAATCCTTCCAAAGAAAAGCGCCAAGAGTCTGTTCCAACGCGAAAAAGGCAGGGAATTTCCCTGACTGCCGCGCTTCGCAAACCATTGCGCTCTAATTATTTACATTATATAATAGAGCCAATGTCTTTTCAAGAGAAAAACACCAAAAAGGCAAAAACTTGTGTACAACACCCAGGAGGACCCATGGATTTTGCAGGCATCATAGCAGAATACGATCCCTTTCACAGCGGCCACGGCTGGCAGCTGGAGGCCGCGCGGCAGATGGGAGCCCGTCATGTGGCGGTGGCCATGAGCTGCGGCATGACCCAGCGGGGCGCGCCGCCCCTTCTGCCCGAGCCGGTGCGAACCCAAGCCGCCCTGACGGCGGGGGCCAGCCTGGTGTTTGCCCTGCCGGCCCCCTGGGCCATGTCGGGGGCCGAGAGCTTTGCCCGGGCGGGGGTGTCTCTGCTGGCGGCGGCGGGGTGCGATACCCTGGTGTTCGGCGCCGAGACCCCCGACGCCGACCTTCTGACCCGGACCGCCCGGGTGCTGGCCTCCCCTGCGTACCGGAAAGCCCTGAAAGAGCAGCTGGCCGCCGGCGCCCGCAGCTTTGCCGCAGCCCGTCAGGCGGCGGTGGAACGGGTCTGCCCCGGGGCCGAGCTGGCCGACCTGCTGGACCGCCCCAACAACAACCTGGCGGTGGAGTACTGCAAGGCCATCCTGGAGCTGGATGTCCCTCTGACCCCGGTGCCCCTTCCCCGGCAGGGCGCCAACCACGGCCAGGCCCAGACCGCGGGCCGGTACGCCAGTGCCAGCGCCCTGCGGGCCCTCTGGGCGGAGCAGAGCTCCGAGGCGCTGGCCCCCTATGTGCCGGCCTCGGCCCTGCATCTCTACCGGGAAGCCTATGCCGCCGGGCAGTACACCGACTTTTCGGCGGTGAGCCTGTCAGCCCTCTCCCGGCTGCGGGCCCGGCGGGATTTCGCCGGGGTGCGGGGCGCCAGCGAAGGGCTGGAACACCGCCTGCGGGAGAACGTCCGCTCGGCGGTAACCCTGGAAGGGCTGTGGGACGCCCTGACCACCGTCCGCTATCCCCGGGCCCGGATGCGCCGTCTGGTGATGGATGCGGTTCTGGGCTACGGCACCCCCGGGGCCGGGCCCGGCTGGCTGACCCTGCCCTCCCTGCCCCCTTATCTGCACTTGCTGGGCGCCCGGCGGGAGGCCACCGGCCTGCTGGCCCGGGCCAGCCTTCCCCTCTCCCCCTCTCTGGCCCGGCTGGCTCAGGAGAATCCCGACTGTGCCCGGACGGTGGAGGCCCAGACTGCCGCCTCCGACTTCACCGCCCTCTGCCGCCGCGCACCCCAGCCCATGGGGACCGCCTACACCCAGCCCCTCATCAAACTGTAAACAAAACAGCGGAGCCCTCTTTACAGAAGGCTCCGCTGTTGTTTTCAAGACAGAAGGTCGTCCCCGGGCAGCTGGTTCCACAGGCGGTAATAAATCCCCTGTTTTGCCAGCAGTTCCTCGTGGGTGCCGTCCTCCAGAATCCCCTCCGACCCCAGAACCAGAATCCGGTCGTAGTCCTTGATGGTGGTGAGGCGGTGGGCGATGGTCAGGGTGGTGCGGCCATGGGCCAGCTTTTCCAGGCTCTGGCCCACCAGAATTTCGCTCTCGTTGTCCAGAGCGCTGGTGGCCTCGTCCAGAATCAGGATGGGCGGGTTTTTCAGGAATACCCGGGCGATGGACAAACGCTGTTTCTGGCCGCCCGACAGCTTGACGCCCCGCTCGCCCACATAGGTGTCGTAGCCGTCTTTCAGGGCCAGGATGAACTTTTCCGCTCCGGCCAGACGGGCGGCCTGGGCGATTTCCTCCCGGGTGGCTCCCGGCTTGCCGTAGGCGATGTTCTCGGCCACCGTCCCGCTGAACAGGTAGACGTCCTGCTGGACGATGCCGATGGCGCCCCGGAGGCTTTCCAGGGTCACCTTGCGGATGTCCTGGTCGTCAATGAAGATCTTGCCGGCGGTCACGTCGTAAAACCGGGGGATCAGATTGCACAGGGTGGTCTTGCCGCCGCCGGAGGGGCCCACCAGGGCCAGCCGCTGGCCCGCCGGGATGTCAATGCTGACGTTCCGCAGGACCTTGTTGTGGTCGTCGGGGTACTCGAAGCTGACGTGCTCCAGACGGATCTGTCCGGGGCCCGGCTTCAGGGGAGCGGCGCCGGGGGCGTCCTGGATATCCACCGGGGTGTCCAGAATCTCAAAGAACCGCTCGATGCCGGTCATGCCCCGCTGGAACTGCTCGGCAAACTCCACAATCCGGCGGATGGTGGCGATCAGGGTGGAGACGTACAGGGAATAGGCCACCAGGTCGCCGGGGGTAATCCAGCCCTTCACCACAAAGATGCCGCCGCCCAGAATGGTCACCAGATACATCAGGCCGTCGAACATCCGGGTGGAGGTCTGGAAGGCCGCCATCACCCGGTAGCTGTTCTTTTTCAGCCGCTGGAAGGTGCCATTGCCGGCCTCGAACTTTTCGTTCTCGGTCTTTTCGGCGCAGAAGGCCTTGACCACCCGCTCGCCCAGCAGGCTCTCCTCGATCTGGGCGTTGAGCTCGCCCACCTGGACCCGCTGGGCCCGCTGGGTGGCCCGCAGCCGGGTATTCAGCTTGATGGACACCACCGCCATCAGGGGCAGGCAGAGGAACAGCAGGGCGGTCAGGCCCAAACTGTACCGGCTCAGGATGATGAAGCTGGCCACAATCTTCACCGCCGCGATGAAGAACTCCTCAGGGCAGTGGTGGGCAAACTCGGTGACGTCAAACAAGTCGTTGGTGATTCGGCCCATGATCTGGCCGATCTTGTTGTTGGAGTAATAGGCCACGCTGAGCCGCTGCAGGTGGGCAAAGGCATCCCGCCGCATATCCGTCTCAATGTAGACGCCCATCACATGGCCCATGTCGGCCATATAGTAGGCCGCCAGGCCGTCGATCAGCCGCAGCACAAAGTAGACAAAGCCCAGCTTGAGCACCACCCCCACCGTCAGGGCCGCCAGGTCGTTGACGGCGGTGTTGGTGATATACCGCAGAATCAGGGGCAGCACCAGGTCGCAGATACAGGTCAGGGCCGCGCAGAACAGGTCAAAGACCATGGTCCGCCAGTACTTCCGTTCATAGGGCCAGAACCGCCCCAGCAGCCGGGCCGCCGACGTATGCCGGGCGTTGGGGTCCCCATACTTGGGTTTTTCCACATCTTTCAAATCCACCATGTTGTTTCTCCCGTCGGTTTTACAAACCGTTTTCCTTTTATCCCCTCAAATGCCCGGTTTCAGCGGGTGCCGTAGTCCCGGGCGCCGTAGATGGCGGTGCCGATCCGCACCAGGGTGGCCCCTTCCCGGATGGCGTTCTCATAGTCGCCGCTCATCCCCATGGAGAGGGTTTCCATCTTCACGTTGTTATAGCCCCGCTCCCCAGCCTGGACAAACAGCTTATACACCTGCGCCAGCAGGGCGCGGTTGGCGTCGTCGTCCTCGTTCACCGGGGGAATGGCCATCAGGCCCTTGACCCGCAGATGGGGCTGGGCCGCCGCCGTATCCAGCAGGGCCCACAGGGCTTCGGGCGGGACGCCGGTCTTGCTGGCCTCCTCCCCGATGTTCACTTCCAGCAGGATATCCTGGACCAGGTCCAGCTTGGCGGCCTCTTTTTCCAGGGCCAGCACCAGCCGCTCACTGTCCACGCTCTGGATCAGAGAGGCCCGGCCCAGCACCTTCTTGATCTTGTTGGTCTGCAGGTGGCCGATGAAGTGGGCCGGCTTGCCGCAGTAGGCCCCGGCGTCGTAGTTGACGCACAGCTCCTGCACATGGTTTTCCCCAAACAGGTCGATGGGCAGCTGGGCGCTCAGGGCGATGGTCTCAGGGGTATGGGTCTTGCAGGCGGCGCACAGCTGGACGCTGGCCGGGTCCCGCCCGGCCTGGCGGGCTGCGTCATCCATCCGGCGGCGAATCTCCGCCACCGCCTGGGCCATTTGTTCCAAATTCCGTTCCGGCATAGCTTGTCTCAGTCCTCCTCGGTGTATTTGGCCCGTTCCCCGCCGATCAGCTTGGGGCGGGTGCGGGCGCACAGCAGAATGGCGCGGCCAATGTGGTCCAGCGACAGCCGCACCGGCACCGCCACCGCCCGCAGGTGCATCCCGATCAGGGTGCCGCCAATGTCCATGCCCGCGTGGGCCCGGATGGCTTCCACCGCCACCGGGTGTTCAAAATGCTTCCAACAGGTGGTGGCCCAGCTGCCGCCGGCATGGGGCCGGGGCACCACGCAGACTTCCTCCCAGCCGTGGGCCTCGGCGGCCTGCCGTTCCAGGATGATGGCCCGGTTCAGGTGTTCGCAGCACTGGGCTGCCAGCCAGATGCCCCGCTGGGCCAGCACCGGCGCAATGCCCTCGTAGACGGCGGCCGCCGCCTCCATGCTGCTGTCGTGGCCGATGTGGCCCCCCACAATCTCACTGGAGGAACAGCCCACCACAAACACGTCCCCCGGCCGGAGGTTGGCCTGAGCCAGCAATTCCTCCACAGCCTGCCGCGCCTGGGCGGTGATCTCCATCTTTTCTTGTTCCGTCATACAAAAACGCCTCTTTTCTCAAAACCGGAAGTAATAAACGTCCCGGTCTGTACCAGACATATACAAGCGGTTGCCGCTGGCGGCCGCCGCCCAGCCCGCCACGTCGTCGGAGGCATAGGCCGCCTCCAGATTTCCGTTGGGGTCAAAGCTCTGGGCCGCGGTGGCGCTGTCTCCAAACAGTCCCTGCTGCACCCCCCGGGGCAGGCGGGCAGCAATCTCCCGCAGGCCCGGGTCCTGGGCCCGGCTTTCCAGCCAGTCCGCCTGGTTCCAGCGATAGGCCGCATAGACGCTGCCGTCGGCGTCCGCCGTCAGGGCGGCGGGATAGCCGGGCAGGTCCCCCGCAAAGAGAGTGCAGCCCTTGCCGCCGGCGGTCAGATCCCGGCTGGCGGGGTCCACCGCCCAGATGCAGCGGCTGGCCAGGTCGGCCACATAGAGGGTCTCGCCGTCGGGGGCCAGAGCCAGCCCGGCCGCGCCGGCCACTTCACCCAGCACCGGCTGCACCGTCCGGGCCGCCGGGTCATAGACATAGACCCAGCCGGTGGCGGTATGGCCGATCAGCTCGGCCCGCAGGGCTTCCTCCATGGTGCCGGCTTTGGGGGGCAGGCGGACCGCCTCGGTGAAATACACCTTGCCCGCCGCGTCCACCGTCACCGCCGCCGGGTAGGACAGGGCCCGGCCGTCGATCTGGTTCACCACCTGTTCAGTGGCGGCGCCCCAGTCGTCGTGGGACACCCGGCAGAGGGCTCCGCCCTCATCGGTGAGGCGGGTGTACCAGATATCCCCCTCCCCATCAAAGGCAAAGGAGGTGATAACCCCTTTTTCGGTCAGCACCACCGTCAGGCCGGTGCCGTCCTCCCGCATCCGCAGCAGGGTGCTGCCCTGGCCCTCCTGGGGCCGGGCGGCCAGATAGATCCAGCCGTCCTCCACCTGGATGCAGTCGGGGGTCTGGTAGCCCTCCAGGGTCAGGGAGGCCGTCTCGGCCACCGATGCCCCGCCCTGGGGCGCCTGGGCGGCGGGCAGGGTGTAGCTATGGGGTTCGGCCTCAATGGGGCGGAACCCCAGCGTATACACCAGAGCCGCCGCCATCAGCAGGGCGAACACGGCAGCCGCCACCTGGAACCGGTGCAGGATGAAATCCCGCCGGGCCCGCCGGGCTTCCTCCCAGGCGGCACGGCGGCGCGCCTCCTCGGCGCGGCTGGCCTGGAACCGGCGGGAATACCGGGACAGCCAGGCGAAAAGCCCCGGCCCGAAAATCACCAGAACGATGAACAGGATCAATACAATTTCTGTCAGTCCCAAACGCATGGATGTGGTTCCTTTCTTTTGCCTTCCGGGCCGCGGGCGCGGCAGAAAGAGTAGTCGGCTTCAGTATACCGCATCTGGGCCCTCCGGCGCAAGTGTGGCCGGGATTTTGGATTGCGCCGCCCCCGGCGGCTGTGCTACAATGAAGACAGCTCATCTCATCTTTTCCAAAGGATTCACCCAAAGTTCACACTTCTTCACATTTTCCGTATTATTATGTAATTGTGATAAGATATTGTGAAATGGGTCCGGCCGCCCCGGCCGGGCATTTCAACATCAGAAATGGAGGACCCCCGCCCTATGGCTAAGATATTGATCGTCGACGACGAACCCCGCATCCGGGAACTGATCCGGGAGCACCTGCAGTACGCAGGCTACACCTGCGAAGAGGCCGCCGACGGCTCGGCCGCTCTGGCCCAGGTCACCAGCTCCAGCTACGACCTGGTAATTCTGGACCTGATGATGCCCTTTATGGACGGCATGACCTGCCTGCGGGAAATGCGCAGCCGCCACATCAACACCCCCGTCATCATCCTGACCGCCCGCGGCGAGGAATACGACAAGCTGGCCGGCCTGGAGGGCGGCGCGGACGACTATGTGGTCAAGCCCTTCTCCCCCCGGGAGCTGGTGGCCCGGGTCAAGGCGGTGCTCAACCGCACCCTGGCCCATCCCGACACCGCCGCCACCGTCATGACCTTTGGGGAGCTGTCCATCGACACCGCCAGCCACACCGTCAAGGTGGGCGGCGAGGAAGTCAGCCTCACCCCCAAGGAGTTTGACCTGCTGGTCTTTTTGGCCTCCAACAAGGGGATCGCCCTCTCCCGTGAGAAAATTCTGCAGAAGGTTTGGAACTACGACTATTTCGGCGAGGACCGCACCGTGGACACCCACGTCAAGATGCTGCGCGGGCATCTGGGGGCCTGCCGCAGTTACATTGTGACCGTCTGGGGCATCGGCTATAAGTTCGACCCCGACGCCCACCGGTAATCCATGCACCGCCTCAAACCGCCCCGGGCCGCCACCCCAGGCATCCGCGCCCAGCTGATGCTGTTCCTCGCCTTCATCTGCCTTCTGCTGCTGGGGCTGTACTGGTTTTTGTCCACCCAGCTGCTGGAGCCCCTCTACAACCGCCGCATTGAAAACCAGCTGGCCGACCAGGCCGACGAGATCGTCTCCCTCATTCAGGATACCCAGGACGAGGGCGGCATCATTTCCAGCTGGGATTTCGGCATCCTGATGGTGGACAGCACCTTCCGCACCAAGCTGTATGAGAGCCTTTCGGCCAACACCCAGCTGACCAACTTCTGTGTGGACATCTCCGACTCCACCCTCCGCAGCGTCATCACCATCGAAAACCTCTACCCCTGCCTGCTCCACAACAGCACCCTGTCCTCCAAGTCGGACAGCAGCAGCTTTTCCTGGGACAAATCCACCGTCATTGAGATGCGCCGGGCCTGCCGTTCCAACGGCAGCTGGCTCCAGGTGCTGAACACCAGCGGCGGTTCCTCCCAGGTGGTGGTGGGCCGGATGAGCCTGGACGGGACCTATTCGGTGCTGGTTTCCACCAGCCTGGTCCATGTGGCCGAGGCCGGACAGGTGCTCAGCGACATGCTGCCCCTCATCGCCATCCTGGTGTTTGCCTTTGCCCTGGCGGCGGCCTGGCTGTTCAGCCAGTGGTTCACCCGCCCCCTGCGGGAACTGTCCGCCGCAGCCCGCCAGGTGGCCCAGGGAGACTATTCGGTCCATGTGGAGCCCAACCGGCGGGACGAGCTGGGCACCCTGGCCGAGGATTTCAACCACATGGCCCGGGAGGTCCAGCGGGCGGCCCAGATGCAGCGCGACCTGTTGGCCAACGTCTCTCACGACCTGCGCACCCCCCTCACCCTCATCAAGGGCTATGCCGAGACGGTGCGCGACATCACCGGCGACGACAAGCCCCATCGGGACGAGCAGCTGAACATCATTGTGGACGAGACCGACCGTCTGACCGCCCTGGTGTCCAGCGTCATGGAGCTGAGCAAGGTGACCAGCGGCGCCGACAAGTGCGAGATGGTCCGCTTTGACATGGGCCAACTGTGCGACGAGGTCAGCGAGCGCTACGACGCCGTCTGCGCCCAGAACGGCTGGACCCTCCAGCTGGAACTCCCCGACCAGCCCCTGGAAGTGTTCGCCGATCCCACCATGATCGAGCGGGCCCTCCACAACCTGCTGGGCAACGCCATGCACCACATCGGCCCCGACGGCGTCTTTGTGCTGCGGGCCATGCCCTGTGAGGAAGGGGTCCGGGTGGAGGTGGAGGACCACGGCCCCGGCATCTCGGCCGAGGACCTGCCCTACATCTTCGAGCGGTACTACCGCTCCCGCTCCGACGCCGGCAAGGCCGGCACCGGCCTGGGCCTGTCCATCACCAAGGCCATCTTTGAACAGCACGGCTTCCGCTTCGGGGTCCAGAGCACGCCGGGCAAGGGTTCCACCTTCTGGTTCATCATGAAGCCCCCCGCCGGCGAGCACTAAGCCTCTCCCCCGGACGTATTGCATTCTGCGGTCCGGTTGTTGTATACTATTGGCATTCGTACTCATCCCACATCACACAGAGGGTCCCGGCGCGTCCTGCGCCCGGGCCCGGGGAGGCTGACATGCTTACCATCACTGTTGCGCGGGACGGCAGCGGCGACTTTGCCACCATCGGCGAAGCCGTCCAGGCCGTACCCTATGATCTGCCCGCCGAAATTTTGATCGGGCCGGGCACCTACCGTGAAAAGCTGGTGTGCGAAAAACAGCAGATCACCCTCAGAGGCGCCGGCATGGGCAAAACCCGTCTGGTCTGGGGGGACGGCGGCAAGCTGCCCCACATGGACGGGCGGCCCACCCACACCTTCCGCAGCTGGACTGCCTTTTTCAGCGGCGGCCAGGTGACGGTGGAAGATCTGACCATCGAAAACGACGCGGGCCCCGGCGCACAGGCCGGCCAGGCCATCGCGGCCTATGTGGACAGCCAGCAGGCGGTGTTCCGCCGGGTGCGGCTGCTGGGCAACCAGGACACCCTGTTCTGCGCTCCCCTGCCCGAAAAAGAGCGGGAGAAGGACGGCTTCCTGGGACCCCGGGTCTTTGCGCCCCGCCGGCCCAGCGCCCAGTATTACCAGGGCTGCGAGATCGCCGGTGATATTGATTTCATCTTTGGCGGCGGGGACGCCCTCTTTGAACAGTGCACCCTCCGCTCGGTGGACAACGGCGAGGGCAGCTGCCGCGGCTACGTCACCGCCCCCTCCACCGCCCCCGACGGGCTGGGCTTTGTCTTCTGGGACTGTGACTTTGTGTCGGACTGCCCCGCCGGCAGCGTCTATCTGGGCCGGCCCTGGCGGCCCGCCGGCAAAACCGCCGTCCTGGAATGCCGTCTGGGCCAGCACATCGCGCCGGCCGGCTTCTGCGCCTGGAACGGCCGTTCCGACTGGGACAAATCCACCTTTGTGGAGGAGGGCAACACCGGCCCCGGCGCCGTGGAACGGACCGGCGGCCTGGTCCGCACCCTGGACGTCACCGAGGCCGGCCGCCTGCTGAATCAGGCCCGCCGCCGCTGCCGCCCCCAATGAGAAAGGAAGTCAAACCATGAACCATCTGCCCAACTGGGTGAAATGGCTGATTGTGGTCGTCGTCTTTGGGGTGATGGCCGCCCTGATGCTGGCGGTCAACGACCGGGCTTCCCGGGTGGATATGCCCGAGCCCGACACGACCTTTGGTATTTACAAATCCGCCAGCGAAACCGCATAAATCGAACCAAAAAAGGACCTGTCCCGGAAGGGACAGGTCCTTTTTATGTCGGTTGGTTATTTCAGGACGATCTTGCCGTCCTCGGCGTCCACCGTCAGGCTGCCGCCGCTGGTGAGCAGGCCGTCGATGATGCGGGTGGCTGCCTCGTCCTCCACCTGCTTGCGGATGATCCGCCGCAGGTCCCGGGCGCCGAACTTGCCGCCCTCGCACTGGGCCACCAGAGCCTTGACGGCTGCCGGGGTGTAGCTGTAGGCGATGCCCTTGGCCTCCATGCCGGGGCGGTACTCCTCCAGCATCAGGCCGGCGATCCCCTCCAGGGTCTCGTCGCTCAGGGACTTGAAGACCACGATTTCGTCCACACGGCCCAGGAACTCGGGGCGCAGGAACTGGCGCAGGGCCTTCATGGTCTTGTCCTTGTTCATCTCCTCGGCGCTCTTGTTGAAGCCCAGACCGCCGGTGCCCTGCTCGGAAGAGCCGGCGTTGGAGGTCATGCAGATGACGGTGTTGGAGAAATCCACCGTCCGGCCCTGGGCGTCGTTGATCTTGCCCTCGTCCAGAATCTGAAGCAGGATGTTCAGCACGTCGGGGTGGGCCTTCTCGATCTCGTCAAAGAGAACCACGCTGTAGGGGCGGCGGCGGACCTTTTCGGTCAGCTGGCCGGCCTCCTCATAGCCCACATAGCCCGGAGGCGAACCGATCATCCGGGAGACGGCGTACTTCTCCATATATTCGCTCATGTCCAGCCGGATCAGCGGGTCGGGACCGGCGAACAGCTGGCTGGCCAGCTGCTTTACCAGCTCGGTCTTGCCCACGCCGGTGGGACCCACAAAGATGAAGCTGGCGGGACGGCGGCGGCCGGCCAGGTCGGCGCGGCTCCGCTTGACGGCCTGGGCCACCAGGTGGACAGCCTCGTCCTGGCCGATGATCTTCTTTTTCAGCTCGTCTTCCAGGCCGGCCAGGCGGACATACTCGGTCTCCCGAATCTTCACCGCCGGAATACCGGTCCACAGCTCGATGACCCGGGCCAGATCCTCCATCGACACGGCGATCTCGCTGGCTGCGGCCTGCCGGGCCGGCAGGTCGGCCTCCAGCTGGGCAATGCGGGTCTTGCGCTCGGCCACCCGCTCATAGTCGATGGCCTCGTCGGTGCCCGCCGACTCCATGTCGGCCTCCTCCTGCTTCAGGGTTTCCAGCTCCTTCTGGGCTTCCAGATAGGCGGAAATCTCAGGGTGGGCCAGGTTGCAGCAGGCGCAGGCCTCGTCCAGCAGGTCGATGGCCTTGTCGGGCAGATAGCGGTCGGTAATATACCGCTCCGACAGGGTGACGGCTGCGCTGACCACCGCAGCAGGAACCTGCACATGGTGGTAGTTCTCATAATAGCGCTTGATGCCGTTCATGACGGCGATGGTGTCCGAAATGCTGGGCTCCTCCACCCGCACCGGCTGGAACCGGCGCTCCAGGGCCTGGTCCTTCTCGATATACTTGCGGTACTCGGCAAAGGTGGTGGCGCCAATGACCTGAATCTCTCCGCGGGAGAGGGCGGGCTTGAGGATATTGCCCGCATTCATGGCGCCCTCGCTCTCGCCGGCGGCGGTGATGGTGTGGATCTCGTCGATGAACAAGATCACATTGCCCGCCTGGCGCACTTCGTTCAGCAGGCCCTTGACCCGCTGCTCAAACTGTCCGCGGAACTGGGTGCCCGCCACCAGGGCGGTCAGGTCCAGCAGATAGATTTCCTTGTCCTTCAGCTGGGCCGGCACCTGGCCCCGGGCGATCCGCTCGGCGATGCCCTCGGCGATGGCGGTCTTGCCCACGCCGGCCTCGCCGATCAGACAGGGGTTGTTCTTCTGGCGGCGGGACAGGATCTGAATGGTGCGGTAGATCTCCCGGTCCCGGCCGATGATGTCGTCCAGCCGGCCGTCCCGGGCCTTGGCGGTCAGGTTCTCGCAGTAGGTGTCCAGGAACTTGCGGCGGGGCGGCTTTTTGCCGCCCTTATTGTTTTTGCCGCCGGCATTGCCGGAGCCGTTCTGGTCATCCTGCCCGGTCATGCTCAGGGGGAAGGTGGCGTTGCCGCCCGGCACAAAGCCGTCGTCTCCGCCTTCCTCGTTGCCCTCGTCGGGGGACATGCCCATCATCATGGCCAGGGGGTTGGCCCCCTCGCCCATCTCTTCCATCAGGCTGTCCATCCGGTCTTCCATGCTGTCCATGTCCTGGTCGGACAGGCCCAGCCGCTTCATCATATCTTCCACCGGCTTGATGTGCATTTCACGGGCACAGCGGAGGCAATAGCCCTCCTGCTTCATCTGCCCGTTCTCCATCCGCTGGACGAAGATGATTGCCGGTCTCTTTTTGCATCGAACGCAAGTCATAGCGTCTCCTTCCATCGTGAAACCCTCCCCCTCCTGTAAACTATACAAACGGGTTGATCTGGTTGAAAAGTTGGTACCAGAGGCTCCCGCCCAGGGCAGCCTCGTTGAGGAGGGGCAGATTGCCCCCCGAAATAATCATCAGCGCCCAGACCACGCACATTCCCAGGAACACATCGGCGAGGCCTGCCAGGGCTCCCACCACCATGCCCAGGGTGCGGTTGACGGCGCCCAGCACCGGCAGATGATTCACCAGGCCCAGCACCGTGACCAGGAGGCTGATGAGCATCCGCAGGGCGGCAAAGCAAAGAAAAAACAACACCAGCGAGAAAACCGGCGTCAACAGCGGACGAATTACATCCTGGACGATGGTGTCCGCCACCACCAGGGCGTTGTCGGTCAAAAGGCCGTCCAGCGCCCGCTGGCAGGCCTCCACCACCTGGCGGCGGATGCTCTCGGGCAGAAAGCCCGCGTACTGCTGGGCGATCCGGTTGAGGTCCACGGCGCCGCCCTCCGACAGGCTGACGGCGATCCGCTCCCGAAAACTGCCGGCAAAGAACCGGTCGAACAGGGCGCCCGATCCCCAGGATGCCAGCTGATGGGCCCCGATCAGGCTCAGCAGGTTGCCGCCGATCTGAACCACGGCGGCCAACAGTCCTTTGCGGGCGTAGTGAATGGCAAGGCCCAACCAGACTGCCGTACAAATAATATCAAAAAGAAATGACGGATTCATGAACATAGACGAAATTCTTTATCAGACAAGGTGTCAGAGTGCCAAAAGGCACTCCAGCCGGCATACCCTCCCCCAATGTTTCCCCAAAGCAGCCCATTTACCCCGGCCGCCTCACGCCGCAGGGGCAGCCGATGCCTCCGACGAGGCCGCATCCCCGGAGGTGTCCGGCGGGGTGATCCGCTGGACCATGTTGTCGGTAAAGACATACAGCCCGCTGCTGTTTGCCAGCATGGCGTGGGGCCGGGCCGACAGCGGAACGCTCCACTGATAGGTGCCGTCCATCCCAAAGCATTCCACCGAGCTGTCGCAGAGCAGGTAGAAGGCGTCGGTGCCCCGGGCGATGCCGTGGGCGGTGGGGACGGTGCCCTCATACTGGATGTTGAGTCCGCTGTCCATCAGCACCACGCTGCTGGACTGTCCGCTGCCGAACAGCACCGCCAATCCGCCGTTGGCGGTGGACAGACCCGCCACCGCTGCGCCGCCGAAGTCCCGGCGGCCCTGGGCGCTGCCGTCCGAGCCATAGAGGGCCGCGTGGCTGTCATAGACCGCCAGCAGCCGGGCATTGGACTGCCACTCCAGTTCCAGCGGCATGCTGCCCGCCTCGGCGGCCAGCAGCTGGGGTTCTCCCACCCGCAGGTTCAGCAGATACAGGTTGGACACCACCTGTCCATCCTGGGCGGTGACGGTGGCCACCGCCAGCTGGGTGCCGTCGGGCGAAAAGGCCATCCGCATGGGGATGCCCTCGGTGGTGGTGAGGCTCCAGGTCAGCATCTCATCCCGGGCGTTGTCGTAGACCGTCAGCAGGGCCAGCTTGCGGACGTCGTCGGTGACCACCGCCAGCTCGCCCCCGTTGCTGAGGGCGCAGAGGAAAATCCCCCCGCTGATCTGGCGGGTGTACAGTTCCCGGGTGCGGCTCTCCACCCGCAGCTCACTGCCCGAGCGGTTGTACAGCACAAAGCTGTTTTTCCCCGCCGCCAGGGCCGGCCGGGCATAGCCGGTGCCGATGTTGTTGAGGCGGGCGCCGCTGTTGGAGTAGACGGCGCAGCCGTCCTCCCCCAGCACCACAAAGCTGCCCCCCAGGGCCTCCACCTGATACACCGCTCCGGTGCCGGTCTGCTGGGGGAATCCCCGCTCCGGCATCAGGGCAATCCGCACCGTGTCGGCGAAGTCCTCCAGCGCCATCACCGAGGTATTTACCACGCCGGTGAGGTAGATGACCACCGCCGCCACCAGAATCACCAGCAGGGCGGTGCGCCGCAAACGGCGGTTCCGCAGGCGCTGGCGGGCCGCCTCGATGTATTCGATCCGCCCCGCAGACATCTCCTCTCTGCGGGCGCTCCGGCCGGTCTTTCTCATCCCTCTGCTTCCTTTCCTTGCGGCTGTACTCAGTTACAGCACGCCATAATCCACATGGTGCAAAAACAACCCCTTGGCCGGCAGGGTGGGCCCGGCGTTTTTGCGGTCGCGGCTGGCCAGAATGGCCGGCACCGCGTCGGGGTCCATCCGGCCCGCCCCCACCTCGCAGAGGGTGCCGGCCAGAATCCGGACCATATTGTACAGGTAGCCGTCGGCGGTCACCGTGATGCTGACGGTATTCCCCTGCCGGGTCACCTCACAATCGGTGATGGTGCGGACGGTGTCCCCGTGGGCCGCCGCCGAGCTGTGGGCCGCGCACAGGGCCAGAAAATCGTGTTTGCCCACGAAATGGGCCGCCGCCTGCTGCATCCGGCCCTCGTCCAGGCGGCCGGGCATCCGGCAATAGTACCGCTCCTCAAAGGGGGAGTCAATGGGACTGTTGTGGATGCGGTAGAGATAGGTTTTGGTGTGGGCGGCGTACCGGGCGTGGAAGCCGTCCGGCACCTGCCGGGCCTTCAAAACCCGGATATCCCGGGGCAGCCTGGTATTGAGGGCCAGGGGAAATTTTTCGGGCGGGATGCGCACATCCGCCTCAAAGCTGAGGGCGAAGCCCAGCGCATGAACCCCCGCGTCGGTGCGGCTGCACCCCTTGATGTCGGGGCGGAAGCCGATCACCGCCTCCAGTCCGTCCTGAAAGGCAGCCGCCACGCTCTGCCCGTTGGGCTGAACCTGAAAGCCGCAGTATTCGGTGCCGTCAAAGGCCAGTGTCAACAGCCAGGTCACAGGCCGCGCCTCCTTTCAAACTATCACAAATGCGGGGCGAAAAGGGGGAGATTTGCTCCCCCGTCCAAAAACAGGGCCGCCGGGCAGGCCCGGGGCCCCGTAACGCTGCATCAATAGTTGGGGAACACCAGCCGGGAGGCCAGAATCACCCCAAAGCAGACCAGGCAGAACGCCAGGTCCAGATAGTCCTGGCGGCAGCACCGCAGGACCTTCAGACGGGTGCGGCCCTCGCCGCCCCGGTAGCACCGGCACTCCATGGCCATGGCCAGCTCGTCCGCCCGGCGGAAGGCCGAGATGAACAGCGGAATCAGCACCGGCACCAGGGCCTTGACCCGGTCGGTGAGCTTGCCGGTGTCCAGCATGGCACCGCGGGCCTTTTGGGCGTTCATGATCTTGTCGGTCTCCTCAATCAGGGTGGGGATGAACCGCAGAGCAATGCTCATCATCATGGCCAGCTCATGCACCGGGAAGTGCAGTTTGGCCAGGGGCCGCAGCAGGGCCTCGATGGCATCGGTGAGGACGATGGGGCTGGTGGTGTAGGTCAGCAGGCTGGTGCCCGCAATCAGGGCCGCCACCCGGACGCCCATGACGATGGCATAGCGGACGCCCTCGGCGTAGATGGTCAGAAAGCCCATCTGGAACAGCGGGTCCCCCTCGCCGCTGACGAAAAAGACGTTCAGCACGGCGGTGAACAGGATGATGGGCAGGATGGGCTTGAGGCTCCGGCCAATCATCTTGAGGGGGATCTGGGCCACCAGGTACATGGCGGCCAGAAAGACCACCGACAGGGTCAGGCCCAGAGGGTTGGAGGCGGCGAACAGCACCGCAATATAGACGATGGTCAGCACCAGCTTCAGCCGGGGGTCAAAGCGATGAACCGGGCTGTTGCCGGGGAAGTGCTGGCCAATGGTAATATCCCGAATCATTCAGCACAGCCCCCTTTCTCGGCGGCATGAGGTGCGCGGGACAGAGTCAGGCTCTCCCCCGCATCGCGGCGGGCCTTGGCCTCCACAATCTTCTTGACCGCATAGGGAATGGTGTAGACGTCCGCCGGGACGTCAATCCCCATTTCCCGCAGTTTCAGGAAAATCTTGGTGACCTGGGGCACCGACAGGCCCAAAGCCAGCAGTTCCTGCGCCCGGGCAAAGACATTCTCCACCGTGTCGTACATGGCCACATGCTTCTGGGCCATCACCAGCACCTTGTCCGCATAGCGGGCAATATCTTCCATGCTGTGGGACACCAGCAGAACGGTGGTGCCGGTCTTTTTGTGGTAGGCCTTGATGGCCGAGAGGATGGAATCCCGTCCCTCGGGGTCCAGGCCGGCGGCAGGCTCGTCCAGCACCAGGATGCGGGGCTCCATGGCCATGACGCCCGCCACCGCCACCCGGCGCTTCTGGCCGCCCGACAGCTCAAAGGGGCTGCGCTGGAGCAGGGCCTGGTCCAGCCCTACGAATTTGGCGGCCTCCTGCACCCGGCGGTCCACTTCTTTGTCGTCCAGGCCCATGTTTTTGGGACCGAAGGCGATGTCTTTATAGCAGGTCTCCTCAAACAGCTGGTACTCCGGATACTGGAACACCAGGCCGGTGAGGAAACGGAAATCCCGGATTTTGGCGGGGTCCTCCCAGACGTCGCGGCCATCGATGATGATTTTGCCGCTGGTGGGGCGGTTAAGGCCGTTCATGTGGCCGATCAGGGTGCTTTTGCCCGAACCGGTGGCCCCGATGATGCCCACGAAGTCCCCTTCTTCCACCTCGAAGCTGACGTCGTCCAGCGCGGTGACCTCGCCGGGCATCCCCTTGTTGTAGATATAGGAAAGGTGTTCCACCTTGATGATGCTTGCCATATTGCCCTCCCTCACTTCAGCAGCTCGTAGAGAGCCTGTGCACATTCGCCGGGGTCGATGATGCCCTCCGGCATGGGGATGCCGGCCTTCACCAGCTCGTCCCGCAGCTCGGCGGCCTGGGGCACATCCAGGTGCAGAGCCCGGACTTCCTCGGTGCGGCTGAACACCTCTTTGGGGGTGCCCTCCATCACGATGTGGCCGCGGCTCATGACAATGACCCGGTCGGCCTGGGCGGCCTCCTCCATATAGTGGGTGATGGCCACCACGGTGATCCCCATATCCCGGTTCAGCCGGTGGATGGTCTGCATCACCTGTTCCCGGCCCCGGGGGTCCAGCATGGCGGTGGCCTCGTCCAGCACGATGCAGTCGGGGCTCATGGCCACGATGCCCGCAATGGCCACCCGCTGTTTCTGGCCGCCCGACAGGTTGTGGGGGGCCCGGGTGCGCATCTCATAGATGCCGGTCATCTTCATGGCGTCGTCGATGCGGCGGCGCATTTCTTCGGTGGGGACGCCCAGGTTTTCCAGGGCGAAGGCCACGTCCTCCTCCACCACGGTGGCTACAATCTGGTTGTCCGGGTTCTGGAACACCATGCCCACCTTCTGGCGGATGTCGTACAGCTTGTCATCGTCGGCGGTATCCATCCCCTCCACCGTGACCGTGCCGGTCTCGGGCAGAAGAATGGCGTTGAAGTGCTTGGCCAGGGTGGATTTGCCGCAGCCGTTGGCCCCCAGCACCGCCACAAACTCGCCCCGCTTCACAGCGGCGGAAACGCCGTTCAGGGCGTAGCTGGCTCCCTCCGGGTCATACCGGAAGTGCAGGTCCTTGGCCTGCAGAATTGTTTCGTTCATTTGTCCTTCTCTTTTCTGGTGGCACGCCCGTCCGGCCCTTGGCCCCGGGCTGCGCCCCATGCTCAGGTTGGTGTGTTGATTTTCGTTCACAGCGACTCCCAGATCGCGGTGGAGCCGCAGGGCACCACGCCGCCGGTTTCCTTCACCGGCAGGCCGATCTCGTCGCAGCTGGTGGCGCCTCCGAACCGGGGCGTCAGGGTGGTCTTGAGGATATACTCCATCACCGCCGGGGACAGGCCCGCCGTGTAGCTGTTGACCGCAAAGAACAGCGGATGGTCGCTCAGCACGTCGGCGCACTGGCAGATCAGGTCATAGATGCAGTCCTCCAGCTTCCACACCTCGCCGCCGGGGCCCCGGCCATAGCTGGGCGGGTCCATGATGATGGCGTCGTAGGTATTGCCGCGGCGCTTTTCCCGGGCCACGAACTTGCTGCAGTCGTCCACCAGCCACCGGATGGGCCGGTCAGCCAGGCCGCTGGCCACGGCGTTCTCCTTTCCCCACTGGACCATGCCCTTGGATGCGTCCACATGGCAGACCGAGGCCCCCGCCGCAGCGCAGGCCAGGGTGGCGCCGCCGGTGTAGCCGAACAGGTTCAGCACCCGGATGGGGCGGCCGGCAGCCCGGATTTTCTGGTCATACCAGGCCCAGTTCACCGCCTGTTCCGGGAACACGCCGGTGTGCTTGAAACCGGTGGGGCTGACGATCAGGGTCAGCCGCCCGGGGCCCTCCCCGCAGTGAATCTGCCAGCGCTCGGGCAGGGGGCGGCGGTGTTCCCAGCTGCCGCCGCCCTGGTTGGAGCGGTGATAGATGGCGTCGGCCCGGGCCCACAGGGGGCTCTGGGGCGCACTTTTCCAGACCACCTGGGGGTCAGGCCGGACCAGAAGGGCTTCCCCCCACCGCTCCAGCCGGTTGCCCCCGGTGGCGTCCAATAATTCGTAATCCTTCCAGCTGTCGGCTGCTCTCATGGTCTTCCTCTTTCAGAAACGTCTTAAAAACAGGTTGTCACTTTTTCAGAATGCGGCGGTTGATCCGCTCCACAATCCGCTCGGCGCAGGCCCGGATCTCCTCCAGGTTTTCGCCCTCCACCATGACGCGGATTTTGGGCTCGGTGCCCGACACGCGGACCAGAACCCGGCCCATCCCCATCAGCTTCTGCTGCTCGTTCTCGATGAAGCCAGCCAGCACCTCGTCCTCCTTGTAGGCGGCCTTCTGGGCGGCGTTGGCTTCCACGTTGATGAGCACCTGGGGGAACTGGGCATAGATGCCGTTGAGCTCGCTCATCTTCTTGCCGCTCTCGGCCAGCAGGGTCAGCAGCTTGCCGGCGGTCAGCTCGCCGTCGCCGGTGGTGGCGTGATGGAGCAGAATCACATGGCCGCTCTGCTCGCCGCCGATGGCATAGCCGTTCTCCCGCATATTCTCCAGCACGTACCGGTCGCCCACGGCGGTCTTTTCGGTGTGGATGCCCTGGCGCTCCATGAACTTCACAAAGCCCAGGTTGGACATGACCGTCACCACGGCGGTGTCGGCGTCCAGCTTGCCCTTGGCCTTCATCATCATGGACAGCAGGGCGATGATCTTGTCGCCGTCGATCTCCTGGCCCTTTTCGTCGCAGGCCAGGCAGCGGTCGGCGTCGCCGTCAAAGGCGATGCCGCAGTCATAGCCGCCGTCCACCACGGCCTTTTCCAGTTTTTCCAGATGGGTGCTGCCCACCCCGTCGTTGATGTTCTTGCCGTCGGGGGTGACGCCCAGGAAGGTGCACTTGGCGCCCAGACGGGGGAACAGCTTCTGGGCCACCGCAGCGGCGGCGCCGTTGGCGCAGTCGATGCAGACATTCAGGCCGGTCAGATCCCCTTCCACCGACTCATACAAGTGGTCTACATAGTCCCGCAGGCCGTCGGTCCGGAAAGACACCTGGCCCACCCCGGCGCCGGTGGCCAGAGGGATATCTTTGCAGTCGTTGTCGATGTGGGCCTCAATCTGGGCCTCCACCTCGTCGGGCAGCTTGTAGCCGGTGGAGGCAAAGACCTTGATGCCGTTGAATTCCATGGGGTTGTGGGAGGCCGAAATCACCACGCCGGCGTCCGCCTTGTACTTGGTGACCAGGTAGGCCACCGCCGGGGTGGGCAGAACGCCCAGAGCCTCCACGTCGGCGCCCACGCTGCACAGGCCGGCGGTGAGGGCGGCCTCCAGCATATCGCCCGACTGGCGGGTGTCCTTGCCGATCAGGATGCGGGGCTTGCGGCCGGTGCTGTCGGTCAGGACCGCCGCCACGCCGCGGCCCAGCTTCATCGCCAGCTCACAGGTCAGGTCAACGCCGGCAATGCCCCGCACGCCGTCGGTTCCAAAATACTTTCCCATACCATCAGATCCCTTCTTGCAGGCCGCAGAGCGGCACTCTCTATAGACGTTTTTATGCGGCGTTCCTCAGAACATGCTCTGCTGGCCGCCGTCCTCGGCACAGTCGGTCTCGGGGGGACGCATGCCCAGATGCTCATAGGCCAGATGGGTCACGCACCGGCCCCGGGGGGTCCGGGTCAGAAAGCCCATCTGCATCAGATAGGGCTCGCACAAATCCTCCAGGGTGACAGCTTCCTCACCCAGAGCGGCGGCCAGGGTTTCCAGGCCCACCGGCCCGCCGCCGTACATCTCGATGATGGCCCGCAGCAGGCTGCGGTCCAGCTCGTCCAGGCCCAGGGCGTCCACATCCATCCGGCGCAGAGCCATCAGGCAGACGTCCTGATCGATAACGCCGTCCCCCAGCACGGTGGCAAAGTCCCGCACCCGCTTGAGGAAGCGGTTGGCCACGCGGGGGGTGCCCCGGCTGCGCTTGGCCAGCTCATAGGCACCCTCAGGGGTGATGGGCTGGTCCAGAATGCCGGCGCTGCGGCGGATGATCTTGGCCAGCTCGTCGGGGCTGTACAGCTCCAGCTTGAGCAGGACGCCGAACCGGTCCCGCAGGGGGCCGGTCAGCTGGCCGGCCCGGGTGGTGGCGCCCACCAGGGTGAAATGGGGCAGATTGATCCGGATGCTCTGGGCGCTGGGGCCCTTGCCGATGATGATATCCAGGGCGTAGTCCTCCAGGGCCGGATAGAGCACTTCCTCCACCTGGCGGGACAGCCGGTGGATCTCATCAATAAAGAGGACGTCCCCTTCCTGCAGGTTGGTGAGCAGGGCCGCCAGGTCCCCCGGCTTCTCGATGGCGGGGCCGCTGGTGATGCGGATCTGCACCCCCATCTCGTTGGCAATGATGCCGGCCAGGGTGGTTTTGCCCAGGCCCGGCGGGCCGTAGAGCAGCACATGGTCCATGGCCTCGCCCCGGCGGCGGGCGGCCTCCAGGTAGACTTTCAGGTTCTGCTTGACCTTTTCCTGTCCGATGTAGTCCTCCAGATGCTGGGGCCGGAGGTTGTTTTCCTCGCTGTCCGCCGCCGTCAGGCCGGGCTGCATCATTTTTGCGCCATAAAGTGCTTCGTCCTGCATGGATTATCTCCCCCCTGCCATGCCCCGCAGCGCCAGGCGGATGATTTCCTCCACCGGCAGCGCGGGATCAATCTTGGAAATAGC
This sequence comes from Faecalibacterium sp. An122, assembly GCF_002160895.1. GTDB lineage: Bacteria > Bacillota > Clostridia > Oscillospirales > Ruminococcaceae > Faecalibacterium. Next base: position 52,611 of record NZ_NFLL01000003.1, on the reverse strand, counting down.
CAGGGCGGCCTCGCTCTGGCTGTAGCCCAGGGACACCAGCGCCGCAATGGCCTGGCTGCCGCTCTGGCCCGACGCGGTGGACGCCACGCCGGACAGGTCTTCCATGGCGGCCGACCCGGCAGCGCCCTTGGCCACCTTGTCTTTCAGTTCCAGCACAATCCGCTGGGCCAGCTTGGGGCCCACGCCGTTGGCGGCCTTGAAGGCCTTGTGGTCCCCTGCCGACACCGCCAGGTACACCCGGTCCGGCTCCATGACGCTCAGGATGGCCAGGCCCACCTTGGGGCCCACCCCCGACACGCCCGTCAGCATCTTGAAGCAGTTCTGCTGTTCCTCGGTGGCAAAGCCATAGAGGCTGATGTCATTTTCGGTGACGTTCAGAACGGTATAGAGGGTGGCCTCCGACCCGGCTCCCGGCATGGCCGCCGCCACATTGGAGGGGCACTGGGCGCAATACCCCACCCCGCCGCAGGAAATGACCACGCTGTCCAGCGTTTTCTTGATGATTTTTCCGCTCAGGCAATAAATCATAGTGTATCCTCAAAACGATCTTTCCGGGCGGCTCAGATGGGCCCGATTCGCCGGGCCGACAGGCGGCTCAGCTGGTTGGCATGGGTATGGCAGAAGGTGATGGCCATGGCCAGTGCGTCGGCGGTGTCGTCGGGCTTGGGGATGGCGGGCAGATGCAGCAGGATGCGGGTCATCTCCTGCACCTGTTTTTTGACCGCCTTGCCGTAGCCGGTGACCGCCTGCTTGACCTGCATGGGGGTATATTCATACACCGGCAGGCCCGCCTGGGCCGCCGCCAGCAGAATCACCCCGCGGGCCTCGGCCACCCCGATGACGGTGGTCTGGTTGTGCTGGTAGAACAGTTTTTCGATGGCCAGCACCTCCGGCTGGGTCCGGTGAATCACATCGCAGACGCCCTCGTACACGTCCCGCAGCCGGCCTTCAAAGGGGCGGCCTGCGTCGGTGGTGACGGCCCCGAAATCCACCGGCGCAAACCGGTTTCCTGTATATTCCACGACGCCCCAGCCCACAATCGCGTAGCCGGGGTCAATGCCCAAAACTCTCACCCTCTGCCTTCTGCCTGCCTTTCCCGTTCCGGCGCATTTTGACCGGAAGTTATACTGTTATAGTATAGCACAGCGGCGCGGGAATGGCAATTAAGGGCGCAGGACTCACAATTTTTTTATTTTTGTCTTTTTCCTCTTGCTTTTTCTTCTGAAATGTGCTATCATAACAAAGCCGCGACAAACGGCACAAAAGAAGAGTTGGACGGTTAGCTCAGCTGGTAGAGCATCTGCTTGACGTGCAGGAGGTCACAGGTTCGAGTCCTGTACCGTCCACCACACCCCGAATGCGAAAGCATTCGGGGTTTTTTGTTGTCCTGAGATTGACCGCATCCTCAGTCTCCCCCATTTCCCTGCACGCAAAAATCCCCCATTCCGCCCTCACAGGCAGAATGGGGGATTTATATTACTTATGGTTCAGGGGATTACTGGATGGGGCTTTTCCACTTGCGCATGACGCCCACCCCCAGGGCATGGGGGCCGGTGTGAACGGCAATGGTAGCGCCAATCTGCAGCATTTCCACATCGCATTCACTGGCGGGGTACTTGGCACGCAGGGCGGCCCGCAGCTGCATCCAGAAGCGGCGGCCTTCGTCCACGTCATAGCCGTAGCCCACCAGGATGCGGTAGTCGTCGGGGTCGGCATTCCGCTCGGCCAGATAGCCCAGCAGCTGCTCGATGGCTTTTTCCATGCTCTTCTGCCGGCCGCGGGCCATGCCGCCCGAGAAGATCTCGCCGTCGGCAAAGTGGATCATGGGCTTGACGTTCAACAGGTTGGCCGCACGGCCCGTCACCTTGCCGATCCGTCCGCCCTTGATGAGGTAGTCCAGATTGCCCACGGTGAAGAAGATCTGGTTGGTGGGGCGGGTGCCGTTGAGCCAGGTGAGGGTCTCGGCCAGGGTGCAGCCCGCAGCCCGCATGGCGGCTGCATTTTCCACAGTGGCCGCCTCGCTGACGGTAGCTGCGCCGGTATCCACCACCTCGATGACTGCATCGGGGTAGTCCTCCAGCACCAGCTCACGGGCGTTGCGGGCGCTGCCCACACCGCCGCTCATCTTGCCGGTAAAGCACAGACAGAGCACATCGCGGCCCTCCTTGGCCTTCTCCCGAAAGACCCGCTCAAAGTCCTCCAGGGAGGGCAGGCTGGTCTTGGGCAGAATGTCGGGCCGGTCCACCATGAACTGGTAGAAATCCCGCACCGCCATTTCCTGGCCCTCTTTCAGATAGGTCTGGCCGTCAATGGACACGTAGAACGGCACCACGGTCAGCCCCAGCTGATGGATCATTTCCTGCGTCAGGTCGCAGGCGCTGTCTGTAATGATATCGAACATGGTTTTCTCCCCGTTTCTCAGGTACGATGGATGTAAGCCTCCCGCTCAGCGCCCACCGAAATATAGGTGATCTTGCAGCCCACGGCCTTTTCCAGATAGAGGATATAGTTCTGTGCCTCAGCGGGCAGGTCTTCCCAGCGGCGGGCGGCGGTGATGTCGCAGTGCCAGCCGGGCAGGTACTCCACCACCGGCTTGGCGGTATCCAGAGCCTTGCCCATGGGGAACCGGGTGGTGGTGGTGCCGTCTTCCAGGGTGTAGGCGGTCACCACGGGCACCTTCTCCATATAGTCCAGCACGTCCAGCAGGGTCAGAGCCACTTCGTCGCAGCCCTGGCAGGACACGCCGTACCGGCTGGCCACCAGGTCGATGGGGCCGACGCGGCGGGGACGGCCGGTGGCTGCGCCATACTCATGGCCGGCCTCACGCAGGAAGTGCTTTTCCTCCTCGGTCATGGCCAGCTCAGCGGTGAAGGGGCCGTCGCCCACGCAGGACGAATAGGCCTTCATGATGCCCACCGAGTGGTCCAGCTTCCGGCCCGGGATGCCTGCGCCGATGGGGGCGTAAGCGCCGATGACGTTGGAAGAGGTGGTGTAGGGGTAAATGCCGAAGTCCACATCCCGCAGAGCGCCCAGCTGAGCCTCAAACAGGATCTTCTTGCCGGCCTGGTCGGCCTCGTCCAGGTAAGCGCCGGCGTCGCAGATGTAGTCCTTGAAGATGGCGGCGTACTTCTCCAGCCAGGCCCACATCTCATCCACGCTGATGGGCTCGGCGTTGTAGCTGCCCTCCATCACCAGGTTCTTGGATTCCACCATGGTGGTCAGGCGCTTGCGGACCGAGTCGTCCAGATGGAGCAGATCCCCCATGCGCAGGGTCTTCTTCATATATTTGTCGCCGTACACATAGGCGATGCCCCGCTTGGTGGAGCCGAACTGTGCGCCGGTCTTGGACAGGCGGGCTTCCTCCAGGCCGTCCTGCAGGACGTGGTAGGGCATGGTGATGGTGGCGCGGTCCGAAATCTTCAGGTTCTCGGGGGAGACGGTAATCCCCTGCTCGCGCAGGCTGGCGATTTCACCATCCAGATGATGCGGGTCGATGACCATGCCATTGCCCATGACGCAGACAATGTTGGGCCGCAGAATGCCCGAGGGCAGCAGGTTCAGGACGAACTTGCCCCGCTCATTTTTGACGGTGTGGCCGGCGTTGTTGCCGCCCTGGTAGCGGACCACGATGTCGTAGTCCTGGCTCAGCAGGTCGACCATGCGGCCTTTGCCCTCGTCGCCCCAGTTGATCCCTGTGATTGCAGTAAGCATAATTGATGACCTCTTTACTGAACTGAAGAACAGCCTTTTCCGTGCACCTTGCCCGGGATACGCTGCCCTGGATCCGGACCGCCTGTCCGGGGTTTCCTCCCCCGGCCTGTGCCGGCGTCCGCCCGCACATTTCTATTATACCATGTATTGCCGTCCAAACAAGTCCCAAATCCGATGGAAACGGTTTTGTTTCGTCCAAAATGTTCAGCTCTTGGGCTGTTTGGGCTTGGGGCTGCGGGCCAGGCGATGACGGGTGCCGTCCGGCTCCTGGATCACGGTATGGTCCAGCTGATCCCGGAAGGACCGGCGCACCTCCTCCAGATACTCCTGCCGGAGGGCCTGCTGTTCGGCCTTTTCGGCGGGGGTCAGGCCCTCAGGGGTTTTGCTCTTGCGGGCCAGCTCGTTGATGCGGGCGATTTTTTCCTGTGTCATGGTGTTCTCCTTTTGCGCTGGACCAGCGCTTGTGCTATACTCTGCTGTGAGAGGTGATACTATGCCGAATGTTCCCAACTATTCCCGGGAAATGGACGCCGTGCTCCGCGGCCTCAACGGCCAGCGGCCCCGGCTGCTGCTTCACGCCTGCTGCGGGCCCTGTTCCAGCGCGGTATTGGAGCAGCTGTCCCAGTATTTTGAGATAACCATTCTGTACTATAACCCCAACATCTGGCCGGCGGAGGAATACCACCGCCGGGAGGAGGAGCTGGAGCGGTTTGTGGCCCAGGCGCACCCCCTGGGTGTGACAGTGGTGGAGGACCGGTACGATCCCCAGGAGTTCTACGACGCCGCCCGGGGCCTGGAAGACGAGCCCGAACGGGGCCAGCGGTGCACCGCCTGCTACCGGCTGCGGATGCGCCGGGCCGCCCAGTACGCCGCCGAACACGGCTTCGACTGGTTTACCACCACCCTGTCCATCAGCCCCCACAAGGACGCCGTCCGCATCAACCAGATCGGCCAGGAGCTGGCCGCCGAGTTCGGCGTCCCTCACCTGCCCTCGGATTTCAAGAAGAAAAACGGGTATCTCCGTTCCCTCCAGCTGTCGGCGGAGTATGGGCTGTACCGGCAGGACTACTGCGGCTGTGTGTTCAGCGCCCGGCCCCGCGGCCAGGAAGAGGGCTGAGCGCTCAGACCGCTTCCTCCTCGGGCAGGCGGGCCACCAGAACCGCAAAGGCCAGCATGCCCAGGCAGGGCACAATGTTGGAGGCCATGCCTGCGGTCAGGCTCACCGCCTCGGCCACCATGCCGATGATCCAGGGCATGACGATGGCGCCCAGGCTGGCTGCCGGCAGCAGAATGGCGATGCTGGTGACCGAGGTCATCCGGCCGGCGGCTGCCACGGCGGTGGGGTTCATGCCCGCCATGGCGAAGGCGAACAGGAACAGCAGAACGATGGCCGGGGTCTGGCTGCGGGCCAGCATCAGGCCGATGTAGGCCACCAGGCAGCCTGCGCCCATCCCCACCATGGCGCGGCGGGGATTCTTAAAGGGAAAGACAAAGGCAATCAGCAGCCGCCCGATCAGGGTGGCGCCCCACATGACGGTGACGGTGTAGGTGCTGAGCATCCCCGCAATGATGCCGCTGTCCTTGAAATAGGTGACCATCCAGCCGGTGACGCTGGTTTCGGTGGCGTTCTGGCAGAAGATCAGGCCGGTGAGCAGCCAGAAACGGCGGCTGCGCAAAAAGCTCCAGTCGATCTTTCCCCCGGCCTTTTTGCCGCCCTGACCCATGGGAGTGAGGGCAAAGGCCAGCCACAGGGCTGCGCCCAGCAGGGCCAGCAGGAACAGCGGGGCCTTGGCCCCGGCCCGGCCGGCCGCCGCAATCACAAAAGGACACAGCAGTGCGCCGCAGGCATAGCAGCTGTGCATCAGGTTCATGCCCCGGGTCCGGTCGGGACTGCTGTCCCCCACCAGGATGGTGCAGGTGTTGATGACCTGGCCCTTGGCGGCGCCCACCAGGAAAAAGCCCAGGCCCAGCAGAGCCACCGCCCCGGTAAAGCCCATCAGGCTGTAGCCCACCAGGTATCCCAGGGACAGCAGCAGGACGCTGCGCTTCATGCCGCCCAGCATCCCGGGCAGAATCCCCGACAGAAAGCCCGCCACCAGGTTGCCAATGTTCATCAGGCTCAGCAGGGTGCCGGTGATGCCGTAGGCGAAGCCGTACTGCTCCTGCAGCAGGCTCACCACCACGCCGCTGGAGATGGCGCAGATCCCGCTGAAGAAAAAGGCTGTAAATCCCGCGTTCCGCCGCCGGGCCAAGATCTGTTGTTCATCCATACCGTTTCTTCCTCACTGAAAAGCCCCCGCAAGGGCCGGCATGACCGGGTGTCCTGCGGGGGTGTTGTTGTTTGTATCGAGCCCGGAGACCGCCTTAGCCGTTCTTCTTGAGCGGGTAGGTGATGATCTTCTTGGGGCACTTGGCGACACAGGTGCCGCAGCCGGTGCACTTGTCGTAGTCGATGCGGGCCAGGTTGTCGGTGACGTGGATGGCGTCCGACGGGCAGTTGCGCTGGCACATGCCGCAGGCGATGCAGGCGGTGGCGCAGGCTTTCATGGCCACCGGGCCGCGGTCGCAGTTGGAGCACATGACCACCGGCTTCTCGGGGCCGGCCGTCTGGATCATGATGACGTGCTTGGGGCAGACGGCAGCGCAGGCGCCGCAGCCGGTGCACTTGTCCTGATCCACCACAGCCACACCGTTGACGATGTGGATGGCGTCGAACTTACAGGCCTTGACGCAGTCGCCCAGGCCGGTGCAGGCAAAGGAGCAGTCCTTGGGACCGCCGTACAGGGCAGCGGCAGCGGCGCAGCTCTGAATACCCTTGTACTCATAGCTGGGCTTGCAGTTGTCCTTGTTGCCCTGGCACTGGACCACGGCCTTCTTGGCCACGGCAGACACCTGGGTGCCCATGATCTTGCCGATTTCGGCGGCAGCCTTGGGGCCGCCGGGAGCGCACTTGTCGCAGGGCTCGCCGTTCAGGACGATGGCCTTGGCGTAGTCGGCGCAGCCCGCGTAGCCGCAGCCGCCGCAGTTGGCGCCGGCCAGGCAGCCGGTGACCTGCTCAATGCGGGGATCTTCCTCCACTGCCATAAACTTGGATGCGGCCACCAGAATGATGGCGCCCAGGGCACCCACGACGGTACAGAGGATAACAGCCATTACGATGTTCATCTTCCGTTTCCCCCTCCCTTACAGCGTGACGTTAAACAGGTTCTCGACGATGCCGCCGAAGCCCATGAAGGACAGGCTGGTGATGGCCGCTGCAATCAGGGTGATGGGCAGGCCCTTCATAGGGCCGGGCGCGTCGCAGACTTCCACCCGCTTGCGCACGCAGCTGAACATACACATGGCCAGCATGAAGCCGACGCCCGCGCCCACGGCGCAGACCAGCGACTCGATGTAGGCCCAGCCGAAGCCCAGAGCAGCCACATCCGCGCCGTAGTCGTCCACGACCAGGATGGCCACGCCCAGCACGCAGCAGTTGGTGGTGATCAGGGGCAGGTAGACGCCCAGGGCGTTGTACAGCGAGACCATATACTTTTTCAGGAAGATCTCGATGAACTGCACCAGCACCGCGATGACCAGAATGAACACGATGGTTTGCAGATAACCCAGCCCGGCCGGGTCAAGGACATAGATCTGGATGGGGAAGGTGACGGCCGTCGCCATGAACATGACGAAGATGACGGCGCCCGACATGCCCAGCGCAGAGTCCAGCTTTTTGGACACGCCCAGGAAGGGGCAGATGCCCAGAAACTTCACCAGCACGTAGTTGTTGACAAGGATCATGCTGAAGAAGATGGCCGCAAGTTTGACGATCATTTGTTATCCTCTCCTTCCTGCAGGTCCTTGATCGGTTGGCAGCCGATCTTGCGCTCAATGCGGGCGTCCAGCTTTTCTTCCACCCAGATGCACAGGCCCATCAGCAGGCCGAAGCAGAGGAAGGCGCCGGGAGACTGGGTCATGATGCCGATGGGCACATAGCCCTCGGGCATGATCTGGAAGCCCATCCAGGTGCCATTGCCCAGAATCTCGCGGATGGTAGACATCAGCAGCAGGGTCAGGGTGTAGCCGATGCCCATGCCGACGCCGTCGATGGCGGAGTCAACGACGGTGTTCTTGCAGGCAAACATCTCGGCGCGGCCCAGAATGATGCAGTTGACGACGATCAGGGGGATGAACACGCCCATGGCATCGTACAAGCTCTGGGTAAAGGCCTGCATCACCATCTGCACGATGGTGACGAAGCTGGCGATGACAACGATGTAGCAGGGCAGGTGGACCTTGGCGGGGATGATCTTGCGCAGCATCGCGATGATGATGTTGGACATCACCAGCACGAAGGTGAAGGCCGCGCCCATGCCGAACGCGTTGGAGACCGAGGTGGTCAGCGCCAGGGCCGAGCAGGTACCCAGCACCAGGCGGAGAACCGGGTTCTCCTTGATGATACCATTGGTAAGGATGCTTACCTTGGAGACTTTTTCTTGTGCCATTGTATTGATTCAGCCTCCTTTATGCGAGCTCGTTGTAGCAGTTGATGCAGTCGTTGATGGCGGCGAAGAGGGCGTCGGTCGAGTAGGTCGCGCCGGTCACGGCGTCGTAGCCCTGGCCCTTGGCGATGTTCTCGCCGGCGGTCAGTCCGTCGAACTGGGCCAGATAGTCGGGCAGCGCCACATTGGTGCCGATGCCGCTGGTCTGGCTCGAAGCGTCGACGTGGATGCCGGTCATGGTGCCGGCGGTGTCAAAGCCGATGATGACGTTGACCATGCCGCCGTTGTAGCCGCTCTCGGACGCCTGCATGGCGATGGAGCCGTCGGGCGCGCGGACCGCGCCGGTGATGCCGGCGGTGGTGTAGTCGGTGATCTCTTCCAGCTCGGTGGCGTCCGAAACGGTGGGCAGCACCTCGACGTAAGCCACCAGGGTGGCGGCCTTCTCGTTTGCCTCGATGACCGGCGCGGTGACCGAGTTGACCAGCGCCAGCATCAGGCTTGCCACCAGCGAGCAGATGGTCAGCACAAGAATGGGTTTGGTGGTACTTTCCCATGTAGCTTTACTCATTTGGAGGCGCCCTCCTTTCCTGCCTTTTTCGCCGGCTTCACATAGCCGTAGGGAGTCTGACGGGTTGCGTCATTGATGAAGGGAACCCACAGGTTCATGAACAGCAGTGCGAAGGACACGCCCTCGGTGTAGCTGCCCCAGTAGCGGATGGCAAAGGTGACGATGCCCAGGCAGACGCCGTAGATCAGCTTGCCCTTCAGGGTGAAGGGGCTGGTGACGTAGTCGGTGGCCATAAAGACGGCGCCGAACAGCAGACCGCCGGACAGGACCTCCACCAGGCTCTCATGGACGCTGCCGGTGGCGATCATATAGAAGACAAAGACGCTGCCCACATAGGTCAGAGGGATGGAGGGGCTGATGGTCTTGGTGACCACCAGGTAGACAAAGCCCAGCAGGATAGCCAGGGCGCAGGTCTCGCCCAGGACGCCGCCATGGATGCCCATGAACAGGTCCAGCAGGTTCAGACGGCCGGGGTCAGCCACCTGCAGCGGGGTGGCGCTGGCCAGCTGGTCCACCGCCGCGTCGGGGAAGACCCAGGCGTTCATCTCGGAGGCAAAGCTGACGAACAGAACAATGCGGCCCACCAGGGCGGGGTTGGCAAAGTTCATGCCGATGCCGCCGAACAGCTGCTTGGTGACGATGATGGCCGCCACGCAGCCGACCGCGATCTGGCCCAGAGGCATCCCGATGGGGACGTTCATGGCCAGGATGATGCCGGTGACGACGGCGGACAGATCGCCGACGGGGGTGGGCTTTTTGAGCAGCTTGCAGTACAGCCACTCCAGGGCCACGCAGACCACCACCGAGAAGGCGGTGACCAGCAGAGCCCGCAGGCCAAAGATGACCGCCGAAGCGACCACCACCGGGCACAGGGCGACGATGACGTTGGCCATCAGGCCCCGGGTGGTCTCATCCGACCGGACGTGCGGGGAGGCCGAAACAATAAGCTTGGTGTCCATGATTACTTATTGCCTCCTTTTTTGATTTGATCGAGGTAGTAGGCCTTGGCCAGACCCATCATCTGGGTGCAGGGGCGCTTGGCCGGGCACACGAAGGTGCAGGAGCCGCAGTTGAAGCAGTAGTCCACGTGCAGCTTGCCCAGCTCCTCCACGTCGCGGGCGGCGTAAGCTCCATTGACTTCCACCGGGGCCAGGCCCATGGGGCAGTACTCAATGCAGCGGCCGCAGCGGATGCAGGGCTCGGCAGCGGGCGGCGTGGCGGCGGCCTTGCTCAGCAGGATCAGGCCCGAGCAGGTCTTGGTGGTGGGATAGCTCAGATCCTCCACGGCGGGGCCCATCATGGCGCCGCCTGCCACCACCTTGCCCAGGGTGACGTCCGGCTTGAGGCCGGCTGCGTTGACGATATCCTGGTAGGACGCGCCCACCGGGACAATCATGTTCTGGGGCTGGGCGCAGGCGTCGCCGTCCACGGTGACCACCCGCTCCACCACCGGCATACCGGTGGCCAGGTACTTGCCCAGCATGCTGACCGAGGTCACGTTCATGACGATGGCGCCGGCGTCGGCGGGCAGGCCGCCGTGGGGCACTTCGCGGCCCAGGCACTTCTCGATCAGGATCAGCTCTGCGCCGGTGCCGTAGACACTGGGCAGCGGCTTGACGTCGATGTTGGCGATGTCCTTGGTCTTCTGGCACAGCAGGTCGATGCACTCGGGCTTATTCTTCTCGATGCCGATGATGCAGCGCGGAATGCCAGTGTACTGGAGCACTGCCTGGATGCCGCGGACGATGTCGTCCGGGCAGGTGAGCATCTCCTGGGTGTCGCTGGTCAGCCAGACCTCGCACTCCGAGGCGTTGATCAGCAGGGTATCCACCGGGCTCTTGGGCTGGAGCTTGACGTCGGTCGGGAAACCGGCGCCGCCCAGGCCCACCAGGCCGCTGGCCCGCACGGCTGCCAGGAAGCTGGCCTTGTCGGTGACGACAGGCGGCTGGACCGACGGGTCCACCGTCTGCTTGCCGTCGGTCTCGATGACCACCGAATCACACAGCTTGCCGTTGGACAGGCGGTAGGGCTCCACCGCTTTGACCGTGCCCGAAACGCTGGAGTGGATGTTGGCCGACACAAAACCGCCGGCCTCACCGATCAGCGTGCCAACACAGACCGCATCGCCCTTCTTGACCGTGGCTTTCGCCGGGGCACCGATATGCTGGCTCATCAGGATGCGCACCTGCGCGGGCAGGGGCATCGGGACAGGCTTGCTTGCAGCGGTTGCTTTGTCATGCGGCGTATGCGCGCCAAGCGCCGCACGTTTCAGCTTGTTCAACATGAACTATACAATCCCCCATTCTGCTTATTGCCGCAGGGCCCTGTCCCAAAAGGGCGCAGTTGTCCCGCGGCTGCTGCTTGACATATTTTTATTGTATCATTTCCCCGGTTTAAGTCAACGCCCAACCGGTCAAAAATTTGATGAAAGAAAAATTTTTTCGCTGTTCGCAGCATTCTGCATGGATATTCCGCATGAATTTTGGTCAATTTTCTCTTTTTCACCCGGCGGCGATTTCCTGATTCTTCCGGCGGTCCGGGTTTGCCAACCGCCGCCGAGTATGCTATACTATAACTATCTTACACCACGCTCCGTGAGGAACGCAGGGCGGGCCGATTTTGCCGCCGCCCGCCTACCACCATAAGGAGGTCCAGACATGAAAGTTCTCAAAGCAATGCTCGTTTTCTTCACTGCTCTTGCCGTCGCAGCAACGGCGCTGCTGCTCTTCTGCCAGGCCAAAAATGCTCCCCACTATATCCGCATCTACGGCGGCGAGGATGAAAACTGACAAAAAATGCACCAAGGGCCTGCCGCGGCAAAGCGGCAGGCCCTTTTCTTGTTTTCCGGCGCCGCCCTCCCCTGCGGCCATGCGTGATTCAATAGCGTTCCAGCCGCAGGACGGCGGCGGTGATGTCGTCGGTGCGGCTGTCCTGGCTGGCCCGGGTCCGGGCGGTCTCCACCAGCGTCTGGGCGATCTGTTCGGGGCTGTCCCCTGCAGCCGCCGACAGTTCCAGCTGTTTGAGCACCCAGCCCGGGCCGTCCACCAGCAGGCCATCCGACACCAGCACCGCCACGTCTCCGGCCGCCAGCCGCACCATCCGGCTCTGGCCGTTGACGCCGCCCAGCACCCCCACCGGGAGGCCCGCCTCCCCTACCGTCCGGGCCTGGCCCTCATGGACAATGAAGCCGGGGGCCGCGCCGGCCTTGAAGATCCGGGCGGTGCCGGTGTAGAGATCCACGCTCAGCAAATCCAGGGTGGCCCCGCTCTCCTCCTCGCTCTTGAGGGCCAGGGCCACATTCACCAGCCGGGCTGCCAGCTCGGCGGTGAACCCCGCCCGCAGCAGCCGTCCCGTCAGGTCGGCGGCCAGATTCCCGTCCACGGCGGCGGGGCGCCCGGTGCCCATTCCGTCGCAGAGGATCATCTGGGCCGCGGTGGGGCTGCAAAACTGCTGCACGGCGTCCCCCGACACGTCCCCCTGGGCGGCGGCCCCCGCCCAGCCGAACACTGCCCGCAGCAGGGGCTTTTCGGTAAAGAGAAGAGTGGTGACCCCCTTGCAGCTCAACTTCTGGGGTGTCTCAAAGCTGCGGCGGCAGAGTTTGCCCACCTCCCCCGCCAGAGCAGACAGTTCTCCCTGACTGAACCGGGCCCGGGGCAGGGTCACCGCCGCCCGGGTGCGGCCCAGATCGTCCAGAGTGACGGCGCATTCCAGGGGCGGCATCCCCAGCGAGGAGAAAAACGCCGCCACCCGGCCCGATTTATAGGGCTCGGGGCTGCCCGGGCTACCAATCTGATCTCCCAGGGCACTGAGGGCCTGGGCCACGGCGCTGTATTGTTCGGTGAGGGCCGTCCGCATGGCCTCGGCATGGACCCGGGCCTCCTGCCGGCTCTTGTAGAGGGCAAAGGATCGGGTCACCGTCCCCGACAGGGCCGCCGGGTGGACGCAACGGGCCAGCTGGCCCGGCAGGTCCTGGGCCTCCACCTGTTGTTTTTCTTCCAGGATGGGCCGCAGCGCCTCAAAGCCCTCCATGGTGACGGTATATTCCTCCTTCCAGCAGGCCTCCTTCCGGCCGCAGTTGGCACAGAGGGCGTCATGGGTGTTGTCCACCACCCACCGCCAGCCCTCCTGGCGGCGGGGCAATCCTTCATAGACCCGGTTGACGGTGTCCGCCAGGGAGGACAGGCTCTCGGCGGCTGCGTTCAGCCGGGTGGCTGCCGCCGACAGCTGGGGCCCTTCGGCCCGCTCGGCGGGGTCATGGGCCAGACTGGGGTCCCGCATCAGAAGCCGCCGGGGCAGGACCAGACAGGCCCCGGCCCCCGCCCCCAGGGCCGCCAGATATCCAAAGGCCATTCCGGGCGGCTGGACCGCCAGAATGCCCAACAGCGCCCCGCCCCCATAAAAGGCCATACAGACCAGTTTGTCCCCCTGGGCCAGCAGGCCCAGAGCGGTACCGCAGCACAGGCCCACCGCGCTGCAGGCCAGGGCGCTGTCGGCGCAGACCAGACCGGCAGCCGCCACCGCCGCGCTGCTGAGAGCAGGCTGGATTTTTCCACGGCAGGCCAGCACCAATGTGTAAAACATGGCGGCAGTCAGCCCCAGATTCACCATTCCCAGGCTGAGAGGGCCCAGGGCCGCTGCCCCGCACAGCACCAGCATCAGCCGGCCTGCCCCCGGTTTTTCGGCGGGCCACCGCCGCAGGATAAAGCCAATCCCGGCGGCCAGCACCGCCTCCGCCCCCGAGAACAGCAGCCCGTCCCCGCCGATGTACATTCGGAAACAGAAGGCGCTGCCCAGCAACAACACGCATCCCGCCGCGGCCGCCGGCAGATACCGCCGGGGCCAGAGCCACCGGGCCACCACGGCGCCGCCCACCGCACAGATGAGGCAGACCGTCCGCACCCCCTGTCCCCGCAGCAGCAGGGCCAGCACCGCCCCGGCCCCGCAGGCCGCAAAGCAGTCCTCCCCCAGCCCCAGCACCAGGCCCAGGGCAAAGGGGCTCAGCTGCCCATACAGCATGGCCCAGCCCCCGGCCAGCCCCGCCAGCAGCCCATAGAGCTGCCGCAGCACCGCCCCGATCTGTCCGCGGCGCGTCAGCGCTGCGCCGTCCTGTTCCCGCACCGGCAGCGGCGTGCTGGCCGGACCAAAACCCACAAAACTCTTTTCCATATGTAACGCCCCCTGTAAAAATCATGCATTCCAAAGCTGCTCTGTGCATATACTCTAACAGGGCCGCGCCGCGCTTTTTGCCGCATCCGGCAACAATGACCCAAACAGGCAAAAGAATATAAAAAGGTCCCTGCACCGCCGTTTTGGGCCATGCAGGGACCTTTTTGGCTTGGATTTTTTCTCTTGTCCGGCTTTGAGCGGTTATTCGTCCGCCTTCGCCTGCAGACGCTGGATGGCCAGACGCAGGCGCTCCACCGTCTTTTCCCGGCCCATCATGCAGGCCAGGTCCACGCCGCCGCCCGGGGTCCGCTGTTTGCCCGACAGGGCGATGCCCAGGGGATACAGCAGCCAGCCGTTCTTCTTCTCCATCCGCTCGGCCAGGGCCTTGCAGGCGTCAAACAGGCCGTCGCGGTCGTTGTAGTCGGTGCCTTCGTCCGACAGCAGCAGTTCCAGAGCGGTCAGGGCTTCCAGAGCCGAGGCCGGGGTGGTCTTCTGCTTCTTGTTGGTGTACAGGCTCAGGTCATAGTCGGGCAGGGCGTCGAAGAAGTCCACCTGCTCGGGGATGTCGCTGAGCATCTCGCACCGGGGCTGCAGGTTGGCGCACAGCAGCTCCTTGTTCACCGGGCAGTGCACCGCGCTGTCAATCCAGGAGTCGGCCTTGGCCCGGAACTCCTCAGGGCTCAGGCGGCGGATATACTCGGCGTTGATGGCCCGCAGCTTGAGGGGGTCAAAGATGGCCGGAGACTTGGAAATGCCGGCGGGATCCCAGATCTTGACCAGCTCGGGCAGGGTGAAGATCTCCTGCTCGGCGTACTCGCCCTTGGGGCTCCAGCCCAGCAGGCAGATATAGTTCAGGATGGCCTGGGGCAGGCAGCCCTTGGCAATCAGGTCCTGATAGCTGGCGTCGCCGTTGCGCTTGGACAGCTTGTTCTGGGCGTCCTTCATCACCGGCGGGCAGTGGATGTAGGCGGGAATCTCCCAGCCAAAGGCCTCGTACAGCAGGTTATACTTGGGGGTGGAGGACAGGTACTCGCTGCCGCGGATGACGTGGGTAATGCCCATCAGGTGGTCATCCACCACGTTGGCGAAGTTGTAGGTGGGCATGCCGTCGCTCTTGATGAGGATCTGGTCGTCCATCTCGCAGTTGTTCACCTCAATGTGGCCGTAGACCAGGTCGTCAAAGCCGGTGACGCCGGTGCGGGGGATCTTCTGACGGATGACATAGGGCTCTCCGGCGGCCAGACGGGCCCGCACTTCCTCGGCGGGCAGGTCGCGGCAGCAGCCGTCGTAATGGGTCATCTCGCCCCGGGCCCGCTGCTCGGCGTGGAGGGCGTCCAGACGCTCGTTGGTGCAGAAGCAGTAATAAGCTTTGCCGTCGGCCACCAGCTGTTCGGCATACTGCTTGAACAGGCCCATCCGCTCGCTCTGGACATAGGGGCCCACCGGGCCGCCCACGTCGGGGCCTTCGTCCCACAGCAGGCCCGCCTCACGGCAGGTATTGTAAATCACATCCACGGCACCGTCCACATAGCGCTCCTGGTCGGTGTCCTCAATCCGCAGGATGAAGGTGCCGTCGGTGTGCTTGGCGGTCAGGTAGGCGTACAGAGCAGTGCGCAGATTGCCCACATGCATATACCCGGTGGGCGAAGGGGCAAAACGGGTGCGTACTTTCTTTTCCATGACGATTTCTCCTCTATCATAAAACTGCAAAAAACAGCGTCCTCACAAAAAGACAGTCTTAGTTTACCCGCTTGCAGGGCGTTTGTCAATCGCTGGCAGAGGCTTTCCTATTTTATAATGCTTTCCACTTGACAAATGGCATACATCTGAATACAATAGCATCTGTGAGCCGCATCGGCGCGGCAACGGCATGCGCCGGACGCAGCTTTTTACGCTGATCCCAAACCCCGGTATCCTGCGTGGATGCCGGGTTTTTTGCGGCGGTGGCTCACCGGCCGGACAGGCTCTGCCCGGCCCGACACAAAGAAGGGTTTTTGGGAAAAAGGAGATTCAACCACATGAAAAAGAACAAGATTTTGGCTCTCTGCCTGGCTGTGCTGATGGCAGCCGGCCTGGCAGGCTGCGGCAGTTCCGCAGGCGCATCCGATGTGCCCGACGGCGACGGCGATCCCACCACTCTGACGGTGGCCATGGAGTGCGCTTACGCCCCCTACAACTGGACCCAGAGCGACGACGCCAACGGCGCCGTTCAGATCCGCGATTCCAGCGACTACGCCTATGGCTACGACGTCATGATGGCCAAGAAGATAGCTGAGGCCCTGGGCCAGGACATCAAGATTGTCAAGCTGGACTGGGACAGCCTGATCCCCGCCGTCATGAGCGGTGACGTGGACTGCGTCATCGCCGGCCAGTCCATCACCAGCGAGCGCGCCCAGAAGGTGGACTTCACCGAGCCCTACTACTACGCATCCATCGTCACCCTGACCAAGAAAGACAGCGCCTACGCCTCCGCTACCTGCGTGGATGACCTGGCCAACGCCGTCTGCACCAGCCAGCTGGGCACCATCTGGTACGACATCTGCCTGCCCCAGATCCCCGGCGCAGAGATCCTGCCCGCTCAGGAGACGGCTCCCTCCATGCTGGTGGCCCTGAACAGCGGCGCCTGCGACATCGTGGTCACCGACCGTCCCACCGCCCAGGCTGCCCTGGTGGCCTATCCCGACTTCACCCTGCTGGACTTCGGCGGCGGCGAGGGCGACTTTGAGGTCAGCGAGGAAGAGATCAACATCGGCATCTCCCTGAAGAAGGGCAACACCGCCCTCAAGGACGCCATCAACGAGGTGCTGTCCACCATGACTGCGGACGACTACAACGCCATGATGGATGAGGCCATCAAGGCCCAGCCCCTGA
Source organism: Faecalibacterium sp. An122 (assembly GCF_002160895.1). Taxonomy (GTDB): domain Bacteria; phylum Bacillota; class Clostridia; order Oscillospirales; family Ruminococcaceae; genus Faecalibacterium. The sequence goes on along the minus strand of NZ_NFLL01000003.1, from coordinate 35,811 downwards.
GCAACCAGTAAACCCACACAACCACACAGTTTTCGTGCCCCGGCCGGGTGTTCTGCCTGGCCGGGGCCGCGGCTGTCTCTGGCTTTTGGCCGGACGTGCAAAGGAGTTTCCCCATGTACACATTTATCAACGAGTGTGCCTCCATCCTGCAGCAGTATGGCATGTCCTACCTGCGGGGCGCAGGCACCACCCTGCTGCTGGCCCTGGTGGGCACCCTGATCGGCTGCCTCATCGGCTTTGCCGTGGGCACCCTCCAGACCATCCCCATCGATCCCAACCGGGACCCGCTGTACAAGCGGATTCCCCTGCGGCTGCTGCGGATTGTGCTGCGGTGCTATGTGGAACTGTTCCGCGGCACCCCCATGATGATCCAGGCGGTCTTCATCTACTACGGCATGATGCAGATTTTCAACGTCCACATGGAGATGTGGACGGCCGGTTTCCTGATTGTCTCCATCAACACCGGCGCCTACATGGCCGAGACGGTCCGCGGCGGCATCGTGTCCATTGACCCCGGCCAGACCGAGGGCGCCATGGCCATCGGCATGACCCACTGGCAGACCATGCTTCACGTCATCATGCCCCAGGCTCTGCGGAACATTGTGCCCCAGATCGGCAACAACTTCATCATCAACATCAAGGACACCTCGGTGCTGTCGGTCATCTCCATCACCGACCTGTTCTTTGTCCACAAGAGCGTGGTGGGCACCCTGTACACCTATTTTGAGAGCGCCACCATCGTGATGCTGATTTACCTGACCATGACCCTGGTGTCCAGCTATCTGCTGCGGCTGTGGGAGAAGAAGCTGGACGGGCCCCAGAACTACGACCTGAACACCACCGACACCCTGGCCTACACCAGCGGGATGTACAACGCCCCCGAGCCCAACCATGCGTCCCAGAATCTTGACATGAAGGAGGGTGCAAGCCATGTCTGAGCCCATCATTGAGGTCCGCCACCTGTCCAAGAGCTTTGGCACCCATGTGGTGCTGCGGGACGTGGATTTCACCGTCAAGCCCGGCGACGTCACCTGCGTCATCGGTGCATCGGGCAGCGGCAAGTCCACCCTGCTGCGCTGCATCAACCTGCTGGAGACGCCCACCAGCGGCTCCATCCTGTTCCACGGCCAGGACATCACCGAAAAGCGGTTTGATCCCTGCGGATACCGTGCCCGTGTGGGGATGGTGTTCCAGAGCTTCAACCTGTTCAACAACATGACGGTTCTGGACAACTGCACCGCCGGCCTGCGGTACGTCCTGCATCAGGACAAGGAGACCGCACGCCGCACCGCCCTGTCCAATCTGGAAAAGGTAGGCATGGCGCCCTACATCAATGCCCGGCCCCGGCAGCTGTCGGGCGGACAGAAGCAGCGCGTTGCCATTGCCCGGGCCCTGTCCATGCAGCCGGAAGTCCTGCTGTTTGACGAGCCCACCAGCGCCCTGGATCCCCAGATGGTGGGTGAGGTTCTGTCGGTCATGCGGAAGCTGGCCGCCGACGGTCTGACCATGATTGTGGTCACCCACGAGATGGCCTTTGCCCGGGACGTTTCCAGCCACGTGGTCTACATGGCCGACGGCGTCATTGCCGAAGAAGGCACGCCCCAGGACATCTTTGATCATCCCCAGAACCCCAAAACCACCGAGTTCCTCACCCGCTTCCTCTCCCGCTAACCCTACTTTTTCGAGAAAAAGTAGGCAAAAAGCTTTTTACTGGGTACCATACACTCTGGCCGCTCTTTATAGCGTTTGTGAGGGTTGCAGACCATGCCGCGCTCACGTTTCGTCCGACCTGCGGTCGGGTACGATGCAAACTTTATCGAAAAAAGCGAGAAAAAGGCTTTTTACCGGGTATCATACAGTTTGCGGGTCTCCGAAAGGAAACTTTATCGGAAAAAGCGCACAAAAACTCCTTCCTCGCCCCTTTGGGGGCGGGGATTTTTTTATTTGGATTGGAAAATGATTGATGTATATGGGGTTCAGGCAGGGCGGGACCGTCTCTGCCCGAAAAAGTACACCTTTCCGGGCAAAGACGGTTTATTCCTCCTCCGGGTCGGGCAGACAGGGCGGTTTCCCCGCCTCCACCCGTTTTGCGATGTCGTGAAAAGTACTCTGGGCTATATCGCAGCTGAGCGCTGCCTGTCGGAGCGTGATCTCTCCCCCGCGCCAGGCGTGGTACGCAATCCAAAAGTTTTCGGGCAGCTCGCGGCGCGGCCGTCCGAACCGGACGCCCCGGGCCTTGGCCGCCGCGATGCCCTCAGCCTGCCGCTGCCGGATGTTGGCCCGTTCGTTTTCCGCCACAAAGGACAGCACCTGCAGCACAATATCCGCCAGAAACGCCCCCATCAGGTCCCGGCCCCGCCGGGTATCCAGCAGCGGCATATCCAGCACCACAATATCACAGCCCTTGCCTTTGGTCAAATACCGCCACTGGGCCAGAATCTCCTGATAATTCCGGCCCAGGCGGTCGATGCTGGTGATGCACAGCAGGTCATCTTTCCGCAGGCGGCGCAGCAGTTTGCGGTATTGGGGGCGGTTGAAATCCTTGCCCGACTGTTTGTCACAATATAGATTTGCCGGCTCCACACCGGCCTGGCGCAGCGCAATCCGCTGCCGTTCTTCGTTTTGATCCCGGCTGCTCACCCTCATGTAGCCGTATACTCTCACCTTTCTTTTCCTTCCTTTCACCAGCGTTCCGTTCCAGTATAACGCCCCCGGCCCCGGCAGGGGAAGATGTTTTTTCAACTCCCCTATCGGACAGAGAAAATGCCCGCTGCGAAAACTTCGCAGCGGGCATTGACTTTTTGTCTGTGTATTATGCGTGGTTGCCCAGGTACGCTTTCCGGACCGCCTCGTTGGCCAGCAGTTCCTTGCCTGTGCCGCACAGGGTAATCCGGCCGGTTTCCATGACGTAGCCCACGTCGGCGATCTGCAGGGCCATATTGGCGTTCTGCTCGATCAGCAGCACCGTGACGCCCTTGCGGTTGATCTCCTTGATGATGTCGAAGATTCCTTTCACCACGATGGGGGCCAGGCCCAGAGAGGGCTCATCCATCATGATCAGCTTGGGGCGGGCCATCAGGGCGCGGCCCACCGCCAGCATCTGCTGTTCACCGCCCGACAGGGTGCCGGCGGCCTGCCAGGACCGCTCTTTCAGCCGGGGGAACAGCTCATAAATCCAGGCCAGGTCGCTCTCCAGGCTGTCCCGGCGCAGGTAGGCGCCGATTTTCAGGTTTTCCAGCACCGTCAGGTCGGGGAACACATGGCGTCCCTCGGGCACCAGGGTCAGGCCCTTGGAGACGATGCGGTCGGGCGGCAGGCCGGTCAGGTCCTCCCCCTGGAAGTGGACCCGGCCGCTTTTCACCTTCACCAGGCCGGCCAGGGCCCGCAGGGTGGTGGATTTGCCGGCGCCGTTGGCGCCGATCAGGGTCACGATCTGGCCCTCCTCCACCTTGAAGGAGATCCCCTTGACGGCCTCGATGCCGCCGTAGCTCACACACAGGTCATCAATTCTCAGCATCGTCGGCCACCCCCAGATAAGCGTCAATGACGCGCTGGTTCCCGCTGATTTCCTCGGGGGTTCCCTCGGCGATCAGCTTGCCGAAATCCAGCACATAAATACGGTCGGAGATCTGCATCACCAGGTCCATGTGATGTTCGATCATCAGGACGGTCAGGTGATATTTGTCGCGGATCTCCCGGATAAAGTCGGTCAGTTCCTGGGTTTCCTGCGGGTTCATGCCGGCGGCCGGCTCATCCAGCAGCAGGAGCTTGGGCTCGGTGGCCAGGGCGCGGGCGATTTCCAGCCGGCGCTGCAGGCCGTAGGGCAGCGAGGATGCCACCTCGTCCTTGTGCTGGGCCAGGCCCTGTTCTTCCAGCAGGGCCATGGCCTCGGCCCGCATCCGGGCCTCCTCCTTGGCGTTGAGCCGGAAGGTGGCGGACAGGAAATTCTGCTTGGCCCGCATATGCTTGGCGATCAGGACGTTTTCAAAGACGGTCAGTGCCCCGAACAGCCGGATATTCTGGAAGGTACGGGCAATGCCCCGGTGGGTGATGCGGTCGGGGGTGGGGTTCAGCTTGTGGGTGTACATCCCCTTGTTTTCCCCCAGATAGGCTTTGTCCATCTTGCCCTGGGGATAGTTTTCCACCAGAGGCTGGCCGCAGAAGTCGATTTTGCCGTTGGTGGGCTCATACACGCCGGTAATGCAGTTGAAGGCGGTGGTCTTGCCGGCGCCGTTGGGGCCGATGAGGGCCACGATCTCCCCCTCGTTCACATCCATGGACAGGTCGTTCATGGCCACCACGCCGCCGAACTGCATGGTCACATGTTCCACGTGGAGGACGTTTTGACGTTCGCTCATTTCAGCGCCTCCTTTTCAGCGTGTTTGGGGGTGGATTTGCGGGCCGAAAGCCTGCGGCCCCGCAGGACGTCGGGCAGTTCCCGGTCGCCCATAATGCCGCGGCGGAAGAACAGTACCACAATCATGATGATGACCGAGAACACCACCATACGGAAGCCGTTGCGCAGCAGCGGCAGCTTGAGGCTGTGGGAGATAACGAAGTACACCAGCCAGCCCAGCAGCAGAATGGCTGCAATCCACACCGGCAGCTCCTGGGTCAGGGTATGGCCCTCCTTCTTGCGGATGGCCCGGATGGCCAGGAAGGCGGCCGCAATCACCGCGGCGGCAAACACCACGATGAAGGCCAGACGGCCGGGGTCGGTGGGCGAAGCAAAGACCAGTTCCGAATCCAGGAACCGGAGCCACCACTCCGAGCAGGCCACATAGAGGAAGGTGGCGATGATGGAGCCGGACACCGAGCCGATGCCGCCGATGACCACGATCAGCAGCAGCTCATAGGTCATGGTGGAGGTAAAGACCTTGGCCTGGGCGTTGGCGGCGTACATGGCGAACAGGCCGCCGCCCACCCCGGCAAAGAAGGAGGAAATGCAGAAGGAGAGCATCTTGTGCTTGGCCAGGTTGATGCCCATGGCCTCGGCGGCCACCTCGTCCTCCCGGATGGCCTTAAAGGCCCGGCCATAGGAGGAGTTGATCAGCAGGACGATGATGGCGATGCAGATCACCGCAATCAGCATGGGCACAAAGGCCGACAGACGCAGGACGGTCTGGCCCGAGGCGTTCTCGATGTTGAAGTCGGAGAAGGTGGGGAAACTCTTGAGCATGTTGGCGCCGTTGGTGATGGGGCCCAGAGGCTGCCACTGGAACACAGCGCGGAGAATTTCCGCAAAGCCCAGGGTGGCGATGGCCAGATAGTCGCTCTTGAGCCGCAGCACCGGCAGGCCGATCAGGTAAGCGAAGCCGGCGGCCACCAGGCCGCCCAGAATCAGGGCCACCAGGACGCCCAGCACCATGCTGACCGCCCCGCCCACGCCGGTGGTGCCGAACACCAGACCGAAGGTATCCTGGAGGGAGAAGGGCACCGCCGAGCCGCCGAACAGGTAGTAGACGGTATCTTTCTGGGCCACAGGGACGGTGAGGATGGCGTAGGTATAGGCGCCCAGCAGCATAAAGCCTGCCTGGCCCAGGGAGAACAGGCCGGTGAAGCCGTTCAGCAGGTTCATGGACACCACCACCAGGGAGTAGACCGCGCCTTTTTTCAGGACGGTGAACAGCTGGCTGGTGGGAAGCAGGACGCGGGGTGCGGCGGGAATCAGGGCGGTGATGTTTTCCAGCAGGATCACCAGAGCCAGAAAGGCGACAATCCCGCCCAGTGCGCCCCAGCTGACCGATTTTTTCTTGTTCATGCGGGGCCTCCTTACACTTTGTCGGTCGCCTTCTCACCGAACAGGCCGGTGGGCTTAAAGACGAGGATCACGATGAGCAGGGCGAAGGTAATGGCATCCGAAAAGACGGTGAACTGGGTGCTCTTGACCAGGTTCTCACAGATACCGATGATGAAAGCGCCGATGACCGCGCCGGGGATGGAACCAATGCCGCCGAACACCGCCGCCACAAAGGCTTTCAGGCCCGGCATGGCGCCGGCGGTGGGGGTGATGGAGGGATAGTTGGTGAAGTAGAGCATGGAGCCGATAGCGGCCAGGGCCGAACCGATGATGAAGGTGGCCGAGATCACCGAGTTGATTTTAATGCCCATCAGCTGGCTGGTCTCAAAGTCCTTGGCCACCGCCCGCATGGCCATGCCCACCTTGGTGCGGTCGATGAGCTGGGTCAGCAGCACCACCAGGGCCAGCACCAGGAAGGGGGTCAGAATGACCGCCCAGCGGGTGGGGGTGCCCGCAATGGTGACGGTGTCGGACAAAAACGGGATGGTGGGATAGCTCATGGGCTGGCCGCCGGTGACGTAGGTGGCGGTGTTCTGGAGCAGGTAGCTGACGCCGATGGCCGAGATCATCACCGACATACGGGGGGCGGAGCGCAGGGGTTTATAGGCCACCCGCTCGATGATGAAGCCCAGGGCCACCGTCAGCACCAGCACCAGGGGCAGGGCGAGATACAGGGGCATCCAGGTGGAGACGTACACGCCCACCAGGCCGGCCACCATGAACACGTCGCCGTGGGCAAAGTTGATCAGGCGCAGGATGCCGTAGACCATGGTGTAGCCAATGGCAATCAGGGCATACTGGCCGCCTACTGCAATGCCGGACAGCAGGACCGAAACGAAATATTCCATACAGGTTCCCTCCGCTCAGGGCAGGTTTCAACAAATGGTTTGGCGGGAGCCAGCGGCTCCCGCCAAACCTTCGGTCATTTACGATTTACTGGGCGACGGTCTGCTGGGTCTCCAGCTCCCATGCGCCGGTGTTGGTGGAGTGCTTGATGTAGGCGGTGTCGCGGATGGCGTCGCCCTCCTCATCAAAGGCGATGTGGCCCGACACGCCGTCGTAGGTGACGCCGGCCAGGGCAGCCTTGACGGCGGCGGGATCGGTGGAGCCGGCGGCCTTCAGGGCCTCCAGAGCCACATAGTAGGCGTCATAACCCATGGCGGTGACTGCAGCGATGGTGTCGTTGCCGCCGTTGTTGGTCATGGCCTCGGCGTTCTCGTTGATGTAGGCCTTGACGCCCTCATCGAACTCGGGAGAACCGCCCTCCTGGTAGAAGGTGGAGACGTACAGCTGGACATCGGTGCCCTCAGCGGCAGCCAGAACCATGTTGTCGTCCAGGGTATCGGAGCCCAGGAAGGCTGCATCAATGCCCAGGGCAGCAGCCTGCTGGATGATCTGGGTGGCGTAGGCGATGGACACCGGGGTGAAGATGACGTCGGCGCCCTCATTCTTGGCCTGGTTCAGGTAGGTGCTGAAGTCGGAGTTGTTGGTGGGGAAGGAAGCGGTGACGACGGTGCCGCCGGCCGCCTCAAAGGCCTGGGTGAAATAAGCGATCAGGCCCTGGTCGTACTCGTTGCCGGTCTCGCCCAGGCAGTAAGCCACTTTGGCGTCGAACTTATCCTTGGCGAAGTTGGCCAGAACAGTGCCCTGGAAGGGGTCCAGGAAGCAGATGCGGTAGTAGTAGTCGTTGCCGGCGGTGACGTTGGGGTTGGTGCAGGTGACGCCCACCGCAGCCAGGCCCGCATCGTCAAAGACCGGGCCGCCCGCAATGGACACGCCCGAGCCGTAGGAGCCCAGCACCAGGGAGACGCCCTGGCTCACCAGCTCGGCGGCAGCCGAAGGAGCCTTGTCGGTGGAGGAGCCATTGTCCGCATAGACCAGCTCCACCGTATAGGTCTCGCCGCCGATCTCCACGGTGGGGGTCTCGGCGTTGGCGTACTGCATGCCCAGGGTTTCCTTTTTGCCGCCCGAGGCCGAGTCGCCGGTGGAGGGCTCAAAGACGCCGATCTTGACCACCTTGTCCCCCGAGGCGGAGCTGCCTGCGGCGGCCGAGCCGCTGGCCGCCGTGGACGAGGACGAGCAGCCAGCCAGTGCGGAGACGCTCATAGCAGCTGCAGCGGCCAGGGCTACAAACCGTTTCATTTTCATATCGTATTCCTCCCTCTGATTCCGGCACAGGGCCGGAGTGTACGCTCTATAAATACATTTGTATTTGCTGCGATATCACTATTATAAGCATCCGGGAGAAAATTGCAATAGCCAATTTCCACACAAAACAAAGTTTCAGCCCTCCTATTTCTGAGAAAAACGAAGAAAATAAAGTAGCACTTCTGGTTTTTGCCTTATTTTTGTATTTCATTGGCGTACACAGCAAAATCTTTTTCTTGTATCCAAAAAGACAGATGTATTTATTTCACGTACAGACTGTCCGCCAAAAGGGCGCAAAAAAAAGCCCAGGCCGGACGTGCAGAACGTCCGGCCTGGACCAAAGGCGGGAAATTTCCCGGAATACTTAATACAGCTTTGCGCCGGCGGGGATGTGGTCATCCACCATCAGCAGATGGAGGCGCTCCTGGCCTTCCTCGTGATGGACGGCGCTGATCAGCATGCCGCAGGAGTCAATGCCCATCATCTTGCGGGCGGGCAGGTTGGTGATGGCGATGCAGGTCTTGCCCACCAGCTCCTCGGGCTCATAGTAGGCGTGGATGCCGCTGAGAATCACGCGGTCCACTCCGCTGCCGTCGTCCAGAACGAACTGGAGCAGCTTCTTGCTCTTGGGCACAGCCGAGCACTCCTTGATCTTGACGGCGCGGAAATCGCTCTTGGAGAAGGTCTCGAAGTCCACCAGATCCTGGAACAGAGGCTCGATCTCCACCTTGGAGAAGTCGATGGGCTCTGCCTGGACGGGAGCCGCGGGAGCGGCTGCCGAAGCAGTCTCAGCCGGAGCGGCCTCCGCAGCGGGGGCCTCCTCCTTCTTGGGAGCGTCCAGCGGCTTCATGGTGGGGAACAGCAGCACGTCGCGGATGGAGGCCGAATCGGTCAGCAGCATGACCAGACGGTCGAAGCCGAAGCCCAGGCCGCCCGTGGGGGGCAGGCCGTACTCCAGAGCGTTGACGTAGTCGTAGTCCACCTGTGCCTTGCAGCCCGGCTCCAGCGACTTGCGCTCGGCCACCTGGCGCTCAAAGCGCTCCTTCTGATCGATGGGATCGTTCAGCTCGCTGAAGGCGTTGCCGAACTCGGTGCAGTTGATGAAGTACTCAAACCGCTCGGTGAAGGCGGGCTCGCTGGGCTTGCGCTTGGCCAGGGGGCTGATCTCCACCGGGTAATCGTAGATGAAGGTGGGCTGGATCAGCTTATCCTCCACGAAGGCGTCAAAGAAGGCGGCCAGGATGGAGCCGCGGGTGGGCACCTCGGGCAGGTCCACATTGTGGGCGCGGGCGGCCACGATGGCGTCGGAGTCCGACTTCCAGTCGTAGTAATCCACGCCGGAATACTTCTTGACGGCCTCCACCATGGTCAGGCGCTCCCAGTGGCTCATGTCGATCTGGTTGCCCTGATAGGGAATCACCAGGCTGCCGCAGATCTTCTGGGCCAGGCGCTTGTACAGCTCCTCCACCAGATCCATCATGCCGTGGTAGTCGGTGAAAGCCTGGTACAGCTCCACGCTGGTGAATTCGGGGTTATGCTTGGGGTCCATGCCCTCGTTGCGGAAGATACGGCCCACTTCGTACACACGGTCGATGCCGCCCACCACCAGCCGCTTGAGGTACAGCTCGGTCTCGATGCGCAGCACCATGTCCATGTTCAGGGTGTTGTGATGGGTGATGAAGGGACGGGCCGATGCGCCGATCTCAAAGGGGGTCAGGATGGGGGTGTCCACTTCCAGGAAGCCCCGCTCATCCAGGTAAGCCCGGATTTCCCGCAGGATCTGGCTGCGCTTGACAAAGGTATCCTTCACCTCGGGGTTGGCGATCAGATCCACATAGCGCTGACGGTACCGCATCTCGGTGTCGGTCAGGCCGTGGAACTTCTCGGGCAGGGGCCGCAGGCTCTTGGCCAGCAGGGTCAGCTCCAGGGCCCGGACGCTCAGCTCGCCGGTCTTGGTGCGGAACACCTCGCCCTTGACGCCGATGATGTCGCCCACGTCCAGCTTCTTGAAGGCGGCGTAAGCCTCCTCCCCCAGCTCGTCCCGGCGGACGTAGAGCTGGATGTCGCCCTTGTCGTCCCGCAGGTGGGCAAAGCTGGCCTTGCCCATGACGCGCTTGGACATCATGCGGCCGGCCAGGGCCACGGTGCGGCCGGCGTCGGTCTCATTGGGCAGGTCCGCAAACTCGGCCTTCAGATCGGCCGAGTAGGCGTCCTGGGGAAACTTGGTGATTTCAAAGGGGTCGCTGCCGGCGGCCCGCAGGTCGGCCAGCTTCTGACGGCGGACAAGCACCTGCTCGCTGTCCGCAGCAGCCCCGGTGCCGTTCTTGATTTCTTCCATTCCTACCTCCTGTACCGGCTTAACCCTTGCTGTGGGTGATGGCCAGCACCTTGCACACTACAGTATGGCCCGCGGGCAGCAGAACCTCGGCTTCTTCGCCCACAGCCTTGCCCAGCAGGGCATGGCCCACCGGGCTCTCGTCGCTGATCTTGCCGTTGAGGGGGTCTGCCTCGGTGCGGCCGACGATGTCGTACTCTTCCGGCTCCTCGTCCTCCATCTGGATGGTGACGTGGGTGCCCACCGAGACAGAATCCACGCTCAGCTCGCTCTCGTCGATGACGCGGGCGTTCTTAATCATCTGCTCCAGCTCGGTGATGCGGTTCTCCACCAGGCCCTGGGTGTTCTTGGCCTCGTCGTACTCACTGTTCTCGGACAGGTCGCCGTGGCTGCGGGCTTCCTTGATTTCCTCGGCCAGCTCCTTGCGGCGTACCGTCTTGAGGTATTCCAGTTCTTCCTGTACGGCCTTGAGGCCGGCAGCAGACATTACGATTTCCTGTGCCATGGATCTGAATCTCTCCTTATGCTCGAAATATGCCCGCGGGGCTCTGGGCGCCGCGAGCTGAGGGCTGTTTTTCGGGGTGCATCGGCGCCCGGGCGGGCCGGCCGGCACTCTAACCTCTCCATTATAATAGCAACCCTGCGGGATGTCAACCAAAACACATCGCAGATACGGTACAAAAAAGACCCCGCCGGCAGAGGGAATTGCCGACAGGGTCTGGTGGATGTCACAATATGGGTTCAGAACAAGGCTCAGTCGTCGCTGCTCTCGTCCAGGTTGCCCAGTTTGCGGGCCTGCTCCACCACCGAGGACACCAGGTTCTCGGGCAGGATCTCATAGCGGGCGAACTCGCGGGTAAACCAGCCGCGGCCCTGGGTGGTCTGACGGATGAAAGTGGTCAGGGTGGTGATTTCGGACAGGGGGATCTCGGCGATGATGGTCTGGAGGCCGTCCTCATCCGGCTCCATGCCCAGCACGCGGCCGCGGCGCTTGGTCACATCGCCCATCACATCGCCGGTGTTGTCGTTGGGGACGTGGGTGCGGACGGTGTAGATGGGCTCCAGGATGACGGGGCCTGCCTCGGGCATGGCGGCCTTGTAAGCCAGCTTGGCGGCCATGATGAAGGCCATTTCCGAGCTGTCCACCGGGTGATAGCTGCCGTCCAGCAGGGTGGCCTTCAGGCCCACCACCGGGTAACCGGCCAGGATGCCCTTTTCGGCGGCCAGGCGGACGCCCTTCTCAACTGCCGGGAAGAAGTTCTTGGGCACGCTGCCGCCGAAGACGTTCTCCTCAAAGAGGATGGCCTCGCCGTCGCAGGGCTCGAACTTGATGATAACGTCGCCGAACTGGCCGTGGCCGCCGGTCTGCTTCTTGTGGCGGCCCTGCTTCTGGACCGGCTTGCGGATGGACTCACGGTAAGCGATCCGGGGAGCCTCCAGGCCGATCTCGACGCCGAACTTGTTCTTCATCTTGGCCTTGACCACATCCAGATGCTGCTCGCCCAGGCCGCCGATGATCTGCTGATGGGTCTCGGCGTTGTTCTCATAGCTCAGGGTGGGATCTTCTTCCATCAGACGGGCCAGAGCGCTGCTGATCTTGCCCTCGTCGCCCTTCTTGGCCACGGTGACGGCCATGAAGAAGCTGGGCTGCGGGAAGACCGGTGCGTCCAGGCTGACCACGCGGGAAGGATCGCAGAGGGTGTCGCCGGTGCGGGCGCTCACTATCTTGGCCACCGCGCCGATGTCGCCGGCGCAGATTTCGTCGGTATCAATCTGCTTTTTGCCGCAGATGAACATGGGCTTGCCCAGTTTTTCGGTGTCGCCGGTGCGGGCGTTCACCAGGCTCATGCCGGCGGTCACGCGGCCGCTGACCACACGCAGATAGCTCATCTTGCCCACGAACGGGTCGGCCACCGTCTTAAAGACATAGGCCACGGTGGGCTCGTCGGACTTGCAGTGGAGCTCCACCATCTCGCCGTCGGCGTTCTCGGCGGGGATGCCCTCGGCGTGGGCCGGGCTGGGCAGCAGCTTCTCCATGTTGAACAGCAGCATATCCAGCGCCTGCATATTGACGGCGCTGCCGCAGAACACAGGGGTAATCAGGCCGTCCTTGACGCCCTTGCGCATGCCTTCCACGATTTCCTCGGTGGTGAAGGGCTCGCCGCCGAAGAACTTCTCCATCAGCTCGTCGTCGGTCTCGGCGATGGCCTCGCTCATGGCCTCGATCAGGCCCTGGAACCGGTGGCCGATGTCGGGCAGATCCACCTGGATCTGCTTGCCGCTCTCATACTTGAATGCCTTCTGGCTGAACAGGTTGATGTACACGCTGGTGCCGTCATCCAGACGGGCGGGCACCACGCAGGGGCAGATGCTGGAGCCGAACTTGATTTTCAGGTCCTCCAGAATCTGGAAGTAGTTGGAGTGCTCCAGATCCGACTTGGAGACAAAGACCATGGTGGCCTTGTTGTTCTTGCGGGCCAGCTGGAATGCCTTCTCGGCGCCCACGGTGACGCCGCTGCGGCCCGACACGCAGACCAGGACGCTCTCGGCGGCCCGGATGCCCTCGTACTCGCCGGCCTCGAAGTCAAACAGGCCCGGCGCGTCGATCAGGTTGTACTTGATGCCGCCGAACTCCACCGGAACCACCGATGCCGACAGGCTGGCTCTGCGCTTTGACTCCTCGGGGTCAAAGTCGGAGATGGTGGTGCCGTCTTCCACGCGGCCCATCCGCTCGGAAGCGCCCGAAAAATAGACCAGTGCCTCAGTCAGCGTCGTCTTGCCGCTGCCGGCATGGCCTGCAATCAAGATATTGCGGATATTGTTGCTTGCGTATTTCATAACGGTCTTCCCTCATTTCCGCCTGGCGGGACTTCTCTCCGCTTTTGTGGCATATTTTACAAAGATAATACCACAACTCTCCCGGAATTTAAATCATTTGTCCCACATTTGGCCTCCAAAGTTCCCGGGTTGGTTTTGTGCATTTTGTCAACGGGCCGATTGCCGATTGTTTTTTAAACGCTGTTACGGTATAATGTCTTTACCAATTCCAGGGCCTTTCAGGCCCTGAACCGCCCCGCAGGGCCGGTTTCAGGGCTGCCTGTTGAGACAGGCGGGGCTTTTGCGAAAAAATTTTGCCGCCGAAATTGTGCGGAACGACGAAAACTTTGACCGGAAAGGAGTTTACGGCAGGGTGCCCGACTCCCCTGCGCCCCGCCCGTACCATTGCTATGAAACGCAGCGACTACATCAACTGGGACGAATATTTTATGGGCATCGCCATGCTCAGCGCCATGCGCTCCAAGGACCCCAACAGCCAGGTGGGGGCCTGCATCGTCAGCCCCGAGAACAAAATCCTCTCTCTGGGCTACAACGGCATGCCCACCGGCTGCGACGACGACGCCATGCCCTGGGACCGGGAGGGGGCTCCCCTGGAGACCAAATACATGTACGTCTGCCATGCCGAGCTCAACGCCATCCTCAACAGCGCCCACAACAACCTCAAGGGCGCCCGGATTTACGTCACCCTGTTCCCCTGCAACGAGTGCACCAAGGCCATCATTCAGTCGGGCATCAAGGAGCTGGTGTATTACGGCGACAAGTACCACGACAGCGATTCCAGCATCGCGGCCCGGTTCATGCTCCAGAAGGCCGGGGTCCGTGTGACCCCCTACCGTGCCACCGGCCGGGAGGTCACCTTCACACTTTGAGAAACCCCGCTTGACACAGGCCCGGTCTGCGTCGTATAATGAAATGCATATTTATCCAATAATTTTCATTAAATGCAGCATATATGCAGAAAGGGGACTTTCCTGTGAATTTGAAAGGACGCAGCTTTTTGAAACTGCTGGACTATACCCCCGCCGAGATCGGCGGTCTGATTGACCTGGCGGCCGACCTGAAGGCCAAAAAGAAGGCCGGCATCCCCCACGACACCCTGCGCGGGAAGAACATCGCCCTGATTTTTGAAAAGACCTCCACCCGCACCCGGTGCAGCTTTGAGGTGGCGGCCCACGATCTGGGCATGCAGGTGACCTATCTGGACCCCCAGGGCAGCCAGATCGGGAAAAAGGAGTCCATCGCCGACACCGCCCAGGTGCTGGGCCGGATGTTTGACGGCATCGAGTACCGGGGCTATGGTCAGGAGATCGTGGAGGAGCTGGCCCATTACGCCGGGGTTCCGGTGTGGAACGGCCTGACCAATGAGTTCCATCCCACCCAGATTCTGGCCGACTTTCTGACCATTCGGGAGCATTTCGGCAAGCTGGAAGGGATCAACTTTGTCTACTTCGGGGATGCCCGCTACAACATGGGCAACAGCCTGATGGTGGGCTGCGCCAAAATGGGCCTCCATTTCACCGCCTGCGCCCCCAAGAAGTACTGGCCCGACCCCGACCTGGTGGCTCAGTGCCAGGCAGTGGCCGCCGAAACCGGCGCCACCATCCGCTTTGAGGAGGACCCCATGAAGGCCGCGCAGGGCGCCGACGTCCTGTACACCGACGTGTGGGTGTCCATGGGTGAGCCGGTGGAAGTCTGGGCCGAGCGGATCGCCGACCTGGCCCCCTACCAGATCAATGCCCAGCTGATGGCTGCCGCAGGCCCCCATGCGGTGTTCATGCACTGCCTGCCCGCCTTCCACGACCACAAGACCACCGTGGGCAAGGAGATGGGCGAGCGGTTCGGCCGGGATGCCATGGAAGTCACCGACGAGGTGTTCCAGAGCCCCCAGAGCATCGTTTTTGACGAGGCCGAAAACCGGATGCACACCATCAAGGCGGTCATGGCCGCCACCCTGGGCTACCAGGAAGCTTAAACAAAACAGCAAAGGCCGCAGCGTTTTTGGGCTGCGGCCTTCTTGTTGTATTATAATAATGAAAGAGATTCACTTTTTGGCCCAAAAAGGCGCGCAAGTTTCAGCTTTCAGCGGCCAATGAGTCCGGCCTGCAGGAGCCGTGCCCGGATGGGGCTGCCCACGGCCGAGGACAAAACCACCTTGACCAGGTCAAAGGGAATGAAGGGCAGCACGCAGACCCCCAGAGCATAGGGCAGAGTACAGCCCATCTGAACGATGAACCAGGCGGTGCCGAAGGCATAGCTGACGGCGACGCCGGCGATCATCCCCAGGCTGGACCAGACAGGGCGGCCATGGCTGCGTTCCACCACCCAGCCGCCGATGGCGGCCTGGGCCACAAAGCCGATCAGATAGCCGCCGGTGGGGCCCAGCAGCTTGGCCAGTCCTCCGCCGTAGCCCGAAAAGACCGGCAGGCCCACCGCGCCCAGCATCAGGTAGACCGCCACGCTGGCGGCGCCCAGCCGGGGGCCCAGCATCCAGGCAGCCAGGCAGACCACCAGGTTGGTCAGGGAGATGGGGATGGCCCCGATGGGCACCGACAGGGGGCCCAGAATGCACATCACGGCGGCCATCAGGGCCGTGACGGTCAGGTGCGAAGCGGTTTGTTTTTTATCTTTCAGCGTCATGAACAGTCCTTCCTTTCTGTTTCCAGTATAAAAAATTCGAAGGAAAAGGTCAAATGCAAAATTGTGAAAAAAGGAGCGTGGTTCGATGGGCGGCGGAAAAGTAACCCGGCCCGACTTCGGGCTGGGGCAGCCCGACCCGGGGCATCCCATGACAGAATTCTATACCCTTGTGCTGGAGGGGCTGGAGCAGGCCGAGAGCTTTGCTCTGCCCGGCCTGTACGCCCGGTTTGACCCGCCGGCCTGGCCCATCGAGGCCCACGAGGCCCGGGACTGGTGCAGCCTGTCCCCCGTTCCCCGGGAAGGTTTCACCCAGATTGTGCCGCCGGGGCGGCTGCGGGTGCTCTACAGCGAATTGCGTTGCACTGCCGCCGGGGCGCCCTCGGCTCTGGTGCTCACCCAGGAGGGTACCCGGACCAGCTGCGCCCTGCGGCTGCTGCCGCCCTTCCTCTGGCCCTCGGAGGAAGAAACCCCGGCCTGGCCCGACTGTGCCATGGCCATGACCCTGACGTTAGGGCCCCGGGCGGTGGATCTGGCCGACGCCAATCCCTCCGCTCTGGCCCGCCAGCTCATCGAGACCCCCGAGGGCAAAGCCTGGGTGCAGCATCCCAAGCTGGACCGCTGGCTGGAAGCCCAGGGCGCCCGCTGGCAGAAGCTGTGGCGGTAACCCTTTACTGGGCCGAGGCGGCCCGGAGCATCCGCTCCAGTTCCATGGCCGCCACGCTCAGGGGGCGGCTCTTGTCCTTCACCAAGCTGATGTACCGGACCGGGGGCGGGGTCTGGAGCTCCAGCTGGACCACATCCTTTTTGGCCAGGGCCTCCCGGGCAAAGTCCTCGGGGACGAAGGCCACCCCCAGCCCATAGCAGACCAGAGGAAGAATCTGGTCGGTGGTGGCGGTCTGGACGTCCGGTTCCAGCATGGCCCCGTGTTCCGCGAACAGCTGGGCATAAAAGGCATAGGTGGAGCTGTCATGCCCCAGGGAAATCAGGGGCAGCCCGGCGATATCCTCATAGGTGAGGCGCCGGCCCGCCAGATAGCCGTATTCCGGCCCTGCCACCAATAAGTCGTGGAACGGCCGCAGCCGCTGTTCGGTGAGGGGGGCGGTGAGCTCCCCGCAGGGGGTGCCCACCACCGCCAGCTCCACCAGGCCCGACCGCAGCGCCGCGATGGCCTGGGGGGTGGAATGGTTGGTGATCTGAAGCCTGACCCCCGGATACCGCCGCTTGAAATCCCGCAGCACCGGCAGCAGCAGCCCGTGAAGGGCTGTCTCGCTGGCGCCAATGGCAATCTGGCCGCTGTGCAGGCTCCGCCGGCTGGCCAGTTCATATTCGGCGGCCTGCAGCTGTTCCTGCATCACCTGGACGTGGGCGTACAGCCTCTCCCCCTCGGGGGTCAGGGTCACCCCCCGGTGGCTCCGCTCAAACAGGCGGCACCCCAGCTCCTGTTCCAGCAGGTTGATGGTGCGGGTGATGTTGGGCTGGCTGCCATGCAGCGCCGCGGCGGCCTGGGTGAAGCTGCTGTATTTGGCTACGTAGTAGAAAATCCGATAGTAGTCATACGGTACCGACATGAGCGCGCGTCCTTTCATATCATGTGGATATGGTTTTTATATAAAACATATATTTTACATATGCTCTCCAAAAAAGTATACTATCTTTCGGTAGAAATTACAACAGCTCTGTCTGTGCAGCATCTGTAAGGAGGAATATCTGTGAATAAGGATTTGACGGTGGGCAAGCCGTCCACTGTGTTGTGGCAGTTTTGCCTTCCCATGTTTGGCAGCATCGTCTTTCAGCAGCTTTACAATATTGCCGACAGCCTGGTGGCAGGCAAATTCGTCGGCGAGGACGCCCTGGCGGCCGTAGGCAACAGCTATGAGATCACCCTGATCTTCATCGCCTTCGCCTTTGGCTGCAACATCGGCTGTTCCGTCATCGTGTCCCGGTTCTTCGGCGCAAAGCAGTACGAGGACATGAAAACCGCCGTCACCACTTCCCTGATCGGCTGCGCCGTCCTGGTGGCCGCCCTGATGGCGGTGGGCCTGTTCGGCTGCGACGCCCTGCTGGAGCTCATCAACACCCCGGAGGAAATCCTGGCCGACTCGGCCCTGTATCTGGACATCTATGTCCTGGGCCTGCCCTTCATGTTCTTCTACAACGTGGCCACCGGCGTCTTCTCGGCCCTGGGCGACAGCAAGACCCCCTTCCTGTTCCTGGCGGCTTCCTCCACCAGCAACATCTTCATGGACATCCTGTTCGTCACCGCCTTCCACATGGGTGTGGCCGGCGTGGCCTGGGCCACCTTCCTGTGCCAGGGCGTCAGCTGCATCCTGGCCATGTGGGTGGTGGCCAAGCGGATGATGGGCATTCACACCGAAACCAAGCCCGCCCTGTTCTCCTGGAGCATGCTGGGCAAGATCTCGGTCATCGCCATCCCCAGCATCCTGCAGCAGAGCTTCATCTCGGTGGGCAACATCGTGATTCAGAGCGTGGTCAACAGCTTCGGCGCCAGCGTCATCGCCGGCTACTCCGCTTCGGTCAAGCTGAACAACCTGGTCATCACCTCCTTTACCACCCTGGCCAACGGCATCTCCAACTACACCTCCCAGAACTTGGGCGCCGGCAAACCCGACCGGATGCGCCAGGGCTATCTGGCCGGCATCAAGCTGGTGTGGGCCCTCTGCGTGCCCCTGGCCGGCCTGTACTTCTTCGCCGGACGCCAGCTGCTGTTCCTGTTCATGAACGAGCCCACCGGCACCGCCATCGACACCGGCATCCTGTTCCTGCGGATCGTGGCCCCCTTCTACTTCCTGGTGTCGGTCAAGCTGGTGTCGGACGGCGTGCTCCGCGGCTGCGCCCTGATGGTCCAGTTCATGATCTCCACCTTTGCCGACCTGATCCTCCGTGTGGCCCTGGCCATCGGCCTGTCCGCCACCGCTCTGGGCTCGGACGGCATCTGGCTGTCCTGGCCCATCGGCTGGACCGTGGGCACCGCCCTGTCCCTGTTCTTCTGCCTGCGGGTTATGAACAAGGCCAAGCAGACCCAGCCCGACGCCGCTGCACAGGCAGCCGTCCTTTCCAGCGAAAATATCTGATCCCCTCCGCCCTGGCAGGATCTTCTATCCATGGGATTTGCAGGTGAAATTTGTTAAAGTTCACAATAAAAAAGTCTCATGTATTAAGAAACTATGTCGGGTTTGTGACTTGCGGCGGGCGCTTCAGTTGATTATACTAGAACAAAGCAAGGGAGCTTCAATGGGAGAAGGGGCTCCCTTGTTTGTTCATTTTCAACTGAATGTTATGAAGCAAGCAAGAAAGAGGGATAATATCATGAAAACGAGCATTTCCCGCCGTCAGTTCCTGGCTGCCGTGGGCGCTGCCGCCGCTGTGAGCGCCCTGAGCGCCTGCGGTTCCTCGTCCAGCAGCTCCACTGCTGCATCCGGCGCAGCTTCCGGCTCCGCCTCCGCTTCGGGCGATACCATCAAGGTGGGCCTGCTGGCCCCCCTGACCGGCGACGTGTCGGTCTACGGCATTGCCGTTGCCAACGGCGCCAACCTGTACATCAAGCAGCTGAACGAGGCCGGCGGCATCAACGGCAAGCAGGTCGAGGTTGTTGAGATGGACGAGCAGGGCGACGCCACCCAGGCCGTCACCTGCTTCACCCAGATGGTGGACCAGGGCATCACCGCTCTGATCGGCGACGTCACCACCACCCCCACCCTGGCTGTCGTGGCTGAGACCCAGGACTACAACATGCCCATGGTCACCGCTTCCGCCACCGCCGAGGCTGTCACCTACGACGCTGAG
The DNA here is from genome assembly GCF_002160895.1 of Faecalibacterium sp. An122. GTDB lineage: Bacteria > Bacillota > Clostridia > Oscillospirales > Ruminococcaceae > Faecalibacterium. The sequence continues at coordinate 16,249 of NZ_NFLL01000003.1, read as the reverse complement.
ACCGATACCGTCTACAGCAACGTGTTCCGCACCACCTTCACCGACCCGTTCCAGGGCATCAAGATGGCCGACTACGCCACCGACAAGCTGGGCTACGCCCGTGCTGCCGTCATCTATCAGCTGGGCGCCGACTACAACGAGGGCCTGGCCACCAACTTTGAGTCCGAGTTCGCAGCCAACGGCGGCGAGATCGTGGCCTCCGAGACCTACTCGGCCGGCGACGTGGACTTCCGCACCCAGCTGACCACCATCCTGGCAGCCAACCCCGACGTGGTCTACTGCCCCAACTACTATGAGGATGTGGGCCAGATCCTGTCCCAGGCCACCGACGTGGGCCTGACCGTTCCCTTCCTGGGCGGCGACGGCTGGGACGGCGTCACCCAGTACGCCACCGCCGAGCAGCTGGACGGCTGCTACTTCTGCGCCAACTACGCCACCGGTTCCAACCCCGACTTCGAGAGCGCTTACGAGGCCGAGTACGGCGAGAGCTACCCCAACGGTTTCTCTCCCCTGGGCTACGACGCAGCTCTGACCGTCTGCGGCGGCCTGCAGGCTGCTGAGGACGCCGGCCTGGAGCCCGGTACCGACGAGTACAAGCAGGCTGTCATCGACGGCATCAAGAACGGTTCCTTCGAGGGCGTCACCGGCTCCTTCACCTTTGACGAGTACAACAACCCCGTCAAGACTGCCGCCATCCTGACCTTCGAGAACGGCGAGGCCGTCTTCGTCGAGCAGTACTAATCGGCGTCAAAAGGGCCCGTCCGCCGGGCCTGCGCGCAACGTTTGCCTGTGCGTCTTATCTTGTTTTTATTGCGGAATACTGCGGAGCAATAAAAAACGTATAGTGCGGAGACCGCTCGAACAGGAAATGCTCGGATGGTCTCCGCTTTTTCATACCCGCCGGATTCCGAGCGTATCATGTCAAAAAGAAAGGAACTGCAACGATGACAGTGTTTTTTAGCCAGCTGATCAACGGCCTTTCGCTGGGCAGCATCTACGCACTGATCGCCCTGGGCTACAGCATGGTGTACGGCATCATCCTGCTGCTGAACTTCGCCCACGGCGACATCATCATGGTGGGCGCCTACATGTCCTGGTTCGTGATGAACCAGCTGGGCCTGGGTCCTGTGACCGCGGTCTGCGCCTCCATCATCACCTGTACCCTGCTGGGCGTGGTGATTGAAAAAATCGCCTACACTCCCCTGCGCTCCGCGCCCCGCCTGTCCCTGCTGATTACCGCCATCGGCGTCTCCTTCTTCCTGGAGTACACCGCCGAGCTGCTGCTGGGTTCGGGCGCCAAGGTCATCCCCTCCTACTTCACCAACCAGGTGTACCGTCTGGGCAGCGTCAACCTGAGCCTCACCACCATCCTGACCCTGGGTGTCATGGTGGTGTCCATGATCGTGCTGACCCTGCTGGTCCAGCGGACCAAGCTGGGCAAGGCCATGCGGGCCGTCTCGGAGGACATGGACGCCGCCCGCCTGATGGGCGTCAACGTCAACAGCACCATTTCCTTCACCTTCGCGGTGGGCTCGGCCCTGGCGGGCATCGGCTCGGTGCTGTACTGCTGCAGCTATCCCCAGGCTACCCCCACCATGGGCTCCATGCTGGGCCTGAAGGCCTTTGTCGCCGCCGTTCTGGGCGGCATCGGCTCCATCCCCGGCGCCATGATCGGCGGCCTGGCCATCGGCGTATGTGAGAGCATGGTCTCGGCCATCGGCCTGTCGGCCTGGCGCGACGCTGTCACCTTTGCGATCCTGATTGTCGTGCTGCTGGTCAAACCCACCGGCATCCTGGGCCGCAAGGTACAGGAAAAGGTTTAAGGAGGGTTGGACTGTGAGCAAATCGAAATACCGCGCACTGAAAATGCCGGTGCGCTACCTCATCAATACGGTCCTGGTGGTGCTGCTCTTTGTGGGTCTGCAGCTGCTGAGCCAGAACGTCCTGAGCACCTACCAGAACAAGGTCCTGCTGCTGGTGGGCATCAACATCATCCTGGCGGTGTCCCTGAACGTGGCCACCGGCTACCTGGGGCAGCTGCCTCTGGGCCACGCCGGCTTTATGGCGGTGGGCGCCTACACCAGCGCCCTGTTCACCAAATACAGCACCCTGCCTGAGCCCGTGGCCTTTGCCGCCGGCCTGATCCTGGGCGCTGCCGTGGCCTGCCTGTTCGGCGTCCTGATCGGTATTCCCGCCCTGCGCCTGAGCGGCGACTATCTGGCCATCCTGACCCTAGGCTTCGGCGAAATCATCCGCATCACCCTCAACAACATCGACAACGTGCTGGGCTTTTCCCTGTTCTACGGCGCCAAGGGCCTGAAGAACATCCCCAAGTACTCCGACCTGCTGTCGGTGTTCCTCTGCGTGGTGCTGACCTGCTTCTTCATCCACACCATGCTCAAGAGCCGCCACGGCCGCGCCGTCCTGGCCATCCGGGACAACGAAATCGCCGCCGAGAGCTGCGGCATCCAGACCACCTACTATAAAGTCATGGCCTTCTCCTTCTCGGCAGCCTTCGCCGGCCTGGCGGGCGGCCTGTACGCCGGCTATCTGGGCGTTCTGGACCCCTCCGGCTTCGACTTCATGAAGTCCATCGAGATTCTGGTCATGGTGGTTCTGGGCGGCATGGGCTCCATGCTGGGCTCCATCCTGTCGGCCACCGTCCTGACCATCCTGCCCGAGGCTCTGCGCAGCTTCTCCGATTACCGGATGGTGCTGTACTCGGTGGTGCTGATCTTTATGATGATCTTCCGTCCGGGCGGACTGCTGGGCAGCTACGACTTCTCTCTGAGCCGCCTCATCAGCAAGGCCCTCAGTTTCGGCAGCGCGAAGGAGGCACACCATGAGTGAGTTTAAGACCAGCCTGCACAGCATCCCGTCGGGCGGCTTCCTGACCGAACGCGACAAGGACAAGCGCCCGGTGCTGGACGTCCGTGGTCTGGGCATTGATTTCGGCGGCCTGACCGCCGTGGACGACTTCAACCTGATGATCGGCCGCAACGAGATCACCGGTCTGATCGGCCCCAACGGCGCCGGCAAGACCACCGTGTTCAACCTGCTGACCAACGTCTATCAGCCCAGCCGCGGCTCCATCCTGCTGGACGGCATGCCCACCGCCGGCAAAAAGACCTATCAGGTCAACCGGATGGGTGTGGCCCGCACCTTCCAGAACATCCGCCTGTTCAAGGACCTGGCGGTCATTGACAACGTCAAGGTGGGCCTGCACCAGTCCATGAACTACCGTCTGCCGGAGGCTCTGCTCCGCCTGCCCAGCTACTGGAAGCAGGAAAAGCGGACCACCGACGAGGCCATCGAGCTGCTGAACATCTTCCACATGGCCGACCTGGCAGGCAAGCAGGCGGGCAGCCTGCCCTACGGCGCCCAGCGGCGTCTGGAGATCATCCGCGCCCTGGCCACCCGGCCCAAACTGCTGCTGCTGGACGAGCCGGCCGCCGGCATGAACCCCTCCGAGACCGCCGAGCTGATGGAAGTCATCCGCCGGATTCGGGACGAGTTCGACATCGCCATTCTGCTGATCGAGCACGACATGAACCTGGTCATGGGCATCTGCGAGGGCATCGCCGTGCTGAACTTCGGCCGTGTCATCGCCAAGGGCACCCCCGACGAGATCCGCGAGAATCCCCAGGTCATCGAAGCATACCTTGGCAAGAAGGAGGGCTGATCCATGGCACAGACTATGCTGAACGTTGAGGGCATCAACGTCTACTACGGCGCCATCCACGCCATCAAGGACATCTCCTTCCATGTGGATGAGGGCGAGATCGTGACCCTGATCGGCGCCAACGGCGCCGGCAAATCCACCAACCTGAAAACCATCTCGGGCCTGCTGCACAGCAAGACCGGTTCCATCACCTACAAGGGGCAGAACATCTCAGGGATGCGCGCCCACAAAATCGTCCAGGCGGGCCTGGCTCAGGTTCCCGAGGGACGGCGGGTGTTCCTGCACATGTCGGTGGAGGAAAACCTGGAGATGGGCGGCTATACCCAGGACCGCAGCACCATTGCGCCCAACATGGAGAAGGTCTTTACCCTGTTCCCCCGTCTGAAGGAGCGCCGCCGCCAGATGGCCGGCACCCTGTCGGGCGGTGAGCAGCAGATGCTGGCCATGGGCCGCGCCCTGATGAGCAACGCATCCATGCTGATGCTGGACGAGCCTTCCATGGGTCTGTCTCCCCTGATGGTGCAGGAAATCTTCGACATCATTCAGAACGTCCACAAGGAGGGCATGACCATCCTTCTGGTGGAGCAGAACGCTCAGATGGCTCTGTCCATTGCGGACCGCGCCTACGTTCTGGAGACCGGCCGCATCGTCATGGAAGGCACCGGCGCCGAGCTCCTCACTAACGAAAAAGTTCAGACCGCATACCTGGGCGGCTAACCTTCTTTTTCTTGAAAGAAAAAGAAGGCAAAGGCAGCTTTGGCCCGGCGCGTCCTGCGGACGAAACAGCCGGGCCAAAGCTGGCGCAGCGCTCCGATTTTTGCAAGCGCCCACCGCGGCGCGCTGCAAAAATCGGCTAAGCGCAAGAGGTTTCACTGGGTACCATACACTCTAGCCGCTCTTTATAACGTTTGTGAGGGTTGCAAACTTTGCCGCGCTCACGCTACGTCCGACCTGCGGTCGGGTACGATGCAAACTTCATCGGGTATCATTGTTTATAGTTGCGGCCTGTTGTGGCGCGAGCCGCGTCTGAGCTGCCAGGTATCCGTATCATTATTTATGGTTGCTATCGGCCTTGTCTGAGCTGCGTCGAAAATGGCCTGCCTTTCTGACCGGTTTCTCCCTGATTTCCGGTCCAGCCCTGTTTCTTTTGAAACTGCTTCATTCAAAATAAAAAGCCTCTGTTCTACCCTTGCGGATGGAACAGAGGCTTTTCTTTTTATCCCTGCGGGGCCCTGGAAGGTCCCCGCTTTATGCTTGTCCGACTTTCATGCAAACGGCTCAAACCGCAAATACCTTCTCAAAAGAGGAATCCGGTTTATCTTGAACTTTGCATCGTATCCGGGCGCAGCCCGGACGTAATGTGAGCGCGGCATGGTCTGCAACCCCCACAAACGTTCCAAAGAGCGGCCAGAGTGTATGGTACCCAGTGAAAAGGTTAGTCGTCGGAGTTGTCGAGTTTGAGGACGGCGGTGAAGGCCTCGCTGGGCAGGGAGACCGAGCCCAGCTGACGCATCTTCTTTTTACCTTCCTTCTGCTTTTCCAGCAGCTTCTTTTTGCGGGTGATGTCGCCGCCGTAGCACTTGGCCAGCACGTCCTTGCGCATGGCCTTGACGGTTTCGCGGGCGATGACCTTGCCGCCCACCGCAGCCTGAACCGGAATCTCAAACAGGGTCCGGGGAATGTTGTCCCGCAGCTTCTCGCAGATGCGGCGGCCCTTGGCGTAGGCGTTGTCACGGAATACGATCATGGACAGGGCGTCCACCGGGTCGCCCGCCAGCAGGAAGTCCAGACGCACCAGGTCGCTCTCCTGGTACTCCTTGAACTCGTAGTCGTAGCTGGCGTAGCCGCGGCTGCGGCTCTTGATGGCGTCGAAGAAATCGTAGACGATCTCGCCCAGAGGCATCACGTAGTGCAGGTCCACCCGGACGTCGTCCATATACTTCATGTTGATGAGGACGCCCCGCTTCTGCTGGCACAGGTCCATCAGACCGCCCACGTACTCGTTGGGGGTGTAGAGGTGGACGTCCACAAAGGGCTCCTCCTGCTTGGCGATCTGGGAGGGATCGGGGTACTCGGAGGGGTTGGAAATAACCTTTTCGGTGCCGTCGGTGAGGGTGATCCGATACTGAACGCCGGGGGTGGTGGTGACCAGATCCAGGTCAAATTCCCGCTCCAGGCGCTCGGTGATGATCTCCATATGGAGCAGGCCCAGGAAGCCGCACCGGAAACCAAAGCCCAGCGCGGCGCTGTTTTCGGGCTCATAGGTCAGGGATGCGTCGTTGAGCTGGAGCTTTTCCAGGGCGTCCTTCAGGTCGGGATAGCGCTTGCCGTCGGCGGGATACACGCCGCAGAACACCATGGGCTTGACCTGACGGTAACCCGGCAGGGCCTCGGGGGTGGGATTGTCTGCCAGGGTGACGGTGTCGCCCACACGGGTGTCCTGCACCGTCTTGATGCTGGCGGTGAGGTAGCCGACCTCGCCGGCCGACAGCTGGTCGCAGGGGGACAGGTTGGTGGCGCCCATATGGCCCACCTCCACCAGGGTGAACTTGGCCCCGGTGGCCATCAGCAGGATGGTATCTCCCGGCTTGACGGTGCCCTCAAAGACGCGGATGTAGACGATAACGCCCTTGTAGCTGTCGTAGACGCTGTCGAAAATCAGGGCCTTGAGGGGGGCGTCGGGGTCGCCGGTGGGGGCCGGAATGTCCGCCACCACCCGTTCCAGCACCTGGTCGATGTTCAGGCCCACCTTGGCCGAAATGCGGGGCGCGTCCAGGCAGGGCAGGCCAATGACGTCCTCCACCTCCTGGGCCACCTCGTCGGGGTGGGCGCTGGGCAGGTCGATCTTGTTCAGCACCGGCACCAGCTCCAGGTCGTGTTCCAGCGCCATATAGGTATTGGCCAGGGTCTGGGCTTCCACGCCCTGGGTGGCGTCAATCACCAGGATGGCGCCCTCACAGGCCGCCAGGCTGCGGCTGACTTCATAGGCGAAGTCCACATGGCCCGGGGTGTCGATGAGGTTCAGCTCATACACCTGGCCATCCTTGGCGGTATAGTGCATGGTGACGGCCCGGGCCTTGATGGTGATGCCACGCTCCCGCTCGATGTCCATGTTATCCAGAATCTGGTCGGACATGGTCCGCTCATCCACGCTCTCGGTCAGCTCGAGGATGCGGTCGGACAGGGTGGATTTGCCGTGGTCGATGTGGGCAATGATGCAGAAATTGCGGATGTTTTTGTTTGCCATGGGTTCCTCCGTGAAACGAGTGAAGGTTCAGCTGTCCAGGTGGTCGTCAACAAAGACGGCCCGGCCGTTTTCCAGGTAGACGCGGGGCACCCGGCGGGCCACCCCGCACAAAACCTCGTAAGAGATGGTGCCGGTTTTTTGGGCGATGGTTTCGGCGGTGTCTCCGGCGCCGCTGCCGCCCCAGAGGATGGCCTCATCCCCGTCGGCCACATGGGGCACGTTGGTGACGTCCACCAGCATCTGATCCATGCAGACCCGGCCCAGCACCGGGCAGGGCTGGCCGTGCAGGTCCACCACGCCTTTACCCTCGCTGAGCAGCCGGGGATAGCCGTCGGCATAGCCGGCGCAGAGGGTGGCGGCCAGGGTGGGAGTCTGGGCGGTAAACCGCCGCCCATAGCTCACCGACTGGCCGGGCTGCAGCTCCTTCACCATGCTGACCACGGTTTTCAGGGTCATGACGGGGCGCAGGTCGGGGCAGGACACCTCGGCGCTGGGGGGATAGCCATACAGAATGATGCCGGGACGGCCCATGCAGCGCTCCCGGGGCAGGCCGGCGGGCCAGTCGGGATGGAGCAGGGTTCCGGCGGAGTTGTCGCAATGGACCAGAGCCGGCTCCCGGCCGGCGGCCCGCAGGGCCTCAAAGGCCCGCACAAAGAGGGCGTGCTGTCCGGCGGTATAGGCTTCGCTGTCCTCGCCGGCCTCGTCGGCGGCGGCGAAGTGCTGGAACAGTCCGGTCATCTCCAGGCCCGGCAGGGATGCCGCCTCGGCCATTTCCCGGACGGCGTCGTCAAAGTCGGTGCGGAGGGCAAAGCCGATCCGGCCCATGCCGGTGTCGGCTTTCAGGTGGATCTGCACCTTTGTCCCCGCCTTCTGCGCCTCCTGGGACAGGGCCCGGGCATAGGCCAGCGAATAGCAGCACTGGGCGATCTGGTACTGGGCCAGAACCCGGGCGTACTGGGGCTCGGTGCGGCCCAGAATCAGGATGGGCAGCTTCTGCCCGGCCCGGCGCAGTTCCAGCGCCTCAGTCAGACGGCTCACTGCCAGCCAGGCCGCGCCCTCCTCGGCAAAGGCCTGGGCGCACCGGACTGCGCCGTGGCCGTAGGCGTCGGCCTTGACCACAGCGCACAGGGGCAGGCCGCCGGCCTGCTGCCGGGTGATGCGAAAATTATGGCGCAGGGCGTCCAGGTCGATTTCGGCCCAGACGTGCCGCTCAAAAGGCTCGTTCATAGCTTCTCCTCCGCCTTTCCTTTCTTCTGCGGGATTTTAAAAGAGCCCCGCCCGGTGTGCAGGGGCCGCCAGCCGTCGATCCCGCTCTCCTGCAGGGCGTGCAGGGTTTTCTGGCGGAAGGCATGGTCGGTGCGGCACCGCTCATGGACAAAATCCTTGGTCCGCTCCCGGGTGGTGGTGCCGTCGGCGGGGCAGAGGCTCTTGACGATGGGCAGTTCCTCCTCGTAGACGGCGGCCCGGACCTCGGCCTCGGTGGCCAGCAGCATGGGCCGGATCAAGGTCAAATCCCGGCGGGACAGGTAGGTCACCGGGGAAAAACACCCGATCCGTCCCTCCTGCCACAGGTTCATATAAAAGGTCTCGATGGCGTCGTCCAGATGATGGCCCAGAGCCACCTTGTTGCAGCCCAGTTCCTGGGCCGCCGTGTGGAGCGCGCCCCGGCGGAGCTTGGCGCAGAGGGCGCAGGGGTTCTTTTCCTGCCGCTCCTCAAAGATCACCGGGCCGATGTCGGTGCGGCGGACCTGATACGGGATGTTGTACCGCTCCATCAGCTGGGCCAGCCGGGAATAATCCCCCGGCTGCCGGCCGAACTGGGGGTCCAGGGTAACGGCCTGCAGCTCATAGTCAAAGCCGATGTACTGACGCAGAAGGGCCAGCCCCACCGTCAGGGCCACGCTGTCCTTGCCTCCCGAAACGCCCACCAGCACCCGGTCCCCGGGGGCCAGCATCTCATAATCCTGGACGGCCTTGCGCATCAGGCCGGTGAGGCGCTGCATTGCTTTCGGTTCACTCATGCCAGGGCCACACTTTCAATCAGATTCAACACGTCGTTGATGGATGCCAGCCGGGTCAGGGCCGAGACGTAAATCACATCCCCGCTGTCGTAGGTGATGGTGGCCAGCACCGCATAATAGGCCTGGATGTCACAGCGGACGGCCTCCACCGTGGCGCCCTCCACCTCGATGTCGATTTTCTTGGGGCTGATGACGCCGTAGTTGGCCCGCAGGTCATCCTGGCTCTTGGTCAGGAAGTCCTCATAGGTGGAGGCGTCTCCCCGCTGGAACAGCACCACCTGATACTGGTCGTTGTCGGGGTCCTCGCTGGAAGCCAGCTCCAGCACCGGGCCCAGGGTGGGGTCCTCGGTCATGCGGCAGACCGGCCATGCGGCCGACTCATAATAGACCGAGATGCCGTTTTCGGCGGTGTAGTGGGTGTCGGGGTTGGCGGGGGTGCGGCGGCTGGTCATGAACAGCAGGACGCCGTAGACGACGACGCCCACCAATATAAACGCTGCCATCCCCACCAGAAGCCGTGAGGAACGCTTCTGGGCGGCGGCCTGGCGGTCGATCTCTCTGGGCATGTGGAAAATCTCCTTTTTACTCGTGATGAACGCTGAACACAGCGTATCTTATAGTATAGCATAAAACACGGCGGATTTACAGCGCCCATGCAAAGAAAACCCCGCTTTGGCCGCGCCCCGAAAAGCAAAAATGCGACGCGAGAATTCAAGAGCATTCAAGAGAAAACAAGAGATTTTGAAAGAATGATAAATTTGAGCTGAAAAAATCAAAAAATCGTGTTGACAGGCAGCTTTTGATGGTATATACTATCATTCGCGCCCACCCGGCGCCTGAACTGTTACGAATGCTTATCAGGAGGAAATATATATGAGCACTACTCTCGTGAAGCCCGCTGAAGTCGAGCGTAAGTGGTACCTGCTCGACGCTGCCGGCAAGCCGCTGGGCCGCGTCGCTGCTGAGGCCGCCGTCCTGCTGCGCGGCAAGCAGAAAGTCGATTTCACCCCCAATGTGGACTGCGGTGACTTTGTTGTCATCATCAACTGCGATCAGGCTGTCCTGACCGGCAAGAAGGCTGAGCAGAAGTTCCACATCACCCACTCTGCCTACATCGGCGGCCTGAAGAAGGTCCAGTACAAGAAGCTGATGGCTGAGAACAGCAACCTGGCTATGACCTACGCTGTCAAGGGCATGATCCCGTCCAACACCATCGGTGCCAAGGCTCTGACCCGCCTGCACTGCTACAAGGGTGCTGAGCACGCTCACGCTGCACAGAAGCCCGAGAAGATCGAGTTCTAAGAAGGAGGCAATCGAATATGTACGAAACCAAACCTTATTTCTACGGCACTGGTCGTCGTAAGGATTCCGTTGCCCGTGTTCGCGTCTACGCCGGCACCGGCAAGATCACCATCAACGACCGTGATCTGGACAACTACTTCGGTCTGGAGACCCTGAAGCTGATTGTCCGCGCTCCGCTGGTTCTGCTGGGCGTTGAGGATAAGTTTGATGTGGTTGTCCGCGTTGCAGGCGGCGGCGTTTCCGGCCAGGCCGGCGCCATCCGTCACGGCCTGAGCCGCGCTATGCTGCAGCAGAATGAGGAGAACCGCGCTGTCCTGAAGAAGGCCGGCTACCTGACCCGCGATCCTCGTATGAAGGAGCGCAAGAAGTACGGCCTCAAGGCTGCCCGTCGCGCTCCGCAGTTCAGCAAGCGCTAAACTTTATCAAAAGTGGTCAAAAACCCCGGAACTACGCGGTTTCCGGGGTTTTTCCTTTTCAAATGGTTTGACGCAATTTGACAGAACGAAGCCTCTTTTAACCCGTTTTCTATGGGTTAAATGGTGGACAACCACCCCAAAAAGAGGGCTTATGGGTTAAAAAATAGGACAACCGAGACGCGATTTTGGGATGCCAAGGGGATGTTTATTTATACATCTCCAAGAGACCTTTTTCGTGAAAACGGTTTGTCTGAATTTGACCTAATTTGAACAAAAGAGAATAAATCTAATCGCCAAGCGCTCAGTATTTTCTACTGGGCGCTTTTTGCGTTTCCGGGGAATTTCATTCCGGGATAAGAAAAGGCCGTCACTTTCAATTTTTGAAGTGGCGGCTTTTTCTATTTCCAGAAGCCATAGAACAATTCAGAAATGAGGTGAAGTCATTGAACACGCAAATCATCGCCATCGCCAACCAGAAAGGCGGCGTTGGCAAGACAACCACCTGCGCGAACCTGGGGATTGGGCTGGCGCAGGCCGGAAAGAAAGTGCTGCTGATCGACGGGGACCCGCAAGGCAGCCTGACCATCAGCCTGGGCCACCCCCAGCCGGACAAGCTGCCCTTTACCCTGTCCGACGCGATGGGCCGTATCCTGATGGACGAGCCGCTGCGCCCCGGCGAGGGTATCCTGCACCACCCGGAGGGCGTTGACCTGATGCCCGCAGACATCCAGCTCTCCGGCATGGAGGTCTCCCTGGTGAACGCCATGAGCCGAGAGACCATCCTGCGGCAGTATCTGGACACGCTCAAGGGACAGTATTCCCATATCCTGATTGACTGCCAGCCATCCCTGGGTATGCTCACGGTCAACGCCCTGGCCGCCGCCAACAGGGTCATAATCCCCGTTCAGGCGGAGTACCTGCCCGCCAAGGGCCTGGAACAGCTGCTCCAGACCGTAAACAAGGTGAAGCGGCAGATCAACCCCAAGCTCCAGATCGACGGCATATTGCTGACGATGGTGGACAACCGCACCAACTTCGCCAAGGAGATTGCCGCCCTGCTGCGGGAGACCTATGGCAGCAAAATCAAGGTGTTCGGCACCGAGATTCCCCATTCTGTCCGGGCAAAGGAGATCAGCGCCGAGGGCAAAAGCATTTTTGCCCATGACCCTAATGGCAAGGTGGCCGAGGGCTATAAGAATCTGACCAAGGAGGTGATAAAACTTGAAAAGCAGCGCGAAAAAAGTAGAGCTGGCTCCATACGATGATTTGTTTTCCACCGAGGAAAGCCGCCAGGATGCCAAGCTGGAGAAGATACAGGAAATTCCGCTGTCTGAGCTGCACCCATTTAAGGGGCATCCCTTCAAAGTCAAGGATGACGAGGCCATGATGGAGACCGCCGACAGCGTTCGGCAGTATGGTGTTCTGGTTCCGGCGATCGCCCGCCCGGACCCGGAGGGCGGCTATGAGCTGGTTGCCGGTCACAGGCGGCACCGGGCCAGTGAGCTGGCCGAGAAAGAAACCATGCCTGTCATTGTCCGAGACCTGGACGATGATGCTGCCACTATCATCATGGTGGACAGCAACTTACAACGTGAAAGCCTGCTCCCCAGCGAAAGGGCCTTTGCTTACAAGATGAAGCTGGAGGCTATGAAACACCAAGGCGCACGGGGGGACTTAACTTCGTCCCAACTTGGGACGAAGTTGCGTGCAGATGAATTGTTGGCGCAGCAGGCTGGTTCGAGTAGGAACCAGGTGCAGCGCTATATCCGCCTGACGGAGCTGATTCCCGAACTGCTGGATATGGTCGATGAAAAGAAAATCGCCCTCAATCCGGCTTATGAGCTGTCCTTTCTCAAAAAAGAAGAACAGCGGGATTTGCTGGACGCGATGGACAGCGAACAGGCTACCCCCTCTCTCTCCCAGGCTCAGCGACTCAAGAAATACAGCCAGGAGGGACATCTGACCCTCGATATGATGCGCGTCATCATGGGTGAGGAAAAGAAAAGTGATCTCGACAAAGTGACTTTCACCTCCGACACCCTGCGGAAGTATTTCCCCAAAAGCTATACGCCCCAGCGGATGCAGGAAACCATTATCAAACTGCTGGAGGCGTGGCAGAAGAAGCGCCAGAGAGACCAGGAACGATGAAAGGAGCCGCCTATGAGGGATATTTCAGCCCGTGAGCTGAAAGGACACAATATCTTGGCCGTAGAGCGTTTTCAGGACAGCACCCGCTGGATGATCGAGTTTTCCGTTCAGCGCCCTTGTTCCTACGGCTGCCCCGGCGATGATATGCGGCTGTTTCTTACGGAGGACGGGTATCAGGCCGCCCTCGTAAGCCAGAAGCGTCGGGAAATCAAAATCAAGCGGTATGCCCGTGTGATCGAGGGCCATGTGCTCGACTTCAAACCGGACAAGCGCCGCCGCCACCCGTAAACTCATTATCACTACGAAAGGAAAGGAATGAATATGTGTACTGTCCAGAGCATCAAAGATGCCATCCGGGAAAGTTGCCAGTCCCAGTATGATATGGAATCCACCGACATTGACCGGGTTTTGCAGACCCTCCCGTTTTCGGAGCATGAGCCGATGTTCAGTCATCCGCCGAAGTACAAGCGTCCTTACCGGCCCTGGCAGAACAACAAAAACAGCTGAAAGCCACAGTCTTTTTCACGAAGGATTGTGGCTTTTTTCATGCCCTAAAATTAGAAAGGAGTGAAGTCAATGGCCGTTTTTCGCATTGAACGGACCAAAGATTATACCGTGATGAGCAATCATCACCTGCGGAACCACGAACTATCCCTCAAGGCAAAGGGGCTTCTTTCCATGATGTTATCCCTGCCTGATGACTGGAACTATACTACCCGTGGACTTGCGAAAATCTGCAAGGAGGGCGTTGATGCCATCGGCAGTGCGCTGCGGGAGTTGGAAACCGCCGGTTACATCGTGCGGAACCAGCTGCGGGACCAACAAGGCCGGATCAGCGACACCGAGTATGTGATTTATGAGAAACCCCAGCCCAGGCAGCCAGAAACGCCAAGGCCGGATACGGCTGTACCAGATACGGCTTCACCAGATACGGAAAACCCGTATCTGGATAAACCGGATACGGAAAAGCCCGCAGAATTAAATATAGAGAAACCAAATACTCAAAAACAAAATACTCATGGAGCAAGTACCGATTCCATTCCCTTCCGGGAAACAGCGGCAGCACAGCTGCCGGAACGGAAAGGAAGGGATGCGATGTCTGTCTCAGAGATAGAAAATTATCGGGAATTGATTCTGGAGAACATCGAGTATGACTATCTGTGCAGAGAGTTTTCGACCTACCGTGAGGACCTGGACGAGATTGTGGAGCTGATGGTGGAGACCGTTTGTGCCAAACGTAAAACCACTCGGATCGCTGGCAGCGACTTTCCCCATGAAGTCGTGCGCTCCCGGTTCTTGAAGCTGGATAGCGAGCATATCCGATTTGTCATGGACGGTATGCAGAAAAACACCACGGAGGTCCGCAATATGAAACAGTATTTGCTTGCAGTGCTGTTCAACGCGCCCACCACGATCAGCAATCACTACACCGTACAAGTCAATCACGATATGAACACAGGCGGCTGGTAAACAGCCGCTTTTCTGTTGCCCGGCAATACCGGGAGAAAGGATTTTGCCATGAAACGACCTCTTGCCTACATTACGGCTCCCTGGAGCAACAACCAGTATGAGAACGCCGAGAACGCTGCCACCTACTGCCGCCAGGTGTACGACGCCGGGTATTCGCCCATCTGCCCGGTTCTGTTCTTGTCCACCTTCCTCAAGGACGAGATTCCCCAGGAACACAAGGACGGGCTGGATATGGCGCGAGACTATCTGCGCCGGTCCCATGTGCTGGTGGTCTGCGGCCACGGCATCGACGAGACCGTGAAGAATGACATCGCCACCGCTGAGCGCCTGCGGATCACCGCTACCACCCTGGACGGTATCCTGACTGTGAAAGGCCAGGGACGCGGGAAAGGAGGTGCGCGCCATGCCTGAGCGTAAGACCGTGGGCCAGCTGATGGAGGAAATGCGGCTCAAGGCCGGGGCGCAGAACTACCACGGCCATGAGTACATGGATTTGGAGCGGTTTGCCGAGGACACCCGGCACATGATTATCTTCGATGTGCTGACCCACGATTCGCCGGTGGGCTGGAAAGGCGAACGGACCCGCCTGTTTCTGACGGAGGCCGGATACCAGAAAAGCCTGGAGAACCAGGAAAAGGGCCACATCAAGATTCTCAGCCATGCCAAGGTGCGCCAGGGACATCTGTACTATGACCGCTCCGATCAGCTGCGTTGAAAGGAGCCTGCCATGATGAAATACCTGCTGCGGCGGCTGGTGGTCCCGCCTTAGTATCAAGCGCCACCCCTGCAAAATCCGTGGAAAGGAGGCGATGACCTATGCAGGAGGAAGTGGAAAACAGGACTTTGACGCTGGTAGTCAGCGGAACAAAGTTTACCGGGCGGCTGTTTAAGGCCGCCATCACCAAGTACCTTGCCCACCGCAAGGAAAAGAAGCTGCAAAAGCAGAAAAGCCGGGATACCCCCGTGATTCCCCACGGCAAACAGACGGTGAAGCAGCTGATCGGCCAGAATCAGGGCGTTTCCAACATCGAGATCACCGACCCCTCCATCAAGGAGTTTGAAAAGATCGCCCGGAAATACGGCGTTGACTATGCGGTGAAGAAGGACCGCAGCAGCTCCCCGCCCAAGTACCTGATCTTTTTCAAAGGCCGCGATGCGGATGCCCTGACCGCTGCCTTTACCGAGTACACCGGCAAGAAGGTCAGAAAGGCGCAGAAAACAGAGCGTCCGTCCGTGCTGGCAAAGCTGAGCCAGTTCAAAGAGCTGGTGAAACACGCCGTTGTGGACCGGAACAAGCGGAAGGAGCTGGAACGATGAAGATGAAAAAGCAACTTGACATCAAAAAGCTCCTTTTGCTGAATATGCCCTATATCCTGATGGGGCTGTTCGCAACCAACTTCGGTGAAGGATGGCGGATGGCCGTGGGTGCGGACGCTTCGGCAAAAATGCTTTCGTTCTTCTCCACGCTGCCGGTGGCGCTGGCCAGCTGGTGGCCCAGCCTGCACCCTTTGGACCTGCTGGTGGGGCTGTGCTGCGGCGCTGGCCTGCGATTGGCCGTGTATCTCAAAAGCAAGAACGCCAAGAAGTACCGGCACGGTATGGAGTATGGCAGCGCCCGCTGGGGCACCCATGAGGACATCGCACCCTACATCGACCCGGTGTTCCAGAACAATGTGATTCTGACTAAAACCGAGAGCCTGACCATGAACAGCCGCCCCAAGGACCCCAAGACCGCCAGAAACAAAAATGTGCTGGTGATCGGTGGCTCCGGTTCCGGCAAGACCCGCTTCTGGCTGAAACCGAACCTGATGCAGATGCACAGCTCCTATGTGGTGACAGACCCAAATGGTAATTTACAATAAGGATAAAGGGAGCGCGCACCCTCAAGAAAGGAGGTTACACCCCATGAAGAAACAGCCGGACAAGGGAAAAATCACAGCCCTGTACGAGCGTCTTTCCCATG
>NZ_NFLL01000029.1 GCF_002160895.1 Faecalibacterium sp. An122 | reverse complement strand
GGGCGGGTTTTACAATCCCTGGTTTTTCATCAGCGTCTCCAGGACCGCCAGGTCGGCCGACAGGTCCATGCTCTCGGAGGCATACAGGGCGTCCAGCTGATGCTCAAACGCCGTGGCAATAACCCCCACGTTCCGCTCCACTTCGGTGCGGACCGACGCTGCGTTTTCACCCCGCACCCCCTGCCGGGCCATGGCGGCATACTGTTCCAGCACATGGACCGCGTCGGGCAGATAGTAGTTGGCAAAGCGGCGGATCTGCTTGGCCTTGGCGGGGTTTGATTCCACCACCTCAATGATGGAGCGGCCGGCCCGTTCCATCCGGTCCATGGCCGCCGACATCTGGGGATCGGGCAGAGCGTCGTTCAGGGCGTGGAGGGTATCCAGCTTTTGCTGGATATCGGTGAGCATCTGGTCCACGTCTCCGCTGCCGGTGTGGAAGGGCACTTCCCGCTCGATCACCTGCGGCGGGCAGACCCGGCTGGCCGCGGCAAAAGCCGCCGCAGCCCCCACCAGCATCACCGCCAGCGCCCAGAGTTTATACACCGGCAGGACAATGCACAGCACAAGCCCTGCTGCCGCTGCCGCATAAAAGGGCAGGACGCTGGGCTTTTCGGTGCGGATGATTTTACTCATGGTCGTATCTCCTTCGGGCTAAAAAACGCTGTTCATACCCTAATAATAAAGCCTTTTAACAAAAACGCAAGGGTTTGGGTCAAGAATTTACAGCTTGGAAATGATTTTATCTTTCTTTTTTCACCGCAGGTAGGGCCCCAGCGCCTTGCCCCAGGCCTCCCGCAGACGGTCCATCTGCCAGGCGGCATTGGCGGGGCTGGTGCTGGGCAGCCGGACGGCCGGAATCCCGCTGACCGGCTGCATGTATTGGGTGTAGAGTTTATGAGCGGCGGCGCCGTTGCAGAACACCGCCTCAATGGGGGCCTTGGCCAGAAGGGCGGCGATGTCCTCCGGCACAGCGTCCCGGATGGAGGCATCCGACGCCCCCTCGATGGTGCAGCTGGCCAGCACATCCCAGAGGGCCAGGTTATGCCGCAGAATCAGCCCCCGCTTGGCCTCGATGTCCTCCCGGGCCGGGACGGCCTCGCCGGTGAGACTGGCCAGCAGCGGCCAGAACCGGTTGTTGGGGTGGCCATAGTAAAAGCCCATGGCCCAGCTCTTGGGGCTGGGCCAGCTGCCCAGGATCAGGGCCCTGCTGTGGGGGCCGTAAACCGGAGGAAAGCTCATTCCTTGAATGCGCCTCCCCAGGCCGAGCCCAGGTTCCGGCCGGAGGGCTCTGCCCGGGGCCCGTCGAACCACAGCTCCTCGATGAGGTCGGCCAGGCCGTCCTCCCGCACGTCGCCGATGATCCGGTCGGCGGCGGCCTTGGCGTCGGGGCTGCCGTTGTCCATGCAGCAGCCCAGGCCGGCGGCCCGCAGCATCCCGATGTCATTGGCCGAGTCGCCGGCGGCCACCGTCTCCTCCAGGGTGATACCCATGGCCTCGCACAGGCCTGCCAGGCCGGTGCCCTTGTCCACCCCTTCCCGGACGATGTCGTAGCAGCACCAGCCCATTTCATCCCGGCCGCCTACCCGCATGAAATGCAGGTTCAGGTGGCCGTACTTCTTCTGGAAGGCCTCCACGGCCTCCTCGGGAGCTACCATAAAGGCGGCGTGGGGCATATCGATCAGATGGCGGTCCTGGTCCTCGCCGTCCACACAGGCAAGGCCGGGGCTGCCCATCCGCTCATACCGGCTGCGCAGGCCCTCATAGCCGCAGTAGGCATAATAGGCATCCCGGAAGTTGAACTGCAGCAGATAATCGTAATCCTCGCAGAAGTCCACCAGGGCATACATTTCCTCGGGGATGAGGGGCCGCTCGTAGACCGATGCGCCATTGCGGTCCACCACATAGGCGCCGTTGCAGGTGATGGCATAGTCAAAGCGGATGGCCCCCAGCTGGCCGGGGGTCTTGATGGCGGGCCAGGCCCGGCCGGTGCTCAGGACGAATTTTCCGCCGGCGGCCTGCATCTTCTGGACGGCGGCCTCCACCGCAGGGCGGGGCCGCTTTTCCCCAAAGGGAACCAGGGTGTTGTCGTAATCGCTGGATAACAGTTTGTACTTCATGTCTTCCTCCCTTATTGGGCTTCCTCACCCGTTGCGGCAGCCGGTCAGGTCGCAAATGACCTCGCCGGCCAGAATCAGCCCCGCCGCCGACGGCACAAAGGCCAGGGAACCCGGGGCCCGCTTTTTGGGCGCGCCGGGCCGGGCGGTGGGCTCTGCGGTGGTTTCCGGCTCCATTTCCTCCATCCGCGGGGCAAGGGCCGGCTCTTTG
Organism: Faecalibacterium sp. An122; assembly: GCF_002160895.1. Lineage (GTDB taxonomy): Bacteria > Bacillota > Clostridia > Oscillospirales > Ruminococcaceae > Faecalibacterium. The sequence goes on along the minus strand of NZ_NFLL01000029.1, from coordinate 27,417 downwards.
GAATAGACTACTTTGAGGTGTTTGACCCCCCGTTTGCGGCATTCATTCCGCATCACCCGGGCCAGCGGGCAGACCGAGGTGTCGTAGATGTCCGCCACCTCAAAGCGGGAGGGGTCCAGCTTGTTGCCCGCCCCCATGGAGCAGATGATGGGGACGCCGGCGGCCTGGGCCTGCATCACCAGGGCCAGCTTGCCGGTCACCGTGTCGATGGCGTCCACCACATAGCTGTACTGGGTGAAATCAAACTGATCCGCCGTCTCGGGGGTGTAAAAGGTCTTGTAGGTGCGCACCTGGATATCGGGGTCAATGTCCCGGATGCGGGCCGCCGCGGCGTCCACCTTGTACTGACCCAGGGTGGAGCGGGTGGCAATGATCTGGCGGTTCAGGTTGCTCAGGCAGACCTTGTCGTCGTCGATCAGGTCCAGAGCTCCCACGCCGCTGCGGGCCAGGGCTTCCACCACATAGCCGCCCACGCCGCCCACGCCAAAGACGGCCACACGGGCCCGGCGAAGCTGATCCAATCCCGCCTGACCCAGCAGCAGCCGGGTGCGGGAGTACTGTTCTCTTGTCGTATCTGTCATAAACTATGGTTCTCCTTGAGCCAGCCCAGCAGGGCGGCGCGCTGATTGGGTATGGTTTCTTCGATCACCTGGTCCAGGGCCTCGGCCAGCAGGCGGCCCATCATGGGCCCCGGCTTCACCCCCAGGTCCAGCAGGTCCCGGCCGGTGACGGCCAGCTGGCTCACCCGGCAGCAGGCCCCTTCTTCCAGCAGGGCTTCAGCGGCCCGGGCGGTCTCTCCAAAGGCCGCCTGTCCGGTCTGGGCCTGCCGCAGTGCCAGCAATCGCCGGACGGTGTCCGGCTCCAACCGGGCCAGCAGACGCCGGGCCTGAAGCCGGGGGCTGTCCCCGCTGAGGTTCAAACCGCTCTCCTGCACCAGGGTGCAGACCTCTTTCGCCTGCGCTCCGGAACACCGCAGCCGGGCCACCGCGTCGCAGGCTGTCCCGGCTCCCGCCGGGGCCAGCAGAGCCGCCAGCCGGGCCAGCGGGTCAGATATCAGGGCATCCACCACCCGGAGGCTTTCGGCGTACCGCTCCGGCTGCCGGGCGCAGTCCAGTCCGGGCAGAATCTGTTCCAGAATTTCGGGCGGCATCCACCGGGCAGGTTTGGGGGCCGACAGCAGTTTGTACAGCTCCTGCCCTATGCGCTCGGCCGAGACACAGTCCAGCCGGGCCCGCTCCTGCAGGGCGGCCCGGGCGGTGGCCGGGTCCAGGTCCAGAGCCTCTTTGGCCCCAAACCGGTATAGCCGCAGAATTCGCAGACCGTCCTCCTCAAACCGGCTGGCCGGGTCTCCCACCGCCCGCACCACATGGCGGACCAGCAGGTCCTCTCGGCCGCCGAAGGGGTCCACCAGACCCTCGGCGTCGTTGTAGGCCATGGCGTTGATGGTGAAATCCCGCCGGGCCAGGTCCTCCCGCACATCCGCCACAAAGTTCACCCGGTCGGGGTGGCGGCCATCCGAATAGCCCTCCTCCACCCGGAAGGTGGTGACCTCATAAAAGCCGCCGTCCTGTTTGATGGTGACGGTGCCGTGCTGCAGGCCGGTGGGGATGCACTGTTCCTCCCCAAAGAGTTCCAGCACCTGCTGCGGCCTGGCGCTGGTGCAGATGTCCCAGTCGTGGGGCGTCCGCCCCGCCAGACTGTCCCGGACGCAGCCCCCCACCAGATAGCCCTGATACCCCGCTCTGTGCAGTGCTGCCAGGACGGCAGCCGCGCCGGGGTCCATTGCAATGGTCATTTCACGCCTCCTCAAAGTGCAGGGTGACGGCCTTGCCGTCAAAGCCGCATTCTGCCGCCGGGCAGATAGCCCGGGCCAGGGGCAGAAATTCCTCCGGCTCCTTGATGCGGGGGGAGTAATGGGCCAGCCACAGCCGCCGGGCCCCGGCCCGGGCCGCCAGGCCCGCGCTCTGGGAAAAGGTGCTGTGACCATACTTGGCGGCCTCGCCGGCCTGTTCTTCCTCGGCGTAGGTGGCGTCGCAGACCAGCAGGTCCGCATCCCGGGCCGCCGCTTCCAGCGCGGGACAGGGCGCGGTATCCCCCGAGAACACCACCCGGATTCCCCGCCGGGCGGGGCCGCAGACTTCCTGGGGCTGGACGGTGCGGCCCAGAGCCTCCACTGCCTCCCCTTTTTGCAGCCGCTTCCATTCCTGCATGGGAACCCCCAGGGCCCGGGCCTTTTCGGGGTCAAACCGGCCGGCCCGGGGCAGATAAAAGGCATAGCCCTGGCTGGGCACCCGGTGCCGGGTGGGAATGGCGGACAATTCCGCCCCGCCCTCAAACCAGAGGGGCTGTTCGCCCGCGTCGGCCAGCACCACCGGATAGGGCAGCGGCCCCGCCAGCACCCGCATCACGCTCCAGAAGGATTCCAACCCTTTGGGCCCCGTCAGAAGCAGGGGCGCGGTGCGTCCCTGGCATCCGATGGTCTGCAGCAGGCCCGGCAGACCGAACACATGATCCCCATGGTAATGGGTCAGACAAATGGCCTCCAGTTTGGAAAGGCTCACCCCGGCTTTCACGGCGGCAGCCTGGGTGCCCTCGCCGCAGTCCAGCAGCAGACTGTGGCCGCCCCAGGACACCAGAGCCGCGGTCAGGGCGCGGTCGGGCAGCGGCATGGTGGCCGCGGTGCCCAGCAAGGTGACTGTAACCATATCCTGCCTCCTCTCTGCTCGAAAATACGCTTGTCAGCCCTGGGCGGGCTGTTCCCAATTTTTACAGACGTCCACCCAGGCCGTATATCCCGAGTGCTTTTCCAGCTCGGGGATGGTCAGCTCAATGGCGGAATTGCTGCTGCCGCAGGCGGGGAACACCGTCTCAAACCGTTTGAGGGAGGCGTCCAGATACACCGTCACCCCCGGATTCACCGCAAAGGGGCAGACTCCGCCCACCGCGTGGCCGATGAGCCGGGCGGCCTCGTCGGCGGTCAGCATTTTGGCCTTGGTGCCAAACTGCTGTTTGTACTTGTGGTTGTCGATCTTGGCGTCTCCCGCGGCCACAATCAGCACCGGCCCCTCGTTCACCATAAAAGACAGGGTCTTGGCGATCCGGCCCGGCTCACAGCCCACCGCCTGGGCGGCCAGTTCCACCGTGGCGCTGGACACCGGAAACTCCAGCACCCGGTCCTCCATGCCGCAGGTTTTGAAATAGGCTTTGACTTTTTCAATGGACATTTTTCTTCCCCCTCCATCGGTTTGCGCGCCCCGCGGGCGTATCTCTTATACTATAACACACACCGCCCCAAAACGCCATATTGACGCCCCTTTGCAGGGGGGCTTGACTTTTTTATTAGATCCGTTATAATGAGGGCGTTCCCGCCCGGAGAACAAAAACAGAATACCGTCTCATCGGAGGATCGTGTATCGCAATACACCAAAGAGATGCTGTATCTCTGATCGGATAAGATGTCGAGTGCGCTCGGTTGTTGTTACGTTGTTGCAATGGCCGGGCGCCTTTTTTGGTTTCTGGAAAACCTCCGCCCCGGACCGGCGCCCCGGGGTTTGTCCTCCGCTTTTCTCTTGCCATGACAGAAAGGAGATGTTTCATCTTTATGGAATCCACCGCACTTTTTGCCAAGACACCCCCTGTAAAGCTGTTCTTTATTGCCTCCATTCCCGGGGCCGTCAGCATGCTGGCCTCCTCGCTGTACCAGTTTCTGGACGGCATCTTTGTGGGGAACTTTCTCAACTCCACCGCCTTTGCGGCCCTCAATCTGGCCCTGCCCTTTGTCATCATCAACTTTTCCCTGGCCGACCTGATCGGCGTGGGGTCTTCGGTGCCCATTTCCATCGCCCTGGGCCGGGAAAACCGCCGGGAGGCCAACAACATTTTCACCTGCGCCTGCATCCTGATCGTGGCCACCGGCGCCCTGATGGGGGCCATCATGTTCGCGGCGGCGCCCTTCCTCATCGGCATGATGGGAGCCAAGGGCGATTTCGCCGTCCAGGCGGTCCAGTATCTGCGGACCTATGCCCTCTGTTCCCCCTTCACCACCATCCTGTTCGCGGTGGACAACTACCTGCGGATCTCGGGCTACATCCGGGGCAGCATGTACCTGAACATCCTGATGTCGGTCCTCTGCGTCGCCTTCGACGTGCTGTTTCTGGGCGTGTTCGGATGGGGCATCTGGGCGGCGGCCTTCGCCGCCTCGCTGGGCATGTTCCTGTGCGTCCTGCTGGCCTTCATCCCCTTTGTCCGGGGCAAAGCCCTGCTCCACTTCTGCCGGCCCCGGTTTGAGGCCCGGCAGCTGCGCCAGATCTTTGTCTGCGGCTGCCCCAGCTTTTTGAACAACATCGCCGGCCGCATCACCTCCATCCTGATGAACCTGTTCCTGGTGCGGCTGGGCGGCGAGCTGGCCGTCTCGGTCTACGGCATCCTGATGTACGTGGACGGCTTCATCCAGCCCCTCATGTACGGCATGTGCGATTCCCTCCAGCCGGCGGTGGGCTACAACTGGGGCGCCCGAAAATTCTCCCGGGTGCGGGCCATCGAAAAATGCTGCTTCATCGCGGCGGCGGTCATCTCGCTGGTGTCGGTGGTGGTCATCGGCCTGGCCCCGGCCTGGATTACCCGGCTGTTCATCGCCGGCGCCGCCGGGGATGCCCTGGCCATGTCGGTGGGCGCGCTGCAGCTGTTCAGCCTGACCTATCTGACCCGCTGGCTCTCCTTTGCCACCCAGAGCTATATGCTGGCCATCGAAAAACCTCTGGCCGCCTCCATCATCTCGGTGTCCACCGCCCTGCTGTTCCCGGTGGCGCTTTTGCTGGTGCTGTGGCCTCTGGGGCTGCAGGGTCTGTGGATCAACTTCCCCGCCACCTCGGCTCTGGCGGCCGTCCTGGCGGCGGTGATCCTCCGCCGCAAGTGGCCGGAGCTCCACCAGCCCGACGCCGCCTGACCCGGGTCATGCCGCGGCCATATGCCCGGTTATTCCCACAAGGCATTTGTGCTTTTCCTTCTCTTGTGCTATAGTAGGATATGGAATCCGCCGTCCGGCTACTGCGGCATCCGGCGGCACAAAACACAGGTATAAGGAGAACCATCACGTGAACAAACAGCTGAAAACTCTGACTTTGTCCGCCATGTTCCTTGCTCTGGGCCTGGTACTGCCCTTCTTCACCGGGCAGATCCCCCAGATTGGCAGCATGCTGCTGCCCATGCACCTTCCCGTGTTCCTCTGCGGTCTGATCTGCGGCTGGCAGTACGGCGCAGCCGTGGGTTTCATTGTACCTCTGCTGCGGTCGGTCCTGTTCGGGATGCCGCCCCTGTTCCCCACCGCCACCTCCATGGCCTTTGAGCTGATGACCTACGGCCTGGTGGTGGGCCTGCTGTACAGCCGGTCCCGCTGGCAGTGCATCCGGGCCCTGTACCGCTGCCTGCTGCTGGCCATGCTGGCCGGCCGCGCCGTCTGGGGCGTGGTGCAGGCGGTGCTGCTGGGCCTGACCGGCAGCGCCCTGACCCTGCAGGTCTTTATGGCCAGCGCCTTCCTCAACGCCATCCCCGGCATCATCATCCAGCTGATCCTGATTCCGGCGGTGATGGTGGCCCTCAACCGCACCGGGCTGGTGCCCTTCCGTCAGGCCAAAAAGCCCGCCGGCGAAACCCGCTGATCCCACAAACCAAAAACCGGAGCCTTCCAAAAGGCTCCGTTTTTTTCATATCCGCCGATCCTGCTCAATCTTCTCCCGCAGGCGGGACAGAAACAGTTCCGCCGCCGGGGAAAACACCTGATACTTTTTCCACACAATATCCAGGCCCGACTCCAGCCTTGGCCACAGGGGCCGGAAACACAGTTTGCTGCTCTCCGAGGTGTTGGCCAGGCCGTCCAGGGTGATGGCGTACCCCACCCCCGCCTCCACCAGCAGGGCCGCATTGTACACCAGGTTGTAGTTGACCGCAATATCCAGCTTGCCGAAGTCCTCTCCAAACCAGTCCGCAAAGGCGTTTTCCCCCGGGTGGGGGGTGATGACCTGTCGGGAACAGATCAGAGGCAGCTCCATCAGGTCGGCCTTTTCGATGTACTCCTTCTGGGCCAGGGGGCTGTCCCGGCGCATCAGCACCCCCCAGACGTCCTTGGCCGGCAGGCTGAGGGTGTCGTATTTGGCGATGTCCGCCGGCTGGATCAGGATGCCGAAATCCAGCAGGCCCTTGTCCAGCCGGTCGGTCACATCCTGGGCGTTGCCGCTGTGCAGGTGATACCGGATGCCGGGGCACTCCGCCCGCAGCTGCCGGATCAGGTCCGCAATGGGGCACAGGCCCCGGGTCTCGCCGCTGCCGATGTAGATATCTCCGCTGATGGTGTCCTCCAGGGCGATGAACTCGGCCTCGGTCTTGTCCACCATGGCCACAATCTCCTCGGCCCGCTTGCGCAGCAGCACCCCCTCGGGGGTCAGGTCCACCCGGTGGCTTTTACGGATCAGAAGCTGACGGCCCAGCTCCTGCTCCAGGTCCTGCATCTGCCGGGACAGGGTGGGCTGGGTCAGGTGCAGAAAATTGGCGGCCCGGGTGATGCTGCCCTCCCGGGCTACCGCCAGAAAATAGCGCAGTGTCCGTATCTCCATCCCTATGTGGCAGGGCGCAGCCTTCCGGGCCCCTGCCGTCCTCCTTTCCGCTTTTTGCCTTTTCAGTATACACCCTTTTTGGTATGCCTGCCAAGCATTTCTCCCAATAAAAACGAAGTATTTGCTATTTGACCGGCGCTGTCCTACAATACAACCAGAAACAAATCCCAGCGGGCCAAGGAGGTGTGCCGGATGGAAACCCTTTCAGAAGAGCAGGTGTTCCGCCTGCGGCGGAACCTGTCGGACGCCGGATGCGACGACGACCTCATCGCCCGCTTTCTAGAGCTGGAGCAGGCCCACCGCCGCTGCGAACAATACCGCATGCTGGCCCGCCAGAAGGCAGCCCTGCTCCAGACGCTCCACTGTGTGGAATATAAGATTGACTGTCTCGATCACCTGCTCTACCTGATGCACAAGCAGGACGCAGATCCCAAAGGAGGTTTTTGGCTATGACCCAAGAAGCACTGCACCTGACCCAGGAATGGGACAAGACCTTTGCCCCCAGCAGCCAGGTCACCCACCGCAAGGTGACCTTCCACAACCGGTACGGCATCACCCTGGCGGCTGACCTCTATCAGCCGGCGGACGCCGCCGGGCCCCTGCCCGCCCTTGCGGTCTGCGGCCCCTTCGGCGCCGTCAAGGAACAGGCCTCGGGCCTGTACGCCCAGACCATGGCCGAAAAGGGCTTTCTGACCCTGGCCTTTGACCCCTCTTTCACCGGCGAGAGCGGAGGCCAGCCCCGGTACATGGCCTCCCCTGACATCAACACCGAGGACTTCCAGGCCGCGGTGGATTTCCTGTCAGTGCAGGACAACGTGGACCCCGACAAAATCGGCATCATCGGCATCTGCGGCTGGGGCGGCCTGGCCCTGAACACCGCCGCCCTGGACACCCGGGTCCGGGCCACCGTCACCTCCACCATGTACGACATGAGCCGGATCAACGCCAAGGGCTACTTTGACGCCGAGGACAGCGAAGAAGCCCGCCACGCCAAGCGGGTTGCCCTGAACGCCCAGCGCACCGCCGACTACCGCAGCGGCAGCTATGTGCTGGGAGGCGGCGTGGTGGACCCCCTGCCGGAGGACGCCCCTTTCTTTGTGAAGGACTACTACGACTACTACAAGACGCCCCGGGGCTATCATCCCCGGTCCCTCAACTCCAACGGCGGCTGGAACGTCACCGGCTGCATTTCCTTCCTCAACCAGCCCATCCTGGCCTACACCAATGAAATCCGCAGCGCCGTGCTGGTGATCCACGGCGAAAAGGCCCACTCCTGCTACATGAGCCGGGACGCCTTTGCGGCCATGATGGAGGGCAATCCCTGCCCCGACAACAAAGAGCTGCTCATCATCCCCGGGGCGGTCCACACCGATCTCTACGACCGGACCGACGTCATCCCCTTCGACACCATGGCAGCGTTTTTCCACAAGTATCTGGGTTAAAGTTGAAAAGAGCGGACCTTTGCGGGTCCGCTCTTTTTGGTTGTCAGGTTTCCGGATCGGATTGGGATTTGGAGAAGACGTTGCGGCGGCAGATCTGCCAGCTGACCGCAGCGGCCACCACTTCGGTGACCCAGAAGGCGTGCCAGACGCCCACCGCGCCCCAGATGCGGCTGAGCACAAAGGCCACCGGGATGATGCACAGGGCGTACCGCAGCAGGGAGATCAGCAGCGAGGGCCCGCCCATGCCCAGGCCCTCCAGGGCGCCGCAGGAAATAACCGACACCGCCGAGATGATAAAGCCCAGGCTGATGATCCGCAGGGCGGTGCTGCCCACCGCGGTGGTCTCGGCGTTGGAGGAGAACAGGCCGATGAGCCAGTCCGGCACCACCCAGCACAGGACGGTGCCCACCGCCATGATCCCCACCGAGAGGGTCAGGCCGGTCATAAAGATTTTGCGGACCCGCTCATGCTCCCGGGCGCCGTAGTTGTAGCCGATGACGGGCCGCATGCCCTGGACAATGCCGCTGGCCGGCAGGTACAGGAAGGTCTGGAGCTTGTAGTAGACGCCCAGCACCAGCACATAGACCTCGGAGTACGCCGTCAGGATGATGTTCAGGCAGGAGATCAGCAGGGAGGGCAGGGCCAGATTCAGAGTGGCCGGCACGCCCACGGCGTACATCTTCCGGGTGATGGCCCAGTCGATCATATCCCGGCCAAAGCGGATGCGGACGGGGATACGGCCGGTGAAATAGCAGACCAGATAGATGCCCAGGCTGAACAGCTGGCCCACGCCGGTGGCGATGGCTGCGCCCTCCACACCCATGGCCGGGAAGGGGCCCCATCCAAAGATCAGCACCGGGTCCAGCAGGATATTGGTGACGCAGCCCGACAGCATGCAGACCATGGTCATCATCATCTTGCCGGTGGCCTGGCAGATTTTTTCCAGCGACATGGCCGCGGCGACCACGGTGGAGAAGGCAAAGGCGATCCGGGAATAGCGCACACCCAGGTCAATCACCACCCCGTCGGCGGTGAACATCCCCAGAAAGGCCGGCATGACGGGGATGCAGATGGCCATCAGCACCAGGCCGTGGAGGACGTTCCATACAATGCTCTGGGAGGCGGCCGCCGTGGCTTTGCGGCTTTCCTGGGCTCCCAGATGATAGGAGATGACGGCGTTGGCGCCCACCGAAAAGCCGATGGTCACCGCATTGATCAGGTTCTGCAGCGGGAACACCAGAGACAGGGCCGTCATGGCGCTCTCACTGATCTGGGCCACATAGTAGCTGTCCACGATGTTGTACAGCGACGACACCAGCATCGACAGCACCATCGGCAGAGACATGGACAACACCAGCGGCAGAACCGGTTTTGTTTTCATAAAGCTTTGCTGCATGTAATTAAGGCTCCTTGCGTTGTGCAGTGAATTTCATGCCCTTTTGGCAACCAAAGGGCCCCATTAAAAAAAGCTATATTCTCCCCTGTTTGTCTCAGAAACAGGAAAAAATATAGCTTTCGCAGTGCATATTGTAATACAGACCCGCCCGGTTGTCAAGCGCCAAATTCTGAAAAAATCGCGGCGGCGGGCCGCTTTCCTTCCGGGCCGGGCCGTGTTATAATAAAACAGCCAGCCAATCCCGGCTCCCGGACTGGCTTTTGGCCCGCCGGGCCGCATAGACTGGTACAAAGCAAACCAAGCGAGGTGTACATCCATGAAAGTTCTTATGATCAACGGCAGCCCCCGGGTGAGCGGCAACACGTCCATCGCCCTCAAGGAGATGGAGGCTGTCTTCGCCCAGGAGGGCATCGAGACCGAAACCATCCAGATTGGCAACCAGGCCATCCGCGGCTGCATCGCCTGCAACACCTGTGCCCAGAAGGGCCAGTGTGTCTTTGACGACGCCGTCAACGCCGTGGCCCCCAAGTTCGAGGCCTGCGACGGCCTGGTCATCGCGTCCCCGGTGTATTACGCCTCGGCCAACGGCACCCTGATCTCCTTCCTGGACCGGCTGTTCTACAGCACCCACTTCAGCAAGGCCATGAAGGTGGGCGCCAGCGTGGTGGTGGCCCGCCGCGGCGGCCTGTCTGCCACCTTTGACGAGCTGAACAAATACTTCACCATCGCTGGGATGCCGGTGGCCTCCAGCCAGTACTGGAACAGCGTCCATGGCCGCGCCCCCGGCGAGGCCGCCCAGGACGCCGAAGGCCTGCAGACCATGCGGGTTCTGGCCCGGAACATGTCCTTCCTGATCAAGAGCATCGCCCTGGGCAAAGAGACCTACGGCCTGCCCGAGGCCGAGGCCCCCCAGCGCACCAGTTTCATCCGGTAATTTTCCCCGTCCATGCCCGCCTTCCCCGCCGGAAGGCGGGCCTTTTTGCGCCTTGACAAAGGGGCTTTCTCTATGCTATCGTGTCATCGAACCATATCACAAGGAGACAATGTCATGCGCTACAATGCAGCCCCCATGGAGGGCCTCACCGACCGGGTCTGGCGCCAGACCCATCAGCACATCTTCGGCGGGGCGGACCGGTATTACGCCCCCTTTATCTCCCCGCCCGAAAACCGCATCCCGGTGAAAAAGAAGATGGACGAGCTTCTGCCCGAGGCCAACCCCGGCGTGCCGGTGATCCCCCAGCTTCTGGGCAAGGACGGCAGCTGCGCCGCCTGGATGATCGGCGTGCTGCGCCAGATGGGCTACACCGAGGTCAACCTGAATTTCGGCTGTCCCTCCGGCACCGTCACCGCCAAGGGAAAGGGCGCCGGCATGCTGCGGGACCTGGAGGCTTTGGACCGGTTCCTGGACACGGTCTTTGAGGAGGCAGGCGGGCCCATCTCGGTCAAAACCCGGATCGGGGTGGACAAGCCGGAGGAGTTCCAGGCCATTCTGGAGGTCTACAACCGCTATCCCCTGGCCGAGCTCATCATCCATCCCCGGGTGATGCGCCAGCTGTACCGGGGCCAGGCGGACCGGGACGCCTTTGCCGCCGCCCTGCCCGCCTGCCATTTTCCCGTCTGCTACAATGGGGACATCACCACGCCCCAGGACCTCGCCGCCCTGGAGGCCGCCTGGCCCGGTCTTTCGGGCCTGATGGCGGGCCGGGGCCTCATTGCCGACCCGGCCCTGTTCCGCCGGGCCCGGGGCGGGGCCCCCGCCTCCAAAGAGGAGCTGCGGGCCTATCTGGATGGGCTGTACACCGGCTACACCGCCGCCTTTGGCAGCGCTCCCGCCGCCATCAGCCGGATGAAAGCCTTCTGGCACGAGTGTATCGGCCTGTTTGAGGGGACCGAAAAGCTGGAAAAGCAGCTGAAAAAGCTGCGGGAGCCCTGGGAATATGAGGTGACGGTGAACCAGATTTTCACCCTGCCCCTGCGCCGGTAACGAAAAAACCGCCGCCCCTCACGGGGGCAGCGGGCCGGATCAGATGTGGATGGAATCAGACATCCAGATAGTTGCGCAGCAGCGCCTGCAGCAGGTCATCGCGGTCAACCTTGCGAATCAGGGAGCGCGCGCCGTTGTGGGTCGTGATGTAGGTGGGGTCTTCCGACAGGATGTAGCCCACCAGCTGATTGACCGGGTTATAGCCCTTCTCCTTCAGCGCAGCATACACTTGCTGCAATATCTCACGGATCTGCTCGTCCTTTTCATCGTGGATCGAAAAAATAGCAGTAGGTTCACTCATAACAATCCACTCCCTTCTGCTTTGTGGATACAAAGCGGTCTGCGGCCACGGGCTGCCGCACAAATGCTTCTTTTATTCTACACGAATCAGGCCCAAACTTCAAGTATGGATACAAATATTTACAAAACAGCTACATCTAAAGTAGTATTTGAGCCTCTGTTTTGAGCACGGTGCGAGGGCTTTTTCCCTGCATCGCGGGCCCCAAGTGGGGCATCGTCCCATTTTCAGGTCATTTTCCCGCCCAGAGCGGGTCCGGCCGGCGGCCGGGAAAGGAGGAGCTATATGATCTTCGGCATCGGGTGCGATCTGTGCGCCGTGGCCCGGATGGAAAAAAGCCTTACCGGCCCCCACGGGGCTGCCTTTGCGCGGCGGGTGCTGGGCCCCGAGGAGCGGGCCGCCCTGGGCCTTTCGGAGGAGGGACAGGGCACCCTCTCGGCCCACCGCATCGCCAGCGCGGCGGCCGACTTCGCCGCCAAGGAGGCCTTCCTCAAGGCGGCGGGCACCGGCCTGGCGGGACCCTTCTCCCTGGCCGAGATTCAGGCTGTGCGGCTTCCCTCCGGAGCGCCGGCCTACCGGTTTTCGGGCCGGACCGCCGAGTGGGTGGCCCAGCGCCAGCTCACCGCCCATCTCACCCTCAGCCACGACGGCGGCATGGCCATGGCGGTCTGCCTGCTGGAAGAAAACGGAACTCCCTGCATAAGATAAACCAGCGGCGTCCTGCATAGGCCCGGGGCCTTTGGGGCATACTTCTGGTGTCACCCAAAGGGCTGCGGGCCGCTGGCACGCCAACACATAGAGCGGCCAGATACCGCGCCCCCCAATCTGTAAGGAGGGAGTTCCATGGAGGTACACAGAGGAGAAGTTTTTTACGCCGACCTGTCGCCTGTGGTCGGCTCGGAGCAGGGCGGCGTCCGCCCGGTGCTGATCGTCCAGAACGAAATCGGCAACCGGCACAGCCCCACCGTGATCGCGGCGGCCATTACATCCCGGCTGGATAAGACCCGCCTGCCCACCCACATCAACATCCGGGCGGCCGACACCGGCCTGGCCAAGGACAGCGTGGTGCTGCTGGAACAGATCCGCACGTTGGATAAGCACCGGCTGCGCCAGCGCGCCGGCCAGATCACCCCCGAGGACCAGAAACGGGTCAACCAGGCCCTGGACGTCAGCCTGGGGCTGAACGGCTATTGAGCTTCATGGCGGCCTGACCCGCCACACTGAAAATCCCCGCCTGGCATTGCGCCACGGCGGGGATTTTTTGGGTGATACACCACAAGGAAATGAAAAACCCCGGAACGTATGTTCCGGGGTCTGGTGGACGGTACAGGACTCGAACCTGTGACCTCCTGCACGTCAAGCAGATGCTCTACCAGCTGAGCTAACCGTCCAAAGTGTCTCGCGACTCAAGTATAATACCACACTTTGGCGGAAAATGCAAGAGGTTTTTTCAATTTTTCTTCAAATCAGACGCCGGCGCGGTCCGGGTTCCAGAGAATGCTCTCCTCCGAGGTCTCCACGGTGCCATAGTGGGTCTCATAGGGCAGGGTCTTGTTGTAGCGGAAACCGCACTTTTCGATGACCCGCGCCGAGCGGGTGTTGCGGTCAAAGTGGCCCGCAATCAGGAAATCCAGCTTTTCCACCTCAAACAGGTACCGGATCACCGCCTTGACCGCCTCGGGCATCAGTCCCTGGCCCCAGCAGTCTTTGGCCAGCACATAGCCGATCTCCCGGCCCCGGGGGCCGGCCAGTTCGGGATAATTTTCCTCGTCGTAGCACTCAATGCCCAGGGAGCCCACCACCCTGCCCTGATATTCCAGGGCAAAGGTCTTGTGCTGGCTGATAAACAGGTCCAGAATTTTTTGGGTCTCCTCCCGGCTCTGGTGGGGCAGCCATCCGGCCATCTGGCCCACCCCATCCACCCGGGCATAGGCGTAAAAATCCTCCAGGTCCTCCGGACGCCAGGGGCGCAGGGTCAGCCGCGGGGTATGGAGCACCACATCCCGGATATCAATGGGCGCGTTCATGGACTTTTCAGCCCTCCTGCACCATCATCCGGGCAGCCTTGTAGATATCGCCGCAGCCCAGGGTGATGACCAGGTCGCCCTCCCGGGCGTTTTCCTTGACCCACTGGGCGGCCGCATCCAGGCTGTCTACCACCACGGCCCCGGGGATCTTGGCCGCCAGCTTGGCGCTGTTGATGGAGGGGTCGTTGGGCTCACGGCTGCCCAGAATCGGGGTCAGAACGGTGACGTCGGCCAGCTTCAGCACGTCTACAAAATCATTCAGCAGCATTTTGGTGCGGCTGTATGTAAACGGCTGATGGACGGCGATTAGGCGCTTGTAGCCCAGTTCCTTGGCGGTGGTGAGGGTAGCCCGCATTTCGGTGGGATGATGGGCATAGTCGTCCACCACCACAGCGCCGTTGCACTCGCCGTACACCTCAAAGCGGCGGCAGGCGCCCTTGAAGGAGGCCAGGGCATCGGCGCACTGCTCCACGGTCAGGCCCATGGACAGGCAGACGGCGCACATGGCCAGAGCGTTGTAGATGTTGTGGTAGCCGGGCACCGCCAGCTTGATGTGGCCGGTGGCATGGTCCCAGGACTTCAGGTCGAACTCATAGAAGCCGGGGCGGTACTCGGTGATGTTGATGGCCTGATAGTCGCCGCTGTTCTTGATGCCGAAGGTGCGGACACGGCGCTGGATGGTGTACATAACATCCATGGTGTTCTTGTCGTCGGCGTTGGCGAAAATCATAAACTGGGTCATGAGGGAGAAGCGCTTGAAGGCAAACTTCAGCTCGCCCATGCTGCCGTAGTAGTCCAGATGGTCGTTGTCAATGTTCAGCACCACCGACAGGTAGGGGGTCAGCTTGAGGAAGGTCTCGGCGTACTCGCAGGCCTCCACCACAATGTCGTCACCCTTGCCGGCCTTGCCGTAGCCGCCGATCAGGGGCAGCTTGCCGCCGATGACGGCGCTGGGGTCCCGGCCTGCCAGTTCCAGGGCGGTGGTGATCATGGCGGTGGTGGTGGTCTTGCCGTGGGTGCCCGAGACACAGATGCTGTTCTTGTACAGGCGGCTCACATAGCCCAGCAGGACGCTGCGCTCCACCGTGGGGATGCCGTAGCTCTCGGCGGCGGCCAGCTCCACATTGTCCTTGGGGATGGCGGCCGAATACACCACCAGATCGGCGCCGACGATGTTGTCGGCGTCGTGGTGCAGGGTCACCTTGATGCCCATTTCCCGCTCGGAGCGGATGATGCTGCCGTCCAGCACGTCGCTGCCCGAAATTTCATACCCCTTGGCTGCCAGAATCTGGATCAGCGGGTACATGCCGCTGCCGCCGCAGCCGATAAAATGAATCTTTTTGACATGATCCAGCAGGCGCTGGTCATAATTGCTGAACATGTTCATAAAACGCGTTACCTCCCTATATCCGCGGCCCGTCCGGCCGGAAGAAGTCCTGGACCGGGCCCGATGGCTCCCGCAGGACACAATGGTGCATTGCTACTGATTATTATAGTATTTTTAGCAGACGAAATAAACAGTTCCCCTTCATTTTTGAGAAAAAGCCGGAAATCACTTCTCTTTTTTGTAGGATACTACAAGAGCAGACCGCCGGCCCAATCGGCTGCAGGGGCTGTTCAGC
Organism: Faecalibacterium sp. An122; assembly: GCF_002160895.1. GTDB lineage: Bacteria > Bacillota > Clostridia > Oscillospirales > Ruminococcaceae > Faecalibacterium. The sequence continues at coordinate 12,040 of NZ_NFLL01000029.1, read as the reverse complement.
GGCCCTTCCGGGCCATAATTTCGTCCAGAATGGCCCCGGCCACCGCGTCCTTGCTCATCAGGGGCAGCTGCCGCACGCCGCCGTCCGGTGTCAGGAAAGTGACCAGGTTGGTGTCCACCCCAAAGCCCGCTCCCGGGTCCTTGAGATTGTTGGCCACGATCATGTCCAGATTTTTCCGCTGGAGCTTTTCGGCCGAGTGGGCCACCATGTCCCGGGTTTCCATCGAGAAGCCGCAGAGGAACTGATGGGTTTTGCGGGGGCCGATGGTGCCCAGAATGTCGGCGGTGCGCACCAGAGGGATGCTCATATCCCCGTCCGACTTTTTGACCTTGTCGGCGGCCACGGTGGCGGGCCGGTAATCGGCCACCGCCGCCGCCATCACCAGAATATCGGTCTGTTCAAAGCGGCTGGTGACGGCCTCGTACATATCCTGTGCCGAGGTAATGGCCACATCTTCCGTGAAGCGCACCGGCTCCAGGGCGGTGGGGCCATGGATCAGGGTGACGCTGGCGCCCCGCAGGGCGGCAGCCCGGGCCACCGCATAGCCCATTTTGCCGGTGGAGTGGTTGGTCAGGAACCGGACCGGGTCAATGGCCTCCTGGGTGGGGCCGGCGGTGACGGTCACCCGCAGGCCCGCCAGGTCCTTGGGGGTGAGGGCCTGCTCCACATAGTCCAGCAGGACGGCGTCGGCGGGCAGGCGGCCCTTGCCCACGTCATGGCAGGCCAGGACCCCGCTCTCGGACGGAATGATGGTGAATCCGTACCGCTCCAGGGTGCGGATGTTGTCCTGGGTGATGGGGTTTTCCAGCATGCCGGTGTTCATGGCCGGAGAGACCAGTTTGGGGCAGCCGGCCGCCAGGACGGTGGTGGTCAGCATATCGTCGGCGATGCCGTGGGCCATCTTGGCGATGACGTTGGCGGTGGCAGGGGCCACCAGAATCACGTCCGCCTTTTTGGCCAGCGAAATATGAGTGACGTCAAATTGAAAGTCGCGGTCAAAGGTATCCACGATACACTTGTGGCCGGTCAGAGTCTCAAAGGTCAGGGGTGTGATGAACTGGGTGGCGTTGCGGGTCATGATGACCTCCACATCGGCCCCCCGCTTTTTCAGCGCGCTGGCCACATTGGCCATCTTATAGGCGGCGATGCCGCCGGTGATCCCCAACAGGACACACTTGCCTTGCAGATCCATAAGGAATGCCCTCCCTGTTTCAGTGATTGCTGTGCTATAGACAGTATAAACCAATCCGGCCAGGATGACAAGCGCAGGCTGCCCGTCCTGCTTCCAAACGCAAAAAAGCGCCCCCGCGGCCTGTCAAATCGCGGGAGCACTTTTCGGGGGGTAAACGGACGGCCCTTGATGGCGCGCAGGCCGTCCCGGGAATCGCCTGGTTAGATGGTTTCTGCCGCAGCGGCCTTGAGCCGGGCCAGGTCTGCGGCGTCGGGATGGCTGGCAGCCTGGTCAAAGTTGGCCAGCATCATGGCCCGCCGGGGGCTGTCCTCCATCTGCAGGTAGCGGTCGCGGACCGCCTGGGGCATTTTGCCCTGACACATATAGCTGCCCAGGACCTGGACGCCGGGGGCCAGGTTTTCCTTCACCCGGGCCAGAATCTGGTCGAAATAGGCCGGAGACCCGCCAAAGCCGGCGGTGCCGAACAGGAACACCTTCTGACCGGTCAGCCCCTGCAGGAACTCCTTCAGCGGCTGGTCACAGGTGCCCTTATCGGTCCAGAACCCCGCATACACCACGTCGGCGGCCAGGGCCTCCGGGGCGGGCGCACCGAAGTAAACACATTCTTCCGGGGGCAGAGCGTCCCGGATGGCCTGGGCCAGCAGGGCGGTATTTCCGGTCCGGCTGCTGTAAACGATTGCGTAGCTCATTTGGTTTCCTTCCTTTCATAGATGCAGTGGACGCCGCGGTGGGCCATCATCCCGCCCAGGCACTCTTTATTGCAGCGGACGCAGCGGTGAATCTCACCGGCGCGGCCTTCCTGTACCTTTCTGGGCCATTCGGGGTCGGCAATCAGCTGGCGGCTCATGGCCGCACAGTCGATCCGGCCGGACTGCAGCTGTTCCTCCACAAAGTCGGGGTCACCCAGGCCGCCCACCCCGCAGATGGGCAGCTGGCTCAGGGCCCGCACCTGGTCGCAGAACTTCAAGAAGCAGCCCTCATCCCCAAAGACCGGGTGATTCCGGGGCGGGATGGTGTCGCTCAGTTCCCCGTGGTTGGCCAGGGTCACATGGAAGCTGGTGACTCCCGCCTGTTCCAGCAGGGGCACAAAGACGGGGAGCTCTTCCTCCAGCACGCCGGCGTTGCCGTAGTGGGGGTTCTCCTGCCGTACCGCCAGCTTGTAGTCGATGGGCAGCTGGGGCAGACGGCGGCGGATGGCGGACACTGCCTCCACCGCAAAGCGGGCCCGGTTTTCGGGGCTGCCGCCGTAGGCATCGGTGCGGTGATTGAACACCGAGGAGCTGAAACTGCCGCACATCCGGTCCCCGTGGACCTGGACCATATCAAAGCCGGCCTCCACCGCCTTTTCGGCGGCGGTGCCGAAGGCCTCGGTGATCCGGTGAATCTTCTCCACCGGCAGGCCGGTGATGTAGGGCCCCACCTGCTGGTTCAGAAGGGGGCGCAGCTCCTCCATCGAGATTTTCTTGGTCAGCACGCCGGGGATGTACTTGAGCATCCCTTTCAGGTTGGAATCGGACTGATGCAGCTGGGCGCAGATCCGGCAGCCCTCGCTGTGGATGGCATCCACCATGGCCTTGTAATAGGCAAAGCCCTTTTGGGAATACAGGGACGGCCCGAATTTGCCGGGCAGCACCGGCACATCCCCAATGATAATCATGGCGCAGCCGCCGGCGGCCAGGCGGCGTAGGTAGGCCATCTGTTCCTCCATGGGCAGGCCCATGCTGGTGGGGGCAAAAATAATCCGGTTCTTTAAAACAAGCCCGCCGTAATTCAGGGGGCTGGTGATGGCTTCATACATAGCAGGATCTTCTTTCTGAAGTGGATTGCAAGGGTCTTTTCTCTTGACCTAGTCAAGTATAGCAGCATAGCTTGACAAAGTCAAGTATTCAATCGTGAAAATTTTGAGGCAGCCTTCTCTCCCCCGCGGTCTATGGAAATTTGCCTTGGGTTGTGGTATTCTGGGGCAGTGCAGGGATATTTCCTGCCGCCAGGCTCCCCGGGCCGCTTGATGTGCGCCCGGTTCCCCGCTGCTTTTTCGAGGGTCAGCCTGCCCGCGGGCCGGGCGATCCCCTCTTATATTTATAACGAACGCGCCATCCGGAAAGGGGGCATCGCCATGCGCGGCGGCATCATCTCCCAAAAAATTGCATAAACCCATGTAAATCATCACAGAAACACTTGCGATATTTACATGGGAGGACCCGAACATGAAAGAAAACAAATACGACAACGACGTCTTTTTCCAGAAATACAGCCAGATGCTGCGGTCCCAGAAGGGCCTGCAGGGGGCCGGCGAATGGTCCGAGCTGCAGAAGATGCTTCCCGCTTTTGCGGGGCAGCGGGTTCTGGACCTGGGGTGCGGTTACGGCTGGCATTGCAAGTACGCCGCCGACCATCAGGCCTCCTCGGTGCTGGGCACGGACATTTCCGAGAAAATGCTTCAAAAGGCCCGGGAAATCAACTCCGCCCCGCAGATCCAGTACCAGCGCATCGCCATGGAGGACCTGGACTTTCCCGACGAGAGCTTCGACGTGGTTTTGAGCTCTCTGGCCTTCCACTATGTACAGGATTTTGGGACCCTGGCGGCCCGGATTGCCCAATGGGTCCGGCCCGGCGGCCATTTTGTCTTTTCGGTGGAACACCCGGTGTTCACCGCCTACGGCACCCAGGACTGGTACTACGACCAAAACGGAAAGATCCTTCATTTTCCGGTGGACAACTATTACTATGAAGGCCGCCGGGAGGCGGTTTTTCTGGGGGAAAAGGTCATCAAGTACCACCGGACTCTGACCACCTACCTGAACACCCTGCTGATCAACGGCTTTGAGCTGCAGCATGTTGTGGAGCCCCAGCCCCCTGCGGAAATGCTGCATCTGGAGGGCATGAAAGACGAAATGCGGCGGCCCATGATGCTGCTGGTGGCCGCCGTCCGGAAATAAGCCCCGTTTTTCCACCCGCCTGAATCCAAAGGCAGTCAAAAAGTAGTCCGATTCGGCGCAAAGGCAAAAAAGAAAGCACACAGCCCGGACGTTCCGTCCTTGCTGTGTGCTTTTTGTGGTGCACCTCCAGGGACTCGAACCCTGGGCCCACTGATTAAGAGTCAGTTGCTCTACCAACTGAGCTAGAGGTGCATAATGCCGGCATCTACCTATTTTCACAGGCCGTTTCCAGCCAACTATCTTCGGCACAAGTGAGCTTAACTTCTGTGTTCGGAATGGGAACAGGTGGGACCTCACCGTCATCGACACCGGCTATGTTTACTAGATTGTTATAGCACATTTATTTGGATTTGTCCAGACCCCTCCGGACAAAAATTCCCACTTTTTAAACAAAAAATCCCAAAAGAGCCTTTCAGGATTCTCTGCCGTCCGGGCGCAGGATCGGCCCTTGAATCAAAAAGTGGAATTGCACCGCGGTTTTGAGTGTGGTATACTGAATTTAGTGTGCATTTTAACCGCGGGCAAGTCCGGCCGGGCCTGCCCGCATGGAATTTTTAGAGGAAAGTGGGACGCAGATGAACATAGGATTTGACAACAACAAGTACCTTGCCATGCAGTCGGCGCATATCCGGGACCGGATCGCCCAGTTCGACAACAAGCTGTATATGGAATTCGGCGGCAAATTGTTCGACGATTACCATGCTTCCCGCGTGCTGCCCGGTTTCCAGCCCGACTCCAAGCTCCAGATGCTGCTGCAGCTGAAGGATCAGGCCGAGATCATCGTGGTCATCAGCGCAGAAGACATCATCAACAACAAGATCCGCGGCGACTACGGCATCACCTACGACATGGACGTGCTGCGCCTGATCGACGCCTTCCAGGGCGTGGGGCTGTTTGTGGGCAGCGTCTGCGTGACCATGTACACCCCCGAGCCGGAAGTGGAAGCCTTTGAGAAAAAGCTCAACAGCCTGGGCATCCGCACCTTCCGCCACTACAAGATTGCAGGTTACCCCGGCGATGTGGCGCGGATCGTCAGCGACGAGGGCTACGGCAAAAACGACTACATCGAGACCGAGCGGCCCCTGGTGGTGGTCACCGCCCCCGGCCCCGGCAGCGGAAAAATGGCGGTCTGTCTGTCCCAGCTGTACCATGAATACAAGCGCGGCGTGAAGGCCGGCTACGCCAAGTTTGAGACCTTCCCCATCTGGAACCTGCCCCTGAAGCACCCGGTGAACCTGGCCTATGAGGCCGCCACCGCCGACCTGAACGACGTCAACATGATCGACCCCTTCCATCTGGAGGCCTACGGGGAGACGGCGGTCAACTACAACCGCGACATCGAGATCTTCCCGGTGCTGAACGCCATGTTCGACCTGATCGCCGGCAAGAGCCCCTACCGCTCCCCCACCGACATGGGCGTCAACATGGCCGGCAACTGCATCATTGACGATGAAGTCTGCCGCGAGGCCTCTCTGAAGGAGATTCTGCGCCGCTACATGAAGTGCCTGTGCGACCAGAAAGTGGGCGGCACCGCCAAGGACGACCGCTTCAAGCTGGAGCTGCTGGTCAACCAGGCAGGTCTGACGGTGGGCAGCCGGGCCGTGGAAAAGATGGCCCACGCCCGCTCCGAAAAGACCGGCGGCCTGCCCGCCGCCGCCATCGAGCTGCCGGACGGCTCCATCGTCACCGGCAAGACCGGTCCCCTGCTGGGCGCCGCTTCCTCGGCCCTGCTCAACGCCCTGAAAAAGCTGGCGGGCATCGACCAGGAAATCGAACTGGTGTCGGCCCGGGCCATTGAGCCGATCCAGAAGCTCAAGACCACCTATTTCGGCAGCAAGAATCCCCGCCTCCACACCGACGAGATTCTGATCGCCCTGTCCAGCTCCATCCTGGAGAACAAATACGCCGAGGCCGCTCTGAACCAGCTGCCCAACCTTAAGGGCTGCGACATGCACTCGACGGTCATCCTCTCCCGCGTGGACAGCGAGACCCTCAACCGTCTGGGCATGTATGTCACCTGCGACCCCATCTACGAAGAAGAGGACCGCAAGTACCACAAGATCTGATCCCAATCAATGTTTTGCCGGCAGTTCCGCCGGGATTCCTATAAAATGAAAACCGCCGAGCACAAAGGGCGCCTGCCCCTGTGTCCGGCGGTTTTTATCTTCTTGTGCGGCGGCAAATGCCCGCAGGCAAAACAAAAGGCGATCTCATTTCTGAGATCGCCTTGGTGCGGATAAGAGGACTTGAACCTCCACCGAGTTGCCCCGATTAGAACCTGAATCTAACGCGTCTGCCAATTCCGCCATATCCGCTTATTTTGTTTTTGTCCGGCCGTCCGGCTGAGGACGTGAGTTATTATACCACAACCAGCGGGATTGTCAAGTACTTTTTTCAAGGATTTTTATTTTTGCCAAAAAAGCCTCCGCCGGGCAGGCGGAGGCCGCAGGAATACGCGCAAAATCAGTTACCGGTCCTCGGGCGGGACGTCGTCCAGGCTGCCCTTGCCCGGCTCTGCACCGGTCCAGCCAAGACGTTTGGCGTCGGGGGACGCATCCCCTTCCCGCAGAGCGGTGTCGTAGGCGTCGGTGCCATAATATGCGCTGGCGGGGCCCAGCTCCAGCCAGAAATCCTCCGGCTCCGGCAGGCTCATCATCTTGTCCTGATCCGGGACGGAACGGTCGATGGAATCGCTCATGCTTTTGAAACCTCCTTGTGGGTTGGACTGCATACAGTCTGCCCGCCCGGTGTATACTTTATACGCAATCTGCACCGGCCCCTGCGGGCCGGCATCATCCCAATCCATTCCAAGGAGGCTGCCTCAATGGAAACCAAAGGCTGGAAAAGTTTCTGGACCTCGCTGTGGGTCACCCTGCTGGTCCTGCTGCCGCTGGTGGCGGCCACAATCCTCTTTGCACAGTACCAGTCCGCCCAGCGGGTCCGGGCATCCGAAAGCCAGAGCGGCGTGCCGGTGCTGCTGCCCCGGGAGGAAAACCACCTGACCCTTTTAACCTGTGTCGCCGGGGAGGACCCGGCCTTTCTTCTTCTCTATCTGAATGCAGACCAGAACTGCATCCATCTGATGGCAGTTCCGGGCCAGCTGGCCGTCCCCTTCAGCGATGGGGAGGCCACTCTGGCCGCCTGCTACAATGCCGCCGGGCCCGCCCGCTGTCTGCAGGGCCTGCGGGAGGTGCTGGACCTGCCGGAGGACGCCCACTATCTGGCCGCCACCACCGACACCCTCGTCTCCCTCTGCGACAGCTACGGCAATCTGCGGGTGGGATTTTCGGGCGCTCTGACTGCCAGCGAGCTGGAACGCTTTGAGCAGGCCGGCGTCGGCGACTGGAGCGCCGCTGCCGCCCACGCCTTCCTCACCGAACTGTCCCAGACGCTGGCCCCCGAAACGGTGGCCGGAGCCCGGGCCGCCGTCTGGGATGCCTTTTTCCGCCAGAACCTGGACGTCCTGCCGGCTTCCCTGCCCGAAGCCCTGCGCCAGTCCAGCGGTTCCCTTCTCACCGATCTGACCGCCGGGGACCTGCTGACCCTGGAGGACACGCTGGAACTGCTGGCCAACAACCAGGCCGAGGTGGCCAGCAGCGCCCTGCCGGGGGAGCTGGACCGCCGCACCGGCCTGTATCATCTGGACGACACCTCCCAGGCCGCTGTACAGGCCTTCTTCAATGTCTCGGCCAGCGAGGAACAGAGTCCGTCCTCCAGCGCGCCATACCCCAGCACCAGCGTGCCGGAGGGACAGGAAGAAGAATCCGCCATGTAATAGCTGCTGAGGGCTGCCAGCCGGATGCCGGCCTGCCGGGCGGCCTCGGCCAGCACCGTATCCGGCGGAACCGGCCCGGTAAACTGGGCCAGCAGGTGAAGCCCGGTATGGAGCCCCGACAGCCGCACCGCCGGGCCAAACGCCTCGGCAAGGGCCTGGGCCAGGGCGTTGCGCCGGGCCTTATAGGCCACCCGGCTGCGGGCCAGATGGCGGGTGAAATAGCCCTCCCCAATGAACCGGGCCAGCGTCTGCTGCTCAAACCGGCTGACGGTGCCCGAATAGAGGGCGTAGCGCTTTTCCCAGGCCGGTAGCAGATGCTGGGGCAGCACCATATAGGCGATACGGATGCCGGGAGCCAGGCTGCGGGCCACCGTGGAGAGATAAATCACCGGGCCGTCCGCCCCCGCCATCCCCTGCAGGCTGGGCAGGGGCCGGGTGTCGAAGCGGAATTCCGAGTCGTAGTCGTCCTCAATGATATACCGCTGGCCGGGGCGCGCAGCGGCCCAGCCCAGCAGTTCGGCCCGCCGGGGGGCCGGCATGGTCACCCCGGTGGGGAACTGATGGCTGGGGGTCACATAGCAGACCGCCGCGTCGGAGGACGCCAGATCCGTCACCGACAGTCCCCCTTCATCCACCGGCAGAAACCGGCAGCTGTGGCCGCTGTTTTCCAGCACCCGGCGGGCCCGGGGATAGCCGGGGTTTTCCACCGCCGCCGGCCCCGTCAGCAGAGGCGCCAGCAGGCTGAGAAGGTATTCCATGCCCGCGCCCACCACAATCTGGTCCGGCGTGCAGCGCACCCCCCGGTATTCCGCCAGATATTCGGTCAGGGCCTGCCGCAGCTGCACATCCCCCTTGGGGTCGCCCCGGGCCAGCAGGTCCGGCGAGGTATACAGCAGCTCTTTCTGGAGCCGCGCCCAGGTGCGGAATGGAAACAGCCCGGTATCCACGCCGCTGGTGGACAGATCGTACCGCACCGGCTGCCCGGCTGTGGGGATTTCGCCGGTTTTTGCCGCCGTCTCCGGCGGCTCGCCCGTTCCGCCGGGATTCTTCTCCCCCGGCAGGGACGGGTATTCCTGTACATAAAAGCCACTGCGGGGCCGGCTGGCCAGATAGCCCTCCGCCGCCAGCAGCTGATAGGCCCCGTCCACCGTATTCACCGACACCGACAGCGCCTCGGCCAGGCTGCGCTTGCCTGGCATCCGGGTCCCCGCCGGAAGCTGTCCGGCCCGAATCTCGGCCACCAGGCTCCGGTACAGCTGCTCATACAGCGGCACCTGGGAAGCCGGGTCCAAAGCTGTGGTCAAATGCAGCATTCTGATTCCCTCCCCTTCAAACTGATACCACAAAAAAGTTGTATTCTGGGTATTTTCATGGAGCCAGTTTTGATTATAATAGGAGCATACCTGCACAGGGCCCGGTTGTCAAGGGCCAGGATGTAAAACTTTTTTGGGAGGGATCGTCATGTCATCCACCGCGATGTGGCTTTTGCTGGCCGTCGTCGTCATTGTGATTCTGTTCGCCAGCGCGCTGTACAAGCGCAGCTTTACCCCGCACGAGCTGGCTCTCACCGGCGTCATGGCCGCGCTGAGCTTCGCCGCTTATCTGTTCTTCCGGGTGCCTTTTTACGGGGGCTCGTCCTTCCATCTGGGCAACACCTTCACCGCTCTGGCCGCCCTGCTGATGGACGGCGTCTCGGGCGGTCTGGCCGGCGCCATCGGCCTGGCTCTGGCCGACATTCTGGCCGGTGACCCGGGCTACGCCATCACCACCTTTGTGCTGAAATTCATCATCGGCGTGGTGTGCGGCGTGGTGGCCCACCGCCTGTGCCGCATCGACAACGCCGACACCACCCGCCGCCTGTCCTATGTGGTGCGGGTGACGGTGTCGGCCGCATCGGGCCTGCTGGTCAACGTCATCACCGACCCCCTGCTGGGCTACTTCCGCAACGTCTACATTTTCGGCCAGGAATACACCGCCGCCCAGGCGCTGGCCGCTGTGGCCGGCGGCGTCACCCTGGTGAACAGCCTGGTGTCCACCGTCTGCGTAGTGCTGCTGTATCTGGCCGTCAAGCCCGCTCTGGACCGGGCCGGCCTGCTGCCCAAGCACCCCTCCAAGGAGGAAAGCCGGCTCCATCAGGCCAAAAACGCCTGATCCGCCCTCATAGCTTTCCCCCGCGCATCATACAAATAAAAGGAGCTGTACCGCTCAGGTACGGCTCCTCTTTTTTGTCTGGGGGGTGAAAAAATGCTCACCGCGGTCAACGAACTGGTGTGGGGACCAGCCGGGGTCGGCCTGCTGGCCGCTGCCGGGCTCTGGCTGACCCTTCGCACCGGATGGTTTCAGCTGGTCCACCTGAAACTCTGGCTGGGGAAAACCCTGGGGGCCATCCTGACCCGCCAGCCCGAGCTGGCCCAGGAGGGCGAGGGCAGCATCAGCCCGCTGCAGAGCCTGTGCACTGCTCTGGGGGCCACCATCGGCACCGGAAGCATCGTAGGGGTGGCGGTGGCCCTCATCAGCGGCGGGCCGGGGGCCATTTTCTGGATGTGGGTCATGGCCTTTTTCGGAATGATGACCTCCTACGCCGAAAACCTGCTGGGCCTGCGGTACCGTCAGCAGCAGGACGGCCTGTGGCACGGCGGGCCCATGTATTACCTGACGCTGGGCCTGGGGGCCCGGCCCGGCTGCAAAACTCTGGGCCGGGTGCTGGCGGGGCTGTTTGCCCTCCTGTGCGTGCTGGCCTCCTTCGGCATCGGCAACCTGAGCCAGGCCAACGCCATCGCCGCCAGCCTGGAAACCGTCTTTCACCTGCCGCCTCTGGTCACCGGCATGGTTCTGGCCGGCGTCACCGGGCTGATTCTCTGGCGCGGGATGCGCGGGGTGGCGTCCGCCGCCGAAAAGCTGGTGCCCTTTATGGCTGTTTTTTACCTGCTGGGCGCGCTGGCGGTGATTGTCACCCACGCATCCGCCCTTCCGGCGGCGCTGGGGGCCATCCTGAAAGGAGCCTTTGGGCTGCAGGCCGCCGGAGGCGGGGTCATGGGCTACGGCGCCGCGGCGGCGGTGCGCTGGGGTTTTATGCGGGGCAGCTTTTCCAGCGAGGCGGGTCTGGGTTCCTCCGCCATCGCCAGCGGGTCCGCCTCCACCCGGGAACCGGTCCAGCAGGGCATGTGGGGAATTTTTCAGGTTTTTGTGTCCACTTTCCTGGTCTGCACCATGACGGCGCTGGCCATGCTCACCTCGGGTCTGGTGGACCTTCGCACCGGCCAGATGCTCACCCTCTCCCCTGCCCCCGACCTGGCCGGAGAGGCTTTTTCCTCCACCTTCGGTGCGCTGGGGCCGGCCTTCATTGCGGGGGCGGTCTTGCTGTTCGCCTGGTCCTCCATGCTGGGGTGGAGCCAGTACGGCGCCGAGTGCTGGTCCTATCTCTTTGGCCCGGGGTCGCTGTTCGCCTACCGGCTGGCCTTTCTGGCCCTCATCGCCGCCGGAGCCAATGTGGAATTCAGCTCAGCCTGGAGTCTGTCGGACACCTTCAACGGCCTGATGATGCTGCCCAACCTGGTGGGCCTGATGGGTCTTTCGGGGGAAGTGGCCCGGGAGACCCGGGGTTATTTATCCAGGCATTCGCGGGGGTGAGCGGGGGTTTTCGGCTTTTTCGAGAAAAAGCCTGGCAAAAAGCTTTTCAGACCAGCGCCCGCCTGCGCGGGCGCTGTCATATTGATTCAGAAACGCAAAAAGGGCCGGGCCCTGAAAACCAGGGCCCGGCCTTTTACAAAGCGGGGTATGAATCTTTTACTGGGGCTGCTTGCCGATGTAGGCCAGGATGCCGCCGTCCACATACAGGATGTGGCCGTTGATGAAGTTGGAAGCATCCGAAGCCAGGAAGACAGCGGGTCCGCCCAGGTCCTCCGCCTCGCCCCAGCGGCCGGCCGGAGTCTTGGCGATGATGAACTGGTCGAAGGGATGACGGCTGCCGTCGGGCTGGATCTCACGCAGGGGCGCAGTCTGCGGGGTGGCGATGTAGCCGGGTCCGATGCCGTTGCACTGGATGTTGTAAGCGCCGTACTCGGAGGCAATGTTCTTGGTCAGCATCTTCAGGCCGCCCTTGGCTGCTGCGTAGGCCGAAACGGTCTCGCGGCC
>NZ_NFLL01000028.1 GCF_002160895.1 Faecalibacterium sp. An122 | reverse complement strand
ACCAATATTCCTTCTGTTGTTGATCGCACCAAAACAAAAGAACTTTTGCGTCACGAAAGATAGGGTCCCTCTGCGAGGGCCGGCTCTCACGAGCTGGCCCTCGCATTGTTTGTTGTGGGGCAAACACAGCGGTCTGAATTTTCAAGCGTTATCTTTGACGCGCAGAAAATTCAGGGTACCGCAAGAGGAAAGCCCGCAGGGCGGGTGCCTTCCGCCTCAGGCGGGGCGGGAAAAGTTTTAATCTATGATTGCATATAACGATAATTATACGGTAAAAGCTGCATAAAAATACAAAATGCCTTAAATCTGCCCCGGAAATGCCAAAAGGTTTGTTATTTTTCTGCATTGACGATAAATGCCCGCGGCGTATAATAATGACAGTAGCGCACGAGGCGCTGGCGCCGCACCAAAGGGCGTGCGGCCGAAAGTGTGAAACTTACAAAACTACGCGAAAAGGAGCGAGGAGTCATGAAGAAAAAGGAAGACATCAAGAAGGTTGTGCTGGCCTACTCGGGCGGCCTGGATACCTCCATCATCATCCCCTGGCTGAAGGAAAACTACAACAACTGTGAGGTCATCGCCGTGTCGGGCGACGTGGGCCAGGGCACCGAGCTGGACGGCCTGGAAGAGAAGGCCAAGAAGACCGGCGCTTCCAAGCTGTACGTCCTGGACCTGAAGAAGGACTTCGTGGAGAACTACATCTTCCCCACCCTGAAGTTCGGCGCAAAGTATGAGGACTACCTGCTGGGCACCTCCTTTGCACGTCCCTGCATCGCCAAGGCTCTGGCCGACATCGCCATCGCCGAGGGCGCTGACGCCATCTGCCACGGCTGCACCGGCAAGGGCAACGACCAGGTCCGTTTCGAGCTGACCCTCAAGGCCTTCTGCCCCGAAATGGCCATCATCGCTCCCTGGCGTGAGTGGGACATCAAGAGCCGTGACGAGGAGATCGACTACGCTGAGGCTCACAACATCCCCCTGAAGATCAGCCGTGAGACCAACTACTCCAAGGACAAGAACCTGTGGCACCTGTCCCACGAGGGCATGGACCTGGAGAACCCCGCCAACGAGCCCCAGTACAACAAGGAGGGCTTCCTGGAGCTGGGCGTCAGCCCCGAGCAGGCTCCCGACACCCCGACCTATGTGACCATCCACTTTGAGAAGGGCATCCCCACCGCTGTGGACGGCAAGGAAATGGGCGCTGTGGAACTGGTGGAGTACCTGAACAAGCTGGGCGGCGAGAATGGCATCGGCCTGCTGGACATCGTCGAGAACCGGCTGGTGGGCATGAAGAGCCGCGGCGTCTATGAGACCCCGGGCGGCGCCATCCTGTACAAGGCCATCAATGTCCTGGAGACCATCACCCTGGACAAGGAGAGCGCTCACTTCAAGGCTCAGCTGGCCCAGAAGTACGCCGACATCGTCTACAACGGCCAGTGGTTTACCCCGCTGCGCGAGGCTCTGGACGCCTTCGCCGACAGCCTGGAGAAGACCGTCACCGGCGACGTCAAGCTCAAGCTGTACAAGGGCAACATGATCAATGCCGGCGTCACCTCGCCCTACACTCTGTACGATGAGCAGACTGCTTCCTTCGGCGAGGACGAGGACTACAACCAGGCTGATTCCGCCGGCTTCATCAACCTGTTCGGCCTGTCCATCAAGGAGCGGGCAAAGCTGTCCAAGAGCTGGCCCAAGGACTAATCTGCAAAAAAGATTGCGTTGCTTTCTTCCCCTTTGCCCGTCATTTCACACTTTCCGGGCAAAGGTAACACCTCACCGGCCGTGAGGCCGGCGGCACCGCCGCAGGACGTGTACTTCCTGCGGCGGCTTTGCCGTTTTTCGGCAAATGCCGCTGGGGACAGGCCGGTCTGTGATCTTGTTTTGAAAGGAGCCCCACATGGCTGAACAACTCTGGAAAGGCCGCTTTTCCAAAGCGGTGGACTCCCGCGTGAATGATTTCAATTCTTCCATCCGGTTTGACCAGCGGATGATTGCCCAGGACATGAAGGGCAGCGGCGTGCACGCCGCCATGCTGGCCCGCCAGGGGATTATTTCGGAGGCGGACTGCGAGGCAATTCTGGGCGGCCTGGCCTCCATTGCCGACGATCTGGCCTCGGGCCAGCTGGAGATTGATCCCGCCGCCGAGGACGTCCACACCTTTGTGGAGCAGACCCTGACCGCCCGCATCGGCGACGCCGGCAAGCGCCTGCACACCGGCCGCAGCCGCAACGACCAGGTGGCCCTGGATATCCGCCTCACCCTGCGGGATGAGAGCGTCCGGCTGCAGGGCCTGATCGCCGATCTGATCCGGGTGATCTGCAAGAAGGCCGGCGAAAACACCGATGCGGTGATGCCGGGCTACACCCACCTGCAGCGGGCCCAGCCCGTCACCTTTGGCCACGCCCTGATGGCCTATGCCTGGATGCTCCTGCGGGACCTGGGCCGCTTCGCCGACGCCACCCGCCGGATGGACAGCCAGTGCCCTCTGGGTTCGGGCGCCCTGGCCGGCACCACCTATCCCCTGGACCGGGCCTTTACCGCCGAGAAGCTGGGCTTTGCCGGCCCCTGCCCCAACAGCATGGACGGCGTGTCCGACCGGGATTTCTGCATTGAACTGGCCTCGGCCATGGCGGTCTGCATGATGCACCTGTCCCGCCTGTCGGAGGAAATCATCCTGTGGTGCAGCTGGGAATTCAAGTTCATCGAGCTGGACGACGCCTTCACCACCGGTTCCTCCATCATGCCCCAGAAGAAGAACCCCGACGTCACCGAGCTGATCCGCGGCAAGACCGGCCGGGTCTACGGCGACCTGAACACCCTGCTGGTGATGATGAAGGGCATCCCCCTGGCCTACAACAAGGACATGCAGGAGGACAAGGAGGCCATCTTTGACGCGGTGGATACCCTGTCCCTCTGCCTTACCACCATCACCCCCATGCTGGATACCATGCGGACCCTGCCTGCCAATATGCGCCGGGCCGCCGCAGCCGGCTTCATCAATGCCACCGACTGCGCCGACTATCTGACCAAGAAGGGGATGCCCTTCCGGGATGCCTACAAGCTCACCGGCCAGATGGTGGCCGACTGCATCGCCAAGGGCAAGGTCCTGGAGGAGCTGACCATGGAGGAATACCAGAGCTACAGCCCCCTGTTTGAGCAGGATGTGTATGCGGCGGTGGATCTGGTCAACTGCTGCGAGGGCCGCACCAGTTACGGCGGCCCCAGCGCGGCCAGTGTCCGCCGTCAGATTCAGCAGGCCGAGGAGGCCCTGGCCGCCTGGGAGGAGGAAAAGGCATGAGCTACAAGGTATTCATCGACGGCTCCTCCGGCACCACCGGCCTGCGGATTGCGGACCGGCTGGCCGGCCGGCCGGAGCTGGAACTGCTCCACATTGCCGAAGCCGACCGCAAGGACGTGGAAAAGCGGGCCGCCGTCATCAATTCGGCCGACCTGGCCTTCCTCTGCCTGCCCGATGCGGCATCCAAAGAAGTCATCCCACTGGTGAAGCCGGAGGTGAAGGTGCTGGACACCTCCACCGCCTTCCGCACCGCACCGGGCTGGGTGTACGGCTTCCCCGAGCTGCGGGGCCAGCGGGAAAAAATCCGCACCGCCAACCGGGTGGCCGTGCCGGGATGCCATGCTTCCGGCTTCATCGTGCTGGCCCGGCCCCTGGTGGAGATGGGACTGGTCCCGGCGGATTATCCCTTCAGCTGCCACAGCCTCACCGGCTATTCCGGCGGCGGCAAGAAGATGATCGCCGAGTATGAGGACGCCGCCCGTCCGGCCCTCTACAGCACCCCCCGGGCCTACGGCCTGACCCTCCACCACAAGCACCTGCCGGAAATGACGGCGGTTTCGGGTCTGACCGCTGCCCCGGTGTTCTGCCCCATTGTGGACGACTACTATTCGGGCATGGAGGTCACCGTCCCCCTGCGGATGGACCTGCTGCCCGGCGTCACCCCGGAGGCGGTGAGCAAGGCCCTGGCCGACTACTACGCCGGAGAAAAGCTGTTCACCGTCCATCCCCTGGGCCAGCTGCCCGGGGACGGGATGCTGGCCGCCGGCGCCCTGCAGGGCACCGACCGGATCGAACTGTACACCACCGCCAGCCCCGACGGTAGCCAGATGCTGCTGATCTCCCTGTTTGACAACCTGGGCAAGGGTTCGTCGGGCGCAGCGGTGCAGTGCATGAATATTATGCTGGGTCTGGACGAGACGGCCGGGCTGGAATAAACCCCGCCCGCCCGCTCTCAGAGAAATCCCCGCGGCCGCGCTGTTGGGAAAGACGTGCCGCGGACGGCCCCAAACGCAAAAGAGGAACTGGAAAGGATATCGAAGGAGGAAAAGCATGAAGTATCAGGAGGTTTCGGGCGGCATCTGTGCCCCCAAAGGTTTCGCGGCAGCGGGCGTCCACTGCGGCATCCGTGCCAACCGCACCAAGTACGATCTGGCCCTCATCAAGGCCGAGGTCCGCTGTGCGGCGGCGGGCGTCTATACCACCAATAAGGTCTGCGGCGCGCCCATCAAGGTGGACCGCGCCCACCTGGCCGACGGCTACGCCCAGGCCATCCTGGTAAACAGCGGCAACGCCAACACCTGCGCCGCCAACGGCGTGGAGCTGGCGGAGGAATGCTGCCGCCTGACCGGTGAGGCTCTGGGCATCCCGGCCGAGGACGTGCTGCCCGCCTCCACCGGCGTGATTGGCCAGCCCATGACCATCGATCCCTTTGCAGCCGGCATCCCGGTGGCCGCCGCCAAGCTGGCCGCCACCGCCGAGGGCAGCGCCGACGCCGCCACCGCCATCATGACCACCGACACCCACAAAAAGGAGTATGCCATCCAGTTTGAGCTGGGCGGCAAGACCTGCACCGTGGGCGCCATCGGCAAGGGCAGCGGCATGATCGCCCCCAACATGGCCACCATGCTGGCCTTCTACACCACCGACGCGGCGGTCAGCCCCGCCATGCTTCAGAAGGCTCTGCGGGAAGTGGTGCCCGGCACCTACAACCAGATGAGCGTGGACCTGGACACCTCCACCAACGATACCTTGATCGTCATGGCCTCGGGCCTGGCGGGCAACCCGGTGGTGGACGCCGAGGGCCCCGACTACGACGCCTTTGTGGAGGCTCTGACCGCCATCGCCGAGCATATGTGCGCCGAGCACGCCGGCGACGGCGAGGGCGCCACCCACCTGATTACCTGCGAGGTGTCGGGTGCGCCCGACCTCAAGACCGCCCGGGCGGTGTCCCGCAGCGTGGTCTGCTCCAACCTGTTCAAGGCGGCGGTCTTTGGCCGGGACGCCAACTGGGGCCGTATCCTCTGCGCCATCGGCTATACGCCGGGGGACTTCTCCATCGATAAGGTCTGCGTCTGGCTGTCCAGCGCCGCCGGCGAGGTGTATGTCTGCGAAAACGCAGCCTATCACCCCTACAGCGAGGAGGAGGCCGCCAAGGTGCTGGCCGAGCACGATATCCTTGTCCGGGTGGAAATGGGCCTGGGCAGCGCCTGCGCCAAGGCCTGGGGCTGCGACCTGACCTATGACTACGTGAAAATCAATGGGGATTACAGAACCTGAGAGCGGGAAAGAAAGCATATGAAAAACGAACAAATGGCCCTCCTCTTTTCGGAGGCAACACCTTACATCCAGAAATACCACGGCAAAACCATGGTCATCAAGTACGGCGGCAACGCGATGATCAATGAAGACCTGAAGAACGCCGTCATGAACGACCTGGTCACCCTGACCCTGCTGGGGGTCCGGGTGGTGCTGGTCCACGGCGGCGGCCCGGCCATCAACGACATGCTGAAAAAGGTGGGGGTCGAGAGCCACTTTGTGGGCGGCCTGCGAGTCACCGACCAGGCCACCATGGAGATCGTCCAGCAGGTGCTGGCCGGCAAGGTCAACAAGGACCTGGTGGCCAAGCTCCGGGGCCGCGGCGTGGGCCTGTGCGGCATGGATGGCCAGATGCTCCGCTGTGCCGAGATGGACAGCCGGCTGGGCTATGTGGGCGAGGTGGTCCATGTGGACACCACCCTGATCTCCAGCCTGCTGGACCGGGGCTATATCCCCGTCATCGCCACCGTGGGCATGGATGACCTGGGCCAGCCCTATAACGTCAACGCCGACACCGCCGCAGCCCAGATCGCCATTGCCCTTAAGGCCGAGAAGCTGGTCTCCATGACCGATATCGCCGGCCTGCTGCGGGACAAGGACGACGAGAGCACCCTGATTCCCGAGGTGGAGGTCAGCGAGATCGAGGGCTACAAGGCGGCCGGCATCATTGCCGGCGGCATGATCCCCAAGATCGGCGGCATGGCCGACGCCATCTATCAGGGCGTCCATGAGGCGGTCATCATCGACGGCCGGGTCCCCCACACCGTTCTGCTGGAACTGTTCTCCAACCGTGGCTCGGGCACCCGGTTCTACCGCCGCAGCCACCGGGAATAAGCCGCCCGCGGCCCGCCGTATGGCAGGCCGGACGGGCTCCCATGTCTCCGCCCCCGGCGGGGCGGATGTCCCATCCGATTGTTTCAAGATCAGGGAGGCAACACTATGGATTCCGAAAAAGTCATTGCGCGGGACAACGACTATGTCCTGCATACCTATAACCGCAACCCCATCGTCATCGAGAAGGGCCACGGCCTCCACGCCTACGGCCCCGAGGGCCAGAGCTATCTGGATTTCACCAGCGGCATTGGGGTCAACAGCCTGGGCTACTGCGACCTGAACTGGGCCGAGGCCGTCTCCAAGCAGGCCCACAAGCTGCAGCACACCTCCAACCTGTACTACACTTCCCCCTGCTCCAAGCTGGCCAAGCGGCTGTGCCGCCGCACCGGCATGAGCAAGGTGTTCTTCGGCAACTCGGGCGCCGAGGCCAACGAGGGCGCCATCAAGGCCGCCCGGAAGTACAGCTTTGACCACTACGGCGAGGGCCGGGACCAGATCATCACCCTGGTGAACAGCTTCCACGGCCGCACCATCGCCACCCTGACCGCCACCGGTCAGGATACCTTCCATCACTACTTCGGACCCTTCAACGAGGGCTTCCTCTACACCCCCGCGGGGGATATCGAGGCTCTGACCAAGCTGGTGGACAAGCACACCTGTGCCGTCATGCTGGAGCTGGTCCAGGGCGAGGGCGGCGTGGTGCCTCTGGACCAGGAATTTGTCCAGGCCGTGCGGACCCTGTGCGACGAAAAGGACCTGGTCCTGATTGTGGACGAAGTCCAGACCGGCGTGGGCCGCACCGGCACCTTCCTGGCCTGTGAGCAGTTCAATCTCCGGCCCGACATCGTCACCCTGGCCAAGGGCCTGGGCGGCGGCCTGCCCATCGGCGCCGTGCTGGTCAGCGAGAAGGTGGCCGCCGGCATGGGTCCCGGCAGCCACGGCTCCACCTTCGGCGGCAACCCGGTGGTCTGCGCCGGCGCCAACGTGGTGCTGGAACGGCTGGACGAGAGCTTCCTGGCCGGTGTGCGGGAGCACGCCGCCCAGCTGCGGGCCGGCCTGGAGCGTCTGCCCCATGTGAAGGGCGTCACCGGCCTGGGCCTGATGCTGGGCATCCAGTTTGAGGATGGCATCAACGCAGCCGATGTGCTGGCAGCCTGCCGGGAGCGGGGCCTGCTGGTCCTGACCGCCAAGACCCGTCTGCGGCTGCTGCCGCCGCTGGTGGTGACCGCCCACGACATCGAGCGGGCCCTGGTGATTCTGGATGAGGTGCTGTGCGGGTTGGACCCGGTCCAGTCCTGAGCAAGGGAGGACGACATGAAGCATCTGCTGAAAATGAACGACCTGACCCGGGAGGAGCTGTACCACATTCTGGACGTGGCCGACGAGCTGAAGGCCGCCCAGAAGGCCGGCGGTACGCCTCACCTGCTGGAGGGCAAGAGCGTGGCTTTGATGTTCTCCAAGACCTCCACCCGGACCCGTACCAGCTTTGAGGTGGGCATCTACCAGCTGGGCGGCCTGGGCAGCTATATGAATGCCGCCACCGAGCTGCAGGCCGCCCGGGGCGAGCCCCTGCGGGATACCGCCCGGGTGCTGGGCCGCTATTACGACTGCATTGTCTGGCGGACCTACCGCCAGCGGGACCTGGAAGAGCTGGCGGAATACGCCGGCGTCCCGGTCATCAACGGCCTGACCGACTACGCCCATCCCTGCCAGGTGCTGGCCGACCTGATGACCATTCGGGAACGGCGGGGCGCCCTGGCGGGCCAGAAGCTCTGCTTTGTGGGCGACGGCAACAACATGGCCAACAGCCTGATTGTGGGCGGCCTGCTGGCCGGAATGCAGGTTACCTGCGTCTGTCCCCCGGCCTACCGTCCGGCGGCGGATGTGCTGATGTTCGCCCATAAGTATGGCTCGGCCTTTACCCTGCTCCATGACCCCCGGGAGGGCGTCCGGGACGCCGACGTGGTGGTCACCGCCGTCTGGAACAACACCGTCGGCGAGGAGGAGACCGAGCGCCGGATGCGGGACTTCCAGGGCTATCAGCTGACCAATCAGCTGCTGCAGGGCGCCAAGCCCGACGCCATGGTCCTTCACTGCCTGCCCGCCCACCGGGGCGAGGAAATCTCCAACGCGGTCTTTGAGGACCACGCCGACGAGATCTTCACCGAGGCGGAAAACCGCCTCCACGTTCAGAAGGCAGTGCTGTCCATTCTGCTGGCCGGCAAGTAAGAAAATTTGCGCAAAACCCGCCGGGAAGGTTGACGTTCCGGCGGGTTTTTGTTATAATAATAGGGCTGCAGCGGATATCCGCCGCAGCCTGAATAGGGAGACGTATCGAAGTGGTCGTAACGAGCTTGACTCGAAATCGTGTAGGCCATATCTCCACCTGACCCCGCAGCCCCTTGATTTGACTGGGATTCCGGTTTATCTACGCTTTTGGAAAATTGAATATCTACGCTTTTTCTAACACTTTGCTTTATCTACGGGAGCAGGTGTTTGAAAGATACGGAGGAGTACTCAAGTGGTGAAGAGGCGTGACTCGAAATCTCGTAGGTCGGGTGACCGGCGCGTGGGTTCGACCCCCACCTCCTCCGCCAGAGCTGGCAGTGTGAAATCACTGCCAGCTTTTTTATATTGGCTGCACCGCACAATCTTTGGCCCCGCGAATGAACATACCATTCATTGTATTTGCAGGAGCCTGCTGTGCGTTGTGATCCAAGTGTGCGTAGATGTCTGCTGTTGTGGAATAGGTACTATGTCCCAGCCATATTTGGATCTGCTTCATTGTGATATTTTCTCCGCTGTTAAGCAGAAGACTTGCGCAGGTATGCCGTAGATCGTGGAACCGGATTTTCCGCAAGCCGTATTTCTCAATGATCCAGCTGAAGTGTTCTGTCACATAATTCGGACGTAGAAGTCTGCCGCATTGATCTACACAGATGTATTCGAGATAATCTCTGCAGTAGGACTTTTTGAACAGTCTTCTGTACATCTCCTGCTTTTCTTTTTCTGCCAGGATCAGTTTTTCCACTGCGGGGATGAGGGGTAGTGTCCGAAAACTGGACTTGGTTTTCAGTACATCTTCTCCAACCGGGACGAATTTCCCATTCACCTCTGCCTCGATAACCTTGTGGCTGATGGAGATGGTCTTGCGCTCCAGATCGATGGCGCTCCATCTCAGCCCCAACACCTCGCTTCGGCGCAGACCGTAATAGGCGGCAATCTTCACGCACAGTTCAAGGGGATCGCCTTCCACCGCATCAAACAGCTCCAGCATCTCGCTCTCAGTGTAGAAGGTGCCGTGGTAGACATTCTTTTTGGGGCGGTCAACTTTATCGGCCGGATTTTTTGTGATAATGTCTTTCCTTACCGCACTCTGCAGTGCCTTGCGGATGATTGCGTGGTAATGGATCACGGTGTTTGTCGTGCAGTTGTCACTCAGGATCTTCTGATAGAAGTCCTCGATGTGTTGCGGGGACAGATCCTTGAGTTCAATCTCCATAGGTTTGAAGTAAGGGGTGATCCGGGCTTTGACCATATTGGCGTAGCTTTGGTATGTGGCGGTGGCGATGGAGGACTTGATGCTGCTCAGCCACTTTTCCATGTACTCGGAAAATTCCAATCGAGCTTCCGGGGGGTATTTTTCTGCCAGGATCTTTTCCTCGGCTTCTCTCCGGATGCGTTCTTCTTCCGCCTTCTCATACTGGCTGCGGATCTCATCAAACACCTTTTTTGCCTTGCGTTCGCTGGTTTCGGACACAGGCAGCTTTGTCGAGATCCATTTCACCTTTCGTTTTCCATCAACTTTGAGATACAGCAACGCATAGTAGTATCCATTTTTTTGCTGCAGGCAACCTGTTATCATGATGAACCTCCTTGTCATAACAAGTATCAATTTGCCTGCTGTTGACACCCTCAACATACCACAAACAGGTTCGAATAGCTATACGACTCATGGAGAAAAACTATCCGATTTTTCTACGCCTTTTTGTGAGGGAACAGGCAACTCATGGGACTCAGGAGAAACTGATATGGCACATCTCCTCTCCAAGCAGGTATTCGATCACGCAGATCTTGGGGATCTTATAGGCCCTTCCGACACGCACGCTCCGGATCTCTTGTTCAGCCAGCAGCTTATAGGCTAACCTTTTGCTGATACCTCCGAGCATTTTGCGCAGATCCTCTACTTCTACAACATCGGGGTAGTTTTCAAACATCGACTGTTTCTTCATTTTCTGCCTCCTTGCATTGGGAGGCCACCTACTGGGGCCAGCAGGCGGCCCCGTATGTGTTGGTTAATAGAGTTGTGGCTTCATAAAAAAATACCAGCCATCCCAAAGGGACAGCCGGTACATACATAACCTCTTTCCGAGAAAGGACGAGGGGTTACAAGGGGTTACATCATTCTCGCATCTACCTATCCTGAAATATCCCGCGGAAGCAGTCGCTCTGGAGTTCCAGAACATCATTCAGTGGGATCGTCGTGTCATCGGCAAGACGCAGAACTCTTTCGATGTCATCGACTTTTTTCAGCTGTCCCACGGTCGTGACATATTGGCCGCCATCCTTCTTTTCGTCCGGACGGAACCAGACCACGGAGACCTCCGGCCGCTCTGCGATCCTGTCGGCCAAAATTTGCTGTTTGAGATCCAGCATAGCCCTGGTGTCCTCGTCCAGTTCCATCCGCTGGTCTGTCAGACGGGCAGTCTCCTGGATGGCAGCGGCGTGGCCTGTGAGGGCGGCGAAGGGGCTAAAAATAGCAGCCCGATCCGACATAGGCATCCGGGGATGCTTTGTCGATGTGGGATGGGGCAAATTGATGATGTCATCGTATGGCCCGCTCATTCGTGATGTCCTCCTATGGTCTGATTCCGCTCACAGGCAGTGGCCCCCTCCTCCAGGTTCATCCCCTTGAGGATGGCGTTCTTGCCGAACTTCTTCTTGATCCCCAGCATGGCCTCCTGAATCTTCCGCTCCCGGGCATGGGCGGCCTCGTCCGCCTGCTCCTGCTGCTCCTTGGCGGCGTAGTCGGTGAACAGATCCAACTGCTCTGCCTCATCCTTGGGCACATCAACCTCGGGGAGCAGCTTGTTGGCACTGATGCTCAGTCGGCGGATCAGTAGATTCTCGTCCACGATCCGGTCGTAAAGGGCACTCACCGCCTTCAGCAGATCGCTGGCGGAAGAAGTGTAGGGGAAGTTCTCTGTCCCCACGGCGTGCTTGGGGATCTTCCGGCCATAGCGATCAGTGGTCACCGGGCCGCGGTAGCTCTGACGGCGGCTTGGGTCGTCCAGATTCTCCCGGTCGTAGCCCACGGTGAGTACCAGCTGGTTGGTCACCAGCCCTTTGTCCACCAAATCCAAGGCCAGGGCGTCCGCCATCTCCCGCACCACCAGCCTGGCTTTCTTGAAGTCGTAGGGACACTGCAGGACTTGCCCGGAGACGATACTTTTGTTTTCCGGCTTATAGGCTTTCACGTCCGCAATAGTGCAGGGCTCCCAGCCCCAGGCATGGTCGATCAAAATCTCCGCATTGACGCCGAACAGCCGGTACAACAGTTCCTCGCTGTGGTAATCTCCGGGTTTGCCGATGGAACACCGGGCGATGTCGCCCATGGTATATAGTCCGTGAGCCTCCAGCTTATTGGCATAGCCCTTGCCTACCCGCCAGAAATCCGTCAGGGGGCGGTGGGTCCACAGAAGACGGCGGTAGGTCATCTCATTGAGTTTGGCAATCCGCACTCCATCTTGATCTGGATGGACGTGCTTGGCTACGATGTCCATGGCAACCTTGGCAAGATATAGATTGGTACCCATTCCCGCCGCAGCGGTGATGCCGGTAGTCTTCAGAATGTCCAGGATAATGGTGCGGGTCAGTTCCCGCGCCGTCATCTTATAGGTGTCCAGGTAGTTGGTGATGTCCATGAACACCTCGTCGATGGAGTAGGGGAAGATGTCCTCTGGGGCGATATATTTCAGATAGACGCTGTAGATTTTCGTACTCCAGTCGATGTAATGAGCCATCCGGGGCGGAGCCACGATATAGTCCAGAGCCAAGGCAGGGTTCCCCTGTACTTCAGGATCGTTCCAGGAGGCGCCGGTGAGCTGATGGCCTGGAGCGTCCCATTTCCGCTTGGCGTTTACCTCTGCCACCCGCTGTACCACCTCGAACAGCCGGGCCCGGCCAGAGATACCGTAGGCTTTCAGAGAGGGGGAGACGGCCAGGCAGATCGTCTTCTCCGTGCGCCGCTTGTCTGCCACCACCAAGTTGGTGGTCATGGGATCCAGCCCCCGCTCCACGCACTCCACCGAGGCGTAGAACGATTTCAGGTCACAGCAGATATAGATCCGTTCTTTCATGCCCGCTCCCTCCTTCCATTTTAATTAGTATCTCACAATCGCTGTCCCATTATCGGGTCCAACCCAGCACGGCGTCCAGTTCCCCCGGGGCTGCGCCCGGAAAGTTCTTCCCTACCTGTTCATAAATCATGGTTTTGGATTCCGCCGGATCCACGGAATAGGCGGAAGAAATGTGGTCATAGCCCCACAGGGCCTCCGGGGTGGTGTAGATGGAGAGGGGCCAGCCGTAGGGTGCGCCCCATTTATTGATTCGCTGCCGGAAGTCCCGAATCAAGAGGTAACCACCCATCTGCAGGTCGGTGATGGTACCCTCGAAGTTCTTTTCACCGCCCTTGCCGAAGCCGGCCCGCTGTTTCAGGGCAAAGGAGAACCACTCCTCTTGGATGGAAAAGCAGTCCATGATCCGCTTCTGGCGCATGGGGGCCAGCTCTTCGTCCCAGCGGCTGTCGAAGTCGTATCCATCCCGCCGCCAGTTGGCGAAGTGGGGGAACCAAGCTCTGGAGATGAAGCCGGCCTTTTTGCCGAAAAACTTTCCATAGGCCACTTTCCCGCTGCGGGCCATGAGGCACCGCCATTCCCACGGGTCCTGCTCCTCGTCGCCAGTCCACCAGTAGAGGTCTCCTGTGTTTTCCTCCACGGAGAAACCGTCCACCTCGTTTTTGAACAAGGGCAGGAAACCGACCTCGTTGATCAGATCAATGAGGTCCTCCCACGTCTGGACACGGCTGGGGTCATCCCAGTCCAGTCCCCGCATGATCCACTCTCCGTTTTCGATGGCCACTGTACCGCCCCCTTACGATGCCATTATAGCACAGTAGTTCTATGGTTTCTACCGCGGTTCACCGTGGGGGCGACCCAGCGAATACTCATATTGAAAGCGAACAAGAGGCAGGCAATCAGCCTCCTCTTGCTCACTTCTGCGCTTAAAACTCCAGCCTGGAGATCTGCTCCCACTGGAGGATGTACCGCTCGTCCACGATCTGGTTCTTATGGTAATGCCCGAAGAACCAGTAGGCGAATTGGCACCGCTGTTTCACTGTTTCCAGGAAGTCCGTCAGCTCGTCCGTTCCGTAGCCGGGGTCGAGCCTTTTGACGATACTGCTGGGGGCACAGTGGGTCAGGATGCAGTCCACCGCCCAGCCTGCCCGCTCCAGATTCGCCAGCGCCTCGTTGTATTCCTCCGCGCTGGGCAGTTCCTCCGACCACCAGGACACGCCCTTCACCCGAAACATGGCCCGCAGCCTCCGCATCAGCCAATACTGCCGCTCAAAGTCCGGATCGGCTGGGTCCAGGATGCCGTCCTGGATATCGTGGGAGGACGCGCCGCCCATGGTGAACCAGGTCAGACCGCCGAAGGTGACGACCTGCCCCCGCATGAGATGAAGGACATGCTCCCGCACCACATGAACACGTCCGCCGTTCCACGGCCTTTCCGGGAGAGCATTCAGGAGATCGAAGTTCTCATGGTTCCCGTCCACAAACAGGGTGGTAAAGGGCTTTTCCTCCAACCAGTCCAACCAGTATTGGTCTTTGGGACTTCCGTCCCACAGCCCTCCGAAGTCGCCTGTGACGATCACATAATCCTCACGACCCATGTTTTTCTGCTGAGGGAAGTATTTGCTCCCAAACCTCTGAAATCCGCCGTGGGTATCGCCTGTAATATAAACCGACATCTGATCACCTCTCTCCCCGCCTACAGGGTCATCTGCTGCTGTCCCGGGAGGGGTTCTCCCCGCTGCCGGAGTTCCTCGCCGGCCGCCGTGCGAATGCCGAGGCCATTCCGGGTCTCCGCCGTCACCAGGCGGCCCTCTCGGATGAGGCGCTCCACCAGCTCCCCCACATAGCGGTTTGCCAAGTTGTTTTTTCCATCCTTGTCGCAGAGCCTATGGACGGAGAACTGTTTCGCAATGCTCAGCTCGGCCGGGCCTGTGACATACAGGTTCTTCCGCTTCGTCTGGTACCGCTCCAGAATGGCCTCTATGATCTCATCGCGTCTGTCCTCCAGTTGTTTCAGATACTCCGCGTCTGTGAGTTCCCAGTACCGTTCGTAGCAGTCCACCCCCTGGCATTGGAAGGTTTGCGCACCCTCCAAGAGTTCCTGGAGCCGGGGAATCTCATCGGTCTGGATCACCCCGCTGAAATTCATGGGGTGGAGATACAGATCCTGCTGACCCTTCGTGACTATGTCGCTGGAACTGCTGTCTTCCCTGGCGGGATGCAGCTCCCAGCCTGCCGACTGAAACAAGGTGCGTGTCTCATCCCGGAAGGCGTGCTCGACGCCTTTATCCGGCCAACCACTGTCGTACCGATAGGAGCTGCGGATCCGAAAGTACACTTCTCTGTATTCCATCATACCACCTCCTCGTCTGTTATACTACAATGCCACGAAACTTCTGTATTATCTATTCATCAAGCCCAACGAAAACCTCCGCAAAAATTGGGCAAAAGTGTGACACTCCATCATTATGGCGTCAAACTGAGAAAATTTACTGGCTGTTGCAAAAGGACTGCCACAGTAGGTTGACGATCACACAGCTTATATTTTAATCATACCCTTCTGCCAGACCAATGCTGATCCCGAGCGCCCAGTCGATCCGTTTCATCTCAGGCTCACTTAACATCCCAATTCTTCCCTTGAGCCTGGACTTGTCAATGGTACGGAGTTGCTCCAAAAGAATTGTAGAACCACAGTGCAGGCCACTCGAGTGCTTGTTTAGGCTTACATGGGTGGGCAGCCTCGCTTTCCCCATCTTGCTTGTAACAGGAGCAGCTATCACTGTAGGACTATGCCGGTTGCCCATATTGTTCTGCAGAATGAGCACAGGGCGTATGCCGCCTTGCTCAGATCCAACTACTGGCCTCAGATCCGCATAATAGAGCTCGCCCCGATGGATCTCGTGTGGGAAATATGTTCTCATGAGATACACCTCCTTAACAAGTTGCGGCTTAATACCACAAAAATAGGGACCGCTCCCGCCCTTGACTAACTCCAATTTCTCCTGTGTTCATTTAGGATTCGTATCGTAAAAAGATCCTCATTAACCGGAGACTGAAGCAGGGGGCAAGAGCGGTCCCCATGGCTTCTGATATTAAGACTTCACATTTGTGTTGTCTTTCTCGGGCTGCGCTCGTATTCGACACTACTTCCCCAAGCGCAAAAGCCTGTGCCGCCGGCACCGGCTCTTCAGGGCAATCATCTGAACCGCGGCTGGCTCCACCGCGTCATGGGAGTCTCACCCCCGCGAGGATCTCTCGCGGCCGCCCTCCTTGCTTGATCCCCATTCCGGTGGGGGCTGGGACTGGACGGAAGTATCATTGTCCCTGACGGAGTCATTGCGAAACAGTTTGCCATCGGCTGTTTTGCGGACGGATGGAACCGCTCGGCACCTTATTTGGCCGTCGTTGATAGATGTAGGTCAGCCTGGTTGTCAGAACCGAACAGAAATGTATGGGTGTCTTCGTTCGCAACCTTGCGCTGTGCATCTACAGGTGGTCTTGGCGCATCCTCCGGAGTCGCTCGCCCTTTTTCAAAGGGCCCCGTCAGGAAGGTATTCAGATGGTTGGGTATTCGGTTTTCAAGGAACCCGAGGGGGGAGATAATTCAACCCCCTCACTACTAAGCCGAGTTCGTGAGGGGGGTGAGAACCAAAAAATTATTTTATTTTCATCAAAGTCCGGAGTTTACTCAAAATTTTATGGCGGCGCTTATTCACCGCCTTCTGCGAGATATTGATTTGTTTGGCATACTCACGCTCCGTCAGCTCCTCAAAATACAAGGCACGGATCAGATTCTGCTCCTCCAGAGGGAGCTGTGCCAAACACTGACGCAGTTCCTGCAGTAGGATATTGCCAACCGCTTTGTCTTCCACGCTCTCAGCATTAGGATCTGGAACCATTTCTTCTCCAAGGGTTTCTTCCGTATCCAAATCACTGTATGAGACCTTTCCGTTTCGGACATCTTTCTCATCCAATGTTTTGGTGTGACGTTCCACTCGGTAATAGGTCAGATAAACATCCTTTGTGACCTCTACCAGATGTCCCTCTACTCTAAGACGATATTTCCTTTCCTCTGCCATGAGGCAGTCCTCCGTTTCTTCTGAAATTTTGAAAAGTCAAAATCTCAGAAGCCGGAGGCCCTCTGCACCGATTTGGGTGTTGGCAGTGGGCAAACCCCTCCTGTAACACGCTGGCCCTCCTGGTACCGGGCAGAAAAAAGCCGGGGACGCTGAAATGCGTCCCCGGCATACTCCTGCCGCCATATTGCGGCAGGAGCAAAGAGGCCCCAGATGCTTTTCAGCGTCTGGGGCCTCTAACTCGTTAAGTTATTCATTTTTGAGCATACCTGCCACTGTACCGAGTATAACAGAGGCAAAGTCGGAAGGGAGTAGGGATTGGGTCGGTTTTTCATCGGGAATTAGTCGGGAAACAGTCGGGGGGCATCTAACTCCTCTTGAAGTTCCGGAACCGCATATCCAAACAGGCAGACAGAAAACAGGAAAAGCGCCTCGCGCTTTCGGTCATAGAAAACACTCCGCTCCATGTTCAGCTCGTCCAGCAGTTCCTTCTCTGTGCTGTTGAAGCGATGGATGAATTGCTTGGTCAGGATTTCATAATAGAGTTCTCCACGATCCGGATACCGTTTCAGGCGGAGCAGGGCTCGGTCGATCACATCGACCAGCATGCGGCTCTCCATGACGCAGCAGACCTTCTCCTCAAATTCCTGGAGGTCGATATCCGGGGCAAAGTTTTCCAGATAGCAGAGGCCGGCATCAGCGTCCCGGTTTCCGAGTTCCCATGCATATTCATGCAGCTCCTCCGCGCGCTCGCTGAGGACCCACACCACATCCCGGTAGATCTTCAGGATCAGCTTTACCCGATGATAGGCCAGCTGGCTGTCAAATCCAAGGGAGGCCATCTGTTTTTTGCACTTTTGGACAGTGACACTCTCTTTCCGCATTTTTCTCCTCCTCCCATGTTCGCTAAGTTGCGAACAAACAAGATAACAAAACACTTTTCGAATACTGTGAAAGCCGGAGGCCCTCTTAAGGAAGAGGGCCTTACTAAGCCAAGCTTATAGTAAATTATGAACTTCCAACCGAATCCGCATTGCCTGTTTTGACACTTGGAAGATCCGCGCCATTTCCGTGACTAAGCACTCCTTGCTTTTGCCCGGACGGAGACGGTAAAAGCATTTTTTTACTTGAGGTATAGGCATTAAAAGGGCTGTTGCAAGAGCATCTGCCTGCCGCTCAATGAAACCACAGCTTTCATCCGAGGAAGTTTTACCATCATAGGCCGCAACATCGCCAGTGCCAGAGTATAATTTCTGGTGCAGGACCCAGTGTCCCAGTTCATGAGCGCAGGTAAAGCGCATTCTCCCAAGAAGCCTGTCTATACAGAGACGTTCATCAATCAAAATTGTCCCAGCCTTCACAGCAATCAAACGGTATTGCCTCTCTGTTCGGTCATATAAAATGGCTGCTCCGTCATCAAAAATGGTTTCTCCAAGGACGCTCCCATTTTTGCGAAGGGTATGGTACTCCAGAGTCAGATTAAACTTTGTTTCAATGATCGTTTCGATTGGGATTGCCTGAGGAGGACCTTCCAGCAGTGTGCGATCATATTCCAGCAGAATCTTTCGACCGATGGTTTCGATGGCTTCCAGTCGGTACTTAGGCGCATACAAGGAAATCCCTCCTCAGCTTTGACGGCTTTTCAGCATTTCCATAAACGCCGTCCATTCCTCATCCGTAGCGTCAACTTCTTTTGCGACTCTCAGGGCCGCCCGGACAATATCATGCGTTCGGATATAATCCGGCAGATCCGCAGGAACAGATTGCCTGGACTCCGCAGCTAAGTCTAAAAGCAATTCATGCTCCTGCTTGTCCAACTCCAGGAAGGAGGAAATTCGATCCACAAACTGCCCTTCTGGTGCGGGACGCCGCCCTTGCTCAATGTCGCAGAGGTATCCATAAGCAATACCGAGATATTTAGCGGTGTCCCGGAGGTTCAGTTTGGCCGCTTTGCGTTTTGTCCCGATGAATGCCCCAAAGGTCATATCTCATTCCTCCTCCTGTGGTTAGTTCGCTCACCTGCGAACAGCTTGTTTATATTATAACTGGTACAAATGTTCGATACAAGAAGAAAAAAAGAAATTGGGGCGAGGTGTTAAATTATCCTAACACCTCGCCCCGTTGTTACAGGAATGTGCGGGCGATCCGCGCCATTTCCTCCACGCACTTCTGGGGAGCAGTAATTTTGACTCCGCCCATAAACTTGAACACCCATCCATAAAAGGTTCCGCTGGGGTTTACTTCGATTTGAACAACAAAATGCTCACTATCGTATGGATGTGTGGGAACGGCCTCTCCATAATCGTCCACGATTGTTTTCATGAACCGATTTTCACAGAGGAGTTCGACGAGGACAGTATGACCGGCCGCAAACATATCGATCATCTTATTGGTATAGTCGGCTACATCGAAATCAGGTTGAGGCACATAGGTGGATTCCAGGACCTCAATTCCGGCCAGCCGATCCACACGGAAATGCGCCATGCCATGGTGCTTATGGGAATATCCGATCAGATAGTAGTGGTCGTTTTTCCATTCCAGGGCGTAAGGGTCCAGCTTATAAAAATAGCCGTTATGCTTGAGAACTCGCTCTTTCTGTTGCGTGTACTCATAATACTGGAACTGGATCTGCCGGTTTTCCAGGATGGCATTCTGGACACCGTCGATGATGTAATAGACCTTCTCATTATGTGGTTTGATCCGGCTTGAAATCGCCGCCAACCGGCGAAGCTGCATGGCCTCTGTCTCACTGGTCAGCCGGCAGAGCTTCTGGATGAGTTCATTTGTTTTTTCCGCCGATATGACCTTGGAGGATGCAACGGCATCCGTCAGCATCTTTAATTCAGGATACTCAAACAAACGGTTACCTATGAAATATTGGTTTTGCGTGCTCTTAGTAACTACGATATCGATACCAGCTAAAATAAGGTCTTGCAGATCCCCATACACTGTCTGTCGCACCGCATGGATTCCCTTGCCCTTGAGATAGTCCAGTATATCGGCTACGGTGACGGGATGCTCCTCATCCGTCCGAAGATAGAGATATTTCAAAATCTCCAAGATCCTGATATTGCTTTGCTTTTGCATCAGTATGCCTCCGGTTATGGATGTCAATCACGGTTCCCGGCCGCGTACTCTCCCATGTTGATGTCCAGCACCGCTCTGGGCGGCTGGATCAGGGCGTCCTCATACCGGCATTTCCACTGGACATCCCGGCTCATCTGGCCATCCGCCACGCCGTCTACGGTTTCCCCATCCTGAATGGGGTTGTCATTGGCCAGAATATAGGACGTCACATTGTAGGCATGGTTTACCACCCAGTTGGGGTCCATGCCGTGGAAGTGGTACTGGAGATCCGGCAGAAACAGGGTGCTCATGCCTACCGTGTCGATGAGCATATCCTCAGTGCCCTCAATGTTGAAGAATCGGACATTGACGCCAAAGCGGATGAACCGATCCGGGCCCTCAATCTGATGGGAGCGCACATCCTCCGCCAGAAACAACTTGCCGCAGTTCTGGAAATAGAACGCCTCACAGGTGGGGTACAGTTCCGCCAGAGCATCCAAAAAGTCGGCATCCAGGTTTGCCCGCTCCAGCGCCGGAAGCGCCGCAGCCAGCATATCGGTGGCCACCACTTGATACCGGCACTCCCGGAAGATCCGCTCCCGGTCCTCCTGGCAGTCCCACATCTGGCTCATCAGGAAGGCATCGAAGCCTTTTCCCTTGAACTTGTCGCATTTCATTACCATCAGCTGCACAGGGCATTTTCCATCCTGAAATTCCGCGATATGATCCAGGGCGGCAAAGCCAGCCATCTTTTTATCACGGCAGAAACACTCTACAGCGCCGATGTGCTTTTCCATCACAGCGGTCATCTCATCCTTGTCCGGCATGTCCACCGGCTCTTTGAACAGCATCTGAATGAGATAGGGGCCGCCGGGCTGGGGGCCTTTTTTGTCATCCAGGTTTTGCTGGAAAACTTGATTGCTCATTCGATTTCCTCCTTCTTCTCCGGGAACAGCTTCCACCGAAACTCCAGCTCTCTCTGGACAAACTCTTTCGGCAGGCCCTGGGGATTGGCGATGAGATACCATACCCGAAAGGTGCGCTTCTTCGGATCTGTTTCTTGCTGGTAGAGCTGATAGCCCGCCTCATCCTCCTGTGTCCACTGTCCTGTCTGCCGCTTGGCCTGCACAAAGGGTTCCACCACCTTGTCCAGTTCCTCCTTGGTGCGGCTTGAGGCCCAGGCATGATCCACATCCTTGGCATGGGACTGGTAGAACAGCAACTTTCCGGTATGGGTCTTCGCCTTGCACTCCGGCGTTCCGCGCAATTCTGCCTGACGGCGGTACTCCGCCAGCTGTTCCACTGTCCCGTACCGTTCCACCATCTGCTCGTCCACATGGATGCGCCAGCTGTAGTCCTCCGCCTCGGTGAAGGGGGCGCAGACCGGCTGTAATGCCTCCACGGGGTCTGCCTCGAAGCGGTCGATGAAGTCGAGGTAGTTGGCTTTGATCAGGGGCAGGAAGGTGTCCAGCAGCCCGGTGTTCAGCTGTAGATCCTCTGTCAGCATCCGAAAAAATGAACCGCCTGTTGTCGGTTCTATTCTGAACGAGTAGAGGTAGTCATCTCCCTGCTTAATGATACAGCTGAAGCCCACCTCCACATTTCCATGGCCGATTTCGTAGTCTATGTAGTTGTAGTGGCTCCGGTCGAACCAGATTTGATAGGTCAGCCCGTTTTTCGTTTTCTTTTTGAAGTCGCCTTTTTTCAGCCGCTTCCAGCCCTTTTCCTCCAGGCCCAGGCCGTTCCATAGGTAGTCCAGAAGTTCCTGAAATATATCTGCCGGGCGTTTTTGTTCCATAGTCTCCACCTCCGAGCGGTCTGTCCTTAAAAGTCCAGTAAAATGGGTACCTGCTGTTCCTCAGCGAACCGCATGGCCCGCCAGAACATGGAGAAGGCAAACTTGGCAAGGGATTCCGTATTATATTCGGTGTGTTCCGGGATATCCGCCTTGCTGTACTGCCCGCCTGGGCCTATGGCACCGTCCACCGGGTAGCCCTCGGTGTCGGCCCAGCCGAGGATGGTGTCCTCATCCGCCTGCCATGCCAGCTGGTTCAGCTTCTCCAGCTCCTTCCGCAGACCACCCAGGGTGGCGATCATTGCCTGATCGTCGGTGGGCAGAGGGCCCTGAAAGAAGAAGGCATCCGACAGAGGCAGCCACCAAGTGGCCCCACGGAACAGGGACCAGACCCGCTCCTCATCTAATACTTCACTATCCATAGGTCAATTCTCCGTTTCAGAGGTCGCAGGAATAGATGCTCATGGCTCCGTAATCGGTGTGCAGGACAAGTCCGCTCTTGGTAAAGGCAAAATTTGTCTGGCGCACCACAAAGGGGTCATCAATGGTGGCCAACAGCTGGCCGCTGCTGGTATCCCACAATTCTACGGGGGAGTTGCCCCGATCCTGCTGGACAGCCATCAGGCTGTCCCTTGTCCGCACCATACAGGTGTCTGAAACACTTAGCCCCTGCCGGACAGGAAACGGGAAGGGATTGTCCATCTCTTCTCCGGTCTGGGTCAGATAGAACTTGCCGCCCACCGAGAAGCACTGGTCATTCGGAGAGAAAAAGGGATGCCAGCCCGCATTGGGGATCACTACTTTTTGGGCGGACTTCAAATCGACCAGCACATACTCACCCTCGGTAACGCGGTAGGCCGCTTTGCTCTGCCGGGGAGAGAGCATCCCGAAGCAGTAATAGGCAAAATTCGGGTCTTTTGACTTCTTGCATTTTACCGTTTCCCGCCATATCTCTGTGTTGCTGCCAAAGTCAAAGACGACGATCTCCTCTCCTGTGTACCACAAGGCCAGGCTACCGCTCTGGTCCAGCATGGTCCTCAGGCTGTTTTTCCTGTTGGCAAAGGGCGTGACCTCATGGGTGCGGAGGGAAAACTGCTCCAGAAGATAGCTGTTGTTCAGCAGCAGGGTATCATTGGGGCAGAGGACCTGCTCATAGGTCATACGCTTGGCCCCCAGAGAGACTGTTTCAAGGATCTCCCCGCTGCCATCAAAGTGATAGAGGATCTCGTCCTCAAAATCGCCAGCCATCCGCGTCAGGAAGAAGTCGTCCCGTGTGAGGGCGGTAGCCAGGGGCATAAATCCGTTGCTGTCCTTCCCGACAAACCGATGGCACCGCGCCTGCCCAACAGCGGCATCCGGATTCTGATAGACGAATCCTTTGCGCATCTGGCCCATCATGGCGCTGGCCGCCTTGCTCTTGACCTGGAAGGCGGAGTCGCACAGGATCTCCTTGACCTTCCCGCCGTTCAGACAGGTTCGGATGGTATGTCCGTCAAGTTCAATCCGCCACTGCTTGTTTGTGGCGGGGTTGAGAAAGGTTTTTTCCATTGGTGCAGGCACCTCCTTATCAATCAAAATCCATCCAGACCAGGTGCTTCCCGCAGTGGAGACACTGGAACAGGTAGCACTGCAAGTGCCCGCCGTTGACGGAATCCCGAATCATTTCCTTCTGCTCCTCGTCCCACATGGAATCGTCCAGCACATCCTCCATCACGCCCAGCGCCCGCAGCTCTCTGGCACCCACAGGGCCCAGATAGGCGCAGTAATCGCCACAGTGGGCCCTCCAGTATTCCTGTTGCCAGCCGCAGTAGCCGGGAGTTCGGTGGATGAGTTCGTCCAGCTTCTCCGGATCGTCTACACCATCGTCCAGAGAGCAGTCATCCTGAAAGCTGCCGTCATATTTCCGGGCCGCCTCACCGCTGGAAATACACTCCGGACACAGATACTCAATCTCCTCCACAGCGTAAAAGGGGGCTGTATAGAAAATGTGGGTCGTCTTGCCGCAGCAGTCGCAGGCAACGCCATCTGCGGACTCCTCAAAAGCGCCGGTTTCCAGCGGATTGGGGTGATACCGGAAGGCGGGCAGGCCCAACTGGGCCTGCCGTTCCTTCTCTTTTTGTGTTTCCTCCGGCGTTTTGGGCTTGGGGAGGGCATAGCGGTTGCCCCAGTTTTCCGCATAGTCCTTCAGTGTGCCCAGCCGCTTGAGTGTCTTTTTATCGGAACGATTTCCGATTTGGCAGAGCAGTTCGTAGGCATCCTTCTTGAAGTCCAGCAGATCATACACATCCACCAGCACTTCCTTGGCCTGTTTGTCTTCCGACTGCTCCAGTGACTCCTTGAAGGTATAGAGAGCGTGGATACTGTTCGGATCTCCTTCTGTTTCTCGAAACTGCTTTTGGAGTTCAATATATTGCTTCAGGTATTCGTTCATGGTCAAAATCTCCCATCAATCCCACCAGAAGTACCAGACGGTGGACTGCCACAGGGCATCTGCCAAAGCACCAATGCTTCTATCCTCATCCTGATCCAAATCTGGGCAGAAGCCATACAGTTCCACCGCTACCTCCATGGCCTTCCCCTTGGGGACAGGGGCCGGGAGCAGGAACTCCAGCTCGTCGTGGCTCATGGCGGCAGGCACCGCGCCGTACTGCTCAAACCAGTATTTTGCCGCAGCCATCAGCTCCGGCGTATCGGGGCAGTCATTCCAGTTTCCGAAGGGCAGATACGCGAAGATCTCCCAGGGGTGCTTCACCGGGATCTTGGCCAGAATGAGGGGGTAGGTCATCTCGGTGTCATCATCCCAGTAGCTGGAGAAGCGGTCATTCTCGTCTCCGCCCTCCATCTCGCCCAGGATCTCCTCCTCCCAGTCCATATCATCGTCGTCGGCTTCTTCCTTGCGCTGGCCGATCAGCTCCTCCAGAACCGCCTTTCCGTCTTTGACAGGGGCAGAGAGCATCTTCTTCCGGTACTCGGCCACTTTGTCCGGGTCAAAGGTATAGTCGTCCCCGCCGTCGCTGTCCGGGTCGGAATTCAGGATCAGGCACTCCCACAGGGTCTCGTCATCTGCCCGGATCAGCACCGGCACAAAGCCCTCATGGGCGGCGTCCCGCTTGGCGTAGCTGTAGGCCGACATGATGGGGTCGTCGTCCTTCATGGAGGGGAAATAGGTGCATTCGCAGTCCAGATACTCCATCAATGCCTCGGCCAGCTCCGAGGGCTCCAGGGTGTCCTCGTCGAAGTCCTGCCCCTGCCAGTTCTCGAAGCGTTCTTCGATCACTTTTGCCATGGCCTGATAGTAGTCCTCGTCAAAGGGGATGAACAGGTAGGCTTCGTCCTGGATCTCGTCGGAGTAGTTGCGCTCCTGTCCAATGACGCCGATGGCGTAGTTGTCGATGTCGCTGGGGAAGAATGGGCTTTCCTGACCATTGGAATATGCACCATAGTAGTAGGCGGCAAAGGCTCGGCCGATCTTGTTGAACATTGGGCCGACCAGCTGACCGTCCAGCTCATCCCGGATAAATGCCCGCAGATCCACGCCAGCGGGGTCAGCCTTGACCTTCTGTACCACTTTGCCGTATTCCGACAGGAAATCCTCGCCCATCAGGTCATGCTCCATGCACCAGCGCAGGTAGATGGCCATGTGGTTGTAGGCATTGATGGGGTCAATGGGCAGCCCCTTCTCCTCAATACTCTCGATATGATAGGAGGCATCGTCCATCTCACCGTCAAAATCATCATTGGAAAGGGTGCCACGAGTGATGGCATCCTGGCGGTCAGGCTCCACCACAAAGCTGATGCCCTCCATCTTGTCCAGCAGGGCGTCCGCGTCGTGGGCCAGCTTATACTCCAGCTCGTCCCGGTAGAGGGGGATCACCTGATAGAAGTTGACCTCCTCGCCGCCGGGCAAGGTGCAGCCCTCGCTGCCCTCCTCCGTCCCCTGGGGGCCGGTGAGAATAGCGGCGCACAGCTTTGTATCCTTTGCAAAGTCCTCCTCATGGTCCATGGTATGGCCGAAGCCCAGCCAGGTGTCGCTGGCAATGGGCAGGCGGGCCAGGGTTTTCAGCAGGCGGATGGGCCAGTACCACCGCTCGTCTCTCATGTCCTCCTGTTTCAGCTTCCAGTCCTTGGGCAGGGCGATGGCCAGCTCTGCCCGCTCCAGCTTGTACTCCGCCAGCTCCTCCGGCACATTCATCCGGTGAGCGCCCATCCCCATGGTGACCAGAGTGTAGTAGTCCCGCTTCTCGGAGGGCGGCACCACGCAGATATCCACATGGATGTCCGGGGAAGAAAGCTCATGGAACACATTCTCGAACTCACCGAAATACTGCTGGATGTGCCCCTCGACGGCCTCCATCTCCTCCTCGGTGTAGACCTCGGGAACACCGGATTCCTCATCCTCGGGCGCTTCGCCATCCGGGTCATCGCCGTCATCGTCAGGGTCACCGTCCGATGACGCCCAGGAGATTTTCAGGGTCATCTGCTCCTCCGGCAGTCCGACGCCAGGGTTGCGGGTGATGGTGTGCTTATCATCCTCCGCAAAACCGATGGTCTCTCCATCGTGGAGGTCCACATCATTCTCCAGCACATAGGAGGCAAGACTGGCCAAAAAGTCCCGCAGATCGCTCGGCTTAGCATCGGTGCCCAGCACCTCCATCTCGTCCTTGCCAAACGACGCCATGCCGTAGGTGTAGCCGTTCATGCCATGCTCATCCCGCCAGAGGCCGAACCAGATCCAGTTGAAGATGGGCAGTTCGTCCTCCTGCATCATATCGGCAAAGCCCTCATAGAACCGGGGCTCAAACACCACGCCGCTGGTGTAGATGCCGGTGGCATATTCCTGCCGGCAGCAGGCGGCTACCACCTTGGTGAACAGCTTGCCCTTTTCCAGCAGATCTTCCTCTTTGCCCAGCACTGCTACCATCAGGTGGGCACGGTGCTCTTTGGCTACCTTGACCGCATCCTCCCACATATAGTTGTTTTCCGCATTGCCCTCGGCCTCGCCGCCGGGGATAGGATAGGCGGCCAGGCTGACGGCGGCCAGCATGTCGCCCACCTCAAACACCAGGGCGTCGTCGTCCTTCTCCTCGCTGGCGTCGTATTCCTCCACAGCGATGTCCCACTTTTCCTTCATGTCCCGGATGAACTGCTCTTTATCCCATTCTGCCTTGGACAGCAGCACAAAGCCGGTGAAGACGCCTGTGTGGTCACTCTCGTCCTCGGACTCTGCCTCGGCCCGCTTTGCGATCTCCTCCTGACACGCTTGAATCACCGCTGGGGCATTCTCGTCCTCCGGGTCCAGCTCCGCCCACCGCTGGGCGTAGGGGATGGCCTTTTCCTCCTGATGGTAGAGATACTGGTATCCATAAGCCATCCGCATATTCCACTGGGCCTTGTCCTGGCCTTCCTCCCGAACCAATTCCAGTAATTCAATGGCTCGGAGCAGGGCTTTTTCTGCCTTGTAGTAGGGTGGTTCCTCTTGATGGTCGCCCAAAACTGCGTAGTTTTCCAGCGCCTGGGCCATGGCATAGACGATGCGGTAGTTCCGCCAGTCCTCCGGGATGGCGTTCAATGCCTGGATGCATCGGGTGTACTCGTCCTCGTCATTCCACTGCTCCAGCTGCTGGAAGAATTCTTCTTCGTTCTGCGGGGTGTAAGGGATATAGTCCATGCCCGTCAGCGTCTCGTCCAACTCGGAGACCTGATCCTCATCGTCCGGCTCCTCCTCGGACGACGTTTTCAGGTTCACTGTGCCTGCTTCCCGACGGAAGGTGTGGAAGCTGGCCCAAGGGATGTCGCTGTCCTCGAAGAATTTCTTAGCCATCTGGAGCGCCGTTTGGATGTCCCAGGCGATGAAGTCCACATAGCCGCAGAAAAGGCCGGTGGCTCCACCAGTGAGGGTGAGGATCTCCGGGCCGTCGCCAGTGGTGAACGCTTCCTCCAGCTTGTCCCGGAAGTCGAAAATCTTATCCGTTCCTTCCTCCTCCCGCAGAGTATCCAGAGGATAGCAGAAGAAGCCCGCCACCGCGCCGTCGGCATGGAGAGCGTCCATGAAGTCATTGTCGGCATCCAGATAGCCGTTGATGAGCGGCACGCAGTTGGTGGAGCCGACCATCACATCCAGCCGCCAATCGGCATCCGGGTCCTTGTTGGGTTCCATTTTGTAGCCGAGGTAGCTGTTCAGATAGGCTTCTGGGTCGGTGGAAAGGTTCGCTCCCTTTTCCTTCAGCTTGTCCGGCAGCTGGGACATGGGGATGGACGGCTCTGCCCTGGGGGCCTCCAGTACATCAAAGCTGTCTATGTATCTCATGTGGGAGATCTCGCCCAACACCTGGTCGGTGAGGGTGGTGAGCATCCACCAGGCCCGGCCTTCTTCTTCCTCCAGCATGGGCAGCAGCTTTTCGCAGTAGGCGGAGAGGGCGAACCTGTTTTTTCCCTGCTGCTCCAGCCAAATCTGCACATCCTCCCCGGAGATGTCCCAGCCATCGTCGGTGCGAAAGCCGATGTTTCGGATGGGCTGACGGCCCACCAGGATGTTCCAGTGCTCCAGCACCTCCTTGGGGGCGTGCTTCTGGAAATAGACCAGCTCAAAGAGCTTGACCTTATCCCCCTCCGGGGTGAGGATCAGCTCGTACTTCTCGCCGCCCACGCCCATCTCGAAAGAGATTTCGTCAAACGCCTGGTTCAGGATCCCTTCCACCCGGTCCACCAGCTCCTGGCCCCGGGTGTGGTCCTTGTCCTCATCCATCATCCGGCGAAGCTGGGCTTCCTGCCGAGCAAAGTCCTTCCATGTAGATTCCGTCCGCGCCCGGAAGCACTCCGAGAACTGAGGCAGAGAAATGCCCTTCTTGCACCCGTCGATCAGCTGCATGGTGTCCTCGTCGTCGGGGCGGGCCTCCAATGCCTTTTCAAAGTAACGAAGAGCCCTGCCCTCCTGATCCAGATAGTAATATGAATAGCCCATGCGAAAGTTCCAATAGTAGTCTCCCTCAAAGTATTCCTCATGAGGTTTCAAGAGAGCGATGGCCTTTTTGAGCATAGCTCTGCCTTCCGGCGTTCTGTGATCTGCCTCATTGTTGTACGCCCTTGCAAGCTGGCTGTCCATTTCCGGAGTGCGCTCCTCAATGCCCTCCAGTGCTTCAATGATCTTCTGGTGTTTGTTCTCCTCATGCCACTTCTGGCACTGCTGTAAAATATCCATATCCGGGTCCTCCTCGTCCTCATCCGGTTTCCAGTCTTTGATCTGCTGGAACACGCCATGCTCATCCCGCTCAAAGGCACATGGGGCGGGCGTATGCAGCAGCGGAATGATGTCGGGATCGTCGTTGCAGATGGTGTTGAGGCCGTAGATCCCGGCGTTGTTGGGGTCGTCCATGTACTCGTCACTCTCATCACCGGCGGTGAAGCGCCAGCCGCTGTCCCAGTCGCCGTCCGCCTTCTCCCGGTAGCAGTAGCCAACCTTGCAGCCCTCCACCGTGATGCGGTTGGTGGCGATGCAGCCACTGGCTTCCTCCCAGTCGGGGAGCAGATTCTTCATGTCCTCTGCCTTCACATGAAAGTCCCGGTTGCGGCCAGCGGCCTCGTACAGTTCTTTACGCAGCGCCTCCACATCCCGAGCCATCTCCTGGATCTCCTCGTCGTTCATCATCTCACTGAGGTCATATTCCATCGGGTTCTGAGCAAAATCCGCCAGGGCCTTGTTCATGGCGTCGTGCTCCTCTGGCGTGGCGGTGATGCGGATGCGGCGGGAGGGGGTGTTGTACTCGTCCAGATCCTGGAGGTTCACACTGCCGCTGACGCTGCACTCCAGCAGAATGGCGGCCAGGTCGGTGACCACATCAATGGCGAAGTGGAAGTCCATCTCCACGCCATCGGAGTGTGTAAACTCCAGATACTCCACGGTCTGGCGGAAGTCCCAGTTCTGCTTGTCCAAGCCGATCTTGGCAAAAATCTCGCTGAGGGGGATCTCCTCCTTCTTCTGATCTACTAAAAAGGCCACAAGGTTCAGGCTGTCGTCCGAGCCTCCGATAAAGTTGCCCCAGTATTTTTTGATATACATCCGTCACGCCTCCTTTTATTCCGGCCACTCATCTCCGTCACAACGGCTGATGAAGTCATAGTGCAGGCTCTCAAAATAGTCGTTGGGATAGGATTCACCGTCCTGATGAAGCTCCAGCCCCTCCAGATCCATCATCTCATTGATATATGCAAGGGTATCGTGGATACCCGCAATATGTTCGTCCTGAAGCATCTCAGCCAGCACACCTTTCTGCTCCGGGGTCAGTGCGGCGAGAAGTTCATTTTTCGCCTTGTTGTCCTCTGTCTTAGGAAAGCCATCGCCCTTGACCCACAGGGCCGTCATGCTGTCTTTCCGCTCCACAAGGCCGTCAATAAATGCTTTATACAGTTCCAGCTCCTTGCTCATGGCAGATCCTCCATTCCCAAGCAATTTACTTTCGGATCAAACTCCCGTCATCAATGAAGGCAGCTTCCCGGATGCGCCGGAGGGATTCCGGCTCCAGCAAAAACTCCCGCAGGTTCGGGTCCTCAAAGAAGGACATGGGACGCACCTGCGTCGGCCCAGCAACCGCCCACAGCCGCGATGTTGCCAACCGCTCCGCTGTCTGGAGCGCCTTCTCCCGTTCGCCTAAATAGAGATAGCGGGCGATTGCGTCCCGATAGGAGGAGTCAGCCATGGGCACGCCTTGAATCTCCTCAAAGAGATCTACGGCATCCCTGGCGGTTCCGAACATACAGCAGTGGTTATAGAGCTTCCGCCTGGCATCGGGATCGTCTGGCGAGAGTTTCTTATTCTGTTCCACCAGCTTTGCCCAGAGCTGCTCCTTTGTCTGCGGTTCCTCCGGTTCATGGTAGGGGTAGTTCTTGTCGTTGTCCGCAAAGGGCATAACGCCCCGCTTGAGGTAATCCATCAGGATGTCACAGAACCGATCCCGCTGGGGGAGGCCGTTCTCAGCCCGGATGCGCGCCTGTTCCTTCGTCAGTGCCTCCATCAGCTCCTGCTCCCGGTGGAGCCGGATGGCGGCCACCGTCATGGCAATCATGTGTTCATCGCTCACATTGCTGTAATACCACTCCTCCAGCCAGGGAAGGATGGCCAAATCCAAAGCCAGCGCCTTTTCATAGTCCAGGTTGAAATAGGCGACCTCGGCCTTGACCGCTGCTACCTGATGGGGGTATTTATCGGCAAAGGATTCCAGCGTGTCCAAGGCTTCTTCTTTGCCATCCATGATCTCATAGCAGACCATGCGGACTTTCTTGGGGAGTTTCACGACATCCATGTTGACGCCTCCTTCAGTCTTTTTTCTATAAATAGTAGGTTCCACACCGGCCCCACAGCCGGGTGTCCAGATTTTCCTTTTTGATATCTGCCACCTGCCGACAGACCGGCGCACCCCGGATACAGGCTCCTACAAAATAGAGAGCTCCGCAGCCGCGGCAACGCATATAGTGGCAGACGGTATAGTGCTGCTCAGCGTCCAGCACTGCGCCGGTATCCTCCAGTGGGCAGTCACCGGCGTACAGTTCCATGTCACCCTGCCGCTCCAGTTCCATGAGTTTCTGGAGAAGCTGGTCATATTGGCGGTAGGAGATGCTGCTGTCTTCCTTCATCTGTGCCGCCAGTTGACCACAGGAGGGGCAATTCAGCTTCTTGCTGTCCATCTTCATCCCTCCGGCTACAAATTACTTTCTACAACCATAACGGTGGTATAGGTCAATACTGTTTCAATCCATTCCAAGACTGAGAAAAGAAAGGCTGATTCCTTTTCTGATAAACTTGGCAAACGATTCCGGACAAGGAGTATCCAGCGTTCCCAGTCCTCTTTCCCAATCCAGTTATCAAAGCAAAGGTCAAATTCCTCCTGTACTTCTCCATTGGTGGGGTCCTTAACCGGAAAGATTTGTTTCAGCGTGGGGATCAGCAGTTGTTCACAGTCTGGCCAGCCAATGGCGAGGATGGAGCGGTAGCAGTTCCAGTCCTCCCACTGCGGGTCATTCCCACAGTCTGGACGAAGGGGCAGGAAGGTCAAGTGGATCTTCTCGCCACTCTGGGTGTATAGGCGTGGAGTGAGGTCAATCTGCCTTTCTCTGCT
Organism: Faecalibacterium sp. An122; assembly: GCF_002160895.1. Taxonomy (GTDB): domain Bacteria; phylum Bacillota; class Clostridia; order Oscillospirales; family Ruminococcaceae; genus Faecalibacterium. The sequence goes on along the minus strand of NZ_NFLL01000028.1, from coordinate 558 downwards.
CTTGGGCGGCAAGAAGCCATGGTAGATTGGGGAGGCCAGAGTTTCATCCTTCATTTGTTGTTCTCCATTCTATCAGTTCACATCCACCCGGATAATAGGCCGGTAGAAGTCATAGTCGCCGTTCAGTTCCTTGTTCTCCTGCACTTCCGGCTTGCGGTGGGGCGAACAGGGCAGGAAGCCGAGGAAGATCCCCAGTCCGCCGCAGATGCTGCGCCCGCCATCACCGCCGCAGGTGGTAAACTGCTTGGCTTTCACGACCTCCCGCATATAGGGGTCATAGGCGATGGACAGGCCGAAGAAGTTGGGTTCCTCCATATCGAAGGGCTTGTCCTCATCCTCCGGGCTTTCGAAGTGGTGCAGGTGCATGGAGTAGTCCATTCCATCTCCCCAGGGGAACAGAGTGCGGCACCCGCCGCCGCACAGATAGGCCCACTCGTCCGCCGTAGGCAGCGAAAGCCCCTGCTTTTCCAGCCCGGCAAGAAGCGCATCGTAGTCTGTGCGGTTATAGATGCAGATCTGAAAGCCCTTTTCCGTCCGCTCAATGCGGGCTGACTGGTG
>NZ_NFLL01000027.1 GCF_002160895.1 Faecalibacterium sp. An122 | reverse complement strand
ATCGCTACCCGCTATGATAAGAGAGCGGATTCTTTTCAGGCTTTTCTTTTCCTTGCTGCTTCTGCTGTCATTTTCTCCATTTTGCACATATGAGCCGACTTCTCAGATACACCCTAGCTGTCTGTAACTAGGCTGGCGTTACTCTCGCCCAGAGTTCGGGCACCGCCCAGACTGTTCTCTTGTACGACGCCCCCTACTGCCCGGGCGATGCAATCGTTTTTACTCCGGATTGTGCAGGATATTACGCAATCACTCTGGAGGATACCCTGGGAGAAGAATTTGTCTATCTCAACGGCCAATCCTTTCGGTGGGAGATCCCCTTTGATGAGGGACGAATCAGCTACAACCCGCGCGCATTTGAAGGTACCCGGCATTACATTGCCGCCCGTCGTGCCACTCCGGCGGAAATTGCCTGCCCCCGGAACCTGGCCCGGAATGTCTACGACTGCCACGGAAATACCGCCTGTTTCCCTCATGCAATGGCCAATGTAGAAACCCGGAATGAGTCGGTATTTGCCGCTCGAAATGCCATTGATGGGGTAATCTACCCGCATTGCCATGGGCGTTACCCCTTCCAAAGCCGGGGAATCAATCGCCGCCCGGACGCTGAATGGCACCTGGACTTCGGGCGGCCGGTACGCGCTGAGACCCTGGTTCTGACAACCCGCGCCGATTTCCCCCACGATGCCTGGTGGACGCAGGCAACTCTTATCCTTTCGGATGGTACCCGCCATATTCTTGCATTACAGAAGACCGCAGAAGGACAGTCCTTTGACCTGGGTGGTACGATCATTGACAGTTTGACCCTTTGTGAGCTGATCAAAGCCGATGATCCCTCCCCTTTCCCTGCCCTGACGCAGGTAGAAGTCTTCGGAGAAAACATTTAACGATTCTCTTAGAAGATTCCTTTCGCAAAAACGCGGTCCAAATCCTCGGGCGTGTAGCCATCTCCCAAGGACTTGAACCGGACAAATTTCTTTTGATTCTTCCTTTGAATCGCTGGGCGCTTGCCCTCCTGGCACGCATATCCTGCCTGCTCAAGGAGGCCCACCAATTCCTGAAAATTCCGAGTGCGATCCCGGGAAGTCGAGTTGAATACGATACGATTGCGGATGTGCGTCCGGCCCGTATGGGCTGCTACAATTTCCCTGAAAAAGCGCTGAATTTTAACGAAAATCCCCACTGAAAGACTTTCCCACCGCATACGCGCAAAAATAGGGCTGCTGCTCAACGTTCGTTTTGCAACAGCCCATGGTTTAAAGCACCTGCGAGGAAACCGTATCTCGCCCACTGTTTTCCTCTGCACCGATTGAAGATAAAAAAGAATGGAGCGCGGGGTTTGTGTTGGATTCATTCCAGACCAGATTGATGGGAACCAGTTCGTTCTCAATGGGGATGGTCACAAGATACTTGGTAAAAGGCAGCTGGCGGAGGATGGGCTCGGCCAGGATGGTGTAGCCGCCGTGAAAGGCAATTTCAAAGGCCACAGCCTCCAGGGAATCGCGGAAAATCAGACGCTGCGTTTTCAGCCCCTTTTCTTCCAGGGTGTGGGAAAACAAATTCCAGGAATCCTTTGCCAGGGGAACGGTACAAAAGACCTCGCCGGTCAGCTGTGCGTTGGTCAGGGCGGAAAACCGGGCCAGATGGCTCTGGCGGTTCACCACAGCGTAGTGGGCCGCCTGGCCGATGCAGTGCTGGCGCCGCCCGGGGTAGCCCTCCACCGAGTACAGTTCGGTTACCACCGTCAGGTCCAGCTGGCCGTCCCGCAGCAGTTCCCGCAGCTCCTTGTAGTGGCTGGGGGTGAGCTGGATTTCCAGCCCGGGATGGGCCGCCTGAAAATCCAGCAGCTGCTCCACAAAGGGGATGCTCTCCAGCCCCCGCATGATGCCGACGGTCAGCTTTTGCTCCTCAGCGCTGCCGATGGCCCGGGCCCTGCTGGCGGCCATCTCGGCCAGGTCCAGAATCTGCTGGGCGTATTCATAATAGACGCTGCCTGCCCGGGTCAGCCGCACCCAGCGGTGGGTGCGGTCGAACAGGCTGATGCCCAGATCCTCCTCCAATAACTTGATCTGCTGACTGATGGCGGTCTGAGACACATAGTTTTCCTCTGCGGCGCGGGAAAAACTCAGGTGATTGGCCACCGAAACAAAATATTTCAGCTGCTGCAGTGTCATGGGCGGCTCCTTTCTGTGAGAAGTTCTGCTTATAAGTATAAGCAGAAAACAATGTTTTGCAAGAGGGCTCGTTTGCGATAAAATTAACGAGAAAAAGGGGACAGGGTTTCCCCGCGCATGGAACGACCTTGGATGTTTTTCAGAAAGGAAACACGTCATGAAAAAGATTTCCCGCAAAGGCTTTTTGAAGATTGCCGCAGCCACGGCCATGGGCGGCATCACGGCCGGCGCTCTGGCCGCCTGCCAGTCTGCGGCATCCTCTGCCGCCTCGGGGGCAAAGTACACCCCGGGCACCTACACTGCCACCGCCACCGGCATGGGCGAGATCACCATGAAGGCCACCTTCAGCGCCGACGCCATCACCGACATCGAGCTGGACCTGTCCAGCGAGACCGAGAACATCGGCCAGGTGGCCAAGGACGAACTGGTCAAGCAGCTGCTGGAGGCCCAGAACAGCACCATCGACGGCGTGTCGGGTGCAACCGTGACCAGCGATGCCGTCAAGCAGTGCATGAACGACTGCATCACCCAGGCCATGGGCGGCACAGCCGTCACCACCACCCCGGCAGCCGAGGAAAAAGCCAGCTGGCGCACCGCTCCCGACCCCATCGACGACAGCGAGATCAGCCAGACCTATGACGTGGAAGTGGCCATTGTGGGCCTGGGCTATGCGGGCCTGGCCTGCCTGGCATCCCTGGGCGAAGAGGGAACCAAGGCCATCGCGGTGGAGTCCATGCCCCGGGACAGCTGGTGGACCGTGGGCCATGACATCGGCCACATCAATTCGGAGTACCTGGCCAGCCACGGCGTGCCCCATGTGGATGAGGTGGAGTTCCTGAACAACTGGATGCTTCAGAGCCACAACAAGGCCAACCCCGCACTGGTGATGGAGTTTGCCAAGAACAGCGGTGCCACCGTGGACTGGTGGATGAGCATGGTGGACCCTGCCACCATCGAAAAGACCCGCATCCAGTTCTGGCCCGACAATGAGTACACCATCCACCAGCTGAACAATGGCCTGCAATACTATACCGGCACGGTGGAATGGTGGGAGAACGCCTGGAACAACGCCGCCAGCGGCCAGAAGAACAACAACACCCCCGGCGAGCTGGAGCTGAAGGACCTGAGCTGGAACGTGCTGGAGCACATCGAGGCCAACTACGGCGACTGTGCCAGTGTCCTGTTCGGGACCAAGGGCGTCCAGCTGGTGCAGGACGACGGCAAGGTCACCGGCCTGATTGCCAAGGACAGCGACGGCGCCTACATCAAGATCAACGCCAGCAAGGGCGTGGTGCTGGCCGGCGGCGGTTTCGGCGGCAACAAGGAAATGATGGAGGACCTGCTGCCCAACATCAGCCGGATGTTCACCGCAGAGGAAACCTTCAACGCTCCATTTGGCCGGGACGGCTCGGCCATCCAGATGGGCGTCTGGGCCGGCGGCCGCCTGGAGGGCGAAATTTCCACCATGAACTTTGACTCCATGACGGTGCCCGACTACATTCCCGGCCCCCTGTGGGTGGACGAGAAGGGCCAGCGCTTCCAGAATGAGGCCTTTGCCGGCCCCGAGATCAACGGTTTCTTCCTGGCCCGGGCCAAACGCGGCAACATCATCTCGGTGTACGACAGCACCTATGAGACCCAGATCCTCCGGGGCTTCCCCAGCCACCAGGGCTTTGAGTACGATATGCCCGCCACCGTGGAGGCCATGAAGGCCAACTTCACCGCCGCCCAGTCCGCCGGTGCTGCCGGCGCCAACGGCTGGTACTGCGCCGACACCATTGAGGAGCTGGCCCAGTACATCGGGGTGGACGAGGCCGCTTTTGTGGAGACGGTCAGCCACTACAATGAGCTGTGTGCTGCCGGCGCCGACACCGACTTCGGCAAGGACCCCCGCTTCATGAACGCAGTGGAACAGGGCCCCTTCTATGCCCACGTCACCACCCCGTCTCTGGGCTTTGCCCTGGTGACCACCGGCGGCTTTGTGACCACCAACCAGCAGCAAGTGGTGGATGAGGCCTATCAGCCCATCGAGGGCCTGTACGCTTCCGGCAATACCTGCGGCATGCGGTTTGGCCCCGAGTACATCACCCCGATTCCCGGCGTCAGCATCGGCATGTGCCTGACCCTCGGCCGCGACCTGGGCAAGTATCTGGCTGCCAAGTAATCCCCCCGCCGGGTCAATCTATAAATCAGAACAATCCGAGCCTTTTTCCAGTGGGAGAAGGGTTCGGATTTTTCGTTTTTATCGGGGAATATAATCCCGGCACGGCTTTTCCCGCTGCAAAGCGATGTAAGGGAAAGCAGGCTATCCGCCCCCTGCCTTAAGAGAAATGTGATCGAAACAATGACGGGGCTGCCGCAAAACAAACGTTGAGCAGCAGCCCCTTTTCCTCAGCATCGTCAGCAGAGCAAAACCCGGCAGCCTCCCCCTTGAAAGGCTGCCGGACTTTTTGTCTTTGCAAGAACTTTTTATCCGCTCACTCCTGCCGCAGCCGCTCCACCACCGGGATGTGCTGGACTGCCCGGCTGGTCAGCATCGGGATCCCGATGCCCAGCACCGCAAACAGGGGCAGCACCACCCCGATGGGCCAGAGGGTAAATCGATACGTAAAGAACCAGATCATCCGGTTGAGGACAGGCCCCAGGAAGGGGGCGCTCACCAGGATGATGCCCAGCGCCAGCGCCGCAGCTCCGGCGGTGTAGAGCAGGCCCTCGATGGCCAGCATGGTCCGCAGCTGGCAGGTGGTCATTCCGATGGACTGGAGCACCGCCAGCTCCCGGCGGCGGGCGGTGATGCCGGTGAGGATGGCGTTTGCGAAATTCAGCACCCCTACCAGCCCCACAATAAAGCTCAGCGCCCCGCCCAAAAGCAGGAACATCCCCCGCACGCTCTCAAATTCCCCGGCAAAGGTGGCTTTGCTCTCGTAGTCCATCTGGGGGTTCACATTTTCGGTATAATCCTGGAGGAAAGCCTCCATGGCGGCGGTGGCCTCCTCCGTGGTGTTGAAGGCGTAGTACATCACATCGGCGGTGCCGCTGTCCCGGAGGAAGGTCTGGTCGTCGAGGATGAAGGCATCGTCCCCGTAGTAGCGGTAGCTCAGAGCTCTGGGCACCGTCACCAGAGCGGACACCGTATAGTCCACATCCCGGTAGGTCTTGGCGCAGGAAGTGATGCTGTGGCCTGCCGCATAGGCGGCCTCTACCTGCTCTATCGGGAGCACCTCGCCGGTGTCGTTGTCGTAATACTCAAATTTCTCCACATACCGGACGGTTACTGTATCTCCCAGTTTGGCCCAGTTGCTGTCCATTTCTGGATCTCCGTAGTCGTCCTCCCGGTAGACGGCGGCAATCCAGTTTCCGCCGGGCTCTTTCAGCTTCTCCAAGTCCCCTTCCAGCACCGTCAGCTGGTCCAGGGCAAAGGGTTCCATGCCGCAGAGCTGGACATAATCCGCCAGGAACCCGGCGTCATTGCGCTGAGTGTGGTCTATCAGCCACTGGAGGGAGTCCTCCGAATAATAGGGGCGGTTCCTGGCAAGGAACCAGTCCTCCGGGATGAATTCCAGCATTCCCATGCTCTGGCCGTAGACCCGGGCGCTTTGGGCGACACCGCCCTGGGCGTTGATGGCGGCGATGGCGTCCTCCCCCACCGCCATACCGCTGTTGAAGCCGGTGGTGCTCACCTGCAGCTTGCCGGCATCTGCCACGATGAAGTCGGTGGCGGTGAAGTGGGCGGTGTATTTGTCCATGTCAAAGCCGGCGGTGAAGGTAACGGTCAAAGTCAGCAGCACCACCGCCAGGGACAAAGACACTATGGTGATGGCAGTTTTGCCTCGGCTGCGGCCCAGATTGGCCCAGGCCATGGACACCAGGGAGACCCCTTTTTCCTTCCGGCGGGCTTTGGGCCGGAAGGCTTTTCCCTCGGTATACCGCACCGCCTCCACCGGCGACACCTTTCCGGCCAGGCGGCCGGGGCGGCGGCAGGAGATCAGGACGGTGACAAGGGCAAAGAGTGCCGAAACCCCAAACAGCACCGGGCTGACCGATACGGTACCAATCACATCATTGAGCTGCGCCGTGATGACCGGGGTCAGCACCCCGCCCAGCAGCCAGCCCAGCAAAAGCCCCGCCGGGATGCCCGCCGCCGAGAGCACCAGCGCCTGGATGCGGATGATCCGCCGGATCTGCCGCGGGGTGGTGCCGATGGTTTTCAGCAGGCCGTAAAACCGGATATCCCCCGCCACCGAAATCTGAAACACGTTGTAAATAATCAGGTAGCCGGTGAAGAGGATCAGAGCCAGCATCACCAGGATTGTCAGAATCACCGACGGATCGATCTGGCTGGACAACTGGGCCCCGGTGTAGCCCCAGTTGACGCCGGTGGCGATATAACCCGGGGCGGCGGGGTCCTGGTCCTGATAGCCATTGTCCGCCAGAATCCGGCCCAGGTCGGCGGCGATGGACCGGGCGCCATGTTTCAGCATCACGTCCAGGTTCCAGGAGCCGGTCATCCCATCGGTACCCGGCGGTGTGACCCCCACCTCCTCCAAAATGGCATTTACCCGGCTCTCGGGAATCAGCACATGGTTGGCCACCACCGCCTCGTCGTACTCCCACCAGCCGCAGAGGGTGAAGGTCTGGGTGGTTTCCTGGCCGTCCACCTCAAAGGTGAGGGTGAACTGCGCCCCCAGCTCCGGAGTGATGCCCAGCAGTTCCAGCACATGGGTGTCGGTGGCGGCTTCGTCGGTGCCCTCGGCGGGCAGGCGGCCCTCCACCGGGTCGCAGTAGGTCCAATGGGCTTCGTTTGGGTCGGAATAGCCCACCTCCACATGGGATTTGTTGAAGGGAACGCCGGTGGGCATCCCCACAAAACGGCGCAGGCCCCAGTCCTCAATCAGGGGGTGTTCTTTCAGCTGGCTGAACTCTTCCTCGGTGAGGTATTTGAAACTCCCGTGGGCATACCCGCCCGCCTGGCGTAAGTTGCTCTGCTGCATCCCCTCGTTGATGGACAGGGCGATGGTGAACAGGCTGGTAAAAAGCAGCGCGGTCAGCGCGATGGCCAGCACCGCCACCATGTTCCGGGTGCGGTTCGCCCAAAGCGCCCGGAGGCTCAGCCGGCGGATGCAGCCCCGATTGGATACCTTCATGGTTTCGCCCCCTCTCACCGCGTCACAATCCGGCCGTCTTCGATCCGGACAATCCGGTCGGCCATCTGGGCAATTTCCTCGTTGTGGGTAATCATCACCATGGTCTGGCCGAATTTCTGCCCGGTGACCTTCATCAGGCCCAGCACGTCCTGGCTGGTCTTGGAATCCAGGTTGCCGGTGGGCTCGTCCGCCAGCAGGATGGCAGGCTTGGCCGCCAGGGCCCGGGCGATGGCCACCCGCTGCTGCTGGCCGCCGGAAAGCTGACCTGGCAGGCTTTGCAGCTTCTTTTCCAGGCCCAGGGTGGACACCACCTCCCGGACAAAGCCCTCATCCACCGCCCGGCCGTCCAGCTGGATGGGCAGGATGATGTTCTCCCAGACGCTGAGCACCGGGACAAGGTTATAGGCCTGGAACACAAAGCCGATCTTCCGGCGGCGGAAGATGGTCAGCGCCTCATCTTTCAGCCCGAAGATCTCTCTGCCGTCCACCCTGACCGTGCCCGAGGTGGGGCGGTCCAGCCCGCCCAGCATGTGGAGCAGGGTGGATTTGCCCGAGCCGGAAGTGCCCACAATGGCCACAAATTCCCCCTGTTCCACCGTGAGGTTCACCCCGTCCAGCGCCTTTACCTGGGTATTCCCGGAGCCGTAGTATTTTTTCAGGTCTCTGGTTTCCAAAATCGTCATGCAGCATTCCTCCAAAAGAAAAGTCTGTATCATCCTTCGACAATACAGACTTTACCACAGAAATCTTTCCCTGCCCTTTCGAGAAGATGACAGTTTTGAAAGAATCCTTATTCCCGGGGCAGGAACAGGGCAAAACAGCTCCCTGTGCCCGGTTCGCTTTCCAGCTTGATGTAGCCGCCCTGCTTTTCAGCGATCTGCCGGGTCAGATACAAACCGATGCCCACCCCTTCCGTCTGCCAGGCTCCGGGGGCCCGGTAAAACCGGCCGAAGATCCTGGCCTGTTCTTCTTCGGGGATGCCGGGGCCGGTGTCCCGGACACAGACCGCCGTGAACATCTCATAGGGCCGAACCTCCACCCTTACCGCCCCGCCTGCGGGGGTGTATTTCACCGCATTGTCCAGCAGGTTGCAGAGGGCCTCCTCAGTCCACTTGGGGTCGAAAAGGGCCCTTGCCTCGGTCACACCCACCGTCAGGCGGATCTGTTTTGCCTCGGCTTTGGGGGCGTACTGGGCCGCGGCCCGCTGCACCACCGGTGCGATGGGCCCGGGCGCAGGGTGGAGGGCCAGGATCCCGGTTTCCAGCCTGGAGGTTTTGACCAGCGCTTGGATCAGGGTCTCCAGCTTTTCGGCCTGGCCTGAGATGGCCTGCACGCATTCGGCCTGCTGCGCCGTGAGAGGCTGTTCTTCCAGCAGCTGGGCATAGAGCCGGAGATTAGCCACGGGGGTGCGGGTCTGGTGGGAAATGTCCGAAATCAGTGCGCTGATCTGGTCTTTCTGGGCCTTTAGATTTCGGGCCGAGAGGGCACTGGCCGCCAGATACCGGGCCAGGCGGCTTTCCAGAGCGGAAAGCCGGGTCTCGTCAAAACTGCTCTCCGAAAATGCGCCCTCCATGGCAGCGGTAAACATCTCGTCCAGCCGCCTCAGCAGCCGGGCCTGCCGCCAGCGCGACACCAGGACGACCCCGGCGGCCAGCGCCAGCGCCACACCCGCAGCAATCCACCCGATCATGGGTTCACCGCCCAGGTGTAGCCGATGCCATACACCGTTTTGAGATATTCGGGCTTTGCGGGGTCGACCTCCAGCTTGGCCCGCAGCCGCTTTACCGTGACCGAGAGGGCGTTGGGCTCCACCGCCCCGGCCCCGTCGGGCCAGACCTTTTCCGCCAACAGCGACCGCGGAACAGTGCGGCCCCGGTTCTCCACCAAAACCCGCAGCAGCTTCTGTTCGGTTTTGGAGAGCTCCACCTTTTCCCCTCCCCGGCGAAACTCCATCCCCTCGAAGTCAAAGGAAAAGGGGCCCAGCTGGAAGGATACGGGAACCTTCGGCGCATTCCGGCGCAGCTGGGCCGCCACCCGGGCCCGCAGCACCGCCAGGGAAAAGGGCTTGGTGATGTAGTCATCCGCCCCGGCTTCCAGCCCGGTGACTTCGTCCAGTTCCAGGTCGTTGGCGGTCAAAAGGATGACCGGGGTGTTCTCCCCCGCCGCCCGCAGCTGACGCAGCAGCTCAAGCCCGCTGCCGTCCGGCAGATTGATGTCCAGGATCAGCAGGTCAAAGCGCTGCCGGGCAAGCCGTTCCCGGCTTTCCTGCAAGGTGCCAGCCCGGATCACGGCCCGTTCCGGCGCTTCCAGCGCCATCCCGATGCCCCGGCCCAGGGCCGGATCATCCTCCAGCAAAAGAATCGATTCCATGGAAATATCCTTCTTTGATTGAGATTCACGGTTTTGCTCTAGTATAGCGGAAGAGGCGGGAAAAGGCAAACAGGGGGTGGAGGATTTTGGAATGCAAAAAAGATTTAATCATTATTTTTTAAAAGAAAAAGGGTGCTCCCCGAGGGACGCACCCGATTCGAAAAAAGCTGTCTTCGCCGTGCAAATCTTTGCGAGGACCTCATCCGGGCGTTTTCAGTGGGGCGGCGTGCGGCATCGGACACAAACAGTGGGGACTGCTCTGTTTTGGGCATGGCAAAGCCTTCTTTTAGAAAATTCAATCAAACGAAAAGGCAGGGAGTTTCCGCTCCCTGCCTTTTTGCTCATGCGATGATCATGGATGGAACGCCAAAGTCATACCTCATTTCTGGAGATCCCAGGCGAGTTCATATTTTCCATCCGCCCCGGTAAACCGGGTGGTAACATACAACCTGTCTCCCGGCTCTACAGAAAGGATGGCGCTGGGATGCTCCTGATCCAGAACCACAAGGTTATCCTTTTTCTTATCCCTGATTTCCACGCAAACCGTTCCCTTGGTAATCACGGATGAAAAAACAAAGTGATAGCTTTTTCCCGGTTGGAGGCGGATCACCCGTTTGACAGTCCCGCGGCAGGACGTAAAGCTGGCCTTGATGCGGTTCTTGTTTTTTCCGATCCGGGGATACCCCTGATACACCAGCGCCGACTTGGAGTTGATGACGCCGACGCCATTGATATAGAGAAGATAAACCAGACCAAATACAGCGATCAAACCGGCCAGCAACAGCAAGAGTTTATTCACCCTTCTCTCCCCCGCCCTTTCTTTTCATTTCCCGTCGTTACTTTAAGATGGGCACGCACAATTCGCACAGGTGCCGGTCCACCAGCTCTTTCCGGTAGCGTTCCATCACAGGCCGGGACGCATCCACAGTGAACCCCAGGGCAGGCAGCGCGGCAGAATATCCGCTCCATGCGGCCTGGACAGCCTCTGCGGTGTGTTCCAGCAGAAACACGGCATACATTCCGCCGACCAACTGCCCCGGCACAACCTCGTCTGTCTCGGGGATCGTTTCCTTATCCCAAAGCATACAGACATCGTAGCGGCACGCCTCTGCCTTTGTTATGGATGGATTGTCCCACGGGATCCCCAGAAGAGTGGTCTTCTGCTCCCACAGGCCATGGCTGCTGATCCACCCTTTCATGCGGTTCATCAGCCGACGGTTCTCGGGGCCATACGCTCCGACCCTTCGCATCAAAAGGACGGCGGAAGGCTCCATGGTTTCTTTCTGTACATTCAAATAAAACGGCACAATGCTATCTCCATTCTTGGTAGAAGTACATCGATGTCTGAAATCATCATACTGCCATTTAAAATGTTTTTCAAGCGCCCTTTTAAAAGATTCTATAATGTTTGAAAAAGACTGCATTCAATAAAAAGCAGCCCTGCACGGGCTGTGCAAGGCTGCTCTATACCTATTTGTTTCTCTCTTACTTGCGCTTGTTGTGTTCTTGGGCGAATCGATGGGCATTTTTCATGCCGCCGACTTCTTTGAACATGCGCTCGCACTTCTTGCGTTCAATCGCCTTGCCGCTCAAGCCGTCGCAACTGGTTTCATGCTCCAGCTTGCAATAACTTTCCAGGCGGAGGACATCCAGCTCACCGGAATCTACGGCTTTCAGCACCGCACATCCGGGTTCATTGATATGGATGCAGTCACGAAAACGGCAGGCTCTGTGCGGAAAAGTCAGGCATTGAGAATTTCCTGGGCCGTGGGATCATTGGCATCCAGCACCACCACACGGCGGTTCTTGACTGCTTCCGACTCCACAAAGTTTCCGCTGCTGTCCCGGTCCTGTCCCCGGGGGAAGGGGTCCGCCGCATAGCCCAGTCCCACCGTCAGCAGCTGATCTTCCGGGACGCCATAGGCGCTGACCAGCAGGTTCTTGACCGCTTCGGCCCGCTGGCTGGACAGCCGCACGCAGGATTCCTGTTGGCCGTCGGTGGCGGTGGTTCCCGCCAGCAGAACGGGGTGATCCGGGTGAGCCAGAATCACCTCGGCCACCGGAGCCAGAGCAGCCTTGGCGGCCTCCTCATCCACAAAGATCGCCTTGTTGGACACAAACATGATCTGGGTTTCATCCAGCGAGAAGGGTTCCTCAAAGATCAGCTCGGACACCGTCTCGGGTTCCCGTTCCACCTCGGTGGCCGTATCCTGCGGGGTAAAGTGGGCAGAAACCCGGAAAATCAGGTTTCCGTCATTGCCTGCCTTCTGTGAAACAACGCCGTAGTAGGTGGTGTTGGGGGAAAGCTGAATCTGCCGGATGGTGACCGAACCATCTCCGTTGGTTCCCGACTCCCACACCTGTTCTCCCAGTTCATTGTACAGGCTGAATCCAATGGTCCTGTAATATTGGCCTTCAGGAGCCAGCAGGATTTCATAGTCGGTGCCGTCCCCGGTGGCAAAGGAGTACCACTTGCGGGAGCCGTTCACCTTGGCCCGGACCATCTGTTCCAGCTGGAACGCCGTGGCTCCGCCCTGGGCCGAACCGCCTTCCAGATCCAGAATTCCCTCCGCCTGGGACTGGGCAGCAGATCCGGCGGTCTCTTCCGAGGAGGCGCCGGAGGATGCGTCCTCCGTCTCGGTCAGGGAGGACAGCCGGAAGGTCAGAGCACCATGGTTCCCCTCCGACTGGGCCACGGTGGCAAAGTAGGGCGTATCGGGCGAAAGCTGAACCTGCCGGACGGTGACCGAGCCGTCCCCGTTGGTGTTCGACTCCCACACCAGTTCTCCCCGACGGTTGTAAATGCCAAAGCCGATGGTTCGATAGTACTGTCCTCCCGGCGCCAGCCAGACTTCATAGTCCGCCGCGCTGCCGGTAGTAAAGGCGAACCACCGGCGGGAACCATTCACTTCCACCTGGACTTTCTTGCCCAGCGGCAGGACCATGGCGTCCACCTGGGCCGGGCCGCCTTTCATGGCCACCGTATCAGCCGGAAGGCTCTGGACCGACGACGCCTCCGACGATGCCTCCGATGAGGCTTCGTCCTGCTCCGGCTGGGAGGATGCAGCCTTTTCCTCCTCCGACGCGGCGCTGGAGGCAGGCTGGCTTTCGGGTTTGCTTTCAGCTTCTGAAACGGCCGAAGATGCAGAAGAAGCCGAGGAGGCCGGTTTGCTGTCGGCCGCCGATTGGGCCGGCTGGCCCTTGCCGCAGGCGGCCAGCTGCAAAACAAGCGCGGCAGCCAGACACCCTGCAAGAATCTTTTTCAACTTGAATTCCTCCTTTTCGTTCCATTACCTGGTATTTTCCCTTTTACCCGGTCTGTTTTTTCTATACTAACACAAATACTCCTGCCGGACAACCGCTGCAGCCTGGACAAACCCCACAAAAAAGTTCATCGTTTTGCACAGAAGCACTTTGTTTTCCCCGCCGGCCCGGTCCAGGCAGGCTCAAGCTGGAAGTGCCCGAAACTCTGATTTTTGCCGCCAGTCACAACAGTATGGTGTTCAGCGGAGATTCAAGCAGCATCACCTTTTTATTGGCGGCATCCAGCAAGACCTCGCAGCCAATCGGCATGGGTGCGTAGCGTTCCCTTTAACCGTACCCCTCCCCCGGCGGGAAAGCCCTGCCTTTCATTTTCTTAGACCAGCTGCTGGTCCTTAACAATTCTCAAACAAAACTCCAAACTTTGCGCAACGTTTCCGCCTTATAATGATTTTGAAAAAGCAGTACCGCCAGCAGGAAAAATCTGTTATTCTTATGCTGAACAGAAAACCACTCCGGGGTGAAAGGAAGAAAAGCATGATTCATATTCTGATAGTGGACGACGACCCCAAATTAAACAAAACAGTCTGTGTTTACCTCAACGACTGCGGCTTTGAGGCCACCGGCGTCCTGAACGCCCAGGCCGCTTATGAGGCTCTCAACGACCGGCCCTACGACCTGATCGTCTCGGACATCATGATGCCGGGGGTGGACGGCTTTGCCTTCGCCCGGTCGGTGCGGCAGCTCAACAAGCACATTCCCATCCTCTTCATGTCGGCCAAGGACGATCTGCCCTCCAAGCAGAAAGGCTTCCAGCTGGGGATAGACGACTACATGGTGAAGCCGGTGGAGCTGGCCGAGCTGGAAATGCGGGTGCGGGCCCTGCTGCGGCGGGCCAACATCGAGGCGGAACGCAAGCTGACGTTGGGCAATCTGGTGCTGGATGCCGACGGGATGACCGCCGAGATCGACGGGGAGGAAATCCCCGTCTCCAAGCGGGAATTCAATATCCTCTACAAGCTCCTCTCCTACCCCAAAAAGACCTTCACCCGGGCCCAGCTGATGGACGAATTCTGGGACGCCGACACCGACGCCAGCCTGCGGGCGGTGGACATCTACATCACCAAGCTGCGGGACAAGTTTTCATCCTGCGACGGCTTCGAGATCAAGACGGTGCGGGGTCTGGGCTACAAGGCGGTGCTGTTATGAACAAGCGTACCAAGGACGAAAGCCTCTTCCCCATGTGGCTGTTCTTTGTATATCTGGGGGTTCTGCTGCTGATGTCGGGCATCCACAGCGGCCTGCTGCTGGGGGCTGAACAATGGGGCTGGGGCAGTCTGACCCGGACCCTGTCCCCCATCTTCTACTGGGCCGCCGTGGCCGGCGGACTCACCGTCTTTACCCGGTATCGGATCCGGATCACCTACGAGGAACCCATGCTGCGGCTGGCCGACGCCACCCAGAGAGTGGCCAAGGGGGACTTTTCGGTGTATCTGGCCCCCATCCATACCCCCGACAAAACCGATTATCTGGACCGGATGTTTCTGGACTTCAACAAGATGGTGGAGGAGCTGGGAAGCATTGAGACCCTGAAAACCGATTTCTTCTCAGATGTGTCCCATGAGTTCAAGTCGCCGCTGGCGGTGATTTCGGGCAGCGCCGATCTGCTGAAAAAGAGCCCTTCCCTCTCCTCCCGGGACCAAAAAGAGGTGGACAGCATCCAGGACGCCACCCGCCGGCTGGCCGACCTCATCCAAAACATGCTCAAGCTGAACAAGCTGGAAAAACAGACCATCCGCCCGGCGCCCTCGGTGTTCGACGTCTGCGCCCAGGTGTGCGGGTGTGCGGTCCAGTTTGAGGACCAGTGGGAGAAAAAGAATCTGGATTTCGAGGCGGATCTGGAGGACAGCGCCGCGGTCTATGCAGACCCGGGCCTCACCGAGCTGGTGTGGAACAATCTCCTGTCCAACGCCATCAAATTCACCCCCGAGGTCGGGACCATCACCCTCACCCAAAAGACCCTGGACAATTGGGTGGAAGTCTCAGTGCAGGACAGCGGCTGCGGCATGACAGCCGAAACCATCCGCCATATCTTCGACAAATTTTATCAGGGCGACACCAGTCACGCCACCCAGGGCAATGGCCTGGGTCTGGCGCTGGTGAAGCGGATTCTGGAGCTTTCCGGCGGGGAAATTGCGGTGGAAAGCCAGCCGGGAAAAGGCTCGCTCTTTACGGTCCGGCTGCCCCGGCCCGACGGGCAGGAGGCGCAGGAATGAACAGCGACAAGAACTACCGGGCCTATGAATATATGGAAACCTCCGTCCCGGACAGCAAAGCCTCCTTTTATCTGGACTGCTACCAGAGCTTTGGCTGGCAGCAGGACGAAAACTTCCCGCCCCAGGCGGCCAGGGGCAAAGTCCTGCTGAAACTCAAGCGGGACCGCCGCATCCTCAACAAAGCCGAGCTGACCCGGCTGCAGCGGCACTTTGAGGCCGATCTGGCGGAAATTGCCGCGCTGGAGCGCTCCAAAACCACTGCCGCCAATCTCTGCGCCCTGCTGACCGGCCTGCTGGGAACGGTGTTCATGGCCGGGGCCACCTTCGCGGTGGTGGCCGACCCGCCCATCGTTTGGCTCTGCGTGCTGCTGGCCATCCCCGGCTTTGGGGGGTGGATTGCACCTTTTTTCCTATACCGGGCCGCCATGGACAAAAAAGCCCGGCAGGTACAGCCCTTCATTGAGGCCAAACTGGACGAAATCTACGAAATCTGCGAAAAAGGCCATTCGCTGCTGTAGGCAGGCGGATGCAGGACAGCCGGTTTTCCGGCTGTCCTTTTTTCATCCAAAACAAACCTGTCCCAAACAAAACCGAAACCTTCTCCTGGTATCCTGTCCCCAGTGATTGCAGACAGGAGGCAGGAAGATGAAAGAAATCACCGTTTTATTGACCCGGTATTCCGACCGGATTTCCAGTTTCGTCTACCACGTTGCAGGCCACGGCTACACCCACGCTTCCCTGGGCCTGGGCGGAGGGGTTTATTACAGCTTCAACTACCGGGGATTCTGCGAGGAAACCCTGGAAAAACACCGCCGCCGCGGCGTGGAACAGAGCCTCAGCTGCGTGCTGGCGGTGTCGGACCAGGCCTATCAGGACATCCAGGCCCGGATCGAGACCTTCCAGCGGCGGCGGACCGAATACCGCTACACCCGGCTGGGGGTGGTGTGCTGTCTGCTGCGGATTCCCTTCCTCTGGCGCCGGCACTATTTCTGCTCCCAGTTTGTGGCGGAAGTGCTGAAACAATCCGCCGCCTTCCCTCTGGCCCGGCGGGCACAGCTCTATCTGCCCAACCACCTGTGCCGGGAACTGCTGGCCAGCAGCCAGCTGGTCCGCCTCCAGCGCAACCCGGTCTGAAAATTAATCTTTCTCAAACAATACTCCAACCAAACCGCCATGTTGTGCGAGTAAAATCTCTCTTGCAAACAGCGAAAACCCATCCAAACATCCAAAGGAGGACCAACGCGATGGCAGAATATCATCTGAAGCCCGGCAAGCTGGGCAAAAAAGTCATGGACGCCTACCAGAAAACTGAACAGGCCTTTACCGAAAAGTTCCTGGAAGAAAATCCCGGCAGCCCCTCCGGCTACAGCCTGAAAACCGGTCCTGCGGCCCAGCAGGCTGTGAATGCCTACAGCAAGATCGAGGGCGGCGTCGTGGGAGCCTACAAAAAAGTGGAGAACGCCTTTGTGGACGCGTTCCTCGAAAAAACCGACGCCCCGTCCGGCCCCAAGGCCGACTGACCCAACACCTGACAGGAGGAATCCAACATGAAAAAGAGCAATTTTATAGCCATGATCCTTGGCACCATCGGCACCGTGTTCTTTGCACTGGGCATGTGCATGGCCCTGATTGAGGACTGGGGGATGTTCCGCCAGGGGGTGATCTGCGGGGTCATCGGGATGGTGGTGCTGCTGGCGGCCCTGGTGATCTGGCGCCGGATGGAGGGCAAGCAGCCGGTTCATCTGGACGGCAAGACCCTGGGCACCATCCTGGTGGCGGTCGTGGGCGCCCTGCTGCTGGGGGTCGGGATGTGCCTTTCCATGGTGTTCGAGCTGATGGTGCCCGGCATTGTGGTGGGCCTGATGGGGATTGTGGCCCTGCTGATGCTGATCCCTCTGACCAGGGGTCTGAAAGATTAAACCTTGTTTCGCGCTGAAAAAGCCAGTTATACAGTAAATTGAAAAGGAGAAACCAACCATGAACGCAAAAGAGACCATGAAACTTCCCGCCAGCTGCACCCTCATGACCGAGGAAGAGATGATGTACACCGACGGCGGCACTGCCGCCGAGACCGCCGTCAAGGCTGTCATCGCGGTGGGCGGCGCCGCCGCCCTGCTGGTGGTGGGCTGCATTGCAGCCCGGGGCATTCTGAGCATCTTCGGCGGAGTGGATTCCGCCATTGACAGCTCGGTGGACGCCGGCAAGAGCTTCATCGGCGGGGCCCTGAGCGCCGGCCAGAATTTCCTCAATAACCTGATGGGCCTGTAATGCCGGCCCGAAACGCTTCAGATATCTTCTCTTTCCATAATCATGTTCCGGCACCCTGAGAGGGCGGAACAGCAGGACGTTCCCACCGGGAGCGTCCTGCTTTTTGCTGCCGCTGCTGCGATGGGCACCGGCGCACAAAAGGCAGCCATCCTCCACAGGAGCCCAAAGAACATCTTGGACACGGCCGAATCGAATCAACGCCAAACGGCCCGCATCCTGCGCAATACAGGATACGGGCCGCTCTGGTTGTCTGGCTGTGGCGGCCTTTCCTGACGGGAAAGCCGCTTTTAATGTTTTGGCACAGGCGGGGTTACGAGATGCTGCGCTTCACCTGCAGCAGCACCAGCACCATGCTGACGCCCAGCAGGATATGCCCCACCCCGGCCATGCCGGAAATGGCTGCATCCATGCCGGAGGAAAGGCTGGTGCCCAGCACCTGGAACACGCCCCGGATCACCAGCATCACCACCGTCAGGTTCAGGCCCACATGATAGACGGCCAGCACCCGGCCGGTCTTGGGCCCGGTGAAGGACAGGTTCTTCTCCAGCAGGACCATCAGCAGGAAAAACACCATTCCCAGCATAAAGTAATGGGTGTGCACAAAGCCCAGACTGGTTCTGCCAGTGAAACCGATGATTTTGGTGAACTCCCGGTAGAACACGCCGCCTACCATGGCGAGAATTGCGTAGATCAAAGCGGCATTCATATAGCGTTTCATCATGATGTATTTCTCCTTATCATTCGGCGGGCGGGCGCAGGCCCGTCGCCGCCCTGTGTTTCTTCAATATGAACGATGTTCATTATACAGCAAACCGCCGCATCTGTCAAGCGCTCCCCTTCCTTTTGGCTGGGTTCTCTTTTGCGCGTCGCACCGTTCCTTCTGCTTTTGGAGTGCAGCCTGTCGCCCCAAAAGTCCCGGTTGACAAACGCCGGGGCCGGCTTTACAATATCTCTAATCGACAGATTGGAGGATGACATGGAATATCTGCTTTTGGGGCTGCTGATCCTGTCCCCCATGACGGGGTACCAGCTGCAGCAGTTCATCAAGAACAATCTGGCCCTGATCTGTTCCCACAGCGCGGGCAGCGTCCAGACGGCCCTGGCCAAGCTGGAGAAAGAGGGCAAAATCACGGCCCGCGAAACCGCCGAGGGCAAACGGCGGAAAAAACTCTTTGCCGTCACCGACGCCGGGCGGGAGACCTTTTCGGCATGGGCCGCCCAGCCCATGCAGGCGGACAGGGTGAAAAACATGGAGCTGTCCCGGCTGTTTTTCGCCGGGCTGACCGGGCCTGCAGAGCGGCTGGACGCCATCCGGGATTACATCCGCCAGATGGAACAGACCCGGGGGATTCTCTGCAGGATTCGGGCCCGGTTTCAGCAGATGAACCCCGGCGAACTGCCGCCGGGGATCGACTGGCCCCAGGTACTGCGGTTTCAGGGGTACACCATCGAGTACGGCATCGCGGCCGCCGGCTTTGAAATCAACTGGTACACCCAGCTGCTGCACGAGTTGGAGAAGCAGCCCTGACCGCCCGCTCCCCGGGAAACGTCCGCTGACGGTGGAGCGGGACTTTTCCCTCTGCTACCCGAACTCTGCAAAACGATGGCCCAACCGGCCGGAAAGGAATTCCCCATGAATCTGTTATCCATTGCCATGTTGGTATTTATTGTGATGGAGTCGGCCAACGTGGCCATCCTGTATTTCTGGCCCGGCAGCCAGCTGGGCAACGGCGTGGGGGTGTTCAACGCCTTCCATCACAGCGAGAACGACGAACAAAAGCTGTTTGCCTCCTACCTGGTGAACTGGGTGGCCGGGGTGAAGCTGATCTTTATTTTTCTGCTGGGGGTCATCCTGATCCTCGGCGACGAAACGGTCCAGCTGTGGGCGGTGGTGGCCATGATTTTGTCCATTGCCACCTACTTCTGGCGGCTGCACCCCATCATCCGGAAACTGGACGCCATGGGCTGCATCACCCCCAAGGGCTATTCCAAGGCTCTGGACGGCATGATCGCCGGCTTTCTGCTTCTGTTCACGCTGGCCCTGGCGGCACATATTCTGACAAAGGGGATCTGACCATGCAAAAAACTTCGAACGCCCTTGCCCGGCTGAAGCGGGCCGCGGTCATTCTGCTGGTGGTTGTGGCGCTGTGCGCCGGTGGCTTTCTCTGGTATGTATCCGACTACTACCGCGCCGAGGATGCGGCGCTGGAAGTGGCCGTCCAGGGCGTCAACCTGTCCACCCAGGGCAATCTGACCATTCTGCGTCCCGGCCAGCCCAGCGACACCGCCCTTCTCTTCTATCCCGGCGCCAAGGTGGAGGCCGAAGCCTATCTGCCTCTCCTGGACCAGATCCGCCAGCAGCTGGGCGTCACCTGCATCCTGGTGGATATGCCTTTCCACATGGCCATTTTCGACGCCGGCGCGGCGGAGGACGTCATCCCGCAGTTTCCTGAAATCCAGCACTGGTACATCGCCGGCCACTCCATGGGCGGCGCTATGGCCTCCAAATACGCCGCCGAACATCCCGACCAGGTGGAGGGGCTGATTCTGCTGGGGGCCTACATCTATGGGGACTACCCGGAGGAAAACACCCTGACCGTCTACGGTTCCCTGAACCAGAGCGTGGAGGATCATCTGGACTACACCCGGAACATTGTGGAAATCGAGGGCGGCAACCACGCCCAGTTCGGCAACTACGGCCCCCAGAAGGGGGATCCGCCCGCCGCTATTTCCGCCCAGGAGCAGCAGGCCCAGACTGTGGACGCCATCGAGGCCTTTCTGGACCAGCAGGCCGGGGACACGGAATAAACAAGACGCCGCGCCTTTGTCCGGGCGGCATCAAAACCAGCACGGCAGCCCGGGCGCTGCGGAACACGACCGACCGAAAACAAACAAGGAGGACTCAACCATGAAACTGGACACTTCCCGTCTGCAATGGACCCGGCAGCCGGCAAGCTGCGTCATTGCGCCCGACCGCATCGAGATCGTCACCCGCCCCCACACCGATCTGTGGCAGCGGACCTATTACCACTTCCGCAACGACAACGCCCCGGTGCTCCAGATGTCCACCGAAGAAGCCTTCTTCTCCTTTGTGGTCAAGACGGAATTTGCCGAGAGCCACCACCGCTTTGACCAATGCGGCGTGGTCCTCTATCTGGACAGCGAAAACTGGCTCAAGGGCTCGGTGGAATACGAAAACGACCGGTTTCAGCATCTGGGCAGCGTGGTCACCAACCACGGCTATTCCGACTGGGCCACCACCGAAATCCCCGCCGGCGTGAAATCCATGTGGTACCGGCTGAGCCGCCGGGAGGACGATTTCTGCATCGAGTGTTCCGAGGACGGCGCCGTATTCCATCAGATGCGGGTCTGCCACCTGCATGAGGCCAAGGGAGAAATCCGGTTTGGAATCTACGCCTGCAGCCCGGAGGACTCCTCTTTCCGCGCCGTGTTCACCCACATGGAGCTGACCGAGTGCAAGTGGCTGGCCCACGACGGCCAGGCCCCGGACAAGGAGGTCTGACCCGGTCCCCCGACACCTGCAAAACAGGGCATCTTCTCTTCGATATCCCGCCCGCCGCTCTGCGGCGGGTTTTCCTTTGTCCGCCCGCTCCCCGCCGTCTGAAATATTGTGAAATCACACAACATTTGCTATAATGAATACATCCCCCGGTGCAAAAAGGCAGAACCGTTCCAGGGGCCGGCACGCCGCCGCCACGGCGGACGTTCAGGGGTATTACACGGAAAAGAGGGACCAAAATCGTGTTGCTGGTGCAGTTGAAAGAGATGAAAAACTTCACAAACCACGAAAAGGACATTGCAAACTATATTCTGGCCCACATGGAGCAAATTCCCGACATGTCGGCCGGCGAGCTTGCCAAATCCACCCTGACCAGCAAGGCCACCATGGTCCGCCTGAGCCAGAAGCTGGGGCTTTCCGGGTACCATGAGTTCAAGCTGAAGCTGATCGCCGAGGTCAACCAGAACGAGCGGATCGGGCAGATTCTGGCCAACGAGCCCATCCCCCCACAGCTCCTATACCGACATCATCCACACCCTGCCGGGGCTCTACGACAAGGCCATCACCAACACCCGCCTCACCCTCAACAAAAGCGATATGCTGCGCATCGACCGCCTGCTGCGGAAGGCGGAGTGCATCGACATCTACGCCACCGGCATCAGCTACACCCTGGCCCAGGCGGCCGCCTTCAAGTTCGCCACCCTGGGGGTGGAGAGCTCCGCCTATGAGAGCATCAGCGGCCACTATCTGGCCGCACGCAAACACAAAAAGACCGTGGCCTTTGTCATCAGCTTCACGGGGGCCAACCGCACGGTGGAAACCATGGCCAAATACCTGCGCACCGCCACCCACAACCATGTGGTGGGCATCCTGGGCCCCCACAATCAGGTGACCCGGTCCTGGTGCCACGAGGTGGTGGAAATCCCCAACCGGGACTCGGTCCTCAGCCTGGACGTCATCACCTCCTTCGCCGCCTGCAACTACGTCTTCGACGTCTTTTTCTCCCTGCTCCTCTCCCACTGCCAGGAACAGCACGTCCAGTCCTCGCTGGAAATGATCCGGCACCGGGATCTTCTGCTGAACGAAAATTTTGACATCTGAATCCCCTCCATTTCCTGAATCAGAACCGGAGGTCAACGATGCGAAACGATTTTTTGTGGGGCGGCGCCACCGCCGCCAACCAGTGCGAGGGCGGCTGGCAGGCGGACGGACGCGGCATGGCCGTGGTGGATGTGCTGCCTCAGGGTGAAAACCGTCTGCCGGTCATGCAGGGCGTGATGGACTACCGCACCCTGCCCCAGGGGACCCGGTATCCCGGGCGGGACGGCATCGATCTGTACGGCCACTACAAAGAGGACATCGCCCTGTTTGCAGAGATGGGGTTCCGGTGCTATCGGTTCTCCTTTTCCTGGTCCCGGATTTTCCCCACCGGGGAGGAAACCCAGCCCAACGAGGCCGGCCTGCAGTTCTACGACAACCTGATCGACGAGCTGCTGCGCCACAACATCCAGCCGGTGGTGACCATCTGCCACTTTGACCTGCCCCTGCACCTGGTGGAAAAATACGGCTCCTGGCGCAGCCGGGCGGTGATCGACGCCTACCTGCGCTACTGCGAGGTGATTTTCCGCCGGTACCGCAGCAAGGTGCGCTACTGGATCACCTTCAACGAAATCAACATGCTGATGCACCTGCCCTTTATGGGCGCAGGCATCCGGTTTGAGAAGGGCGAAAACCCGCTGGCTGTCCAGTACCAGGCGGCCCACCACGAGCTGGTGGCCTCTGCGCTGGCCACCAAACTCGCCCACCAGATCAATCCGGACTGCCAGGTGGGCTGCATGATTGCAGCCGGCAGCGTATATCCCTACAGCTGCCGCCCCGAGGACGTCTGGCAGGGCATGCAGAAGGACCGGGAAACCTACTTCTTCACCGACGTGCAGGCCCGCGGGGCCTACCCGGCCTATGCCAAAAAGCTATGGAACCGCAGCGGCATCCATGTGGAGATGGACCCCGAGGACGAGCGCATCCTGCGGGAGAACACCGCCGACTTCATCGCCCTCTCCTACTACAACAGCCGCTGTGTCCGCACCGACGGACAGGGGGAAGCCTCCGGCGGCAACGTCTTCGCCTCGGCCAAAAATCCCTACCTGACCTGCAGCCAGTGGGGCTGGCCCATCGATCCCATGGGCTTCCGCATCACCCTCAACGCCCTGTACGACCGCTACCAGAAGCCGCTCTTTGTGGTGGAGAACGGTCTGGGCGCCATGGACCAGCTGACGCCGGAGGGGACCGTCTCCGACGACTACCGCATTGACTACTTAAAGACCCACATCCAGGCCATGATCCAGGCCATCGACCAGGACGGCGTGGACATCATGGGCTACACCGCCTGGGGCTGCATCGATCTGGTCAGCGCCACCACCGGCGAAATGTCCAAGCGGTACGGCTTCATCTATGTGGACCAGGACAACGCCGGCTGCGGAACCAAAAAGCGCATCCGGAAGAAATCCTTCTACTGGTACCGGGACGTCATTGCCCATCACGGCGAAAATCTCTAAAACGGAGCAGCAAAGCTCCATCCTTCATCCCTACACACCCGGAAAGAGCGGCCAGGAAACTGGCCGCTCTTTCTGGTTCTATCTTCTTTTTGTGCCGGGTCAGGCTTCGATTGCCCGGCGGAACATGGCCCAGGTGCTGACAAAATAACATCCCAGCAAGAGGGTCAGAACCGCCGCCGTGATGCCCAGCTGTACCGCCAGGGCGCCAAAGCCGATGTAAGCGCCGATCTCGGCCTGCACCACCAGGACAAAGCAGCCCACCACTGCGCCTCCTGCCAGGGCCGCCGCCCCCACCGGCAGTCCGAACCAGAAGCCCAGCTGCCGCACCACCAGCCGCCCGATCTCTTTTTCCCCGACGCCCAGCTTCCGCAGCACCGAGAAGCGATACCGGTACTGCCCGGCATCCAGCAGCTGCTGCAGGGACAAAACCGTCAGGCAAATCACCATCAGCACCACCGCTCCATAAATCATGGCCGCCTGCAACACAAAGTTGCCGGCCCGGGTGCTGTTGACCTGCAGGGTCCGCAGCCGAATGGAATAATTCACCCCGCCGGGGGCCTGTTCGGGGTAATGGTCAATAAAAAACTGTTCCAGGGCCCGGGCTGTCTCATAGGCCAGGGGCTGGGCCGTCATGCTGTACCGGCAGCGCATCACCGGCAAGAGCTGCTGACAGACGCTGTCCGGGAACACATACACCACGTCGGTGTAGCTGTTGTAGAGGGTCTCCCCCATCGGGTCGTCATGCCAGGCCTGTTCCGCCAGGGTCAGGACGCCGGCGTCGGTGGAAACAGTGGGGTGTTCGGCGAGAAACTGTTCCCGTTCCTCCTCCGAGGCAATGGTCTGCCACTGGGTGGTAAACTCCCCCTCCGCCAGCTCCACCGGCTCAAGGCCCAGCATGGTCCGCAGGGCGTTGTAGTCGCTGAGGGAAATCGCCGCCGCAGGAAAGTCGTATTTCACCCTCTGGTGAAAGTCCTCCCGCCGGGGCAGATAGAGGCTGAAGGTCCGGTCTGCGGCGGTTTCGATTCCTTTTTCCGAGAGAAACGCGGTCACCGCCTGATAGCCGTCCCGGGGCAGATCGGCCTCGTGGTAGACGTTGTTGTAGCGGGAGTAGATCTGGATATCGTACATCGACCGGGCTTCCAGATAGCCGTCGGCCCAGCCCACCAGCACCGGGGCCGCCATGAAGAGAAAGATGGACAGCACCAGGGTGATGCTCACCAGGCTCATGGTCTTGCTGGTGGTGCGGAGCTTGGAAATCATCTGGCCGAAAAAGAACAGGTTGGTGCCCTGATAGCGGCAGGCAGCGCTGCGCTCTTTGCGCCAGACCAGCAGGGTGCTGGCCAGCCAGATCACCCCGCAGAGCAGGAAAAGCAGGTGGACCAGCAGAGCAGTCAGGGCCTGGCTGACCCCGCCCTCCCCAAACGCCAGCATATACCGGCGCTGGGTCACCGGCACACTGGCCGCCGCCAGGATGCAGACAAGCGCCCCCGCCGTCAGGCCCAGCACCAGAACCGGAAAGTCCCCTTTCCGGCGGCGCACAGCCCAGACCGCCGTCCAGGCCAGCAGCCCCGCCGGGGCCAGAATATTGGCCCAGAACATGACCTGCACCGGCGCCGGGAACCGGCTGTCCCCATAAAAATACAGCATCCGGCCGGCTTGAACCGTCATGACCGCCGCAAGCGCCAGATACAGGACGGCCACCCCCTGCATCCAGCGGCTTTGGGTGAGAGGGGCTTCGTTTTCACGGCCGGCGGTCAGCATCGAGAGGATGCGGGTCCGGCGGATGGCCCGGGTCTGGAACAGTCCCACCGCCAGAAAGCTCAGCAGGAAAAAGCCCACCGTCCAGAGGACGGTATCCGGGAACAAGGTCCACGCCGGCCGATAGGGCTGGCCGTAACTGGTCAGCAGCAGGGCGGTGATGAACTGGGAGCATACCGCCCCCAGGCCGATGCCCAGCACCACCGACACCCCGCCCATCAGCAGGGTTTCGGCGAAAAACAGCCCGGCAATGGTCCGCTGGTCCATCCCCAGAATGGCCTCCAGGGCGAATTCCTTTTGGCGGCTGCGGAGCATATAGTGGTTCACAAACCGGATCAGGAACAACAGCAGCAGAGTCACGGCGCAGATGGCCATTTTCATCCCGCCGCTGAGGAGGGTGAAGTCGTACTCCACCCCGATATCCGGCTTATAAAACCGGCTGGACACCGACAAAAACGCATAGAACAAGGCGACGCAGAGGGTCATGGTGACCAGATAAATCAGGTAATCCCGGGCCGAGCGCCGGGCGCTGCGGAGAATCAGTTTAGCGTACATCCGTCCCGCCTCCTCCCAGCATGGTCAGCACCTGCAGAATCTTCTCAAAGAAGGCCCCGCGGGTCTGGCCGCCCCGCCGCAGCTCGGTGAAGATTTCCCCATCCCGCAAAAACAGAATCCGCTGGGCATAGCTGGCGGTAAAGGCGTCATGGGTCACCATCAGGATGGTGGCACCCAGCTGGCGGTGGATTCCCTCAAAGGTAGTCAGAAGCATCTGGGCCGAATGGCTGTCCAGGGCGCCGGTGGGCTCATCCGCCAGCAGCAGCCGGGGCCCATGGATCAGCGCCCGGGCGCAGGCGCACCGCTGCCGCTGTCCTCCCGACACCTGATAGGGATATTTTTCCAGAATCCCCTGGATGTTCAGCCTCTGGGCCATGGCCTGGACCTGCGGCTCCACCTGATGGGCCGGGGTTTTGTTGATGGCCAGCACCAGGGCGATGTTCTCCCCGATGGTCAATGTGTCCAGCAAATTGAAATCCTGAAAGACAAAACCCAGCTTTTCCCGGCGGAACCGGGCCAGATCTCCGGGTTTGATTGCGGTGACGTCCTGGCCGTCCAGGTAAATGTGGCCGGCGCTGACGGCATCTATGGTGGAGATGCAGTTGAGCAGGGTGGTCTTGCCTGACCCCGACGCCCCCATGATCCCCACAAACTCCCCTTCCTCCACCGCGAAGCTGATATCCCGGATGGCTTTGGTGATGCTGCCTCCATTGCCGTAGATTTTCTGGATGTGTTCCAGTTTGAGTATTTCTTTCATCTCGTTCACCTCCGGCTCCATTGTAAGGGATCGGCGGCCCGGAGTGTATCGGGTTTCCTTGCGCAGTTCTTACAAAAATGAAAGACCAGGCACAGCCTGGACTGTTTCGCATCGCCATACCACCCGCGCCCCGGCCGAGGGAGCGCAGCCGCGGACCAGGTGGGTTTCGATTTTATCTATGCACGCCGGCAATGGCATCGTTGACCGTGAAAACCAGGCGGACGGCGGTCCCTTCCCCTTCCCGGGAGTGGATTTCCAGCCCGATGCCCAGCTTGTCGCACAGCCGGCTGCACAGGTACAGACCCATCCCGGTGGAGCTGTGGACCGTGCGGCCATTCCGCCCGGTGAAGCCTTTTTCCAGCACCCGGGGCAGGTCCTCCGCCGGGATGCCCATGCCATTGTCCTCCACCACCAGGCAGACCTGGCCCGGCCGCTCCTCCGCGTCAAAGCGCAGCCGGGGCGACGGGCTCCGGTACTTGACCGCGTTGCCGATGATTTGATCCAGAATGAACCGGACCCACTTGTCATCGGTGCAGACGGTGCCGGCCAGGTTTCCCACCTCGATGCACACCCCGCCCTGCCGCAGCAGATATTTGTTTTCGGCGATGGCGCTGGAAACCAGGCTGTTCAGCTGGATGTCACGGATCAGATAATCTTTTTCGGTGTGCTCGCTGCGGGCATAGTAGAGGGCCTGCTCGGTGCAGCGGGTGATCCGTTCCAGCTGGGCCAGGATCTCCCGGGAAAGCGGGCTGCGGTGGTTTTCACAGAGAAGCTCTGCCGCCGTGATGGGCGTCTTGATCTCATGAACCCACTGCTCGATGTATTCCCGATAGGCTTTGCGCTGCCGCTGGGCCTCCGCAACCTGTTCCAGCATCGACTTTTCCGCCATCTGCAGCAGCCGGCGGCATACCGCTTCCTCGGCCGTCACCGGCGGAGGAAGGATTTCGGGCAACAGATACCGCTCTTCCAGCTGTTCCGCCTGGCGCAAAAGGGCATCCAGGCGCCGCTTTTCCAGAAAGCACCCGGCGATCAGCCAGCAGGCCAGCACCGCCAGCCAGACGGCGGCGATCAGCGCCACCGTTCCCACGGCATTGCCGCCCGCCAGCAGAAACAAAGACAGCATGGTCAGTCCCACCAGATTCACCACCACCGCCGGGAGGCGGTCCTGCACGTATCTCATATCTTGTACCCCTGCCGGTGTTTGGTCTGGATGAAGTCGGTCAGCCCGATGGAGGCCAGCTTGTCCCGGATGCGGCTGACATGGACGCTGAGGGCGTTGTCGTCGATATAGAGCTGGTTGTCCCACAAAAAGTCCACCAGATCCGCCCGGGCGCAGATGGTCCCGGCGTGCCGGAACAGATAATACAGGATTTTCTGCTCGTTCCGGGTCAGTTCCACGGTCCGGCCCCGGTATTCCAGCGCGCCGCTTTCCAGGTGGAGAAGGGCGTCCTTCCAGCAGAGGGTTTCTTCCGCCGCGGCGGGATAGGCCCGGCGCAGCAGGGCGGCGATTTTGGCCAGCAGGATGGCCGGGTTATAGGGTTTGGTGAGAAAGGCGTCGCCGCCCAGCAGGATGCTGTTCAGCTCGTCCAGGTCGGCGTGGCTGCTGGTGACAAAGACGATGGGCACCTGTGAAAAGCCGCGGATCTGCGCGCACAATTCAAGGCCGCTGGCTCCCGGCAATCCGATGTCCAGGAGCACCAGCTGGGGCGCAAAGGTTTTCATCCGGTCCAGCGCCGCCGGGGCGTCCCCGGCGGCCTCCACCTGGTACCCGCTGCCGGCCAGCAACAGCTGCAGCTGCTGCCGGATCACCGGGTCGTCTTCCACCACAAGGATTTTATAGGGCATAGGCAAAACTTCCTTTGGGTTGGTTTGAGCCTATTATAGCAAAACAGGCCCCCGAGCACAAATGCCGGGAGCGGAAAGAGCTCCTGCCGGCGAACGCACGGCGCCCCTGCAGGGCGGTGGAGGGGCCACGGAGAAAGCAGCTTAGTCCGGCTGGTTTGCGGCGTGCATGCATTTTGGGCATCTTCGCAGATAAGGAATAAGTATTCGACATTTCACCCTGCTGATTCTATAATAGAAGCAGAAAAAGTCTTGGGGCCTCCGGGCCCCTGGAAACATCAGCCGCTTCCATGGAGAAAGGAGAATCCATCATGCAATACACCACCCTGGGCAACTCAGACCTGAAAGTCTCCCGCATCTGCATGGGATGCATGGGGTTCGGCGACGCCAAAAACGGCCAGCACAGCTGGACCCTGGACGAGGAACACTCCCGGGAGATCATCCGCCGCGGCCTGGAACTGGGAATCAACTTTTTCGACACCGCCATCGCCTACCAGAGCGGCACCAGCGAGCAGTATCTGGGCCGGGCCCTGCGGGACTTCGCCCGCCGGGACCAGGTGGTGGTGGCCACCAAGTTCCTGCCCCGCACCCCGGAAGAAATCCAAAACGGCATCTCGGGCCAGCGCCACATTCAGCAGATGATCGATACCAGCCTGAAAAATCTGGGGATGGACTATGTGGACCTCTACATCTACCACATGTGGGACTACCAGACGCCCCTGTACGACATTCTGGACGGGCTGAACCGGATCGTGAAGGCCGGCAAGGCCCGCTACATCGGCATCTCCAACTGTTTCGCCTATCAGCTGGCCAAGGCCAACGCCCTGGCCGAGAAGGAAGGCTTCTCCAAATTTGTCTCGATTCAGGGGCATTACAACCTGATTTTCCGGGAGGAAGAGCGGGAAATGGCCAAGCTCTGCGCCGAGGACAACATCGCCATGACGCCTTACAGCGCCCTGGCGGGCGGACGGCTGTCCAAGCACCCCGGAGAGACCTCCAAGCGGCTGGAGGAGGACAGTTATGCCCGGTTCAAATACGACGCCACCGCCCAGCAGGATGCGGTCATCATCCAGCGGGTGGCCGAGCTGGCACAAAACCACGGCGTCACCATGACCGAAGTGTCCCTGGCCTGGCTGCTGACCAAGGTCACCGCGCCGGTGGTGGGGGCCACCAAACTCCATCACGCGGAGGGGGCCGCCCGGGCCGTCGATCTGGTCCTGACTCCGGAGGAGCTGCTCTATTTGGAAGAGCCCTATGTTCCCCACAATCTGGTGGGCGTCATGGCCCAGAACACCCCCGCTGCCGCCAGCCAGGACCACGTCTGGTCCACCGGCAGCCAGACCATCGAATCCTGACCCCTGCCGGGTGCCGTATGCGGCGGCCCCGAGAACAGCCAAAGGCGCAGCCCTAAACCGGCTGCGCCTTTATTTTATGAAAAGATCCGGCAAAGCGGACGACGCCTGTCTGCAAAAGGGCGGGCGTGGGTTTTGCGGCTCTCCTAAACCAGCACAGGCCCCCGGCTGGACCGGAGGCCTGTGTGCGTTTTGTGGGTTCAGACGGTCACCCGCAGCCCTTGTGCGGGGAGGTCGAGAGGTTCCGCTGACACCACCAGGCGGAAATGCCGGGTGAGGTACAGGCGGTACTGCCGCGCGTTCTCCTCATTCCACTGGATGCTCTCCCCATCGCGGTACAGGGCATCCGGGTCCAGCGAAAAGCCCAGGCTGTCGGGCAGGTAAAAATCCTCCCATCTGCGCCCGGTATCCTCGCCGATGCCTCTGTACCGGGTCACCGGCCGGGGCTGGCCTTCGGTATACGGGCCGGGTAGCTGGTCCTCCTGAAATTTGGGGCTGAGCCAGACCGTGACCTCCTGCAGCTGGCCGTTTTCGATCTGGGCCAGGTCCTCTCTGGACCGGAAAAACAGCCCAGGCACATCCTCGATCGCCAGCATGGCGCCGCCGATCAACAGCGGAAACACTATGCACACCGCCGCCAGCGTTGCCGGGACGCCGCCGCTTTTCCGGACCGCCAGCGCGGTCCCAACCGCCGGCAGCGCCACCGCCGCAGCCACGGCCAGCATCAGCAGAACATACCAGCTGCTGTAGCCCTGGAGCAGAGCCTCCGGCGTTTGGGCGCCGTTCAGCAGCCCTTCCAGCAGGATGGGGCTGATGGAAAGCCAGAGAACCACAAACCCCAGAAACATCCCGGCAAACGGGAGAAAGATGGCCGCCATGGGCCGGACCGCCTCACGGACGGGGGCCGGCTCCTCCAGCGTGGGGTCCATTCTCTCAAGACGCCGGGCGTCTTCCTCATAGGTGGTGGGGACAAAGTGGTCGGCAGTCATGTCGGCTGGCCTCTCTGCGCCGCCCGTCCGGAAGGCCCCTTGCAGGGCAGGCACCGCCCCCAGCAGGGTGAACAGGTAGAGCATGGCCAAATTGCCCCAGTAGGCATTTTGGCGCAGATAGCCCGCCTCCAGCAGGTCATCGATGGCCCGGAAGGCGGTGAACACATCCACCCCGGCCCAGCCTGCGATGTTCACCGCAAAATCCACCCGGTTGGCCACATAAACCATGACCACCGAAAGGGCACAGACCAGCACAGCGCCCTTTCGGCTCATGGTGCCGCTGAACCACCCATAGCCCCGGAGGGCGCAGACCACCATCACCAGTCCGCTGACGGCCGCCACAACCCCCAGCTGTCCCAGGAGCACAATACAGGCCACTCCGATCAGGGAGCCAAGAAAGGCTCCCACCAGTCCGGCCACTACGTTTTCAGTTTTCTTGGGTTCCATGAAATTCCTCCTGTACAAACCGGGCGGCTCAATCCGCATGAAGCTTCACAAACTTCGATTTCAGACCGGCCCCATTCATCACCACCGCATAGCCCCGGTTCCGCATGAAACGAAACCTGCGTCCGGATGGAGCGCGGCCTCTTGCCCACATACAAATCTTCCACCCAGGAGGCTTTGACGTCCAGCTCCACCGGACCCGGGGCCACATAGCAGGCAAAACCCTTCTTGATACCGAAATCCGGCGCGTTTCCGGCGTCAAAAATCGGGGACACGGTGCCCTTCCGGCTCACAATCTTTCCATCGTTCCCGGGGGCATCCTCAAGGTAAACGTAGAGAAGGGCGGCGTTGGGATATCTGCCCAGAAAGTCCCAGGCAATGGTTTCCGAGCGCCGCCGCGCCCGCCACCGCACCAGCAGCAGAAACGCCGCAAACACCAGAACAATCCCTATCGCTTCCTTGATCCCCACCACGTGGTTTCCTAGGTCCATGGCTTTTCCTCCTTTGCCCCAGCCGCCGGGACCGGGCTCTGCTTTGCTCTGCAATTCCACTGCCATTTTAGCAGAAAGCGGCACTTCCATCAATACAGCCTGCGCTCCCCTGCCGCCGGCTCTGCACAAAACCAAACGCCCCCGGCCGGGCCAGGGGCGTTCCATTTCTTCAAAAGGGGCGGAGCCTTCACAGGAAATCAGCCTGCCGCCCCGCCGGGCGATTCATTTTTTCTTCCGGAGTTTCAGCTCCACGCCCCGCCGGTCTGCGATCCGGCCCAGGGTCTGGGCGGCAAAAAGGGCTTTTTCCTTGAGGGGCAGGGTCTCCTTTTCCCGGAGGCAGGCTGCGGCTTCCTGCAGCTCCTCCCAGTCCAGAAGGTTGACCGCCACGCAGAAAAAGGTCTTGCGGCGGCCGTCGTTGAAGTGTTCCAGCAGATACCCCAGAAACTCCGCTTTCGCCTGCTGTTCCCGATTGTAGGCGTCCAGACCGATTCGCTGCGCCTTTTCCAGGTCCTGCATCTGCCGCCGGTGGGTGATGAAGGAATCGTATTCCTCCGCGCCCTGGTATTTCTCACAGGGATAGCGGCTGCATGCAAAGCAATATTCCACCTTTCCCTGTTCCAGGCTGCACCGGGCAATGGGACAGGACTGGTTCCCATGGCCGCAGCCGCCGCAGTAATCCCCCAGGCGCATGGGACACAGGCCGCAGTTCAGGCCGCAGAGGGAAAGCCAGGGGTTGGTTCGTTCAAAGCCTCGCATTGGGTCACCTTCTTTCAGCGGGAGGCGCTGTCCTCTTTCGTTTTGGCCAGGGCTTCCTCCATCAGGATGCACCGGGCGTACCGCCCCGGCCACATGAAATCATTGTAATAGTGATAGCTCTCCTCGCCGGTCATGTACGGATTATCCACCGTGGAGTTAGCCCCGGCCGGAATCAGCATCTCGAATCCCCGCTCAAAGCCGCTGGTGACGGTGGCATGGATGCACTTATCTGTCTGCAGGCCCGCCACCAGGATTTCTTTCTGGTTCCTGCTCTGCAGGTACGGCGCCAGGCCGGTGTCCTTGAAGGCACTGTTTACTGTTTTCACAAAGACCTTTTCGCCCTCTCTAGGCGCAAATCCGGAGAAAATCTCGAACCCCTCCTGTCCCGGGGTCAGGCTGCTCCCTGCGCCGTCGTCGTGGATCACATAGACCACTTCCACTTTGTTTTTCCGCGCCTGGGCAATCAGTTTCTGGATGTTGCAGACAAAGTTCTGATACCCGAACAGCTCCGGCTGAACCAAGGCGCTCTGGGTATCCACCACCAGCAAAATCATACGGTCCCCTCTCCTTTTTCCGACAAGTGATGGTCTCATTATAGCACAGCCCGGCCGGTTCCAACAGGGGCGGCAGACAACAAAACCCCCTTTATGCAGCTGGCTGCGCCGCATAAAGGGGTTTTAGGAGGGAACAGATGGGTTTTATCTGGATGTCATGGGAAGAGGAGGTAGTATAGAGGGGTTATGGCGCAAGTGGTTTGAGGCCGGGGTTACTTCTCAGCGATGGCCTCGATCTCGCACAGGGCACCCTTGGGCAGTTCCTTCACGGCCACACAGCTGCGGGCCGGCTTGGAGGTGAAATAGCGGGCATACACCTCATTGAAGGCGGCAAAGTCCTCCATATGGGCCAGGAAACAGGTGGTCTTGACCACCTTGTCCAGGCCGGAGCCTGCGGCTTCCAGGATGGCGCCCACATTTTTGCAGCTCTGCTCGGCCTGGGCGGCGATGCCCTCGGGCATGGTGCCGGAAGCAGGGTCCACCGGCAGCTGGCCGGAAGTAATGATCAGGTTCCCGGTGACAAAGCCCTGGGAATAGGGGCCGATGGCGCCGGGGGCGTTCTGGGTTGCAATGACAGTCATTTTCCAATCCTCCTTAGGGTGTATCTGAAAACTCAAAAACGCCCAAAAAAGTGTTAAAAAGACAAGAAAAAGACATAAAAGGATTCTATCATAGGCAGTGCAAGGAAGTGATAGCATGACGATTCATCGTT
>NZ_NFLL01000026.1 GCF_002160895.1 Faecalibacterium sp. An122 | reverse complement strand
GGCTCCCGCCCCCGCTGCTCCTGCCGCACCCGCCGGCCCCGCCGGTGCTGTGGCCGTCAAGGCTCCCATGCCCGGCAACATCCTGGATACCCGCGTCAAGCCGGGTGATTCGGTCAAGGCCGGCGACACCCTGGTGGTGCTGGAAGCCATGAAGATGGAGAACGAGATCGTGGCGCCCCAGGACGGCACCGTCGCCACCGTGGACGTCAAGCGCGGCGACGTGGTCAACTCCGGCGATATGCTGGTCACGCTGAACTGATTAGGGGAGGGTGGACATTATGGCGAAAAAGCCGATCAAAATCACCGAGGTGGTCCTGCGCGACGCACACCAGTCCCTGCTGGCCACCCGGATGACCATGGACGAGATGCGTCCCATCCTGCCGGAAATGGACAAGATCAACTATTTCTCGGTGGAGTGCTGGGGCGGCGCAACCTTTGACAGCTGCATCCGGTTCCTGGATGAGGACCCCTGGGAGCGGCTGCGGATTCTCCGCAAAGAGCTGCCCCATCAGAAGCTGCAGATGCTGTTCCGCGGCCAGAACATGCTGGGCTATCGCCCTTACGCCGACGACGCGGTGGAGTACTTTGTCCAGAAGTCGGTGGCCAACGGCATCGACGTCATCCGCATCTTTGACGCTCTGAACGATCCCCGCAACCTCCAGACCGCCATCAAGGCCGCCAACAAGGAGGGCGCCCACGTCCAGGGCTGCATCAGCTACACCCTGAGCCCGGTCCACACCAACGAGGCCTTTGCCAAGTACGCCAAGACCCTGGAGGAGATGGGCGCAGACTCCATCTGCATCAAGGATATGGCCGGCCTGCTGACCCCCTTCACCTGCGCCGAGCTGGTGAAAGAGCTGAAGGCCACCGTCAAGATCCCCGTGGATATCCACAGCCACTACACCGCCGGCCTGGCCTCCATGTCCATCCTGAAGGGCATTGAGGCAGGCGCCGACATTGTGGATACCGCCATGAGCCCCCTGGCCCTGGGCACCAGCCATATGCCCACCGAGAGCCTGGTGGCCGCCCTGAAGGGCACCGACTACGACACCGGCCTGGACCTGAACCAGCTGAACGTAGTCCGCGATTATTTCGCCAAGCTGCGTGAAAAGTACATTGCCAACGGCCAAATCAGCCCCAAGAGCCTGGGCGTGGACGCCAACACCCTGCTGTACCAGGTGCCGGGCGGCATGTTCTCCAACATGCTCAAGCAGCTGAAGGACGCCGGCAAAGAGGACAAGCTGGACGAAGTGCTGGCCGAGATTCCCCGCGTCCGCGAGGACGCCGGCTATCCGCCGCTGGTCACCCCCACCAGCCAGATCGTGGGCACCCAGGCGGTGTTCAACGTGATTCTGGGCGAGCGGTACAAGATGGTGACCAAGGAGTTCAAGGGCCTGGTCCATGGCGACTACGGCAAGACCCCGGCTCCCATTTCGGCCGAGTTCACCAAGAAGATCCTGGGCGACGAGCAGCCCATCACCTGCCGTTTTGCCGATACCCTGGAGCCCGAAATGGACAAGCTGAAGGCCGAGGCCGCCAAGTGGTCCATCCAGGAGGAGGACGCCCTGACCTACGCCATGTTCCCGCAGGTTGCGCCCAAGTTCTTCGACAAGCGCAACGCCAAACTGCAGGGCGTGGACGCCGATCACGCTGACTACGTCAATAAGTCGCACCCGGTCTAAACCAATCTAGGGGGAACCCATTTCTGCGCGCATACGCGCGACAGAAATTCCTTCCCCCTAGTATCCCCCTGGGGACAAAATTTCCCGGCGAACCGCGCACTCGGCCTATGGCCTCGCACACTCCCGCCGGAAAATTTCCCTGTCGGTGTCCGGCCTCAGGCACATGTCCTTCGGCCGGACGGATTAAAAATGGGGGTGCCCGCTCCAACAGGCCCAATTTAAATCGGAGCGGCGGGCAAAAGCCGTTAAGAAAAACACCCGTGCCGCCGTTTGAGGCCCTGAAAGTTTAAACGAGCCAGGCATGACAGTGTTTTTTAGGCTTTTGAACGGCGCGACTTCCCTGTCTGGGTCCAGGGTTCAGACCCTGGTCGTTAGGGAGGGTAGGGAGTCCAGAGGGCCTAGGGAGGGGGAGTCGAAACCCCCTCCCTGGCCCTCTGGCCCCAGCGGAGCGGACAAAGAGGAAAAAGAACCAGCGTGCGTAAAGGCAGAGCGGCACACCTGTCCCACCTTGCCGAAACCCTGGAGGTGACCCGTCCATGTGGTTTGCAAAGAAAAAGGAGCCCGAGGCCAGGACCTACGATCCTGCCCTGTGGAAACCGGTGGTGCGGTGCAGCATCTGTACCGGGGAACAGGCGGCGGGCTTTCGGGAGATTGCCACCGGCCGGTTTGAAGAAGTCATGCTGATCCGGGATGAGCGGGACCTCGCCCGCTTTCTGAAAAAGTACGGCCTCGAGACCGTCACCAAAGAGTATTGAGTCCAGCCGGGCTGGGGGAGAGATCCTCCGGCCCGGCTGTTCTTTGTGACAAGGCTGTGTCAAACATGGGTTTTTTCTCCGGTTCCCTTGCAAAAAAGGCGCCGGAATAGTAAAATGATACCATATGTATCGTAATATGGGGCACTAGACCCCAAGGCGGATATATATGTGGAAATGATCTGGCAAGAATGAAAAGGGAAGAGTGAATATGATCTATAGCATGACAGGGTACGGCCGTGCCAGCGAGGTGCGGGATGGCCGGGAGATCACGGTGGAGCTGCGCAGCGTCAATGCGCGGTATTTTGAGTATACCTCCCGTGTGCCGCGCAGCTGCGCTTTTCTGGACAGCCGGCTCAAGACGCTGCTGAACAGCCGGATTGCCCGGGGCAAGGTGGAGCTGAGCCTGACGGTCCAGAACACCGAGGCCTCCGACACCGCCGTGACGGTGGACATGAACCTGGCCCGCAGCTATCAGCAGGCCCTGCGGGACCTGTCCGAAGGCCTGGGGATCAAGAATGACGTGACGGTGAGCCTGTTGGCCCGCTTCCCCGACGTGCTGGTGACCCAGCAGGCCCAGGTGGACCCCGAACAGCTGTGGAACGACGTGTCGGACGTGGCCGCCGTTGCCCTGGAGAACTTCATGGAGATGCGGGGCATCGAGGGCGAAAAGATGCTGACCGACATTTCCTCCCGCCTGAATACGGTGGAGGAATGCGTGGGCCGGGTGGAGACCCTCAGCGCCGGCCGGGTGGAGAAATACACCCAGCGCCTGTATGAGCGGCTCAAGGTGATCCTGGAAGACCGGTCCATCGACGACGCCCGGGTCCTGTCCGAGGCGGCCATCTTCGGGGACAAGACCGCGGTGGATGAGGAGACGGTGCGCCTGCGCAGCCATATTGCCCAGTACCGCGAGATTCTGGGCAGCAACCAGCCGGTGGGCCGCAAGCTGGACTTCCTCACCCAGGAACTGAACCGGGAGGCCAACACCATCGGTTCCAAGTGCCAGGATCTGGACATCAGCCGGATCGTGGTGGACATGAAGGCCGAGATCGAGAAGATTCGGGAGCAGATCCAGAACCTCGAGTAAACACAGATAGGATAAAGGGTAACAGGTATGCGGCTGATAAACATCGGGTTTGGAAATATGGTCAGCGCGGAGCGTCTGGTGGCGGTGGTCAGCCCCGACTCGGCCCCCATCAAGCGCATCATCAAGGAGGCCCGGGAACAGGGCCGCCTGATTGACGCCTCCTATGGCCGGAGCACCCGGGCGGTGCTGCTGATGGATTCGGATCATGTGATCCTGTCCGCCCTGCAGCCCGAGACGGTGGCCAACCGTGCAGGCAGCCCATCGGATGGAAAAACGGAGGAAGTTTAAATGGAAGGCGAAAAGTATCTCTTTGTGGTGGCAGGGCCTTCGGGCGTGGGCAAGGACAGCGTCATGGCCAAAGTCCGTGCGGCCCATCCTGAGATTGAGAAGACGGTGTCCATCACCACCCGCGCCCCCCGGGAAGGGGAGGCCGAAGGGGTCAACTACTACTACCGCACCGAGGCGGAGTTCCAGCAGCTGCTGGACCAGGGTGAGATCCTGGAGAGCAACTGCTTCAACGACCACCACTACGGCACCCTGAAATTGGAGGTGGACCGCCGGATTGCCGCGGGCAAGACGGTGCTGCTGAATATTGACGTCCACGGCGCCGCCAATATCAAGCGCCTGTACCCCGGCTCCACCATCATCTTCCTGCTGCCCCCCTCCTGGGAGGAGCTGGAACAGCGGCTGCGGGGCCGCGGCACCGACAGCGACGCCGACGTGAGAAACCGTCTGGCCATCGCCCGGGAGGAGCTGCAGCGGGCCGGCGAGTTTGACGCCTGGATCGTCAATCGCGACCTGGACCAGGCCGCCGCCGAACTCTACGAAACCATCGCCCGGCGGGTGGGCCAGCCGGAATAACACAGACAAAGGAGCGGATGGGATGCCAAAGACGGTGGGCGTTGCGGTGAGCCATGCGGCCTTCCACTTTGATAAACTGTATACCTACGCCGTGATGCCCGACCAGCAGGACGCCGTCCGGCTGGGCAGCATGGTGCTGGTGCCCTTCGGGCGGGGCAGCCGCCCCCGGATGGGGGTGGTGCTGGCCTGCGACGCCGAGCCCGAGAGCTCCAAGCTGAAGTATCTGTTTGACGTGGCCCCGGCGTCGGCCTGCCTGACCCCCGAGCTGCTGGAACTGGTGCGGTTTTTGAAGGGCCGTACCTTCTGCACCTGGTACGAGGCGGTCAAGGCGGTGATCCCTTACGGGGCCCAGTATAAGCCGGCCCTGGCGGCGGACGGGGTGACCCCGGTGCTGCAAAAGCAGCTGACCCGCCATACCGAGACCTTGTACCGGCTGGCGGCGCCCCTGCCCCAGAAGCCCAAACCCACCGCCAAACAGCTGGCGGCGGTGGCCCTGCTCAGCGGCGGGCCCCGGACCCAGGGGGACCTGGAAGCCCACGGCATCAGCCGCGCGGTGGCCGAAAACCTCTGCGCCAAGGGGGTATTGGCCAGCGAGCAGGTGAATAAATCCCTGGACCTCTACGCCCACATCCCCCAGCGCACCGAACAGCTGGACCTGACGGCGGAACAGCAGGCCGCCTTTGACGCCCTGGCCCCCCACCTGGAGACGGGCCAGGCCCATACCGCCCTGCTGTACGGGGTCACCGGCAGCGGCAAGACCCTGGTGTTCCTCAAATTGATTGAGCGGTGTCTGGCCCTGGGCAAAAAGGCCCTGGTGCTGGTGCCCGAGATCAGCCTCACCCCCCAGATGATCCGCCGGCTGAAAGAGCGGTTCGGGCGGCGGGTGGCGGTGCAGCACTCGGCTCTCAACCACACCGAACGCCTGCTCCAGTGGCAGATGATCCAGGACGGCGGGGCCGACATCGTGGTGGGCACCCGCAGCGCCATCTTTTCCCCTCTGGAAGGGATCGGCCTCATGGTCATCGACGAGGAACAGGAACACACCTACCGCTCCGAGTCAGCCCCCCGGTATTCCGCCCATGAGGTGGCCCGGTGGCGGGCCGCCAAAAATGGGGCGTTGCTGCTGCTGGCCAGCGCCACCCCCAGCACCGAGAGCTTTTATGAGGCCCAGGCGGGGCGGTGCCAGCTGGTGCGGCTGACCCAGCGGTACGGCGGCCAGCCCTTGCCGTCGGTGCAGATTGTGGATATGCGGGCCGAGCTGGCCGCCGGCAACCCCCGGGAGATCAGCCTGGCCCTGGAGGACGCCATCCGGGAGAACCTGGACGCCGGGAAACAGACCATCCTCCTGCTGAACCGCCGCGGCTACCAGACCATGGCCCAGTGCGAGGACTGCCGCGAGGTGCTCAAGTGCCCCAAGTGCAGCGTCCCCATGGTCTATCATAAGAATGAAGGGGGACGGCTGCTGTGCCACTACTGCGGCACCCAGATCCAGCCCCGGCCCACCGTATGCCCCGCCTGCGGCGGCAAACTGCAATACCGGGGCTTCGGCACCCAGAAGGCGGAGGAGGAGCTGGCAGCCCTGTTCCCCGAGGCCCATATCCTGCGGATGGACCAGGACACCACCTCCGCCAAGGACGCCCACGAAAAGATGCTGGCCCAGTTTGCCCGCCATGAGTACGACATCATGGTGGGGACCCAGATGGTGGCCAAGGGCCTGGATTTCGAGGACGTGACCCTGGTGGGGGTGCTGGGGATTGACTCTCTGCTGTTCGCCCAGGGCTTTCGGGCCTATGAGACGGTGTTCAGCCTGGTGACTCAGGTGGTGGGCCGCAGCGGCCGGGCTTCCAGCCCTGGCCGGGCCATCATCCAGACCACCGACCCCGACAACCCCGTCCTCAACCTGGCCGCCGCACAGGATTACGACGCCTTTTTCGCCCAGGAGATCGAATACCGCCGCCTGGGCCTGTATCCGCCCTTCTGCGGGCTGTGCATTGTGACCTTCTCGGGCAAAAAGGAAGGGGAGGTGGCCAAGGCCGCCGCCCGCTTTGCCCAGATTCTGGCCCGGGAGGCCGCACAGCAGCCCGGCATCCCCCTGCGGGTGCTGGGCCCCACCCCGGGCAGTATTTTGATGATCAACGAAATTTACCGCTATAAGCTCACCGTCAAGTGCCGGAACGACAAGACGTTCCGCGCCCTGCTGCGGCAGGTGCTGGCCTGTTACGAGGAGGAAAAACTCCCGGCCAAAGCCTCCGCCGCGGTGGATATGCACTCGGACGGCGATATCTGATGAATTGGAGAGGTGTAATTTATGGCTATCCGCAACATCGTGAAGGAAGGCGACCCCATTCTGAATAAGGTCTGCCGCCCCGTGACCAAGTTTGACGACCGTCTGGCCACCCTGCTGGACGATATGCACGAGACCATGATCGCCGCCGACGGCGTAGGCCTGGCAGGCCCCCAGGTGGGGATGCTGCGCCGGCTGTTCGTGGTGTGGGACGTCACCGACGCCCCCGAGGAACTGCCCGAGGACTACGAGTACAAGTTCATTGACTTTGTCAACCCCGAGATCGTGGCGGTGTCGGAGGACGAGGAGACCCATTATGAGGGCTGCCTGTCCTTCCCGGGCCATAACGGCGCCGTGACCCGCCCGGCGGCGGTGAAGGTCCGCGCCCAGGACCGGAACGGCGAGTGGTTCGAGCTGGAGGCCGACGGCCTGCTGGGCCGGTGCATCCAGCACGAGAACGACCACCTGGACGGCATCACCATCATGGAGTCCAGCGATTATTTCTACGAGGATACCGAGGAGGGCCGCGCCGAGGCCCGGAAAGCAAAGGAGCAGTAAATGCGGATTTTGTTCATGGGAACGCCGGATATCGCCGCCGCCTGCCTGGAGGCCCTCTACGCCGCCGGCCATGAGATCTGCGGCGTGTACACCCGGCGGGATAAGCCGGTGGGCCGCAAACAGGTGCTGACCCCGCCGCCGGTCAAGACGGTGGCCCTGGCCCACGGCACTCCGGTCTTTCAGCCCCGCACCCTGCGGGACGGCGGCGAGGATGCCAACATCCGGGCCCTGGCCCCCGATTTGATCGCGGTGGTGGCCTATGGGTGCATCCTGCCCCCGTCGGTGCTGGAGATCCCCAGGTATGGCTGCATCAACCTCCACGTCTCCCTGCTGCCCAAGTATCGCGGCAGCGCGCCGGTCCAGTGGGCGGTGCTGAACGGCGACGCCGAGACCGGCGTCTCCATCCAGCAGATGGACGCCGGCCTGGACACCGGCGACGTGCTGGTCTGCGAAAAGATGGCCATTGACCCCGAGGAGACCAGCGGGGAACTGTTCGACCGGGTCACCGCGGTGGGCGCCCGGGTTCTGTGCGAGACGGTGCCCAAAATTGCCGCCGGCGCCCTGACCCCCACCCCCCAGGACCACGCCGCCGCCACCATGGCGCCGCCCCTGTCCAAGGAGATGGCGGAGTTCCACTGGACCGATTCGGCGGAACACATCCACAACTGGGTCCGGGGCATGAACCCCTGGCCCTCGGCCTGGTTTGTCACCAGCGGCGGCCGCAAGGTGAAGGTCACCGAGAGCCGCGTGGCCGAGAGCAGCGGCCAGGCTCCCGGCACCGTCCTGGCCCTGAAGCCCCTGACGGTGGCCTGCGCCGATGGCGCCGTCCAGCTGCTGCGGGTGGTGCCTGAGAGCTCCAAGCCCATGGAGGGCAGCGCCTTTGCGGCGGGCCTGCGGCTCAAAGCGGGGGATACCCTTTGAGGCCGGCGGGGCCCCGGGCCGCTGCGGCGGCCGCCCTCGTCCATCAGGAACAGGGGGGCTACTCCAACCTGGTGCTGGATGCCGAGCTGGGCCGCTCGGGCCTGCAGGGCCGGGACCGGGCCTTTGCCAGCGCCATCTTTTACACCACCCTGGAGCGCCAGGCCACCCTGGACTATATTTTGAGCCGGTTCCTGCCCAAGGGCCTGGCCAAACTGGACCCGCCGGTGCGGGCCATCCTGCGCAGCGGCCTGGCCCAGGCCCGCTATATGCAGGTGCCCGTCCCGGCCGCCGTCAATGAGTCAGTCAAGCTGGTGCGCGCCTTCGGCAAGTCCAGCGCCGCCGGCCTGGCCAATGCCGTCCTGCGCAAAGCCTGCGCCTATGACCTGGATACCGCCGTCTTTGCCGACGAGGTGGAGCGGCTGATGGTGCTGGGGTCGGCGGGCCGGGATGTGGCCGCGTTCCTGCGCCAATACTACCCGGAAGAAGCCCTGACCATCCTGTCCAGCCCGGCGGACGGGGGCAAGACCGCCCTGCGGGTCAATCCGCTGCACACCACCCCCGCCGCCCTGGCCGACGCCTTGAGCAAGGCCGGGGTGGAGGCCAAACCCGGCCTCGTGCCGGGGAGCCTGCTGGCCGACTTTGCCGGCAGCCCCGCCGACACCGAATGGTTCCAGCGGGGGGACTTCCATGTGGAGGGCCAGGCCAGCCAGCTGGCGGCCCTCTGCCTGGGTGCAAAGCCGGGGGAGACGGTCATCGACCTGTGCGCCGCCCCCGGCGGCA
Organism: Faecalibacterium sp. An122; assembly: GCF_002160895.1. GTDB lineage: Bacteria > Bacillota > Clostridia > Oscillospirales > Ruminococcaceae > Faecalibacterium. Next base: position 27,520 of record NZ_NFLL01000026.1, on the reverse strand, counting down.
AAACCCTGGCCCTGGCCCAGGAAATGCAGGATAAGGGCCGCCTCATCAGCTGCGACCGCACCCCTCAGCGGGTGGGCCTGATCCAGACCGCCGCCCGGCGGATGGGCCTGGGCTGCATCGAGACGGCGGTGAACGACGCCGCCGTGCCCAACCCCGCCTTTCCCGCCGCCGACCGCGTGCTGGCCGATGTGCCCTGCAGCGGTCTGGGCATTCTGGGCAAAAAGCCCGATATCCGCTATAAAACCCTGGACGAGGCCCGCCGCCGGGAGCTGCTGGACACCCAGCGCGCCATCCTGGACTGCGCCGCCGGCTACCTGAAGCCGGGGGGACGGCTGGTCTACTCCACCTGTACCATCCACCCCGAGGAGAACCAGGACCAGGTCCGGGCCTTTCTGGCCCGGCGGCCCGACTTCCGGGTGGTGGAGCCGGATGTGGCTCTGCCGGCCGGCATGGAACAGGGGCCCTGCGGCCTGTTGTCGGTGCCGGGCCGCACCGGGATGGACGGATTTTTCATCTGTGTGATGCAGCGCGCTGAATAAGCCGCCGCACAAGGAATATCCCCAGGAGAATCTTCAATGGAAAACAAACGCTGTATCTCATCCCTCACCATCGAGGAACTGGCCGCCGAGATGAAAGCCATGGGCCAGCCGGCCTTCCGTGCAAAACAGATTTTTCACTGGCTGCATCAGAAGCTGGTGACCGACTTTGCCGCCATGACCGACCAGCCCAAGGCCCTCATCGCCCAGCTGGACCAGGGGTTCTATATCGCCGCGCCCCAGATCGAGCGCCGCCAGGAGGCCAAGGACGGCACCGTGAAATACCTGCTGCGGATGGCCGACGGCAACTGCATCGAGACGGTGGTGATGCGGTATCATTACGGCTGCACCGTCTGCGTGTCCACCCAGGTGGGCTGCCGGATGGGCTGCCGGTTCTGCGCCTCCACCCAGGCGGGCCGGGTCCGCAACCTGGAGGCCGGCGAGATCTGCTCCGAGATCTATACCGCCCAGAAGGACATCGGGGAGCGCATCTCCCATATCGTCCTCATGGGCATCGGCGAGCCGCTGGACAACTTCGACGAGGTGATGAAGTTTTTGACCATCATTTCGTCCCCCGACGGCGTCAACATCGGGATGCGGAATATCAGCCTGTCCACCTGCGGCATTGTGCCCCAGATTGACCGTCTGGCCCAGCGCAAGCTGCAGCTGACCTTGTCCATCTCCCTCCATGCCCCCAACGACGCCATCCGCAGCAGCATGATGCCGGTGAACAACGCCTATCCGGTGGCCCAGCTGATGGATGCGGTCCGCCGCTACCAGGACACCACCGGCCGGCGGGTCAGCTTTGAATATTCCATGGTGCGGGGGGTCAACGACAGCGACGCCTGCGCCAAAGAGCTGGCGGGCCTGATCCGGGGGATGGGCGCCCATGTGAACCTGATCCCCATCAACCCGGTGGACGGCAGCCCCTATTCGGCCACCGACGCCGAGAACGTCCGCCGCTTCCAGGCCAAACTGACGGCCCTGGGGGTCAACGCCACCGTCCGCCGCCGGCTGGGCAGCGAGATCAGCGCCGCCTGCGGCCAGCTGCGGCGGGAAGAAATGGACGCCGCCGCCAAGACGGAGTAAAAAGGAGAAGCCTATGAAACTTGCAGGGAAAACCGATGTGGGCCGCATCCGGCGGGAAAACCAGGACGACTACCGGGCAGGGGAACTGCCCGGCGGGGCGGCCTGGGGCCTGGTGTGCGACGGCATGGGCGGGGCCCGGGGCGGCCGGGAGGCCTCCCATGGAGCCTGTGATGTGATCGAGCGGTCCTTTCAGGACCAGTACAGCCATTGCGGCCGGGGCGGGGAGGAACAGTTCCTGGCCCAGGCCCTGGAACACGCCAACCACTATGTCTTTCAGAAGTCGGCCCAGGAGGAATCCCTGGCCGGCATGGGCACCACGGTGGTCTGCGCCCTGGTGCGGGACGGCCGGGCCTATATCTGCCACGCGGGGGATTCCCGGGCGTACCTGTTCCATGCGGGGCGGCTGCATCAGCTGACCCACGACCACTCCTATGTCCAGGAGCTGGTGGACTGCGGCACCATCACCCCCGAGGAGGCCGAGCATCACCCCCAGAAAAACATCATCACCCGGGCTTTGGGTGTGGACTACCGCCTGACCCCCGATTTCACCTCGGTGGTGGTGCTGAAAGGGGATATGCTGCTGCTGTGCTCGGACGGCCTGACCAACGCCCTCACCACCGAACAGATGGAGGCGCTGCTGGGCCGGGTGCCCTTTTATGACCTGCCCGACCGGCTGATCGAGGCGGCCAACGCCGCCGGCGGCCAGGACAACATCACCGCCCTGCTGCTGGGCGTGGAGCCGGTGGAGGTGCAGCATGGATAATCTGATCGGCCGCAGGCTGGACGGCCTCTATGAGGTGCGGGAGCTGATCGGCGCCGGCGGCATGGCCAACGTCTATAAGGCGGTGGCGGTGGGCCAGAACGGCCCCGTCCCGGCGGGGACGGTGGTGGCGGTGAAGGTGCTGCGGGCCGAGTTCATGCACGACCCGGACCTGGTGAATCGTTTTAAGAACGAGTCCAAGGCCATCTCCCTGCTGCATCACCCCAATATCGTCAAGGTGTACGACGTGTCGGTCACCGACCGGCTCCAGTATATCGTGATGGAGTACGTCAACGGCATGACCCTGCGGGAATACCTCAACGAGCGCGGGGGCAAGCTCACCAGCCGGGAGACGGTCCACTTCATCTCCCAGATTCTGCAGGCCCTGGACCACGCCCACCGCAACGGCGTGGTGCACCGGGACATCAAGCCCCAGAACATCATGCTGCTGGACAATGGCCAGCTGCGGATGATGGATTTCGGCATCGCGCGGATTTCCCGGGCCGAGAACCAGCTGCTGGCCGGCAAGGCCATGGGCAGCGTACACTATATCAGTCCCGAGCAGGCCCGCGGCGAGGTCACCGGCCCCCAGAGCGATATCTACTCGGTGGGCGTCATGATGTACGAGATGCTGTCGGGGCACCTGCCCTTTGACGCCGACGAGGCGGTGAAGGTGGCGCTCAAGCAGATCACCGACACCCCGCGGCCGCTGGCCCAGCTGGCCCCCGACACCCCCCGGGCCCTGGTGGAAATCACCGAAAAGGCCATGGCCAAGCTGCCGGCCAACCGGTACGCCAGCGCCAGCGAGATGCTGGACGCCCTGGGGCAGTATGTGCGGGACCCGGATGTGGTCTTTGCCTATAAGTATATCACGGAGGAAGCACCTGCAAAGGTGGTCAAACAGACAATGAGCCAGAAAAAAGACCAGCGCGCCGGCGGCGCCGGCACCCGGACGCCCAAAAAGCGGAAAAAACGCTCGGTGTTCATCCCGTCCCTGCTGGGGATCACGGTGGCCTTCGCGGTGGCGTGCGCTGTGCTGTGCCTGATGATTCTGCACAACAACAGCAACTTCATCTCGGACCAGAAGGCGGACATCGTCCTGGAGGACTATGTGGGGATGACCCGCACCGAGGCCGAAGCCAGCACCCAGGTGGGCAGCGGGCAAATCAACATCAACTGGGTGGAGGAATACAGCAGCACCTACGGCGAGGGCTATATCTATAAACAGTCCCCGGCGGCGGGCCGTGTGGTCCGCGAGGGCCAGACCGTCACCCTGACGGTGAGCCTGGGCACCCAGTACGTCACCATCCCCGATACCACCAACTACGTCCAGGCCGACGCCGAGCAGCTGCTGCGGGATACCGGCCTGTCGGTGCTGGTGGTCCAGAACGTGGAGCCCTCGGTGGCGGTGGGTGCGGTCATCCGCACCGACCCCGCGGCCGGCACCACCGTCCCGGCGGGCAGCACCGTGGTGGTGTACGTCAGCCGCCAGCAGGTCAGCACCACCACCAGCGTGCCCTCGGTGGTGGGCCTGTCGGTGAACGACGCCCGGACCCTCCTGGTCCAGAACCGCCTGACCCTGGGCAGCCAGACCCAGGCCTACAGCGACCAGCCGGTGGGCACCGTCATCGCCCAGGAGACCGCGCCCGGCTCCACCGTCAAATACAACACCCGCATCAACGTCACCGTGTCGGCCGGTCCCGAGCCGGCCCCCGAAGTGCCGGAAGAGCCTTCCAGCTCGGAGGGCGGCGGCGACTGGTGGGGCGACCTGTGGGGCGGCGGCTCCTCGTCCTCTTCGTCCTCCTCCTCGGGCAGCTCCTCGTCGGGCAGCACCGACGGCGGGGCCAGTTCCTCGGACCCCAGCCTCATCTGGCCCTGGGACTGGTTTTAACGGGGGCAGCGGATGGACGGATATATCATCAAGGGGATCGGCGGGTTCTACTACGTGAAAACCCCGGACGGGGTGGTGGAGTGCAAGGCCCGCGGCATCTTCCGCAAACAAAAGCGCAGCCCGGTGGCCGGGGATCAGGTGACCCTGGCGGTGGAGAACGGCGCGGCGGTGATCGCTGAGATCGCCACCCGCAAGAACGTCTTTGTCCGGCCTCCGGTGGCCAACCTGGATGTGCTGTTCCTGGTGGCCAGCACCACCCAGCCTTCCCCCAGCACCCTGGTGCTGGATAAACTGTCGGCCATCGCGGTGGATAAAGGGGTGCAGCCGGTGATCGTCTGCACCAAGGGCGACCTGGCGGAGGCGGACTTTCTGGAGAAAGCCTATGCCCTGTCCACCATCCCCTTTATCCGCATCGACTACGCCACCGGCGAGGGCCTGGACGCGGTGAAGGAATGGATCAGCGGGCGGCTGTGCGCCTTCTGCGGCAACTCAGGGGTGGGCAAGTCCACCCTGCTGAACGCCCTGCTGCCCGAGGCGGGCCGGGAGACCGCCGCCATCAGCCAGAAGCTGGGCCGCGGCCGCCATACCACCCGTGAGGTCACCATCTTCGAGGCCTTTGGGGGCCGGATCGCCGATACCCCGGGCTTTGCCAGCCTGGAGGCGGGCCGCGCGGGCTTTATCCCCAAGGAAAACCTGGAACACGCCTTCCCCGAGTTCGGGCCGTACCTGGGCCAGTGCCAGTTCACCGGCTGTTCCCACCGCAGCGAGAAAGGCTGCGCGGTGCGGGCGGCCCTGGCCGAAGGCAAACTGTCCCAAACCCGGTACGACAGCTATTGCGCCATGTACGACGAGGTGAAGGACGTGAAGGACTGGGAACAGCCCCGCCGCCAGGAACCCAAACTGTAAACCCATCAAAACCCAGCGCCGCTCGGCTATGCCCTGCGGCGCTTTTGCAAGCGAAGGAGGGCGTTTTGCCTATGGCGCGCTGTGTGATATTGTCGGCCTGCCCGGTGGGGGCGGAATTGGCGGGGCTGCTGCGGCCCGACGATTACCTGATAGCCTGCGACGCAGGCTACCGCAGCTGTGATGTGCTGGGCCGGCGGCCCAACGCCGTGGTGGGGGACTTCGATTCGGCCCCCCGGCCCGATATGCCGGAAGGGGAGGACCTGGTGGTGCTGCCCCACGTCAAGGACGATACCGACACCGAGTACGCCGCCCAGCTGGCGGCGCGGCAGGGGTTCCGGGAGGTGCTGATGCTGGGGTGTCTGGGGGGAAAGCGCCTGGAACACACCCTGGCCAACCTCTGCACCGGCCTGGGCCTGGAAAAACGGGGCGTCCGGGCCACATTGCAGGATGAGCGCAGCCGGGTCACCTACCTGCTGCCCGGCCAGACCCGGACCTATCCCAAAGGGGATTACTTCTACCTGTCGGTGTTCCCGGCGGAGGGGAAGGCCGAGGGCGTCACCATCCGGGGTGCCTTCTATGAGCTGACCGGGGCCCAGCTGACCGCCAGCTACCCTCTGGGGGTCAGCAATGAGTACGCCCCCGGGTCGGACTGCATCACCCTTTCGGTGGAGAAGGGGGCCCTTGTGGTGGTGGAAACCGCCGCCGATTGAACCGGGGCGGAACATTTTGGGCCGTTTCTGCCTATAATGGAGCAAACCACCATCGAAAGGCAGGGAACCATCTATGCAGATTATCGTCATCAAGAGCCCCAAGTGCCTGGCCGGCCTTCTGCGTATGCTGTTCGGCATCAAGAAAGGCCAGGAAACTAATTAACCCTTGCCCCCGCTTCTTCAAAAGAGGCGGGGGTTTTCTGTTGGTATTTTCAACGGGACTAGTGCTAGGTTTTCCTCTTGTGCTTAGCCGATTTTCCCGGCGGGCGGCGGTGCGCCCTTGTGAAAATTGGAGCACTGCTCCGGGTTGCGGTGCCCTGTTTTTGCTTCGGGCGTCGTCGCGCCCTCGCAAAAAGCAGACCGCTGCCCCTGCTCCGCCTCGGCTGTATCTGCCGCAGGCAGCGCCCCGCGCTGAAAATTTGGGTAACGGCAACCCGGACCTAGGGAGCGGGAGTCGAAACCCCCTCCCTCCCCCTCTGGGCCTAGCGCAGCGAACAAAAGCTAAAAGACATAGAGTGTGTGTAACGGTAGGGCGGAAGCGTCGGTTCTGGTCCCACGCTGCGCCGCATACAATGAACCATGCGCCGTACAAAGGACAGGAAAGGAGCGCCGTGAACATGGAACTGAAGGTATTCCGTGATATTCTCTACGCCGGCGGCGGGTGCTGCACCGTCAAGGCGGAAATCCCGGTGGAGACGGAGATTCTCATCTCCGATTATCTGCCCCAGGTGTTTAAGATTGTGAAATGCTTTGCCCGGCCGGTGGTGCTGCAAAAGCAGCTGCAGCCGGGCAAGCTGACGCTGGAGGGGTACATCCGCTGTACCGTCTACTATCAGGGGGAGGATGGGGCGGGACTGTGCCAGACCGAGCAGAAGATCCCCTTCAACAAGGCGCTGGACCTGCCCAGTTTCAGTTTTACCTCCTGGAACGCGTCGGTGGAGGGGGAGACCGAATACATCAACTGCCGGGCGGTGAATCCCCGCCGCATCGAGGTGCGGGGGGCCTATGGCCTGGTGGCATCGGTGTCCACCCAGTGCAGCACCGAGGCGGTCACGGCATTGGCGGACTGCGGCATCCAGCAGCGCCAGGCCACCCTGCGGGGGGTAAAGCGGGCGGCGGTGCTTGACAAGCTGATGGCCGCCGACGGGACGGTGGTCTTTGACCAGCCCCCCGCGGCGATCCTGGACGTGTCGGGCAGCGCCGTCGTGGGGGAGATGAAGATTCTCAACGGCAAAGCGGTGGTCAAGGGCGAAATCCACGCCCAGTGCGCCTGGCGGGCCAAAGGCAGCGCCGCGCTGCTGGGCCAGGCGGCCACCATACCCTTCAATCAGATTCTGGACGTGGAGGGCCTCACCGAGGACTGCCTGTGCCAGTGCGCGGTGGAGCCGGTGGGGTTTGCCGTGGCGGAGGGGGAGGACGGCAGCCCCGGCAAGCTCACCGCCACCTCCATGCTGCACCTGCGGGCCTGGCGTCCCTATGAGCTGAACTGCGTCACCGACGCCTTTTCCACCCAGTACCAGGTCCGCAGCGAGTCGGCCCCCCTGACGACGGAACAGCTGGCCTGCAAGCTGGACGACACGGCGGCGGTGACCTGTTCGGGTCCGCTGCCGGATGAAAACACCCGGCTTCTGGCCTGTTTTGTGGCCTTTGGCCCGGCGGCGGTGGAACAGCGGGAGGACGGCCCGGTGCTGACGGCCCGGGTGCTGGTGACGGCCTTTGGCCAGAACAGCCTGGATGAGATCGACAGCTACGACAAGTCGGCCGAGCTGACGCTGCCCTTGCCGGTGAAAGAGACGGGGGAGCTGATTCCCGAGTGCTGGCTGTCGGCCCAGGACGTCCAGGCGGGCTGTGCCGGCGGGAACCTGGAAGTCACGGTCACCGTCCGGGCCCAGGGGGCGGTGCTGAGACGGGAGAGCCGGCCCTTTGTCAGCAGCATTGAGATCGGGGACCTCCTGGCCCCCGCCGACCCGGATATCTCCCTGCGGGTGTATTACGCCCAGCCGGGGGAGGAACTGTTTGATATTGCGCGGCGGTTCCATGTATCGCCGGGCCAGATGCTGGAAGCCAACGGCCTGGAACCCGACACCCGCACCCTGGCGGCGGCGCGCCGCCTGCTGGTGCCCGGGGCCTGAGAGGAGGAAGGTACACAGTGGAGAATCCTGTACTGTATCGGGAGATTGGCCAGCGGACCGGCGGCGATATTTATATTGGCGTGGTAGGGCCGGTGCGCAGCGGAAAGAGCACCTTCATCAAACAGTTTATGGAGGAGCTGGTGCTGCCGGTCCTGGGGGATACGGCGGCCCGGGCGCGGGCCCGGGACGAACTGCCCCAGTCGGCGGCGGGCCGGACCATCATGACCACCGAGCCCAAGTTCATCCCGGAGACGGCGGTCCCCCTCCAGCTGGAAGGGGGCGGGGAATGCCGGGTGCGGCTGATCGACTGCGTGGGCTACATGGTGGAGGGAGCCATGGGCCACGAGGAGGACGAAAAGCCCCGGATGGTCAAGAGCCCCTGGTTTGATGAGGCGGTACCCTTCGACCTGGCGGCCGAGACCGGCACCCAGAAGGTGATCCGGGACCATTCCACCATCGGGGTGGTGGTGACCACCGACGGGTCCATCAGCGATATCCCCCGGGCCGGCTACGAAAAGGCGGAGGCCCGGGTGATCGGGGAACTGGAGGAGCTGGGCAAACCCTATGTGATTTTGCTCAACAGTGCCCATCCCGACTCTCCCGAGACCCGCCAGCTGGCGGCAGGGATGGAGGAGCGGTATGGCCGTTCGGTGCTGCCGGTGAGCTGCGTGGACCTGGACGCCGCCGCCCTGGAAAAGATTCTGGAGTCGGTGCTGTATGAGTTCCCGGTGCGGGAACTGGATTTTGCCATGCCCCGGTGGGTGACCATGCTGGACAGCGGCCATTGGCTTCAGAGCAGCGTGTACGAGGCGGCGCTGAACTTTGCGGCCAGTATCGCCCGTATGAAGGACCTGCGGGCCGCCGAAGGCGGGGAGGCCCTGGCCTGCGACGCGGTGCAGCGGTCGGCGGTGACGGGGATGGACCTGGCCGAAGGCAGCGTCAAGGTGACGGTGGAGCTGAAGCCCGACGTGTTCTATCAGGTGCTCAGCGAGCAGACGGGCCTGGAGATCGGCGATGAGGCGGGCCTGATGCCCTGCATCATCGAGCTGGCCCGCGCCAAAAAGGAATACGAGCGGCTGCGCAGCGCCATCGAACAGGTGGAGGCCACCGGCTACGGCATCGTGATGCCCTCCATCGACGAGCTGCGGCTGGAACAGCCCGAGATCATCCGCCAGGGCGGCCGGTACGGCGTCCGCCTGGAAGCCAGCGCCCCTTCCATCCACATGATGCGGGCAGAGATCCGCACCGAAATCAGCCCCATTGTGGGCAGTGAGCGCCAGAGCGAGGAGCTGGTCCAGAGCCTGCTGTCCGGCTTTGAGGAGGACCCGGTGAAGATTTGGGAGTCCAATATCTTTGGCAAGAGCCTCCACGAGCTGGTGAATGAAGGCCTCCAGGCCAAACTGCTGCATATGCCCCAGGAGGCCCGCACCCGGATGCAGGAGACCCTGGAACGGGTCATCAACGAGGGCTGCACCGGGCTGATCTGCATCCTGCTGTAAAAAGACATAAACAACAACCGCCGTCCGAGGCTTGGGTCCCGGGCGGCGGCTGTTTTGGTTTTAAAGAAAAAACATTTCGCAAGAGCTGGAGGCAGAGGAACAAACCGCAAAGTAAAGCCTCCAAACGGCTCTGACGGAGATGTTGACCGCGAATCAGCTGATCCACTTCCCTTATACCGAAAGATCGGTGAGACGCAGAGAATATGCCTCTTCCGACAAGATAATGTGCCTCTAAATGATACGATGATCATATCATGAAATAAAAGACTTTACAGGCAAAAACTCTCCCGCAGCTGTTTGTCTAAAGATTGCCGCAGGAGAGTTTCTCGTTGAGATTAAATAAAATTACATTTCTTTATATATCTGTCAAACCAACCGAATGGATGATTTCAAGCATCGGAATTCATAAAAGCGTATCTCATACCAAAGTTAATAGGAGTAAAGAAGATTGTAAAAGGAGTGTGCAGATGAGGTACAGCGATTACAAAAAGGAGGTATTTGCAGAAAACCCGGAAGTAAAGGAAGAGTATGACCGCCTGGAACCGCAGTACGAAGTGATTCGTGCAGCGATCGCCAGTCGGAAGGCTGTTGGACTGACTCAGAAACAGTTGGCTGAAAAGATGGGCACCAAGCAAACATCTCACGCATTGAAAACGGGAATGCCAACCCTTCGTTGGAGTTTCTGCAAAAAATGGCGTCTTGTCTGGGCAAGACGCTGCACATCACCTTTGCGTGATGGCATAAGGCCGCATCGGGCAACCGGTGCGGTCTTTTCTGTACCTGCTTGTTTTTTCTGAAATTGGCGAATTTAACGATCCGGCATCAAACACAAGACTCTCCTATAATCTGTGAAAAACTCCTAAGAGGTGTAGAATAGAAGCACCACACAAGAGGAATTACGTCTGGCCAGAAAGAATCGCAGCCCAGAAGAGAATGCCCGTCGAGAGAAGGTCCGTGAACTTTTGCAGATGGTAAATATCGGCAGCATGGATGACATCCAGAACCTGTCCAAAGAAAGCATTGCCGAGTTCATGGAAAATGGTCTGGAAGCAGAACTGGATGAGGATATAGGCTACAGCAGTAAAACTCTTCGGACCAGCTTTGGAGATGTGGAAGTTTAGGTGTCTCGGGATCGAAAGGGGGAATTTGAACCCCAGGTGCTAAAAAGAACCAGACCAGCATAAGCCTGAAGATCTACGGCATTTCTGTCTCAGACAGCACCATAAACCGGATTACAGATAAGATTCTTCCCATCGCCAAAGGGTGGCAGCAGCGGCCGCTGGAGTCCATCTATACAGTGATCTTTCTGGACGCCATCTGCTACCACGTTCGTAGTGAAGGCCAGATTGTGAAGAAGGCCGTCTACATTACCATTGGGGTCGATCTGGACGGAAGAAAAGATGTTCTGGGAATGTGGACGGAGAAAATGAGAGAGCCAAGTTCTGAGCAGCTGTACTGAACGACTTAAAAAACGGCGGTATATAGTGTGTTTTTGCCGGATGCACAGATAACTTCATGGGATTTGACACAGCCATCCATGCAAGATTCTCTCAGACCGAGATCCAGAACTGTATCATCCACCAGGCCGTTGTGGATGAGCAGGTCGCGACGTCTTTGGGGAGCGCTGAGACAAGAAATACCCGAAAATCTCCCGGTCCTGAAGAGACAACTGGGCAAATCTGAGTACCTACTTCAAGTATTCCCAGGAGGTCCGGCGGCTGATCTACCATGAATAACATTGAGGGATTTAATCGCCAGCTGTGCAAGGTAACCAAGTCCAAGTCCGTATTCCCCACCGATGACAGCCTGCTGAAAATGCTGCATCTGGCCATGATGGACATTACCAAAAAGAGGGCCGGACGGCGGCAGGACTGGAGTACGATCCACGCACAGATGGCGATCTACTTTGCCGAATGGATGCCCGAGTAATACCGCTGTGTCTGGATGTCAAGGATGAAATGAACGGCATTGCCGCCCTGGACGTCCATCCCCATTGGCGTTATGTTTTAGACACGGGCGGCAGATGGCCTGGCGCAGATGCAGGCCTTTGTGTTTCTATCCACGCCCTCCGTGAGGAGGGCGACCGATGCAGTTGGACCCGCAGACCGGGGTCTCATTATTTCTATCCACGCCCTCCGTGAGGAGGGCGACGGGCGTACAACGCCGTTATAGCCGGGTCGCTGTATTTCTATCCACGCCCTCCGCGAGGAGGGCGACCTGCATAAGCGGCGCATGGTCGCCTGGGGCGGAGAGCTATTTCTATCCACGCCCTCCGCGAGGAGGGCGACGTTCTGTGGTTCTTGCAAAGTCCGAGATACTTTTGATTTCTATCCACGCCCTCCGCGAGGAGGGCGACATCGCCAATCGCAGCATCACAGGTCACGTCCTTATTTCTATCCACGCCCTCCGCGAGGAGGGCGACACTACTTCCAGGACTTCCAACAGTTCCTGGCCGATATTTCTATCCACGCCCTCCGCGAGGAGGGCGACTTGGCAAACCTGGGAGAAATGGCAGTCCTGAACCAGATTTCTATCCACGCCCTCCGCGAGGAGGGCGACGCGCTGCTCCCGCTCCCTGCTCCGGTTGCTCCGTTATTTCTATCCACGCCCTCCGCGAGGAGGGCGACCCCGGTTTCAGACTCATTTGCACAAATTCCTGCTATTTCTATCCACGCCCTCCGCGAGGAGGGCGACGGAGGCCGCCCAAGCCCTCCGGCTGGACAGCCTCATTTCTATCCACGCCCTCCGCGAGGAGGGCGACGCTGACCGGGCTTTGACCCGTGTACGCCTGGTTATTTCTATCCACGCCCTCCGCGAGGAGGGCGACGCGGGCTGGGTTATCCTCCACCCGGAGCCGCCCAATTTCTATCCACGCCCTCCGCGAGGAGGGCGACCGGACGGGAGCGCCCATGGCGGCAGTGGAAGCTAATTTCTATCCACGCCCTCCGCGAGGAGGGCGACCCGTTTCAGACAGCTGATCGGCTGGTACGTTGCATTTCTATCCACGCCCTCCGCGAGGAGGGCGACGGTGGGCAGCGTGGGCAGTATCGGGAGCCTTCTGGATTTCTATCCACGCCCTCCGCGAGGAGGGCGACCCTGCGGGCTGGTAGAGTCCGTTGCACTGGTCTATTTCTATCCACGCCCTCCGCGAGGAGGGCGACCCGTGTGGACCACAGTTACCAGCAGGGGCTTTCCAATTTCTATCCACGCCCTCCGCGAGGAGGGCGACATGACTATGGTAACAACACCATGCAGTTCTTACAATTTCTATCCACGCCCTCCGCGAGGAGGGCGACGCCGCTGCTTTCGTTGTTGAGCCACTGATGGTTGATTTCTATCCACGCCCTCCGCGAGGAGGGCGACCGGCGTAGTGGATACCGGTTACCGTTCCGGCCAGATTTCTATCCACGCCCTCCGCGAGGAGGGCGACGCGTAAAGCTCACCATGCTGCCGGTGGAAACCGATATTTCTATCCACGCCCTCCGCGAGGAGGGCGACCGGGTTGAGCTGCAAGGCATTCCTCTTGTCTATATTTCTATCCACGCCCTCCGCGAGGAGGGCGACCGCTGGAGGCCGCCATGCGCGGGCATTGTCCGGAATTTCTATCCACGCCCTCCGCGAGGAGGGCGACAGCAAATGTGACGGTCAAATGAGAATATAACCGCTGACATTTGTTCACAAAGATAAGGCTGACAAAAAAGACATCTGTATTTTATGCAGCCTGCAATGAATGAAGGAGACAATTTATACTTTTACCATCCAGGAACAGTCAGAATCCGGTGCGAGGAAAGCGTGAAAGTTCTGCGGACTTCCGGCTCGCACAGAGGCGGCTGAAAGCAATCCCGTCCTTTACACTAAAAGGATTCCGTCCTGGGGCCATTGGGGCGTAAGTCCGATCTGCTCCACCTTGGATGCATAGTGATTGCCAAGACAGTAAAAACGGAGACTGTCCGTTTCCGGATCAATCAGTGCAGCCAGTTCGGCTTTGAACAGAGCGTATTGCGCCGCATCCAGCATACATTCAAAAACGGAGTTTTGAACCCGCTGGCCATAATTGACACAAGCTTTGGCCACGTTGCGCAGACGGCGCCGGCCGGCGGCCGTCTCGGTGTTCACATCATAGGTGACAAGAACCAACATAGAACCACCCGTTTATTTCCAAAAGAAAGGAGGATACCGATCCAGATCTCCCCGCAGGGTGCGGGCCAGCAGAAGGGCCTGAACATAAGGGACAAGCCCCCATGGAATCTTTTCACCAAGGAAGGGATGCTGGATGGTTTGCTGTCTGCGCTGCTGCCAGGCAGTCAGAAAGGCGCGCCGCCCTTCGTCGGTCAGAAGAACGGCTCCGCTCTCCTGGCGAATGCAGTGTTTGGAGAGGATGGTTTTCTGATTGATGCAGGTCAGAACAAAGCGATCTGCAAAGGCGGTGCGCAGCTCTTCCATCAGATCAAGGGCCAGGCTGGTGCGCCCGGGGAGAGGGGTATGCAGAAAGCCGACATAGGGGTCCAGACCGACGCCTTCCAGTGCAGCGGCGCAGTCCCGGGCCAGCAGGGTATAGGCGAAGGAAAGAAGTGCGTTGACGGGATCGAGAGGCGGCCGCCGGCTGCGGCGGACAAAGGCAAAGTCTTTTTTCTGCTGCAGAATCAGATGATCCAGAACGCCAAAATACAGCTGGGCAGCTTCTCCTTCGATGCCGCGAAGTTCCTCTGTGGTCATGGCATCCTCGATTTTGGGCAAGGCAGCAGCCAGCTGGGCCGAGACCGTCTTGAGGGTTTCCACGGGAACGCGCTGCGGATGATCGCGGGTGGCACGTTCCAGGACCCAGCGGGCGTTATATACTTTCCCCAGGAGAAATCCTTTGGCGTACCGGCAACAGACGCCGGGGTCATCGGCAGCGCGAAATTGCTGCTGGCGAAGCAATACGTTGCCTCGGGTCTGGCCGACCGAGCGGGCCAAAAACTGCCCGCGGGGTGTAAAAAAGGCCAAATCTACGTTCCGCTGCGCACAGGCGCCCATCAGGGCAGGAGAAGCGCCCGGATAGGAAAAACAGAGGATGCCCTCCAGAGTGTGCAGCGGGAAACGGGCCGTTTCGGTTTGGTCCTGCTTGATGACAACGTTTTCGCCGTCCAGGGTCAGATAGCTGCTTTCGGTCAGGACAAACAGGGTATTCAGCAGCTTTCGCATGGTATTTCTCCTTCGGATTCCAGCAGGTAGGTGCGAACGTACCCGGCAGCATCGGCGCGGCGGCATAGGACAGGCAGACAAAGCTCTTTCAAGGAACAGGCGTTGCAGTGCTTTCCGGGTTTCACCTTGGGCGTATAACCTCGGGCAAAGAGACGGGACATTTCCTCCGCCATGGACTGGGCCTTCTGGCGAAGCTCCGGCGTAAGTTCCACGGTTTCTCGACGTCGGGTCTCGGCATAGAAAAGGAACGCCTGCGGGATGGTGCAGACCAGCATTTCTTCCAGCGCCATTGCCTGGGCGCAGAGTTGGAGACGATCCGCATCGTTGATTTTCGGGGAGCCATGTTTATACTCCACCGGTACAGGAAGCCAAAGGCCTGGAAATCCATCCAGTGCAATGCCTTCGGGGTCGGCGTGAAATTCCACCACGTCACAGGTGCCAGTCATTTTCAAGCGGTGGCTGACGACACGCATCCCCCGCACCACCAGGAGATTTCCACGCTTTTCATGGAAGGTTTCGTTGTGGCAGCGCTGATGCAGCAGCTGCCCTTCGGTGGTCCGGAGGTTTTCGGCCCACTGCTGCTCCAGGTGAATCAAAGCCCACTGACGCCGGCAAAAGGAAAAGTGCTGGATGCCGGACATCATCAGGTAACCGTCGGTGTCCATCAGGACAGTCTTTCGCAGGTGACGCCGGCAGGCAGCTGCTGATCCACCGTCACCACATAGTCGCTGTACTTGCGGGGAACCGTCACGCCGGCGGCGTGGTCCACATGAACTGCGTCAAACAGTTTGTAGGCGGGGGCGTTGCCCAGCTCACTGTCGTGCTTGAAGACGATCAGTTCCCGCACCGCCATCTTGCCGCGGGCGGCGCTGTGGTCATTTTCAAACATATTCAGGATGGCCTGCCACAGAAGCTGCAGGTCTTCCTCCGAAAAACCGGTGACCTTGCGGGCCAGATTGGCAGAGACATACCCTTCGGCCCGGTACAAGCCATAGGGGACAATGTACTTGCGGCCCATTTCGGTGCCTTTTTTCTCGGCATCGGCCTCGGTAGTGATGGCCACCCGGGTGATGGTAATTTCCTGGGGCAGGATGGGGTCCACGCTGCGGGCAAAGCTCAGCTGAACGGGTCCCCGGACCTGGCCGCAGTTCAAAGCGCCTTTGACAAAGGTGGTCATCACCGCGCCGAAGGTGCGGATGTCATAGAAGTTGTGGCACATGAAGTCACGGATTTTGACGTCCAGGGTGGGGTCGTCCTTTTTGGCTGCCTTCAGGTCCTTGTCAACCCCCAGATAGGACAGGGCTTCGGCGTCGCTGCGCTGGAGGGGAACCTGGTCCTTGATGTAGATTCGGTAGCCCTCGGCGTCCTCTTTGGCCGTCTCCACATAATTGCGGATTTTCCGCTTCAGGCATACGTCGGTCACCAGGCCATAGCCGGTTTCCGGGTCCACCCGGGGCATATTGCCGGAATCGGGGTCGCCGTTGGGGTTGCCATTTTCGACATCAAACAGAATGACAAAATCATAGCGGTTTTTGATGGGCTCGGACATGGTTACTTCTCCTCCTTCTTGGTGTAGCGCTTCTGGGTTTCGTGATAATATCCGATCTGGAATGCACTCTGTTCCGGTAGTGTCATCCGGGCGGGCAGGGTCTCGGTGATACGGCTGTTCAGTTCGGTGAGACGTTTGTCGTAATAAGTAGCAATGCCGCCGTCCAACTTGTTCAGGTGCTTCTGAGCCAGATTGATAAGGGTGGGGAAGACCAGAGCCGGGGTGGCAGATGCCGAATTGAAATAGCGGTTTTTGATGGTGGTGTTGATCCCCGGATTGGCGCGCTGCTGCACAGCTTCCAGAACCGAAAACAGACGCCCCAACACATAGGGTAGATAGGTGCTTTGTTCGTTCAATTCCATGGTCATAACCTCCTTGAGCTGTTGATTGCCGGAATTGCGCAGATAGTACGCTTTGAGGATGGCAGCCTGTCCCCAGCTGATATCCTGCTGGGCACGGATGCGGAGCTGGACGCCGTCCAGCAGAGTGGCGGGGTAAGGGGCATTGTTCAGAATAGCCAGCAGCAGATCGCCGGCCAGACGGGGGCTGGGTTCGGGGCGTTTGGACCCGGCGGGCACTTTGCGCACCGTTTCCAGCACCATGCGCCAGACCGTGAGAGACGAAGTCTGGTCATAGGAGGGACGGACGATCCGCAGACGGTTATAATGAGCGTCCAGATTTTGGGCCAGCTGTCCGAAGCTGTTCTGCCAGAAAAAGCGGACCGACAAACGGGCAGCATTGGGGGCAAGTCCCAGAACATAAAACCGGGTATTGGGGTCCAACCGGCTTTCCTCCCAGTCAATGGCATGGCCGCTGGCCAACTGCTTCAGGGCGTTCAGAAGATCGTTTTCCTGGTAGGCAGGGGCATCGGAGCCCATACCGCCGAACAGGGCGGCCATGGCGCAGTCTTGATAGGCATTGCCGGCTCCCTCGGCCCACAGTACAATCGTGGTGTCTCCCACCCGGCAGACGTGGTTGCGGTCGGCCAGCAGGGTGTTCAGGGCTGTTGCATAGGCAAAGGCGGCATATTCGCTGGTGGGAGCATTGGCTCCCTGCTCGTGGTCATAGGAACAGAAGGCAGAGGCGTTGAAGGACACCAGTGAAGCGCCGCTGCTCTGGGCGCCGGCCACCCCCTTGATGCTGGGATGAAGCTGGGCCAGGGGGCCGCGGCGGCCGGTGACCAGACAGAGAATATCCGGTTCGCCGGCGTCGTCTCCGCCGTCATAGTGGCGCTGCCAAGCCTCACAGATGACGGGGTCCTCCGCAGCCGGGCGGCCCTGGTACCAGAAGGTCAGATTGCCGCCCTTCATCAGGTCCTCCCAGTCTTCCTGCAGGACGGGACAGTCTGCGGCCCGAGCGGGGTCCCAGTTCTCAAAAAAGCGTACAATGGCCCGGGCAGCAGGGGAATCTGCGTCCCGCAGGAGACTTAGATGCAGTTCCCTGGCGGCTGCAAAACATTGGGCGGTTCGCTGGGGCTTGCCCTTGTTGTCTGCGCCCAGCAGATAGCCGCTGTTATCCCAGAGAAAATTGGGCGCCACCCCCGAAGAACGCTTGACAGGGGCGGGGAGGGAATATTCCTGCGGGGCAAGAACCATCTTTTTACCCCGGGAGACTTCCTGCTGCAGGTGCAGCAGCTGCACCGGATGGCCGTCGTCGTCCAGCAGCAATCCGTAGGAAATTTTGGCGAGGTTCCAGCCGGGCCGGGCAATGGTGCCAAGGTTCAGCAAATCCTCATAATAGTGGGTAAGTGCCTGCAGGATCATCGGAGCACCTCGCAATCCTGAACGTTCAGAACGCCGTTGTCCAGTTTGGCGCGGAAATAGGTGGGGGTAATGTGCTGGGGATCAGAATAGTCGAAATCATACAGCATCAGGCCCAAATCCCGGGTTTCCGGGATGGTGGGAATGGGGCCGCCCGGCCAGCGCCGGAAGGACGCGGAAAACTCCCTGCACCCCAGATACGGGGTGTTGAAGCACTGGCCCCGCTCCATCCGGCGGGTGACAATATCCTGAAATTTGCCGGGATTGTCGGACGGAGAGGCCTTGTCGGTCATATCAAAATGGGCCTCTATGACATAGTGGACATCCTGCAGCAGCAGGGAGGAACGCTGTACGATTTCCTGGGGCGTGGCCAGGTATAAATCCTGTTTGCCGCCCTGGGCTGCCTGGCGCACATTGCGGGCCGAAATTTTGCTCATGACCTCGTTGCGCCGGATGCTGACAAAGCGGATGGGATTCATCACATAAATGCGGTCGATGTGCCACCGCAGACCAGGATGATAATAGATGGCTTCCACCATCCCGCGGGCCGCCGAAGGGGTGGGCACGTCATACGAAGCTCGCTCCACCTTCAGCTCGGGCCTGCTGAACAGGGCGTAAGGCCCCCAGACTTCCAGTTGGATCACTGTAACAACTCCTTTCTTCAATTAAATGTAATTTACAATTGATTACGATATGATTCTATACCCGATCCCCCAAACTGTCAAGACAAACCGACAGATTTGTTGCATCGTCCAAATCAACCGCATGTAAATTGTGAAATTTGAGGGGTGAATTTGCCTTCAGCCCCATGATTCGATATAATAAAGGCGTCAGCAACTGCTGTGGATAGAAAAAATTAGATGTACTTTGTAGGAAAGCGGCGGCAAGGAAGGATCTTGCCGCCCTTTTCTTATGCCATCATCCAAAAAGAGCTTTTCCGGTCTCTGCCTGTAGGGCAAGGCCGGTATCGCGGCTGTAGAGAGAAAGATCCGTTAGGACATAGCTGCCACCGTCCAGCGGCGTTGCGGCGCCTGCATCCAGCAGGTTTTTCAGGTGGTCCGGGTAGATGTTGACGGCATACTGTCCCAGCTTCCGGTAGAGAGAGCGGCTGGCATACCCGGCCCGCAGTTGGTTGATCAGGCTTTGCCCCTGATCCACAGGAATGTAGAGGGTGACGGTAGGAGAGTCGATCAGGTGAAAATGTTCCGCCACCCAGGCAAAGGGAAGCATACAGCCCTGGATTCCCTTGCAGAACGCATCCAACACGCCGTGAACGTCCAGAGAGGCTTTGCCTTTCAAGGTTCGGTAAAAGGTGAAGTAAGCCTCAATGGCCTGGGGGCTAGCGGGGTCGGAACACTGCTTCAGGACATTGTGTGCGGCGTCTGCGCCGGCCTGTATGGAAGAAAGGGGCCGTACCCCTTCCAGACGGAATACCGAGACCAGACTGTCCGCCACATCCCGTTTGCCCTCCCGGTTGCAGCGACCTGCGGTCTGCAAGATGGAGTCCAGGCCGGCTTCCTCCCGACAGGCGGCGGGAAAGTCTACATCCACACCGGCTTCAATCAGGGATGTAGAGATCACCCGGCAGGGAAGCCCCTCCTGCAGGCGGGAACGAATCTGGTGCAGCAGGCGTTTGCGATCAACTGGGCAGAGCAGGGTGGTCAGGCAGTAGCGGCCTTCCGGTGCCACCAGGGCGCCCAGTTCCGGAACGGTGGCCCGGCGGTTGACCACACACAGGGTCTGGGGTTGGGCGTTCATCCGGACGGCCAGGTCTTCCAGGGAAAGGGCGCCGGCCTGACAGAGGGTGGTCCGGCAGAAAAAGCTGTAGAGCGCCTGGGTGTCAGGACAGATTTCCCGGATGGAAAGATGGGGCGCCAGCTCTGCAAACAGAGGCTGGAGGGCTGGCTGGGTGGCGGTGCAAAGCACCGCTGTCACCCGGTAATACTGAACCAGCTGCCCGATGGCCTCCACGCAGGGCAGCAGGCAGGAGTCCGGCAGAGCCTGGGTTTCGTCAAAGATGACCACGCTATTGGCGATGTTGTGAAGTTTGCGGCAGCGGGAGGAACGGTTCCCGTAGAGAGATTCAAAGAATTGCACCGACGTGGTGACGATGACCGGAGCGTCCCAGTTTTCGGCGGCCAGAGCTTTCCGGTAAAAGGAAGGATCGGTCTGGTCTCCATTCACCTGGTAGTCTGCGCCGGAGTGATGCTCGATGACGTTTTCTTCTCCCAGCACTTTCCGGAAAATTTCGGCGGTCTGGTCGATGATGGAGGTATAAGGGATCACATAAATCACCCGGTCCTTGTGGGCGGCCTGAGCATGGGCCAGGGCGAAAGCCAGAGAAGAAATTGTTTTGCCGCCCCCTGTAGGAACCGTCAGGGTGTAGAGCCCACTGGTTCCAGTTTGCCCGGCGTGGAGACATTGCTCCAGGATTTCACAGCGCTTTTGATTGAGGGGGGTGGTGGGATTCTGCCAGGGGGCAATGTACTGCTGCAGGCGCTGGAACAGAACCGGAATGGAATCGTATCCGCCCCGGGGGGCGGCGCGGCCCTGCATAAAGGTTTCGGTGTCCAGAAAATCTGCGTCCACCAGGCAAGAGTACAGCATCCGAATGTAAAAGGCTTCGCTCAGATTATCCGGCGGGATCTGGGGCGGCCGCCGGGCCGAAGGCAGAGCGGGCAGCTCGGTGTGCCAGGCATCGCAGGAGGGGGTGGTTCGCTTCATCCGTGCACATAAGGTGCTGCCTTCCGGGCTGTCTGTGGCGGCACCACCGTCTGGCAGACCAGCGTGGTGTCCGGCCACCGCAAAAGCAGCCTCCAGCTGCCGCTGGGCAAAAGCTTCCTTTGCTCCGGCGGTGGAATGGTCAACGGTGACTGCCTGGCCCTGGAGCCGCTTTTGGAAGGCTTCGCTGTATTTGCCGATGTCGTGGAGCAGACCGGCCAGCCGGGCCTGTTCCTCTGCCCCGAAGGCGGCTCCGAAGTCCTGGGCCAGGGCAGCTGTGCCCTGCAGATGTTCCAGGATGGTCTGGGCACGAGTTTTGTCCTCAGTCTGATGGGCGAGAAAATGGGTCTGGGTCCGGGCTGGTTCCATGCAGATACATCCTTTCTAACCAGAATCGAGCATTCTTTTTTGTTTTTATGATAGCACAGATAAAATACGATAGAAAGGACTTATACAGAATTTTCAGAGAAAAGGTTCCGCGTTTTCCTTTTACAGATGGATCTATAAAATAGGTTGATTACGCATTGACCTGGAGCGTGAATTGTCAAAATGCACAAAAACGCATCACTTATTTTGAGCTATATGTGAGCAAAGCTCTTCGTTTTCCACAATGAAGCGCAAGATAGTTTGAATTCTTTTTTATTTTTGCAAGATACTCGGATGACGCATCCGTGGCTAAATGGTACAATAAGCACGTAAATCATGCATGATATCGAAGGTTCTGATGAAAACTGACGCGCAATAGTCCAGCGCACAGCTTTCAAAAAATGGGAAGAAAGGAAAATCCATGACCATTCAAAAGAAAATCGGCGCGGCTGTCTGTGCGGCTGCCCTGTTGGTGGCAGCCGGCACCTTTGTCCAGGTGTACAGCTCCAACAACTCCTCCGCGGCCGAGATCCGTCTGGCCCACAACCAGCAGGAAGGCTCCGAAATTGCGGATTCCATCGCCCTGTTTGCGGACTTTGTGGCGCAGACCGATACCGACATGGAGGTAAAGATCTACCCCTCGGGTGTGCTGGGCACCGAAAACGAGGAAATCGAGATGGTCCAGGCCGGCATCCTGGACATGGCCAAGGTCAGCTCCAACACCCTGGAGCAGTTTGATGACCGCTATGCCATCTTTGCCATCCCTTATCTGTTTGTGGACCAGGATCACTACTACACCGCCATGGAGGAGAGCCAGGCCGTCAAGGATCTGTTCACCTCCACAGCGGACCAGGGCTTCATCGCCATCGGCTACTACGCCAACGGTTCCCGCAACTTCTATCTGAAAGAAGATGTGGCCGTCACCGACCCGTCGGTGCTGGCCGGCAAAAAGATCCGGTCCATGGTCAGTTCCACCTCCATGGAGATGATCGAGGCCATGGGCGGCTCGGCGGTTCCCATGTCCTCCAGCGAGACTTATACCGCCCTGCAGCAGGGCATGGTGGACGGCGCGGAGAACACCGAGCTGGCCCTCACCGTCAACGGCCACGAGGACCTGGTCAAATCCTACACCTACACCGAGCACCAGTACTCCCCCGATATCTACATCATCAGCACCGACACCTGGAACAGTCTGACCCAGGAACAGCAGACCGCCCTGGTGGAAAGCCTGGAAAAGACCAATGAAAACTTCAAGAGCCTGTACAGCGACATGATGGCCGACGCCATTGCAGAGGCCCAGGAGCATGGAGTCCATATCTACTACGATATCGACAAGACCGCTTTCATTGAGGCGGTGCAGCCCATCCATCAGGAATACTGCGCCCGCGGCGATGAATACCGCGCCCTGTACGAGGACATTCAGAATTACGCCGACTGAGCGAGGAGGAAAGCGCAATGAAACGTTTAACCGCGCTTCTGGATAAAATCCTGGAAGTGATCCTGTCCATCATGGTGGTCCTGATGGTGTTCGGGTGCGTGTATCAGATCTTCACCCGTTTTGTCCTGCAGAATCCCAGCGACTGGACCGAGGAATTTGTCAAATACGTCCTGATCTGGACCACCATGCTGGGCGTCCCCTATGCCTATGGCCGGGACAAGCACATCTCCATCGGCTTTGTTACCGGCACCTTTACCCCCAAGGGCCTGGCCATGGACAAAATCTTCAACGATATTCTGATTCTTCTCATCAGCGTGGTCATCATGATTGCCGGCGGCATCATGGTTACTTCCAATGCGGCAGGCCAGGTGTCGGCCGCCCTTCAGATCCCCATGCAGGTGTATTACAGCGGCGTGCCGGTTTCCGGTGTGCTGATGGTGCTCTACAGCATTCCCCGCCTGATGGACCATGCCGCCGAACTGAAAAACAGCTGTGAGGAGGTCAAATAAATGGAGATTTCAGCCGCGATCGTATTGATCATCCTGTTCGCCTTCCTGCTCATCATGGGGACGCCGGTGTCTTTCAGCATCATCACTTCCGCCGCCGTCACCATCACCATGTTCCTTTCCCCCAAGTTCGCCATGTTCATTGCCGCCCAGAAGCTCACCACCGGCATCGACAGCTTCAGCCTGCTGGCGGTTCCCTTCTTCATCCTGGCCGGCAACCTGATGGGCAGCGGCGGCCTGGCGCAGCGCCTGGTGAACCTGGCCATGCTGGTGCTGGGCAAGGTGCCCGGCTCCCTGGCCCTGACCAACATTGCAGGCAACGCCATGTTCGGCTCCCTGTCCGGCTCGGGCATTGCCGCCGCTTCCGCCATGGGCAGCGTCCTGAACGGACCCGAAAAGGACGCCGGCTATGAGGAGGAATTCTCCGCCGCCACCAACATCGCCACGGCTCCTGTGGGCCAGCTGATCCCGCCCACCAACGCCTTTATCATCTACTCGGCCGCCTGCGGCGGCGTCTCGGTGGCCACTCTGTTCATTGCCGGCTGGATTCCCGGCCTGCTGTGGGCCGGCCTGTGCATGGTGGTGGCCTTCTGCTTCGCCAAAAAGAACGGCTATGTGGTTCGCAACGCACAGAAACTCACCGCTTCCCAGGTCCTCAAGACCATCTGGGACGCCGTGCCCAGCCTCTTTATGATTCTCATCATCATCGGCGGCATTCTGGGCGGCGTGTTCTCTCCCACTGAGGCCAGCGGCATCGCCGTGGTCTATGCCTTCCTGCTGTCGGTCCTGATCTACCGCAGCATCAAGCTGTCCGAAATCAAGGACATCCTGGTCAATACCGCCACCATGACCACCATCGTCATGCTGGTCATCGGCGCATCCTCGGTGCTTTCCTTCGTTCTGTCCTTCACCGGCCTGCCCCAGGCCATCAGCAATGCCCTGCTGTCGGTCACCGACAACAAGTACATTCTGCTCCTCATCATCAACCTGATCCTTCTGATTGTGGGCACCTTCATGGATATGGCCCCCGCCCTGCTGATCTTCACCCCCATCTTCCTGCCGGTCATCAACAGCATCGGCATGGACCCCGTCCAGTTCGGCGTCATGATGGTCATGAACCTGGCCATCGGCACCATCACCCCGCCGGTGGGCAGCGTCCTGTTTGTGGGCTGCAGCGTGGCCAACCTCAAGGTGGAAAAGGTGGTCCCCCGCCTTATCCCCTACTTTGGAGCCATTGTGATCGGCCTGCTGCTGGTGACCTTCATCCCCGCTTTGAGCCTTGGCTTGCCGGGCCTGTTCGGTATGCTATAATAGCTGCAGAAACAGCTGTTTGACAGAAAGGGCTGCCCCGGTGCAGCCAGGAGCCCCTGCCCGGCTCAGGAAGGAGACCCCATGGAAGAAACCGGCTTTGTTGCGTATGGCGCCTCGGTGAACGGCATCTCTCTGGAGCATGTGAACCGCCGCCGCGAACACAACATGAGCGTCCGCCACTTTCACGATGAATACGAGATTTTTTACATCATGGACGGCTACCGGCAGTTCTTTTTCAACAACCGCTCTTTTCTGGCCGGCAAAGGGGACCTGGTCCTCATTGACAGCGACATGATTCATATGACCCGCTGTCCCGACCACTGTGAGCCGGGGTATGAGCGGATGATTTTGTACATCACCAGCCAGAAGATGGCCCAGATGGACGCCAAGTTCCCGGATCTGAACTTTGCCGCCTTTTTCCGCAAAAATCCGGGCATCTACCACCTGAACCCGCGGCAGCAGGAATTCTTCCTGCAGATGTGCGGACGCTTTCAGGAAGAAGAAACCCGCCGCGCCTTCGGCTACGTCCAGGCCATCGAGGCCAACACCGTGCTGCTGCTCCTGAGCCTGGTGCGGGAGCTGACCGCCGGGGAATCCATCCTGCCCCTGTACCAGGATGAAAAGTACAAATGCGTGTACCAGCTGGCGGACTATCTCACCCAGCACTACGCCGAGCAGCATTCTCTGGACCAGCTGGCGGCGCAGTTTTACCTCAGCAAGTTTTATATGTGCCGCCTGTTCCGCAGGGTGATTGGATATTCGGTCAGCGAATACCAGACCATTCTGCGGATACAGAAGGCCCGGGAATACCTGGAAAAAACCAAATGGAGCGTCTCAACCATTGCGGAGCGGGTGGGCTACAACAGCCTGACCCACTTTGAGCGGGAGTTCAAGCGCTATATGACCGTTTCCCCGCTGCGATACCGTGGAACCCTGCACACCGTGACCGCTTTTGATGTTTCCACCGACTTTATGCAGCCGGCCGACAATCTTACAAGGGAGGAAAAGGAGTCAACTCCTGACACAGAGCTATGAAAATCAATGAAAAGGAATTACGGGAAAAGCTGGATCTGGTGATTCAGAAACTGATGCACCTGGGCGGCCCTGAGAATGAGGACAGCCTGAAAGAGGGCGGCGAAGCCATCGGCTTTTTCAAGCGGGACTTCGGCATCCAGGAATGGGACTGGCCCCAGGGGGTAGGCCTGTATGGCCTGCTGAAGGTGATGCAGTGCGACCACTGCCAGGAGTACCGGGAGTTTCTGGACGACTGGTTCCGCCAGAACCTGGCCCTGGGCCTGCCCAGCCGCAATATCAACACCACCACCCCGCTGCTGACCCTGGTGGAGCTGAACGAGCTGTGCCATAACGATGAATATGAGGCCCTGTGCAAAGATTGGGCCCACTGGCTGATGCACTGCCTGCCCCGGACCCAGGAAAACGGCTTTCAGCATGTGACCAGCGCCAACGGCGACCGGCTGGGGGTGCGGCTCAACGAGAACGAGCTGTGGATTGATACCCTGTTCATGACGGTGCTGTTCCTCAACCGGATGGGCCTGAAGTACAACCGGCAGGAATGGATTGACGAGGCCATGCATCAGGTTCTGATCCACATCAAGTACCTCTATGACACCCATACCGGGCTGTTCTACCACGGCTGGAGCTTTAACCGGATGGACAATTTCGGCGGGGTGTTCTGGTGCCGCGGCAACAGCTGGTTTACCCTGGGCATCCTGGACTACATCGATATGTTCAAGGGCACTCTGAACGCCGGGGTCAAGACCTTCATTCTGGACACTTACAAGGCTCAGGTGGCCGCCCTGAAGCGCCTGCAGGCCCCCAGCGGACTGTGGCACACCGTTCTGGACGACCCCACCAGTTATGAGGAGGTATCCGGCAGCGCAGCCATCACCTGCGGCATCCTCAAGGGCATCCGGATGGGGATTCTGGACGACTCCTATCTGGACTGCGCCCAGCGCGCCATCCAGGCTCTGCTGCGGAACATCGACACCGACGGCACCGTGCTGAACGTCTCCGGCGGCACCGGCATGGGAATGAACGCGGACCACTATAAAAACATTCTCATTGCCCCCATGGCCTATGGTCAGTCCCTGACCATTCTGGCCCTGGCCGAGGCGCTGCAGCACCTGTAACCCGGGAGGTCCGCCATGAAACTTGGTTGCCGCGCCCACGATTATGGCCGCCACACCCCCGGAGATCTGGCGGCCCTGCTGGCGGGCAGAGGGTACAATGCCTGCCAGCTGGCCCCGGTCAAGGGGCTGCTGGGGGTGGAGAGCTACCGCCAGCTCACCCTGGATGACGCTTCCGCCATCGGAAAAGCCTTTCAGGATGCCGGCGTGGAGATCAGCGTCCTGGGCTGTTATATGGATCTGAGCAGCCCCGATTCCGCTACCCGCCGCGCCGCTGTGGAAAATGTCATCCACTGCCTGAACCTCCAGAATGCCATGGGCGCCCGCTGCGTCGGCAGCGAGAGCAGCTATGAGCATCTGGACGCCGAAGAAAAGGCCCGGCGGTTCCCCCTTCTGGAGGACAGCGTCCTGCGGATCACCGAGGCAGCGGCCCGGTGCGGCGGCGTGTTCGCCATAGAACCGGTGTTCTGGTACCCGCTGGACAGCATCCAGCGGACCCAGGCCCTTCTGGAACGGGTGGCCGACCCGCAGCATCTGGCCCTGATTCTGGACCCGGCCAACGTGCTCAAACGCCGGGATCAGCCCCGCCAGGGAGAGATCTGGACCGCATGGCTGGAAGCGTTCGGACCCCGCATCCGGGCCATGCATATCAAGGACTTTGTCCTGGAGGGGGACACCTATTGTCCCCGGGGACTGGGTCAGGGCGTGATGGATTACACCGCCATTCATTCCTGGCTGGTTCGCTGCCGCCCTGACCTGCCCCTCCTGCGGGAGGAAGTCCAGCTTTCCCGGGACGCCGCGGATCTGGACTTTATGCGGCGGCTGGCGGAACCGTGACCTGTTTTGACAAAATCCAATCATTTGGGAGGTAAATAACCATGTCTGTCTGTACTGCAAAATCCTTTGACCTGACCGGCAAAGTGGCGCTGATCACCGGCGCATCCTACGGCATCGGCTTCGCCATCGCTACCGCTATGGCCAACTGCGGCGCCACCATCGTGTTCAACGACATCAA
>NZ_NFLL01000025.1 GCF_002160895.1 Faecalibacterium sp. An122 | reverse complement strand
TGAATTTTTCCTCCTTAATGGTGTAAAAAGATAGAGACCCAAAACAGGTTCAAAGGAAGGTCCTTTCCTTTGTGTGCCTATAATACCATACCCCCCCCGGTGTCAAGACCCGATTTCAAGATTTTCCATTTTTGCTTTATTTTATATAGTTTGGAAAGGTCCATCTTGGATACAAGGCCATTTTTCTTGGGAAAGCCGGCCTTGTTTTTCGAGGCTTATTGCATATTTATTCATTGTTCGGGTTTTTCTGCAAAAAAGAAAAGCGCCTGTTTCCAGGCGCTTGAGCGGCGTTATGTAAGGATCGATCCAAAATGTATAACTCCAAAAGTTGTGCAGCGCGTCACCCCTGCTCGGGCGGACCCTCTCGGTCGGGGCGGGCCTCCGACTCCAGCAGGGCCTTTTTGACGCTGAGCAGGTTCTGGGGACCCATGGAGAAGCTGCGCAGGCCCATATGAAGGTACTGCACTGCGTTGGAGGAATCGCCCACCGCCAAACCGCAGATGGTGACGGGGATATGTCCGTTCTCGGCGGCATCCACCGTCATGCGGATCAGGCGGTACATGGCTTTGCTGGTGGGCTGGAAATAGCGCTCGGCGCTGGTGATTTCGCGGCCGGCGGCATGGGTGTACTGGGTCAGGTCGTTGGTGCCGATGACAAAGAACTGGCACCCGTGCCGGATGAAATCGTCAGCAGTCAGGCAGGCCGCCGGGATGCTGAGCATGATTCCGAAGGGCACGTCCGACTTATAGGGGACGCCCCGCTCGTCCAGGTTCTGGCGGCAATGGGCCACCAGCCGCATGGCGGCATCCCAGTCCTCCACGTTGGTGACCATGGGGAACACGATTCGCAGCGGGCCCCGGGTACCGGCCCGCATGAGGGCGCGGATCTGGGCCTCGAAATTGCGGGGGCTGCGCAGGCTGCTGCGGATGCCCCGCATCCCCAGATGGGCCGACTGGTCCCCGCGGTAGACATTGGAGAGGGTGCGGTCGGAACCAAAGTCAAAAGTCCGCACCGTAATGGGTTTGCCGCCGGCGGCGGCAATACAGGCTGTATAATAAAAGTACTGTTCCTGCTCGTCAAAGGTATCGCCGGCCAGAATCTGATAGTCACTGCGCAGCAGGCCCACGCCGGCGGCGCCCGACTGGATGGCGCTGTCGATGTCCTCAGGGCCAAAGCAGTTGGCCAGCAGCTCAAAGGGGGTGCCGTCCCGGGTGGTACAGGGCATATCCTGCAGCGGGGTTGCCAGATTGCCTTCCTCCTCCCGCTGGCCGGCACAGATGCGGGCCACCATCTGCTGGCGGGTATCTGCGTCAGGGTCCAGAATGCACGCCCCCTCGTCGGCGTCCAGCACCACAATACGGCCGTCGCAGTCGTCCAGGAAATCCCGTCCCACCTGCACCAGGCTGGGAATTTTGCGGGCGCGGGCAATGATGGCCGCATGGCTGAGGGCGCTGCCCTCGGATGTAATGATGCCCAGAATCATCCCCGCCGGAATGCTGAACAGGTCGCTGGGCATCAGCTGATCGGCGGCCAGAATCACCGGATGGTCCAGCGTCAGGCGCATCCGGGGCCGGTCGCACAAAATATTGATGACCCGCTGGGTGGCGTCCAGAATGTCCACATTGCGCAGCCGAAGATAGGTGTTGTCGGTCATGGCCAGGAGCTTGTCGGCATAGCGCTGGCCCACCCGGTTCATGGCCTCGGCCGCGCCGGTGCCCGCCTGGATATAGGAGTGAACCTCATTCAGAAAGCTTTCGTCCTCCAGCAGCATGCTCTGAAACCAGAAAATCGCCTGCTCGCTGGCGTCCGCCCGGTTGGCCATGGATTCCAGTTCACTCTGGGCGGTGCGGATCGCATCTTCCAGCAGCTGCATCTCTTTTTCCGGGTTTTGGGGATTGCGGTTGATGGAGGTTCTGTCCCGGTTGCTCTTGCTGATCAGGCTCACTTGGCCCAGCACCAGCCCGGACGAAACAGACACACCCTGGTATTTTTTCATGCGATCACCTCCGGCACAAGAGGCCCCGTCAGCGCGCGGCGGACAAGGGCTTGCAAAAACAAATGCGGCAGCAGCGCGGCCCGGGCGGCCAGCGCGCCGTTTCCGGTCCCGTCAAACAGCGGGTCAAAGGTGGCCAGCCGTTCCCCGTCGCAGGCGGCCAGGAAGGCCTCTCCCAGAGACTGTACCGTATACAGTTGGGTGGGTTCTACGCCGGCCTCCTCGGCGGCGGCCTCCAGCGGCGCCAGCGGCTCATCCTGCAGGTCGGCCAGGGCCAGAGCCAGCACGGCGGGAATATGGGCCGCCGGCCAGCGGTCTTTCACCAGATCCCGCAGAGGGTCAAACCGTCCCCGGAACTCTGCCGCCGCCTCGGCGCTGCCCACCAGGGAAATGGGATACGCATCGCCCCGCAGGCGGCCAAAGGCCCGCATGGTATCATAATAACCCAGCTCGATATTCCGGCGAGCCACATCGGGTTCAAACCGCAGGATATCCCCCAGTTCCCAATGGCTGCGGATCAGGGTGGTGGGCAGGCCGGTGCGGTTGGGTTTGGTGATGCCCACCCCTTCCAGATCCACGCAGACCAGTTCTTCCGCTCCCAGACGGGCCGCCAGGCCGGCGGGCATATTATCGGCGTAACCGCCGTCCAGGTATTCCACCCCGTCGATATTGCGGGCACGCAGTGCCGGGAAACAGGCCGACGACGCCAGCAGGTAGTCCTTCACCTTGCCCACGGGGATTTCTTCCAGGCTCAGTTCCCGGGGTTTCAGGCCCCGTTTTTCC
This sequence comes from Faecalibacterium sp. An122, assembly GCF_002160895.1. Classification (GTDB taxonomy): domain Bacteria; phylum Bacillota; class Clostridia; order Oscillospirales; family Ruminococcaceae; genus Faecalibacterium. The sequence continues at coordinate 37,551 of NZ_NFLL01000025.1, read as the reverse complement.
ACCGTCACCAGTCCAAACTTCACCGGCGACGCCCGCAGGGCCTCTTCGTCCAGAACCCGGCTGACAATTTCCTCCAGCGGGGTGACATCCAGTCCTCCCTCGGCCACAAACTGCCGCACCACTTCCCCCAAACCGCCCAGGCCGGTGCCGGGCGCAGGCAGTTCCATCACGTCGGAACTGCGGATGGACAGCCACATATCCCGAGCGGTCTCATACTGGCCCAAAACATACATGGCACCGTTGAGACAGCCCACACTGGTACCGGTGACCACATCGGCGGTCCAGCCCAGCTCATCCAGCGCGCGCCACACGCCCACCTGGTAGCTGCCCCGGGCTCCGCCGCCCGCCAGAACAAGGCCGCGGCAGGTCTTTTCTTCTGCTGCACCCATCTGCATTCCCTCCTTTGATGCGCGGCTGCATTCATGCCGTTTGGGGCCTGAGCGGTCCGCTGTGGATTCATTCCAAGATTTTATTGTTTAAGTATAGCATAAAAATGTTGCAATTTCTGTACCTTCCGCAACAGGCAAAATCTACAAATTTTTGATCTATTTTTTGTCACCCGGCTTTTTCGTGAAAAAGCCTTGCAAAAAGCTTTACTGGGTACCATCAACTCTAGCCGCTCTTTATGCCGTTTGTGAAGGTTGCAGACTATGCCGCGCTTACGTTAGGTCCGGCCTGCGGCCGGGTACGATGCAAACCACCTCATAGCCTGATTTTCTGAACCGCAGAAAAGCGGCCAAAACCAAACCAAAACCACACTTTAAAACAAAAAATCCCCGCCCCTGTGATGAACAGGAACGGGGATTTGTGTACTTATGAAACTTTCCATGTGCCAGAAAGCAGCACACCAAAACAAACTATAGATTCGGCCTCGCAAAACCCTGGACTCACCGAGGCGCAGCCCGGGAACCTGATAAAGCGGCTGAAACCTTGCCGCCGGCAGGGCTTTGTGAGGACCACAGCAGTCAGCGGTACCAGATGAAAAGCTTTTTGCCTGCTTTTTCTCAAAAAAGAGAAAATCAGGTTATGCTTGAGCCTTGCATCGTACCGGGGCGCAGCCCCAAACGCCGAGAGCGAGCCGGAGCGTAAAGGCCCCGCGGAACCTTGGGAGACCCGGAAAGTCTATGGTACACAGTGAATCCTCTTGCGCTTAGCCGGTTTTTGCGGCGCGCCACGGCGGGCGCTTGCAAAAATCGGAGCGCGGCGCCAGCTTCGGCTCGGCTGTTTCGTCCGCAGGACGCGCCGAGCCAAAGCTGCCTTTTGCCTACTTTTTCTCGAAAAAGTAGGTAGGGTTACTCGAGGTTTTGGGTGAGGGTCATGACCGAGGCCAGGACGGCCAGGGGCGCGGTCTCACAGCGGAGAATGCGGGGACCCAGGCCCACCGTTTTCGCGCCGGCGGCCGAGGCGGCCTCGGCTTCTTCGGCGGCAAAGCCGCCTTCGGCACCGGTAACGATGGCAATGCGCAGCGGCCGTCCCTCAGGGGCCGGCGTGTCGGCCAGCAGCTGGCGCAGGGGCGCGCCGCCGCATTCATAGCAAAACAGCACCAGGTCGTACTGGTCAAAGGTGCGGCAGACCGCTCCGAAATTGAGCAGCGGCATCCCTACGTCGGGCAAAATGCCCCGGCCGCACTGCTTGGCCGCCTCATAGGCGATGCGGTTGTAACGGACGTTCTTCTGGTCCTCTTTTTTGGGGGCCGCCACGCAGTAGCGGCTGAAAAAGGGAATGATGTGGCTGCATCCCAGCTCGACGCCGTGGCGGATGATCTGCTCCAGCTTGTCCTGCTTGGGATAGCCCGCCAGCAGGGTCACTTCCACGGTGGGCTCGGCCGCCGAAGGATACCCCTCCTGGATGGAGAACTCCACTTCGTCCTCCCCAAAGCCGGTGATGGTGGCGGTATACTCCACGGCGTTGCCGTCGCAGAGGATCACCTGATCCCCTGTCCTAGCCCGCATAACCCGGGCCAGGTGATGGGCATCGGCTCCCCGCAGAAAGGCCCGGCCCTCGGCGGGCCAGACATCGGTGGTAAAATAACGGTGCGGCATCTTGGTTTCTTCTCCTGTTGATCGGTAGGTTCAGGCGGCGGTGCAGACAAAGCAGACCCAGCCGCGCTTTTCTTTGCGCTCCTTCACCGCCAGGCCGGCAGCCTTCAGAGCAGCCTCCACCTCGTCGGCGCGGGTGTCAATGATTCCGCTGGCAATGAAATGTCCGCCGTCGGCCAGCAGTCCCGGCACCGCCGGGGACAGAGAGATGATGGCATTGGCCACGATGTTGGCGGTGACAATCTGATAGGTGCCGCTGGCCTGATCGGACAGGTCGCCCACCAGTCCGCGGAACCGGCTCTCCACCCCGTTGAGGGCGGCGTTTTCCACGGCGGTGCGGACCGCTACCGGGTCAATGTCCACGCCTTCGGCGCTGGCTGCCCCCAGCTTGAGGGCCGCAATGGCCAGAATGCCGCTGCCGGTGCCGATATCCAGCATCCGCTCGCCGCCCTGGACCAGCTCGTCCAGCGCCTCCATGCAGAGGCCGGTGGTCTCATGGCCGCCGGTGCCGAAGGCCAGGCCCGGGTCCAGCAGCAGCTTGACCCGGTCGGTGTCGTACTCCTGCCAGGAGGGCACCACCGCCAGGCGCCGGCCGATCTCCAGCGGATGATAGTACTTCCGCCAGCCGTTCTGCCAGTCCTCCTGCTCTACCCCTTCGGTTTCCACCGTATAGGCGATGCCGGCGGCCTCCATCCGGGCCTCGATGGCCGCCAGGGTCTCGGCAGGCTGGGCCCCCGGCTCCAGATAAATATGAATAATCACCACGTCCCGGGGCTTTTCCAGCAGCTCGGGCTCGATGAGGTCCACATGGGCGATCTCCGCCACCTGCTGCTCAATGTCGCTGTAGTCCTCAATGTAGATGCCGCCCTCGGCGATCATGGTTGCAGCCGCTTCGGCCAGCTCGGCGTCCTTCTGGGCCACCGTCACTCGGATGTCCGTCCATTCCATTGTATATGCCTCCTGTCAAACATAATCTGGTTTTGTCCTGTAATATGATAAGGTGAATGCCGCCGGCCGGAACAGCCGGGGTCCCTTCTTTCCTGTTTTGTCCCGGCTCGCCGGCGGGCGGCGCTCCGCCTCCGTGCGTCCGTGTCCGTTTGTCCTGTCCGTCAACGCAGCCCAAAGCCCATCCGCGCCCAGCAGGCTCCTCCGGGTTCAAGAATCATGTCCTTGTCCCCACGCGCAGCGTGCACTTCCAGATACAATAATCATGTATAGCTATTATACCACAACCCCCTTCGTCCGGTCACCCCCAAACCGCACCTATTCAGTTTGGTGCATCTTTATTCGCTCGAAGTTGAATATTTTTCATACCTTCGTCAATCCTTTTCCCGCAAAAATAAAACCGGCTGTATTTTTTTCGATATTCATGCAATTCGTCCAAAAATTTTTTCATTTTCCAGAAAATCTATAGCTTTTCTTTGACAAATGTGCTACAATGTTGTTACACAAGTGTGAACACGTTGGCAACCAGAAGCGTGTTTGCACGCCCTTTATTTTTCATAGAGGCGGCGGTTACCGCCTCGCGCACAAGGGAGGATATCACTTATGATGAAGTACCTGCAAAAACTGGGCAAGTCTCTGATGCTGCCCGTCGCAGTGCTGCCCATCTGCGGTCTGCTGATGGGTATCGGCTATGCGCTGTGTCCGTCTACCATGCAGGGCGGCTCGGTCGAGGGTCTGACTCAGATCATCGGCTTCCTGCTGGTGAAGGCCGGCGGCGCTCTGATCGACAATATGCAAATCCTGTTCGTCATCGGCGTTGCAGTCGGCATGGCCGATGAGCCGGACGGCACCCCCGCTCTGGCTGGCCTGGCCTCCTGGCTGATGGTCCAGCAGCTGCTGAGCGTTGGCGTGGTCACCACCATTATGCCCAGCATCGTGGAAGGTTCCACCCAGTACATCGCTTTCAGCAAGATCTCCAACCCCTTCATCGGCATTCTGTGCGGCCTGATCGGTGCCTGGTCCTACAACCGCTTTAAGACCATGCAGCTGCCCGACTTCCTGGCCTTCTTCAGCGGCAAGCGCTTCGTCGCCATGGCCGCTGCCGTGGTCTCGATTCTGGCCTCTGTGGTCCTGCTGTTCGTCTGGCCTCTGGTCTTCGGCGGTCTGGTTGCCGTGGGCGACGCCATCGTCGGCCTGGGCGCATTCGGCGCTGGCATCTACGCTTTCCTGAACCGTCTGCTGATCCCCATCGGCATGCACCACGCTCTGAACAACGTGTTCTGGTTTGACACCATCGGCCTGGGCGACCTGACCAACTTCTGGGCAGGCAAGACCAGCGCTGACGTCACCTGGAGCCTGGGCATGTACATGTCCGGCTTCTTCCCCTGCATGATGTTCGGTGTCCCGGCTGCTGCTGCCGCCATGATCGCCACCGCCAAGAACAAGAAGGCTGCTGCCGGCCTGCTGATCTCCACTGCAGTCTGTGCTTTCGTCTGCGGCGTTACCGAGCCCTTCGAGTTCTCCTTCATGTTCGTGGCATTCCCCCTGTACGTCGTGTACGCCCTGCTGTACGGCGTCATGACCGTCATCACCTACTACAGCGGCTTCCGCGCAGGCTTCTCCTTCTCGGCTGGTGCAACGGACCTGGTCTTCTCCGCTTCGCTGCCCGCTGCTGAAAAGACCTGGATGATCCTGCCTCTGGGCCTGCTGGCTGCTGTTCTGTTCTTCATTGCCTTCTACGTCCTGATCAAGACCTTTGATTTCAAGACTCCGGGCCGTGAGGACGAGGATGAGAACACCGACGCAGAGAAGAAGGTTGTGCTGGCCAACAACAACTACACCCAGGTCGCTGCGGGCGTCCTGGCAGCTGTGGGCGGCAAGGGCAACATCAAGAATGTTGAGTACTGCGCAACCCGTCTGCGTTTCGAGATCAACGACTACACCGCCGTTGATGAAAAGGCCGTTAAGAATGCAGGTGCTGCCGGCGTTGTCCGTCCCAGCAAGAACGCCTGCCAGGTCATCATCGGACCCAAGGTGCAGTTCGTTTACGATGAACTGAAGAAGATGCTCTGAGAGCGGCCGGCTCTCTGAGCCATCGCCGCCCCACTCATCCCATTCCCATGTAAACCGGCGGGGACTGGTTGCCCCGTCTCCCCTTTCATAGCCGCCGAGGGCGGGCCGAACAGCCCTGCTTTCGGCGGCTCCTTTTTGTCACAGTCTGTCCATACAGATGTGTTATAATGGAATTATCCAAAACGTGAGCAGGAACACACCCTGAAACGGAGGTTTATCCCTATGAAGATCATTCGCGCAAAGGATTACAAAGACATGTCCCGCAAGGCCGCCAACATCATCTCGGCCCAGGTCATCATGAAGCCGGCCTGTGTGCTGGGCCTGGCCACCGGCGGCACCCCCGTGGGCACCTACGCCCAGCTGATCGACTGGTACAACAAGGGCGACCTGGACTTCTCCGAGGTCACCACCGTCAACCTGGACGAGTACCGCGGCCTGCCCCGCACCCACGAGCAGAGCTACTGGTACTTCATGCAGAAGAACCTGTTCGAGCACGTGAACGTCCGTCCCGACCACATCCATGTGCCGGACGGCTCCAACCCCGACGCCGAGGCAGCCTGCCGCGAGTATGACCAGATCATCCGCGACGTGGGCGGCATCGACCTGCAGCTGCTGGGCATCGGCATCGACGGTCACATCGGCTTCAACGAGCCGGGCGAGGCCTTCGAGCTGGGCACCCACTGCGTGGACCTGACCGAGAGCACCATCGAGGCCAACAAGCGCTTCTTTGACGGCAACGAGGCTCTGGTTCCCCGCCAGGCCTACACCATGGGCATCAAGACCATCATGCAGGCCCGCAAGGTCCTGATGGTGGCCAATGGCGCCAACAAGGCCGAGATCATCAAGAAGGCTTTCTTCGGCCCGGTCACCCCCGAGCTCCCGGCTTCCATCCTGCAGATGCACCCCGACTTCATCCTGGTGGGCGACGAGGAGGCTCTGAGCCTGGTCTGATCCCACTGCACCGCCGTTTTGCGGCGGATTGATTCGCTCCCCGGCCCAGGCGGTCCCAGCGGGACAAGCCGGCCTGCGGGAGCGGCAGGAGGTATTTCCCCATGATCCTGAAAAACGCTCTCATCTATACCCCCGAGCACACCTTTGTTCCCGGGGACCTGGCCGTCCGTGACGGCCGCATCGTCACCGATCTGACCCCCCAGCCCGGGGAAGAGGTCATCGACGCCGGCGGGCTGTACGCCCTGCCCGGCCTGCTGGACCTCCACTTCCACGGCGCCATGGGCCATGATTTCTGTGACGCCAGCGAGGAGGCCATTCAGGCCCTGGCCGATTTCGAGGCCAGCCGCGGCATCCTGGCCATCTGCCCCGCCACCATGACCTATTCCGAAGAGATTCTGAACGGCGTCATGGACGCAGCCGCCGCCCACAAGAACGGCCGCGGCGCCGACCTGGTGGGCATCAACATGGAGGGCCCCTTCATCAGCCCCCAGAAGCTGGGCGCCCAGAACCCCGCTTATCTCCACGGCCCCGATGTAGGGATGTTCCGCCGTCTGCAGAAGCGGTCGGGCGGCCTCATCAAGCTGGTGGACATCGCCCCCGAGGTGGAGGGCGCGCTGGACTTCATCGCCCAGTGCAAGGACGAGGTGCGGATTTCCATTGCCCACACCTGCACCGATTACGCCACCGCCATCCAGGCCTTTGACGCCGGCGCCAGCCACATGACCCACCTCTACAACGCCATGCCCGGCATCTCCCACCGGGAGCCCGGCCCCATCATTGCAGCCCTGGAAAAGCATGCCGAGGTGGAGCTCATCACCGACAACATCCACATTCATCCCGCCATGGTCCGGTTCACCTTCAACACCTTTGGAGACGACCGGGTGATCCTGATTGCCGACAGCATGATGGCCTGCGGCCTGCCCGACGGCCAGTACAGCCTGGGCGGCCAGGCGGTCACCGTCACCGGTCCTCGGGCTACCCTGACCGAGAACCCCGGCGTCATCGCCGGCAGCGCTACCTGCCTGTATGACTGCATGAAGCGGGCCGTCCTGGATATGGGCGTGCCTCTGGAGAGCGCCGTCCGCGCCGCCTCCGAGAACCCTGCCAAGAGCATCGGTCTGGAGGCCGACTACGGTTCTCTGGCTCCCGGCCGCTACGGCAACATCATTTTGGCGGACAAGGCCCTGAACATCCAGTCCGTCATCCAGAAGGGCGTCCGGATCGTCTGATCCCACTCCGCCCCCGCAAAACCCTGAACCCATCCCGGCGAACGGCAGCGTTCGCCGGGATTTTGTTTTGGGCCGCGGGGGCGTTTCGTCTTTTTGTCGGGGCAAAAGGCCCGATTTTCTCCACTTTCACGGGAAATGTAAAATTCAGGGCTATTCTTTTGGCCCCGATTTTACCTTTTCTTTTCTTTTCGGCAAAACCACCGCCCAAAACTTTACGTGAATTTTCCCTGGTCATGGTCGCAGCCGAGGCGGTTTGGTTGTACAATGGGGTCGTTCCGAGAGGAAAGCAAAAAGAAAAAGATCGCCGGGCCGACACATTCCCGGTGCTGTGATTTTGGAGGAAAATTCCTATGAAAAAGATCAATCGTCGTTCCTTCCTGGCCGTTTGCGGCGCTGCGGCTGTGGCCGGCGTTCTGACCGCCTGCGGCAGCTCTTCCAGCTCCACCGCTGCTTCGTCTGCTGTGTCTTCCACCGCTTCTTCCACTGCTTCTTCCGCCGCTGCCGGTGATCTGAGCAGCCTGTCCGGCAAGATCGCCACCGGCGGTTCCACCTCGATGAACAGCGTCATCGAGGCTCTGACCGAGGGCTTCGCCGAGGTCGCTCCCAACGTCACCATCAGCTACGATCCCACCGGTTCGGGCGCTGGCATCACCGGTGCTGTGGAGCAGACCCTGGACATCGGCCTGGCTTCCCGCGGCCTGCACGACGATGAGACCGGCGTCACCGCCACCACCGTCGCCCTGGACGGCATCGCCATCGTGGTCAACAACGAGAGCGCTGTGTCCGACCTGACCGTGGATCAGCTGGCTCAGATCTTCACCAAGGAAATCACCAACTGGTCCGAGGTTGGCGGCGAGGACGGCGAGATCGTTGTCATCGGCCGTGAGGCTGGTTCCGGCACCCGCGACGGCTTCGAGAGCATCGTGGGCGTGGAGGATGCTTGCCAGTACGATCAGGAGCTGACCGCTACCGGCGCTGTCATCTCCGCTGTGGCTTCCAACCCTCTGGCCATCGGCTACGCTTCCCTGTCCGCTGTGGGCGACACCGTCAAGACCCTGACCGTCGGCGGCGTTGAGTGCAGCGAGGCCACCGTTCTGGATGGTACTTATGAGGTCCAGCGTCCCTTCAACTTCATCACCAACGACTCCGTGGAGCAGTCCGACGCTATCAAGGCCTTCATCGAGTTCGCTACCAGCGAGGATGCTGCTGAGCTGATCCGTCTGGCCGGCGCTGTGCCCCTGGTTGACGCCCAGGGCTAAGCCCAACCAAAGCCCGGGTCTTAAATCCTGAGATACTCCGCCTGGGTCCATGCGGTCCCAGGCGGTTTTTGGGAGTAGACCGCCGTTTTGCATCCTGATACCATGGGGGTTACTATGAAACAGCAAGACTCCGCTTCCGGCGCCGTCGTCCGGAAAAAATTCAACAAGCCCCACAATGCAGCCGAATGGCTGGAGCTGGTGATGAACGTCATCTTCTTCCTGTGCGGCATTCTGGCCATCGGCTGCGTGGCCCTGATTACCGTGTACATGGTGATCTCGGGTCTGCCGGCCATCGGCCAGATCGGCGTTGTGGAATTCCTCTTCGGCCAGAAATGGGCCTCGACCGCCGCCGAGCCTTCCTTCGGCATCCTGCCCTTCATCCTGTCCAGCGTGTATGGCACCCTGGGCGCCATCCTCATCGGCATCCCCATCGGCCTGCTCACCGCCGTTTTCCTCTCCAAGGCCGCCACGCCCAAGCTGCGCACGGCAGCCACCTCGGCCATTGAGCTACTGTCCGGCATTCCCAGCGTTATCTTCGGCCTGCTGGGCATGCAGCTGCTGGTCCCCGCTGTGGCCGCGGCCTTTGGCCGGGCCTCCGGCGCCTGCCTCCTGACCGCCATCCTGGTGCTGTCCATCATGATCCTGCCCAGCATTGTCTCGGTGTCGGTGACGGCCCTCAACGCCGTCCCCCGGGAGTACGAGGAGGGCAGCCTGGCTCTGGGCGCCACCGAGGCGGAGACCTGGTTCAAGGTCAGCGTCCCGGCCGCCAAGAGCGGCATTGCCGCCGGCATCGTTCTGGGCATTGGCCGCGCCGTGGGCGAGGCCATGGCCGTCATGATGGTGGCCGGCAACAGCCCCAACATGCCCGGCCTGTTCAAGAGCGTCACCTTCCTGACCACCGCCATTGCCAAGGAAATGAGTTATGCCAGCGGCCTGCAGCGTCAGGCACTGTTCAGCATCGGCCTGATCCTGTTCCTGTTCATCATGGCCATCAACCTGGTCCTCAACTTCTTCCTGAAAGGAGGCCGCAACGGTGAAAAGTAATCGCTACGCTGATTTTTCTCCCTCCCGCCGCCTGTGGAACCAGTTCTTCACCTGCGCGGTATGGATTGCCGCCGTCCTGGTGATTGCGCTGGTGGTGGGCATCATCGGCATGGTTCTGGTGCGGGGTCTGCCCCACGTCAGCTGGACCTTCCTCACCACCACCTCCAGCATCCTGCGGGGCACCAACGGCATCCTGCCCGCCATCCTGAACACCCTGTACATCATTCTTTTGACCCTGATTATCGTCCTGCCCCTGGGCGTGGGCGCCGCCGTCTATCTGACCGAGTACGCCACCAACCGCCGCCTGATCTCGATGATTGAGTTCACCAACGAGACCCTGGCCGGCATCCCCAGCATCATCTACGGCCTGGTTGGCATGCTGGTCTTTGCCCAGACCCTGGGCTTCCAGACCAGCCTGCTGTCGGGCAGCCTGACCCTGGTCATCATGACCCTGCCCACCATCATCCGCACCACCCAGGAGTCCCTCAAGACCGTTCCCATGGGCTACCGCGAGGGCGCTCTGGGCCTAGGCGCCGGCAAATGGCACATCATCCGCACCATCGTGCTGCCCTGCAGCATCGACGGCATTGTCACCGGCTGCATCCTGGCCATCGGCCGTATCGTAGGCGAGAGCGCGGCCCTGCTGTTCACCGCCGGCGCAGCCCAGGTCATCGCCGGCAACATCATCGAGGCCTACACCTCCAACGGCGCGACCCTGTCGGTTCTGCTGTATCTGCGGGCCTTTGAAAACGGCGACTTCGACTCCGCCTGGGGCATCGGCGCCGTCCTGCTGATTCTGGTTCTGGTCATCAACATTGCCGCCCGCCTGGCCAAGAAGCATCTCCGCCAAAAGGGCTGATTGAATGAGGTAAAACGATATGGAAACGCAAAACACCACCCCTGTTATTTCGGCGAAGAACCTGAACCTCTGGTACGGTGACTTCAAGGCCCTCAAGTCCATCTCTCTGGACGTGGGCGAGCGGGAAATCACCGCTCTGATCGGACCCTCGGGCTGCGGCAAGTCCACCTTTCTGAAAACGCTGAACCGGATGAACGACCTGGTGCCGGGCATCCGCATCGAGGGCGACGTCACCCTGCGTGGTGAGGACATCTTTGGACCCAACATGGTCCTCACCACCCTGCGCCGCCGCGTGGGCATGGTCTTCCAGAAGGCCAACCCCTTCCCCATGAGCATCTACGACAACATCACCTATGGTCCCAAGCTCCACGGCGTGCGCAAAAAGGAAGAGCTGGACGAGATCGTGGAGAGCAGCCTGCGGGGTGCCGCTCTGTGGGACGAGGTGAAAGACCGCCTGAAAAAGAGCGCTCTGGGCCTGTCGGGCGGCCAGCAGCAGCGTCTGTGCATTGCCCGCGCCCTGGCCGTCAAGCCCGAGGTCCTGCTGATGGATGAGCCCACCAGCGCCCTGGACCCCGGCTCCACCATGAAGGTGGAGGAGCTGATGAGCGAGCTGAAGAAGAACTACACCGTGGTCATCGTCACCCACAACATGCAGCAGGCCGCCCGTATCAGCGACCGCACCGCCTTCTTCCTGCTGGGCGAACTGGTGGAGGTGGGTCCCACCAGCGAGATCTTCAGCACCCCCGCAGACAAGCGGACCGAGGATTATATCTCTGGCCGGTTCGGCTAATGGGTTGATGAGAAAGGAGAAAACCTATGAGCATTCGCAAGCAGTATGATGAGGCGCTGACCGAGCTGAACCAGGCTCTGGCCGAGATGGGCCAGGCCTGCGCCGACGCAGTGGAAAACGCCATGGAAGCTCTGGCCTCCACCGACGCCGCCGCCGCCGCCCAGATCATCCGGGACGACAGCCAGATCAACGAGATGGAGCACGACATCGAGCACCGCTGCATGGTGCTGCTGCTCCGCCAGCAGCCGGTGGCCGGGGACCTGCGCCGGATCTCCGCCGCCATGAAGGTCATCACCGACCTGGAGCGGATCGGCGATCACGCTGCGGACATCGCCGAGATCATGCCCCACCTGTTCACCTCCCGCAAGGCCGGCGACCCCGCCGTCAGCGACGCCATCCGGATGGGCCAGAAGGCCCACAAGATGGTGGTGGACGCCCTGGCAGCCTTCCAGGCCGAGGACATGAACGCCGCCCAGAAGGTGATTGCCGACGACGACGAGGTGGACTACGACTTCAACGCCGTCAAGCGGACCCTGGCCGAGGAGATTGCGGCCAATCCCGGCCAGGTGGACGCCGCCCTGGATCTGCTGATGGTCATCAAGTACCTGGAGCGGATCGCCGACCACGCCGTCAACGTGGCCGAATGGGTCCAGTTCACCCGCACCGGCCTGTACAAAAACGAGAACCTCTTCTGATCTTTTTCAAAACGGACCCTCTGGTCCGGCGGCCTGCCGCGCATGCGGCGGGCCGTTTTTTGCGCTTTTGGGGGCTGCGCCGTGGAAAAGGACCTTATTTTTGTACAGATTATGAGCAATCTGTTTCCTGCCTGTTGCCAAGATGTAAAAGTTCTTCCATACGTGCAATTTCGCAATAAAGCTCGTCCTTATTTCGTATTTGGAATGAACGAAAGAGCTCCAGGCTCTGCATCGATCGGAGGAAACTATGACTGAACTACAAGCGAAGGACCTGCGTACAGGCCCCGGCCGGAGCGGTACGGTGAACAAAGAGGCGCTGGTCCGCGCCGCCCTCGATGAAATCGTCAACAACTATCGGGAGGCCAACCTCTCGAATGTGGCGCGTACTTATGAGGTTTCGCTGGCCTACGTCAGCGAATGTGTCCGGGCCGAGACCGGCAAAACCTACAAAGAACTGCTGCAAAAGCACCGTCTGGAAACGGCGGCCCGGATGCTGCGCCGCAGCGACATGACCATCCAGCAGATCATTGCCCAGGTCGGGTATGAAAACACCAGCTATTTCTACCGCCTTTTCCGGGCCCACTATGGCCAGAGCCCCCGGGAATACCGGATGAGCCGTCTGACCCGCTCCTCTTTCGCGGACCGAAAATAAGGTCCGCGCCTTTCCCCTTCCCCTGCAAAAACCGGCACCCCTTGGGCGTTCTGCCCGAAGGATGCCGGTCTTTTTGTGCAGGAAAGCAAAATTCAAGGCAGACCCGCGGCGGCCTGGAGCCTCCGCGCAATCTGCCTCGAATCCTCACGCTGCCCCCTTCTGTCCAAACAGAGCCGGGGCGCTTTTTCTATTCTCAGTAATCCTGGCTGTGGTCCTCGATGGGCGCCGTGGCGCCGCCGTGGGCCTCCATATACTCCTCAAAGCTGGAGAACTTCTGCTGGGGCGGCCGGCGGCTGATGAGCACCAGGCCGGGGTCGTCGCTGTGGCTTTCGTGGCTGCGGCTGCCGCGGCCCTTGGGCTGGCTGGAAGCCTGGGCCCGGCCGGAATTGTTCCGGCTGTTTTGGCTGCGGCCTGCGCCGTGGTCGGCGGGGGCGTTCTTGGGGGCGGACGCCTTGGGCTGGGCGGCGGGGCGGTTCTCCTTTTCCCCGCGGGCGGTCCGCTGCTCGGCGCTGCGTGCCTCATTGCCCTTGGAGGCGTTCCGGTTGGAACGGCTCTCCTTGTCCTCCTTGCGGCCCTCGGCCTGCTTTTCCCGCTGGGGCCGGGCGTTCTGGGCGTTGCCCTTGCCGCTGCGGCCATTGGGGTTCTGGGGCTGGATGGCGGTGCGGGGCTTCTCCCCCGAGCCCGCCACCGTCTTGGCCGGCAGAACTGCCGTCTCGGCGCCGGTCAGGAAGTGAGGGTCAAATTTCGGCTGCTGCGGATTCTGGCCGCCCTGGGCGGGCTGCTTGCCGCGGCCGCCGTCCCGCCGGCCGCGCCGGGAACGGGAACGCTTCTCCCCGCCTTCGCTGGCGCGGGGAGCGGTCTTTTTGGTTTCGTCCATGATGGTCTCCTCTTTCTCTATCTTGAGGGGCTGCACCTGCCGCACCTTCACCGGCCGGACAGGCTGCGCCGCCTTGGGTTCCTTCTGGGGTTCCTGGGGCTGAGGGCTGTCCCAGGGATGTCCGCTCACCACCGGGATTTTCTTGCGGTTCAGCTTTTCGATGCCCGCCAGGTACTCCCGCTCCTCAGGAGCGCAGAAACTGACGGCGGTGCCGTCCGCCCCGGCCCGGGCCGTCCGCCCGATGCGGTGCACATAGGTTTCGGGCACCTCGGGCAGGTCATAGTTGAACACATGGGACAGCTCGCTGATGTCGATGCCCCGGGCGGCGATGTCGGTGGCCACCAGGACCTTGGTCCGGCCCGCCTTGAAGCCCTCCAGCGCCGCCACACGGGCGCTCTGGCTCTTGTTGCCGTGGATGGCCGCCGCGGTGATTCCCTGCTTGGTCAGGTCCCGGGCGATGCGGTCGGCCCCGTGTTTGGTGCGGCTGAACACCAGTGCATTGCGGACAGGGGGCTCCAGATTCTGAATCAGCCAGGGCAGCAGCCGGCGCTTGTCCGCCTTGGAGACAAAATACAGGCTCTGCTGGATGCGGTCCACCGTGCTGGACACCGGGTCCACCTTCACAAAGGCGGGGTCCCGCAGGATGGTGGCGGCCAGCTGCTCAATTTCGGTGGGCATGGTGGCGCTGAACATCAGGTTCTGACGCCGCGCCGGCAGCTTGGCGATGACCTTTTTCACGTCGTGGACAAAGCCCATGTCCAGCATCCGGTCCGCCTCGTCCAGGACGAAAATCTCCACCCCGGACAGGTCTACATGCCCCTGGCCGATCAAATCGTTGAGCCGGCCGGGGCAGGCCACCAGAATGTCCACCCCTTTCTTGAGCTGTTCCACCTGGGGCGCCTGGCCCACGCCGCCGAAAATCACGGTGTGGCGGAGGGGCAGGTACTTGCCGTACTGGCCAAAGCTCTCCTCAATCTGGAGGGCCAGCTCCCGGGTGGGGGTCAGGATCAGGGCCCGGATGGACCCCGGGTTGGAAGCGGGCCGGGCCGACAGCAGATCCAGCATGGGCAGGGCGAAAGCCGCCGTCTTGCCGGTGCCGGTCTGGGCGCAGCCCATCAGATCCCGGCCTTTCAGCACCGGCGGGATGGCCTTTGCCTGAATCGGAGACGGCTTTTCATAGCCCGCCTGGGCGACCGCCCGCAGGATGGGTTTGGATAAATTCAGTTCTTGAAATGTCATTCTACTCCTTGGTTGCGTGTGGGAAAACAGGTGAAAAATCCGTCATGCCCGGACGGCACAGTGCGTACGGGCATGACACAGGCAGGGATATCCCGGCCCGGGCCCTGGGCCCGGCCGCCGGATGGTTTATTCGGTGATGCGGCGGCACTCCATGTAGTACCGCTTTTCTTCGGCGTGACCCATACTGAAGGTCTTGCGGGGCAGCACGCCGCCCAGCACCACGCCGCGGAAGATATCCCCTTTCTTCATGGGCGGCAGCAGCAGGCCCACAGCCCCCTCCTTCGCGCAGAAGGAGCGGACGGCGGCCTCATCGTGGACATAGTCCACCCGGGCCTCGGGGTGGTTTTCGAGGAAATACTCCACGAATTCGTCCACCGTGCCCACCCCCAGAGGGGCGGTGGGGTTTTCAAAGCTGAGGGCGCACTCGTCCTGCGGGCCGGTCAGGCGGAGCTTCTGTTCAAAGTTCTCCCCGAAGCGGACCCCCGCCATATTTTCATCGCTCCATGTAACCAGGTTCAGCAGCACCGTCTCATAGCTGGTGTTGAACAGAACCCGGTGGATCGGCTCGATTTCCACCGCGTCCGACCGCACATTGCAGACCTCTGCCAGGCACCAGCGGGCCGGATGATTTTCCCGCTGCTGGGGGGTCAGGGTCTTTTTGATTTCCTCCCAATAGGCCTTGGCGGTGGCCAGGGAGTGGTTGCCGTCCCCGACGGCCAGAGCCAGGGGGCGGTCATTGGGGGCCGCAGGATACTTGGCCAGGAAAGTCTCCTGGCTGCTCAGAACCGCCATGGCCTCCTCGATCTGCCGGATCAGGGCGGGGTCCTCCACCGCCCAGCCGGCCACCGGGCCGCCGCCCAGCATCAGCTCCCCTTCGTACAGGGGGCGCAGCCGATCCTTCTGGCGGCCGATGGGCTCAATCAGCAGCTGATCGGGGTCGTCCGCCAGCATCATCACATGGGGGGTCTCCAGGCAGGCGCCGCGGCGGACCGCCATCCGGGGCGGGATCCGCTCCTCCACCGTGTGCTCACTGGGCCGGATCAGGGACAGGCTGCCCAGATGGTAGTTGTACGCCTCCAGGTCCACCCGGCCCACCAGGCCCTGACGGATCCGGCCGCTCTGGAGGGTCCGCTCTACGTAGACAAAGCCGTCCACCGCCCGGGTCAGGACGCTGCGGCTGTATTCTTCCATGGTCCGGTGGATTTCATCCACCCGGGCCTGCTGGTCCTTGTCCCCCAGATACACCTCCGGCAGGATCATCCGCAGGGTGCTGGGGCCGCCGGCGGCTGCCGCCTCGGCGCTGGCCCAATAGTCCCGGTCACTGGTAAACTGGTCACAGGCAATGCAGCCCCACTGTCCCAGGGGCACGGATGCCTCGGGCAGAAGGATATGGGCCGGCATAAAGCAGGACGTTTTTTCCATGATTCGGTTCCTCCCTCTCACAAAAGACCCAAACTGTGGGTCAGATCAATAAAAGCTCCCGGTCTCGCTGTCCCGCACGACAACGTACTGAGCCCCCAGCTCTTTCATCTGGGCGACGGTCTGGGCCAGCTGGGCCGGATCCTGGGCTTCCCCGGCCGGCAGGCTGATGACCAGATTCTTCACCCCCAGCTGGGCGGGCAGAGCCCCCAGGGTGGAGCTGACGCCGGTGCAGCTGGACACAGGGTATTCGTACCACAGGGTGACCCGCCCCGCAAACCGGGCGTCCCATGCGGCAATGTCCGCCGCCAGCTGGCCGTCGCGGCCCACGCCGCCGGTCTCGCCATAGCTCTGTTTGGAGGAGGTGGACTGGGGGAACTGCACTGCCGACAGGCAGACCTGTTCAAAGCCGCAGTTGTACAGTTCTTCCACCAGATCTCCCACAAACTGGATGGCCGAAGCCGCATAGGGATTCAGCCAGGCCTTGCCGCCGGCGGCCGCATTGGCTGCATCCAACCAAAGGTAATTGCCGTCGCCGCTGTACTGAATGGCCATGGAGCGGTCGGTGTAGCTGGCCACAGGGTCCTGGAAGGCGGCCACTCCGGCCACCGGCACCAGGCCCTCCTCCTTGAAGATGGAGGCGATGAGGGCAGGGTCCACCACGCTGGCGGCCACACTGCCGGAGGCCGCCGGCACCGCCGACGCATAGTAGATATAGCCGTTGGTGTCTTTCAGGGGCACCAGGGCATAGGTCACGCCCTGGCTGGCCAGGGTCTGGGCGGTGGCCCGGATGGATGCCTCATCCCCCAGCGCCGAAAGGCTGACGGTGGCCCAGCTGCCATCCCGAATGGCGGTGCCGTCCACCGGCTCGGGCCGGGAGGACGCCGCCTCGGAGGAAGCCGCCGAGCTGGCCGCCTGGGACGAGGAGGACGCAGCCTCGGACGATGCGGCCGACGAGGCCTCCGAAGACGCCGCCTCGGAGGAGGACGGCAGGTCTCTGTCCCGCACCACCGTGTACCAGGTATGGGTGGCCCAGTCCAACACATAGGGCGCGGCCAGCCAGGCCACACCCAGCACCACCACGGCCAGCACGAGGATGCCCAGGGCCTTCTTGATCTTCATTCCCCGGCTGTAAAAGCTGCGGTGATACCGCTTGACTTTTTTGTTCCGCCTTCTCTTCGGCATGGTTCCTTCACCTTTCCCTTACAGGCGGGAAACAATTTTTCCTGCCACCGTTCGTGAAATATTGTTCTAAGCCAGCCCGGTTCCCGGGCCGTGTCCCCAACAGAAAACGCCTTCGGCCCGGTTTACAGGATGACGGTGTGGCCGGTCAGGCCGTAAATGGCCAGCGCCAGCACGCCAATGTAAATCAGGGTAATGGGCATCCCGCGGAAGGCCGCGGGAATCGCCTGGCTGCGCAGGCGGTTCTGGGCTTCCGTCACCAGCAGCACCGCCAGCAGATAGCCCACGCCGCTGCCCAGGCCAAAGCCCATGGACTGCAGCAGGCTGAAGCTCTGGGTCCGGCCCAGAAGCAGGGTGCCCAGCACACAGGTATTCAGGCAGGCCAGCGGCAGAATCCGCAGCAGCTGACGCTGCCAGGGCAGCTTGACCAGATGCAGAAAGACC
Organism: Faecalibacterium sp. An122; assembly: GCF_002160895.1. Classification (GTDB taxonomy): domain Bacteria; phylum Bacillota; class Clostridia; order Oscillospirales; family Ruminococcaceae; genus Faecalibacterium. Next base: position 19,854 of record NZ_NFLL01000025.1, on the reverse strand, counting down.
ATTTCGGCCACACTGACCACCGCAATACAGGCCAGATAGACCAGAGGCCGGGAGGCTGCTCCCAGCCCAAACGACGCAGCCATGCCGCCCACATACCAGGCCAGCGGGGCCAGCAGAAGCTGGGTGATGCACTGCAGGATACCGAACAGGACGCTGTTGGTCCGCTCGTCTCCCACCAGCTGCACCAGGCGGGAGACGCCCAGTGCACGGGTAAAAACAGCATTCTGGGCCAGAACCGCCATCATGGCGTAGCCAAAGAAGATGGTCAGCGCCTCGGAAAGAGAGCCGGCCGGTGCAAAGATGGCAGTATTCACGGTTCTCCCCTCGCTTCCTTTTGATGGTTGACAATCACCTGGTTGCGGGCCTCATTGGCCAGGAACGCCCGATACCGGGCCGCCAGGGCCCGCCAGATGGCGCTGAGGACGCCCAGCAGGATGAATCCGCCCGCCGGCATGGAGGCCAGGGGCAGCAGCACGGTATTGGCCGTCACGGCAAAACCAAAGACGGTGCCGGAGGCCAGCCATTCCCGGACGCAGCCCACCAGCAGCAGAACCACCGCATAGCCCACCGTCACCCGCAGGCCCTTGGACACCGACTTGCGCAGGGTCTCCTGGACGCGGCCGTAGCGGTAGATGATGAGGGGTTCCACCACCAGCATGGGCAGATAGATGCCCAGGGTCAGCAGTTCCATCCCGAACAGACGGCTCATGAGGGGGTAAAACAGCAGATACATGACCGCCGCGGTGCCGGAATAAATCAGGCCGCGGGGCAGCAGTTTGGCACGCAGTTCTTCCTCACTGGCGTGCTCCTCCAGGGGCACCAGCTTGCTGAGGAAAAAGCTCACCACGCGGGAGGGGGTCAGCAGCAGAGCCACCGCCACCGCCAGCATCAGGGCGTTGCGGCCGGTGGTGGCCAGCACCACCACCGGGGCCAGGCCCATGCCCTGCATGATGACCGGGTTATTCAAAAAGATGCGGTCGTGATGGGCGTACTTGCCCGGGTCACGAAGGATGACTTCCGCCTTGCTCTGTTTCATAAGGCAGCCTCCTTCCCGCCGGCCCGCCGGTTTTCAGGCAGGCGGTACAGCCGCTCCACCACGCGGTCCAGCCAGCCGGCCAGGCCGTTCATCATCAGGATGGCAAAGCAGACCGCCGTCTCGTACACGCCCACATAGCGGAACAGCATACTGACGCAGCCCAGCAAAGCCCCATACAGCACCTGGCCCAGTTTGCGCCGGGGGCAGGTATAGGGCTCACTGATCAGGAACACCGCGCTGTACAGGGTGGCGCCGCTGACCAGTTCGTATTTCACCAGATTGAGACGCTGCCAGACGCTGTCCCACACGGCGGTGTGGACCAGATCGGCCTGGCGGGGGAACAAAAAGACAATCACAGCGCAGGCCGCCAGGAAACTCAGGGCAGCCGGCAGCCGGATATCTTTCTGGGTGCAGAGGAACAGCCCGCAGGCCAGCAGAATCAGGACGGCGCCGCTGCCCAGCGGGGCGGCGAACTCACCCAGAAACAGGGACAAAGACCCTACGGTGGGCAGGCCGCCGTTGCGCAGGGTATTGCTCATGCCGCTGACCAGGTTGACCCCCGAGGTGTCAAACAGGGGGATATTGGCGTAGGGCTGGGGGTACAGAAAGACCTGTTCCGGCCAGGACACCGCCACCACCACATAGCCCACAGCCGCGGGATGAAAGGGGTAGCTGCCGTAGCCGCCAAAGGCTTCCTTGCCCAGCAGGACGCCGGCCACCACCGCCACCACCAGCACATACCAGCTGACCGTCGCCGGCATCAGCAGGGCGATGACGAGGGCAAAGCTCTCATTGGACCAGTCGGAGGCGCTGTACACGCGGCGGCGCAGCACCGCCACCAGACGGTCGCACAAATTGCCGGTCAGGAGGGCCACCAGGCACATCACGACCGGCCGCGGCCCATACAGATAGGCCGACATGCAGACAAGAGGCAGCGCCATCCAGCAGATGTGCTTATAATACCGGCCCGTCTGGGCCAGCGCCGCCTCCTGTTCTTTTCTTGTTGTTTCTTCCATTGGTCATCCTCATCCGAACGGAGTTACACCGCCGCCAGGGCCTGCACCACAGCAGCCGGGTCAGCCGCAGCAAACACGGCGCTGCCCGCCACCAGCACGTCCGCGCCGGCTTTAGTGCACAGAGGAGCCGTCTCGGCGTTGACGCCGCCGTCCACCTCCAGCAGGAACTCCAGGCCCCGGGCCTGACGCTCCGCCTTGAGGGCGGCCAGCTTATCCAGGGCCGAGGGCATGAACTTCTGGCCGCCAAAGCCAGGCTCCACCCCCATCACCAGGACCAGGTCCAGCCGGTCCAGCCAGGGGAAGAGCTTTTCAGCCGGGGTGCCCGGGCTGATGGTCATGCCGGCCTTGCAGCCCGCTGCCTCGATGGCGTCCAGCACAGCAGCCGGGTCGTCCTCGGCCTCCAGATGGAAGTTGATGAGGCTGGCGCCCGCCTTGGCAAAGGCATCCACATAGGACAGCGGATGGCTGATCATCAGATGCACATCAAAGAAAGCGCTGGGGATGCCCCGGTGCAGGCTGGCCAGCACCGGCACGCCGAAGCTGATGTTGGGCACAAAGTGTCCGTCCATTACGTCAAAGTGGAGCATTTCGGCTCCGGCTTCCAGCGCCATGCGGCACTCATCCCCCAGACGGCAGAAGTCGGCAGATAAAATCGATGGACTGATGATCGCCATGGTATGTTTACTCTCCGTTGTATCAGTTTTTTGTATTCCGTTTCGTTGGCGGCGCACCATGCGCAGCTTACATTTTAGTGTACACGAAAACGGCACAAAAATCAAACCCGACGCCGTCTTTTTCACGGAAATGACGTAAATTCATCGGATCAAATGCCCAGATTTTCCACAAAATCCCCTGTTTTCGGACCAAAAAGCCCGCCGAGCAGGGTCCAAATTTCGCGCCGGACCGTCCACTCTGCCCGTCCGCCGGCCCGGAATTACTGCGCCGGCCGGGCGGGGCCGGCCTGGGTGGTGTCGTCGGACAATTTCAGCAGATCGCCGCGGCCCGGCACCTCCACCGGCAGGGTAAAGACAAACCGGCACCACTCGCCCTGTTTGCTCTCCACCCGAATCTGTCCGCCGGCCAGGTTCACCAGCACCTTGCAGATATGCAGGCCCAGCCCGGCGCCCCGGGCATGGAGGCCGCGGGACTGGTCCTCTTTATAGAACCGCTCAAACACAAAGGGCAGCGCGTCCTCGGCGATGCCCTGGCCGCTGTTCCAGATGGAAATTTCGGCCTCGGGGCCCAGCTTTTCGACGTTGAACCGGATCACCCCGCCGGGAGGCGTGAACTTGATGGCGTTGTCCAGCAGGTTATACACCACCTGATGGATCAGGTCGGGGTCGGCGTACACCAGCACTCGCTCGTCCATGGTGAGGCCTTCCAGGTCAATCTGGCCGTCATTGATCCGCTGTTCGGCGGACAGGGCCACCCCGGTGAGGGTTTCCCAGATGTTGAACATCCGGGCGTTGACCTGGTATTCTCCCGACTCCAGCTTGGACAGGTCCAGCATATTCTGGACCAGCCGGGCCAGACGGCCCGTCTCCTGGGACACCAGCTGCAAATAGTGGTTGTGGAGTTCGGGCGGGATGGTGCCGTCCAGAATGCCGTCGATGAAGCCCTTGATGGTGGTCATGGGGGTGCGCAGCTCGTGGGCGATGTTGCCCATAAACTGGCCCCGGGAGGTGTCAATCTGCTGCAGGTTGGCGGCCATGGTGTTGAAGGTGCGGGCCAGATCGGCGATTTCGCCGTCGCCGTCCACGTCCTCCACCCGGACCGAAAAGTCACCGCCGCCGAATTTCTGGGCGGCCTCGCTGATCCGGTGCAGCGGCTCGGTGAGGCTGCGCATCATGAACATGGTGAGGACGCTGGCGCAAATCAGCATCAGGCAGGCCGACAGGAAGAAGTTGGAGGCAAACCGCCCCACAAAATCATCCAGCATCTGCCCCGAGGCACAGACAAAGATATAGCCCACGGTCTCGGAATTGCTCAGAATCGGCCGCGCCGAGACATAGAACTCCTCGTCAAAGGAGCCCTTCATCTTGCCCAGCTCGTGGTATACCCCTTCCTCGGCCCCGGCCACATTGGCCAGAACCTCCGGGGGAATGTTTTCCCGGGTCAGGTGGTTGCTGTTGGAAGCAAGAACCACCTTGCCCTCGGTGTCGGTAAAGAAAATATAGACGTTGGCGCTCTCGCCGATCAGGTCCACCTGACCCACGACGCTCTCCATCTTCTCGCTCTCGGTCAGGTCGTCCCAGAAATACCCTACCGTCCGGCCGGCCAGGTCGCCCACGTCGTCCAGGGTATCAAACCGCTCCTCAGCAAAATATTTGCTGAACAGGACCAGCTGGGACAGACCCATGACGGCCACCGCCAGAATCAGCAGGGTGGCCACCGTGGAGAAGAAAGCCACCGATATGCTTTTGCGCATTACTGACGCACCTCGAATTTATATCCCACGCCCCAGACGGTTTTCAGCTCCCACTTGTCGGAAGCGCCGGCCAGCTTTTCACGCAGGCGCTTGACATGGACGTCGATGGTGCGGGAATCGCCGTAGTACTCAAAGCCCCAAACCTCGTCCAGCAGCTGATCCCGGGTATACACCCGGTTGGGGTGGGAAGCCAGGCAGTACAGCAGTTCCAGTTCCTTGGGGGGAGCCTCCACCACCTTACCCTTGACCTTCAGCTCGTAGCTGTTCATATCCAGGCGGAGGTTGTCAAACTCCACCACGCCTTCCACCGGCTTTTCAGCTGCCGCGCCGCCGGCGCACCGGCGCAGCACCGCCTTGATGCGGGCCACCACTTCCTTGCTGTCGAAGGGCTTGACAATATAGTCGTCGGCGCCCAGCTCCAGGCCCAGGACCTTATCGAAGGTCTCGCCCTTGGCGGTGAGCATAATCACAGGGGTATCGCCCTGCTTGCGGATGCGGCGGCAGACCTCCCAGCCGTCCAGCCGGGGCATCATGACATCCAGCAAAACCATATCCGGCTTGATCTGGGCGTACTTTTCCAGGGCGTCCTCACCGTCCGAGGCGAGGGTGACCTGGAAGCCCTCTTTGGTCAGGTAGAGCCGCAGCAGCTCACAGATATTCTGGTCATCGTCCACGACGAGGATCTTTTCGTTTGCCATGGTATATTCCTCCAGCCATTCCCATCGCAGCGGGCGCGCAGCGCGCAAAATCTTCTTCCCCCTGCGTTTTACATTTTGCGATATAGCTTTATTATACGGAACAGATATGACAAAATAAAGAACTTTCCGGCTTTTTCGTGAAAAAGCTTCACTGGGTACCATACAGTTTCCGGGTCTCCGACACTTCCGCGGGGCCTTTACGCTTCGGCTCGTTCTCTACGTTTGTGCCTCTTGCGCTTAGCCGGTTTTTGCGGCGCGCCACGGCGGGCACTTGCAAAAATCGGAGCGCGGCGCCAGCTTCGGCTCGGCTGTTTCGTCCGCAGGACGCGCCGAGCCAAAGCTGCCTTTTGCCTACTTTTTCTCGAAAAAGTAGGTTGCGCTTGGGGCGAGGGTTCAGTATAATGAGGAGGAACGCAAAATCCGGCGCTGTGCCGCAGACGGCGCAGCCTGCTATAAAGGAGCATTATCGTATGAAATTAGGTATCGTCGGCCTGCCCAACGTGGGCAAGTCCACCCTGTTCAACGCCATCACCTCGACCCGCAACGCCGAGGCCGCCAACTATCCTTTCTGTACCATCGAGCCCAACAGCGGCATCGTGGCGGTGCCCGACAGCCGGCTGGACAAGCTGGCCGAAATCTGGCAGACCAACAAAAAGACTCCCGCCATTGTGGAGTTCGTGGATATCGCCGGCCTGGTGAAGGGCGCTGCACAGGGCGCCGGCCTGGGCAACAAGTTCCTGGGCCATATCCGGGAATGCGACGCCCTGGTCCATGTGGTGCGCTGCTTTGACGACGACAATATCATCCACGTGGTGGAGGATGTGACCCGCGCCGAGGCCGTGGACCCCATCTCGGATATCGACGTCATCGACTATGAGCTGATCCTGTCCGACCTGGAAGTGGTTCAGAACCGGGCCGGCCGGATGGCCAAGGCCGCCAAGAGCGGCAACAACAAGGGCGCAGCCGCTGAGGCTGCCTGGCTGGAACAGCTGGCCGCCCATCTGGCCGAGGGCAAGCCCGCCCGCAGCTTTGACTGGGACGAAACCAGCGACGACCAGAAGAACGTCCTGCGCGAGATGGGCCTGCTGAGCGCCAAGCCGGTGCTGTACGCCTGCAACGTGGGCGAAGATGACCTGATGGAGGGCATCGAGAACAACAAGTATGTTCCCCTGGTGGCCCAGCGGGCCGCCGCCGAGGGCGCCAAGGTCATCCCCATCTGCGCCCGCACCGAGGAGGACATCGCCGACTACAGCCCCGAGGAAAAGAAAGCCTTCCTGGCCGAAATGGGCATCCAGTCCAGCGGCCTGGACAACCTGATTACCGCCAGCTATGACCTGCTGGGCCTGATCTCCTTCCTGACCGACGGCAAGAAGGAATGCCGCGCCTGGACCATCCGCCGCGGCACCAAGGCTCCCCAGGCTGCCGGCAAGATCCACAGCGACTTTGAGCGGGGCTTCATCCGGGCCAGCGTCATCCACTACGCCGATCTGGAGGCCAACAACTTCGACTATGCCGCCGTCAAGGCCAAGGGCATGCAGCACACCGAGGGCAAGGAATACGTGGTGGAGGACGGGGACGTCATCGAGTTCCTGTTCAACGTCTAAGGAGGTGGACGCAATGGTCATCGGCATTATGGGCGCCATGCCCGACGAGGTGGACCAGCTCTGCGCCCGCCTGACCGACGTGCAGGTTGAGGACTACGGCGGCGTGCAGTATCACTGCGGCAGCCTGGCCGGACGCCAGGTGGTGGTCTGCTGCGCCGGCATGGGCAAGGCCAACGCCGCCGCCACCACCCAGGTCCTGATCACCAAATACGCCGCCCAGCAGATCATCTTCTCGGGCATCGCCGGGAACATGACCAGCAAAATCGGCATCGGCGACGTGGTCATCGGCGGAACGGTGCTGTATCATGACGCTCAGCTGGACATGATCTGCCAGAATCCCCCCTATCTGAAGGAATACCACGGCGATCCCGCCCTGATTGCAGCGGCCGAAGCCGCCTGCGCCGAGGCCGGGGTCCGGTACATCACCGGCAAGATCGCCACCGGCGACCTGTTCATCGGGGACAGCGCCTCCAAGGAGGCCATCGCCGCCAAGTGTGACCCCGACTGCGTGGAGATGGAGGGCGCCGCCGTCAGTCAGATTGCGGCCAAGAACAACGTTCCCTGCGTCATCCTGCGGGCCATGAGCGACAACGCCGACGAGGACGGCCACGAGGTTCTGGTGGTGAAGAAATTCAGCATTGCGGAATATGTAGCCACCGCCACCCGGATTGTGGCCTCCATGATCCAGCGGCTGTAATCCCCCGCCCCATCATTCATACGACAAAAGGCGCAGCCTTCCACACCGGGAGGCTGCGCCTTTCTTTGGGTCTTGTTACAGGAACTGTTCCAGCTTGATGCGGTTGTCCTCCTCAAAGTCCTGGAGCCGCTGCATCAGCCGTTTGGTGCCGGGGGCGGCGTTGGGATAATCCTTCTGGCACTTGATGCAGTCCATCACGCCCTGGCTGCTGCCCTCGGACAGCATCTCGGCCAGGTTCCGGGTGGACTTGTCGGTGAGGGTCTTCATGCTGATGCCCATTTTGGTGTTCATCTTGGCAAAGGCGGACTGGCCCTGCGCCTGGCCGCCGCAGGCCTCCATGTCGCTGTGGGCCTCCTGGCTCAGCTCCTGATAGCCGTTCCGCTCCCGAATCAGTTCGGCGCGGAACCGGGCATCGTCGGTCATGGGCAGGATCTGGGCCAGGGTATTTTTGCCCATCTCGGTGTTCTGGATGACCGCCTCCAGCATATTCAGGTTGTCGTTTTTCTGGTGTTCCATCGAAAAAGCCTCCTTTTGGGTCTGGGAACGCCCCCGCAAGGGGGGACTTTGGTTCCTAGTGTGTACCAAAAGGAGGCTTTTATACCGTGGGTTTCGGGGCGCAAAAAATCCGGCCGGAGGGCAGACGCCGTTCCGGCCGGATAAAGGTTTGATATCAGTCCCGGGCGCAGATGCAGTTGCCGCCGCTGGACACTGCGGCACACAGCCGCTTGTCGCACAGGTGGTACAGGTTCTCCCAGCTGCGCTGGCCCTCGGCCAGCTCAGCGGTGCCTGCCACGCCGATGGACAGGGTGAAGGCCACCCGGCTCATCATGCCGGTGCCGGCGATGCAGCTGCAGGGCATGGAGGCGTAATGCTGCCGGACTTCTTCCTCCAGCTGGGCCGCCGTCATTCCCTCGCAGACAATCAGGAGAATCCCGCCGTGGAGGCGGCAGACCACTCGGCTGTTGGGCACGTCGTAGTGTTTTTTCCACTGGTTGACGATGGTGCAGACGATCTGGTCCAGAGAGGGCTGCCCGTGGGCGTACCGCAGGCGGTCGGCCTCGTCCAGCGACACCAGCGCCGCGGCGGCCTGGCCGCCGGCCTGGAGGATTTCATCCAGCCGGGGGCTGAACACCGTCTCCACATAGCGGCGGTTGTAAGCGCCGGTCAGGAAGTCCCGGTTGAGGTCCTCCCGCACCAGTTCCCGCTCCCGCTCGGTCATCCGGTCCTCGGGCAGGGTGTTGCCCGCCAGGGGCGCGCTCATCTGGATGCCATAGCTGGCTCCATCCACCTTGACGCAGCGGCGGAGCACACAGCTCACCTGGCCGCCCCCCTGCTCATAACTCACCTGCATGGCGTCATCCTGCCAATGCTCCTCGGACTCGGGCGGCAGCGCAACAACGCTGACGTCCTCAAAGACCATCTGTAAAGCCTCGGTCAACCTTTGCAGGTCCTGCACCGTACATCCTTTTTTCATCGCTGTTTCCCCCGCTGTGCGCCGGTCCTTCTTCATGGGCCGCGGCGGCAAAATCCCTCCGTCCGGCTTTGCTCCCCACGCTCCAAGGCGGCTGCATATTCCCTCAGACGGGCCCTCTGCCCATCCATTTGCCAGCTTGTCTAAATAACCAGCATATGTAAATTATATCACGGACTGGATCTATTTTCCAGCCGCGGGGGCAACTTTCCCCCCGGATTGCGGAAATTTTGTCATTCTGCTAAAAGATTCTCCCGGGTACGGCAGCTTACCTCACATTCCTGGCGGATTCGCTCGGCCAGGGCTGCGGTGTCGAAGCCTTTCTTGGCCCGCCATGCCCAGTTGCCGCCCAGGCGGCCCGGGGTGTTCAGATGGGCCTCGGCGCCCAGGCCCAGCCAGTCGTACAGGGCGATGATGGCCCGGTCCGCCGGGGAGCTGAGGGCCGCCCGGAGAATGGCCTGACGGGCCTCGGCGGGCTCCACCAGGGCGGCCTGGGCCGCGGTGGGCTTGAGGTAGCTGGTCAGGTGCAGATAGGCGGCAGCATTCCGCTTTTCGGTCTTGGTGGCCACGTTTTCCCACCAGTCGGTGATGGTGGTGTTGTCGTGGGTGCCGGGGTACACCACGCAGTTCTTGATGTGGTTGTAGGGCAGGTATTCATTGTCTCCGCCGGTGAAGGCAAACTGCAGCACCTTCATGCCGGGGAAGCCGCTGTCGGCCAGCAGCTGGCGGACGCTGTCGGTCAGATCGCCCAGGTCCTCCGCGATGATGGGCAGCTGGCCCAGGGCGTTCTCCAGGGCGTGGAACAGCTCCATGCCGGGGCCCTGCTCCCACTTGCCGGTCTTGGCGGTGGCGCTGGAAGCCGGGATGGCCCAATAGGTGTCGAACCCGCGGAAGTGGTCAATCCGCACCAGGTCATAAATCGAGGTGGCGTAGCGCACCCGCTTGATCCACCAGGCAAAGCCGGTCTTGCGGTGATAGTCCCAGTCATAGAGGGGGTTGCCCCACAGCTGGCCGTCGGCGGCAAAGTAGTCCGGCGGGCATCCGGCCACCCGGGCAAAACGGCCCTCGCTGTCCAGCTCAAAGAGACTGCCGCCCACCCAGGCGTCCACCGAGTCGGCCGAGACGTAAATGGGCATATCGCCCAGAATCTTGATGCCCTTGGCGTTGGCGTAGGCTTTCAGCTTGCTCCACTGCTTGCTGAATTCATACTGGAGGAACTTCCAGAAGCCGATTTCATCCTGGTTTTCGGCGGCGTAGCGGCGGAGGGCCTCGGCGTCCCGCAGACGGTATTCCCGGGGCCACTCGGTCCAGGGCTTCATCTTCTGCTCCGACTTGAGGGCCATGTACAGGGCGTAGTCGTCCAGCCAGTCCTCCTGGGTCAGGGTGAAGGCGTAATAGTCGTCGGGGTAGTACGTCTCGCAGCCATGGACGCCGACGCACTTGGCCTGCCATGCCTTATAAGCGGCCCGCAGGAGCTCATAGCGGCTGTTGTACAGGGCGCCGTAGTCCACCACGCAGGGGGCTTCGCCCCAGTCGGCTTCCTCCAGCTGCTCTTTTGTGAGCAGGCCCTCGGCCTGCAGGGCTTCCAGGTCGATGAAATAGGGGTTGCCGGCAAAGGCCGAACAGCTCTGATAGGGACTGTCCCCGTAGCCGGTGGGGCTGAGGGGCAGAATCTGCCAGATGCTCTGGCCTGCCGCCGCCAGAAAATCCACAAACTTCACAGCCTCTGCGCCGAAGCAGCCGATCCCGTAGGGGCCGGGCAGGCTGGAAATCGGCATCAAAATTCCACTTTCACGCATGTTCCGTTCCTCTCTTTTTTCAAACGTGCCGCCCTTTTATGCGCGGCCCTGTCTATTTTATGATATCACAACCGGTAACTATTTTCCACAGGCAAAAATCGTGGTATAATAGCCCTAAACGGGCTATTTGACCTAAATGACAGCGCTTCGCGCCCATTGGTTTTTGTCCGCTCTGGCGGACATGGTATAACGGCTGCAAGAGCAGCCATTTGACCAAGAAGTGCGCGCGATGCGCGGATTTGTTTTTGTCCGCTTTGGCGGACATGGTATAATAGCCTTAAATAGGCTATTTGACCTAAATGACAGCGCTTCGCGCCCATTGGTTTTGTCTGCCGTTTCCCGCTGTTCAGAGAGAGGAAATCCATCATGCACCCAACCGAACGTTTTTACGAAGCCGACCCCTACCGCGCCGAGGCGGACACCCTGATTGAGGCCGCCGAGCCTCTGGCTGAGGGCGGGGGCCGCATTGCCATGACCGGCACCGTCTTTTATCCCGAAGGAGGCGGCCAGCCCGCCGACCGGGGTACCCTGACCCTGCCCGACGGCACCGTCCTGCCGGTGACCGACGTCCACGAAAAAGAGGGCATCATCTGGCACACTGTGTCCCTCCTGCCCCCCGACGCCAAAGCCGGGGTCCCCGTCCACCAGCAGATTGACTGGGAGTGGCGGTTTGACAAGATGCAGCAGCACACCGGCGAACACATCCTGTCCGGAACCCTGCACCGGCTGTTTGGGGCCGAGAATGTGGGCTTTCACATCGGCAGCGAGGCGGTGCGGATGGACACCAGCGTCCCCATCAGCCCCGAGGAGCTGCGCCAGGCCGAGGCGGAGGCCAACCGCTTTATCTGGCGGGATCTGCCGGTCCAGATCAGCTATCCCAGCCGGGAGGAGCTGGCCCACATGACCTACCGCAGCAAAAAGGAGATCGAAGGCCAGGTGCGGATTGTCACCATTCCCGGGGCCGACGTCTGCGCCTGCTGCGGCACCCACACCGCCACCACCGGCCAGGTGGGTCTCATCAAGATTCTGGCAGCGGAACACTACAAGGGCGGGATGCGGCTGTCGGTGGTCTGCGGCGGCCGGGCTCTGGCCGAAGTCCAGGCCATGCAGGACCGCCAGAGCACCATTGTGGCCCTGCTGAGCGCCAAGCCCGCCGAGACGGCCAACGCAGTCCGCCGGGTTCACGCCGAACTCACCGCCCTCAAGTACACCCAGTACGGCCTGTGCGGCCAGCTCTTTGACGCGCTGGCCGGAGCGGTGGGACCCCACGAGGACGCCATCCGGACGGTGGCCGGTCTGGACCCCGACGGGCTCCACCGGCTGGCGGTGCGGCTCACCGAAGCCACCGACGGCCTGTGCGCCGCCCTCACCCCCACCGACAAGGGCTGCGGCTACTGTCTGGCCCGCCGGGACGGGGACGTCCGTTCCCTCACCAAGGCCCTCAACGCCGCCTGCGGCGGACGGGGCGGCGGAAAGCCCGGCATCTGCCAGGGCAGCTGTTCCGCCGGGCCGGAAGAAGTGGCCGCCTTCCTGCAGAATGCAGCCCATTCGTAAAATCATCAATCCATAAAACAAGGAGTATAACCCTATGCGCATGCGTTTCAAGCCCTACGCGCGGGCCGAGCTGCTCGCCGCCGACTTCCACATCCATGACCCCTTCCACCTGCAGGGCCAGTGGCACAACCAGTTCGCCAACCCGGAACTGCCCCTGGTGCTGGAGCTGGGCTGCGGCAAGGGCGGCTTTATCTCCCAGCTGGCCGCCGCCCACCCCGAAAACAACTATCTGGGCATCGACATCACCGACAAGGTGCTGATTCTGGCCAAGCGGAAAATCGAGGCGGCCTATGCCGCCGTCAACCGTCCCATCGACAACGTGCGGATCATGAGCGCCGACATCGAGCGGATTCGCAATCTGTTTACCCCCGAGGACACCGTCAGCCGGATTTACATCAACTTCTGCAACCCCTGGAGCAAGAACGCTTCCTCCAACAAGCACCGCCTGACCCATCCCCGGCAGCTGATCCAGTACCGGGATTTTCTGGTGGACGGCGGGGAAATCTATTTCAAGACCGACGACGATGACCTGTTCCGGGACAGCCTGGCCTACTTCCCTGCGGCGGGCTACGAAATCACCTGGCAGACTTACGATCTCCACGAGAACGAGCCGGCCTGGAACATCCGCACCGAGCACGAGGGGATGTTCACCGAAATGGGCATCAACATCAAAGCCCTGATCGCCCGCAAAATCCCCGGCGACGACAGCGTCACCTGGGTGGAACCCAAGCGCCGCGGCGGCCAGGACGAGGACGACGCCGAAGCCCCTGCCTCCGGCAGCGAGGAATAACCGGCTTTTTTGAGAGGCTGTCTTATGATCTTTGGATTCACCTTGTATCAAATCGCAGCGTATTTCCTGATTTACTCTTTCCTGGGCTGGGGGCTGGAGGTGGCTTATGCCGCCGTCACCACCGGCAAGCTGGTCAACCGCGGCTTTCTGAACGGCCCGGTCTGCCCCATCTACGGTTTCGGGATGCTGACCATGCTGTTTTTCCTGACCCCGCTGCTGAACAACAATCTCCTGCTGTTCATCGGAGGCGTCATCATTCCCAGCGCCATCGAGCTGGCGGGCGGCTGGCTGCTGTATAAGATCTACCACACCCGCTGGTGGGATTACACCGACCGGCCCTTCAACCTGGGCGGCTATATCTGCCTGGAATTCTCCCTCTACTGGGGCCTGGGCGCCGTCTTTATGATGAAGCTGGTCCACCCCACCATTGCCGCGGTGGTGGGCATGGTGCCCACCACCGCGGGTTGGATCATCCTTGCCCTGCTGTACATCCTGTACGGCGTGGACCTGGTGGTCACCACCATCACCGCCACCGGCCTGGCGGAGGAGCTGGAAGCTCTGGAGCGGATTGCGGACGGCATCCACGACATCAGCGATGTGATGACCGACCTGATCGGCTCCACCGCCCTGGACGCCGACCAGAAGCTGGACGAGAGCCGTCTCCAGATCAAGCTGGCCCAGGCCGAGCTGCGGACCGCAGGCGAAAAGCTGTCGGCCAAGGAGATCCGCCGCACCTCCCGTGCCGCCCGTGACAAGGCGGACGAGGCCATCGAGGCCGCCCGCCGGGCCGGCGAGCTGGCCCGTCTGAACGCCATGGAGGCCGCCGAAGCGGCCCGTCTGGCTGCCGCCGGCACCGTGGAGCGGGCCACCGACCGGGCCGCCGAGCTGCTCCAGCTGGAAGACCTGCGGGCCGAGCTGGAAGCCCGTTCGGAGGAAATGCAGGCCCAGATGCGGGCCCAGATGCAGCACGGCTCCTTCTTTGGCGCCGGCCGTCTGCTCCACGCCTTCCCCCGGATGCGCCACGGCCGCCGTCACCTCTCCCTGGACGCTCTGCGGGAGCGCCTGCGCCGGAAGGACGACGACGAATCCCAGTCCTGAATACCAAAAAAGCTGCCGCAGGGTTTTGGCCCTGCCGCAGCTTTTCTTTTTGTATTCCCTTTTGATTTTCCCGGGAAACCGGACCCCCAGAGGGACCGGTTCCGCCTTCATCAGGTGAGCTGATTGGGATAGATGACGAAGTTGACTTCCTTGTTCTCCAGGCGGTAGACAATCCGCAGGGTCTGGAGATTCTCGGTGATCTGGCCGATGCAGTCAATGTGGGAAGCGCCCTTGGGGACTTTGGCGTATGTATTCTCCTTGCGGGGCTGGCCTGCCGAACCGGTGTAGCAGACAGCGCCGAATTTGCCGTCGTTCAGGTACATGCCGTTGTTGTAGCCCCAGATGACAGCGGGGGCCTTCACCATCCGGTTGGCGTTGGGGTAGGTGGGATACTCGCTGGTTTCCTCGGCGTTCTTCTCCCAGCGGTAGAAGTAATCCCGCACCTTTTCGTCGGTGTACTTGGTCTCGAACCAGTCGAAGCTGTAGCGCTTGTTGTACAGCTCGATGTCGGCGTCGGTGGTGTTGGTCATCTCGATCCGAAGATAGACATAGCGCTGGCCGTCCTCCACCTTCAGCTGATAGTTGGACGCCACATCGGTGTGGTTGGAGGCGGTGACCTCCCAGGCCTCGGCAATCTTCATGGAAACCGTGCCGCCATTTTTGTCGGTCCAGGTGACGGTCTCTCCCAGGCCATACTCGGCGTCAAACTTGGTGCAGCCGCCCAGGAGGCTGGACGAGGCCAAAGCCAGGGCGCCTATGCCGGCGCACCTCATAAAGTTTCTGCGGGAGATTTTGCAAGACATAGGATGTCCTCCTTCACGTTTCTTATGTTACACCGGCCCTGCAGCCCGAAAAAGCTGCCGCGGCATACGTCTCGGTATGGTTTGATTCTATCACAGGGGGCAGATTGTGTCAATCAACACCCAGAATTTTTCATTCGATACGTCCTTTTTTCGATTTTTGCGCCGGGCCGCCGGGCGGCCCGCTGATCCATGAGCCGCCTGCATCTACATGTTTGATGGGTGCAATTTATTTCATCTGTTTTTCCACAGCGGACGCCTTGCAGGGCCGGTCTGCGGTCCATTATAATAGAGTCAGAGAAGACCCAAGGAGGGATGTTCCATGAAATCTTCGGTCCTTCATCTGCCTGCCCACTGCGCCCCCATCGGGGCGGAAAACCTGGCCGGCATCGACGGCGGATGCTGCCATCGCGCTGCCGGCTGCTGTGCCGTTTCCTACGACTGTCCCTATCAGGGCCAGCCCGCCGGACGGCATGCCCGCCGGCGCCGCCACGCTGCCTGGTGCCAGCCCGACTGCACCGGTTTTGACTGCATGGTGCAGGCCGAATGACCCCCAAACCACGCCGCTGCATCTGCCTTTGCAGCGGCGCTTTTTGTTTGTTGGATGCATGGCATTGACTTTCCTGTCCAAAACCGGTACACTGGGACGTAGGAAAAAAGCCGCGCCGTCCCGGGAGTGGACAGCGCCGGGAAATGGAGGTTCATCCCTATGAAAATCGCACTCATCAACGAAAACAGCCAGGCCGCCAAGAACGGCATCATCCTCGCCGCCCTCAAGAAGGTGGTGGAGCCCATGGGCCACGAGGTGGTCAACTACGGCATGTACGCCGCCGACGATGCCGCCCAGCTGACCTACGTTCAGAACGGCATCCTGGCCGCCATCCTGCTGAACAGCGGCGCCGCCGACTATGTCATCACCGGCTGCGGCACCGGCGAGGGCGCCATGCTGGCCCTGAACAGCTTCCCCGGCGTCATCTGCGGCCACGTGGAAGATCCCGTGGACGCTTACACCTTTGCCCACGTCAACGACGGCAACGCTGTGGCTCTGCCCTTCGCCAAGGGCTTCGGCTGGGGCGGCGAGCTGAACCTGGAGTACATCTTCGAGAAGCTGTTCGGCTTCGGCCACGGCCAGGGCTATCCCAAGGAGCGCCGCGAGCCCGAGCAGCGGAACAAGATCATCCTGGACGGCGTCCGCGCCAACAACTTCAAGCCCCTGATCGACTGCCTGAAGGGCCTGGACCCCGCTCTGGTCAAGGGCGCTGTGGCCGGCGAGCACTTCAGCGAGCTGTTCTTCCCCGCCTGCAAGGATCAGGAGCTGGCCGACTACGTCAAGACCCTGCTGGACTGAGCCTCTGACCCTCCGATTCCACCCCACACCCAGAAAGGATAACCGCTAACCCATGCTGCAACTCTTTGAACAAATGGACTCCGGGATGGAGACCGCCCTGGCCGTCTCTGTCCCTCTGATTTCCGGCATCGCCGAGCTGATCGGCCTGCTCATCATCGTGGTCAGCCTGCTGCGCACCACCTACCACTATCTGCGGGTGGTTTTGTTCCACGACGACTACGACTATCACCTGGAGATGAGTACCGGCCTGATTACGGCGCTGGAGTTCCTGATGGCGGCCGAGGTCTCCAAGACCATCCTGCTGCCCAGCCTGGACGCCGTCCTTCTGCTGGTGGCAACCTTTGGTTCCCGCGCCCTGATGAGCATACTGCTGCGGGTGGAAATGCGCTCGGAGCGGGCCGAGCGTGCCGAGGCCAAGCGCGACGAACGCCGGGCCGAGCGCCGGGCGGAACTGGAGTCCAGTCCCTTCTGGCCCTGGAAACCCGGCGCTGCCGGCGAGTCCGCCGGGACGGACCGTTCCGACGATCCCGACCAGCGGGAAGCCCAGTGACCGGCTTGGGCATTTTGGCGAAAAGCAGGGGCCGCCTTTTGGCGACGCTGTGAAACGTCCCAAAACGCCGCGCCCGTTCTTGACATTTCGCACAAAGCGAGCTATACTGACATCGTCGAAAGCAAAGGCGCTGACGGACTGGAGTCTGTCAGCGTCTTTTTGTTTTCGCGGCCCGGCGCCTTCCGCTTTTCGGGGAGAATAGAGGGCTCTCTGAGAGGCGGCCCCTGCCGCAAGGGTTACGGTGCGCGGGCGTTCTCCTTCTTCTTTTTCTTTCCTTTTACCAGATGCAGAAAGCAGAGCAGCCTCCGCCCCCAGCCTCCGACAGGGCGGGGGCTGTTTTGCTGGGGCAGACAGGTTTTTGCCCCGCCCGCTTGCATTTTTGCCGCAGGTGTGCTACAATCTTCTCAGTTTCATCCTGGCCAAGCGTGAGAGGGCCCCGGCGCCCTCTCGGATGCGGACAAACAGGGGCAGAACCGCGACGCCTGAGAGAGGGCTGCCGCCGCAGCGATGCGGCGTGCTGCAAGCAGCCTGGCGCAGCCCGCCCCCTACCACCGCGGAGTGCAGAGGCGAACCTCTGCCGGGTGTGCCCGTTACAGCACATCGAGAGGCGCAGCCCCCTGGGCGGCGCAATTCGGGTGGAACCGTGGAGCGTTCCCGGCAAAGAATAACCGGCGCTTCATCCCGTGCATACGTTCTGCGGGATGAAGCGCTTTTTTATTTTCCATGCAAACCCTATTTGGAGAAAGGAATACTGCGATGAAGATCATTTACAATGACGGCACCGTTGCTGAGTGCCCGCAGGACCAGGAACTGCACGTTTTGCGCCACACCGCCGCCCACATCATGGCACAGGCCATCAAGCGCCTGTACCCCGAGGCTGACTTCGGCTATGGCCCCGCCACCGAGAACGGCTTCTACTACGACGTGGACCTGGGCGACACCAAGCTGACCGACGAGGATCTGGCCGCCATCGAGAAAGAGATGCGGAAGATCGTCAAGGAGAACCTGCCCATCAAGGCCTTCATCCTGCCCCGTCCCGAGGCCATCAAGCTGATGGAGGACCGTCAGGAGAAGTTCAAGGTGGAGCACATCGGCGATCTGCCCGAGGATGCCACCATCAGCTTCTATCAGCAGGGCGAGTACATTGATATGTGCGTCGGCCCCCACCTGACCTACACCAAGGCCCTGAAGGCCTTCAAGATCACCCAGCAGTCGGGCGCCTACTGGAAGGGCGACAAGGACAACAAGATGCTCACCCGCATCAACGGCGTCGCCTTCCGCACCCAGGAGGAGCTGGAAGCCTGGGAGAAGCAGCAGGAAGAAGCCCGCGCCCGGGATCACCGCCGCATCGGCAAGGAAATGGGCCTGTTCATGACCGACGACCTGGTGGGCCGCGGCCTGCCCATGTTCCTGCCCAACGGCTACACCGTCTGGCAGGAGCTGGAGAACTATATCAAGGCCAAGGAGCGCGCCCGGGGCTATCAGCACGTCATGACCCCCTGCGTCGGCACCGTCAACCTGTACAAGACCTCCGGCCACTGGGATCACTACCGTGAGAACATGTTCCCCGCCATGGAGATGGAGGGCGAGAGCTACGTCCTGCGTCCCATGAACTGCCCCCACCACATGATGATTTACGCCAACCGGCCCCATTCCTACCGTCAGCTGCCCATCCGCATCGGCGAAATCGCCCACGATTTCCGGTATGAGTCCAGCGGCACCCTGAAGGGCATCGAGCGCGGCCGTCACTTCTGCCAGAACGACGCCCACCTGTTCGTGACCCCCAGCCAGATCAAGAGCGAAGTGGCCGCCGTCTGTGACCTGATTTTCGAGGTGTACAAGGACTTCGGCATCACCGACTACCGCTGCGTGCTGTCCCTGCGCGACCCCGCCGACAAGAAGAAGTACCACGACGATGACGCCATGTGGGATCACGCCGAGACCGCTCTGCGCGAGGTTCTGACCGAGCTGGGCATCAACTTCACCGAGGAGATCGGCGAGGCTGCCTTCTATGGTCCCAAGCTGGACGTCAACGTCCGTCCCGCCGTGGGCGCCGAGTACACCCTGTCCACCTGCCAGCTGGACTTCTGCCTGCCGGCCAAGTTCCACCTGACCTACGTGGACAGCGACGGCACCGAAAAGACCCCCGTGGTCCTGCACCGCGCCATCCTGGGCTCCATTGACCGCTTCATGGCCTACCTGATCGAGGAGACCAAGGGCCGCTTCCCCACCTGGCTGGCACCCACCCAGGTCAAGGTCCTGCCCGTCTCGGAGAAGACCCTGGACTACGCCACCGAGGTCACCGAGAAGCTGGTTGCCGCCGGCATCCGCGTTGCTCTGGACAGCGACAACGAGAAGATCGGCTACAAGATCCGCGAGGCCCAGCAGGTGGACCGCGTGCCCTATATGCTGGTTCTGGGCGCCAAGGAAGCCGAGGCCGGCAACGTCTCGGTCCGTGACCGCAAGGGCGAAACCACCACCATGGAGCTGGATGCCTTCATCCAGAAGGTCTGCGACGAAATCGCCACCCGCGCCCACGAGTAACCTCCATCCTTTTCTAGAAGAAAAGGATGCAAAAGACTTTCAACTGGTACCACCAACTGCTGTGAACTTCACAAGGCCCTGCCAGCGGTCAGGTCTCAGCCTCTTTAGGAAGGCTCCCGGCCTGCGGCCTGGTATGATGCAAACTGCCTCATAGCCTGATTTTCTGATCCACAGCAGAGCTTCATAAAAACACAAATCCCCGTTCCTTTTTACAGGAACGGGGATTTTTTCTTTCCCCGCGGCTGCGCCGCCGCCCCCAAGGGCTGAAACACAGGGTGCATTCTCTATTCCAGACCTTTCCTCCCACAACAAACAATGCGAGGGCCAGCTCGTGAGAGCCGGCCCTCGCAGAGGGACCCTATCTTTCGTGACGCAAAAGTTCTTTTGTTTTGGTGCGATCAACAACAGAAGGAATATTGGT
>NZ_NFLL01000024.1 GCF_002160895.1 Faecalibacterium sp. An122 | reverse complement strand
TATTGTCCTGTGAGCTTCCCAACGCTGGCTTTTGACCAGTGCAGGTCACAGTAGGGTTACTCCAAATGGATAGAGCAGCGTTTACACGCAATACATTACGCGACTTCGTGTCGCACCTCGGCCTCCGGGTCGCAGATAATGACATCATCCGAAGTCAGCAGGAAGCAGTTGGCGATCTCGCGCTTGGCCGAAAAGCTCTTGCCGGAACCGGGCGTACCCAGAATCAGGCCGTTGGGGTTTTTCAGCAGCTTGCGGTCCACCATGATGAGGTTATTGGACAGGGCGTTGATGCCGTAGTACAGCGCCTCTTTTCCGTTCTGAAAAAGCTCTTGGGTGGTGAACGGCACGAAGATGGCGGTAGAGCTGGTAGTCAGCCCCCGCTGAATTTCCACCTGGTTCAGCCCCAGCGGCAGAGAGGACATCAAGCCTTCCTCCTGCTGGAAGTCCAGCCGGGTCAGCTGGCAGTTGTACTTCTGTGCGATGGAACTGGCCTGGAAGATGTTGTTGCCCAGCTGGCGGGGATTGTCGGCGGTGTTCAGCACCAGGAACGTCACCAGGAACATCCGCTCGTTGCGGCTTTGCAGGTCCTGCAACAGCTTCTTGGCCTCGGCCCCGTAGGTGGCAAGGTCGGACGGGATGATGTCCATGTCATACCCGGCGCGGACGGCCTTTTTCTGGTGGAGTAGGGAGACACCGCCTTACCATCTTGCGATAGCAGGTTTGCATCACCCTCTCCGGGAACCGCACGTACCCCTCTCGGAGTATACGGCTCTGTCATTGTTTGTTCAGCGTAAACTCATTGGTTGTGAATCAGATGGTGGCACCGTTCACAAACCACAAGCGTCTTCCGGCGTTTGGCCAACATTGCGATTTCCCACGGTTCCTTCCCTTTGAGGTTTTTCAGCTTATTGATATGGTGGATTTCGTAATGTTCGCTTTCCGTCGTGCCGCATAGTTCACAGACCCTTGCTTTCAAGCGTTTCTCAAGTGTTGTCACCGACTGACCATAAATAATGGCTGCATTGCTGATCTGGTCTGTTGGATTTTTTGCATTTTTACAGTCCATATAATTGGCGAAATAACGGCGTTTGGATTTCTTTTTTGTTTCGTATGGGATGCCCCATTCGCCGGTTCCGTCCTTATACATGGCGACAACTTTTGAGATTTTGCTTTTATGCTTTGCTGCCAGTGTTTTCAAGCAACTGTATTCCATGAGGTAAGACAGATACTTCAATTTACAGAAGTTGCTGGCTATCCCATAGTAGTTGCAAATGCCCCGCAGCTCGTCATTGTAAACTGTGACAATCTCAAGATCTGTGGCTCGCAGCAAAGAATTCCTGTGAACGGGAAACAGTTTCCCGTCCTTTTTCTGTATCGCTATCTTTTTCGAGAAAATAAAATCGTGGATTTTATCGTCGAATGGGACGAGAAGTTCCACATGGTTATTGAGCGTCCGCATTTTGGCGCCTTTCTTGTTGCGCTTCACCTTCTCACATCTTCTGACACGGACATCAAAACCCAGAAACCTGGCACATTGGCTGCTGTGGGTGATAAGCGTTTTTTCTTCACTGAGTTCCATTTTCAGTGTTTGTCCAATGAACTCGGCGAGTTTGCTCTTAATCCACTGGCAATCCTCTTTACTGCCCTTTACACCGATGATAAAATCATCTGCATAGCGGATATATTTGAGCTTTTTATCCGTCTGCGCCGTACAGGGAGTTTTCAGGAGTTGTTTGCGGAGCACTTTGCACTCAGCTATCATACGCTCCTTTTCCACCCCCTGTTTTCGGTCAATGTGGTAGCAAAGATTTTTGATTTTGTTGTGCAGTGCACGATATTCCGGGGTAATTTGCCCTTTTTCCGGTGTCTCAAATTCATCCTTTAATTTCATGACGAATTGATCCAGCTCGTTCAGATAGATGTTTGCCAGCAGCGGCGAGAGAATCCCGCCCTGCGGAGTGCCGCTGTAGGTTTTGTGGTAAACCCAGTCCTCCAAATATCCTGCCTTCAGGAACTTGTAGACCAGCTTCACAATACGCGCATCTTTGATTTTGTTGCCGATGAATCCCACCAGTGCCTCGTGGTTGATATTGTCAAAGCACCCTTTGATATCTCCTTCGACAAACCAGCGCACACCGCCGAATTGGTACTTTAATTTTTCCAAGGCCGTGTGACAGCTTCGCTTCGGTCGAAATCCATGGGAGCAATCCAGAAAAAGCGGCTCATAAATCGCCTCCAGTATCATGCGGAGCGCTTCCTGAACCAACTTATCCGTGAAGGTTGGAATCCCCAGTGGACGCTTCTTTTTCGGATTGTTTTTCTTTGCAATATAAGTCCGCCTTACTGGCGTAGGCTGATAAGTTTCGTCCGCCAAAGATTGAATGATTTTTTCAATTTTGGCTTCGCTGAAACCGTCTGCCGTATCCTGGTTGGCACCTTTTGTGGATGCGCCCTTATTCGTATACAGGCGCTGATACGCCTGATAGTAAATGTCGGGACGCAGCAAATAGCGATACAGTCTTGTAAAGACTTCTTCCTTATGGGTCAATGAGTTTTTGCTGATTCTTTCTAAAATTTCAGTTGTTGGCTGCAATGAGGTTTTCCTCCCTAATCAACGTTCCATTTTAGTACACAATAACTGCGCTCCTTCGCCATGTGGACGGCATTACCGCCTCAAACTACTACGAGCGCTCCGTACCCTTGCAGGATTTTCAGGCTCTACAGCCATAGCCCTTTCAGGCATTCCTGTGTAGGGTATCCCCAGTTAACATTGTGTGTAGGGAAATGCGGATTGTCGGTATGCGCTTTCGTTTCCTTGCCATAGGTTCTCCTACAGATTTCATGAACATTGAGATAACCAATGGATGGAAGAACATCATCCATTGCGTTCATGACAGAGGTTTCAGACATTTTCCTCCGCCTGAAGATAACAGAAATTAGAAACTTGCGTATCAGTAAACCCAACTTCATCCTCGTATCCGCTTAACATGGCGGTTCAGTCGCACCATACTGTCTTTCGGTGACTTACCGCTTTCCTGCCGTGCTCTGTTCCCGTTTCAGCTTTCGCCTTTCGGTTAGGCAGGTTGTTTCCCGCGTTATCTTACGGGGTAGTCCCTTACGCTACACTACACAATGCCCTATCTGGGCGCACTTCCTCGATCTTGCTGCGGTCCAGGTCGGTGATTTTCCGCTTTACCGTCTTGATGGCCTTCACCTGATCCACCGACTGGATGTGCAGATTCACAATGAGGGAACTTTCCATATCGAGAAAGTCCGCCAGCATACGGTCATTCAGCTCCGGGGCCAGAATCTGCACGAAGCTGACGGCCCCGTACTTCTTTCCCATGCGGAACTGCTTGCCGGTACGGAACTCGAAGCCGGACGGCGCGATAAAGTCCTTGGTGGAAAGGCCGCTGGGAGCCAGCCAGTCCCACTCGAACTGGAAGGGCGCCTGCTCGTCCATGTGGAAGATGGCGTGAAGCTGGGCCAGCCGGGCTTTGCCGTCCAGAACCTCGGCGGCCACGCCCAACCGCTTAAAGTTGTTCAGCACATCGGTCTCGATGCGCTCCAGACGGGGCTTGGCGGAGCGGATGCTGTCGGCCTCGATGGAAAAGGTCAGGTACTTGGTCTTGATAAGGCCGTTGTTGCCCCGCGCCAGCTGGTTTTGCAGCATCTGCGTGTACTCCACCCGGATGGGGTCAAAGTCATCCCCCTGGGCCGGGATGGTAATGCTGTTGGCGAAGGTCTCCTGGGACGCCGCCAGGTTCAAAAAGGACAACTGGAAACGGATGGAGCTGTCGAAGTAGTTGAGGAAATCGCACCAGCCTTCAAAGATGGCGGTCTTGTCCTCGTTCTGGCTGAGCTGGTAGTTGATGTCCTGGAACTGAATGGTCTTGGTGTAGCGGCCATCCGCCACCTTGCAGATGCCGTCCGGCCACATCCGCTCATAGGGGATGCTGTCCTGGGCGGACCGCTCCTTTTTGCCCGTGCGGTTGGCGCGGGCAATCGCTGCCTCGATTTGTTTGCGTTCGGCGCGGGTCAGCTTACGCCGGGGTTTGGTCTGCGGCTCTGCCGGTTCGGCCTGCCGCTTTGTCTTTGCCGCGAACAATGTCATACACCTCCTTGTCGAGATTTGCCTGCCGCTCCAACACGGCATAGAAGTTGTTGGTGCGGTAGGGGCGCTGCTTGGGCCGGATGACGGCCACCTTGAGGATGTTGCCGATGATCTTTTCCAGGGGCTGGCCGTGTTTTTCATACATCGCCAGCATGAAAAAGGGCAGCATGACGAGCATCATGCACATGGCCGCCACGCTGTTGCCAGCAGGCCCCCGGAGCAAAAAGAAAAGCGGCACGCCGATGAGCGCCCCGCAGCCGAAGCAGACAAGCTGCCTCTTGGTTAAGTTGAACGCGACCTTGGTTTTGACTTTCGTCAGGTCTTTGGGTACGGGTACATAAGCCATTGGTAAATTCCCTCCCTCCGGGTCAATGTGCGTTGAATACGGCTTTGGACAGGCTGCCGGTCTTGAACAGCGTAAAGCAAAGCAGCACGGTGTAGCCCACGCAGCTCCAGATTGCCATGATGATGTCCTCCTCGGTGGCGATGTTCTGCACCAGCACGGCGTAGATCGCCACGCAGACGATAATCAAAAACGCCTGGAAGCCCAGGGCCAGCAGGCTGCGCAGGTAGTTCTGGCCCATGCCGCCCCATTCCTTGCCCATCATGGTCGCCATCGGGATGGGGGCCACCGACGTGACAAGGTAAATTTCGATCGTACGGCCATAAATCACGATGAAAATGCAGATATACAGCGCCCACATGGTAATGCCGATAAAGAGCGACTGGAACCACAGGCCGAACAGCGGCCCCAGGTCCATATCCATCAGCCGGGACTCCATATCGGTCATAACAGCGGAGATGTCGATGGAAGCGTCCGAGCCGATGATGCCGGACGCCTGGGCCACCACGCTTTGGGCCATATCGAACACGGCCATGACGAGGTTCCAGGTGTTGGTGACGAGCAAAATCGCGGCGGCGGACTTGAACACCCATTTGAAGATCATCCAGGTGTCCACATCATGCAGGTTGTTGCGGTCGGTAATCATCTGGATCAGCTCCAGCGTCATCACGATGGCCAGGATCACGCCAGCAATCGGCACCATGATGGAGTTGGAAAGGTTCTGGATCATACTGAAAATGCTGCCGTTCCACCCCTGCGGGGTCTGGCCCACCTGCGTGGCGATGTCCGCGACCTGCTGGTTCACACTGTCGAACATCCCCGTTAAGTTTCCCATGATGCCGCCCACCAGCATCTCTTTCAGCCAGTTGGTCAGGGCATCCAATAAGAAATCCATACGGTGTCAAACCTCCTTTCAGCCCCTCCCGCTGTGCGCGGGAGGGGACGAGGATTTCAGCGGGGTACGATCAGACGGTGAACAGGCCGGACAGCAGCGGTACGAGGACCATGCCAACGATGGCGACGCCCGCGCCGGCCATCAGCTGTTTCATGCCCTGGCTTTTCGCACCGGGGTTGTCGTTGCCGTAACCTTCCAGCAGGTTGATGACACCCCAGATGCCGAGACCAGCGCCCAGAGCGATAACGAGGGTCTGAAGAACGGTGATAGCCTGATTGAAAAATGCCATAAATTATAGTTAGCCGGAATCATTTGAAAAGTTTGATTTAGTCATTCATAGGCATACAAAAGCCGGAACAATCGGCACCCGGTTTCCGGGGCCTGATTCCGGCTGTCCTCCTTTTTTCATTATTTTTTGGTGATTGTCCGCTTTGTACGCCGATGGCCCCATCCGGGGCGGTTGAGGCGGGTAGATAAGATCACTCCTTTCACAGCGGAACAGATTTACACGCCCTCTGCGTCTACTTCATACACATCGTAGACCTCGTTGGGCTTGAGCTTGAGCCGGGTGGACAGGAACGCCTCGATGTCAAAGGCGTTCTTGGGGTCCGCGTCGGCGGTGTACGGGTAATTGGGGTGCTTGGTGATGTCGTACTTGTCCGAGAGGAAAGGCCGCACACCGCGCAGCTGGAGGATACACTTGCCGCCGTCCATGACGGCCAGTTCATCCTGGCTCATAAGCTCTTTACCACAATGTCAAGTGATGAATTCAAAAAAGGGCAAAAAAAAACCCTCCTCATTTAGAGAAGGGGGAAATACATAGAATATTTATTGAAAAATCGCCACAAATAAAGGTGCTTTAAATAATTAAGGAAAAATTTTTCTACCTAAGGCTTTTTGAGCAAGCCTCTTTCTCGTAACTCTAAAGCCAATGTTTCTTTCATATTTTTTTCAATCGGTATTTTTTCGGCCGAAAAGTACGCAGTATATATCTTTTCCTCCTTTGAAAAGTCAATAACACTTATGCTGGGATTATTTTGAAAAGCAGGGATAACAAATTTAGAACATTGTGTTTCTCTATCAGAAACAATAGGAATGAGGATGGAAAAATTAAAAAAGTCCAATCTAAAAAGTAATTTTGTATACTCGCAGGGAGCTTTTTCATTCCTTTGATACAAAAATGCAGACACTCCGTTCAGGGGGTTAATTCCCGGAAATTGTGCTAGTATTCCTTTATTTGGCAAACCGTTTATATATTTTTCTGATTCAGTATTATTGTCAAACGGATGTTCATTTCTTACATATAATCCCAAAGATGTAATACCTATCACATATTCATCCCACAAATCAATAGGAAGCAAACTGTATCCCATTTTTAGCAATGCAGCATACACCAAGCGTGGATTATATCTGTTCCTCGGAATCTCAATTGCAAATCCTTCTTCTGTTTCTCGGAAAATTCCTCTTCCACTTTTTTCAATAATATAGTCCTGTGGGAAGTAATTTTTATCCGAATCACTACCACTTCCTCTTTCTAGTCGATAAGTTTTATACGATAACTCTTTATCTTCTGGCATGTCTTTAATAGTAATAGTCCCATTTTTCCCCTTTATCTGAGAAACGAACTTGAATGGAGCAATATATTTACCAAATGCGTCCTCTAATTTTTGTCCAAATGCAGAATTACATTTATCACACTCGAAATGATTAAATAATGTTTTATTACCTATAGATTCCGAAACTGCATGAGCAATTTTGGAAAATTTAACATCTGGATATGATTGAGCACAAAACATGCAGGTTCGTTCATTCTTAGCTATCTGCAATCCATGACATTCACGCCGTACACCCGTGACATCAATTTTTTCAAATTTTATTAGTGGATCATATATTTCATTGAAAATCACTTTGTTCACCAGCCTAACCTGAATCTTAGCACCATTTTTGACCATTACTCTAACGTGATGTTAAATGAAACTTTAGCAATTAAAAAATTTCTCCAATAAAGTTGTAAATGATCCTGACCTCTTGAACTTTCTGACCATCAACCTTCTTGACTTCACCCACCAGAATACGGTTAATCAGGCGGTTCAGTACGGTTTCATCCAGCTCCTGAATGGTGGCATACCGCCGAATTTCCCGGATAAAGGTACAGACTTCACTTTCCTGAGCATCAGACTGCTGAAGCATTCGCATCAGTTCCTGCAACCGGCTCTGATTTTCTTCCTGCTCCTGCTCCATAGCGGTGGTCAACTTCATAAACCGCTGCTCAGAGAGCACACCCTTGGCCTTGTCCGTGTAAAGACTCAGGAACATATCGTCAATTTCCCGGTTTCTGGCTTCCAGGCGTTCACGCTCTTTCTGCATCTCGGAAGCATCCGCCATATACCGGCGCTCCATCCGGCTGCTCAACCGCTGATAAAAGGCATCTGCATCTTTGAACGCCATCGCTGCCAGTTCCTGAATGTCCTTCAGGACAAGATTATACAAATCCCTGGCTTCGATCTTGTGACTGGTGCAGGCGTTTTTACCCAGCCGGTTGTAGGTCTGGCAGATATAATACGCCTTGTCAATCGGTTCCCGCATCTCGCCGGTAAAGCGGTTTTTTCCAGTTCTGCCGACCTTTTCATACCGTACCTGCATGGATTTCCCACAGGTGGCGCAGTAGATAATGCCGTGGAACAAGTTGTAGAAGGGGCAGGCATTGCCTTTCATAATAGGGGGCCTGCGATCCACGATTGCCTGCACCTGTTCCCATTCCTCCGGTGTCACAATCGCCTCATGACAGTCCTCAATGATTTCCCAGTCCTCACGGGGAATAATGTCATAGGTGTTGGAGCGAATCCCTTTCTGGTGTGTCCGGCAAACCAGATGAGCGCCTTTATAAAAGGGGTTACGCAGGATATGGCTGATTCTTGCGCCGCCCCACGCATAGTAGTTAACATCGCAGGCGGTATTTCCTTTTACTCTGGTGATGGGAACCTTGTCCTCCATCAGCTGCTTGGCAATCCGCATACAGCCCCAGCCATCCAGTGCCAGGTCATAGATTTTGCGAATCACCGGCGCAGTTTCCGGGTCAAGGATCAAATGCCCCCGATCCTCCGGGTCACGCATTAGCCCCAAGGGAGGCTGTCCACCACAGAACTTTCCCTGTCGGGAACGGGTCATACGCCCCGCCAGCACCTTCTTGGAAATATCCCGGCTATACATATCGTTCAGGATATTCTTGAAGGGCGTGATGTCCATTTCCTGACGGGTCAAACTATCCACGCCATCCGTAATGGCGATATAGCGGACATTGTGTTTAGGGAAGAAGATTTCAATATAGCTGCCGGCTTCTATATAATTTCTTCCCAGTCTGGACAGGTCTTTGGTAATGACACAACCGATTTTACCGGCCTCAATATCGGCAATCATACGCTGAAAAGCTGGGCGATTAAAATTACGGCCTGTGTAACCATCGTCCACATAATACTCATACTGGAACATCCCGTTTTTTTCGGCAAAGTCCCGGAGCATAAGTTTCTGGTTGCTGATACTCATACTCTCGTTATCGCCGCCATCGTCCAGAGAAATACGGCAATAGAGAGCTGTGATTTTCTGATTGACTTGTTTTTTCCTGCTCATAGCAATCTCCTTCTATGAACAGGGACACGATATACATATTATACCATGCCCCTGTTTTTTCTTCAACAAATACCCTCAGCTTGCCTTGCGTTCCAGCCATTCTTCAAAGTGTTCGCAGGTTTGCCGTTCAATGAGCTGTTCGAAGGCTTCCTGCATGGTTTTCTCACCGGAAAACTCCCGCACCACGATAAACTTTACTTTTTTGCTCTGCTTGTTTTCTTGTTTTTGGGTTTTCTCCATAGGCTACCTCCATAGATCAGAAAAGCCAGACAAAGGGCATCCGGCAACGAAGTCCGGCAACGGACTCCGAAAAACCTGCAACCTATCGTCTGGCCATCGTTTCTTACTTTTCAAATTTTCTTGTGAAATCTCGTTGCTTTCGTTGTCAGAGAACAGATACCCACCAAAAAGCCTTGCTTAATGGGCATTTATCGTGTCCATACCCCCATTTTTACGGCAACAAAGTCAGCAACCAACCGACAACCAACCGGGCAACAAGCCCTGTAAATCAGGCAATCCACTCCTTTGGCAGTTCCAGCTGATGGACTTCTTCCTCACTCAGCTCCACAAATCCACTTTCGTTGTCGGGCAGTTCGTTGTCGGAAATCTCCCGTTCCCAGCCACGCTGCCGCCCATAGCCCGGAAACATCCTGGGATTGGAGAAAGGCTTCCAGCCCGTCACCACCGTGTTCATGATCTCATTGATGTTATGCAGCTGCCAACGCTTCGGCTCCTCAAAGGCGTGTCCCAACGCTTCCTTGAACAGCTGCTTGGAGCAGACCACATTGCCGGTGTAGTGTTCCAGAAAGCCCTGAATCTGCCCGGCCTCGGTGTCCTCTGGCATGAAATCCTTTTGAACTTCCACCAGCTGCTTCTGAATCTCCTTTGAAAACTTCATGGAATACTCTCCGCTGCGGTAAATGGTCATAGCCTCCGCCCACACCTGCAACAGATATTTTCTGGAAGCGGCTTCGTCCTCCAAAATGTGAACTTCCGCTTTCTCCGGGTAAATCATCACTGGCAGGAACCGGCGATTTCCGGCCCGGTCAAGGGGGAGGAAGTCCAGCGTGTTGGATGAACCACCAAACACACACTGCCTCAGCCGGTCTTTGGGCTGAGTCTCATAGGGGGTGCGGTAGGTTTCCTTTTGGCGGCTGATAAAGGAGCGAATTTCCTCGATGCTCTTGGCGTTGCTGGTGGCCAGCATCTCCGACATCTCGATGATCCAGTGGCCTTGCAGCTTGGCAAACACCTTGTCATCATCCAGCTTTTTTAGGTCATCAGAGAACCACTCATCCTGTATAGCCAGGAATCGAAAGAAGGTGGACTTTCCAGCTCCCTGGCCGCCCACCAGACAGAGCAGCTCCTCATACTTGGAACCTGGATGGAACACCCGGCGGATACCTCCCAACAGAAAGTGTTTGAGCATTTCTTCCACATAGTCGCTCTCGTCTGCCCCCAGAAAGTGATGCAGGCAGGAGCGTATCCAGGGCTTTCCGTCCCACACCAGACTGTTCAGCACATCCTGAATGGGGTGATAGCAGTTTTCGTTTGCCACAATGGAGAGAGCCGCCATCAGCTTCTTTTCACTGGTCAAACCGTAGTTCTGCTCAAAATAAAGAAGCAGATATTTGACATCGGTATCGGTTAAGGCACTGGTGCTTCTGCGCCAGCCCAGATTCCGTACAATGTCTACACGGTCGGTCAGCAGATTTAGCCGGATTGCGCCCCGCAAAAGCGGATCTTGGCAAAACACCGTGCGGCAATTCCCAATGGTGTTGGCCGGTTGTCCTTTTTCTGTTGTGGAAAGGCTTTCCCGCACTTCATCAACGGTCAATTCCTCACTTTCGGCCTGCTGGGTTGCAGGCACTAAACTCTGCGATTCGCTGTTCAATGTTTCTCACCTCCTCAAGAGAAAAGCATCTGATTTATTCGCAAAATCAGATGCCTTAAAGCTCCATATCCTGTTTTTCCTGCTGCTTTTTCCGGTTGGATTCTCTCTGTGCGCTATCCTGCTTGGCTTTTTTCAGGAAAGCAAGAATGGATTCCTTGGCCTTTTCCTGAATCTGCTGTTTACCAGCCTGCTTGACCTCCGGCTGCATCAGCTTCTTCTGGATTTTTGACAGGGCTGACTGCATGGCGTTTTTGATTTTTGAAATCACCCCATCCAACCGGGCGGCGGCATACTCACGCTCTTTTTGCGGCGCTTTCCGTTCTGGCGAGAGTACCCAGTTTTTCGTTTCCTCCACCAGTCGGAGATCCTCCTTGTGGGTTTCCAGTCGGACAGTATCGGTGACAACCTCCACCGCCTTGTCATAGGCAATATCCGAAACCTCCTCCACCAGTGTTTCCACATCTTCGATTTTCAGGGTCAGCTCCTCCAGCTTCTGTTCCTGGGCAGCCAACTGCTCCTTTTGCTTCATCAGAATGTAGTCCTGCTTCTCCAGATACGCCCGCCCACCATAGGACGGCTCCTGCTCCAGATGCACCCCATGTTTGCGGCTGATGTCAAAGAGCAGCGTCCGGCATACTGCATCAAAGGTCTGCTTGCGGTTGTTGTGTTTGCCCTTGGGCTTACTCGGATCAGGCAATTCAAAGCCCAGTTCCTCCAGCGCCTTTTCCTGCTGGGGACACAACTCCCCATACCGGTTTTTGCAGTCAAACACATGGCGCTCGTGGATGTGAGGCGTACCCTCATCCAGATGCAGCGCCCAGTCCAGAATGTGGATATGGGAACCAAAGCACCGTTCAAACTCCTCGTAAAATTCGCTGACAATGAGTGCCAGAGTACCCGGTGGAATGGATTCTTCCATGGTGCCAATCTGGTAGATGCTTTCCTCCGGGCAGGTCTTATTGTTTTTCAGCAAGTCCTCCACGGTGCGGTTGCGCTCGGTGTGTCGTGTTTTCTCGTTTCGGGCATTCTGGGCATCCACATGGTCGGAATAATGCTCGTAGTAATACATCCGCTCAATTTCTTCAAAGCTGAAATCTGGCTGTTCCGAGCTCTCCCGAAGTTCTGAGGTAGTAAAACCACGGTAGCAGTCCCAATACACATTTTTCTTAGCTCGCTGGGCATCAATGTGTTCGCTGTTTTCCACATCAAACCGGCGGTCATTGTGCCGGGGATTATAGGTGCCATGCTTGCCAGAGCGTCCGTTATGCCGAGTCAGTTTCAATTTTCATCCCTCCAATCTCTGCTGATTTTTCTCGAAGGGGAGCAGCGGCGAAGCCGCCAAACCTGCGGATTTCTGCGTCAGGTAATACCCAGTACGAGTTGACGCAAGGCATCAACTCTCCCTGGGCAAGGCGTTTCACCCTTGACCCGATGGGGCGGCTGCCCTCAACCCGCCAATGGGCCTTGCCCCTTGACCCCAACAGGGCGCTGCGCCCCTGTACCCAGCACAAAGGGATTGCATCCCTCTGTACTCCTGCCCGGAGAAGCTGACTTCCACCGCTTGTGCGGTTTCTGTCAGCTCCTCCGGCTCTGAATGCTCCTTTTGTCGCTTTTCCCGGCGGGGAGGATACCGGGGTATCACAATACCAATTCACCGCAAAAATACCGGGTGCAGACCCGCTGTTTTCCCGTGAATTGACCTGATTTCAGGCGCTCTCCTTGTCCGTCCGCAAGACCTGAAATCCGTGCTGTTTGGCGTATTCTCTGGCAGCGGCCAGCCGCTCCTCACTGTACGGCGGCACCAGACGGATGGACAGCCGGGACTTGTCCATCACATAGGTCACGCTGCCCTCCGGGGTGCTGCGCTCCAACCGGCACAGCTGGGGATACTTCCGGCTGAACTCGGCCAGTCTGCGCTTCAGATCGGCGTTGAAGGTGTAGATACTGGCGGTATCCTCCGCCTCGTTCCAATTGATAATGGTTTCTTTCTCATACTTAGACAGCTTCGTCATACAGATCCTCCTCATACTCGTTGTTTTCCTTTACCAAACGCAGGCGGCGTTTGGCACGGTAATACTCGTCCATCTCTACACGGAGTTGATGATAAAAGCCGGTGTACCAGCTTTCTTCCATCTCCGTTTCCATCTTCCGGGCCAGTTCCAGCATCCGGTGCTTGGCCTGCGGATCAACGGTCAGGGCGGTCAGCCATTTCAGCCGTGTCACCGTGTTGTGGTGGTTGGGACAGGCAAAGTCGTACAGTACTTTCTTTTCTCGGATACTCAACTTCATAAAAATCAACCTCCTAAAAAGAATGATGTTTATTTGTGTTAGTTGCCGGGCTATTCTGGTGTCGTTCCTCTGCCGAATCTCACAGCAGCGTATTGTTCCCGTTGGTACGCTCGTTCCGGTCAGTTGCCGGAAGTCTTGGCGCTACATCCCCAGGGAGCATATCCCACGCAGACCGGTCATTCAATTTTCAAAGTTCTGTGTCTCCTGACAAAACTCATTTTACCGAAAAAACAGGCCCCCTCCCGTATGTCCAAAACGATGGAAAATGGCTTGAAAGCAGCATATTTCCACGCTTATGGAATTCATGGTATAATGGTCATAAACGGCAGGATTTTCCTGATGAGAGGGGGAGTTTAGATGCGCACAAAATTGTCTATCCCGGAACGATTAAAGGATTTGCGGGTGGTGGATAAGCACCTGACGCTGGAGCAGCTGGCCGAGCAGACCGGGCTTTCCAAATCTGCTCTCAGCAAATACGAAAGCGACGATTATAAGGACATCAGCCCCTTTGCCATCGCTACGCTGGCGGAATTTTATGGGGTGTCAACCGATTACCTGATGGGGTTATCGGAAAATAAGAATCACCCAAACACAGAGCTTCAGGCCCTGCATTTGAGTGATGATATGGTTACATTATTGAGCAGTGGAAAAATCAACAACCGGCTGCTGTGTGAGATTGCCACACATGAGAATTTTCAGCGGCTGATGACGGATATTGAGATTTTCGTTGACCGGATCGCCGATATGCGGATTGCCCAGATGAATCTGGTGCTGGAGGCCACCCGGCAGGAAGTAATCCGCAGCCATGCGCCAGGGGATAACGACCTTTATGTCCGCACGCTGGAGCTGGGACAGGTGCAGGAGAGTGACTTTTTCAGCCACACGATCCATGATGATCTGGACAGTATCGTTCAGGATATTCGTCAGGCCCATGTCACCGACCGCACTACCGCTGATCCGCAGCCAACTTTCACGGAGGTCAAGGAAAAATTTGACCGTGCCATGCAGCTGGGCAGTAATGAGGAACGGGTAATCCACGAGTTCTGTGACCAGATGCAGATTCCCTTTGACAAGATTGCGTCCGAGGATTTCTCGGCGTTTATGCGGATACTGAGCCTGTCCAGGCTGCTGAAAAATCCCAACAACATGAGGGGGAAAGCCCGACTACAATCACCCCATCGAATAAAAAGCAAAAAGAGAAAATAACTTCGTTTTTACAACAAAACCGACTGCCATAAAGATAGCAGTCGGTTTTGTTGTAAAAGATGGCAGCATATCGAATATGCTTATTAGTTTTCCAATCACACGGGCGTGCAAACATGAACAAGAGTTTTCTCTTCAGGCAGAATCGTCAATGGAAATTTATCTGGAAACGATGTTAGTTCGCAAGAACTTACAGTTTGTGCCGTGCGATAAAAATTTTTCATGACAAACGAAATAAATTGATATGGGGATATAGCTGATGAAACGGGTATCCGGCAGTTTTCGTATTGACCAAGAGTCAAATGTGACATGGGATGCTCTACCGGTACAAATGCATCACCAGAGTCAAAATCAAACCTTAATGGCACTGTAACTATTCTTTTGTCCAGAAATTCAAGATATAGCTCATCTTGCATATAAAGCTCAGGTTCATTCTGAAACACTTCCAGATTGGGGGCAGGGAAAAATGATAAACGGTGTGCAATCAAATTTTCATTTTGAAAGCGGTATAGCAATGTAATTAATGCACCATCTATCATTTTCAGATTGTAGTGTTTCCTACTTAAAAGCTCTGCGTACATTTCAGCATACGAAATATTTTTTAAAAATATAGAATTTTCGGCTGAGCTAATTCCGATTTCAGTAATTCCGCCTGTACTCTGCGTTGAGGAAGGAAAATTTTGTGCATCACAAAGTCCAGACTCAATCATGTCAATAGTTAGCTGCTGAATTTGCTTGAGAACATCCTTTGCGTTTAGCACCCACTATTCCTCCTTGCCTTTAAGGAGGGCAAGAAGACGCTCAACTTTATCTTCGCCCAAATCCTCAAGAAAAACACTGCCACTTTCCAGTTCTTCAATTAGACTGGCAATATTCCCTTTGCTCTTTTTAATTTTAACTTTTTCGGCATCACTCATATCGCGGTTAACAATATTCATATGATCCCGCTGTGGTTTAGTCGGATAAATAAAGTCCAAGGTGAAATTATGCTGTTTTACTTGTTGATACTCAGCAATAAGTCCATCCATCTGAGGTCCAACACCTAATACTCTGACCCATGCTTTGCTTCGAGTAATAGCTGTAAAAAGCTGATTACGCAGTTTTGCTAAATCGAAATATGAATCAAAGCACGATTGCGCATTTACAATATAAACCATAGCAGCCTCATTGCCTTTGGCTCTATATATGCCTGTAAATGCTACTGAATCATTATTTTCAGAAAAGAAAACATCGGGGGCAGTATCTACTCCAGCAGTATGTGATTGTATTCCTTGCTGAAACAAAAGTGAGCGAATAGGTGCAACCACTCGTTTAGTTGTTAACGGATCTGGATTTATTACAATAATATCATCGGGCCGCAACTCGTCTTCGTTGATGTTTTTCTTAATCTCCATAGCAACCCAAGCATCTTGTTCTTCTTGTGTTTTAAAACTTTTGAACACAATCAAATCATCAATGTCAGAATGATTTTCCAAAAAAGCTGGGCTACTTTGGTTCGTTCTCCTTAAAACGACTCTTTCTCCATCCTCAAGAGCTCCGTCAGCTACCTCATATCCTATATCATGCCACAAACTGCTTTGATCAAACATTTGTACTATCCCGGATTCTTTTGGCGCAGGTGGGTTACGATATATACCAAATCCTAAAGCATGTGCTGTGACCAACGCCGGTCGAGAATTTCTATAACATTTCTCTAAAATGATATCTTGCTGAGGCTGTCCTTCTTCAAATGGTTTGAATCTTACTTTGGGCGTTCCGTCTTCGGCCAAACCAAAAATTTCTTCAGGCGACGGCAACGATTGAGACCGGAGATTTTGAAGTTCATCATAAGCATACACTAATCGCTTAGGTGGCTGAAGCATCTCGTAACAAAGCCTTAAAAAAGAAGGTGAAAAATCCTGAGCTTCATCTACAAGAATAGCATCGTATTGTGGCAAAAACTTTTGTGCATCAGATAACGCTTTATTACAAGCCTCTCCAAAAGGATCGCTTGAGCCAAACTTGTTTCTTGCGGCCATAAAATCATAGTATTCAACATTGTTTATCCCACAAAACATATAATACATACCATTTCTTTCACCGCCACCAGGTGCGCCCCAAGCATGTATTATATTAATATTTTCCCAATCAGGTTCCTCACTTGTTTGCTCAATATAAAATGTGTTTATTAACTGCCGCAACTGTCCCTTTAAAGAACGAGTATTAAATGTAACGGCAATTTTCCAATCTGGATGTTGAGCATGTAGATATGCTGCTTTTAGAGCCAATACAATTGTCTTTCCAGATCCGGCTAAACCACGAATTCGTTGTACGCCATCTACAGTTTCAATAACGGCTCGACTTTGCTGATTGTCCAGATTTGCTATCGAGTCTTCTAAATTCCTTAACTTTGCACCTCTGGACTCTGGATTTGTAGTTTCTCTGCGTTTTTTTCCTTTTCGTATACTAGAGATTGCTTGCAGAACAGAAACCAATTTTTCGTAATAGCTATCATTTTCCCATGTTAGGGTGTCAATATATTCTTCAAGCTCTTTATCGTTTATACATAGCGGATAGAATTCATCTTCTGTGTCGTTTTTCCTCAAGGCAGGGGCATAGGTAACAACATTGGGAACAACACACAATGTTCTTTTTTGCATTAATTGCCTATAGCCTTTAAGTTTGGCTTCGATTTTATTAGCACAGTCATCCTGCTCATCTTGGTAATTTTCAACATCTTTGCCTTCGATTAAATTGAAGACTACGAGACCTTTATTAGGAGAAATCCATAACCCATCAATTGGATAAGCTCCATCTACTGTGCCGATAATCGGATATCCTATATAAAGATAGCCTTCAAGTTCTGTATGAACTTGAAAAAAGGATTTCAATGACTCACTAGCTATTGGCTTTTTTGTTGTGCCGGTAATGATTGTTACCATAAGCTGTCCTCCTCTTTACGATATGATTCCTTAGGAAACTAGGAGTTTCAAGTTTTCAGAAATTATAGGTTTGTGTTCGATAATCACTATATAATTTTACCGCCCTTTTAATTTGGGAACGCACCGACACAGATAAGGCCTTGTACTCAGCTTTTCTCTCCAAATAGAACAAATATATATCATCATCCTGCCAAGCAAGAATTCCATCTGCACGCTTAATTCGTGATACTGTGTCACTAATAACAGCATTTGAATAGCTGGTATTTTCTTTCAACCAACATTTGAATTGATCTATTTCAATCACGACTGTCTTCCTCCACAGCCAACTTTACCGTTTCAGCAACAAAACTCGCCAAATTAACAGGCACAGCATTTCCGATCATTTGTTCAACATCAGTTTTGCTGCCAATCCAAATATAATCTTTGGGGAAGGTCTGAATCCACGCCCTCTCTTGTGTAGAAAGCACATGAAGCGATTCATTTACAGGACAAGCATCATTCGGATGTCCTGGATAACCTTTAGGAACAGGTCGGTTTACTCCTCGCATTGTTGGTGCGGGTTCATCAATTGAAAAAACTGCTCGCCTATTATAATTTCGTGGATGCCTATAATAAAATTCAAATCCCAAAGTATTGCCGAAATAATCTCGCAACGTCATCGGCTTTTGTGAAATCCTCTTGTCAAAAAGGGTTTGTGCAAATCCATCAGGCTGGTTTTGCATACCAAAACAGATGAATCGTTTCCGCTTTTGAGGAGTACCACACCGACTTGCATCAAGCACAATTTCTGTAAGGCCATAACCTGCATTTTTAAAAATATTTCGAGCACTAGAATAGGCATTGCTATTTCTTGCACGATCTACATTTTCCATAACAAAGCATTTAGGCCTAATCACAGACACTATTTCAGCGAAGCTATCTGTTAAACTTGCCCTACCTGCTTCAATTCTTTTTCCTGCATGAGAAAAATCCTGACATGGCGGCCCGCCAATAATTATGTCTGGGGCAAAAGGTTTTATTGCTTCAACGGCTTTTGATACATCAGATAAGTCAATTTGGAAAACTGGGTGTGAAAAATTTGCCTCATAGCATTTTACTGCTGCATCCCACCATTCAAAAGCAGCTAATATATCAAATCCTTGCTTTTGAAACCCGAGCGACAATCCACCACATCCGGAAAATAAATCTACTGTTCTCATGGTGACCCCTTTCGTTTACAGCCGAATTATGGTATAATTAAAAATTAATAATACCGAGATGTCGACTATTCTTTTATTATAATTAAATTACATCTTGACGTCAAGTATTTGACGTCTTTTTACAAAAAGTCAGGAGGGAAAATATGGCATCTGGACTATTTGGAATTGAACATTCAAATCGTACTGTTGACGATCACTGGGGGAAAAACTGTTTTAATTCAAGCTATCCAACCGCAACAGCTTGTTATATGCTGGCCAATAACATTCCGGCTATTTATATTCGATTAGATTATATTAACGGAAGATTATGTGTTGTTGCGGATGAAATACCTATTCAACAAGTATTTAACTGTGGCAACAAGAACCCTGGCGATTTGCACTTCAATTTTGAATCTGTTTTCGAGCCTTACCAGCAATACTCCTTTGATGCTATTGATGGGATTGATTTGGTTGTGAAGGACACTAACGGAAATTATTTATCTCCGTTAGAAGTAAAACTTACCGTCTTACCAACAGATCAAACCAGTCGTCAACCAGAAGAAAAGTGGGGATGTGAACTTGTCATTCGTTCTGCCACCACATCTTATTGTGCATTAGGTATGTTTGACTCTGTTAAAGAGCATGCCTACCACATAAGGGAAATTTTCGAAGAATCCTGCTCCTCAATACAAATGTGGGATAATGATTATGAAATGACTCACAAAATGCCAATGCTGTGTCGTAGTATCGATGCGTTTCAAAAAGAGTATTATCATCATCAAAAACCACTACTTATGCAAACCATCTGGAAAACACAAGGAAAGTCTCCGCTCTTAGCCGATCAAGCGTTTGATATTGTTGTATGGAGTGACTATGCTTTTTCACGCTTGTTCATTGATGGTTCTGGGGCTGAAGCAACTACGATGAGTCGACCAATGCGTGCAACTGCACGTTTGGCAAGATGCATTTGGGAACTCAGTAAATCTGGAAAAATCCGTGTAGTAGATATTTATCGTCAAATGGCTTTTGGAAATCAAACGGATAAAGAGTTTGCAATTGGCGGTTCAAAATGGCGCCAGTACGTAACATCGGATAGAATTGTTCGTCCAATTTTGCCTAAAAATGTTGTTAATGAAATTATTGAACCAGGCTACATACAGCGTCTTAGCCCCGAAAGAAGATTTGACCAAACTTTATATTTTACTGTCCTAAATTAATTTAAGAAAAGGAAAAGGAACAACTATATTGTTACTTTTCCTTTTTCTTTTATAGTGAAATTCTGTGAACTAATCGTTCATATGATCCAATATATTCAACAACCTCCACTCTTTTATAAAGCCCAGAATCATCATTATTGAATAATCTTGTGTGATATAAAGCGTCTTCTTCCTGTAAATAATAGTACAATTCATCGATCGACTCATCGTTTCTGACAAATCTAACAAGATACATTAAACGCCTCCATTTTCTAAAGTCTAATTTTTTCGGGGATACTCATCCAACAGTGTATGTACTTCTTTCATAAGCATCATTCCCAAAGAGAACCCATACTGAAAGTGTGCTTCTAACTCCATACAGTGAACATCAATCACATGAGTGTGAAACTGGTTGACCAGCTCCATCTGCTCTTCAGAAAGTTTTTCCTCTAACTCGGTAAGCAGCTCTCCGGTGTACCTATGTAGCTTGCGGTATTTTTTTTCATGGGGAACTACCTGTTCTGCGGGGGAGATATTACCACAATATAAGTCATCTAACACCATCTCACAGCCCCTCCTTTGCATCATAGATCAGTTCGTGACGAACAATTTCCTCTGCACGGCTGCGGATACTGTTCATGGCTCTGACCCATGCAATCTGATCTTGGGCTTTCAATTCCTCTGTGATTCCCTCAGCTTCTTTCATCTGGGCAATGATACAATCCAGCCGGTTCTGTGCCTGCTCGTTCAAATCGCTCAAATATCTCCAGAGTTTGCCGGTCAAGATCAGGTCATTATACCGGACTGGATAGCACTGCTCCAGATAAGCCTTGTGCATACGCCCCCAAATCCCAATGGGGCGGCTTTCCTCCGGCAACTGTAAGTCGGGAATATAATAGTCACCGACAAGCGTATAGCCGATGCCGTTTTGACAGGTTTTCTTCGGCAATTGTTTCATAAGCGACCTCCTGTATTCGATTTTTCTCCAAATCCAGCTGATCGTGTCCCTGTTCATGTAAAATTCAAGGCAGCTGAACTCTTCACCAACAAGTATGGCATATCTTTGCCGAGCTTTTGGTAGTTAAGAGAATGGGATGTCTCGCGGCCCCGGCTCTCGCCGGTGTTGTAGGTGTCGATGGTCTCCTTGCCCAGCACGGCGGCCAGCTCCTTGAGGGTTGTCGGCTCTTTGCCGCCCAGGAAGATGGAGGTATCCATGTTGCCGATGATGGTATCGGCGTTGTCCTTGTAGATAGCTTTGAGCTGGGACTGTGCTTGCAGCACCAGGCAGGCGGAAATCTCACGGCTTCGGATGGTGGCAACCAGCTTTTCCAGCCGAGGGATCTGTCCAATATTGGCGGCCTCGTCAATGAGGCACCGCACATGGACCGGCAGCCGCCCGCCGTACACATCGTCCGCTTTTTCGCAGAGCAGATTGAACAGCTGGGTGTAGCACATGGAGATCAGGAAGTTAAAGCTATCGTCCGTGTCGCTCATAATCAAGAACAAGGCGGTTTTCCGGTCTCCCAGGGTATCCAGCTCCAGCTCGTCGTAGGCCGTGACCTCCCGCAGCTCCGCGATGTCGAACACGGCAAGGCGCGCACCGCAGGAAATCAGGATGGATTTTGCGGTTTTGCCAGTAACTGAATGTCAACAGTAATTTAATACTTTCTACGAATCAAACAGAAATTTCAGCATTTTGCACATCAGCACGTAACATTCTTTTGACTTTTTCCTGTGCGCTTTCACGGCACCCGTCCTGAAAATGAATGAGCACCGTAAATTCCTGGCCGTTGATGGTACGTTTAATGAATGGGACATTCTGGTTGTTGGATCGGTTTAAATTTTCCATTTGATCGCTCCTTTTATAATTTTATTTTGTATTGAGGCATTCGCTTAATGGATTAGCACCATATTTTCCCTGTATACGTTTTATCAAGAATTCTTGCTAGCTCAGAAATGATTTTCCCCTTTTCTATTTTATATAATCAAGTAAAAAGGCACCTGATTTGTTTTCAAATCAGGTGCCTTTCTTTTGACTTGCTTAGAGTAAAAAACTGGTACTATTAACGAGAAAAACATTTCCTTGAACACATCTTTTCAATTCGTTATAATGGAATAAATTCTCAGCATAAAACAAAAACAGCACTGGAATCCAGTGCTGTCGTATTTTCCAAACGGTGGATTATTAGGGATACCACCATACCCTGCGGCGTAAAGCCTTATCTTAGAACTTCTGATGGATATTGATAAACCGATACGGTATCAATGCTGTTTACTCTGATGGATATTGATAAGCTGATACAAACGAAATGCTTTCGACGTGGAGCAAGGAGTTTTGGTTCTCTGATGGATATTGATAAGCTGATACAATGATGGAGTACAAGTCCGAACTGCCGTCGTTTTGGTTCTCTGATGGATATTGATAAGCTGATACCCAAACAGGCCACCGTTGCGACAAAAGATGTTTTGGTTCTCTGATGGATATTGATAAGCTGATACGAGGTGATGGGAAGTGATTATCACGCTCAAGTTTTGGTTCTCTGATGGATATTGATAAGCTGATACTGGCTGTAATATGTGTAGGTGTACACCATGTTTTGGTTCTCTGATGGATATTGATAAACCGACCCACTCTATTTTTAAAGAAAGAAATCCCGTTTACGCGCCAGAATGGTTGGCAGTATAAACGGGATTTTTTATTTTGTTCTCTCCTTCTGTTTCGGATCGTTCTGTTTTTCTTTTGTGCGCCCTTTTGTTTCTTCCCTGCTCTCATAAATTTTACCGATCACCGATTGTTTTGACCGCAGCTCAGCTTCTTTTTTCACCCCAACAACCTGACCGACCCAGTAGCGGACCTCGTTCAGCGGTTTCAGCTCCGCCTGCACCTGTTCCAGCTGCCGGGCAAAGACTGCGTGATCTGCTTGCAGCTTGCTGTACTCCGCTTCCAGGGCATCCAAATTCACGTTCAGGTCAACGTGCTGCGCCTTCAAGTAGCGATAGGCTTTGTTATAGGCTTTCAGTTCCTCCTGGTGACTCTCGGCATAGGCAGCCTGCCGCTTCTTCCAGCCGATCTTCAGGTACTTGTCATGGACGGTTTTGTGCTCCTGGCAAACCGCAACGGCATTCTGAATCCCGGCAATATCCTTCATCCGCTTCTCGGCCTTTCTCATGCCGGTACTGGCCTGGCTGGCTTTTTGTTTCACATCTGAGAGAGCGGCGTTCAGCTGTTCCAGCGTGGAAATCTTATTCTTTTGCAAATAGAATACTGCCTGCGATACGCTCTTTAAGTCCCTGACTGCGCCCTTCTGCTGCCCTGACCAAGACCACTCGCTCCGTTCCGCCTTTCGCTTATCAAGGTAATCGTTAAGAAGCGAAGCAAGGTCTGTGGAAGCAGCTTCTTTCAGCAGCTCTTTTTCTGACTGAACCAGTTCTTCAATCCAGTCCAGCAACCCCCGAATGGTTTTACGGATCGCGGACAGCATCTGATTGGCTGCTTTAATATCTCGGTTCAGATTGCCGATGTTGGTCTGGATGCCACGCCGCTCCATCTTGGTCACCGCAGGCCCCATGTGAACGGTGGGAATCACATCCAGGCCCTGCCGCCCATAAGAGCGTAGGTCGAGTCGTTCCTCTCGGCCTGCTGCTTCCAGGTAGCGGTTGACCGTGTCGGCCCATCCCTGCCGCCAGATCTCCGCATACTTCTGGTCGTTCCAGTCTACAGTATCCTCCTTGTGGCTTTTCCAGTTGCCAGACGGCAAACGGATGCGTTCACCGTTCTCATCCAAGTCGTAAACCTTCCGAGTTTTGGGGAGCCACTTCCCATGCTCGTCCATAGCTCTGAGG
This sequence comes from Faecalibacterium sp. An122, assembly GCF_002160895.1. Lineage (GTDB taxonomy): Bacteria > Bacillota > Clostridia > Oscillospirales > Ruminococcaceae > Faecalibacterium. Next base: position 19,909 of record NZ_NFLL01000024.1, on the reverse strand, counting down.
GTCAGCATCACATGGCAGTGAACATTGTGTCCGGGCGGGGCTGGGTCATGGATGGCAAAGTCAGCAATCATCCCCTTGGAAACAAACTGCTTTTCGCAGTAGTCCCGAACCATCTGCGGGTACTGTTCCGGCGGGACTTCTTTGGGCAGGGCCAGTACAAAGCGCCGGGCCAGCTGGGCGTTCCATTGCTTCTCGGCGGCCTCCACCGAGTTCCAGAGGGTTTCCCGGTTTGCGTACTCCGGCGGAGCGTGAGACGGCAGCATGATTCCCGTGTACAAGATACCGCGTTTGCCGGAGTAGTTTTTGGTTTTCTGGTCGTACTCCGAAAACAACTTCTCTCCGCTCTGGTAGGCGGCACCTGCCACCGCCGACTGTCCCTTGCTGCGCTGGGTGATGGTGATGTCAAAGTGAGGATTGGGCAGAGTATTCACCTCCTTCTGGACAAAAAGAAAAGCAGGAAACCATTTCTGATTTCCTGCTCGGTTATGCCGCAGATGGCGGCTTGGATTTAGTTGTTCAGTGTTTGACCGCTAAACTCAAAAATGAAAGCGGGCATCTTCCTTGAAGCTGCGATGTCTAGGATTTCCCTCGCTGCGATAAATCTTATGTTGTTTTAAATCATAAACAACGGACCATACCGTATCCTTACCGGTGTTTCTGTCATATTGACAAAGAAAACCATAATCGCCAGACAACAGCTTTTTTGCAAATGTCAGGTCGAGATTTTTAGCGTTTTGCAGTGCAGAAAGCAACGTCTGAAACCTTGACTCTGCGAACCAATTGTCCACACCCACGCTATTATATTCCGCCATCCTCGCAAGATGGAAGGCATTGGTAGCACAAACAAATGAATGAGTCTCGCTCCAGGACGATATAACTTCTACACATTCCGAATCGCATTCCACAAGGGCCAGTTTTCCTGACATATCTGCCAATATCAGCGTTTGGGCAGAGGCAACCGGCAATTGGTGTAAACAAGAAACCGCTTCCGATACAGTTTTGCATTTTTCCAACAGATATCTGAGAAGCAATCCCGCATTAAAACCCGGTTTGCGCTCAAGGGGGTAAACAGAGGTCAACCCAACAGCCAAACCATATTCGTTGACCCCATCCTCGACCTCTACAAACGCAGTGGTATTCCCGTTAAAGGAATACGCTCCATCGGTTAACCTATAAATTACATTTAGATTTAGCTTTTCAATTTCTGTCAAAAAATCGCTATTCCGTCCCAGAAGAATTTCCTCCCCGGCAGCGAACGCAAAGCAGGAACAGTTACAAGTTGGCGGCATAGCGTACATACTGAACAGTACTGCCTGTAAGACACGAACATCACACCGTTGTCCATCCGCAAGCCCCTGAATTTCTTCTATAATTTCAGGATAATATTTTTTATAAATCGGGAGACAAGACAGTGCATAGTCGATTCGTTCCTGGGTAATTTCAAACGGAATGTTTTTCAAAATTATATTTTGGTGTTTTAATAGTAAGGAACCCCACCGAAAACCAGCTTCATAGTGTGTTCCCCTAAAATGTGCATGATACATTTTTACACGCTCCTTATTGACTCAATAAAGAGCTACCGGTAACTCTTATCTAAGAGTAACGGAATAAAAATTTTATGTCAAGTTCTGTTTTCTTGAGGCCGAAAGGTATCAAAGGGGGTAGCTGGCATCAGCCAGCGCAGGGGAAGCAACGCTCCCCCTGGATGAACAGAGCAAATTATTTGCAACGGTCATCTGCTCCCTGCAAGGGGCTTCGCAAAACGCAACGCACCGGGCTACCGGTGTATAGTTGCGCCCTTGTTCATCACAAGGGATTTTTGTTGGTGTTTCTGAAAATTCTGTTTGTCTTTTTTCAATTAAAGAGTTCAACTTCTTCTGAGCTGTTTCAGTTTGAAAAACAAACGCCAGCAGTTCCAGCACATCTTCATCTCGCAGCCAGCTAGGTTCTCTTAAAAACTTTTCTAGCATTCCTCCTCGGACACAAAGACGGTGTGTACGTTCTCTTCTTGTCAAACTCTTTACTTCATGTTCCAGATATTTTTCTTTGTATTGGGCAGCAAGCAGTTGCTTCTCTGCTTTCACTTTTTGGTTTATTAACTGGTTGAGTTTTTTACTCATAGTTGTTCTTTTACCTCCCAATGAAAATAAAAATTGCCATTCCAAAACAGAACGATACAATTTTTAACAAAATCTTCTACCTGTGTGATTTATCAAGTTCACACCCACCGCCTTCACTCTTTGTGTCTATAACAAGTTATGTCGTCCCAGCTGGTTCTTACAGTTTCTGGCAATGACTGTGTACCGGTCAAGAAAATGTTTCTCATAGGTAGTAAACTGAATCTTCGAGTGTTATTAAATGATGTGGTAGTAGTTATGACCATCCACGAATACGCGGTTCCAGACGATCAGCGAGTTGGTGACCATCCCTTCATATTATTTTCCAGTTGTTTCAGCTTTTTCTCACGAAGCGGAGAGATCTCACCTTGAAGTTCAGGGTCAATGGTTAGATGCTGCAACATATTGGTTATCTTAGTGATTATATAATCGCAAGAGGGCACAGCAGGTTCTAAACCAACTGCGCCCTCTTGCTCATGAAGGAGAATATGAAGGAAAATGTCTTTTGCAAGCCGCAAAACCGGGCATATAAGCTTATTTACCTTTGTTGCGGCAATTGAAAAACTAATTATCAGAGAAACCTGAGTTTATGGTTGTTTAAAGGTTGATACAAATATCAATCAAAAGAAACAAGAATGAAAGCAAAATACAACTAATCCCATTTCTTCGATCTGTAAATGCCCCCAGAGCCGTCTGTTTGTTTTTAGTTGATTTTTGCAAAAGCCTAATTCCCAGTAGGCCACTTAATGTGGAAAAAAGCACGAGAAGAACTCCAAATAAAATTAACATATGTGATTCTCCAAATACAAACAATTCAAATATCTACACCAAGCGCTCTAAGATCTTTTTTCAAAGCATCCACATCCCCATGGAATACGATTCCCGCCATATTTTCATAGAGTGCGCCCTCTACATTTACCGGTGTATCATCAACAAAAACGCACTCTTCCGGACTAAGATTAAACTTTCGCAGAAAGATCTGGTAAATCCGCGGATCTGGTTTCAATAGCTTAACATCCGCCGAAATCATAGTCCCATCCATCAAGATACTGACCGCTGCTTTTGACCAATAGTCATGTTGGCGTGCAGCTGCGTTGGAGAGTAAATACAGTCGGTATCCCTGCTGTTTCAGGCTAGTGAGAAGCTCAATCATCCCTTTGATCGGAATCAATGGCTCATTCCACTGTTCAATCAACTCACAGGCAATTTTCCGCAAAGGAATCGGAAGCCGCGGCAGAATATTTTTTTCGACAGTCGATTCGTCCAACACCCCCCGGTCCAGCATAACCCATTCTGCAGAGTGAAACACAGCACGGCGTAAAAGGATCTTTTCCTCCTCAGACAGCGAATATCGACTCATAAAAAGTTCTGGGTCAAAACGAATCAGCACATTTCCCATATCGAACACAATATTCTTAATCATAGACGACAGCTCCTCTTCCTGCAATGTTCAGCGCAGCTCTTCGATGTGATAGATATAATCCAGCGAGCTGAGTGCCTCGATAATTTCGCGATGAGTCTTATATTTTTTGAGTTCTGCACTGAAAATAGTAAATGTGATGGTAAAAACACTCAACCCGGAACCCACATAGGCCTGGTTGGCTTCGATATCATCAATGCGCAGACCCAGCTGACGGCTCACCGTCACAAAATCCCTCAGATAATTGCTGTTTTTCAGTTCCAGGTGAATTTCAAAGTGATTGGACCGGTTATTCAAATAAACCTCCATAGCTGGGAACCAGGTCAGGATACAGAGGAATAGCAGATAAACAATTAGGGTCAGGGTATACTGTCCCGCCCCCACCACAAATCCCAGGAAAGAACAGAACCAAAGCGCTGCCGAAGTGGTCAATCCCTTGATCTGACTCCGGGAGCTGAAAATGATAGAATTTCCAGAAATCATTGCCGTTGCCACAATCGTCGCACTGGACAACAGTGGAAAACCAATCCGATATTCCTGCATTAGATATAGATCCAGAATCATCGCAACCGACGATGTAAAGGAAATCAGAACAAATGTTCTCAAACCAGCGGAATGCCGTTTGCTGGAGCGTTCAAAGCCGATGATGGACGTCAACAAAATCACCATAACCAGCCGCAGCAGGATAGAATATGTCGTAAGCTCCACCGACCAGCTGCCCAACAATTTCGCAATCGGATCAGACAGTGCAAACAATGAAAGTTGTTTCATAACTGCACCCTCCCTCTTCTTCTGCCAATCTTTGTCGTAGGAAAAGCCATCATGGCGTAGTGTTCTTCTGCCGCTTCTGAAAAGGCTTTTTCATCCTCATAGAAAGGGTCATCGTGCTTGGGAAGCTCTTTTTGGATAGCTTGGATTCGTTCGATCAGAAGTTCCACTTCTGTTTTGGGTTCGCCGGTATTTTCCGCCTGTTCCACTTCAGGGACAAGATCTTCCAGCTTATTGGAATAGGACTTGGACAGATACAAGGACAATTTTGCACAGGCCGGTCCAATCAACTCATACAGAACGCTGGAAGCCAAGATAACTGTTTCCAGGATATCTCCTGTCTCTCCGCCCAGAGTACGCGCGCCCATGGCTGCCAGACCAATCGCGACACCTGCCTGGGGGATGAGCGCCAGACCCAGATAATTGCGGACCAGATGATCTTTTCCAGTCATTGCGCAGCCAAAAAAAGCTCCTAAATACTTGCCCAGGATTCGCACCAGGAAATACACTACGCCGATTTGCAGCAGCGAGACCGAGCCGATACTCTCCGATGTATTCACCAAGGCTCCAAGGTCAAAATTGACTCCCGACCGAACAAAGAACAACAGAAGAATCGGCGGATTGAAATAGTTCAGCTGCTTAAACAAACGCTCGTCATCCGTCAAGTTGATATAAACCATGCTCATCGACATGCACCCCAGCAGCGGAGACACATCAAAGACAGCACAAATGCCGCAGAACGCGAACAGCAGCGCCACCGACACAATCAGTCGATTGTCCGTAGAGCGCTTGTGCAGCAGCAGTTTCAGGAAGAATCCGAACAGACCACCCAGCGCAAACACCAGGACATTCAGAACAATGGGCTGGATAATATTTCCGGCCTGAAAATTACCGGTCATGGATGCAAGCGCCACCGAGATGGCGATGCTATACGCCAACAGGCCTACAACGTCATCCAGTGCAACCACCTGTAAAAGGGTTTCCACAAAGTCGCCTTTGGCATGGGTTTGCCGGATGGTCATTACCGTTGAGGCCGGGGCCGTCGCCGAAGCCAGCGCCGCCAGGACGATGGAGAAATTCAGCTCCAAGCCCAAGCCAAAATAGACCACAACAAATACCAGCGCCGAAGCCAGGCAGGCCTCCATAATGGTAATGACCAAAACCTTTGTACCACTCTTTTTCAGCGTCGAAAACTTGAAAAATTCGCCGGTGCTGAATGCGATGAAAGCTAGGGCGATATCGGCAATAAAGCTCATTCCATCCACGATCCCGGCAGGAATCAGGTTGAAGCAGTACGGTCCCAGCAGGATTCCCGCAACAATATATGCCGTGACATTCGGCAGACGCAGACGTTTGGTGACCCGTGTCATGATAAAGCCCGAAATCAGCATTAGCGCAATCGAAACCACGATCACAGATACATTCGAAGTAATATGCAGCACATCGTAAATGGGCGTTGACAACAAGATCCATCTCCTTTCCTTGAACTATTGACAATGTTTATCCTCTCTCAGGCAGGATCAAACGTAGAATAATCACTTTTCGTAAACAGGCCCGCAGCCCGCGCAGCATTGACGTATGCATATGCAACTTCGCCGTCGTCCAAAACAGCGGTTTCTCCGCCGCCTGCCGAATCAATGGCAAGGTCATATCCAATATGCTGGGCATAAATTACAGTTGTTGTTACTGCGCGAGGCAAATGCAAAAGAGTCCCCACGATTATGACACTGTGAGCATCCATATCCTCAAGAATACCCAGTGTTCCAATGGCATTCCCGTAGGTATCCCGCGCTTTTTCATCAAGGATCAGACGATCTTCTGAAACGCCTTGGTCCAAAAGCCACTGTTTCATAACGGACGCTTCTGTATATTCTGTGCGAACATCGCCACCGCTTAAAATAATCTTGGCGTCTGGGAACTTTTTAGCCATCTCGAGACCGCGCTCCAATCTGCTGAGCATACCGGCAGAAGGGGTTCCGTTGCTTTTGGGTGTTTGACCATAAATCGCAATGGCATCCGGAATCACATCCGTTTGGGACTGTCCGCTATAATCTGCATGGATAAGTTGATCTGCCTGAGCGAGCATTTGGCTTACGGCAGCTGCGGCCTCCGGTTGTACTTGTTTTAAAGCATTGAGGCGTTCGCTTTCGCCCTGCTCGTCGTTCATAATATGCATGATAATGGTTGTCACGCCCAGCGCATGAACATCCATCGGCTCCCTTTCCAGAATACGGTCAAGCTGTGACAAAGCAGCGCGATAATCCTGGTTAATAAGATAAACTTCTGCCTGCAATCGGTAAGCGTCGAGATAATCTGGATCTTCCTCCACGATTTGGTCCAATCCCGAATAAACCTTGTTCCATTCCCACCGGCGAAATGCAACGACCATATCTTTTAGCCGCGTATCGCTCATATATTCCTCTGCATACATCGGGACAAGCTGCTCGATAGGTTCTCCTCTTCCCTGCTCTTTGGGAATAGGCATCGGTTGTTCTTCTGTTAAGGCAATGGATGCGGTCAGCGTCTCATTTGATGGATCTACCGGAAAATATCCGGAACATGCCGACATCAAGATGGCAGTTGAGAGCGCCAGGCTCAAAACTCTAATCCTAAAGCAAATATTATATTTCATCGTTTCGTTCCTTTATGAAAAAAGCAGAGACCAGCGCGGTCTCTGCCGTCTATGGTTACACGCCCAGTTTGCGATTCCGGTAATTTGCAAGCTGCGAAGGCCAGTCGGTCTGGATCACGTTGTATCCCCGCTCCATCAGCACGCCCCACGCGGCATCGCCGCCTTCCCGCAGAGCCTTGTCATCGTCAAAGGTTCCGCTCAGGACATGATGGTCACTCAGGGTGATGCTGTTAACCCAGACATAAAGCCCCTGTTCCCGAATCCACTTCAGATTTTCCTCTTCAAACATTTCGGAATCAGCTGAGCCGGCAATTGCCTCTACACCAACCACGTTGATCTGGTCGTAGCTCAGCACCTTGCGCAACTCATCCATATTGTAAACAATGGGCATATACATGTACTTAACCGGGCAGTTCTGGAAAAAGGAGAGATACTCCTCTTTGACCGGTGTTTTAATGATTGCCTGTTTGAGCACATGGGGATACTTTCGCATTGCTTCGTCGGTTTCCGCCAAAATAGGCCACGCACGGTCCACGTTAAACAGTTCGCCCTGGGTGAAATGGGCCAGGACTTCTTCAAACCGTTCCACATGTTTGCCGCTTGCGTCTCCGATGCTGTTCTGGAACACCAGGGAGTCGATCTGCTCCGAAGACATTGTCTTGATGTTCTCTTTCTGGTTCAGCAGACGTTGCTCGTACCCATCATGGAAACAGAACAATTCTCCATCTGCGGATTTGGAAAGATCGCATTCAAACATATCTGCCCCCATCCCCAATGCCAGTTCAAAAGAAGGAATGGTGTTTTCAATCACATTCCCGCCCCAGGCCCCGCGATGTACTGCAATCAGAACTTTCTTCTCTTCCAGACGTGCATTCAAAAGTTCGTTCGTCTGGGCATATTCTTTTTTACCAATCATATCAAAACCTCATTTAAATTGATTTTCCCGTAAGCTTAGTCCTTACTTTTATCGATCTTGTTGCCGCGGCCATAGACCAGGTACATCACAATTGCCGAAATAATCATCATCAGAACTGCATACACAAAGGTCAGGGCTGCGTTATCGGCATTTGTTTCCGAGTCTGTTAAGGATTTAATATAAACGCCCAGAGGTTTGTTCAGCGGATGGTACATAAAGACCGACATGTCGTAATCGCCCAGCAATCCGTTGAAGTTCAGGGCGAAAATCGCCAGGACAGTAGGCAAAATGATCGGCAACTGAACCCGCATAAAGGTATAGAACGGCTTTGCCCCCATATTGCGCGCTGCATCCTCCAGCGAATCATCCAGAGAGAAGAACGCAGCTTTGGTCATACGCAGGGTAAAGGGAATCTTAATAATTACATACCCGATCAGCATAATGATGGATGTTCCGGTAAGAACCTTGTTGAGCATCCAGGGCCGGGGCGTATTGTAAGTGGTAATCAACCCAAGGGCCATCAGAGTGGTCGGCAAAAGCCAGGGAATCAGCAAGCCATATTCCATCGCTCCGCTCAGCCGGTCCTTGCGCTTCTGGAGAATCCGGCAGGCAACCAAAACGATCACGGCTGCAATCGAAGCGGCAATTGCCGAATAGCAAATACTGACCATAAACGGTTTATAGGAAGAGGCTTTCTGAAAAATGGCAATGTAGTTTTGAAGGGTGAAGCTGGAAAGGGTCAACTTTTTGCTGGCGATGGTTGCAGAATCTGTAAAGGAGAAAAGGACAACCAGGCTGACAGGAACCACATAGATTAAGAAGAGGAAATATGCATAGACATGCGCCAACACATTCAGGACCGGATTACGGATTTTTTGTTTGACGATGGTGGTTTTAACCTTCGAGATGGACATATAGTGGCCGCGCTTTTCGATCTGGATCATGATCGTCAGCAGAAGAATGGTCGCCACCCCCAGAAACAGTGCCAGCAGCGCCGCCAGAGGACGGGAACTTATGTTGTTGGCAAAGGTCAGGATCATCGGTGTAATGGTTTGGAAATCCCGGCCGCCCACCAGCAGAGGTGCAGAAGTCGCCGACAGACCTGTAATAAAGGTCAGGATGGTCACCGCCATCAGGGAGGGAGTCAACACGGGAAATACCACTCGGGTCAGAATACGGAATTGAGATGCCCCCATATTCTGGGCCGCTTCGACGGTCTGAAAGTCTACTGAGCGCATGGCGTTGCGCAGAAAGATCATATGGTTGGAGGTACAGGCAAAGGTCATAACAAACAGCACGGCCCAGTAGCCCTCGAACCAATCGATCGGGAAATTCGGAAAGATCTTGACAAACAGCGAGGTTAGGATGCCGGTTTTTCCGTAGATGAACTTGTAACCGGACACCAGGATAATGCCGCCGTAAATCAGAGTCGTCATGTAGCCAAGCCGCAGGATATTTGCGCCTTTGATGTCAAAATACTCTGTGATTAACACCAGGCTGATGCCCACAAAGCCGACGGTTAAAGACAGCGATGGCGCTAGAATTAGACTGTTGCGCAGGCTTCGCATGGCTTTTTCAGAGTTGATCAGCTTAGTAAATACCTCTGTGGTAAAGTGGCCGTCCTGGTAAAACACGCTCACAATCGTGTTCAGATTCGGGAACAGCAAAAAAGAAAAGATGAACCACGCAAAGAAGGCAAAGACCGCAATGCTCCAAAGCTTTTCAGGTGTAAAAGAGATTTTCTTTTCTTTCATCGGAATCACCCCTCATACTGCATAATGTCAGCAGGGTTGTAACTCAGCGTTACCGTGTCTCCCTTCTGGTACAAGGGCTTGCCGCTGTTCTTTTCGACAACTTTGACAGTCTGCCCCAGTGCCCGGACCGTGTACTTGATGTATAGGCCATAGAACTCATAGTCTTCAACAACGGCCTCTGTCTTCAGCGTATCATTCGCCATGTGCTCATTGACGTGCATCCGTTCCAAGCGGATATAGCAGTGTTTGCTGGTATCAACCCCAGCTTTATCTGCGCCGGTCCCCACCAGGAACGCCTCGCCCAGCCGGTTGATGTCACCGATGAAGTTGCAGACAAACTCTGTGGCCGAGTGGCTGTAAATCTCATCAGGGCGGCCAATCTGCTCGATGACGCCTTTGTTGAAAACTGCAATCCGATCCGAAAGGGTCAGCGCTTCTTCCTGGTCGTGGGTAACATAAACTGTGGTAATGCCGAAACGTTTCTGCAAATCCTTCAGCTCGTTGCGCAGCTGAACCCGCAGCTTAGCATCCAGATTGGACAGCGGCTCATCCAGGCAGATGATCTCTGGGTTGGTCGCCAGTGCGCGGGCGATAGCCACACGCTGCTGCTGACCGCCGGACAGCTCCGAGACTTTCTTTTTCAGCTGATCCTCGCTCAGATCGACCTTTCTGCCCATCTCGATGACCTTTTTGCGGATTTCTTCCTTATTCATCTTTTTGACCTGGAGGCCAAAAGCGATATTTTCATACACCGTCATGGTCGGGAACAGCGCATAGCTCTGGAAAACCATCCCGATATTCCGTTTTTCAATCGGAGTGTTGGTAATATCTTTCCCGCGAACGCTGACTGTACCATTGCTGGGAGAAATAAATCCAGTGATCGTGCGCAGAGTCGTGGTTTTGCCGCAACCAGAGGGACCCAGGAAGGTAAAAAATTCGCCTTCCTGAATATCAATGTTAATATCCTGCAACGCCTTAAAAGTGCCAAAAGTCACTTCGATATGCTCAAGCTTAATCATGCTTCCACCTCAAAGCCGATCTGTTACAAAAAAGCCGGCTCGCGATAATATATTTGCAAACCGGCCTTTCCAATTTATTCAGTGTGAACAAGCGAACTTTCTGTCAGGAGAATTACGGCATATACTCCAGCATGATCTTCTCACACCATGCGTCGATATTCTTAGCCACCAGTGCCCAGTCAATCTGCTGTGCAGGCAATTTGGAAATCTCCTGGTTGAACTCATTGGCCATGCTCACCGCATTGGTATTTGCGGGTAACGTCGAAAAAGCCTTCGCCCACTCGCCCTGGATCTGGGCGCTGCCAAACCAGTTGACGAAACGCTTCGCCTCGTCTACGTTCTTGGTACCGTTGACGATTGCAACGCCTTCAACCGCATAAGGCACACCAACATCCGGAACCGCATAACCAGTCTTTGTCCCGTACTGCTCGTCGCGGGTCTCAATACCAGAAGACCACATCTGACCGCAGACTACCGTGCTGGTGTCGCTGACGATCTGCCCATACAGATCTACGCCGCTCTCATTGGGAACACCATGTTTGTAGTATTCTGCAATGGCATCCCAGCCCTCCTGAGAAATCCCCAGGTCTCCATTGGGGTCTGCGTAGCGGACCAGAATGCCTGCGAGCACGTTGCGCACGGTGCCGCCGCCTAGGCCGGTCAGGTACTCGTACTTCTGGTCGAATTCGGGCTTGGTCCACAGATCCGGCCAATCTTTCGGAGCTTCTTCAGGCGACATCTGGTTCAAATCGTACACCAGCAGAATCGCCTGTTTGACAATTGCGTGATAGTAGCCATCAGGATCGTTCAATCCCGCAGGAATTTCATCGGCCCACTCCGGAACGTAGGGCAGAAGAATATCTTCCGCTTTCAGTGACTCCCAGATAATTGCATTAAGACCGAACACAACATCCGCAATCGGAGCGCTCTTTTCTGCCAGCAGACGGTTCTGCGTGTCAGCAGCACCCGCGCCCACAACCTGTACGCTGAAGCCATCCTGTGCCGCACGTTCAATCAGCCATGCGTCTCGGCCATCCGTCTCCGAATTGGTATAGATATTCAGCGTCACACCGGTTCCTTTATTGGAGGGCATATCGCTTGTGCTGGAAACAGCAGCCTGCGCGCTGGAAGAGGACGCGCCGCAGGCTGTCAGCGCGGAAGTTGCGGCCGCAAGAGCAGCAGCCTGGATGAAACAACGGCGAGAAATCTTTTTCATAGCAATACTCCTTTTTATAAATCTTGAGGTTGTCTTTTTCTTCGTCAGTGTGATAAGTTCCATTCATTTGCCTTGTGTTGTAATCATCATAGCACGCAAATTGGAACGAGTCAATAAATCCCAACACATTTTTTGTTAAAAAGCGCCGTTTTCTCCTATATCAACAAATATCGTTAACGTTTTATGTGCAATATACCTTGTTTTTGCCGTTTTTTCTCCGCAATATCGCATTTTCTCTTGCGTCAAAAAATGACTCGTTCCAATATTTGTTCATTTCTTCAAAGTTTTGTCTTGTAATTCTGTCTAAATTAAGTTATCATCATTATAGAAACTAGTGACAAAGGAGGGTCTTTTCGTGCCCACCATCAACGATATCGCAAAAGAAGCGGGAGTTTCGCACGGTACAGTTTCAAATGTCCTCAACAAAACCGGAAAGGTAAGCATCGAGAAAATTCGATTGGTCGAGGAAGCTATCAAAAAGCTGGGATATGTGCCCAATGTTCAGGCCCAGCGGCTTCGGCAAGGAGCCCCAAGCACGATTGCTGTTCTCTTGCCGTCCCTGAAAGAAACGAAATATATTGATTTTTTCACGGCGATCCAGCTGAATTTTCCGAAGAGCCAAAATAGTTTGTTAGTATACCAAACAGAGGATATTCCAGCGGAAGAAGAGGCCATTTTAGACAATTTGCGAGTTTCGGGCCTGGTTGCACTCATTACAGTTTCCTGCCTAAGCAAAGAATGTCTTGAAAAATACCGGAGTCTCCCCTGCCCTGTGATCTATATTGACCGCAAGCCCTGTGATCTACGCTCCAACGAATGGTTCATTGCATTTGACACGTCCCAGATCGGCGAGGACATTGCTGTTTATTGTTCCAGTCAAGCATGGCAACGCATGGCTTATTTCGGTGCCAGTCGGCACGGTGAATCAGAAGATCTCCTACTGAAGAACCTAAAGGCAAGTTTTTCTTCTCATAACCTTTCCCTCCACCCCGTTTCCGCCAACTACAAACTAGCCCTAAATCAAGCATTTGATTTTGCCCACATCTGTGCACAATATGACGCGATCCTACTACAGAGTTCTATTTGCATGGATGCGTTGTTCTCTGCGTTTCAACTCCTGCACATCGAGAAAATTCCAGCTATAGTGATCATTGGAGCCTATTCTGCACCGGCAAGAGAACAATGGAAATCTTATCAGCTGGACTATGGGTTTCTCGGTATTCGGACAGTTAAAATGCTATCGAAGCTCTCAGAACTCAGCGAAAACAGCTCCCAAGAAGCACTCTTCCGGCCCAAAGGCTTCGCCGACCATCTGTCTTCTCTCAAGCGGATGCCCGGCGGAGAATTAACCATGCTCACCCTGGAAAATCCTTCCACCCAGGCTCTTAAGAATCTTCTCCCGGAATTTGAGTATTACAGCGGAATCAAAGTCCGACTGATCAGTGTTCCCTACGATGACTTGCTTGCCCAGCTCAACCTGATTGGTCCCCAATTCACTTACGATATGATCCGAATTGATGTGGCACAATTTGACGATGTAGGCAAGAAAATATATCTTCCCTTTGACGAGATCCCCATTTCGTCTGACGAGCTTCCTCCTCGCCTAATCCAAAGTGGTTACAACAATTATTCGCTTTTGGAAAATCGTATCTATGCCCTTCCGCTTGACCCCAGCGTACAGATATTTTTATATCGGGCAGATCTATTTAATGATGCAAAGCTATGCAGGGCCTACTATGAACACTTTCATGAGAACCTGGCGGTTCCCACCACTTATGACCAGTATCTCCATGTTGCCGAATTCTTTTCCCAAGAACATAATCCCGACTCTCCCACCGAATATGGAACCACTTTGACCTGTGGTTCTGCCGCGGTGGCAGCAAGCGATTTTCTCCCATTTTATCTTTCCAAAACTGACAGTCTGTGCGATGCCGATGGGCGAATTCGGCTCGATACGCCAGCAATGGAAGAAGCCGTCCGCCAATACCAGACTTTAGAGAAATTCGCCTGCAAACAGAATTGGTGGGGCGATAGCATCCGGCAGTTTTCCGAAGGAAGAACAGCCATGACCATCGTCTACTCCAACTATGCGGCCGCTTTGATCAACTCCAAAAATTCAACCGTGGTTGGCAAAGTTGGTGCCGCGGTTATCCCCGGTAGAAAACCCCTGCTGGGTGGCGGTGTGGTCGGCATCTCCCGATACAGTACAAAAGTGGATGCCTGCAAACAGTTTTTCAATTGGTATTATTCCACCGAAATTGCATCCCTTTTAGTTCGGCTAGGCGGCACCTCTCCTATTATAGACGCTTATGAAGACTTCCAAAACTATAGCATCTTCCCTTGGATGAATACCTCCAAAAAAAGTTTTGGATTAGGTCAACGTGGCATAAAGGATGGATCTCATGAAAATTTCTCTATCCAAAAATATGAATTTGCCATCGGCACCACGATCCGAAATGTCCTCCAAGGTATGATGTCTGTAGAGGGAGCAGGCAAAATGGCTCAGGCGCTTTATGACGCATCCGATTCACTGCAGTAAGCTATTCCATTGAACAGCCTTTTCCACTTTCACTTCATCGATAACATTGCCCCTAACTGCGGTCAAAATCACAGGCTCTGCGCTGCAGCGTATGGAATATGAACAAAGCCCCGGTTGAACACAAGCGTGTTCGAGCCGGGGCTTATATCATTCTCGAACTCTTCTTCGTTGGACGTATAGAAAAAATGGTGGCAGTGGTCAACTCCCAATGTCTCTGAGCGATCTATTTTTCACTTCCAGATAATACTTTTTGCAGTCTGGAATAGCTCCTCCTGTTTTAGTTCATGTCAACGATATCTACCCCTGTAATCAAGTTGCTTTCTCTATATCGCCCTGCTTCAAAAGAAATATCTTTGGGTGCTTGTTCCATTAGCAATGGAATCTGCTGTAGATCTATCACTTCGCAGAATTGTCCATCCGTAAAAACAACATAGGATATCCACGCTTTATACGCATCCAGAAAATGCAGCATGGCTACATCCTCCTGTAGCTGGTAGAAATGGACAAACTCTCCCTCACGCATGGTTTTGAAAAGCGGCCCAACGTATTCCACCAAAAAAATACCAATATTTTTCGCCCCTGTATATTTTTTCAACGAGCAGATATGATGTCCCCAATTTTCACGAAAAGACGATTGGAACATCTTATAGCTATACTCTGGCGGGATCATTTCATATGATGTAGTACTTATGGTGTTTTTCATTGGAAGCGGCATCTGTTCCAGCTCCTGACGCAATTTGTCTTGGATACCGTCCATTTCCCGATGAAACTCTGCTTGCTTTTGTTTATGACAGGAGCCCTTTTTATTCTCTTTCGATGCTGTGATCTGAAAATGTTCGATGAAACCATCCCTAAACACAAAATCCGGAAATTTGCTCGCCTCTAAATTCGGTTTTGCACGCTCAAGTATCGATGCAACCATTCGCCAATCACGGCAGAAAAAGCGGATTTTATCCCCATATAAATGCTCTCTTACCCGGTCAAGGCAGCGGCTTTCCTGTTCGCCTCTCATCCCTCGATCTCCCTAACAATCTTGTCAATCTCATCCCGCAGCACCTGATGATCATCACCAAGACATTACGTCTTTGGCCATTATCTTCATGTTGCTTTGCTTCTTATTATAATGTATCCTGATACACGTTACAAACCTTATTATGTAATATCAGCAAACCCAAACCGCTGTATGAAAACCATACAGCGGCATAACGCGCAAGCTCATCATAATGACCAAACACTAAAGGCGACAGAAATATTATTCAAAATTCTTTTACCTTTTTAATATTAAAGCATGGACTCAACTTGTTTCATTACCTCCTGCTGGACCAATAGTCCTACTGAAACTCCAACCTTGAAGTGGCACTCGTTCTCCTCGCTCTGGGCGATGGAAGCCTGATCCTGGAGTTCTTCCACTAGGTCGTAATCGTCCTTGCTCAGCTTTTCAGCCAGCCGATCCATAATCTTCTCTCAGGCTTTCAGTGCGTTCCGGTATTTTTCAGACTTCGGTACAACCGTTTCACTGGGATAAAAGTCGCCGCTATAGATTGCTTCCAGAATCATCGTTCTGCCCTCCTCATACATAAATCATCTCAGCCTGGATGATCTCCTCGGCCCGGCTACGGATGGAGTTCATGGCCTGTACCCATCGCACCGGATCAGTTGCTTTCATCTCCTCGGTGATGCCTTCAGCCTGAACCATCTGCTGGACAATCAGACGGCACCGTTCGGCAGCCTGTTCATCCAGGTCGGACAAGATGGTGTGCAGCCTGCCGGATAGAAGCAGTGATTGATAAAGGAGAGGACGGTAGGTTTTCAGGTATTCCTTATGTAGTCGGCCCCAGCGGCCGATGGGGCGGTTATCTTCCGGCAGTTTCAGTGCCGGAAGATAATAATTGTCCGTCAGGACATAATCCAGACCGTTCCTGTTGTCGTGGATATGATGCTGCAGCTTGTTCATGCAGATTCTCCTTTCGGCCCTGTGTCCAGGCATTTCTGATTGGGAAGATAATACACACCCTTTGCTCGATCTTCGGCTCGGATTGCTTCTTTCTTGGCGTCCATGGCGGCTTTCTTAGCTGCCTTGGTTTTCTGGTAGTAGGCGTCCTGCCAGCCGTTCGCTTTCCGGCGGAGATAGGCTTCGTGCCGTTTCTGGCGCAGCCGTTCCGTTTCTTCCAGGGCGGCCCGTTCTTCCTCGGATGGCGGATTGATCTCCTGCATCCCGAACTTGCCAACAAAATTAAAGTAGATCTCAATGGTCTGCGGGGAATTCGCCACGCCCTTGTAATCCCGTTCATGCACAAAGATTTTGTAGATGAACTGGTTCAGCATGACGGCATCCAGTTCTTCAAAGTTCTGGTACTTTTTCACCAGTGCAATAAACTTGTCCGCTGACTTCTGTTCCTGTTCATATTCATCCACTTTCTTTTGCAGAGCTGCGGCTTCTATTTCAAGGGTTTCCTGTTCTTTGGTGTACTGTGCCTCCAGAGTCCGATACCGCTTATCCGTGAGCTTTCCCAGAGTGTTGTCCTCATAGATTTTACAGAGCAGGGTTTCCAGCTCATCCAGTCGCTTTTGGCAGGCAGTGAGCCGAGTCTTCTGACCCTTCATTTCGCTGGACTGCCGGTTTTCGATCTCAGACTTTACGATACAGGCAAATTCTTCTTCATCCTCTTTTGAGAACCGAACGATTTCCCGCAGTGTTTCCTGGAGTAGTTTCATTATCGAATCAGCATTGACCCAGTGTCCGCTGGCGCATTTGCTGCCAACGGGGATTTTGCCATAACCAGAACAGGAAAAGTTTGCTGTGCGGTTGCCATTTCCGGTACGGTGAATGTACATCGGACTGCCACAGTCTGCACAATATAGCAGACCTGCCAGGGGATGAGCTTCTCCCCATCCGTCCGGGTAGCGCCGGACGCTAACACGCATCCGCTGCACCGTATCGTAGGTTTCCTGGTCGATGATTGGCTCATGGGTGTCCTTGATGATGGTCCATTGGTCCTGGTCAACATAGTGGCTTTTCTTGTCCTTGAAGTGCTTTCGTGTTTTGAAATTGCAGGTGTGCCCCAGGTAAGAGGGATTGGTCAGGATGTGGACGATGGTGGAACTACCCCACCGGTAGGGGGACTTGATTTCTCGAGTCTTCCACAGGCCGATCCCCAGCTTCTGGTGATAGTAAGCCGGAATTTCAATGTGTTCGTTTGAGAGAATGGCTGCGATCTGGTAAGGACCTTTGCCTTCCATGGTCATACGGTAGATCCGCTGGACAATCGGAGCCGCTACCGGGTCGATCACCCATTGGTTTTTATCCCGTTCTGATTTCAGATACCCATAGGGCACGGAACTGCTGGTGTGCTTTCCTGCAAGATTCTTCGCCTGAAAAGCAGAACGAATTTTTTTGCTTGTATCACGAGCGTACCATTCGTTCATAATATTTCTGAATGGAGTAAACTCATCATCGCCTTTGAGGGTGTCCACACTGTCATTCAGGGCAATTAGCCGAGTGTCGTGTTTCCGCAGCACCTCCATATAGGTTCCAACTTGCAGATAGTCACGACCGAAACGACTCATGTCTTTCACAATGACCGCCGAGATTCGGTCGGCTTTGACCTCGTCAATCATTTTTTGAAAGCCGGGCCGGTCAAACCGGGTACCGGAGATGCCATCGTCGGTGAAGTGAACACAGTTGGAAAAACCCTGCTGTTCCGCATAATCCTCCAGGATGCGCTTCTGGTTTGAGATCGAGTTGGATTCGCCTTGCAGCTCATCGTCGTGGCTCAGGCGTTCGTAGAGCGCAGGATAGCGTTCGGATTTCCTTGCCACTAGGATCACGCCCCTTTCATCGTTTAATCGTCAATTTTAACATCTTCCAAACCGGTTTGAATCAAGCGATATTAAAATTCTGTCTGCATTCTATAACACCCGCAGCCAGCTTGTACTTTTTGTACTGACGGACGGCGAAGTGGTTGGGCTTCTCTGCCTCCAGCGCGTCAAACATCAGGTCCACGGGGTTCTTGAACTCCTCGTCATCCTCCCGGACCTCCATCGCGTTGATGAACTCGATGAGGGTGGAGAAATTCTGTTCCTCCACCGGGGCCTCGTAGTGGATATACCCAATGAGGGCGCAGTACAAAAGCGTCTCGGCCTTAACCCAAAAATCGTCCCCGGCCTTGCCCTCGCCCTTGGTGTTGGCGATCAGCGTCGTGACCAGTTTCAAGATGTCCTTTTCGGAGTGGATGTAGGCAAAGGGATTATAGTGCATGGACTTCTTGAAGTTGATGGTATTGAGGACTTTGATCCGATAAGGCTCATAGATGTCCTTGCCGTGCTTATCCTTCATGGGCTTGCCGTCCTTGCCCAGCTTGGGTGTGCCGCGCTGAAGCATTTTGCCGCACTCCACCAGGATGGTGCCTTTCGGGTTTTGTCAATAAGGAACAAGAAAAAAGTATCTTGCTTTTAAGCGGTTTCATCGCCGCTGTCGTTCTTGATAAGGCGCACAACCTTGTCCGTAAAGGTTTCCCGGCTGGTTTCGCTGAAATGGATATGAATGTCAAAGGTCGTGCCGCCGATGTTCTTCACAAGGTCGGGTTTGGCGGTCAGAGGGGAAGCGGCTGCGGGGGCGCTGGTCTTGCTGGTTTCATTGTTCATAGGCTGCTCCTTTCTATGAGAAAAGCCCCATGCGGCAGCACATGGGGCGGTGGTTGAGGGTTGAAGTGGCGAAGTGGCAAAGTGGCAAGGTATCTGGGTTTTGCCACTTGGATTTTGCCACTTCATTTTTTGAGGGCGTGATACCATGCCGCGCCGATGCGCTTTGAGGTAATGCGCCCGTCAAGGTTTTTCTTTGCCGCCCGGACGGTACGGGCAGAAATCCCGGCTTCGGCTGCGGCCTTATCAATGTCCTCGCTGGCAAGCTCTTTTCCGTCTGCAAGTAAATCAAGTATCAGCCGTTCCGCCTGTTCGGTCTTGGTGGCGGTGTTCCCGCCCGCGCCGGACAGCAGCTCGTCGGCGGTAATGTCATACTCGCCTATCCATGAAAAGCCTGTTTCCGGGTCAAGGCAAAAGGCAACGGGCTTGCCCTCCGGCGCAAGGGAAGATTTGTCATGGACGATAACACGCACATTCGGCTCCCGCTTCACGCGCCCGATCAGCAGGACGCTCCTTGCTGCGGCGCGGAAGTCGATAGAACCTAAGCCCCGGTATGCGCTCTGCCCTCCGGCAGCTTTGTTCAAGTGTCCGATAAGGATAACGGCGCACCCGGTACGCTCGGCAACATCGGCAAGGCGGCGGAACATGGGGCGCACTTCGTTTGCCCTGTTCATGTCGGTTTTCTCGCCCATGTACGCCTGTATGGGGTCAAGGATAATCAACCGCGCCTCGTTCTGCGTGATTGCCTTTTCTATGCGCTCGTCGGAGAGGGTAAGCTCCCGCTTGGCTTCATCAATCACAAGCACGCGGTCAAGGTCGGCTTCGGCTTCTATCAAGCGGGGCTTGACGGTATCGCCCAGCCCGTCCTCGGCGGTCTGGTAAATCAC
>NZ_NFLL01000023.1 GCF_002160895.1 Faecalibacterium sp. An122 | reverse complement strand
AACGATGAATCGTCATGCTATCACTTCCTTGCACTGCCTATGATAGAATCCTTTTATGTCTTTTTCTTGTCTTTTTAACACTTTTTTGGGCGTTTTTGAGTTTTCAGATACACCCTAGGTAAAAGTTCACCTAAGGGCAACGGATTTGAGATGAGATTATCCAATGCTACTGATATACTCTTCCAACTTCTGAATAAGCATGAACCAATCTGCGCTGGTCACAGCTCCTGCAGCTACGGAAACAGCAACTTTCATAGAAAAATCTGAAAGAAACTTTTTGATTCCATCCACTGCCTTTTGCAGTCTTTTTTTCTTGGGAGCGGCAGAAGTGAGCTGTTCTTCAACAGACTCTAAATCGTCTTTGACATTATCAATTTCATCCTGAGGGACATCAGACAACAAATCCAGGGACGGAAGAATTTTTGCAAGCAAATCTGTGATATCCGACACGGTGGATGTGCTGATATTAGAAGAAGTTATGTTTCCTGTTCCCTGTGCATTTGCAGTACCATAGTTGTTTTCAATAGTTTGATACACTGTGGGAACGGGCAACTTCGTTTCTGCTTCTAAAACTATCATCTCCATGGAAATAGCATCGTTAATGTAGTCAATCATTGGTTTAAATGTGTTGCAAACAAAGGACTGGATTATTTCCGAAAACTTTTTTGCAGAGTGATAATAGTGCATTGCCTCACCCAACACATTCACTGGAGTCCGCCCAGCAAGAAAAGAGAGATAATCAAATTGAGCTTTGAAATGTTGCTTTTCATCTACTGGAATAGATGCCTCAAACCAATCATCACTATGCTCCGGGAAGCAGTCTCTGAAATCAAATTCTGTAGTGGTAAGGATATCTGAGATTAAATCCTGAATCCATTCCGTTTTAGTCAAATAAGAATAAAAACGGATCAATGCAACATCCGCTGTATCATCATCGCAGTTTAAAAAATTACTTGATACACGTCTAAATTCAAGACTAATTGTTCTGAGTTCACGAAGAGTAATCATATATCCACCCCACAGTACGGACAAAATATTTTGGACACACCAGCACAGTACAGGACCTTAACATGCCGATTGCAACAAGTACAGTTGAATTCTACCTCTGATGTGTCTTTATCCTTCAATTCCTTCGTTGCTACTTTTTTTAGCGGACGATACTTCATCTTGATTATGCCTTTAGATCTATTAATAGATTTTGCCATCTTACCAAAAGCCTTGTTGAGTTCCTCGACAGCATAATTGTATGCCATTGCCTGAGCCTGCTCAATTACCTCGTGGGAAAGAAATGCGTTCTTATATCGTGTAAGGCCGCAATAGGGGCAGAATAAATCTTCAAACGGGTGTTCATCATCCTGATATTCTCCAGCTTGAAGTTTAAATTCTGAGCCACAAAATGGGCACTCAAAAGTGACATACCCTTCGCTATCACCTTGAATTTTAATGGTTAACTCCATATCACAACCCTCCCAAATGAGTATATCCTATAAAGTGCAGAAAGACAAGATTAGTAGCATATACTTTTGGCTTTCTGCCAATTAGGGATGGGTTAGGGATTTAGCGGTTTCAGCCGCTACGCTCACTCATGCGCCCGCCGATATTGCACTCTTTGAACCACCTCAAAACAGCAAACGCTAAAACAGTAAAATTCAAACTAAAAACGCAGAAAAACCGCCTATTTAGGCGGTTTTTCTAAGAAAGGTGGTCCGAGTGACAGGATTCGAACCTGCGGCATCCTGCTCCCAAAGCAGGCGCGCTACCAGCTGCGCTACACCCGGATATGAAGTTGTGGGGTGGCCCGGGCGTATTCTCCCAAAGCAGGCGCGCTACCAACTGCGCAACACCCCGGCACTGCTCTATAGTATACCGCGTTTGGGGCGTTTCGTCAATCGGCAGTTGCCGGCGGGGCCGGGCCGTGCTACAATAAAGCCAGCACCTGCCCACCCCGACGGAGGCCCTGTTATGACGGTGATTTTCCTGGATATCGACGGCGTTCTCTGCACGCCCCTCAGCGTCCGGCTGAACTGGCTGTTCCGCCGGCCCATGGAGCGGCCCTTCTTTGACCCCATCGCCCTGGGGCTGCTGCGCCGGCTGGTGCGGCGCACCGGCGCCCGGGTGGTGTTGTCCTCCTCCTGGCGGTACAGCTTTGAGGACGACGACCCTTTCATGCAGGCCATCCGGGACCACTTCTACCGCACCCTGGAGGCCAACGGCACCCCGGTATGGGATCTGGCCCCCATTCTGGGCCGGAGCAAGGGGGAGGAGATCGCCGCCTGGCTGGAACAGCACCCCGGCGCCGGCTTTGTCATCCTGGACGACCGGCCCGACGAGTTCACCGGCACGCCGGCCCTGAAAGCCCGGCTGGTGGAGGTGGACAGCATGCGGGGACTGCGCCGGAGGGATTTCCGGCAGGCGCTGGACCTTTTGGCCGGGGTTGCCCCCGGCGTCTGAATCTGTTATACTCACCCTAACCATCCAACGAAAGAGGTGTCCGCCATGATTGATTTTGAAAACCCGTCCTTCCTCAAACTGCGCCCGGTCAACGACTCCAAGCTGGAGCGCCTGATCCAGCCTCTGCTCACCCCCGGTGAACAGGTGGTCCAGGCCTTCCAGAGCGTCCGGGACGGCGTCGTCTTTACCGACCGCCGGGTCATCGCCATCAACGTCCAGGGGGTCACCGGGATGAAAAAGTCCTTCACCTCCCTGCCCTACCGCCGGGTGCAGGCCTACGCCATCGAGTCCGCCGGCATGGGCGATCTGGACGGCGAGCTGCAGCTGTGGTATTCCGGCCTGGGAGCCGTCAAGTTTGAGCTGCTGGCCGGTTCCGACCTGGCCCTGCTCTGCCGCGTCATCGAGAACGCCATCTCGGGCTGAATCCTGCCCAACACACAAAAGCGCCCGGCGCCTATCCCCTTTTGCGGGAAAGGCCCGGGCGTTTGTTTTGTTCAGGATTCGGGTTCTTCCAGCTGCTGCAGCAGGCGGTCCAGCTGTTCAAAGGTATACAGCCGGTTGAATACCTCCAGCATTTCCTTTTTGGAAAGCCTCGGCGGCAGCCCCAGGGCCCCCAGCAGCCGGTATTTCCGCTCGGCGGCCCCTGCGGTACCCGACAGGCCCCAGTCGTACAGGTCGGTGTAGGTGACGGCCCGGCCCGTTCGGGGGGCGGCGGGCCGGTCGGCCTCGCTGCCCAGAGCCTGCCGCAGGCTGCGGAGGATCACCTCGTCGGGCACCCCCTCCACCCCCAGCAGACCCTCCTTGCCGGGGGCGGCCTTGCGGCGCTCCTTGCCCGGCATGGCCGGGACATAGGCCTGGACCACGTGTTCCTCCCCCACCAGGTTGGTGATGTAGGTGCGGATCTGGAACCCCGCCTTGTCCGAGTCGGTCAGGAGGATCAGGCCGTTTTGCTCTGCCAGCTGCTTGAGAAGCCGCTGGCGTTTTTTGTCCGAAAACACCGCGAACCCGCCCGTCAGCAGGATCATGGCGTCGGTGAGGCCGGCCAGGCGGGCGGCGTCGTACTTGCCCTCCACCACCAGCACCCGGCCGGTATGCAGACGTTCGCTCATCGGCTGCCTCCTTCCATGGCCAGGCGGCACAGGGCCATTTCCAGCAGCACCTGGGGGTTCACCGGCTGGCCCTTGAGGTTTTTGTCCAGCTCCAGCAGGATATTCAGGCACCGCTTGAGCTGGGGCAGGGTGTAGCCTGCCGCCGTCTGGGCCGACCGCTTGAGCCGGAAATCACTGCCCTTGTAGCCGAAGTCCTTGAACACGGCGGTGTAGTTCTTTTTGTTCTGCTGGCCCAGCTTGACCCGGTACAGGTCCACATAGCTGCCGATCAGGGCGGCGGTGATGGCGATGGGTTCCTGCTGCAGCCGCAGCAGAACCTGCAGTTTCTTGCAGGCGGCGGCCGCGTTGCGGGCGGTCACCATCCGCACCATCTCAAAGACGTCCGCCTCCAGGCTCACCACACCCATGTCGGCCACCAGGGCCGGGGTGATGGTGCGGTAGCCCGAGGCCGCCGCCAGCTTGTCCACCTCGTTTTCCAGCAGGTAGGGGTCCTCGCCGCAGCGGTCCAGCAGGGCCGACGCCGCCGGGCCGGTCAGTTCGGCCCCCTGAGCCTGGGCCCGGTCGGTCATCATCTGCCGCAGCTGGGCGGAGCCGGGCTTGGCCAGTTCCTCGGCCCAGCCCAGCTTTTTGCACTGGGCAATCAGCCGCTGGGCCCGTTTGCCCGGCTTGGCCTTGCCGGTGCGCTCGGCCTCAAAGACGCTGCCCAGCACCAGCACGGCGTTTTCCAGGCTGGCCACCGTGTCCATGAAGGCTTCCAGGTCTTTTTCGCTGTAGGCCCCGGGGTCCACCTCGGGCAGGCAGACCACACGCCGGGTGCCGAAAAACGAGATGGTGCCCGCTGCCATCACCAGCTGCTCCACGTCGGGAGCCGCCCCGTCCAGCACCGTCATCTCCTCCTCTGCCCCCTGGGCCAGCAGGCGGCAGGCCGCCTGCACCGCCTGGTGCACCAGATATTTCTCGGTGGAGTAAAAATAGAACACCGGGCAGCCCTGTTCCGCCAGGACCGCCAGCTTGGTTTCTGCGGGCATCGCGCCTCGCCTCCTTTGTCATTGCCGGACCCGCACGCCCCCGCCCGGCCGCAGCAGCAGCCCGGACGCCCGGGGCGTATCCGGGTCCATCCAGTCGTATTCCTTGAGCGCCAGCACCCCTTCCCACCGGAAGGCCGACGGGTCGGAGGGTGAGGCCAGCAGCCAGTCCACCTCCATGGTTTGGGCCAGCTCAAAGGTGCCGTTGACCGCTGCCAGCCGCCACCGGCCCACCGTCACAAGGGCGGCCCGGCCCTGGGGCAGGCAGAGGACTTCCACTTTCATATCGCCCCGCTGGCCCCGGTAGGTGGCATAATCTCCCAGCCCCGACGCCAGAATCACCCGGTCCGCCTCGGGGCGGGTCACCCGGGAGGGTTCGCTGCGCAAATCCACCAGCAGGCAGGGCTGGGACAGGCCGTGACTTTCCAGCCAGCCCTCCACCGCGGTGCGGCCGCTGCTGCCGCCCCGGTAGAGAACCACCGTCTGGCCGTTCTGGGTCAGGATCACCGAGGGGGTCTGGGCGCTGCCCACCAGGGCCACCTGCACCACATCCCGGCTCAGGACCACCGCCCCGCCGATCCCCACCGCAGCCGCCAGCACCAGCGCCGGCACCCAGAACCGGGCCCGCACCCGTCCCTGATAGGCCAGGTAGCACAGGCCCATCAGGATCAGGCTCACTGCGGCGGCATAGCGGCTGTCAAAGGCCATCTGGGCCCCGGGCCACTGGGACACCATCTCCACCCAGGCGTTCAGAAGCCGGGCCAGAGCTCCGGCTCCCATCGCCAGCAGATGATAGATCGGGTACAGTGCCGGCACCAGCCCGGTGAGGGCCGCCAGGATGCCCAGAATCATCATGGGCTGCACCATCCACAGGACGGCCACACCCGATATGAGCGCATAGGGACTGGTGCTCATCCCCCGGAGAACCAGCACCGGGAAGGTGGCCGCCGAGGCGCACAGGGAGATGCATCCTGTGGTCCAGACCGCCCGCGCCAGCCGCAGAGCCGCCCGCTGGATCAGGGGCGCTTGTCCCATCCCCTCCCGGCGAAAGGCCGGGCGGTCGTTCAGCCTTTGGGTGCGGCGGCGGGCCAGGGCCGCCCCTGCCAGGGTGCCCATCACCGCCGCATAGGACAGTTCAAAGCCCACGTCGCAGACGGCGTAGCTGTTGAAGGCGCTCATCCCCAGCCCGGCCAGGGCCAGACTGGTCATGGCGTCGGCGGGAGCCATGACCCACACCCCAAAGGCCCCGATGGCCACCGCTGCGGCGGCCCGGAGTACCGACGGGGTAAAGCCGGTGATGCCGGTCAGCAGGACGGCCAGAGCCACCGGCCCCAGGGCCCGCAGCCGCAAAGCCCAGACCCTGCGCCGGCTGAAACAGCCCTCCATGGGCCGGGCGGGACGCAGCTGCATCTGGGCCAGCCGCACCCCGAACCGCCGGTACAGCTTAAAGCCCAGCTTGTCCGGCAGCAGCAGGGCCAGCTTCTGCCCTGCCGTCAGCCAGCGTTTCATATCCCACAGGGCCGGCAGGCCCATGCCGCACAGGATGGTGACGTGCATTCCGCTGACCACCAGCACATGGGACAATCCCGCCGCCCGGTAGGCGCTGTTCAGCTCGGTGGAAATCCGGCTGCGGTCCCCCACCACCATGGCGGCCAGGGCGCCGGCCTCGTCCCCTTCCATATCTTTGCACAGAGCGTCGCTGAGGGTCTGCTGGAGCCGGGCCGACCAGGCCCGAAAGCCTTCCGCCTCTCCCAGACGGGCAAACTGCTGGCTGTAGTCGGCCAGAAAGACGATTTCGTCGGCGTAGCGGCCGGGACGGTCCTCCTGGCCGGGGGATTCCAGGGTGAAAATCCCCTCGATCCGGTCCCCGGCCTCACAGGCCGGCAGGTTGTCGCACCAGCAGCAGAAGGACACCTCCTGCCCCCGGGCGCTCTCCACCCGCAGCCTGGCCCGGACATTCAGCCGGGTGTAACCCTCCCGCACCTCCTCCACGCTGGCCACCAGGCGGACGGTGGTGTTGTCGTACCGGCTGGTGAGGGTTTCCAGCCGGGCCTGGGTGCGCAGGGTAAAGCCGATGCCCAGCATGGCCCCCGCCAGCAGCCAGGGTCCATATCCCCTGTGCCGCCCGCCCAGCAGCATCACCGCCAGGCAGATCCCGACAAAGAAAGCCGCAAGCGGCCCGAGGGTCACCTGCGGCTCATAAGCAGCGATCAGCTGTGCGCTCAGCGCACCGGCAAAGAGTGCGCAGACCGGCCGCCTCACCCCATCAATGGAAGAACAGGGGCAGCGGCTCCAGGAAGATGATGTCCTCCCGCTTGGCTGCGTCGCCTTCAGCCAGGACGGCGGCCTGGCCCACAATCTCGCAGTGGGTCTGCTCGGCCAGGGCGTCCAGGGCTTTCAGGGAACCGCCGGTGGAGATGACGTCATCCACCACCAGCACACGCTTGCCGCTCATCTGGTCCAGCTCCTTGCGGTCGATGACCAGCTTCTGCTTGCCGGCGGTGGTGATGGACTGGTCCTCCACGATGACCGGGTCCTTCATATACAGCTTGACGTTCTTGCGGGCGCAGACATAGGGTTTGCCGCTCTGACGGCTCATCTCGTGGGCCAGGGGGATACCCTTGGCCTCGGCGGTGAGCAGGATGTCAAAGTCGGGGCACTTTTTCAGCAGCTCGGCGGCTGCGGCCACCGTCAGCTCACTGTCACCCAGCATGATGAAGGCCGCAATGTCCATGTGGTCGTTCACCTTGCAGATGGTCAGCTCGCGGGTCAGGCCCGCGACCTTCAAAGTATAGGTTTCAGCCATGTTGTGATTCTCTCCTTTTTCCGATCTGGGCTCTCAGCCTGCGGGCCAGCCCATGGGGCGCTTGGCCATCACATGGAAGTGCAGGTGCTTGACGCTCTGGCCGGCGTCCTCGCCCACGTTGGACACGATGCGGTAGCCGCCGTCGCAGCCCAGGTCATTGCACAGTTTGGCGATGGTGGCGAAGATGTGGCCCAGCAGGGCCCCGTCCGCCTCGGTCAGGGCTGCGGCCGAGGGAATGTGCTTTTTGGGGATGACCAGGAAGTGGACCGGGGCCTGGGGGTCGATGTCATAAAAGGCCAGCAGCTGGTCGTCCTCGTACAGCTTGTTGGAGGGAATTTCCCCCGCAGCGATCTTACAGAACAGGCAGTCATCCATGGTTGTGACAGCTCCTTTCGTGGGTGAATCTGCCGGCAGCGCCCGGCCGGGGGCCGGTTTCTGCCGTTATCAGTCAGCGCGGCGTCCAAAGCCGCGCGCGGGCCGTGGATCAGGCCATCTGGCGGCCGGCCACCTCGCCTGCAGCCTGCAGGGCCTCGTCGATCTTGGTGGCGTCCTTCAGGCCGGCCATGGCGAAGTCGGGCTTGCCGCCGCCCTTGCCGCCTGCAATGGCCGACAGCTCCTTGACCAGGTTGCCGGCCTTGAGGCCCTTGGCCTGGGCCAGCTTGTTGACGGCCACGGCCATGGTGGTCTTGCCGTTGTCGCTGCCCACCAGGACGGCCACCACCGGGTTGACGGCCTTGTCGCGGATGGTGTCGCACATGCCGCGCAGGGTGTCACTGGCGGTGCCGGTGAAGTAGGCGGTGACGATCTTGACGCCGTTGACCTCGTTGGCGTTCTTGAACAGGTCGGTGACCTTGGAGGCAGCCACCTCAGCCTTGAGGTTATCCAGCTCCTTGGTCAGGGCCTTGTTCTCGGCCATGACGGCCTCGGCGCGGGCGGCCAGGTCGGCCACGTTGTTGGCCTTGAGGGCGGCGGCGGTCTGGCGCAGGGTCAGCTCGTTGGCGTTGGCCCGCATCAGCAGGTTCTTGCCGGTGACGGCCTCAATGCGGCGGATGCCGGCGGCCACAGAGGACTCGCTGACAATCTTGAAGCAGCCGATCTGGGCGGTGTTCTTGACGTGGGTGCCGCCGCAGAACTCGGTGGACCAGCCGCAGACGTCCACGACGCGGACGATCTCGCCGTACTTCTCGCCGAACAGGGCCATGGCGCCCATCTTCTTGGCCTCGTCCAGCGGCATGCTGCGGACGTTGACCTCCAGGGCCTCATAGATCTTGTCGTTGACGATCTGCTCCACCCGGGCCAGTTCCTCGGGGGTCACGGCGCTGAAGTGGGTGAAGTCGAAGTGGGTCACATGGGCATCCTGATAGGAGCCGGCCTGGTGGACGTGGTCGCCCAGGACCTCCCGCAGGGCAGCCTGCAGCAGGTGGGTGGCGGTGTGGTTGCGGGCGATGGCCCAGCGGTACTCACGGTCCACCTGGGCGTTCAGCACGTCGCCCACGCGGACATAGCCGTTCTCCAGCACGCAGGTGTGGACGAAGTAGCCCTTGGGGGTCTTCTTCACGTCCAGCACGCGCAGAGTGCAGTTGTCGCCGGTGAGGACGCCGTGGTCAGCGGTCTGGCCGCCCATCTCAGCGTAGAAGGGGGTCTTGTCCAGCACCACCAGCACGCCTTCCTTGGCCTGGTCGTCGGTGGCGATGGCATCGGTGAGGGTCTCCTCGTCCGACAGGGCCACCACGGCGCCCTGGTCGTTCAGGGTGTCATAGCCGGTAAAGACGGTGGGGGCAGCCTCCAGAGAGCCGAACAGGTCGGCGCTCCAGCCCGAGATATTCTTCTTGAGGCGCTCGGCGCGGGCCCGCTCCTTCTGCTTGGTCATCTCGGCGTGGAAGCCCTCCTCGTCCACCTCGATGCCCTGCTCGGCGGCGATCTCGCGGGTCAGGTCCAGGGGGAAGCCGAAGGTGTCGTTCAGCTTAAAGACATCCAGGCCGCTCAGGACGTGCTGATGGGCCTTCTCGATGCCGTCGATGAGGGTGTTGAGGATGTTCATGCCGGCGTCGATGGTCCGAGCGAAGTTGGCCTCCTCGGTGCCCACCACCTTCTTGATGTAGGCGGCGTGCTCACGCAGCTCGGGGTATGCGCTCTCGCTGGACTGGATGACGGTCTCCACCAGGTCCACCAGGAAGGGGCCCTGGATGCCCAGCAGACGGCCGTGACGGGCGGCGCGGCGCAGCAGGCGGCGCAGCACGTAGCCGCGGCCCTCGTTGGAGGGCAGGATGCCGTCCGACACCATGAAGGTGCAGCTGCGGATGTGGTCGGTGATGACGCGGATGGAGATGTCGGTCTTGTCGTTCTGCTTGTAGGTCTTGCCGGCGATGTGCTCCACATGGTGCAGCACGCTCTGGACGGTGTCCACCTCAAACAGGTTGCCCACGCCCTGCATCACGCAGGCCAGACGCTCCAGGCCCATGCCGGTATCGATGTTGGGCTTGGGCAGGCGGTCATAGTGGCCCTTGCCGTCCGAATCGAACTGGCTGAACACCAGGTTCCAGATCTCCATATAGCGGTCGCAGTCACAGCCGGGGCCACAGGTGGGCTTGCCGCAGCCGTACTCGATGCCGCGGTCAAAGTAAATCTCGGAGCAGGGGCCGCACGGACCGGAGCCGTGCTCCCAGAAGTTGTCCTCCTTGCCCATGCGGACCATGTGGTCGGGGGCGATGCCCACCTTCTGGGTCCAGATGTCATAGGCCTCGTCGTCTTCCAGGTAGACCGAGATATACAGCTTGTCCTTGGGGATGGCCATCCACTCGTCGCTGGTCAGGAACTCCCAAGCCCAGGGAATGACCTCCTCCTTGAAGTAATCCTGGAAGGAGAAGTTGCCCAGCATCTCAAAGAAGGTGCCGTGGCGTGCGGTGATGCCCACCCGCTCGATGTCGGGGGTGCGGATGCACTTCTGGCAGGTGGTGACCCGGTGGCGGGGCGGCTCCTCCTGGCCCAGGAACCACTTCTTCATGGGGGCCATGCCGCTGTTGATCAGCAGCAGGCTGGGGTCGTCCTTGGGCACCAGGGGGAAGCTGCCCAGGCGCAGATGACCCTTGCCCTCGAAGAAGCTCAGGTATTTTTCACGCAGTTCATTCAAACCGGTCCATTGCATAAACGATTCTCTCCTTGCTCTGCCCCGCCATGCGGGGCCTGAATATAAACGGCAGCGCGGCGAAAACAAAAGCAGCCCCCGCCCCGACAAGGGACGAAGGCTGCCGTAACTGCTCCGTGGTACCACCCAACTTGCGGCGGGCCGGGTGGCCTGCCGCCTCTTTTGCCGCAATAACGCTGCGCCGCGCCCGGCTTGTTTCGCCGGGAGCTCGAGGGTGGCATGGAACGTGAACAGCCGGAGGGCCTCACAGCTGAAAAACCCTCTCTCTGAACGGCTGGGCGCACATTCCTGGCCCTGTCATCGCCAAATAACCTTTTTGATTTCAGGCGGGCGGCAGGGGGCCACACCCCCGGCCGCACCACTCAAATTATAAGCATGTACAGCGTTTTTGTCAACTGTTTCGATCAAAATTCCAGCGTAGGGCTGACCTCATTGCGCCGCTGGGTCTGGACGATGCAGTCCTTGCCGGGCACGGCCCCCGCCGCGCCCAGGGTGGTGAACACCGTCTGCAGCGCCAGGGCGGGGGTGTTGTTCTCCTGGGACAGGTGGCACAGGGCGAACTTTTCGCAGCCCTGCTGCACCAGCTCGGCCAGCTTTTCGCTGCACTCGTCGTTGGACAGATGGCCCCGGGGGCTCTCGATGCGGGCCCGCAGGTAATAGGGATAGGGCCCGTTGCGGAGCATGTAGGGGTCGTAGTTGCTCTCCAGGGCCACCAGGTCGCACCCGGCCAGGGCGGCATGGACCGCCGGGGTCAGGACGCCCAGGTCGGTGGCAATGGACATCACTTTCCCCTCGGGGGTGGTGATGCGGTAGCCCACGCAGGGCACGTCATGGCTGGTGGGGAAAGCCCGCACCCCGAACCCGCCGATTTCCTCCTCGTCGCCGGTCTGGGGGTCCAGCACATGGACCGGGCACCCCGCCGGCAGCACGCCGCCGGCCTCCAGCGCATCCAGGGTGGCCTGGGCCCCGTACACCGGCAGCAGATGCCGTTTGAGGAAGGTGGCCAGGCCCTTGACGTGGTCGCTGTGCTCGTGGGTGATGAGGATGCCGGCGCAGTCCGCGGCCTGGATCCCCACCTCCCGCAGCGCGCCGGTGGTGACCCGCACCCCCTTGCCCATGTCGATGAGCAGGCAGCGGCCGCCGCTGCGGACCACGCTGCAGTTGCCCGAGGAACCGGAATAAAGCGAGATGAATTCTGCCATGGGGGAAAAGGGCCCTCCCTGCCCTGGGTGTACAACGAATCAAAAGAGCCGCGCCAGGCCGGTGCGACTCCAGGGATTCAGGGTTGGTTCGGTTTTGTTACAGAGCCTGCTCCAGAGCGGCGGGGACCCGCTCCACCTTGCGGATGTCGGCCCCCAGGCCCTGCAGCTTTTCCACAATGTTTTCGTAGCCGCGCTCGATGTGGCTGATCTCCTCGATCTCGCTGGTGCCGTCGGCCATCAGGGCCGCCACCACCATGGCCGCGCCCGCCCGCAGGTCGCTGGCGTGGAGGGGGGCGGGCATCAGCCGCTCCACCCCTTCGATCACCGCCACCTGGCCGTCCACCTGGATGTTGGCCCCCATCTTCCGCAGTTCATCCACATAGCGGAAGCGGTTGTCCCAGATGCCCTCGGTGATGGTGCTGGTGCCCTTGGCCACGCTGAGCAGCACGCCCATCAGGGGCTGCATGTCGGTGGGGAAGCCCGGGTGGGGCATGGTGTTGATCTTGGTGGGCAGGATGGGCCCGGTGCGGGTGACCCGGACCGCGTCGTCAAACTCCTCCACCTCGGCCCCGCAGCGCCGCAGCTTGGCGGTGATGGGTTCCAGGTGCTTGGGGGTGACGTTGTGAATCATCACGTCGCCGCCGGTGGCCGCCGCGGCCACCATATAGCTGCCGGCCTCGATCTGGTCGGGGATGATGCTGTAGGTGCAGCCGTGCATCTGGCTGACGCCCCGCACTTTAATCACGTCGGTGCCGGCGCCGCGGACGTCCGCGCCGCACATGTTCAGGAAGTTGGCCAGGTCCACCACGTGGGGCTCCTTGGCGCAGTTTTCCAGGATGGTCTGGCCCTCGGCCATCACCGCCGACAGCATGGCGTTCATGGTGGCGCCCACGCTCACCTTATCAAAGAAGATGCGGGCGCCCTGCAGCTTCTCCTTGGCCCGGACAGTGATCATGCCGTAATCCACACTGTCCTGGGCGCCCAGAGCGCTGAAGGCCTTCAGGTGCTGGTCGATGGGGCGGGGGCCCAGATTGCACCCGCCGGGCATGGCCACCTGGGCCTTGCCAAAGCGGGACAGCAGCGCCCCCAGGAAATAGTAGCTGGCCCGCATCTGCCGGGACAGGTCGTCCGGCACGTTGGTGCTGACCAGATGGGTGGTGTCGATCTCGTAGGTGTTGCGGTTGAGCATCCGCACCTGAGCGCCCAGGGCGCTGAGGATGTTCAGGCTGACGGATACGTCGCTGATGTTGGGCAGATTCTCGATCACACAGACGCCGGCCGCCAGGATGGTGGCGGGCAGGATGCCCACCGCCGCATTTTTGGCGCCCGAAATAGCGACTTCGCCCTGCAGGGGCTTGCCGCCGGTAATTACAAACTTCTCCAAAGTAATGATCTCCTTCATGGGTCCGCAGATTCAATAAACGTCCCACGCCGCACACGTTCCCTGCACCTAGACCGGATTTTTGTACACAGCCAGGCGGATTTTCAGGGCAGCGCAAACACGCCGTTTCCCTTGCGGCTCACCCTATTATACACAACTCCAGGAAAAAAGCAAAGTTTCAGGCCAGAGGTTTGCTCTTATTTTCTGTTTTGCCCAGATTCTCCATATTCATTCGTATTTTTTCTCTCTTTTACACAGAATACACATATTTCCTCCGGGCGTCAAGAGGCAGTTACCACACCCGGTCCTGGACCTCGGCCTCCTTGATCCAGCCCAGCTGATAGGCAGCCACCAGCTGTTTGAGGTCATGTACCTTTTCCCGCAGGGTCTCGCCCTCGTCGATGTCCTCCACCAGCACCCGGTGGTTCTCCTGTTCCAGGATGTTTTCCCGGGAGACGATGTCGATGTTTTCGGTGATGGCCTTTTCGGCGCTGATGAAGGGCTGATGGGTCCGCAGGGACATATCCCGGCTGGAATAGGTCAGGGTGTAGCCGGCGATGCCGGTTTTCTCGTGGTAGGCCCGGCAGAACCCGCCGTCAATGACAATCAGCCGGCCGCCCCCCTTGATGGGGCTCTCGCCGTTTTTCTCCTTTACCGGCACATGGCCGTTGATGATATGGCAGGACCCCGGCAGCCCGAATTCGGACAGAATCCGCCGGCAGGCGGCCTCATCGTTGTACCAGGTATAATAGGGGTCCTTCACCTCGGCGTGGGTGGCGGGGTCAGCCACATAGATCCGCTCAAAGGTGGTCATGGCGCTGCGGCCGAACAGGGGCGACAGCTTGCCGCACCACAGATACCACAGGAAATCCTGGCCGCTCTGGCGGGCGGCGCTGCCCTCGGGACTGTAGTAGCCCCGGCGGGCCCGCTCGTCGCAGTAGTCCATCAGGGCCCGGCCCGAATAGGTCCGGCCCTCGAACCGCTCGGAGGCAAAGGAGCCCTTTTCGGTCATGGGCACCGCCCCGTGGTAGAGGAGGTTGCCGTTTTCGATGTGGTAGACGCTGCCCTTGGCGTACAGGAACCGGACGTGCTGCTGGAGCTTTTCGCTCTGGCGGAAGGAGGCCACCAGCCGGTCAATGACCATCTGCTCGTCCTCGTTGAGGGCGGCGGGGTTGGCGGGGTCCACGGTGGGGAAACTGGTGTCCCGCAGGGGGTAGTCCTTCCCGGCGATGTTCACCGTCCCCTTCTCCCAGTCGATCCGGCGCAGGTAGTCCCGGCCTTCCATCTGAAAATCGGGGTTGCGGTCGATGACGGCGCACTCCAGCTTGAATAGGATGATGGAGATGGCCTTGTGCATGACGGCGCAGCGGTGGAGCATTCCCTCGGTGTAGGGCCCCCGGGCGGCGTCGGTGTGGGGCATCCAGATGGACAGGTCGTCCTGGCCGTAGTATTGGTCGGCCAGCCGCTGGAGATGCCGCAGGTTGATGCCGTAGATGTCCTCCAGCATCCCGTGGTTGTGGTAGGCCAGGGTGGTTTTCATGACGGTGGCGGCACAGATGGGGCTGCCGGCGGCGGCGCCCATCCACACCACATCGTGGTTGCCCCACTGGATATCCACGCTATGATGCCGCAGCAGCAGGTCCAGAATGATGTCGGGCCGGGGGCCCCGGTCAAACAGGTCCCCCACAATATGGAGCTTGTCCACCGCCAGCCGCTTGATCAGCTCGCACAGGCGGGTGATGAACCGGTCGGCCCGGCCGTTCTCGATGATGCTGCCCACGATCTGGCCGTAATACAAATCCTTGTCGTGGTCCTCAAAATGGGCGTGGAGCAGCTCGTCCAGCACATAGCCGCAGCCCGAGGGCAGGCAGGACCGGACGTGGTTGCGGGTGTGTTTGGAGGACACCAGGCGGCAGATGTCAATGAGGCGCAGCAGGGTTTCGCTGTACCAGTTTTCCAGGGCGGACTGGCTGGGCTGGCGGGCCTTGAGCTGGGGCAGCTTTTCCGCCGGGTAATAGATCAGGGTGGCCAGCTCGGCCCGGGTCTCGGCGGGAACCGATTCCCCCAGGACGGCGTCCACCTTCTCCCGGATCACCCCCGAGGCCGAGTTCAGGATGTGGACAAAGGCCTCGTTTTCCCCGTGGAGGTCGCTCATGAAATGTTCGGTGCCCTTGGGCAGCTTGAGCAGGGCCTGGGTGCTGATGATCTCGCTGGCGGCCGCCGCCTGGGACGGGTAGTCCCGGGCCAGCAGGTTCAGGTATTTCAGATTTTTGCGGATTTCGTCGGTTTCGGTCTGCATGGATCATCCCTCCTTGCGCGCCGGAGCACGGCGCAATGCTTCTCAATCCGTTCTTTTCAAAGGATACAAGTTTTTTCAATACTCAGTATAACACGCCGGGCAGAAAAAATGGTATACTGTTTGCAGGTCAAATCCGTAAATCTTTTGGAAGGGACTTTATGCACTATGTCTACAACCTTCACCATCCCCAGCCGCTGTGACCTGTGCCCCCGGCGCTGCGGCGCAGACCGCGCCGCCGGCCGGGCCGGATACTGCGGCGCCGCCGGCACCCTGAAAGTGGCCCGGGCGGCCCTCCACTTCTGGGAGGAGCCCTGCATCAGCGGCACCCGGGGCAGCGGCACCGTGTTTTTCTCGGGCTGCGCCCTGCGGTGCTGCTACTGCCAGAACTACCCCATCAGCGCCCAGGCCTTCGGCAAGGAAATCACCGTGGAGCGGCTGGCCGGGATTTTCCTGGACCTCCAGGCCCAGGGGGCCCACAACATCAACCTGGTGACCCCCGGCCAGTGGCAGCCCTGGATTATGGCCGCCCTGGACCAGGCCCGGGCCGCCGGGCTGCACCTGCCCATCGTCTGCAACACCGGCGGCTATGAAACCGTCGAGAGCGTGGCCCGCTGGGCGGGGTACATCGACATCTGGCTGGCCGACCTGAAATACATCTCCCCTGCCCTGGCGGCCGACCTGTCCGCCGCCCCCGACTACCCCGCCGCCGCCAAAGCCGCCATCGAGGCCATGCTGGCCCAGGCGGGCCGCCCCGTCTTTGACGACGAGGGCATCCTCCAGCGGGGGGTAATTCTGCGGCACCTGGCCATCCCCGGCCACACGGACGACAGTTTCCGGGTGCTGGACCAGATGGCCGCCTGGAACGACGCCGGCCCCGGCTGTTTCCTGCCCAGCCTCATGAGCCAGTTCACCCCCTTCTATCAGGCCGCCGAACACGGCATCGGACGGCGGATCACCACCTACGAATACCGTCGGGTGGTGAACTACGCCATGGACAAGGGCCTCACCACCGGATACATGCAGCAGAAGAGCAGCGCCCAGGAGGAATACACCCCCAGCTTCGACCTGACGGGGGTGTAAGGGGCGGATTTCGGCGTCGCGGCGCGGAAATCCCCGCATTTTGATCCAAATGCACAGCAGGTTTCCACAAATTTTGGCACATTGCCTCCAACGTTTTGGGAAAGCTGCTTGAAATTCTCTGCGAAAAGCAATATAATGGATACAACACTGAAAGTGCGGCCTTTGGGGCCTGCACCCGCCCACCGGGAACTTGAAGGAGGAGCCCTATGGAACACTACAATCCTCTGTTGAGCAGAGATACCGACGCGCCGAAATTCATCACCTGCGGTGAGATCATGCTCCGTCTGACCCCGCCGAACTACGAAAAAATCCGCATGACCTCCAGCTTTGAGGCCAGCTACGGCGGCAGCGAGGCCAACATCGCCCTGGCGCTGGCCAACCTGGGCGTGGACAGCACCTTTTTCAGCGTGGTGCCCAACAACAGCCTGGGCAAGAGCGCGGTCCGCATGCTGCGCTCCAACGACGTCCACTGCACCCCCATGATTCTGGCCACCCAGCAGGATGTCCCCACCCACCGTCTGGGCACCTACTACCTGGAGACCGGCTACGGCATCCGGGCGTCCAAGGTCACCTACGACCGCAAGCACAGCGCCATCACCGAGTATGATTTCTCCCGGGTGGACCTGGAAGCTCTGCTGGACGGCTACGACTGGCTGCACCTGAGCGGCATCACCCCGGCCCTGGCCCCCAACTGCCGGGCCCTGACCATGGACCTGCTGAAAACCGCCAAGAAAAAGGGCCTGACCGTCAGCTTTGACGGCAACTTCCGCAGCTCCCTGTGGAGCTGGGAGGACGCCCGGGACTTCTGCACCGAGTGCCTGCCCTATGTGGACGTGCTGCTGGGCATCGAGCCCTACCACCTGTGGAAGGACGAGAACGACCATTCCAAGGGCGACTGGAAGGACGGCGTGCCCCTGCAGCCCAGCTATGAGCAGCAGGACGAGATCTTCCAGCGGTTCATTGAGCGGTACCCCAACATCAAGTGCATCGCCCGCCATGTGCGCTACGCCCACAGCGGCAGCGAGAACAGCCTGAAGGCCTTCATGTGGCTGGACGGCCATACCTTCGAGAGCAAGCTGTTCACCTTCAACATTCTGGACCGCGTGGGCGGCGGCGACGCCTTCGCCAGCGGCCTGATCTACTCCATGCTCCACAACTACAAGGCCATGGACATCATCAACTTTGCGGTGGCCAGCAGCGCCATCAAGCACACCATCCACGGCGACGCCAACATCACCGACGACGTGGGCACCATCCGCAACCTGATGAACATGAACTACGACATCAAGCGTTAACGTTCCCCCAAAACCACCGCACCCCCGGACGCCCACAGCGCCCGGGGGTGTTTTTTGTTGGGAACGGCCCGTCGGGCCGGGTTTTACACCTGGATGGTCTGGCCGGTGGAAAGATAGGCCAGATGGTCCATGTACTCCTTCATAAAGGCGTACTGCTTGCGGCCGGTGCAGTGGCAGGTGTAGAAGTCGGTGCCGTAGGCCGACAGCTGCCGGGCGTAGCCCGCCAGGGCGTCGTCCAGGGGCATGGTGTTGAAGTGGAAGCCGCCCACCAGCACATCCGGCCGGAACCAGTCCACAATGTTCAGAATCCCCTTGTGGGAGCACCCGCTGATCAGCACCCGCCGCCCGGCGTCCTCGATCAGGAGATAGTGCTCGTGGCGGAAGTCCTCAGGCCGGAACGCCCCGTCCTCCTCCACCGTCAGGCCGAAGCTGCCCAGGTCCTCCCGCTTGGGCAGGCCGTTGCAGGTGGCCAGGGTCAGGCCGGGGGCAATCTCTTCCCGGTCCCCCACAAAGCGGAGCCGGGGGCTGGCCGCCAGGGCTGTGTCCAGGCCGATGTACCGCTCCTCCCCGTGGTAGTGGGGCTCAAAGGCGTGCTGGTTCAGGTAGACCGGGGCGGTCTGGTTCAGCTCCAGAAACCGGGCCAGGCCGCCGCCGTGGTCGTAGTGTCCGTGGGACAGCACCGCCAGGTCCACCCCCGCCAGGTCGATGCCCAGGGCCTCGGCGTTGCGGGCAAAGAGATCGGTCTGCCCCATGTCAAACAAAATCCTGTGGCCCAGGGCCTCGATGTAGAGGGAGAGGCCGTGTTCCTTGTCCAGGCGCTCGTCGGAGGTGGTGTTTTCCACCAGCGCTGTGATGTTGATCATTGTTTCACCGCCTTTTCGGATTGTGCCGGGGCCCTCCGGCCGCCGGCTTTGGCTTTATTATAGCGCATTTCGCCCCAAAAGGGAACGCGCCCCCGTCCCGGGGCAAGAAAATCCCGTCCCGGGGGTTGACATTTTTCCACAGTTGTCTATACTGGACGGTGGACATGAAAACAGGGGCGCCGAAAGGCTGAGATCCGCGCAAGCGGAGTACCCTCCAACCTGATCCGGGTAATGCCGGCGTAGGTAAGTTTGCGGAACGTCCGGTTTTGTAAACACCCCATGCGCCTGCTGCAAAGCGGGCGCTTTTGTTTTTGTGTACTACTTTTTTGAGGAGCGATTTCTGATGACCAAAACCTATTCCAAGACCCGCATCCTGGTGGAATGCGCCCTGATGATTGCGGTGGGCACCGTTCTGTCCAACATCCGCATCTTCACCATGCCCAACGGCGGCAGCGTCACCCTGCTGAGCATGCTGCCCTTTGTGCTGGTGTCCTTCCGCCACGGCGTCAAGTGGGGCCTGTTCACCGGCTTTGTGAACAGCCTGCTGCAGATGCTGCTGGGCTTCTGGGCTCCCCCGGTGCCCACCTTCCTGTACTTCCTGGGCGAGGTGCTGCTGGACTATGTGCTGGCGTTCATGGCCCTGGGCCTGGCCGAGCTGTTCGCCCGTCCCTTCTCCAACCGGGCGGTGGGCATCGCCGTGGGCACCTTCATGGCCGGCTTCCTGCGGTTCATGTGCAGCTTCCTGTCCGGCGTGCTGATCTGGGGCAACCTGAACGAGGGCCTGTCCGCCTGGGTCTACAGCCTGACCTACAACGCCAGCTACATGCTGCCCGAAACCATCATCACCCTGGTGGCCGCCCTGCTGATCTACAAGGCCGCGCCCCAGCTGTTCCTGGAGCAGGAAAAGGCTGCCGCCTGATTCAGCCAAGGTCTTTTGTATCTGCGTTGTTTTTCCGCCGCTTCCCGGATGCCGTCCGGGAGGTGGCATTTTTTTGCAAAAAATTGCAGAAAAACAGTTGACATTCCCCCTCTCCTCTGCTATAATAACTGACGTCGCCGGTGCACAGCACTTAAGACAGTCAAGAATATGGGGGTATAGCTCAGCTGGGAGAGCGCTTGAATGGCATTCAAGAGGTCAGCGGTTCGATCCCGCTTATCTCCACCAAGACACCTGCTTCAATCGAAGCGGGTGTTTTTTTGTTTGTATTGCCCGCGGCAGTCTGGTTCCGGCCGGCGGTTCGCCCATGCCCTGGCCCGGCTGACCGCCAGTCCCTGGGGCGCCCTCTGCCGGGACGAAACCGCAGCCTTTGCCGCTTTTTGAAGGATACCCACAACAAAAGCCCCCGCCGTTAGCGGGGTGTTCGTAAGACAGTAACAAAAGCAAAAGGCGTGATGAAAGTGGTCGCGCCTTTTGCCTTATGTGGATAGCCGCTTTCGAGGCGCAAGGGATGCAGTCCCTTGCTCGGAACATAGTGACGCAAAACACCCCGGACATTCAGGTGTCCGGGGTGTTCGGTCTCACCGAGCGCACATATGGGGATTACCCTGTATAGAAGTGCGCCCTTAGTATCTGTTCGACAAATTGGAATTTATATTTTTTTCTGCAAATAAATCATATCTACCAGTTGAGTACCTGCTTCATATATTGAATGGTCATAATTATCCGTGAAGAAGTTTTTAATGCTATGCGAACGAATAAATCCACACTTCTCATAAAAAGGAATTGTCAACGGACTATCCCCTGTGCCAACTTGCAATATAGAATACTTCCCTTTGTATGTCGTAGCAACGAAGTCAATTAGTGCTTTACCGTAACCCTTTCCCTGATATTCTGGTTCAGTTGCAATGTTTTTGATTTCAAGGACACCCTTCCCCTCGTCTGTTATCACACATTCGCACTTAACTCCATCATCGTCCAAAACATACATTGTCCCCTTATTAATATACCTGTCTATCATATCCTCTTGCTCATCTGCTAATAGCAGCAACGGAAGAAATTGTTTTTTATTCTCCTTGATTTCTTTAATTTTCATATCAACTTGCTCCCTAAATACCGATTTGTAGGTCTGTTCGGTTCCATGCTATCACATAACGGGGATAAAATACAAGAACAGCCACCGCAGTTCAAACTACGGTGGCTGTTAACTGTCTTATGAACACCGCTCCTTCCCGGCGGGGGCTTTGCTGTGTCTATGTGGGTTCAGGCTCAGTTTTTGGTACCGTTGTTGTCCTTGCCTTTTTTGCCGAAGCGATACTCCTTGCCCTCGCGGATGCGCTGGAGGTTGGAGCGGTGCATGTAGATGACCATGCCGGCCATAATGGCGCCGCCCACCGTCATCACCACCACATCGTGGAGGCCGTAGCCGCTCAGCAGGCCATAGGCCAGGGTCAGGAAGGGATAGGAGGCTGCTGCTGTAATGCTGCCCAGGGAGACCATGCCGGTGGGGATCAGGCAGACCAGAAAGACCACCAGCAGGAAGGGAATCAGCACCGGCTGGACCGCCAGAATGGTGCCGGCCGCCACCAGGACGCCCTTGCCGCCCTTGAAGCCGAAGTAAATGGGCTTCAGGTGGCCGATGACCGCCAGAATGGCCGCCAGGTAGATCCCCAGGAACTGGGAGAACAGCTGGCCCGACATATAGCCGAACAGCCACCGGGCAATGCACACCGCAGCCACGCCCTTCAGCACATCGCCGGCGGCGGTCATGGCGGCGGCCTTCTTGCCGAAGGTGCGCAGCATATTGGTCATGCCGGCGGCGCCGCTGCCGTGGCGGCGGACGTCGTCGTGGTAGACAAACTTGGACACCAGGATGCCGGTGTCAATGCTGCCCAGCAGGTATGCCTCCAGGGCAACCGCCAGGACGATCAGAAAATCCATCAGCATAGGGATTCCTCCTTTGAATCAAGCAGCGGCAGGCCCTGTGTTCACACAGGCTGTATCTGCAGGACCCGCCTTCCTTCGCCGGTACCAAAAGCCCCGGCTGGCTGGCCGCATCCATGCAGGCCGGGGCCATTTCTTCCAGGGTTGATTACACGTCTTTCGCCCCGACCTGCCCGCTGCCGCGCTCGCGGACCACCAGGCGGATGGGGGTGTGTTCCAGGCTGAAGCTCTCGCGGATCTGGTTGATGAGGTACCGCTGATAGCTGAAGTGGAACAGGGGCTTGGAGTTGACAAAGGCCACAAACGTCGGCGGACGGGTGGAGGCCTGGGTCAGATAGAAGATTTTCAGGCGGCGGCCCTTGTCCGTGGGGGGCTGCACCCGGGCGGTGGCCCGGGCCAGCATCTCGTTCAGGACGCCGGTGGGCACGCGGGCGCCGTTCTGGGTGTCCACATCCCGGATCAGCCGCATCAGCCGGTCGATGTTATAGCCGGTCTGGGCCGAAATAAAGATGATGGGCGCATAGCTCATGAAGCTGAAGCACTCGGCATACCCCCGGCGCTGCAGTTCCATGGTGTTGGTCTCTTTGCCCTCCACGGCGTCCCACTTGTTGACCACGATGATGCAGGCCTTGCCCTGTTCGTGGGCATAGCCCGCAATCTTGCTGTCCTGCTCGGTGAAGCCCACGGTGGCGTCCACCAGGATCAGGGCCACGCGGCTGCGTTCCACCGCCGCCAGGGCCCGCACCACCATATACCGCTCCAGGCCTTCCTCAATGTTGGAGCGGCGGCGCAGGCCGGCGGTGTCGGTAAAGATGAACTTGCCATAGGCGTTGTCCACCGGGGTGTCGATGGCGTCCCGGGTGGTGCCGGCCTCGTCGGCCACGATCATCCGGTTTTCGCCCAGGATGCGGTTGGTCAGGCTGGACTTGCCCACGTTGGGCCGGCCGATGATGGCCACCGGAATCCGGTCCTCCTCCACCACCGTCTCGGAAAAGTCCAGATGGGCGCAGACGGCGTCCAGCAGGTCGCCGGTGCCATGGCCGTGGACCGCCGACACCGGCATCACCTCATCGAAGCCCAGGTTGTAGAACTCGTACATTTCGGCCGGCGGCTCGCCGACGCTGTCGCACTTGTTCACCGCCAGGATGATGGGCTTGTGGCTGCGGCGCAGCATGTGGGCCACCTCCTCGTCGGAGGAGGTCAGGCCCGAGCGGACGTCCACCACCATGATGATGCAGTCGGCGGTGTCGATGGCGATCTGGGCCTGCTGGCGCATGTGGGCCAGGATGCCCTCGGTGGCCTTGGGCTCGATGCCACCGGTATCCACCAGCAGCAGGTCGTGGCCCTGCCACTCGCAGGGCGCAAAAATGCGGTCCCGGGTGATGCCGGGGGTATCCTCCACAATGGCGAGGCGCTGGCCGCACAGTTTATTGAACAGGGTGGATTTGCCCACGTTGGGCCGGCCCACCACTGCGACAATGGGTTTACTCATTGGCTCATTTCCTCCTTCTTCGGCTTTCTGCGGCGGGAAATATGCAGCCCGCTGCGCAGCAGGGCGCGGGCCTCCTTGCCGCCGTCGGCCGGCAGGATCTCCACTTTGACCCCCAGGCGCCGGGCCAGTTCTTCCACCGTGATGCTGTCCAGGAACATATCCCGCTCACTGCGCAGCATCACTTCGGGCACGCCCAGCACACCGCTGGTCAGCCTGCCCGCGCACTGGTCGATGATGTCGGTGGCGGTGACCAGGCCCGCCACCCCCACGTTGCCGCCGAAAAAGCGGTTCTGGATGGGGTGGACGGTCACCGAAATCATGGGGTACTGCCGGTGCAGTTCCTCCATCATGGCGGTGATGAGGGGGGCGGCCATGGTGCCGGTGACCACGTCCATCTTTTTCTCCTCATAGACCACGTGGGCCCGCTCCAGCTCGGCCCGGAAGCTGTCCTCATACAGCCGCCACATCCCCACCCCGTTTTCCAGCTGGGCGAAGTCCTCATAGAACTCCGCCGGCGGGATGGGACGCCCGGCGTTGAGATACCACTCGTCGCTGGGGTAGATGATCCGGACGCCGTGGCGGGCCTTGGCCTCGGCGCCGAAGGCCTCCATGATGTCGATGACCTCGGCGCTGGACGCCGCATCGTAGGGGGTCTGCTGGTACAGCCCCTCCCGGTAGTCGGTGACCCCGCAGGGCACCGCCGCCACGCTCTGGACCATGGGGGCCAGGGCCAG
Organism: Faecalibacterium sp. An122; assembly: GCF_002160895.1. Taxonomy (GTDB): domain Bacteria; phylum Bacillota; class Clostridia; order Oscillospirales; family Ruminococcaceae; genus Faecalibacterium. Next base: position 20,753 of record NZ_NFLL01000023.1, on the reverse strand, counting down.
CAGATCGGTGAGGGTGCGGCGCAGCTCGTCCCCGTCGTTGACTCCGCGGCACAGCACCAGCTGGCAGTTCACCGCGATGCCCGCCTCCACCAGGCGGTAGAGGTATTTCAGGGTTTCGCCGCCGCGGCGGTTGGCCAACATTTTGGAGCGGAGCTCGGGATTGGTGGTGTGGACCGAAATATTGATCGGCGAAATGTGCATCTTGATGATCCGGTCGATCTCGCGGTCGTGCATGTTGGTCATCGTGATGTAGTTGCCGAACAGGAAGGACAGACGCTCGTCGTCGTCCTTGAAATACAGGCTTTTGCGCATACCGGGGGGCAGCTGGTCGATGAAGCAGAAGATGCAGCGGTTGGCGCAGGAGTGCTTTTTGTCCCCCAGATAGGTGGCAAAATTGCACCCGAAATCCTCGCCGGGCTGACGGGCCACATCCCACTCCCGCAGGACGCCGTCCACCCGGGCGGTCAGATGAAAGCCGGGGCTGTCGGTATAAAACTGGTAGTCCAGCGCGTCGTTGATGGCGTTGCCGTCCACCGACAACAGCTCATCCCCGGGGCCCAGGCCCAGCGCCTGGGCGTCGCTGCCCGCAGCGACGGTATCAATCTTCATGGCCATAGGCGCCGCCTCCTTTCGCAATGCGTCTCAAAACGCGAAGAAGGGGAAGGCGCGGCACGCCCTCCCCTTCTGTCATACATCCATGATGCCACCAAGTAAAATGCAAATCAGCCCTTCTTGATGACTTCCTCGCCCTTGTAGTAGCCGCAGTTGCCGCAGGCCTGGTGGGGGAGCTTGAAAGAGCCGCAGTTGCTGCACTTCACCAGCGTGGGGGCCTCCAGCTTCCAGACGTTGCTGCGACGCTTATCGCGGCGGGCCTTGGAAAGATGTCTCTTGGGTACTGCCATAGTTTGCACCTCCTTGGATGGAATATCAATTCAGCAGTGATTTCAGTACGCTCAGCCTCGCATCCGGCTGTGCGCTTTGTTCCGGCGCAGCCGGGCAGGAGCAGGGACGTTTGCGCCCGCATTGGGGACACAGCCCCGGGCAGTCGGCACTGCACAACAGGACCGTGGGGACCTGGAACAAAAACTCCTGGTAGAGCCAGTCGTCCAGATCGATGCAGCCCGCCTCGTTGACGGGCAGCTCAAAATCCGGGTTGTCCAGGTCGCGCTCCCGCGCCGTCCAGCCCGCATCCACCTGTACCTCAAGCTGGACAGGGTCGAGACAGCGTGCGCATTCGCCATGCACCGATGCGCTTGCCTGCAAAGTCATCCGCACTTCGTCCCCGTCGGCCTCCGCTGCAAAGCGGGCGGCCACAGGCGCCTCGATGCGGGACCCGGCAAAATCACGCCCCGTCAGGTCGCAGTCAAAAGTCTGCTCCTGTCTGGCGCGGCCGGATGCGATGAACCTTCTTAGGTCAAATTGCATAGTACACCTCTAAAAAGCTGCCTTGTAAGTATAGCGCCAAAGGGGGCCTGTGTCAAGCCCCAAATTGCGCACAAATGGGAAAAATTTCATTCTTTTGTGCCGGGACCGGGCAAGGCCGGCGCGCCCTGAGCACACCGGCCTGTCCGAAATTTTTCAGAATGAAACCGTCCGAGACCTTTTACAGGTACTTCTTGACGTTGTGGGGCAGCATGGACTCGTCGGCGCTGACGGTGACGGTCACGCGGACGGTGTCGCCGGCGATGGCGGCCATCTCGTCCAGAACCACGCCCAGACGGTTGATGTCGTGATCGAGGACCTTCAGGATGCCGTCGATGTAGACATCGGTGATATCATAGTTGCTGGCCATCAGGCCTGCGACGAAGCCATACAGCATCTCGCCGCCCTGGATCTTGTACTCTTCGAGGTCGATGAGGCGGGCTGCCGATGCGATATCGTAGGTGAGCTTCATGCCCTTCTCCACCACGACGACGTTGCCCTTGCTGGTACGGACCGACTCGTTAATCATGTCGATCATAGCCTTGGTCTTTCCCGAACCCTTGGTGCCAACAATCAGTCTAATCATAGTCATTGCCTCCTGTATTTTCCACGCCTTGCGGCGCAGGATTCCTGTGCGATTACTGGAGCTTGGCCTCCAGCTCTGCGGTCAGACTCTCGTAGCCGGGCTTGCCCAGCAGTGCGAACATATTCTTCTTGTAGCTCTCGACGCCCGGCTGGTTGAAGGGGTTGACGCCCAGCAGGTAGCCGCTGCATGCGCAGGCACGCCAGAAGAAGTAGATCAGGTAACCAACGTTGTAGGCCGACAGGTCGTCCACATCGATGAGCAGCTGGGGCACGCCGCCGTCGGTGTGCGCCAGGATGGTGCCCTCCATGGCCTTGCGGTTGACCACGCTCATGTTCTGGTTGGCCAGGAAGTTCAGACCGTCGAAGTTGCCCTCCAGCTCCTCAATGTAGAGGTCCTGGGCGGGGGTCTTGACGTTGACGATGGTCTCGAACATGTTCCGGGTGCCTTCCTGGATGAACTGGCCCATGGAATGCAGGTCGGTGGAGAAGATGCAGCTGGCGGGGAACAGGCCCTTGTTGTCCTTGCCCTCGCTCTCGCCGAACAGCTGCTTGTACCACTCGTTCATCAGGGCGAAGTTGGGCTCGTAGCACTCCAGGATCTCGATCTGTTTGCCCTTGCGGTTGAGGATGTTGCGGGCTGCGGCGTAGCGGTAAGCGTCGTTGTCGGGGCTGAGGACCGAGAACCGCTCCATGGCGTCGGCAGCGCCCTTCATCAGCTCGGCGATGTCGATGCCGGCGGCGGCGATGGGCAGCAGGCCCACAGCCGACAGCACCGAGTAGCGGCCGCCCACGTCATCGGGAACGACGAAGGTGGGCCAGCCCTGGCTGTCCGCCAGCTGCTTGAGGGTGCCCTTGGCCCGGTCGGTGGTGGCGTAGATCCGCTTGTTGGCTTCCTCCACGCCCACCTGGTCCTCCAGCAGCTTGCGCAGCACGCGGAAGGCGAGGCTGGTCTCGGTGGTGGTGCCCGACTTGGAGATGACATTGATGGAGAAGCGCTTGCCCTTGCACAGAGCAATGATGTCGTTCAGGGCGGTGGGGCTGATGCTGTTGCCGCAGAAGTAGACCTTCAGGCCCGGCTCCAGCTCGTTGTGGTAGACGCCCTTGACGGCCTCAACCACGGCGCGTGCGCCCAGATAGCTGCCGCCGATGCCGGCCACCACCAGCACATCCGAGTCGCTGCGGATCTTCTCGGCCGCAGCCTGGATGCGGCTGAACTCTTCCTTATCATAGTCGCGGGGCAGATACATCCAGCCCAGGAAATCGCTGCCGGGGCCGTTCTTGGCCTCCAGGCTCTGATGGGCCGCCGCCACCTGGGGATAGATCGCTGCAAACTCATCTTTGTTGATGAACGGAGAAAGGTGCTTGGTGTTAAACGAAACGCTCATGATTCTAGGCCTCCAAACTGTTCCTTCCTTGTATGGTTCCGCGCTGCGGGCAGCGGGGACACAGGCCCCTGCCGCCGGCGGCGACGAGATTCTTTCTCTAAGTGTACCGTCCCGCCCCGATAAAGTCAAGGCCAAAATCCCCGGGATTCATACAATTTTAACAAGGGCCCTCTGGGGTCTGTTGTAAATTCTGTTAATTTTCGCGTCAAACTGCAAAATCGTGAAACCGTTCGGGAAAATATTAGCTTTTGGTCCTGTTTTAAGCGCCGCCGGCCCCGGCCCCCGGGGCCAAAACAGCGCCCGTCCCGGCCCGGTCCGGGGTCGGGAGGGCGCTGAGGCTCCAGCGTCAGAACAGGCTTTCCAGCATCAGGCGGACGGCGGCGTCAAAGTCCATCTCGGCGGCGCCGGCAGCGGCACGGATGGGCCAGGAGCCCACCGTCTCCCCGTTGCTGGTGACGGTGACGGCGCCCACCTCATCCCCCAGGCTCACCGGGGCGGCGCAGCTGTCGGGCAGGCTGATCTCGGCCGCCAGGGACGCGCCGCCGCCGCTGGGCACCAGCAGCCGGTCGGGCAGGGCGGAATAATCCAGGGGAATCTCGGTGTCGGCGCTGCCGGTCACCGTCAGATACAGGGGCCGGCCGGACAGGTCGGGCAGGACGGCGGCCTCATAGTTGGCGAAACCGTAGTCCAGCAGCTTGGTGGCCGCCTCGAACCGCTCGGCGCTGGAGCTGGACCCCAGCACCACCGCAATCAGATTCAGGCCGTTGCGGGTGGCCGACGCCGAAATGCACACCCCCGCCCCGCCGGTGGTGCCGGTCTTGAGGCCGGTGATGCCGTCGTAGCGGCGCAGCAGCTTGTTGGTGTTCACCAGCATGGTCTGGCCGTTCCGCAGCGAGTCGGTCCAGATGCCGCTGTAGTGGAGCACCTCGGGGTACTGGGTCAGGATGGTGCGGCTCATGATGGCCACATTCCGGGCGGTGGACAGATGGCCCTCGGTGTCCAGGCCGCAGGCATTCTTAAAGGTGGTGTCGGTCATCCCCAGCTCGGCGGCCTTGGCGTTCATCATGGCCACAAAGGCCTCCTCGCTGCCCCCCACCAGCTCGGCCACCGCCACCGCCGCGTCGTTGGCGCTGGACACGCAGATGGCCCGCAGCATCTCGTCCAGGGTGAACTGCTCCCCCGGCTCCAGCCAGACCTGGCTGCCCCCCATGCTGGCGGCATGGTTGCTCACCGGCACCAGGGTGTCCATGGTGAATTTGCCGGCCCGCACCGCCTCAAAGATCAGCAGCAGGGTCATCACCTTGGTGATGGAGGCAATGTGCACCCGCTGGTCGGCGTTTTTCTCATACAGCACCGTGCCGGTGTCCTGGTCGATCAGGATGGCCGTCCGGCAGGGCAGCGAAAGGGACGCCGCCTGCGCCTCCACCGCCGTTTCCACCGCGGCGGGCTCCTCCCCGGCGGCCTGCGCCGCCGGCGCAAAGGCCATCATCACCAGCCACAGACAAAGCGCCGCCGCGCAACTGAGAGCCAAACTCCTACGAACCATTCTCTTGCCTCCATCCCTCTAGGCCGCGCCTGCGGCGGTATCCGGACGGCCCGGGCAGACGCCGCTTCCCGCAACCACTCCAGTGTGATTTTATGCAGCCGCCGACCCGGGCAGTCCGGCAGGATTACATCTTGCGTTTTTCGCTTTGATTCGATATACTCAAAAACACACCATCGCCCCGCCTTTCCCCCGCTGTTTCCCTGCGGTTCAGCCCGGGCCGCGGGGCGCCCAGACAGGAAAGGAACTTCCATGCGCGTTTGTTTTTATACCCTTGGCTGCAAGGTCAATCTGAACGAGACCGAGGCCCTGGAACAGCTGTTCGAGCGCAACGGCTTTACCGTGGTGCCGGACGGCGAGCCCGCCGACGTCTATATTGTAAACAGCTGTACCGTCACCAACTTCGGCGACCAGAAAAGCCGCAAATGGCTGCGTCAGGCCAAGCGGAAAAATCCCGGCGCCGTCACCGTCCTGACCGGCTGCTATCCCCAGGCCTTCCCCGAGGCTGCCGCCCAGCTGATGGAGGCCGACCTGGTCTGCGGCAACACCGACCGCCGCGCCATCCTGGACAACGTCCAGAAACTGCTGGACGGCCACGAGCGGATTGTGGCCATCCAGCCCCATGTCCGGGGCGAGTCCTTTGAGGAGATGCCGGTGGACCGGTTCGAGACCCACACCCGCGCCTTCATCAAGGTGGAGGACGGCTGCAACCGCCAGTGCGCCTACTGCATCATCCCCAAGGCCCGGGGCCCGGTCCGCAGCCGGTCCGAATCCAGCATCCTGGCCGAGCTGGGCCAGCTGGCCGCCGCCGGCTACCGGGAAGTGGTCCTCAGCGCCATCTCCCTGCCCAGCTACGGCACCGACACCGGCACCAATCTCTATGAGCTGATCGAGCACTGCGCCCAGGTGGAGGGCATCGACCGGATTCGTCTGGGCAGCCTGGACCCCGACATGCTCACCGACGAGGGCATCCGCCGTCTGGCGGCGGTGGACAAGCTCTGCCCCCAGTTCCATCTGAGCCTCCAGAGCGGCTGCGACAGCACCCTGCGCCGGATGCGCCGCCCCTACACCACCGCCCAGTATCTGGACATTGTCCGCCGCATCCGCCAGGCCTACGCCGGCCGGCGGGTCAGCTTCACCACCGACTGCATCTGCGGCTTCCCCGGGGAGACCGAGGCCGACTTTGAGGCCAGCTGCGCGTTCCTGGAGGAAGTGGGCTTCCTGCGGGTCCATGTATTCCCCTACTCCCGCCGGGAGGGGACCCCGGCCTTCAGCTTCCCCGACCAGATCCACGAGCGGGAAAAACAGCGCCGCAGCCGGGCCATGCACCTGCGGGCCGAGGAGGTGAGCCTCCGGGTCCTGGCCGACCTGGAGGGCACCGAGGACGAAGTCCTGCTGGAAACCCCCGTCTCGGCCACCGTGTTCACCGGCTACACCCGGCTGTATGTGCCGGTGTCGGTGTCGGCCCCGGGCTGCGCCTCGGGCGACATCGTGCGGGTGCGGCTGGGCCGCTTCGACGGCGCCCGGGTGTCCGCCGCCTTCCTGGAAAAGAAAACCTGAGCGCCCCGCCGGGGCGCCTGCACCCCCTGATTTTTGTCCGGACTGCCGCCCGAATGCGGCGGCCCGGACTTTTTTGCAGGGTGTTTGTTATTTTCTTGACGCTTTTTTCGCTTCTGCCCTTTTCAAGGCGGACAAAATGTGTTAGAATAAAATCGTATGAAACGGCGCAGACAGACCGGTCTTCTGTACCTCTGCGCCGGCAAACCCATGGCACAGATTTCACTGCGTGAGCCAGGTTTTTTCTGCAAAGCAAAGGAGAGTTTGGAATGAGCTTCAGAGGCATCAATACCACCGTCATCCAGATCCGGCGGGCGGTATTCACCGAAGTCGCCCGGATGGCCTATGCCAACGTCAAGGGCGAACAGGCCAACCACATGATGCGCAAGATCCCCTACACCATCATCCCCGGCGAAGAGGGCAAACTGCGCAAGGATATCTTCCTCGAGCGCGCCATCGTCGAGGAGCGCGTCCGTCTGGCCATCGGCCTGCCCACCCGCCGCATGGACGAGCACAACAGCGTCGTCTCGGGGCTGGAGGACGCCAACATTGCGGACAAGTACTATGATCCCCCGCTGATCAACGTCATCAAGTTCGCCTGCAACCGCTGCCCCGAAAAGATGGTCAAGGTCTCGGACCTGTGCCAGGGCTGCCTGGCCCATCCCTGTATGGAAGTGTGCCCCAAGGGCGCCATCGTCTGGGAGTCGGGCCGCTCCACCATCGATCAGGACAAGTGCATCAAGTGCGGCCGCTGCGTGGACGTCTGCCCCTACCACGCCATCGTCAAGACCGAGCGTCCCTGCTCGTCGGCCTGCGGCATGGGCGCCATCCATTCGGACGCCCTGGGCCGTGCTGAGATCGATTATTCCCGCTGCGTCTCCTGCGGCCAGTGCCTGGTCAACTGCCCCTTCGGCGCCATCGCCGACAAGGGCCAGATTTATCAGCTGATCCAGAGCTTCAACCGCGGCGACCGCGTCTACGCCCTGGTGGCCCCCGCCTTCGTCAACCAGTTCCCCGCCCTGAACACCACCCCCAAGCTGCGCGCCGCTCTGGCCCAGGTTGGCTTCTGTGAGACGGTGGAAGTGGCCATCGGCGCCGACCTGTGCACCGTGGACGAGGCCCACGACTTCCTGGAGGAGGTCCCCGGCAAGCTGAACTTCATGGCTACTTCCTGCTGCCCGGCCTGGAGCATGATGGCCAAGACCCTGTTCCCCGATATGGCCAAGAATATCTCCATGACCATGACCCCCATGGTCTTCACCGCCCGCATGATCAAGGCCGCCGATCCCGAGGCCCGCATCTGCTTCATCGGACCCTGCGCCGCCAAGAAGCTGGAGGCTTCCCGCCGCCATGTCCGCAGCGACGTGGACTTCGTGCTGACCTTTGAGGAGCTGGCCGGCGTCATGGAGGCCCGCGACATCGACTTTACCTCTCTGCCCGAGGGCGAGGAGGAGCTGCACTACGGCTCGGCCGCAGGCCGCGGCTTTGCCCAGTCGGGCGGCGTGGCCAAGGCTGTCGCCGACAAGATCCACGAGTGGTACCCCGACAAGGAAGTCAAGATTGCTTCCGCCCAGAGCCTGGCCGACTGCAAGAAGATGCTGATGATGGCCAAGGCCGGCAAGTACAACGGCTACCTGCTGGAAGGCATGGGCTGCCCCGGCGGCTGCATCGGCGGCGCCGGCACCATTGCCGATCCCACCCGCACTGCGGTCCAGCTGAACAAGTATGTGGCTTCCGCACCCTTCACCGATCCTGAGCAGAGCGCCTTCATCTCCAACATCCACCTGCTGAAGGACGACCCCAACTTTGAATAATCCTTGAAATTTCCCCATCACGGATGAAATGAGACGCCCTCCCCGGCACCGCGGCCTGGGAGGGCGTTTTTTGTTTTGCCTGCGCGGTTTTGGCCCGGCAGGCCCCGGGCCCCGCGCCGCGGAATTTGACGCGCTCTTGACAATTCCTTGAAAGGGTGCTATCTTGATAGTGGGGCAGTTTGCACAGTCCGACAGGCTGCTGCGCCGCCCCTCAGGAAAGGATGTTAGAACATGACCTGTACTCTTTGTTATAAACGGCTGTGGGCAGCCCTGCTGGCCCTGGCAATGATTCTGGCGGGCGGCCTGACGGCCGGGGCCACCGGCCCCACCGGCGGCGTCACCGCCACATTGCCGGTGGCGGTGTCCTTCTGGGAGCAGGACACCGAGAACCCCTCGGTGGTGAACGACGGCGTGGACGCCAACCGTGAAGCCACCCTGGTCCGCCAGTCCAACGGCACCTACACCCTCCAGCTGCCCATCCAGACCGTCTCGACGGTGGTCTTCAACGGCCATCTGTCGGGTCTGACCATCGGGGACATCTCCTACGACGGCGAGATGTCGGGCAGTCTGGACGACGGCACCGCCGTCCTCACCATCAAGAACCTGCCCTCCTCGGTGCTGACCGGCAGCAACATCAGCCGGTCCCTGCTGGTGACCTGCGTCATCGAGCTGGACATGGATCTGCTGGGTGAGACGACCAAAACGGCCCGGATGTGCGTCACCGTTCTCTGAGCGCTGGGCGCTGGCATCAAAAAGGCTGCGGGGCTCATGCCTGCCGCAGTCTTTTTTTGCCCGGATGCCCCGGGCCGGTGATCAGAAACGTTCCATCAGGTCGTTGGCCATCTGGTCCAGGCGGCCCACCGCCTGCTCGGCGCCCTTGGCCATTTTGCGCGCCGTGCGGCGGACGCCCCGCGGGTTCTGCTGAACGGCGGCCATGACGCCCATGGCGCCCACGGCAGCCCCTGCGGCCATGCCCAGCAGCAGGCCGGCGGTGGATTGTACCCGATTGTCTTTCATACTCAGTGCCCTCCCGTTGTACAAGTTTGGATCATCTGTGCCGTTTTCGGACGGCCTGTCATAGTATGCCCGGGAGGGTTCAGGATATGTATTTATAAAAAGGAGGCCTGTTCCTTGGCAACTGAACCCAAAAAAGTCCTCTGCATTCACGATTTGTCCGGCGCCGGCCGGTGCAGCCTGTCGGTGATCCTGCCGGTGCTGGCGGTGATGGGCCTGCAGCCCATCGCCCTGCCCACCATGCTGCTGTCCACCCATACCGGCGGCCTGGGCCAGCCCGCCCGGCTGGACTGCGAAGCCTATGGCCGGGCCGCCCTGGAGCATTACCGTGCCCTGGGCCTTGTGCCCGACTGCATTTATGTGGGGTACCTGGGCACCGAGGCCCTGGTGGACCTGGCCGCCGAGGCCTTCCGGCTGTGGCCGGAGGCGGTCAAGGTGGTGGACCCGGTGATGGCCGACGGCGGCAAGCCCTACAGCGGCTTCACCCCCGCCGTCATTGAAAAGGTCCGCAGCCTGTGCGCCGCCGCCGACCTGATCCTGCCCAACCTGACCGAGGCCCGGCTGCTGCTGGGCCAGGACCCCGCCCTGCCCGCCGAGCCCATCACCCAGGAACAGGCTCTGGACCTGGCCGCCCAGCTCACCCGGATCGCCGGGCGTGTGGTGGTGACCGGCCTGCCCATGGGCAAGTTCGTGGGCTGCGCCGGCGCCGGCGACGAGCCCTTTGTGGTGCGGCACCTGCACATTGACCGCAGTTTCCCCGGCACCGGAGACCTGTTCGGCGCCATCGTCATCGGCTCGCTGCTGCGTGGCAACGTCCTGAGCGCCGCCGCCGACGCGGCCGCCGGCTTTGTGGCCCAGGCCATCCAGCACACCCCCCGGGACGCTGATACCCGGTTCGGCGTGTGGTTCGAGCCGCTGCTGCCCCGTCTGGCCCCCATGGGCGAGCTGTAAACTGGAGGAAGACATGGAACATAAACCCACCTTAAACATCGTCCTGGTGGAGCCCCGCATCCCCCAAAACACCGGCAATGTAGCCCGTACCTGCGCCTGTACCGCCTGCCGGCTGCACCTGGTGGGGCCCATGGGGTTCACCATCGACGACAAAAAATTAAAGCACGCGGGTCTTGACTATTGGCCCATGCTTGATATAACATATTATCAGGGCCTCGACGATTTTTTTGCCCGCAATCAAGGCCCCTTCTATTATTTTTCGACCAAGGCGCCCCGCCGCTATACCGACGTGGCATACCCGGACGGGGCGTATCTGGTTTTCGGCAGAGAAGACGCAGGCCTGCCCGAGGCCCTGCTGGCCGCCAATCAGGACTGGTGCATCCGCCTGCCCATGCGGGAGGGATGCCGCAGCCTGAACCTGTCCAACAGCGTGGCGGTGGGCGTCTACGAGGTTCTGCGCCAATGGGATTTTCCCGAGCTGCTTGACCACGGCCATCTGCGTGACTACGAATGGAAATGAGGATTACTATGAACAAAATCGCGATCCTGACCGACTCCTCTTGCGACATCCCCCAGTCGATGGCCGACAAGTACGGCATCGACATCATGAGCTTCCACATCCTGCTGGACGGCACCGACTATCTGGAGCGTGTGAGCTGCAACAACGAGGAATTCTATGACCTGATGCGTCAGGCCAAGGGCGTGCCCTCCACCGCAGCCATCACCCCCATCCAGTTCTGCCAGAAGTACTGCGAGTATGTGGACGCCGGCTACACCGACGTGATTCACGTCACCATCAACCGCGGCGGTTCCTCCACCTATGACAACGCCGTCATGGCCCGCGGGATGCTGCGGGAGGAGCGCCCCGAGCACAAGATGCGGATTCACCTGCTGGACAGCCACACCTATTCCATGGTGTTCGGCTGGTACGTCTGCGAGATGGCCCGCAAGCTGCGCAACGGCGCCGAGCTGCGCCATGTCCTGAGCGAGTTCGAGACCCAGATGGACAAAATGGAGATCATTCTGGGACCCTACAGCCTGCGCCAGATGAAGAAGAGCGGCCGCATTTCGGCTGCCGCCGCCTTTGCGGGCGAGCTGCTGGGCCTGCGCCCCATCATCAGCCTGATCGACGGCAAGACGGTGGTGGAGAGCAAGGTCCGCGGCGATGACAAGGTCATCCCCGCCATGGTGGACCTGTGCAAGAAAAAGATCGCCGGTGTGGACGATTTCGAATACATGATCGGCCACACCAACATCAAGCAGGCGGAGGATCTGCGCCGCGCCTGCAAGAAGGCCTTTGGTCAGGAGCCTGTGGTGGTCTTTGAGCTGGGCGGCGTGGTCTCGGCCAACACCGGCCCCGACACCATCGCCATTGCCTACGTGGGCAAGGCCCGCTGAACCCCGGTCTGAATCTGATTTCATCTGCCCCCGGTTTGCCGCCGGGGGCATTTTTCTCTTGTTTCCGGCGTTTTTCTGTGGTATAGTATTGAATAGTGCGCTCTGCGCACTCCTTGAAATCCAAATAGCGACCCAAAGAGCAACTTAGGATTTTAGGCTCCCCGGCGCATGCCGGGCCAAACCTCCGGGGGCTGGCGGCCCCGGAAGGTCAAAATCTTTCCGCTGGAGTATTGTATCATGAACAAGGAAACTCTCACCGTCCGCAAACTCACCCGCTGCGCCGTGGTGGCGGCCATTTATGTGGCCTTGTGCCTGGGCCTGGCTCCCTTCTCCTATGGGGCCATCCAGGTCCGCGTAGCCGAGGCCCTGTGCCTGCTGCCCATCTTTGGCCCCGAGTACATCCTGGGCGTCACCCTGGGCTGCGCCCTGGCCAACCTGCTGGGCTCCACCATGATTGACGTGGTGTTCGGCACCCTGGCCACCTTCCTGGCCTGCCTGTGCACCTATGCGGTCCGCCGCTGGCGTGTGGGCGGCCTGGCCATCCCGGCCTCCATTCCCCCGGTGCTGTGGAACGCCGTTATCGTGGGCACCGAGATTGCGGTCTTTTTCTCCAACACCCCGGCAACCCCGGCCCTCATCTTTGCCAACGCCCTGTCGGTGGGCGCCGGCGAGATCATCAGCTGCTGTGTGCTGGGCGTCCTGCTGGTCCGCCTGATTGAATCCAACCCGCGTCTGGCCCAGATCTTCACCGACGAGACCACCCGCCAGCACGCTTAACCCCCATACACCCTGACAGGAGGAGCTTTATGGCAGACACGCAGCTTGTGTTCTGGGACTGGAACGGCACCCTGATGGACGACGTGGACTACTCCTGCGACTGTCTGAACGGCCTGCTGGCCGCCTACCACTACCCACAGCGGTATGAGGTGGAGGAATACCGCAGGGTGTTCGGCTTTCCCATCCAGTCCTATTACCGCCGGGTGGGCTTCGACTTTGACCGCACCCCCTTCCCCCAGCTGGCCGAAACCTACATGGACCTGTACAATGCCCATGTGGACGGCTGCCCCCTGACCCGGGGCGCCGCCGGCGCCCTGGAGGCGATGGCCGCCCGGTGTGAAGGCCAGGTGCTGCTGTCGGTGTCCCGCCGGGACTACCTGGTGGACCAGGCCCGCCGCCGGCAGGTGGACCGGCGCTTCATCGAGATGCTGGGCCTGGACGACATCCACGGCGTCAGCAAGGTGGAGCTGGGCCGCCGGTATATGGCGTCCTGCGGGGCCGACCCGGCCCGGTGCGTCATGATCGGCGACACCGACCACGACGCCGAGACCGCCCGTGCCATGGGGGTGCGCTGCATCCTCTACACCGGCGGACACCAGACCCGCGCCCGCCTGGAAGCCACCGGCAACCCCACCATCGACCGGCTGGAAGACCTGCCCGGCCTGCTGTAAACTCTGATTTCACCGCCCTGTTTCCCCCGCAAAGGGGCCTTACAGGGCGGTTTTTGCGGTCTGTTCACAGAAATTTTACCTGAATCCGCCGCAAATGTTTGACACCCCTTCCTGCTTTGGTGTATCATAGGGGCAGTGTCATTGGGGCCGGGCCCTGCCGCGGCCCCCTGCACAGCCTTTCCGCTTTCCTGCGAAAGCCGGCGCCGCCCGCGGCATTTTCCGCCCCGGGCCCCGCCTTACAATACACGAACACTCCTATTTTGAGGTGAAACTATGTCCCTGGTAGAAAAAATCTTTGGCACCTTCTCGGACCGGGAGCTGAAAAAAATCAACCCCCTCACCAAGAAGGTCCTCGACCTTGAGCCCACCTATGCGGCCATGTCCGACAGCGAGCTTCAGGCCCAGACCCCGGCCCTGAAGGAGCGGCTGGCGGGGGGCGAAACCCTGGACGACATCCTGCCCGAGGCCTTCGCGGTCTGCCGCGAGGCCGCCTGGCGCGTGCTGGGCATGAAACACTTCCCGGTCCAGATCACCGGCGGCATCGCCCTGCACCGGGCCAACATCGCCGAGATGCAGACCGGTGAAGGCAAGACCCTGGTGGCCACCCTGCCCGCCTACCTGAACGCCCTGTCGGGCGAGGGCGTCCATGTGGTCACCGTCAACGACTACCTGGCCAAGCGCGACAGCGAGTGGATGGGCAAGCTGTACCGCTGGCTGGGCCTGACGGTGGGCCTGATCGTCCCCGGCCTGGACGGCGCCGCCCGCCGCAAGGCCTACAACGCCGACATCACCTACGGCACCAACAACGAGTTCGGCTTTGACTATCTGCGCGACAACATGGTCACCTACAAGGCCAACATGGTGCAGCGGGGCCACGCCTACGCCATCGTGGACGAGGTGGACTCCATCCTGATCGACGAGGCCCGCACCCCCCTGATCATCTCGGGCCGGGGCGAGGATTCCTCCTCCCTCTACACCCAGGTGGACCAGTTTGTCCGCGGCCTGCGCAAGAGCGTGGTGGTGGAGCTGGAGACCAAGGAGGAGGCCGACGACCAGGCCGACGGCGATTACGTGGTGGACGAAAAGCACAAGACCGCCACCCTGACCGCCAGCGGCATCAAGAAGGCCGAGGAATACTTCAAGGTGGACAACCTGGCCGCTGCCGACAACATGACCCTGGTGCACCACATTGAGCAGGCTATCAAGGCCCACGGCGTCATGAAGAAGGACATCGACTATGTGGTCAAGGACGGCGAAGTCATCATTGTGGATGAGTTCACCGGCCGCCTGATGATCGGCCGCCGCTACAACGAGGGTCTTCACCAGGCCATCGAGGCCAAGGAAGGGGTCACCATCGCCTCCGAGAGCAAGACCCTGGCCACCATCACCTTCCAGAACTATTTCCGCATGTACAAAAAGCTGTCCGGCATGACCGGTACAGCCCGCACCGAGGCCACCGAGTTCACCGAGATTTACGGCCTGAACATCGTGACCGTTCCCACCAACAAGCCCACCATCCGCAAGGACTACCCCGACGTGGTGTATTCCACCGTGGCCGGCAAGTACCGTGCGGTCATCGACCAGGTGATGGCCTGCCACGAAAAGGGCCAGCCGGTTCTGGTGGGTACCGTCAGCGTGGAAAAGAGTGAGATCCTGGCCAAGATGCTCCAGAAGCGGACCCGGGACTTCAACGTCCTGAACGCCAAGAACCACGAGCGTGAGGCCGAGATCGTGGCCCAGGCCGGCAAAAAGGGCGCCATCACCATCGCCACCAACATGGCCGGCCGTGGTACCGATATCATGCTGGGCGGCAACGCCGAGTTCATGGCCAAGGCCCAGATGCGCAAAGAGCAGTTCTGCGAGAAGCTGCTGAACCCCGACGCTCCCCAGGACGCCCTGCCCGAGCAGGTGGAAGCCCTGCTGATCGAGGCCGACGGCCACAGCGACACCACCGACGCCAACATCCTGGCGGCCCGGGCCCGTTTTGACGAGCTGTACCGCCAGTACAAGGACGAAATCGCCTCCGAGGCGGAGGAAGTCCGTGCCGCAGGCGGCCTGTTCATCATCGGCACCGAGCGCCACGAGAGCCGCCGCATTGACAACCAGCTGCGTGGCCGTGCCGGCCGTCAGGGCGACCCCGGCGCTTCCCGGTTCTATCTGAGCCTGGAGGACGACCTGATGCGCCTGTTTGGCGGCGAGCGGGTCCAGAACCTGATGAATTCCATGGGCCTGGATGAGGACACCCCCATCGAGACCCGGATGATTACCTCCACCATCGAGAGCGCCCAGAAGAAGCTGGAAGGCCGCAACTTCGAGATCCGCAAGAACGTGCTGCGGTACGACGACGTCATGAACCAGCAGCGCGAGATCATCTACGGCCAGCGCCGCAAGGTTCTGGACGGCGAGGATGTCAGCGCCGACATCCACAAGATGCTGCGGGACAACATCGACAGCAGCTGCGCTCTGTTCCTGACCGGCGAGGTCAAGGAGGACTGGGACTTTGCCGCCCTGCGCCGCCATTACAAGGGCTGGCTCACCACCGACAACGACTTCCACTACACCGCCGAGGAGCTGGCCGGTCTGACCCCCGAGAAGGTGGCTGACACCCTGTACGACCGCGGCATCAAGGTGCTGGAAGACAAAGAGACCCGCTACGGCGCCGCTCTGATGCGGGAGCTGGAGCGCATCTGCCTGCTGCGGTGCGTGGACCGGTACTGGATGGACCACATCGACAACATGGACCAGCTGCGCAAAGGCATTTCCCTGCGCAGCTACGGCCAGAAGGACCCTGTGGTGGAATACCGCATCGAGGGCTTTGATATGTTCGACCAGATGGTGGACTCCATCCGTGAGGACACCGTCAAGATGCTGCTGATGATCGAGGTCCGCCCGGTCCAGCAGGGCCAGCCTGCACCCCAGGCCGCTGCCCAGCAGCCGGCCCCCGCTGCACCTGCGGCAGCCGCTCCCGCTGTTGCCGCCGCCCCCGCCGCAGCGGCAGCTCCGGCTGCCCCTGCTTCGGCTGACATCGCCGCCCTGCGCCAGAAGATGACCGGCCAGAGCGCCGGCGCCCGGGCCGCAGCCGCCGGCCAGGTGGCAGGCGCCGCCAACAAGCCGGTGCGCGTGGGCAAGATCGGCCGGAACGATCCCTGCCCCTGCGGCAGCGGCCTCAAGTGGAAAAAGTGCACCTGCGCCCAGTACCACCCCGACCTGGCATCCAAAAACTAACAAACCATAAACCACAAACGCCCCCGCCTTCCACAAACAGAAGGCGGGGGCGTTTTTATCGGCGGGAAAACAAGTTAAGCTTTGATCTCGTTCCAGACGCTCTGGCCGTCCAGGCTGGAGGCGTCCACGCCCAGATATTCACAGATGGTCCGGGCGATGGTGGAAAAGCTCATGCGGGTGCCCAGGTTGACGCCGGGGCGGATCTTTTTGCCGTAGACCAGCCAGGGCACATACTCCCGGGTGTGGTCGGTGGTCTTGAGGTAGGACGGGTCGCAGCCGTGGTCGGCGGTGACCATCAGGATATCGTCCTCCCGCATGCCGGGCAGGAAATCGGTCAGGAACCGGTCAAACTCGGTGGCGGCGGCGGCGTAGCCGGGGATATCGCGGCGGTGGCCGTACAGCATATCGAAGTCCACCAGGTTGACAAAGGCCAGGCCCTCAAAGTCCCGGGTCTGGAGGGCCTGGGTGAAGGCGATGCCGTTGGTGTTGCCGGTGGTCTTGATCTTTTCGGTGACGCCCTGGCCATCGAAGATGTCGAAGATCTTGCCCACGGCGATGACGTCCTGGCCGGCCTTGCCGATCAGGTCCAGCATGGTGTCGCGGGGAGGCTTGAGGCTCAGGTCGTGGCGGTTGGTGGTGCGGCGGAAGTTGTCCGCCTTGTCCCCCACAAAGGGCCGGGCAATGACACGGCCCACGCCGTACTTGCCTTTCAGCATCTCCCGGGCGATCTCGCAGCAGCGGTACAGCTCGGGCACCGGCACCAGGGCCTCGTTGGCCGCCACCTGGAACACGCTGTCGGCGCTGGTGTAGACGATGAGGGCGTTTTCCGCCATGGCCTGCTCGCCGTAGTCCTTCAGCACCTCGGTGCCGGAATAGGGCTTGTTGCACAGGACCTTGTAGCCGGTTTTGGCCTCATATTTGGCGATCAGCTCGTCGGGGAAGCCGTTGGGGAAGGTGGGCAGCGGCTCTGGGCTGACCACGCCGGCAATCTCCCAGTGGCCGATGGTGGTGTCCTTGCCCATGCTCTGCTCCTGCAGCCGGGCAAAGGCGCCGATGGGGGCGGCGTCCGGCTGGCCCGCCGTCACGCCGTCGATGTTGAACAGGCCCAGACGGCCCATGTTGGGGCAGTCAAAGGCCGGGTCCCGGGCAATGGCTCCCAGGGTGTTGGTGCCCTCGTCGCCAAAGGCGGCGGCGTCCGGCTCCGCACCGATGCCAAAGCTGTCCAGAACGATCAAAAATACACGTTTTGCCATAGTGTTTTAGTCCTTTCTGCGGGGCCCCTGCCGGGCGTCCCGCGGGTCAAAGGGCGCCGGGGCCTGTCCATCCTCCTGGGCGGAGAACGGCGCGCCGGGGCGCTGGTTTGATTTCAGTATACCATATTTCCCCACCCCGCAAAAGAGGCAAAGTCACACTTTCACCGATCTTCCGCGAAGGCTTTCCGGCCTCCAAAACGTTGCCCGTCACAACATTTTCACAAAAACTTCTTGCTCATTTGTATCCATCAAGTTATAATAAGAGTGTATGGCATAAAATATCATTCATATACGGCATTGGTATGCCAGGAGGTAAACGCTATGCGCAAAACTAAAATTATCTGCACCCTGGGTCCCTCCACCGACAAGGAGGGCGTGCTGCGGGCGCTTGTAGAAAACGGGATGAACGTGGCCCGTTTCAACTTTTCCCACGGCTCTCACGAGGAGCACAAGGGCCGTTTCGACGCCCTGAAGGCCATTCGTGAAGAGCTGAACCAGCCTGTGGCCGCCCTGCTGGACACCAAGGGCCCCGAGATCCGTCTGAAGGACTTCAAGAACGGCTCCGAGATGCTGGACGAAGGCCAGACCTTCACCCTCACCACCCGCGAGGTGGAGGGCACCAAGGAGATGGTCAGCATCACCTACAAGGACCTGCCCCACGACGTGGCCCCCGGCGGCACCATCATGCTGGATGACGGCCTGATCAAGCTGTCCATCCGCGAGGTCACCGACACCGACATCGTCTGCACCGTCCTGAATGCAGGCAAGATCAAGAACAAGAAGGGCGTCAACGTTCCCGGCGTCCACCTGTCCATGCCCTATATGAGCCAGCGGGACCGGGACGACATCATCTTCGGCATCGAGCAGGGCTTTGACTTCATCGCCGCCTCCTTTGTGCGGACGGCCCAGGACGTCTACGAGATCCGCAACCTGCTGAACATGTACGACTCCAAGATCCGCATCATCGCCAAGATCGAGAACCCCGAGGGCGTCGAGAACATCGACAGCATTCTGGCTGCCGCCGACGCCGTCATGGTGGCCCGCGGCGACCTGGGCGTCGAGATCGATTTCTCCGAGCTGCCCAGCATCCAGAAGTCCATCATTGACCGGTCCTACTCCTTCGGCAAGCCCATCGTCACCGCTACCCAGATGCTGGACAGCATGATGAACAACCCCCGTCCCACCCGTGCCGAGATTTCGGACGTGGCCAACGCCATCTATGACGGCACCTCCGCCATCATGCTGTCGGGCGAGACCGCTGCCGGCGCCTACCCGGTGGAGGCTCTGCGGACCATGTCCCAGATCGCCGAGCGCACCGAGGCCGACGCCCACTACCAGGTCCATCGCCTGAGCCGGATGAAGGTCAACGGCACCACCAGCGTCAGCGACGCTACCGCTCACGCCGCCTGCCTCACCGCCCAGGACGTCAACGCCTCGGCCATCGTCACCGTGTCCGAGTCCGGCAACACCGCCCGTCTGCTGAGCAAGTACCGTCCCGACCAGCCCATCATCGCCTTTGTCATGCGCCAGCAGGTCCAGCGTCAGCTGGCTCTGTCCTGGGGCATCACCCCGCTGCTGATGCCTCTGGCCCACAGCACCGATGAACTGATCGACGTGTCCACCAGCCTGGCCGAGAAGTACGGCTATATCCACAACGGCGAGCTGGCCGTGGTCACCGCCGGCGTGCCGGTGGGTGTCAGCGGCACCACCAACATGGTGAAGATCCACATGGTGGGCAACTGCCTGGCTTCCGGCGTGGGCGTGGGCCGCGAGGACGCTGCCAACGCCAGCGCCACCGGCAAGGCCTGCGTCTGCCACAGCCTGGACGAGATCAAGGCCCGCTTCAAGCCCGGCATGATTCTGGTCCTGCCCTTCACCAGCAACGAGATGATGCCCTATATCCGTGAGGCCGCCGCTCTGGTGGTGGAGGAGCCCGGCATGAACAGCCATGCCGCCATCACCGCCAAGGCCCTGCTCAAGCCCGCCATCGTGGGCGCACAGGGCGCCACCAGCCACATCCGCGACGGTCTGGACATCGCGGTGGACTGCGCGCACGGCAGCGTCCAGTCCCTGCAGGGCCAGGCCTAAGGAGGCGCCCCCATGGAACGGATCGCCAGTTTCTGCGTGGATCACACCAGGCTGCTGCCCGGCATGTACCTGAGCCGCCAGGACGGCGACGTCCTGACCTGGGACATCCGGATGAAGCTCCCCAACCAGGGCGACTATCTCTCCACCGGCGCAGCCCACACCCTGGAGCACCTGTTCGCCACCTATGCCCGCAACAGTGCCTGGAGCCAGGGGGTCATCTATGTGGGCCCCATGGGCTGCCGCACCGGCTTTTACCTGCTGACCCGGGGCCTGACCCCCGCCGAGGCCCTGGCTTTGACGGTGGAGTCCTTCCGGTTTATGGCGTCCTATGACGGGCCCATTCCCGGCGCCAGCGAGGTGGAGTGCGGCAACTGGCAGGACATGGACCTGCCCGCCGCCCGGGCCGAGGCCGCCGCCATGGTACCGGTGCTGGAGGCCCTCACCGCCGACCAGCTCCACTACCAGGACTGATGTTTTGACAGTATAAAACGCCCTTCGGCTTTCGCCGGAGGGCGTTTTTCTGTCTCTGGGCGCAAAAAAGCCCCTGCCCTCGGTCTGGAGTGAACCGGTCCAAATTGTGCGGATAGTACAAAAAAGCCCCAAGTGTAGGATATTAGGATTCAGCAGGAGTGGCGGAGCGTTAGCGGAGCCACTCCTGCTTTCGCTTGGATTCTCTCGTGGTTATAAAACTGGATGTATCGGTCGATCATGTCGTTGGCCTCGGAGAATGTAGCCGGTTTGTGGCGGTAGATGCACTCTGTTTTGAGGATGGAGAAGAAATTTTCAGCCATCGCGTTATCATACGGATTTCCCCGTCTTGACATAGATGGTGTAATGCCGTATTCTTTAGTCAGGTTAAAGTACGCTTGGGAAGTATACTGAAACCCCTGGTCGCTGTGGAGCTGTAACTCCGCGGCGACCTTTTTCTTTTCTTTGCGGACGGCCAGGTGGATGGTATCCAGAACCAGGTTGACTGTTTGCTGGGTTGCAGTCTTATAAGCCACAATACTGTTGTCGTACAAATCACGGATCATAGACAGATACAGTACACCTTGTTTGGTTTGAATATA
>NZ_NFLL01000022.1 GCF_002160895.1 Faecalibacterium sp. An122 | reverse complement strand
GCCCTTCGGAGGCAAATCCGTTCTGTTCTGGCTAAGGCTACGAGTCTTGAGGAATTTTCCGCTCAGCTTTTGCAGGAGCATGGCGTCACCGTCAGTGAGAGCCGGGGGCGGTTCAGCTATCGAACTGCCGACCGGACCAAGCCCATCTCCTCCCGCAAGCTGGGCGACGATTTTTCCAAAGAGAAAGTTCTGGCTGCTCTTGCTGAAAACGCCGAGCGAAAGAAAACCGCCAAACTCTACAGCTCTGATCCTCGCCCTGACCGCATCAGCCACTTGATTGACATTCAGGCCAAGCTGGCCGCGGGCAAGGGCGTAGGCTACGAGCACTGGGCTAAGATTTTCAATCTCAAACAGCTGGCCAAGTCCATGGCGCTTTTCACCCGGTACAATCTGAACAGCGAGGAAGAACTAAACGCTCGGGTTGCTGAACTTCAGGAAAAGCGCGACGAAGCCCTCAAGGTAGTGAAAGACCTGGAGGGCCGCATCAAAGCCAACCAGGAATTGAGCCGTCATGTTTTGGCCTACGTCCAGAACAAGAAGTTTGCCCAGCAGGTCAAGACTGCCAAGAACCCGGAGACGTTTCGGGAACAGCACCGCGCTGAACTGACAGCGTATCAGGCGGCAGCCGCCTATTTCAAGGCCCAAAAAATCACTAAACTGCCCAGCCTGAAACAGCTCGAAGCCGAGCGCGAACAGCTAATCTCGGAAAAGGCCCGGTTCTATGAGGCGTACCGCGAAGCGAAAAAGGCGTGGATGGAACTCAGCACCGCACAGCAAAACCTGGCGTCCATGCTTCGACAGGACGAACGCCACCAGGTACAGGAAGGAGGGCTGCATGACACAGACATTGCACATTGACCCCGAATTCAAGGCACAGATTCCGCCCCTGACCCAAGATGAACGCAAGCAGCTGGAAGAAAACATTTTGGCAGAAGGGGAGCTGCTGGCCCGATGTTTTTATCCGGCGATTCTGGAAAGCTTCAACAATGAGGAGGACCAGAAAGCATTTGCCGCATGGCAGGCAGAGCAGGCCCACTGTTCGGCAAAAGAAAAGCAGGACGTTCCCGACGGGGAACGCTCTGACATCCATACACAGCTTTTTTCAAGTTGGGTGCGTCCTTTGGGGCGCACCTTTTTATTTTTCTCATCAAAATCGAAGATAGGAATCATGGAAAAGCCTTTCTTGGAAAGGTACCATGATTCAAATTTTCTAATTTGGTGGACCGACTCACTCAGACTGATCGATTCATTGCTGCCTGATCCAGGTGTTGGTCCAGACTAACATCCTAGAAATGGGCGGCGAACCAGGCATCTATCTTCTGGATATACTTACCGGTCAAAACAAAAGCAACCGTCTTTTTCTTCCGTTGTAACAATTCATTTTCTCCATGTATTCCTCGGCAAATGGGTTTACTTAATTCATAATAATACAAATCTTGAAAGCTGTTGATCTAATGTCGCCTTTCTGTTATACTTTTTATAAAACAGCAAAGCTCTACGCTTTATAAGAATTGAATGCTGCTATAAATATAAATTATAAGTTTTAATAAATACTGTTTTACAGCGTAAATGAATTACAAAGCACAGACTTGGTGGCCACACAACACAAAACAAGAAACCAATCAGGCAATACGGTGAGAGTATGAAAAAGAACCATGTGACAATTATAGGACCCGCTGTTATGGATATTTTAGCTGGCCCCATCGATGAAAAACTCTTTACATTGGGAAGCCTCCCAATGAATGAGATCAAAATGTCATTTGGAGGAAATGCCTATAACGAAGCTTGCATTCTCAGCCATTTTGGAGTGGATGTGGATCTGATCTCAAAGGTGGGCAATGATGAGGCCGGCAACAGAATCCTTCAGAAAATCCACAGTTTGGGGATCAGCACCGCCCATGTGAAGATAGAAAAAGGATTATCTACCAGCATCAACATTGTTTTGTTTGACGCTCAGGGGGAGCGGCGTTTCCTGACAAGCCCCAAAAGCAGCCAACGTGCTCTTTCTGAAAAAGACATCAGCGACACGGTTGCAGACTGCCCATCTGTTGTATGCTTTTCGTGTATGTTTATTTCTCCCTTGTTGGATATTCCTGCTATGGAGCGCCTGTTTCGCAAAATAAAGGAAAACAAGCAGCGAGTTCTCATCGTCGATATGACAAAGGCAAAGAATGGAGAAACCATTCAGGATTTGCAGCCGCTGCTTCCCTATGTGGATTACCTTTTACCCAATGAAGAAGAAATCAATAAATTGGGCTGCGGCTGCATAGAAGAAAATGCAAAAGAGTTTCTTCGTCTGGGTACAGGTTGTGTCATTGTAAAAAGAGGAAAAAATGGATGCACAGTATTTACACAAGAAAATACCATTCCTGTAGCAGCTTTTCCCACAGACTGCGCCGTAGACACAACCGGCGCTGGAGACAGCTTTGCCGCTGGTTTTATTTACGGATTGCTGAAGGGAAAGTCGCTGACTGAATGTGCTCAGTTTGCAAATGCAACGGCATCCTGTTGTGTGGAGCACATTGGCGCTGTAGATGGGATTCTTTCCATTGAAGAGCCCATGAGACGATATGAAATCCTGCACAATTTGGTTGGGGGGAAGCAAAATGGAGAAAAATGAGCAAAAGGCTTTCCTAAGCCATCACTCCAGTAAGGCTGAACTCGTTCGGCATCTTTCCAGGTACTTGGAAAAGAACGGAATTGAAACATGGTATGCACCGCGGGATATTCCGGCCGGAGCCGATTGGCCAAACGAAATTGAGGGTGCCATCAAAAGCTGCTCTGCGTTCATTCTTCTGTTCTGTGCAAAGGCGGACTCGAGTCAACAGGTCAAGCGGGAACTGGCGCTGGCTGATAAATACCATAAACCGGTATTCTGGGTCAAAATCGAAAATGTTGAACCCAACAATCTTGGATATTTTCTTACGGCAACGCAGTGGTTGAACTGGCTGGATAATCGCGATGATACACTCGATCAGCTTGTGACAGACATCTATGCCATCGAAAAAACGCCCGGCACAGCTGCCAGCTCGGTGGCGGAAGGATGTATTCCCAAGCAGGAAAGCTCCTGGGTAAAAGGAGTGTTTGGGTTTCTGTCGGACAGAGACGCTGCAGAATGCGCAGCAAGGGTCTATTTTGAAATGGCTCAAACACATCCGGATTCTTCGGTTATTTTGCCAACGGGAAGAAGCGCAACTATGATTTTCCGCGCAATGAACAAAATTGTTGATGAATATGAGGGCTGTCCGTTTGGCGAAGCACATATTATTTCCGACACCGAAACATTTGGCGTTTGGAGTGAACACGAAACCAGCCGTACAAAACATATCAAAGATATGCTGATCATGCCTCTGAAAAGAAAGCACAAAGAGCCCTCAGAAGAAAACCTTCATTTATTGTCCGGTGTTTACACAGATAACGATCCTGTCAAGTCTGCGCAAAGAATAATCCGACTGTTTCCTCCTATGGTTCATGCTGTCTCACTGTCCCCTCTGGGAGAGATCTTGGCGTATGAAGTAGGCACCTACCATGATATGGACGAGATCATTGATGATGCGCCAAGAATCGTGGAAGTAGGCGAACACAGCAAAAAATATATCGACCCCAATCAGCCGTCGAAATCCATTCTTACGATTGGTTTGGGGACTGCTCTTCAATCAGAAATTCTGTTAATTGTTGCATTTGATATTCAAAAAGCAAGTATTGTAAGCCGTCTGTTGAACGGACCAATGACGGCGGGCATCCCTGCAACTCTATTGCGGAATCATCCCAATGCGTACATTCTTACAACAGAAAAGGTTGCGGTAGAAGCAAAAATTCTCGATTTACTATCCGATATAAAAAATCCGAACGAGGCGGCCAAATGGATTATAAAAAACTGACCTACAAAACGATTGTCCTAGATTTTGACGGCACGGTATGCCGGCTGTTTGCTCATTATGATTTGCAGCACACTAAGCGGACACTTGAACAAATATTGCCCGCATATGGCGTTGATTTCAACGAGTACGATGACTGTTTTGATGTTTACCATGCCATACGCAGCCAGCTGTCCAATCCGGCTCAGAGAATCGACGCGTTGTCTGCGGCTGACCGGATCATTGAGCAGGCGGAATGTGAGGCCATTGATACCTGCACGGATATTCCCGGCCTGGACAACTTTTTAAAGCGTTGCGGCCTGCATCACATCCAGCTGGGGATTGCCACAAACAATTCTCCCAAATGTGTGCTGAAGTACTGGAAAAGGAAGGGATTGACCGATCTTCCGCCGATTGTTGGAAGAGATATTTCCCACATTGAGCACCTTAAACCAGATCCCTGGTCTTTAAACAAAGTGATCGAGACCCTTCATACTCCCAAAAATGATATACTTTTTATCGGCGATAGCCCGACTGACTATGAATGTGCGGTAAGGGCTCAGGTGGATTTTCTTGGAATCACCGCAACAGAGAAAAAGCAAAAAAGGTTTGAGACGCAGCAGATTTCCATT
Source organism: Faecalibacterium sp. An122 (assembly GCF_002160895.1). Taxonomy (GTDB): domain Bacteria; phylum Bacillota; class Clostridia; order Oscillospirales; family Ruminococcaceae; genus Faecalibacterium. The sequence goes on along the minus strand of NZ_NFLL01000022.1, from coordinate 42,100 downwards.
CCTTTGATAAAAAGTTACGATATGTTGTGGATCCCTGATACAATTTTATAATCAGAACTTGTCCATATATGTAGGAGAATGGTTTTGCTTTTACTTGAGCTACTGGTGCTTCTTGCCTTTGTACAAACAGATAGTTTGGAGTGTTCTCTCAAAGCCACATCCGCTGTATATAACCATATTCTCTATCGGAAGTTTCATTTAAATCTTTTTCTCGTCGATGGATCCGACGGGCCAATTCATTCTTAATAAGGAGGACCAGAAGGCATTTGCCGCATGGCGGGCAAAGCAGGTCCGCTGTTGGCAAAAGAAAAACAGGACGTTCCCGACGGGGAACGCCCTGCCATCCAAACACAGCTTTTTTCAAGTTGGGTGCGTCCTTCGGGGCGCACCTTTTTTATTTTTAACCAAGAAGATGAACCAGCCTAATCTAGCTTTCGATGTGTCCGTACGATCAGCAATCCGCCCATTCCATTTCCTGCTCGACTTCCCAAAAAGTCTTCCCATCGAAAATAGGGGCAGTTTGAAATGCTTCCTCGCCTTCCTTGATAGACGAACCGTTGTATTCCCAAACATAGTCTTCCGCATCAGGATCGGTTTGGACAATTTCCATATGGACAGTGTTTTCATTGGGCATATATCCCTGAAACCAATACTTTCTACCTTTATAGATAAACACGGTATCCTGGCATGTATAAATTCTATCTACAAATTCGTTTGCACTTCCATTTATCATCTCATCTTAATCCCCATGGAAATTTGCCATTATTTTCTGTTATGCACTAAAGCAGAAATAGAATCAATCAGGCCAACTGCGCTTCCTGAGGGATGCCCTGATTCAGTTCACCCAGGAAAACAAAAAATCCGAACCTTCTCCCACAGGAAAAAGGTTCGGATTTTTCTGATTTGGTGGAGGCGATGGGAGTCGAACCCAGAAAAGGCTTGGGAAAGCAGTAAAAATCTGCGTGTTTCCTGATAAAATTTGATGTTCATAGACAGAACGCAGGCGGCTTTTGGCCTGTGTAGCAGAAAAAGTGTGTTATAAAGTGTGTTACCCGTAGGGGGAGAAAAGCTGGTCCAGGGCGGTGGAAATTTGTTCCGTTTGACCCTGAACAGGGTGGGCATAAATGCCGTAGGTGTCCATGCTGCGGCTGTGGCCCACAAGGGCTTTCAGCTGGCCCTCGGGCAGGTTCTGGGCGATGCTGACGAAAGTATGCCGCAGCTCGTACAGGCTGCAGTAGGGGATGCCGTTGTGGTCGCAGTAGGTCTGCCACCGATGGCGGATGGTGCTTTCCGAGGCATCCGCAAACACCCGCCGGGCACCGCCGGTCAGGGCCCGCTGGGCTTCCAGCTCCTGGATGGCCAGGGAAGAGAGGGCGACCGTCCGCAGGGCATTCTGGTTTTTGCCCTCGGTGATGGCGCCGCGAACGTTCCGGGCACGGTACAGCCGCAGGACGGCGCCGTCGATGTCGCCCCATTCCAGGCCCAGCAGCTCGCCGGGACGCATTCCGGTGAGGACCGCCAGGCGGTAGTAGTGGATAAAGGAATCATGGACCGGTTTGCCTCGCAGGACGGTTTCGTCGCTGCGCATCAGGATGGACAGGCCGTCCGGCTGCAGAATCCGCTTGCCCTTATAGCGGGCGCTGGCCGGGATGGCCAGGTCCTCGGGATTGTAGGCGGTGTAGCCGCTCTTGCGGGCAAATTTCAACAGGCCGGTCAGGTCGGCATAGAGATTTTGCAGGGTCTTTTTGCTGCGGCCTGCGGCGCAAGCCAGGTCCAGCACGTGCTGGAGGTCCTGATCCGTCAGGGCCTCTAGCTTTTTCCGGCCCAGGTTGGGGGCGATCCAGGTGCGCCAGCGGCTTTCCATGGGCTTCCAGTTGCTTTCGGATGTGGTGATCTGCCGCTGCTCCAGGTATTCCGGCCAGACATCCGCCACCGTCTTGCGCCGGGAGCTGACGCCCTTGTCCAGCCAGTCGTCGGCCTTTTTGTTGGCCTCCCGCTGGCCGGTCCGGCCGGGCTTGAAGCTGTAGAAGCTGCGCCGCTTGCCGTCTTTCTGGACATTGATCTGCCAGCGGCCGTATTTGTCCGACCAGACCGCCGTGTTGGTACGTCTGCCCATACAAAAACCTCCTTTGGGTATGGTTTGACAGACCCCACCCAAAAGAGGTATAATCGCATTGTGCTAGCTGCGCGATGATCCTCTCTGAGGGGAGCCGGTTGCCTGTCCCGTTCACCTGTTCCAGCAGGTGGGCGGGATTTTTTGTTTGGTTTTCTTTTTACTGCGTCCCACTCAGGCCCGGCCGATAACAGCCTCGCCATGGCGGCGCAGAGAAAGCCTTGCCTTAATAGGCAAAGTGGGTGTGGGACGCTTTCCACTTCCGCAGGGCGATCCCCACCCAGAAGCTGTAAATCCCCAGGGTGATGATGCACAGCAGCAGCCAGATGATCCAGTTGCCGAACAGCTGCAGGGCGGTGCCGTCAAAGGCAAGGCGGCGACCATTGACCACCGTGTGCCGGGTCTCCCAGCCGTAAATCATGCAGACAGCCCAGGGGTAGCAGATGCCCAGGGTGCAGAATGTGACCACAAAGCCCAGAATCCGCCAGCCAATCAGCTGGAGCAGGCCGCCGTCAAAATACGAATTGTTTTCCATAAAATTTTCTCTCCAATGGATTTTAAACTTGCTTGCAATGATTGGGGACAATCAGTAGCACCGCTTGCAGGCAGTGAAGCCCCGGGCCTCGGCATAGCCCAGATCCACCTTCTGGGGGCCTTTCATGTTGCTGCAGCCGGAGTGGCTGTGGTACTTGGTGCCGCCGTGGGTGGGAATCCAGACCATCCTGCCGGTGGGGGTGTATTCCACATAGGGCAGGCCCCGGCTGGTGAATTCGGCTTCTTTGGCAGCCTGCTGGGCTGCAGCGGCCTCGGCGGCAGCCTGGGCGGCTTTGGCCGCGTCGATCTGCTGCTGATACTGGGGCAGTTCGGATGCCAGAGGGTGAACGGCGTCGCCGCCGGCCTGAGCGCTGTACACCAAGGCCTGACCCTGGGCCAGATCTACCACTGGCAGACCGTTGGCGGCCAGCAGACCCACATAGACGCCGCAGGCGGTGAACTCGGTAATGCTTCCATCGTCCGGGACGATCTTCTTCAGGGCATCCACGCTGGAACTGCCCAGCCGAATGTACCAGGTGCCCTTGTCGGTATTGAAGCCCACATAATTGTACTGGCCGTCATTGTAGGCCGCGTTGTAGTCGGGCATGCCGGTCAGGATGATCTGGGTGCCGATGGGCAGTTCCGCGATATCCTGGTACTGCTGGTCCAGGTAGGTGACCTGGTTGCCGGCCGCATCCGGAAAGGTCAGGATGTCATACTTGGCGGCGGATGCCGGCAGGCACAGGGCCGACACCGCCAGGACGGCGGCCAGGGCCGCCGAGAAAATACGGGATGAAAGGTGCATGGGTGGGACTCCTTCCTAATGGTTGATTAAAGCTCGTCTATGATGGAAGATACGGTATTTTTATTTGAGATGGGATCTTGATTATACCGATCATAAATTTCAAAACACTGCTGAAAGCGGCTGTCGCACCAATCCAAACAATTTAGTAATTCGTCGGAGGAAACAATGGATAAAGCTTCTTTGAACGACCACAACGACTGATTGGAATGATTGGAAGAATTCTTTGCCTTGAAAAGTTTATGGATACATTCTATTTCTTCTGGATCATCTATTACATACAATAAACAAGAACCGTAATTGAAGTTACAGGTTAGATTCAGAATATTGCATAAATAACGATCAAGAGAACAAAACGACAAAACACGAAAAGGCAGCCATGTATTGTTACGATAGAGATAAATTTTTTCCAGAAAGAATCCATAAAAGAGAGAAGAAAGAAGATGGATTGAAAACCCTTCGTTTTGATAGAGCGCTTTGAGTTTTTTGATCCCGGGACACAAGAGGATTTTATTCACTTTATCGGGTTGCAGATCAAACAAGATTTCAAAGTATTTGTCGGTGGAATTGATGTTGGATAGATGAGCCGTTTCGGACAAATAAGCTGTTAAGAGTTTAATTTGTTCATGGTCGGTGAGTTTGCACGTATACCATGCTGCAAAGTATTCTTGAAACGATCGATGAATAAAATGATAAGTGAGGCCGTCTTTTATCAGCATACAGACGGACAGCGTCAAATCTTCCTGGAATTCTTCAGCAGTAAAAGACAGACCGGGATATTTGATTTTTGCCAGTTCGATATAGTGGCGCAGAGAAACATCCGAAAATTCAAAGTCGTCTTTAAAAAAGGATTTAAAGCAAATATAGGCAAAAATGGTTTTGAAATTTTCATAGCTCAGGTGGCTTCGGATGTCGCGGACAAAATAATCCTTTGTTGCATCATGGCCATTAAACAAAGTAGAAAAAGCTTGCTCGTAAAAATCATTTGGATTATCGGGAAGTGCTGCATGATTGCTGAAGGTAAGCAGCATGATGGTGAGCAAAAGGGGATTGGAAGCAAAAGATTCATAGGTGTCAAATAACTTGGAATCAAGAGCGTCGGAAAATGGTTTTTTTATAGCTTCGTCAAAGTCGATTTTTTGTATCAAATTGAGAGCTTGTGTTTTTGTTAGGTTACAAAGAGTGATCCCATGAAAATCATTCCAGCCCACAAAACGATCCGAAGGCCGGGAAGAAACGATAAAGTGATTCTTATTGTATCGCTGGCTGAAGTTTTGGATTTGATCAAAAACTTTTTGTGCTTTGTCCCGATTGACCTCATCAAAACCATCCAAAAGAATGACGTATCCGCCTGCCTCAAGGCTATATTTATAGTATTTATCCTCTAGTTTAAAGCCATTGTTGGATAAGTTTTGGTAGATGGCATCATACAAAGATATTTCTTTGCTGTCCATCTGATTGAATTTTCTTAATTCAATTAGGACAGGAATATAGCAGCCATATTGGGCAATATTTAAGAAAAAGTGCTTTAGCAGAAGAGATTTTCCAATACCGCCGATCCCCGTGACAAGCAATTTATTGTTGAGGTCCAAAATATCTTGCGCGTTGAATGTGCTTATGGCTTGATCTTTATATTGTATGTTGGGATACTCATAAAACAAGTAAAGAAACTTGGGAACATGGCGATAAATCAGCGTTTTGATTTGGCTGATGCTATGAACTGTATTTTCTAGATAATCAAAGTATGCGTCTCCATAATGGATGGAATCTTTCGCATCACAATCATCAAAAAACTTTTTGACCGTATTCCAGCCCAATTTTGCAGGTTGGATAATCAATTCTGGGTTGCTAAGCAAAACTGTAGCCAAAGGATCCATTTTCTATTCCCCCAAATCAACACGCATGAACAGTATTTGAACATCCCTCAAACTTACAGCGCCAGCAGCTGTTTTTTCTTGGCGTCAAATTCCTCCTGGGTGATGGCGCCCATGTCCAGCAGCTGTTTCAGCTTGACGATCTCATCCAGGGAAAAGGAGGATGACCCGGCCGGCTGGGCCGCCGGGGCGGGAGCGTTCTGGCTGTCAGCAATCATGGTGAGGATTGTGATGATTTTTGCAGCGCTGTCCTTTGCGTTTCGGTAGATGAAACCGGACTTTTTGGTCTCAGCCGTCACCAGCGGGATCTCAAAGCCGGGGGTGAAGCTGTTGCGCAGGTGGATAGAGATGGTCATTTTCTGGCAGACATCCTTCTGCTTTTTGCCTAGGCCGCCGCCCACGATGGCGCCGACCCCGCCGAACAGCACCCCGCCCACCACGGCGGACCCGAGGCCGCCCTTAGTGATGGATATCCCGTCCTCCAGCAGTTCAAAGTCGATCAGATCCGCAAAGCGCAACAGGTCCGGATTTTTGGGGCAGATTACCGGACAGCACCAGGTCTGGCTTTCAGTGTCTGCAAAGATCCACCCGCTGACGGTGTTGGTCCAGTGCATTGCCTGATAGCGCCGGGCGTTTTCCTCCCGGGCGTGGATGTGATCGGTGATCTCCTGGAAGCTCTTGCCGGCCCGGCTGTACAGCGGGCTGCATTTGCTCAGACATTTGTGGCAGATTACCCCGTCGGGAAGCTTCAAGGCTGTGATGCCTGCCTTCTCACCGCAAAGAGAGCAGACGGTATTTCCTCCGAATAGTCCCATAGTTCAACCTCCTGTGATTTGATAAACTTCGATGGACAGCCTTTCACCCTTCTGCACCGGGTGAAGGATTCAGCTTTTCAATATCCCCCATGAAATGATAGACGCCAGCGGGCAGAGCTTCATCTACTTCAATGGCGTAATCAATGGCTTTGCCCAGGTTTGGGACGGCAGAACCCATATCATACCCCTGTGTCAGATCGATAATGGGGTCGCCGAAATGCTTTTGAATGTGGACACCCTCGGTGATTTTGCCAGAAGTAGAGCGGATGAACAGCACCAGTCCATTTTTGTGGGAAAAGAAATAGGAGCGGTTCTTGTCCATTTCAGGGTGCTCCTGAATGAAGTTCTGGACAAAGAGATTGTTCTGGAAGGGATAATGCTGAGGAAAGCGTTCCCATGTGATGAGATCTTTCCGGGTCAGAGCGGTTAGTTCCGAAACAAAGTGATTTACTTGTTCAGCAAACATATCAGTCGGCCTCCTTCTTTAAAGCAATCACCAAGGCGCTCAATGTGTCAATATAGTTTTGGGATGTGTGAGATAGGGGATTGGTATTGTATCGATTGTCGGTGTTTTCACTGAGCATTTTGAGAACTTTTTCCACATGGGGCTTGGAAACATCCACTGAATACTGGAGCTGGGACAATACAAATTGTGACTGTTTGATATCCCGCTCCACTTGTGTCAGATCTTCATAGTCCTTTTGAACCTGTTCCAGAAGGGCTTCTACTTGGGGCCGTAAATTGCGGGCATTGTCCCGCTGGAATCTGTGCTCGGCCTGTTCTTTCAAGGCGTCCTGGATCTTGCCGGTTCTTTGCATGGAGACATAGCTGAAAACGAGAGAGACTGCGCCGATGATAAACGATAAAATAGCAAGAACATCCTGCCAGTCCATTTGAATTCCTCCTCCGGAAAAGATGTTTTTACAACAGCCCCCGGCAGAACCCGACGGCCAGGCCCTCGATTTTGATATCAGCCAGCTGTGTGCCTGAGAAGATCATGGGCGGGCAGACCGCCGAGTTCTCGGCGATCAGCTGGACCATCTCCCCGGACTTGTAGAAGTGTTTGAGGGTGGCTTCCTCGCCGATCCGGACAGCCGCAATCTGTCCGGTTTCCACCTCACACTGCTTGCGGATGCAGACGATGTCTCCGTCACAGATCCGGGGAGCCATGCTGTCCCCGTGGCATTCCAGGGCGAAGTCTGCCCGCCATGCCGCCGGGATGCCAATATACTGCTTGATGTTTTCCTCGGCGGTAATGGGAGTGCCGCAGGCAATGTTGCCGATCAGGGGCACCTGCACCATTTCGGGCAGGGGCTCAAAGCCCGGCGGAACTTTTACAGCACGTTCTTTTTCTTCGTCTATGCCGATCAAATAGGCAGTGGTGGTTTCAAGAGCTTTGGCGAAAGCTTCCACCTTGGACTGTGGAATATCTGCTTTTCCGTTCTCGATCTTACTGATAGACGATTTGTCTTTATATCCCATGCGGTTGGCTAGTTCTTCTACGGTAAGACCTAACTCTTGGCGTCTGGTTTTGATCCTGTTGTAAAGTTCAGACACAAAATCACCTGCTTTCTCCATCATAATATCATAGAGTGGAAGCAGATTCAAGTAATCTTGATGAAAAGTAAAAAATAGTTGACTTTCTTTCCACAAGATGGTATAGTGATGTTGTGGAACTAAATTCCACAAGGAAGTGAGGTGATTCCATGACCGATACCAAAGAATTACGCCGCCGCATTGAAGCCGCCGGGCTGAAGTACAAGCATATTGCCCAGCAACTTGGCATCAGTGCTTACACTTTGCAGCTGAAAATTGACAACGACAACGAGTTCAAAGTGAGTGAGGTGGATACGCTGTCCACGCTCCTGGGGCTTTCGCTGAGGGAGAAAGACGCTATTTTTTTCGCAAAATAGTGGAATTAAATTACACTTTTGAATGAGAAAGGAGGCGCCATGAGAATTCTTTTTGAGGCTGCATTGGCAGCGACGGCGATTTTCTGTGGCGTGATGTGGCGGGCGACAGCTTTCGCGCTGAGAGGGCTGCTGCTTCACTACAAAGAAAAAGGATACACGACACCGACCAAACAGGAGATCGATGCGTGTATCGAAAAAGCTGCAAGGATGAAAAACTCAGGACATCTTTAAGAAAGAGTTAAACCCGGCAAGCAGAACACTTTTTGAAACTTCAAGAATGATATCCATACTTACAGCTCCGATTTTGGAGCAGGCCTGTTTGATCTTCTTCCAGTTCCCTTCATCCCGGATTTCGGCCAAAAATTCATGGCCCTTGGGAGTTAGATCAGTAATCCAGTTTTGGTAGGTCGGAAAATGGCCGGAAGTGGCGACAAGTTTAGACTCCACACAATATTTGAGGTTATAGATGATGTCGTCGTTGTCGTACCGGCTTTCAAGTTCCACCTGATAGGATTTAGGCGGAATGGTATCTTCTCCCAAAGCTGCCTGAATGCCTGCGTCCGCATAACTGATGAAGAAACACATTTGATGCAGTCCGGTGTTTTCCTCAACACACAACAGGATATCCCGGATGCAATCCATATTGATTCTCATACGATGTGCCTCCTTTCCTGAAAGTCTCAGCTGCTGCAACAGCTGGCACTTTCAGTATAAGGACAAATAGATGAGAACGCAAGGTTCATATAAACAAAGACAGGAGGCGATTGTATGGAACCCAAACACACCTTTTCACTCACCCCCCGAACCGTCCGCAAACTGACAAAGCGGATGTTCCCCCGGGCGAAATTGGAGAAATCCCGGTGGATGGTGCCCGGCACCGATATTTACGGAGGCAGGACCGGCCCGGAAGGGCTGATCCTGGTCTGTGAAAACGACTGGAAGGACGGCTGCGGAAGAATCCGGCTCAGCATCTGCGACGGGGCGACCGACCAGCGCATGGTCCAGTATTACGACCCCGACACCCTGGCGCGGGATTTCGAGATGGAGGCCCGGCGGCGGGAGGGGAAGGGATGAACTCTCGTCCGTGCCGCCGCACCTTTCACTTGGACCGGGCCGAATGCCGGGCCTGCACGGGACGGAATACCGGCTGCCCGGAGTATGAGCCGGCCCCGGATACCAAACAGACACCGGCAGAAACAGAGGAACACGGCGGCCCTCTGAGGCCGCTCCAGGGGGTGCCGCAGCAGGCTGCCGGCCGGTCCGAGCCCGGCGCACCCAGACATGGTTTGCATGAATGATGGCAGACCCTATGGCGGCCGTGAAAAACGGCAGCGCTCAAACTCCGGCGTGGGCAAGGGCGTGAAAGCCGTCCTCGCTATAGGCTCAAAAGGGGCTGGTTCCATAATCCAGACCCCGCCCGGCGGCATCCGGGCAGGCCGACCGCAGCCTGTGCGGCAGGCGGGGGAGAGTCCCTCCGCCCCCTCTGTCTGGTGCGCCCTGGCAGAGGGCTTCATGTGGGCCGAAAGGCCCGGATTCCTGTCTGGAGAGACCTCTCTGGCGGGAGTGGATTTTATCCCGTGCCTGGCGGCGGGTAAGTTCGCCAGGAGCAGCCCTGCTTGTGGGCGCTCCCTCTGCCGGGCCGCAATCTGGCAGAGGGCTCTATGTGGGCCGAAAGGCCCGGTCCAACTGTTCGGGATTCCCTGTCCGACCTCCCGACAGTATGGACTGATTCCCGGATCTGGAGCCGGGTAAGTTCACCAGAGGTGGCCCGGCCCAAGGGCCCCCCATCCATCACGGTGCGCGGGGATGGGGGTTTATGTGCGGTGAGTGGTCCTTTACGCCGGTTCGATCCCGGCGGGCCGCAAATACGCGAAAGGAGTACATACAGATGGGTTTTGAACAGGAAATGGCCGAGACCAAAACCTCGGTGGCGCAGCTGGCGTCCTGGTGTTTGACGGTGGCCCTTCATCAGGAATTCGGACGGGGCGCCGGCCGGCTGGAAAAACTGGCCAAGGTGCTGCGCCGGCTCCAGGATGAAAACGTGGCCGCCGTCCTCAGCCAGGGCGAACAGGCCGCGGCCCGCCAGCGGAAAGGCTGGATCCGGGGTAAGGCGCAGCTGGATTTTCCGGTGCCGCTGCTGCGGGCGCCCCGCACCCGCCGGGAAAAGCAGCTGCGGATGGCCGGGGATGAGGCGGCAGCCATCGCCTGGCAGATTTACGCCGCCGGGGTGATGGAGGAATTCGGTTTTGGCCCCGACCGGCTGGAACGGCTGCGGCAGGCTGGCCGGGACAATTACCGCCAGTTCAACGAATGGGCCAAGGAGGACGGCCTGGAGGTGGCCATGGAGCGGCTGCGCCGGTGCGTCCACGCTGCCCTTCGGGAGGAGGTTCGGGTGGTGGACGAGCGGTCCTCCCATTACCGGGCGGATGCCGCCGCCATGGAACAGGATCTGCGGGCCACCCAGGCGGTGGCCGACCGGATCCGGGCGTCCCGGGCACTGGCGGTGCCGGGCATCGTCCACACCGACGCCGAGCAGGGCGAGATATTCGCCCGCTGCGCTGCTGAAACCGCCAACAGCTGGCGGTACAGATAGGAGGGGCCCATGGACTACCATTCCACCCGGCTGGACTGGCTGCTGGTGCTGGTTGCAGCGGCGGCCGTGATTCTACACTTGAGGGGGTGACGTTGTGAAAAAGAAAGAATCCGCCCGGCGGGGCCTTTGGCTGGCCCGGGCTGGGCTTCTGGCTTTGCAGACTGGGTATCTGGCCCTGGAGCTGACCGCCCTGTGGATCGTCATGGGGATCGCGGAATATCCCGCATTTTGGTCGCTGTATGCGGTGGCGGCGGTGGTTGCCAGCATGACGGGAACCGCCCTGCTGCCGGTGATCCGGCGGTATGAGGACTGGCTGGAGAGAAGCGAAGGAAAGGAGGAAAACTGCTGTGAAAATGACCATCACGCTGGACGGTGCGCCGGATGATTTCGCGCCGGTGCTGGCAGGGCTGGGCTGTGTGGAGACCACGCCCCCGGAGCCCCCGCTGCCGGATGACCCGGTGACCTGGTTCCGCTCCAAGCTGAAGGCCGCCGGCCTCCACAGCGAGGACGTGGCCGCCGCGGTGGGCCTGGCCCCGTCGGGCCTGTCGGCCCGGGTGCGGGGCCGCACTCCCTGGAGCCTGCCCGAGGCCACCGGGGCCTGCAGCCTGCTGGGGGCGGACCTGGCGGAGTTTGTCCACTTTTTCGGCAGCCGGAAGGCTGCCCCGTGAACCAAAACAAAAAGGCCCCGCCCGATGGTCGAGATCGGGCAGAGCCATGGTGAGCTGATGCAAGTGCTCACCTCAAGTATACAGGAGGTGTTCCAAAAATGCAACACAATCGGGAAAAAGTCAGTATCCGCGCCGAATATGACCCCAACACCAAGATGGTCCAGGCGCTGGTCCGGGGCGGCAACGCGGATTTGTGCGTCCTGCTGGGGGCTTTGCTGCGTCAGGTGGCAGAGGAATGGGGCCGCAAAACCGGCGATCCCGCCGGGGCCAAAGCGGACGCTTTGGAGATTGTGCAGAATGCGGCGGCGTCCCGCGTGAAGGAAAGCGCCCGGATTGACCTGTCGGGTCTGAGAGGGGCGCAGCGGTCATGACCAAGGTGGAAATCATCGCCCTGGCCGAAAAGTGGGAGGCAGCCGCCCAGCGGGCAGAGGTCCGCTACCAGGACAGCGGAGCAGCCCGCCACCTGCGGGAAAAGGAGCAGGCCGAGGATCTGTCTGCCGCCCTCTGGATGGCTGCCGACGCAGCGGATGACCATGAGGCCCTGATCGGCCTGCGGTCGGCCCTGAACGGTCTGGCCGCCAAGGCCCACGCCGCCCTGGACGCCCTGCCGGCGGCGGACCGGGCCAACGGCCGGACCATCCTCACCGACCTGGCCAGGAATGTCATTTCATCCGCCCGGGTATATGGGGTGGACAGCACTCTGGCGCCATCGGCCCGTGAAAAGCAGAAAAGACAAAAGAAGAAACAAATGTAAAGAACAAAAATGAAAGAGTTCTTTGGATGAACTGCGGGAATGGTGCAGATACCAGCGTAAGAGCCTCAGGGAAAAATATGTGGAAAAAAGTGCCGTAAAAGCGGCATGAAGATTGATGTCATGGTAGATAAAAATGCGGCGTAAATGCTGAGTATCAAAGGTAACCAACGCAGAAGCTGATTTTGCGTGTAATGTTCAAGAAAATCCAAACCCAGACCGGTGATATGGTAAGAGTCAGTAGGATTAAGAACTTGATCATAAACTGTTCTGCCATTTACAATGCGAGGACTGGAGGTTGGATTTAAAGCTTGTGCGATGAATTTTTCTGCTAACAAATATTCGAATGATGCTGTATAGCTTAAGTCAAAATGACGGAGTAACTCAGCACGGCCAATGGAATTGATATCACGCATATAGGCAAGAATTTGACGAGATTTTTTGTCCAAAGTAATCGCCTCCTTTTATCAAAAGTATAGCATGCGACCAAATAAAAGAAAAGGAGAATGGACACTTTGCAAAATAAGGAGGATTTGATGGAAGAGACCCGGGAGTCCTTTGTGTTTTACCGGTCGTTTCTGAGCGCCATTCAGGAGATGGAGGAGGCAGACCAGCTGGCCATGTTCTGGGCCATCTGCAATTATGCCTTGACGGGTGAGGAGCCGGTGCTGCAGTCCGCCATCCAGCGGGCGGTGTTTGCTGTGATCCGGCCCAGCATCGACACCAACATCGCCAAACGGGAGGGCGGAAAGCGCGGCGGACGTCCAAAAGCGAAAAACGAGAAAACCACTGTTTCAAAACCGGAAACCATAGGTTTTGAAGATAAAAACCTTCCCGAACAAGGTTTTTCATCCGAAAACCAGGAAAGCCGGAGGTTTTCGGAACCCGAAAGCACTGTAACTGAAGCTGAAGCTGTAACTGCTGCTGAAGCTGTATTCTCAAAAGACCCCGACAGCCGCACCGACACAGCCCTGGCGGGGCTGATCCAGGACTATCAGCAGGAGATCGGCAGCTTTCCCCGCAGCGCGCTGGACAAGCTGCAGGCCTACCGGGCCGCGGTGGGGGATGGGATGGTGCGTCTGGCCATCCAGGAGGCGGCCCAGCACAACGCCCGCAGCTGGAGCTATGTGGACGGGGTGCTGGACAGCTGGCGGAAAGAGGGGGTCAAAACCCCCGGCGACGTGGAAGCCCGCCGGGAGAAGATGCGCAGCCGGCAGCAGCCGCGGACGCCCCAGCCGCCCGAGCCCCGGTATGAGGTGCTAACATGATCGACCTGCCCAAGATGCTGCTGGCGGCTTTGCTGGGCTTCCCGCAGTACATTCCCGAGGCGGTGGGCCGCCTGACCCCGGACGACTTCCCCGAGGGCCTCAGCGACCTGTACGCCGCCGTAGACGGCACATGGAGCGCCAAAGGGGAGATGGATGTGGTGGACGTCCTCCACCATTACCCCAACCTGAAAGAGACGGTGGCGGCCTGCATTGACGCCCTGGACACCGCCCCGGTACAGGTGACCCGCAGCCGGGTGCGGGAATGGGTGACGGCCCTGCTGGAACGGCGGGCGCTGGAACGGTTCCAGACCCTGGCGGTGCAGGCGGCATCCCCCTCCACCAGCTATGAGGACCTGGCTGGCCTGTATGGCCGGATGGGACAGGCCCTGGACACCGACCATCCCGGCGAGGACTTCACCCCCATCGGCGATTTGATCGACGACTACATCCGCAGCCTGGACCAGCAGCCAAACTACATCCCCACCGGCATCGGTCCTCTGGACCGGAACCTCCACATCCTGCCGGGGAATTTCATCCTGATCGGCGGCCGGCCCTCGGCGGGCAAAACCGCCCTCAGTCTCCAGATCGCGGTGGAGATGGCCAAGCAGGGCCGCCGGGTCTGTTATTTCAGCCTGGAGACCAGCCCCCAGATTCTGACCCAGCGAATCATTGCAAACCAGCTCTATGCCCCGCTGGAACAGGTGAAAACCAAGAAGGTCCCCGCCGCTGAGCTGGACGGCCTGTCCAAACTGCGGCAGCTGCCCCTGTACATCCGGTCGGCCTCGGGGCGGAATGTGGCCTGGATCCGGGCCCAGGCCCAGCGGATGAAGGCCCAGGTGGCGGTGATCGACTATGTCCAGATCATCCGGCCCGACCGGTCGGGGGACCGGTATCAGGCCATCACCCAGATTTCGATTGCCCTCCATGAGCTGGCCCAGACCACCGGAATGGTGGTGATCGGCGCGGCCCAGCTGAGCCGCAACGCCGCCCACGCCATGCCCAGCAACGCCGACCTGAAGGAGTCGGGCCAGCTGGAACAGGACGCCGACGCGGTCCTCCTGCTGGGCAATGCCGATGATGGCCGCAGCGTCTGCATCCTGTCCAAGAACAAGGAGGGCCGGGTGGGGGAAATCCCCCTGGCCTTCGACAAGGAGCGCCAGCGGTTTTTGGAGGTGGTGCCGTGAGTGGGGCGGATATTGCTTGACCGGAAATTGGCGATTTGGCATTGAAAACAGAGAAAGCAGGTGTGCGATGACGATTCGAGCGTTTAGAGAGCTGCCCTGGGATGTCCGTCAAAAAATGATCCAGCAGGTGGATGATTTTCTTACTCGCAGGATCCTGGAAATTGCCTTTCTCGGTGATGGCCGGATTAGCTGGGCACAGGTTGCATGTAGAATTGGAGGGGGAAACAGCCCGGAAAGCATTCGGAAGCGAACGGTGAGAATGATCAAGTGCTTTGATCAAAATGTACAGGCTTAACGGGATAAACTTCGAAAAATAAAAGAAATATTTGTGCATTTTAACCATTGACGCTTTGGATAAAAACCAGTATGCTTGCATTGCAACTACTTTTTAGTTACAGATTGGTAGGTGAGATGCATAGAATATGAGTAAGACGGAAACCCTCTTGGCAAAACTATGCAGAAAGCCTACACCTGCTGACTTCCGCTACTCTGACCTAAAAAAGATTATGAACCATTTTGGATATGTGGAGTCCACAAAGGGAGCAACTTCAGGGTCGAGAGTAAAGTTTTATCATCCTATAACAGGAGATGCTATTCAGCTTCATAAGCCTCATCCTGGAGATATCATGGTAAAAGGTTCTGTCGAAAGTGTGGTTGTTTTTTTAAAGGAGCATGGTCATATATGAATAGCGTATTGCACTACAAAGGCTATTCCGCAAAGCCCGAGTACTCTGCAGATGATCAGATTTTTTATGGCAAAGTTTTGGGAATTTCGGATTTAGTCGACTTTTACACCGAAAATGCGAAAAAAATTGAAAGCGAATTTCATCAAGCTGTAGACGATTATATTGCATTTTGCAAGGAAATTGGGAAAGAAACCCAGCGTGCTTACAGCGGATCTTTCAATGTTCGCATTTCTCCCGAGCTGCATAAGCAGGCATCGATTCGTGCGCAAAATGATGGCGTTTCCCTCAATAAGGTCGTTGATGCAGCATTGAGAGAATATTTGGATCAAGAAAAAGAAAGATATGTCATTGTTGCGCCGAAAGAGATTGTAGAGTCTTTTGCTCTGTCGACCACATCGAGACAAGATACGGGAAAGCAAAATTACAGCAATCCGGGCTATTGTTCAGGCTACTTCTATAATGTGAAGAAAGAGGGGTCTAAGATATGCTGAAAGATTTGTTGGGAAACCGTATCCGTGTTGGACTGGCTCAAATCAAAATGTGTGAAATTCCAGATGCTGATGCACAGATTGAAGTGCATTTTGAAGACACGATTACTGGTAAAGCTGCAGACAAGTTTCTCCGAATCGAGTTTACGCGTCATGTTTGGTTTGAACCGGCTTCTGTCTTCGATATTACAGCCACATATTTTGTTGAACATGATCTGAAACAAGAAGGCTCTTTGGCAGAAGTGTCGCAAGAACAGATTGATGAGGAGATAAGAAACGAGCCCGGGTTTTATATACAGGAAAACCAGGGGTTTGTTGGACGGATCTCCATGTTGATTTCACAGATTACAGCCTCTTTTGGAGGGGCGCCGTTGATTACGCCACCCAGTTATTCGCCGGAAGTCCAGTGACTTGTATTTAAAACCTGTCCCGTTTTTCATCCGTATTCTTTGGTATAATGGCCAGAGAATACGGATTTTTTTATGCGACAAACAGAGGGAGTCTTCATCGTTCGTCCAGCTGCCGGCCTCAGACAGTGGCAAAAAAGGGCACTGCCGCATAGAATTCAGTCGGCGCTTTTGTGCCGGCCCAGCATGAGAAGGGGAGGAATATCCATGGAAAAGATCGAACGGATGCACTGGCTCTATGGCCTCGACCCGGGCCGCAGGTGCAGCGAATGCAGCCGCCTGGAATGGATTCACGCCGGCGGGCAGACGGTGTGCAAGTGCGCCATTTACGGGGTAGCCCCCGGCGCAGCCACCGACTGGTCAGGGGACTGGGAGGCCTGCGGGATGCGGAACCGGAGCTATGCCGGGGTCAAAATCCAGACCCTGGAGCCCGATGGGACGAAGGCATCCCCGGCCCCCTGACCGCCCCGGTGGGGCAGGTTTTCAGAATGTGAAAAACAGCAAGAGGAAAAAGCATTACGAGGTGAACCCTATGGAATACAGCGAAAAGGTGGCCTGGCTGCGGCGGTATCGGGAGAGCCTGCGGCGGGAACAGCTGCTGACCGAGGAGATCGGCCAGCTGGAAGCTCAGGCCCGGCGGGTGACCCGGGCCATCTCGGGGATGCCCGGCGGGGGAGGGGACGGCCAGGCCATTCCCCGGGCGGTGGAGCGGCTGGAAGAAGCCCGCCAAAAGCTGGCCGCCCAGCTGGAACAGGGCCAGGCCCGGCGGGCCGAGATCGAGGCAGCCATCCAGCGGGAGGTCCACCCTCTGCGCCGGGACATCCTCACCCGGCGGTACATCCTGGGCCAGCGGTGGGAGAAGATCGCCGCCGACCACCATCTGGTGCTGCGGCAGGTGTTCCGGCTGCATCACCAGGCGGTGGACGGGCTGGACCTGTAAAGATGTCATTGAATGTCATATTCCGGGCATGGTATAGTGTACCTGTGAAAGCCGCAGGCGGGGAACAATCCCTGCCGGCGGCTTTTTCTTTGGCTGCCATGCGGGCCAGAGAACACC
This sequence comes from Faecalibacterium sp. An122, assembly GCF_002160895.1. Lineage (GTDB taxonomy): Bacteria > Bacillota > Clostridia > Oscillospirales > Ruminococcaceae > Faecalibacterium. The sequence continues at coordinate 24,947 of NZ_NFLL01000022.1, read as the reverse complement.
CCGCAGCCGGAGGCGGGCGAGTCCCCCGGCAGCGGCCCGGAGCATGAAAAAGGACCTGCAGCAGGAGCTGGACGGCCTGTTCGAGGCCTTTGTGGCGGCGGCCCGGATTCAGGACAGGGAGGACGCTGACCCGCCGTGAAGCGCCGGAGCAGGGTGGAACCCTACGCCGTCCCCCGGTGGATGGCCCCGGCCCTCCAGGTGCTGCGGCCCAAAAAGCGGCTAACCGTGTCGGCCTGGGCCGAGGCCAACCGGATTTTGCCCGACACCAACGCGGTGGCGGGCCCCTGGCGGAACGCCCTGACCCCTTACCTGGTGGAGATCATGGACGCCTTTTCGGACGACACCACCGAACAGATCGTCTTTGTGAAGCCCACCCAGGTGGGCGGCACCTCGGCCATGGAGAACGCCCTGGGCAGTCTGATCGACCAGGACCCGGGCCCCACTATGGTGGTGTATCCCTCCGATCAGCTGGCCAAGCGGACGGTGGAGTCCAAGCTGGAGCCCATGTTCAAGAGCTGCCCGGCGCTGGCGGCCAAGTACCGCGCCCACGAGAGCGAGGACCTGGCCCAGCGGTTTGACGGGATGACCGTCTACCTCACCGGCGCAAACTCCCCGGCGGACCTGTCCTCCACCCCCATCCGGTATTTGTTCCTGGATGAGGTGGACAAGTACCCCGGCTCCACCAAGAAGGAATCCGACCCCGTGTCCCTGGCGGTGGAGCGCACCAAGAGCTACCGGCTGAACCGGAAAATTTTCATGGCCTCCACCCCCACCCTGAAAACGGGGCTGATCTGGCGGGCCAAGGAGGCCGCCGAGGCTGAGAAACACTATTTCGTGCCCTGCCCCCACTGCGGGGCGTTCATCGAGCTGAAGTTTGCCCAGCTGAAATGGCCCGGCAAGGAGGAAGAGCCGGACCTCATCCAGCGGGCCCGGCGGGCGCGGTACGTCTGCCAGGAATGCGGCTGCATCCTCACCGACCGGGACAAGCCCGCCATGCTGCGGGCGGGCCGGTGGCAGTTTGTCCGCAGGGACAGCCAGACCCCTCGCAGCGTGGCCTTCTGGATGAATACCCTGTATTCGCCCTTTACCACCTTCGAGGAAGTAGCCCGGGAGTTTTTGAAGGTCAAAGACGACCCCGAGATGCTCCACAACTTCGTGAACAGCTGGCTGGCCGAGCCCTGGGAGGACACCAAACTGAAAACCAGCGCCGAGCTGGTGCTGGAGCGCCAGACCGAGACCCCGGCCTGGCAGCTGCCGCCCTGGACCAAGCTCCTGACCGGCGGCATCGACGTCCAGGAGAATTCCATCTACTGGACCATCCGGGCCTGGGGCGACCACATGACCAGCCAGAACGTGGCCCACGGCCAGGCCCTTTCGGGGGAGGAGCTGGAACAGGTGATGGGCACCGTCTTTCCGCTGCCGTCGGGGGGCTCTCTGATGGTGGAGCTGGCCCTGATGGATTCGGGCGACCAGACCGACACAGTCTATGAGTTTTGCCTGATGAATCTGGACTGGGTGGCCGCCGGCAAAGGCTCCTCCAAGCCGCTGCCAGGTTATTACAAGATCTCGACGGTGGACAAGCCGGACAGCCGGGCCAACGGGATGCAGCTGATTATCATAGACACCGGCAAATACAAGGATATGATCGCGGCCCGGATGCGCCGGCCCAATGGCAGCGGCTCCTGGATGGTCCACAAGGACTGTGACCTGGACTATGCCCAGCAGGTGACCTCCGAGCACAAGATCACCGAGCGGTCAGGCAGCCGGCAGGTGCAGCGGTGGGTGGTGAAATCCACCCACGCCGACAACCACTACCTGGACTGCGAGGTCTACGCCGCCTGCGCGGCCGACCTGAAAAACGTCCGCAGCCTGGCTTTGCAGGCCCCGGCGGCAGCGCCCAAACCCCGGCCCGCGTCCCAGCCCACCCCCGAGGAGGACTGGATCGGGCAGCATGAAAACTGGATTTGACAGGAGGTGAACGCCGTGGCGGACAACGACAAGCGCCAGCGGCTGGAACAGATCAACAAGGCCATCGAGACCATCCTGGTGGGCGGCCAGTCCTACAAGATCGGCAGCCGGTCTTTGACCCGGGCCGACCTGGGGATGCTGAAATCTATGCGGGAGGACCTGGAAGCCCAGCTGGACACCGACCAGAGCGGCCCCCTGCTGAGCCACACCTGCGTGGCCTTTTTTGACGGGAGGTGATGCCTGTGGGCATTTTGGATGGCCTGATCGCAGCGGTGTCCCCCCGGTGGGCCTATGAGCGGGAAGCCTGGCGCCAGAGCTATCAGGTGCTGCGGCACTATGACGCCGCTGGCCAGGGCCGGATCAACGGCCACTGGGCGGCCCTCAACGAGAGCGCCGAGACCACCGACCGCTACAGCCGGGACATCATCCGGGCCCGAGCCCGGGACCTGGAGCGCAACAGCGATATTTTGCAGTCGGTGATCCTGGCCTACGACCGGAACGTGGTGGGCAGGGGCTACACCCTCCGGGCCAACACCGGGGACAGCACTCTGGACCGGCAGCTGGAAGAGCTCTGGCGGCAGTGGTGCGAGGCGCGGAACTGTGACGTCACCGGGGAGCAGTCCTTCACGGAACTGCTGCGGATGGCCGAGGAACGGAAAAAGGTGGACGGCGGCATTCTGTTTTTGTTCCGCCACACCGCCGGGGGCCTGGTGCCCTTCAAGCTCCAGGCCATCGACGTGGACGAACTGGATACCAGCCGCACCCAGCCCCGCCGCAAGGGCAACCGGGTGGTGGGCGGCGTGGAGTACAACAGCTGGCGGCAGCCCCAGGGCTACTGGATTCAGCAGTACGACATTGAGGGCTGGCGGCAGCTGGAGTCGGTCTACATCGACGCCAAAGACGCCTTTTTCCTCAAGTCCAAGCGCCGCCCCAGCCAGCTGCGGGAGATGTCCGACCTGACCCACACCCTGACCCGCATCCGGGACGTCAACGAGTACATCAACGCCGTGTCGGTCAAGGAGCGGATCGCCGCCTGCATGGCGGTGTTCATCCGCAAGGCATTGCCCTCGGGAGGCCTCGGCCGGTCGGCGGTCCAGGTCGAGGACGGCCGGATCGACTACGCCGGGAAAAAGCTGACCCCCGGCATGATTATGGAGCTGAACCCCGGGGACAGCGTGGACGCCGTCAACCCCGGCAGCGCCGCCACCGATGCCGCCTCTTTCCTGCGGACCCAGCAGGCCCTGGTGGGGGCGGGGCAGGGCCTCAGCTATGAGGCCGTCTCCCGGGACATGAAGGGTTCCACCTATTCCAGCGCCCGGCAGAACGCGGTGGAGGATGAATATACCTACGCCGCCGACATCGAGCTGTTGCAGCGGATGATGTCGGAGATTTATGAGCAGTTTGTGATCTCCTGTGTCCTGGCGGGGCGGATCGCCCCGGCGGGATTCTGGGAGGACAGGAAGAAATACATGGCCCACACCTGGGTGAAAGCCCCGAAAAAGTGGATCGACCCCGCCAAAGAGGCGGGGGCCGTCCAGACCGCCCTCCAGTCCGGGCAGAAAACCTATCAGGACGTCTGCGCCGAAGGGGGCAAAGACTGGCGGCAGGCCATTGATGAGACAGCCGCGGTTCTGGCGTATGGCCGGGAACGCGGCGTAGACATGGGAGGTGTACTGTTTGGCAGCAAAGCAGCAGCCCTGGACCCCGACGCAGACCAGGGCAAACCCGAAGAAGAATGACGGCACCCGTTCCATGGGCCAGATCCTGGCCCGGGAAGGGGAGGAGGACACCGGCCGCCGGCGGATTCTCAGCTTTTCCAGCGAGGAGCCGGTGGACCGGTATTTCGGCCCCGAAATCCTGGACCACGCCGGCGACGCCGTGAACCTGCAGCGCCTGAACGAGATCGGCGTCCTGCTTTTCAACCACGACCCGGACAAGGTGGTGGGCCGGATTCTCAAAGCCTGGGTGGAAAACGGCCGCGGCATGGCGGAGGTGGAGTTTGACACCGACGCCGAGTCTGAGGTCATTTTCCAGAAAGTCCGGTCCGGCACCCTGAAAACCACCTCGGTCCGCTACCGGGTGGACCGGTGGGAGGTGGTGGAGGCCGGCAAGACCTCCGGCGACGGCCGGTTCACCGGGCCCTGCTCCATCGCCCGCAAGTGGACGCCGGTGGAGATCACCATTGCATCCGTCCCGGCGGACCCCACCGTCGGGGTGGGCCGCTCGGAAGGGGAGGAGGCCCTGCCTCTCGACCTGTGGGAGCGGCAGATCCAGATCAACCAGAACAAAATGAGGTGACAACAGCATGAACAAAACCGAAGCACTTGCCCGTCAGCAGGCCCTGGTGAACCAGGCCCGCACCGAGAACCGCGGCCTCACCGCCGAGGAACAGGCCGAGTTCGACCGCTGCCAGCAGATCATCGACGCCGAGCCCGCCGGCCAGGGCAGCCAGGGCGCAGCGGAGGGCCAGCGGGGCGCAGAACCCGCCGGGCCGGACGCCATCCAGCAGGCCCTGGCCGCCGAGCGCCAGCGGACGGCCGACATCACCAGCCTGTGCCGTCAGGTGGGGATGGACGCCGCCCCCTACCTCCGGGACGGCTCGGACATGAACACCGTCCGGGCTGCCGCCGTGAACTTTATGATTCAACACCACGGCCCGGTGGGGGCCCGTTTCAGCGACCAGGACCAGCAGCAGGACTTCCGCCAGGCGGCCTCGGATGCCCTGCTGATGCGCAGCGGCTTTGCCGTGAGCAGCCCCACCGAGGAGGCCTACCAGATGCAGCGGCTGTCCCTGCGGGATATGGCCATCGAGTGCCTGGCCCGGGAGGGTGCGGGCACCACCACCGAGCTGCTGCGGATGAGCCGGGACGACCTGTGGGATCAGCTGCAGCGCCAGTTCCTCAGCCCCACCGCAGCTTTCCCCGCCATCCTGGACAACACCATCCGCAAGAGCATCGTCCAGCGGTATCAGGCCGCCCCCACCACCTTCCAGGTCTGGACCACCGAGGGCACCCTGAACGACTTCAAGCCCTCCAAGGACCACGAGTACCTGCTGGGCGGCGCCGGGGAGTTCCTGGAGGTCCCCGAGGGCGGCGAGCTGAAGCACGACACCCTGAAAACCGAGCTGCTGCCCCAGCGCAAGCTGTCCACCTATGGCCGCCAGTTCTCCATGACCCGGGAGGCATTCGTCAACGACGACATCGGCCTTATCACCGAGATGCCCGGCAAGTACGCCGCGGCGGCCAAGCGCACCATCAACAAGCAGGTTTATACCATCCTCATGACCAACCCCGCCATCTTTGATGGCGCGGCCCTGTTCGACAACGCCCACGGCAACCTGATGGAGACCGGCGGCGCCCCCTCCATCGACACCATGCAGGCCATCATGCTCAAGCTGCTGAGACAGACCGACCCCTTTGGGGAGAGCATCATGGTGCAGCCCCGGTTTGTGATCGTGCCGGTGGGCTACGGCTTCAAGATGGCCCAGATCCTGGAGAGCCCCCAGATTGACGTGGAGGGCATCGGCAGCCACACCGCCAACGCCCTCTATCAGTACCGCAACCGCCTGCAGGTGGTGGAGGAGGGCACCATCAACACCCTGGCCAAGGGTGAGGCCCTGCCCTGGTTCATGGCGGGCGACCCCGCCACCGGCCGCTCCATCCAGGTGGACTACCTGAACGGCATGAAAACCCCCTCCATCCGCCGCAGCCAGCCCGCAGGCCGGCTGGGCTATGTGTGGGACCTGTGGATGGACTGGGGCGTCAGCGTAGTGGACTGGCGGGGCATCGCCAAGAACCCCGGCGCAAAGCAGTAAGGAGGTACAGCTATGGCAGCGATTTTTGTTCAGGTGGGCGATGTGATCGACTACACCGCCGCCGAAGATCTGTCCTTTGGGGACGTGGTGGATTTGTCCACCCGCATCGGCGTGGCCGGTGCCGCCATCGCAAGGGACGCCGCCGGCCCGGTGCAGGTGACCGGCGTCTACCGGATTCCCAAGGCCACCGGGGCCGTGACGGTGGGCCAGGCCCTCTACTGGGCCAAGTCCGCCAAAAACCTCACCACCACCGCCGACAGCAACACCCCGGCGGGCTGGGCGGTGGCCCCCGCCGAGAGCGAGGACCCCGACGTCCTGGTGAAGATCGGGTAAGGGGGTGAGGGCCGTGAAACAGCTGATTGCAAAGCGCTCCATCCTCTACCAGAACCGGATGTACGCCCCCGGCGAGGCTTTGCCCGCCGCCGACGGCTCGGTGACCATCACCCTGCTGGATGAGGCCGCCGAGGCCGAGACGGTGAAGATCGCCAGCAAGAGCCTCAACCCCGCCGGGGTGACCAATGCCGACATCGTGGGCGGCGTGGACGTGGAGACCGGCGCCGAAACCGGCATCGAGATGGTCCGCCGGATTTATCCCAAGTTCGGCCTGACCGCCGGCATCCTGCTGGCCCCCGGCTGGAGCCAGGACCCGGTGGTCACCGCCGCCCTCCAGGCCAAGACCGAGGGCATCTGCGGAGTGTTCCGGGCCCAGACCTACATCGACATCTCCACCGACAAGGCCAGCGGCGGCGCAGCCGTCTACACCGAGGTCAAGGCCGCCAAGGAAAAGCAGGGGGTTGCCTCTGCCTTTGCAGCGGCCCTCTGGCCCATGGTGGCGGTGGGCAGCAAGATCTATGCCTTCTCGGCCATGCTGGCACCCCTTACCGCCTATGTGGACGCCAGCCATGGAGACGTGCCCTACGACGGCCCCTCCAACAAGGACCTGCGGATCACCGGCACCGTCCTCCACGACGGCACCGAGGTGCTGCTGGACCAGCAGCAGGCCAATGACCTGCTCAACGCCAACGGTGTCATCACCGCCATCAATGCCAACGGCTGGAAGGCCTGGGGCAACAACACCGCCGCCTATCCCTCCACCACCGACCCCAAGGACCGGTTTTTGGCGGTGCGGCGGTTCTTCAACTGGGACGCCAACAACTTCATCCTGACCTATTTCCAGAAGGTGGACAACCCCGCCAACACCCGCCTGATCCGATCCATTGTGGACAGCCAGAACATCAAGGGGAACGGCTATGTGGCCAAGGACTATGTGGCGGGGTACCGGTGCGAGTTCCGTTCGGAGGAAAACCCGGTCACCGACCTGCTGAACGGCCACCTGACCACCCACACCTTCCTGGCGCCCTATGTCCCGGCGGAGTACATCGAGAACATCAACGAATACGACACCGACGCCCTGGAGGCAGCGCTCACTGGAGGTGATGCAGCGTGAACACCAACATCCCCAGCAAAATCCACAGCTATAACCTCTACAACGACGACTGGGGGGGCCGGTTTTTCGGCGTGGGTGATGAATGCACCCTGCCCGACTTCGAGGCCCTGACCGAGACCCTCAGCGGCGCCGGCATCCTGGGAGAGCTGGACGACCCGGCCCCCGGCCACTTCTCCAATATGCAGATGGAGATTCCCTTCCGGGTGCTGGACGAGGAACCGGTCAGCCTGATGGACACCACCAAAGCGGTCAAGCTGACCCTGCGGGGCGCCCAGCAGACCCTGAGCGACGAGGGAGACACCGTGTTCCGCTCCATGCGGGTGGTGGTGCGGGGCAAGTGCGCCACCCTGAAATCCGGCACCGTCAAGGCGGCTACCGCCATGAGTTCCAGCGTCACCCTGAACATCACCTACATCAAGATTGAGGTGAACGACAAAGAGCTGGTGGAGCTGGACAAGCTCAACGGCATTTTCAAGATCAACGGCGTTGACATCCTGCAGAAAGTGAGGGAGATGACCTGATGAACGCACACATTTCTGACCCCAATGTCCTGGACGCTGCGGCCCAGAATCCCCAGAATTTCGAGATCACCCCCGCAGCTGCCCACGACACAGAGGACCAGGAGGACCTGGTCCTCCGCTTCAAGAAGCCCTATTCCTTCGAGGGGGAGACCTACACCGAGGTGGACCTCAGCGGCCTGGAGAACATCTCGGCCGCCGACCTGTGCAAGGTGGGCAAGATGGTCAAAAAGACCGACGGCGTGGACCCCATCGCCGAAATGTCCCTGCCCTACGCCATCTACATGGCGGCCCGGGTCACCGGCAAGCCCCTGGAGTTTTTCCAGCGGCTGCCCGCCCAGGAGGCCATCAAGCTGAAAAACCTTGTGGCGGGTTTTCTCTACGGCGGGGATGGGGAGGAATAACCCCGCCGGAAATCCGCAAAGCCTGCGTGGCCCTGTCCCTGCAGCTCCACAGCGGCATTGACTATTTTCTGGAAATGTCCCTGGAGGACCTGAACGATCTGGCAAAGGTGGTGATGGAGTATGCCAAAAAGCAAGGTCATGGAACTGGCCATCAAAATCGCCGGTAAGGTGGACAAGTCCCTGGGCACCAGCGTCAAAACCTCCTCCAAGCAGCTGAACACCATCATCCAGACCGCCAACCGGCTGTCCAACGTCACCGCCGCCGGCCTGGCTGCCATGGGCACCGGCGCCGCGGCCGCCACCAAGTATCTGTCCGACCTGGGCGGGGCGTGGCAAAAGGCCACCAACCAGGTGGCCACCTCCACCGGTGCGGCGGGCGCCCAGCTGGAAAAGCTCCGCAGCGTCATGGAGACAGTCTACGCCAACAACTTCGGCGCCGACGTCAACGACGTGGCCGAGGCGGTGGCCCTGGTGGACAAAAACATGGCCGGCCTCAGCAAGAACGGCATGGTGCAGGCCGTCCAGGGGGCCATTGCCCTGCGGGACGCCATGGGCTATGACGTGGCCGAATCCACCCGGGCCGCCGAGGCCATCCGCAAAAACTTTGGCGTCTCGGTGGAAAAGGCTTTTGACCTGATCGCCGCCGGCGCCCAGAACGGCCTGGACTTCTCGGGAGAACTGATCGACACTATCAACGAGTACTCGGTCCAGTTCGCCAAACTGGGCCTGTCCGCCGACGATATGTTCCAGATCCTCCAGTCGGGTGCCAGCGGCACCGCCTGGAACCTGGACAAGGTGGGCGACGCGGTGAAAGAGTTCTCGATCCGGGCCATCGACGGCAGCGACACCACCATCAGCGCCTTCCAGGCCCTGGGCTACAGCGCCGATGAAATGATGGCCACCTTCGCCGCCGGCGGCGAAAAGGCAAACCAGGCCTTTTTTGAGGTGCTGGACCGGCTGCTGGCCATGGACGACCAGGTTCAGCGGGATGCCGTGGGCGTCAAACTGTTTGGCACCATGTGGGAGGACCTGGGGGCCGGGGCCCTGCAGGCCATGGCCGACGCCTCCTCGGCGGCCTACAGCACCGGCGAGGCCCTGGAGCAGATCAACCAGGTCCAGTACAACGATCTGGACAGCGCCCTGGAAGGGGTGCGCCGCCACCTGGAGGTGGCCATGCTGCCCGCTGCCGACGCGGTGTATCAATCCCTGATGGAACACATGCCCGAGGTCACCGGCGCCTTGGATGCCATGTCCCCCGTGATCCAGGAGATCGCGGGGGATTTCGGCGAGATGGCCACCGGTGCTTTTGCCCAGGCCCTGCCCCAGCTGGTGGCGGGCCTGCGTGACTTTGTGGCCTGGCTGCCCGGGGCCTACGACGCCGCCCAGCCCTTCCTGTCCTTCCTGTGGCAGCACAAGGGGACGGTGGCCGCCTTTGCGGTGGCCCTGCGCACCGTGGGCCCGGCGGTGAATACCGTCACAAAAGGCATGGCCGCCTATGGAAAGGCAATGGATGCCTTTGGCAAAGCAAAAACATTCCTAGCATTGCTCCAGGCTTCCGGCAAGCTGACCCAGTTTGTCACCATCCTGAAAGCCGCCGGCACAGCCCTGGCGGGGCCCCTGGGGGTCATTCTGGCCATCGGCGCCGCCCTGGTGCTGCTGTACCGGAACTGGGGCCAGGTGGATGCCCTGGTCCAGTCCTTCATCGCCATGGTAAGCGAACGTTTCCCGGCGGCGGGGGCCTTCCTCCAGGCCTTCTGGCAGTCCATCCAGGCCGGGGCAGCCAATGCCCAGGCCATCATCCAGAACCTTTTGGATTTTGTGGGCAACGTCTTTGCCGGCAACTGGTCCGCCGCCTGGCAGAATGTGGTCAACATCTTCGGCAACATTTTCGGGATGCTGGGCAACATCGCCAAGGCCCCCGTCAATGGGGTCATCGCCCTTATCAACAAAGCCATCGAGGGGATCAACGGCCTGTCGGTGGATATCCCCGACTGGGTGCCGGTGGTGGGGGGCAAAACCCTGGGCTTTTCCATTCCCACCATCCCCCAGCTGGCGGCGGGCGGCATCGCCACCCGGCCCACCCTGGCCGAGATCGGCGAGGGCGGGGAACCGGAAGCGGTGATGCCCCTGTCCAAGCTGGCCGAACTTCTGGACCGGCGGCCGAAACCCGGCCCCAACGGCCGGGGCGGCGCTGCCGGAGGCGACAGCATCACCTTTGCCCCGGTGTTCAACTTCTACGGCGGTACCCCCACCCGGGAGGAGGCCCAGGAGGCCGGCCGCATCAGCTTTGCCGAGTTCAAGCGGCTGTATAAGCAGATGAAAGCCGAGGAGCGCCGGAAGAATTTCCGCACCGAGCCGGTCTAAGGAGGGGATTTCATGGAAGCAACCTATACCACCCGGGCGGGAGACGCCTGGGACCTGATCGCCTACCGGGTCTATGGGGATGTGAAGTACACCGGCTGGCTGATGGCGCACAATTTCCCCCTGCTGGATGTGTTTGTGTTTGACGCCGGGACGGTCCTCAACGCCCCGCCCCTGCCGGCAGAACAGGCCGCCTCCAGCCTGCCCGCCTGGAGGACCCGGTGAGGCCTCGGCGGGCGGAGGCCGCCCTGACCTGGAACGGGGCGGCGGTGACCACCGACATGATCGGCTCCAAGGGGGAGGTGACCTACACCGACCCGGCGGACGGCGAGTCGGACACCATTGACATCACCATCAACGACCGGGACGCCCAGTGGGCGGGGGACTGGCTGCCCCAGAAGGGGGACACCCTGACGGCCCAGATTTTGATTTATGACTGGGACGCCGAGGGGGATGACCGCAGCTTTGACTGCGGGTCCTTCACCCTGGACGATTACAACTTTTCGGGCTGGCCCCGGACCGGCACCATCTCAGGGGTGTCGGTGCCGGCGGACACGTCGTTCAAGACCACCAAACGCACCAAGACCTGGGAAAAAGCCACCCTCCAGGCCATCGGGCAGGAAATCACCGCCCGGGCAGGGATTTCCCTGGTGTGGGACGTGGAGGGCGGGGATGTCCCCATCGAGACGGTGGAGCAGACCGAGCAGAACGACTGCGAATTTTACACCCAGTTGTGCGGGACCTACGGCCTCTGCCTCAAGCTCTACGCCCAGAAGCTGGTGGTGTATGACCGGGAGGCCTACAAGGCCAAAGAACCCGCCCACACCATCCGCAAGGAGGATATCCAGACCTGGAACTGGCACACCAAGCTGGAAGGCACCTACACCGGCGGGGAGTACACCTACACCGACCCCACCACCGAGGAGGAGATCAAGGCCACCGTCGGCGGCGGGGACCGCATCCTGAAGGAATCGGGCAAGGCGGACAATGCCGCCGACGCCCAGCGGAAGATCACCGCCCTGGTGAACAAGGCCAACCACGGCGCCACCACCCTGACGGTGACCATCCAGGGCCGGCCGGGGCTGGTGGCCACCCAATGCGTGACGGTGGAGGGGATGGGCGGCGCCATCGACGGCAAGTACTACATCGACAGCGCCGCCAGCCATATCGGCAGCGGCTACACCATGGAGCTGGAGCTGTCCAAAGTGGAAGGAGGCAGCCTGTGAGCGCAGAAATCCGTGTGGGCAAGGTGTCCAGCATCGACTACCCCAGCGGGATGATCCGGGTGACCTATCCCGACATGGACGACGACGTCACCCGGCTGATCCCTCTGTTTTCATCGGAATACGCCATGCCCCCGGTGGGGGCGCTGGTGGCGGTGGTGCATCTGTCCAACGGCGCCGAGGCCGGGGTGGTGCTGGGCCGGCCCTGGTCGGCCAAACTGACGCCTCCGGAAGGCTTCGAGGGCCTCTATCGCAAGGACTTTGACCTGACCCCGGGCCAGTGTTATTTCCGCTACGACGCCGCGGGGCCTGAAAGTCTCTTTCACAATGAGGGAGACAGCGCGGTGGAGATCAAGGGCGACTGCACCGAGCGTATCGAGGGCAGCCAGGACACCCGGATCAAGGGCGACCGCACCGCCGCCATCGATGGCAGCGCAGACACCACCGTCAAGGGGGACTGCTCCAAGACCGTCCAGGGCAGCCAGACCACCGCCATTCGGGGGGACGCAACGATCACCGTCTCGGGGAAGCTGACCCTGCAGGTGGGAGGTTGTACCGTCCAGATCGACGGCAGCCGCGTGTCGGTGACCGCCGCCAGCGAGGTGAGCCTGTCGGGGCCCACCCTCAAACTGGAGGGTACCACGGTGCAGATCAGCGGCGCCACCGTCAACATCACCGGCGGGGCAGGGGATTGCGCCATCACGGGCAAGAGCCTGGTGAACCACACCCACACCTGTGCCGCGCCGGGCAGCCCCACGACGCCGCCGCTTTGATGGGAGGGATGCAGCATGATCGGGACACTGGGTCCCAATCTCATTTTCACGGTGAGCGATGACTACGTTTTGACCTTTAGCGGGATGACCCGGGACGTATCGGGCCGGTGGGCCACCCACGAGACCCCCGGCATCAAGCCCCGGGCCGAGTTTTTGGGCCCCGGGCTGCAAAGCGTCAGCCTGCCCATCACCCTGTCGGCCGGCCTGGGCGTGAAGCCCCGGCGGATGCTGGACCTGGTGGAACAGATGGTGGAGACCGGCGACGCCGAGTATTTAATCCTGGGGTTCCGGCCGGTGGGGAAGAACCGCTTCCGGGTTACCGGCTCCAGCGAGACCTGGGACGTGATCTACAACCGGGGGGAGCTGGCCCGGGCAAAGCTTACCCTTACACTGGAGGAGTACGCCTGATGTACGATTTCAAGCTGGAATACACCTTTTCGGATGACAAGCTGGCCGACATCGACCGGCAGCTGAATCTGCTGCTGACCACCCGGGTGGGCACCATGCCCCTGGACCGGACCTTCGGCCTGTCCATGGACTATCTGGACCGGCCCGCCGCGGTGGCCAAAAGCCTGTATGTGGCCGAGCTGGTGGAAAAGGTGAGCACCTTCCTCCCGGCCATCCGGGTGCGGGAGGTGAAATGGCAGGCCGGCGCCGACGGCCGCGTCCTGGCAAAGGTGGTGATCGACCGTGCCTGACTGGGAAACCGCTCTGGCCAGTACGCCGGACATCTCTTTCATCGACGGCCGGACCATCGAGGACGTGAAAGCTGAGATGGTGGCCGACTATGAGGCCTACATGACCGCCGCCGAGGGCAAACCCTACACCCTGGGCCGGGCCGCGCCCCACCGGATGGAGCTGTACGCTGCCGCGGCCCAGATTTATCAGGCCATGCAGTACATCGACCGGGGCGGCAAGGTGAATCTTTTGAAATACAGCTACGGCGGTTTTCTGGACAACCTGGCCCTCATCAAGGGCCCCACCCGGAACCCTGCCGCCGCAGCTTCCACCACGGTGCGGTTTACCTTGTCGGCCCTGCGGGTGTCGGCGGTATCCATCCCGGCGGGGACACGGGTGTCCATGGATGGCAGCGTCTATTTCGCCACCGACGTCTACACCGAAATCCCTGCCGGCAGCCGGACGGCGGATGTCACCGCCACCTGTACCACCCCCGGCGCCGCCGGCAACGGCTATCAGCCGGGAGAGCTGGCCATCCTGGTGGACCCGGTGCCCTATGTGGCCAGCGTCCAGAACATCACCCCCACCGCCGGGGGCACCGATGCCGAGAACGACGCCGACTTCAAGGAGCGGATCTACCTGGCCCCCGGTGCCTACTCCACCGCCGGCCCCGAGGACGCATACCGCTACCACGCCATGAGTTATTCTTCAGCGGTGGGGGACGTGGAAACCCAGAGCAACCAGGCCGCCGGCACGGTGGACCTGGTTTTCATTCTGGCCGACGGCTCCGACCCGGGCCCCGAGATGATCCAGGGAATGCTGGACCACCTGTCCGCCCGGCTGCGCCGGCCCATGACCGACTTGGTTCATGTATCGGCGCCCCAAAAGGTGGCCTACACCATCGACGTCACCTATTGGATCAACCGCAGCCAGGCCGCTCAGGCGGTGGCCATCCAGCAGGCGGTGAATCAGGCGGTGGAGGATTACAAGACCTGGCAGCGGACCATCGGCCGGGACATCAACCCTTCCAAGCTCCACGAGATGATGATGAAAGCCGGGGCCAAGCGGCTGGAAATCGCCGCCCCGGTCTACACCGCCGTCAGCAAGATCAAGATCGCGGCCCTGGAAGGGGAGGCCGTGGTCCGGTATGGAGGGCTGGAAGATGATTGAGCTGAAAGGCAGCCGGTTCACCCAGATTCTGCCCTATAACCTGTCCAGCCAGACCCAGACCCGGGCCCTGGCCTACGCCATCGGCATCCAGGTGGATAAACTCCTGGTTATGGCCGAACGGATGGTGATCTGGGCCGACCTGGACCGGGTGCCGGAACAGCTGCTGGACTACCTGGCGGCCGAGCTGCGCACCCCGGCCTACAGTGCGGACTACCCGGTAGAGACCAAGCGCACCCTGGTGCGTCAGTCTCTGCTGTTTTATGCCACTATGGGCACTCCTGGGGCGGTGGACCGGCTGATTCAGACTATCTTCGGCAGCGGACAGATTGAAGAATGGTACCAGTACGGGGGCGAGCCCCACCACTTCCGGGCCGCCATCGGGGCGAGCAGAGTCACCATCGGTCCAGCAGAGCTGGACGCCTTCCGCCGGGTGCTGTCCTCGGTCAAGCGGCTGTCCTCCTGGCTGGACAGCATCGCCACCATCACCCCCATGGAGAGCCGTCCCGTCCGGGTGGCTGCGGCTCCCTGCGGCAGCTACGCCAGAACCACCCTGCCGCCGGTGTTTGTGCTGATCCCCACGGTGGTCCAGCTGGCAGCCGCTCCCGGCGGCACCATCACAACAACAACGCTTCCCCGCATCAAGGAGGGACAAGATGCCTGATCTTTACGGTTTTACACCCACCAATGCCGGCCGGGGGCTGATTGCCAGCCTGCTGGCCGGCGAAACCCTCATCATCACCCGGGCCATGGTGGGCAGCGGCAAGCCCGACAGCCTGGCAGCCATGGCGGCCCTCACCGACCTGGTGGCGCCGGTGGCCCAGGCCACCTCCACCACCCCCGTCCGCACTGAGGACGCCATCTCTCTGACGGTGGAGTACCGCTCGGACATGAATGGCGGGCTGCAGGAGGGCTTTGCCATCAACGAATACGGCCTGTTCGCCAAGACGGACGAGAGCGCCGAAACCCTGATTTTCTACGGCTGCCTGGGGGATCACCCCCAGTGGGTCTACCCCTACAGCCCCGGCGTGGCCCCGGACGTCCGGGATTACCCGGTGACCATCCAGATCAGCAGCGAGGTCAACGTCCAGATCAGCTTCCACGCCGATGCCTTCATCACCGCCGAGGAAGCCCAGGCCCTGCTGGAAAGCATGGTCCAGCAAACGGCGGGGGCCGACATCCTGGAGATTACCGTCCCGGCGGATGCCTGGGCGCTGGCGGATGCAGAAGGGGAGGAAGAAACGGATTTTCCCTACTGCGCCGAGGTGGCGTCTGATGCCATTCGGGCCAGCCATTACCCGGTGGTGACCATCCACCCGGAATCCATGGGGGCTGCTTTTGCGGCGGGGCTGTGTCCTGCTGCGCGGGCGGAAGACGGCACTCTCCGGTTCTGGGCAAGAAACCGGCCCCGGCGGGATTTGATGGCCACCGTGCTGCTGCAGCGCCGGTCGGGCGGCGGCGCTGCCGGCGGGGGCGACTACGTCCTGCCGCCCGCCACCCAGACCACCCTGGGCGGCGTGATGGTCGGGGATAACCTGAACATCACCCCGGAGGGCCGGCTCTCGGCCGAAGACCCTATAGACTTTCAGCCGGCCACTGACCAGGAAATGCGGGACATGGTGGCCGGTATCTTTGATGTATAAGACAAGGAGGCAGACACAATGGCACAGTCTAAACCCATCATTACACCCGAAAACCTGCAGGTTGCTCTGGATGAGCTGAAAACACGGGTGGTCCGCCCTGAAGCAGGCAAAGGGCTGTCCACCAATGACCTGACCGATGAACTGAAAGCAAAATACGACCAGGCAGCCCAGAAAGTAGACAGTATCAGCGTCCCCACCAAGGTCAGCCAGCTGGAAAACGACAGCAAGTACCAAACCGAAAGCCAGGTTACCTCTGCCATTAATGCCAAGGTTTCTTCGGTTTATAAGCCTGGCGGCTCCATTGCCTTTGCATCCCTGCCTGAGCTTTCCGCAAGCGTGCTGGGCATGGTCTACAATGTGACCGACGCTTTCACCACCACCACGGACTTTGTGGATGGCTCGGGGAAGAAGTACCCGGCAGGCACCAATGTCGTGGTGGTGGATGCAGGCAGCGGCTCCTATAAGTTCGACGTGCTGGCCGGCTTTGTGGACCTGAGCGGCTATGCCACCACCTCTGCCATGAACAGCGCGATTGCTACGGCAAAGAGTGAGGCCATCAGCTCTGCAAACAGCAGCACCGACGGCAAGCTGGCAGACTACGTCAAGTCGGCCGATCTTGTGCCGGTCACCACCGAGGAAATCCAGGCCATGTTTGACGGCTGGGACGCCTGACCCGACAGTGAGGTGTCCCGATGCTGGATTATATCGATAAGGAGGCCATGGCGTTTGTCGTGGATTTTCTGCGCGGCCTCTGTATGACCAAGAGGGACGGCGAAGCGGTGTACAATGCTCTTTCAGCCCTGGCGGAGGCAGTGGTATTTCCCGCTGCCAGCCTTACCATCCCGTCCTCGGGATGGAAAACAGGCACAGACGGGGCGTTCGCAGTCTACATCGACGTGTCGGCGGCCGGCGTGACAGCGGCCGACAGCGTGACGGTGACCCTTTCGTCCCAGAGCATAGAGGCAGCCCGAGCCTGCGGCCTGTGCCCAATGGTGGAAACCCTGAGCGGAGTGCTGCGATTCCGGGCCATGTCCGCACCCAAAACATCTATGACCGGCCAATACCGCATCCTGCGCGGCCCGGCCAGTAAGGAGGCATGACCATGGGTTATGGTTCAATCAATGTCGGCTATCCGGTAGAAATCAATCAGCCCGGCGGCGTGGCCGGCATCGGCAGCGACGGCAAAATCCCCGCCCAGCTGATCCCCGAAATGGGCGGCGGTTTTGTCCAGATGACCGAGGAGATTCCGGTGGAAAACCGCCAGGCCAATACTTTGTACAGCCTGATCGAAGTGGATTTCGGCACCGGGAAATGAGAAAGGAGGGATAAGATATGGCACAAAAACTTGGCATTGCCGCAGAAGGGACGATTGTGAAGCTGAATGTTTCTGGAAACCCATCAGAATTTAAGATCGTTCATCATGGGGCACCTGCCGGTGCATCTGGCTATGTAGGGTTTGATAATGCTACTGTTCTCTTTCGTCAAGCTACAAGCGAAGAATATGACTGGGATGGAGATAGCTACCGCAATGGATATGAAGGTGGTGATATGTTTAAATATACAGTCAACACATTTCCTGGGCAGCTTGATCCTGATATTCAGGCGGTTCTTCGAGATATTCAGGTTCCAGGTGTAAGTGGAACACATAAAGCTTTCAATCCGTCTGTTAATGAGTTAAACCGTTCTGACCTGAGCTCTAGCGACGATGATTATGTCAGCGAAGACGGCTTTGTTTTTGAATATTTTGTCTTCGCTCAGCCTGAAGAAAGACGAGCCTGGTTTGGTCAAAACACATCGAACGGATGGTGGACAAGGTCCAAGAACAGCCACTATAACGCACGGGCTGCAAATGTCAACAAAAACGGGACTTTTTCTGGAGAGACTTCTACCGGTGGGACCTACGGTTGTGTCGAGGCTATTGTATTGCCTGACACATTGTACGTCCTTGATGATGGAACGCTTACAACGAATATTCCCCCCACCGCTCCCGGCTCCATTGAGGTGACCAACGTGGTCAGCGGAGGCAGCGCCACCATCACCCTGACGGCTGCCACCGACCCGGACGGCACGGTGAAAAGCTACATCTATGAGCGGCAGGTGGACGGCGGCCAGTGGCAGCAGGTGGCCCAGGCCAACAGCCTGACCCAGACCGACACCATCGGCGAAGAATGGGGCACCGTGGCCTACCGAGCCGCAGCCGTGGACAACCTGGGGCTGCAGGGGCCGTATATCACCAGCAATACCGAAACGGTAAACGTTGGCTGGGTGACCATCGGCGGCCCGGCTGAATCCATGGGCAGCAAACCGACTCCTTTTGATTTTGTATTTTCGGTGTCTGTTACAGGAGAGCCGGATGCCGATGCCATCACGGTTTCTGCCGCCCTGGACGGGGAGCAGGTTTACAGCGGTACCCTCAGCGCCGGGGAGCAGGTCACAATCCCCATCAAAACCCATCTGTTGGGGGCCGGCACCCACACCGTCGAGGTGCAGGCCAGCAAGGATGACTATCTGCCGGCATCCAAGCGGTATACCTTTACCGTCCCGGCGGTGGTTCTGCCGGACGGCGGCGTGGGTGCACTGGCCCAGGGCCCCGATGGCCGGGCTGTTTACCACACCACCCTGGCCCAGCGGTGCATCGGCCGGGACGGCGTGGACATCCAGGCCCAGATGGACGCCCTGGCTGCCCGGGTCAAGACTTTGGAGGGGTGACATCCATGTATATTCTGAGCAAAGAAAAATCCGAGGCGGGCCAGTACCAGAAGATTCAGTCCTGGCCCGGCCTGACGGCTCCGGATGGCTTCTACTGGTGGCCGGACAGCCTGGATCGTAGCACCTTTGACCAGTACGCGGGCTTTGTGACCCTGGAAGTGGCCCGCGGTACGGTGGTGAGCTGTACGCCCAACCAGCCGGCCTTTGAGGCCTGGCAGGCGGCGCAGCTGGCCGCCCGGAAGCTGGAGCGGATCGCGGAGAGCAAGGCCCAGCTGGCCGACTACCTGCTGACCCACCCCATGCAGTGGACCGATGGCCAGTATTACGCCATCACCGCCGAAAAACAGCAGCAGCTCACCGGCAAAATCATGAGCGCCACCCTGGCGGCCCAGACCAGCACCCCGTACAGTCTGACCTGGAACGCCACCGGCCAGGAGTGCCAGTCCTGGACCCTGGAGAACCTGACGGCCCTGGCCTTCGCCATCGATGCCCGGGTCACGGGCCTGGTGAGCTACCAGCAGGCCCAGGAGGTGGCCATGCAGGCCGCCGCCACGCTGGAGGATCTGGAGGCCATCCCGGTGGACTATGATTCGGTCCCCCTGCCGGGAGGTGAGACGGCGTGAAGGCAATCGCAAAAGAAGCAGCCCTCGCAGTGTGCGGGGGCTGTCTGTATGTGGTGCTGGAACTGCTGTGGCGGGGCCGCAGCCACTGGACCATGGCCCTCCTGGGTGGGGTCTGCTTTGTCCTGATCGGCCTCTTGAACGAGGGCATCCCCTGGGAGATGCCCCTGGTGCTCCAGGGGGTGATCGGCTCGGCCTGCATCGTCACGCCGCTGGAATTCGTCACCGGCTGCGTGGTGAACCTGTGGCTGGGCTGGGGCGTCTGGGATTATTCGGACCTGCCCTGCAGCCTGCTGGGTCAGATCTGCCTGCCGTTCAGTTTGTTCTGGGTTTTGGTGGCCATGGCGGCTGCCGTCCTGGATGACTGGCTGCGGTGGCGCTGGTTTGGCGAGGAAAAACCGCATTATACACTGATCCGATGGGGGAAAGGGAAATGACCATGAAAGACATCATCGACGTGAGCCGGTACCAGGGGACGATCGACTGGGACAAGTTGGCCGGGAAGATCGGCGGCGCCATGCTGAAAACAGTGAGCACCAACAAGAGTTTCGGCGGCATCTACATCGACCCCATGTTTGAATCGAACTACGCCGCCTGTAAGCGGCTGGGCATCCCGGTGGGTGTGTACTACTACACCTATGCCCAGGACGCCGCCACCGTCCAGGCCGAGCTGGACAAGCTCCATGAGGCCCTGACCGGCAAAAGCTTGGAGCTGCCGGTGGCGGTGGACGTGGAGGACAACAAGCTGAAGCCGCTTTCCGCCGACGCCCTCACCGACCTGGTGATCGCCGCGGCGGACGCCATCGAGAGCTGGGGCCTGTACGCCATGGTGTACACTTACACCTACTACGCCAACACCGAGCTGGATATGGACCGCCTGTCGGCCTACGATCTGTGGATTGCGGATTACCGGGCCAACCGCCCCACCCGCAAGCATGGGATGTGGCAGTACACCAGCACCGGCCGGCTGGACGGCGTCGCCGGCAATGTGGACATCTCCCACGCCTATAAGGACTATCCGGCCATCATCGCCCGGGCGGGCCTGACCTGTCTGCGGGGGTGATGCCGGTGGAAAGCATCATCGCGGCCGCCGTGTCCGGTGCAGTGACCCTGATCGGCGTCCTGATCGCCAACAGCAAGAGCCAGGCTGTCACCGACACCAAGCTGGAGGAGCTGACCCGGGAGGTCCGGGAGCACAACAACTTCGCCCAGCGTGTACCGGTGCTGGAAGAAAAAATGAAGGTCGCCGACCATCGGATCGGCGACCTGGAAAATAAACTGGAAAACCTCACCTGAAGAAAGGAGCACACCATGAACGAAATTTCCATTGGCACCATCGCCCGCACCGCCTGTCTGGCCCTGGCTCTGACCAATCAGCTGCTGTCGGCCGCCGGCAAGCCGATGCTTCCTATCGAGGACAGCCAGCTGGAACAGCTATTGACCTCTGGCCTCACCGTGGCCGCGTCCCTCGCCGCCTGGTGGAAGAACAACAGCTTTACTCCGGCGGCCATCAAGGCGGACGCCGATCTGAAGACCTACCGCAGCGCCGACAAGTAAACATCCCGCGCCCGGCGGCGCCATCCTCCCGCAGTACGAACATCCTTTCCCCGTCTCTGCATCCAGCAGGGGCGGGGAGCTTTTGTTTTGAAGGGATGAAAAAAGCCCCCGATGGGCCAGGGGTGGGGCTTGGCGGGCGAGGGCTGATTAACAAGGATTATCGGGAAAAAGCAAGATTAAGTGAAAATATTTTGATTGGCTAATTCTACACATCGCTCAATGTAGGAAGACATATTGCTGTGACGGCATAGCTTTAATTTGTTTAGAAGTTCTTGAATTTGAGGTAGATCTGCATCACCATGGTTTGTTGGAAAAATTTCGACATAATCCTTCTTTTTAATTATTTCTATATGAGCTTCTTTCATGGTTTGTTCCAAATTGGGAGAGTTATATATAGGAACTATATAGGGATATAACCAGTGATCTTTAAACATTGAACGATCAATAAAAGATTTCTTCTGTTCCTCTGTACAGTCATCTGTATCCATAATAATATAAAGATTGAAATCTACGAGAATCTTTTTACGAATTTCAACTCTTGGAAAAGCTGCTTTAAAAGAACTGAGCGTTTTAAATCTTTTATCTTGTAATATATTCATTAGTCCAGTTATTTGAATACTAGACCGACCCTTATTATTAGAAATGATCTCTTGAGGTAAGCGTAAATTAGACTTTATATTATTGCATATAACATATTCGGATTTCCCATGAACGATGGTGATAATTCGCTGATAGGAAGGATTAGGCATTTTCATTCCCTCCCGTTAGAGCGTTCTTTTTTGAACTTTTAACCTTGTCCATCGTATCAGCTACTAGCTCGGTAAAATCAATATATGCAATTTCAGGGATGCCTTGATATATACCGTTTAAATAGCGATGCCGTATGCTGTTATTTTTATGAGTTCGTAAAGTATATTCACTTACACAGGATATTTGTTTATGTCCTAAAATGTCGGACCGCAAAATATATACATTTTCTGGTTTGAGAGAATCCAAAAGCAGTGTATTGTGTGTTGTAGCAATAAATTGTCCCTCATCAGTTTCATCTAGTGCGTCCTGTAGTATATTCACAATATCCTGCATAAGCAAATCATGAATTCCGGTATCCACTTCATCAACGAGAACAGTAGTGTTTAATGTGCATGTGAAAAGCAGAGGAATTAAATCCAATATTTTTTGTGTCCCTGTCGATTCGAGTGAAATGGGAACCGAGCATTCTTTACCTGCACAGACTTTATTGAAGAACAATTCATACTGATAGCCGTTATCTGTTTTCTGAAATTTATAATATACCTTTTTAATGTCAGAATAAAGCTGCGTGAAACAGGTGTTCAACAGTTCCTCAACTGCTAGAAGTTCAGGATCCTTTGTCGAATTAATAACTCCAGAATCCAGCTGCCTGAGAAAGCGGAATGGAATAGCCAGCTTGTAGTTGTCACTCTCAGTACTTTTATAAAGAATACTGCAGTTTTTTAAGGATTTTAAAACAGATTCAAGATTCGGAGAGATGCGATCAGATACATATTTATGGTTTTTTGAATCAAACTCACCAAAGAGAATAGCCATAAAAGTATGCTTTCCCCAAAACTTTTCAATATTTTCCAGAAGTTCACGACGGTATTTGGTATTAGAGAAAGCGGAAGGACTTAATATTGTGCATTCCGAGTTGATAAGAAATATATCGCCGGCTCTCTCGTTTACAGTATAGTAGAGGCGCTCCTCTATCACTGAATTTTTATTAAACTTGCAATAATAAAAACCATCCTTTTTATCGTGATAAAATCCAATTTTGATTTCCATTGGATCAGTTCCATCAATGGTCCAGTATTTGCTTATAAGATCTTCAAGAGAATAATATCTAGTATGAATGAATTTGGAGATAAACTCTTCTTTCATTTTTGGATCATTTAAAAGATCGAACTGAGATAAATCAAGGTTAGGCATAGAAAGCTGGTTTTTCACAGTTTCAAAGGACTGATTGATAAAAAAGAGGGAACCGCAGAGATTGGATTTGCCAGATCCATTTTCACCATAAAGAAAAGCCAATTTTTTAGGTATGCCATGGGGTCCTCGTAGATCAAATGTGATATTTGAAAAAGATTTAAAGTTATGAAGTTCAATATAAGAAATCATCGCATTGCCTCCTTTTGGTATATTATATACCCAAAAATGTTATAAGTAAACATTGTCAAGAGAAAAATTAAAACAATATTACACAAAATTAGTACAAGAAATTGGAATATAGTAATAAAAATGCCTGAATTGCATATTTGTTGCGTGAGCAGAAATGTGTTGCTTATAGATGAAAAGCAGATAATGGGGTTAATTGAAAAGATTGTAATATGCAAAAGCCCCCGCGCTGCCGTTTCAGCAGCGCGGGGGCTTTTTCATTTCGGAACTGTGTTATAAAACGTGTTACAGGCTGCGCTTGACAGACCATATTTCGCGTAAACACGTTCCTTTTAATGGTGGAGGCGATGGGAGTCGAACCCATGTCCGAAAGGAGTTCAGCGTGAGTATCTCCGGGTGCAGGCGATCAACGACATTCCCTCCGCGTCACGCCGGTCGCCAGGCTAACGCTTCAGTAGCTTCATGAGTTCATGACGGTCCGCAAAGCTTAGGTCCGTTCACGTGCTGTGTCTAAAGGACGCCCCGGCCCCACACGACACAAGAGTGGGCGGAACGCGCAGCACTCAGGCTGCGAGCAACTGATACTTGTTGTTGTCAGTTATTGTTTTGGAGGATTTTAGAGCAGGTCCCCCGCTGCTACCCGCTGCCCAGGCCTCGCTCCCCCCGTCGAAACCTTTACGCCCCCATGATACGCGCCCGAAAGCGCGGGGAAGGTGAATGCGGAGGGGCATTTCTGCCCGGTAAAAGTGATGCGAAGAATCGGAAACCGGCTGGTTTCCGGCCATGGGCCCGGAGGGCCCGGCGGACTCAGTACAGGCGGCCGTTGGACTTGAGGGCCCGGTCGATGGAACGCTTGGCGTCCCGTTGGGCGGCGTCGGCCCGCTTGTCGTAGAGTTTTTTGCCCTTGCACAGGCCCAGTTCCAGCTTGACCCGGCCGTGCTTGAAGTACAGCGACAGGGGAATCAGGGTGTAGCCCTGCAGCTTGCACTGCTGGCCCAGACGGCGAATCTCGCTCTTGTGGGCCAGGAGCCGCCGTTCACGGCGGGGATCGGCGTTGAAGATGTTGCCGTGGTCGTAGGGCGTGATGTGCATGCCCTTGACGATCAGTTCGCCGCCGTCAATGTCCACCCAGCTGTCTTTCAGGTTGACGCCGCCGGCACGCAGGCTCTTGACCTCGGTGCCTTTCAGCTCGATGCCGGTTTCCAGCGCTTCCATCACAAAGTATTCGTGGCGCGCTTCCCGGTTGGTGGCGATGGTTTTGGTGGCCGGTTTTTCCTTGGCGGGCATCCAGCGCGCCTCCTTTCTCGATGAAATGGGAAACCGCCCCCGGCTGGGGCGTGTAAATTATTGTACCACAATTACGCAAAAGTGCAAGTTCCTTTTTCGAGAAAAAGGAACCAAAGGCAGCGGCGGCGACCGCGTCCAGTGGACGAAACAGGGAGCCGCCGCTGGCGCAGCGCTCCGGTTTTTGCAAGCGCCCTCCGCGGCGCGCCGCAAAAATCGGCTAAGCGCAAGAGGTTTCACCTGGTACCACTGACTGCTGTAATCTTCACCAGGTCCTGCCGGCGGTAAGGTTTCAGCCTCTTTATCAGGCTCCCGGGCTGCGCCCCGGTGAGTCCGAGGCAGCTTTGGCCCGGCGCGTCCAGTGAATGAAGTAGAAGCAACCCGCAGGAGAAGGGGAAGTTAAATACTTCGAGCCCCATGGGGGTGAGCCCGCAGGGCTGGGGGTTCCGCTATTGGGTGGTTGGGTGGGTTTAGATCGTAAATAGGGTAGAGCGCAGCGGTTTCAAAGTCTGCGCCCTACAGCAGCTAAAGGCTCACCGAACCGCCAGCCCGCTGAGGCGGGCATGTGGTCTCAATCGGAGCGGCGGGCAAAAGCCGTTAAGAAAAACACCCGTGCCGCCGTTTGAGGCCTTGAAAGTTTAAACGGGTCAG
>NZ_NFLL01000021.1 GCF_002160895.1 Faecalibacterium sp. An122 | reverse complement strand
CCTCTTGCGCTTAGCCAATTTTCCCAGCGGGCGGCGGTGCGCCCTTGTGAAAATTGGAGCGCTGCGCCAGCCTCGCCTCCCTGTTTCGTTCACTGAACGCGGTCGGCTCGGCTGCCCCCGTGGGGCTCTAAACCAAAAACAACCCCCGCCCCTAGATGAGGCGAGGGTTGTTGTATTTTATAGGTTTTTCAGTGTGTACCGGTTAATCGAATCAGGTCAAAACGGGCTTTGCATCGCATCGGGGCGCAGCCCCAGACGTAACGAGCGAGCTAAAACGCACATGTTCCGCGGAAGTTACGGAGACCCGGAAACTTCATGGTACACATTGAAAAGTCTTTTGCCAACTTTTCTTCAGAAAAGTTGGATGCGGCCGGCGCCGTAGGGGTTCTCGTAGTCCAGCAGGTAGCCGGGATAGTCGGCCAGGGGGCTGTTGGCGGTGGTGATGGTGGTGCCGTCAAACAGCATGGCGTAGCTGGACAGAACCAGATAATCCTCCGAGACGTAATCCTTTACCAGGGTTGCGCCGTCGAACATGGCGAAGCCGTCGCCCAGGCTGCGCAGGGTGTAGTTCATGCCGGCCATGTTGTAGGTGCGGTTGGGATCCAGAGGCTCGTAAGTACCGGTGGTGCGGTTGTAGATCTTGACGTTCTGTACCCGCGGCGTGCCGGTGGCAGGGCCGGTCCAGACGTTCTGGTCGTCGGTCTGGACGGTGTTGGGCAGATCGGTGTGGATCTCATAGGTGGCGCCTGCAACCTGCAGGAAACCGCCGTTCTCCTGGCCCGAACCCGCAAACCGGGCGCCGAACTCCAGAGCGTTCTGGATCTGGGCGCCGGTCACCGACATCAGGCAGGCCACGTTCCCGAAGGGGCTGACCGTCTTGCAGGTCATGTAGGTCCAGTCGCCTGCCGGCACGTCGGCACGGATGCCGCCGCCGTTCATGATGGCGATGTCGCAGTCCAGCTTCTCGATCTCGTTGAAGTAGGCATAGATGCCGTCGGCCACCAGGTCGCCCATGTTGGTCTCCTGGCTGCGGATCAGGCGCTTGCCGGTGACGGGGTCGTTGATGTAGAAGTTCACCGGGCTGGCAGCGATCTTCTCGCCCAGCATATCGTCCACGGCGGCGATCCAGTCGGTCTGGAGGAACTTGGTCTCGTTGACCACCTGCAGGTTGGTGGAGGAAATCAGCTCGGTGGTGAAGTCGCGGTCGGTGTTGATGACCATACGGCCCACGTTGCCCATGTAGCAGCCGGTCTGGGTCAGGACCACCGGGTTGCCCTCGGCGTCACGGACGATCTCGCCGGCCATCTCGGTGTGGGAGTGGCCGTCGATGAAGGCGTTGAAGCCCACCGTGTTCTGGATCACCTCACGGCTGGTCCAGGGCGACGAAGAACCATCCACGCCCAGGTGGCCCAGGCCGATGACGAAGTCGGCGTACAGCCATGCCTCGTCGATGGCCTTCTGAACGGCCTTGTACAGCTCCTTGCCGTCGTCGCCGCCGTCAATGCCGTAGATGTACTCGGTCTGGTCGGCGTTCATGAAGTAGGCGGGGGTGGACTTGGTGATGGTCTCGGGGGTGGTGACGCCGATGAAGGCCAGCAGCCGGCCGCCGCGGAAGAAATACTTGATGGAGGGCAGCACCTTCTTGCCGGTGCGCAGGTCCTTGAAGTTGCAGCTGACGTAGGGGAAGTCGGCTTCCTCGTTGACGATGGTCATGATGCGGTCCATGCCGTAGTCAAACTCATGGTTGCCCAGAGTGGCCAGGTCATAGCCGGCGGAATTCATCAGCTTGATGATGGAAGCGCCCTTGTCCATGGCGCCGTAGGCGGTGCCCTGGATGTGGTCGCCGGCATCCACCAGCAGCACGTCCATATCTGCATCCTCATAGCTCCGCTTCAGGGCAGCGATCGAAGCATAGGTCAGATCCGGGCTCTCGTTGTCGATGTAGGTGTGCACATCGTTGGTGTACAGGATGGTGATGGGGGTCTTGTCAGGCGCTACCAGGGGATAGAAAGCGTCTGCACCCAGGGGGGCCGCAGTCAGGCCCAGGGCCGCTGCTGCGCCGGTGGCTGCACCGGCGGCCTTCAGGAAATTACGACGGGATATATAGCTTTTCATCGAAATGTCCTCCTCGTCTGTTTACTGCATTGTGGTGTCGGTTTTTGCGCCGCAGGGCATCCAAACCCCGCAGTACTGTACTATAACAATAGCATAAAACCCCACCTAAAACAAGACCTAAACCGTCAAATCCTGTTTTTTTCAAACCATATCTCAAAAGTTATTGGACACTCTGGCCAAAAAACAGTCAAGTTGAGCCCTTTTTCCTCCCCGGCCGCGGCGCAGAGGCCGTCCGGGCCGGATTTTCCCCGCCGGGCCCCTGCAAAGCCGGGATGCGGCCCCGGGCTGCGGCGCCCGGCTTTCCTTTGGGCGGCGCCGCGCCCCCGCAAAGGACAGGCCGCTGTCCTCTTGTGCTTAACCAATTTTTTCTGCGGGCATAAATGCTCTTGTAAAAATTGGAGCGCTGCCCCGGGTTGCCGTTACCCAAATTTTCTGCGCCGGACGCAGTCCGCTTGAAAATTTGGACGGCTGTCCTCTTGTGCTTAGCCAATTTTTCCTGCGGGCATAAATGCCCTTGTAAAAATTGGAGCACTGCGCCAAGCACACCTCGCTGTATCGTCCACAGGACGCGGTCGCTGTGTTTGCCCCTGGGGACAAAATTTGCCGCAGAACCGCGCACTCGGCCTTGCGGCCTCGCACACTCTCTGCGGCAAATTTCCCTGTAGGTGTCCCAGCCGTACGCACATGTCGTCCGGCCGGGACTTTTTTGACAGTCTGGGCCTGGGATTCCTCCCCGCCCTCCGGCTTTTGGTATGGGTTTATGCTTTTTCGCGGCCATGGGCCATGCGGACGGCATAGTCGATGGCGTTCACCAGGCTCAGCTCGTTGCTGGTGCCCTTGCCCGCCAGGGCGAAGCCGGTGCCGTGGTCCACGCTGGTGCGGATGATGGGCAGGCCCAGGGTGACGTTGACGCCCTCCACCGCCTTCCAGGTCTGCTTTTCCCTGTCGTAGACAAAGCCCACGGTCTTGAGGGGGATATGGCCCTGGTCGTGGTACATGCAGACCACGATATCATACCAGCCGCCCAGCGCCTCGCTGAACACGCTGTCGGGCGGGATGGGGCCAATGGCGTTGATGCCCTCGGCCTTGGCGGCCTCGATGGCGGGCTTGATCTCCTGGATCTCCTCGGTGCCGAACAGGCCGTTTTCGCCGCAGTGGGGGTTCAGGCCGGCCACCGCCACACGGGGGTTCTCGATCCCCATATCCTTGCAGGCGCGGTGGGCGATCTCGATGACCTCCAGCACCCGGGCCTTCTTGACCCGGTCGCAGGCCTCCCGCAGGGAGCAATGGGTGGACACGTGCACCACACGCAGGTCGTGGTGGGCCAGCATCATGGTGTACTTTTTGGTGTGGGTGTAGGTGGCGTAGATTTCGGTATGGCCGTCAAAATGGGTATAGCCGTCCGAATGAGCCCCGCCATCGGCCTCCAGAGCCTTGTTCATGGCCTCCTTGTTGAGGGCGTTGGTGCAGGTGGCGTCCACCTCGCCGGCCATGGCCAGCTCGATGACCTTTTTCACGCACTGGAAGGCCGCATTGCCGCCCTCCACGCTCACCTTGCCCAGTTCAAAGGCGGCCACATCGGGGATCAGTTCCATATGCAGCACGTCGATGGTGCCGGGGGTGAACAGGGCGTCGCTGACCTTTTCACAGCGGTGAATCCGGATATCCGGCCGGCCCACAAAGCCCCTGGCCTGTTCCAGCATTTTGGCGTCGCCCACCACAATGGGCCGGCACCGGTCGTAAATATCCCCATGGGCCAGGGCCTTGACGGTGATCTCGGGGCCGTTGCCCGCAGGATCGCCCATGGTGATGCCAACAATGGGTTTTGTCATATTCCTATCTCTCCATTTATGCAATCATCATCTACAGTGTTTTGTTGGTTTCTGCTCTACCTTAAACACGCTGTTTCTTTTTCCTCTTTGTCCGCTCCGCTGGGGCCAGAGGGCCAGGGAGGGGGTTTCGACTCCCCCTCCCTAGGCCCTCTGGACTCCCTACCCTCCCTAACGACCAGGGCAGCTTTGGCCCGGCGCGTCCAGTGGACGAAACAGCCGGGCCGAAGCTGGCGCAGCGCTCCGGTTTTTGCAAGCGCCCTCCGCGGCGCGCCGCAAAAATCGGCTAAGCGCAAGAGGACTGACTCCTGGACCCAAAAGAAGTGGTCGCTCTGGGCAAAAGCCTAAAAAACACTGTCATGCCTGGCCCATGGAAACTTTCAGGGCCTCAAACGGCGGCACGGGTGTTTTTCTTAACGGCTTTTGCCCGCCGCTCCGATTTAAATTGGGCCTGTTGGAGCGGGCACCCCATTTTTAATCCGTCCGGCCGAAGGACATGTGCCTGAGGCCGGACACCGACAGGGAAATTTTCCGGCGGGAGTGTGCGAGGCCATAGGCCGAGTGCGCGGTTCGCCGGGAAATTTTGTCGGAAAGGGGGATACCAGGGGGGAAGCATTTCTGACCTGCGCATGCAGGCAGAAATGGGTCCCCCCTGGAGTGCTCTTAGCACATGCCCTTCTCTGCGTTCTCCTTCAGCACCTTCTCCAGAGCCTTGACGCCCTCCTCGGGCACCTGGTTGAAGGGTGCGCGGCACTTGCCCACGTTGTAGCCCAGCATGGCCACGGCGGTTTTCACGATGGTGTTGGGGTTGCCGTACTTGAAGCAGGCGCGGAAGGATGCGATGCTGGCGTTGGCGGCCTTGGCCTCCTCGATCTTGCCCTCCATGAACAGGTTGTAGATGGAGGCCATGGTGTGGGGATAGACGTTGGCGCAGCCGGCGATGCCGCCGGTGCCGCCGGCCAGCAGGTTCCAGATGATCAGCTGGTCGTTGCCCGACAGGGTGGAGAACTTGCCGTTCTTCTTGGAGTTGCCGGCGTCGATGTAGGCCAGGATGTTGGCGAAGTTGCCGCTGGAATCCTTGGCGCCCACGATGTTGTCGATCTGGGCCAGACGGGCCACGGTGGCGGGGGCCAGGGCGTTGCCGGTGCGGGCGGGGATGTTGTACAGCACGATGGGCATATCCACCGCCTCGGCCACCGCCTTGTAATGCTCATACAGCTCGTTCTGGCTGGCGGCGGCAAAGCTGGGGGTGATGATGGACAGCACGTCGGCGCCCAGGGCCTGGGCCATCCTGCTCTGCTCGATGGTCTCCTTGGTGGAGATGCAGCCGGTGCCGGCGTAGACGGGAACCCGGCCGTTGGTCTCCTCGATGACGGTGCGCAGCACCAGTTCCTTCTCCTTGCCGTTCAGGATATAGCCCTCGCCGTTGGTGCCGAAGCAGAAGATGGCGTGGACGCCGCCCTCGATCTGGCGGTTGACCTGGGCCCGCAGCTCGGCCACATTGATGGATTCATCGTCGTTCATCGGGGTAATGATCGGGGGGATGATGCCTTTGATTTCAACAGCCTTCATGGTAGTCTCTCCTTTTTACATCGCAAAATGATGGGCGCGGTGCGCTCACATGACTTCCAGATACAGTTTGCGGGCGTCGTCGGGGGTGATGGTGCGCATATTGTTCACCAGCAGCCGCTGCACCTGCATGCCGGCCTGGACCAGGCCCTCCAGGTCCTCGGCGGGGACGCCGAACTCCTTCAGGCTGGTGGGGATGTCCAGGTGCTTGACGATGTGCTCGATGCGGGCGATGATCCAGGCTGCCTTTTCCTCCACGGTGGTGCAGGTCTTTTCCTCGTGGCAGCAGTGGTCGTAGGCCACGGCCAGCCGCTCCCGCACGGCGGGGTCCTGGGCATTGAACCGCATGACGGGGGCCAGCAGGATGGCGTTGGAGACGCCGTGGGCGATATGGTACTTGCCGCCCAGGGGGTAGCTGAGGGCGTGGACGGCGGTGGTGCCGGAGGCGGTGATGGCCAGGCCGCCGTAGTAGGCGGCGATCTGCATCCGGTTCTTCTCGGTCATGGCCTCGGGGTCGTCGCAGGCGGCCTCGATGTTGTTGAGGATCAGGTCCAGGCCCTCCAGGGCGTACAGGTCGCTGAAGGGGTTGGCCTTGTTGCTGGTGAAGCACTCAATGCAGTGGGCCAGGGCGTCCACGCCGGTGGCGGCGGCAATCTTCCGGGGCAGGTTCTTGATCATCCGGGCGTCCAGGATGACGTAGTCGGCGATCATGTGCTCGTTGACGATGCCCACCTTCAGCTCCTTCTCGGGGACGGCCACGATGGCGTTGGGGGTGACCTCGGCGCCGGTGCCGGCGGTGGTGGGGATCAGGACGATGGGCACGCACTTCTGGGCCATGCCGGGATGGTCCAGCAGCTCCTTGACGCCGTAGTCGTCGGTGACCAGGACGCTGGCCAGCTTGGCGGCGTCCATGACGCTGCCGCCGCCGCAGGCCACAATCAGGTCGGCCCCGCTGTGCTTGAACTCATCCACCAGCTTCTGGACCGCCATATAGCTGGGCTCGGGGGGCAGCTCGTCCAGGACGTAGTACTCCACCCCGGCGGCCTTCACCGCATCCTCGGGCAGGGCGAACAGTCCCGCCCCCTCGATGCCTTTGTCGGTGAACATAGCCACCTTTTTGGCCCCCAGGGCCTTGACGATGGCGGTGATGTTGTCCATGGCGTTTTCGCCGCCGTAGACGGCGTGGGGCATTTTCAGATTGTATTGGGTCAGCATATCCTCTCAGTCTCCTCTCGTATCAAAAAACCTTTTGGGTGGGATTCACTTGGTGCCCTGGGCGGCGGTGGGGTTGTACAGGCCCACACGCTCCCGGCGCGCGCCCAGCACGTCCTCCTCCCGGAACCGGACGTACTTGACCCCCTGGCGGGTGCGGGCGGCGTAGGCCAGATGGATGGCGCCGTCCTTGCCCTGCATGATGTAGGGGTACTCATACTGTTTGTTGTTGGTGCGGTTTTCCTCGCCCATGAAGCCCTCGCCCCGCTCCATCCACCGAATGATGGGGAAGGTCAGGCCCCCGTCCTCGGACAGGGCCACCGCCACCGGGCACCGCAGGCCGGGCCATGCCGCCTTGCCGGGGTGAGGGTCGGGGGTGCAGGTGGGGTTGTAGGCGATGGCGATGCGGCCGCTGGCCAGCTTCACCGCGCTGATGCTGGAATTGTTGTTGGGCAGCGGGGTGGGCTTGGGCTCCGACCAGGTGTCGCCCCAGTCGAAGGACTCGCTGCGGTGGATGCGGTAGGCCTCCCGGTTGCGCATGAAGGCCACCAGATGCCCCGGCTCCAGCTCGATGACGTTGGCGTGCACGTGGCCGTTGCTACCCGGCATCATGACCATCCGCCAGGTCTTGCCCCCGTCGTCCGAGATGCGGAAGGCGGTGGGGTCCCCCGACAGGCCCTCGGCCGAGTCGGTGCACAGCCAGTTGGAGAAGATCCACCGGCCGTTGGACAGCACCTGAATGGGCTGGCGGCAGAAGGTGCCCTCCTCGGGGAACACCGTCTCATAGGGTCCCCAGGTGCGGCCGCCGTCAAAGCTCTTCTGGCAGCGGACCACGGCGGTATACTGCATATTGTCCTTGCCCTCCTGGCGGTCCAGCTGGGCGGTGTACATGGCCCAGACCGCCCCGTCGGGGCCGTAGAACAGAGAGGGGTTCTGTTCGCTGCGGGTGGGGTCCCCCGAGATATCCACCGGCTCCAGCCAGGCGGGGGCGTCCTTGGGCAGCAGGGAGCAGATGATGTGGACGTCGGCGCTGCCCTCATAGGTGCCCGCGAACCAGCAGCACAGCAGATCGCCGTCGGGCAGCTCCACCATGGCGGGAGCGTGGGCGGTGGGATAGCCGCCGTTGGGCAGGAGGGCTTCCACGGTGCCCATTTCGTCGTTCTGATACAGGGTGCCGTCCCAGGTGAGGCCAGGCAGTTTGGGATAGATCATGGTGTTCTTCCTTTCTCTCGTGTGGGTGGATGGGATGCAGGTTCAGGCCCCGGCCGCCAGCCGGGCGGCCAGGTCGGTGAGGAGGGTGGCCTGGCCAAACCCTCCCGATTTGGTGATGACGTGGCGGGTGCAGCCGTCGCAGGTGAACCGGGCCAGCACCACGCCTTTTTCCATTTCACACACCGGTTCCAGCTCGGTGACCCCGGCGCAGCGCATACATTGCAGGAGGGTGTCGCCGCCGGTCAGCAGCAGCGTGCCCAGATGGGGGCTGCGGAACAATCCCGCCACCAGGTCTCCCAGGCTGGAGGCGATCCGCACCCGCATGGTTTCCAGGCTGCAGCCCAGGTCCTCGGCGTAGGCGGCGGTAGGCTGGTTGCCCCCGGCGTCGTTGCTGTCGATGATGCACAGGGGATGGTCTTTCAGGACCTCCTCCATCTTGCGGAGGGCCTGCTCCCCTTCCCCGGTGTGCCAGTAGCCGGGCTGAAGCTTCTGGCGGGGGGCCAGACGCAGCCGGGCAAAGCCGGCCTGCTGGGCGTGGTCCAGCTGGGCCAGGGTGATGGGGTTGACGCTGCCGCAGACCACCAGCAGCCGCCGGTCCAGCTCGGGGCGGGCCACCCGCTCGGGATGTCCCAGGCCCAGCAGGCCCGGCAGCACCGCGCCGAACCCGGCGCAGCCCGCCGAAATATGCAGCCGGCCCGCGGCCATCAGGGTGCGGCCGGCCTGTTCCAGATCTTCCAGGGATTCCGCGTCGTAGACGTAGATTCCCTCCCCCGCCGGGACGGGGGCGTCGGCCGGGACGCTGTGGACCGTCACGCTGCTCTGGGCGGCGATCAAATCCGCCACCCGGGACCGGCGCACCGGCTCAAAGGGGTCCACCCCGAACACGCTCTGGGCCACCGGCGTCCCCTCGATGTAATGGACGCCGCCCCGGGTCAGGCGGTTCATCTGGGGGTAGGCGGGCAGGAAAGGCAGGGCCTTTTCCCCGCTGGCGGCCAGCATGGCCCCCAGCTCGGCCCCCACGTTGCCCCGCAGGGCGGAATCGGTCTTTTTATAGATGTAAGGCACCTTCTGGGCTGCCGCCCGGGCCACAATGTCTCCCACGATGCCGGCGGCCTGGCTGGGGGGCAGATGCCGGGTTTCGGCGTCGATCACCAGGACTTCGGCGTCCTGGGCCTTTTCAAAGGAAAAGGCCGGATCGGTCACCACCCGGGTCCGGGCGCCGCAGCCCGCCAGCTGGACGCCTGTGTCCAGCGCACCGGTGAAATCGTCTGCAACGATCAGTAGCGTGATCATGCTCCACCTCCGGAACTTGTTGGGGGATGCGCCGGGCCGGCGCCCCCGCTCTGTGGTTTAAGCTTACCACGATCGACCCTCGGGTACAATCTGAGCCATCCCAAAACTGTCACAATTTGAAATAGTTTCCTTCTTTTTTCACCGTGCCGCTCCGTAAGTTGTTTCATTTCAGAACAAAACAGTCCCCTCCGCCCTTTCTTTTTCGTCCAGAAATGCTACAATACATACAGAACGATGCACAAGTGCACAGAAAAGGAGTTTCATTGATGGAAGGACAGGTCACGCATATCCTGGGCATTGCGCCCTACGACGGGATGCAGACCGCCATGGAGCGGGTGGCGGAGGAGTTCCCCAACATACAGCTGGACGCCTACACCGGCGACCTGGAGGCGGGCGCCGCCATTGTGCGCAGCGTGCCGCTGGACAACTACGATGTCATCATCTCCCGCGGCGGCACCGCCGACCGCATCCGGGAGGTGACCGACCTGCCGGTGATTTCGATTCAGCTGTCGGTGTACGACGTATTGCGTGCCATCAAGATGGCGGAGAACTACTCCAACCTGTACGCCATCGTGGGATTCCCCAGCATCACCCAGCCGGCCCACACCCTGTGCGACCTGCTGCGGCTGGATATGGACATCATCACCATCCACGGCATGGACGAGACCAACCGTGCCCTGGACCGGCTGCGGGAGGGCGGCTACAAGATGGTGGTCAGCGACATGGTGACCCACACCCTGGCCCGGCAGAAGGGTTTCGATGCCTTTCTGATCACCTCGGGGGTGGAGAGCCTCCACGACGCCTTTGAACAGGCGGTGCAGATCAGCGACCGGTTCCGGCAGATGCGCCGGCAGAACCTGCTTTTGGAGGGGGTGGCCCGGACCCGCAGCGGCAACACCATCGTCCTGGACAGCGAGGGCAAACTGGTCTACGCCGCCCGGGAGACCCCCACCGAGAACCTGCTGGCCCTGCTGCGGCGGAAAATCCCCGACATTCCCCCGGCGTCCCCCCTGCGGTTTTTCCACACCGAAGGGGGCGAGTTCACCCGGGTGACGGCCCACCGGGTGCGGGCCGGATGGGAGCAGTGCTACACCTTCCACTGCCAGCAGAGCCAGATCCCCCTGCGGTCCAGCAAGAACGGGCTGCGGTTTTTCGACGAGGCCGAGGCGGCCCAGCAGTTCATGCACAGCTTTTACAGCATCAGCGGGGCCATGGGGATGCTGGAGGAACAGGTCAACGCCATCGCCCCCACCCGCCAGCCGGTGATGATCCTGGGTGAGGTGGGCACCGGCAAGGAACAGATTGCCCGGGCGCTGTACCTGCGCAGCCCCCGGGTGAACAGCCCCCTGGCGGTGGTGGACTGCAGCCTGATGACCGAGAAAAACTGGGAGTACCTGTTCAACCACTACGCCTCCCCCCTGAACGAGGGCAGCTGCACCGTGTACTTTCAGCATCTGGAACAGCTGGCCCGGCCCTGCCAGCAGGAACTGCTGGCGGTGGCCGCCGAGACCAACCTGTCCCGCCGGGTGCGGCTGTTGTTTTCGGCGGTGTGCGCCGACGGCCAGCCCCTGCCCGAGCCGGTCCAGGCCCTGCGCAGCCAGCTGGGCTGTCTGACTTTGCAGCTGCCCAGCCTCCGCAGCCGCCGGGACGAGCTGCCCTCCCTGGCCAGCCTCTACCTCAGCAGCCTCAACGCCGAACTGGGCAAGCAGATCATCGGCTTTGACCCCCGGGCCACCGAGCAGCTGCTCCATTACGAATGGCCCAACAACTACACCCAGTTCAAGCAGGTGCTGCAGGAGCTGGCCACCCTCACCGACTCGGCCTATATCCGGGGCAGCGTGGTGGCGGAGGTGCTGGCCCGGGAGCGCCGGGCCTGCCACAGCGAGGGTCTTGTGCCGGCGTCCAGCCCTGCGGCCGCCGGCGGCACCCTGGATGAAATCATCCTCAACGCCGTCCACCAGACCCTGGACGCGGTGGGCGGCAACCAGACCCTGGCGGCCAAGCGGCTGGGCATCAGCCGCACCACCCTCTGGCGCTACCTCAACCCCAAGGACAAAAAAGACGCCCAATAAAAAACCAAAACGGCGCCCCGCCGGCGGGAGCGCCGCAGCGTGTCGAAAAACGACACGCTTTAGGGGGAACCCATTTCTGCACGCATACGCGTGACAGAAATTCCTTCCCCCTAATATCCCCCTGGGGACAAAATTTGCCGCAGAACCGCGCACTCGGCCTTGCGGCCTCGCACACTCTCTGCGGCAAATTTCCCTGTAGGTGTCCCGGCCGTACGCACATGTCGTCCGGCCGGGACTTTTTTGTTGAGTGAAGGACGCAAAAACCGGACCAGTGCCTCGGTGCACCGGTCCGGTTTCTGCTTATGGTCCGTTCTATGGTTGCGTGTGAAAATGTCGGAAAAAATCAGCCCTTCTTGAGCACCCAGCACTCATAGGGGCGCAGGCTGGTGCGGCTGCCGCCGTCGGGATAGTTCCCCAGCAGCAGGCCGGCGCCGGCCCAGCCCTCGGGCAGGGTCACGGGGGCGTCGTGGCCGGTGAGGTTGCAGACCACCAGAAGCTGGGTGTCCTCATTCCACCGGCGATAGGCCAGCAGGTCGGGGTCGTCCTTGTACAGGAACTGGATCTGTCCCCCGCTGATGACCGGCTCCTGCTTGCGCAGGGCCACCAGCTGTTTGTAGTAGCTGAAAATCGAGTCGGGGTCCTTTACCTGGGCGGCGGCGTTGATGGCCGGATAGTTGTCCGCCTCCCCCAGCCAGGGGGTGCCGGTGGTAAAACCGGCGTGGGCGGTGCCGTCCCACTGCATGGGGGTGCGGCCGTTGTCCCGGCTGCGCTGGGCCAGGATCTCCAGGGCCTCGGCGGCGGTCTTGCCCTGCTGCTGGAGAATCTGGTAGTAGTTCAGGCTCTCCACGTCCCGGTACTGGCCGATGGAGGTGTAGTGGGCGTTGGTCATGCCGATTTCCTCGCCCTGGTAGATGTAGGGGGTGCCCCGCATCATGTGGGTGGCGGTGCCCAGCATCTTGGCGCTTTCCTTCCAGTATTTGCCCTCGTCGCCGAAGCGGCTCACCGCCCGGGGCTGGTCATGGTTGCACCAGAAAAGGGCGTTCCAGCCGTGACCCGCCTGCATCCCCTCCTGCCAGAGGGTGAACAGGTTTTTCAGGGCCATCCGGTCGGGGGGCATCAGGGACCACTTGTCCCCGTTCTTGTAGTCCACCTTCAGGTGGTGGAAGCTGAAGCTCATGGTCAGCTCGTGGCGGTCGGGGTTGGTGTAGCCGATGCAGTTTTCCAGGCTGGTGGAGGACATCTCACCCACCGTAATCATCCCGTCGATGCCGCCGGCGGCCACCAGTTCCTGCAAATACCGGTGGACGTTGCGGCCGTCGGTGTAGAACCGCCGCCCGTCCCCCTCGTGGTCGTCCTCAAAGACCTCGGGCTTGGAGATCAGGTTCACCACGTCGAAGCGGAAGCCCTTGATCCCCTTCTCCCGCCAGAACCGCAGGATGTCGGCCAGCTCGGCCCGCACCGCCGGGTTTTCCCAATTCAGGTCGGCCTGGCTGACGTCGAACAGGTGCAGGTACCACTTGCCCAGGCCGGGCAGGTATTCCCAGGCCGGCCCGCCGAACTTGGACACCCAGTTGGTGGGGATTTTGTCGGGGGTGCCGTCCTTGAAGATGTAGTAATCCTGATACTTCTTGTACCCGGCCAGGGCCTTCTGGAACCACTCGTGGTCGGTGGAGGTGTGGTTGAACACCATGTCCAGCATCAGGCCGATGCCTCGCTTGTCCGCCTCGCGGATGAGGGTTTCCAGATCCTCCATGGTGCCGAACCGGGGGTCTACCGCCCGGTAGTCCGCCACGTCATAGCCGTTGTCCCGCTGGGGCGAGGGGAAAAACGGGGTCAGCCACAGGTAATCCACACCCAGGTCTTTCAGGTAGTCCAGTTTGGCGGTGACGCCGGGCAGGTCGCCCAGGCCGTCGCCGTCGGTGTCGCAAAAGGACTTGGGGTAAATCTGATACACCACTTTATCTTGGAAATTTGCCATCGCGTATCCCTTCTTTATCTTGCCGAAATGTTCTTATCATGGTTCCTGTCTGCCCGCGGGAGCGGGT
Organism: Faecalibacterium sp. An122; assembly: GCF_002160895.1. GTDB lineage: Bacteria > Bacillota > Clostridia > Oscillospirales > Ruminococcaceae > Faecalibacterium. Next base: position 33,803 of record NZ_NFLL01000021.1, on the reverse strand, counting down.
CGGAAATGGCTTTGGAATTACTGCACGTGCTTCTTCTTGCCCACGATGACGGTGAGGACGAAGGGCACCACCACAGCGATCAGCATGCACAGAGCGAAGCTGAGCATGGACTGGGGCTGGATGGAGAGGATGCCGGGCAGGCCGCCCACGCCGATGGCGTTGGCGGTGGTGGAGGTGGCGGTGCAGACCACGCCGGCGATGGCCGAGCCGATCATGCCGCACAGGAAGGGGAAGTTCAGCTTCAGGTTGACGCCGAAGATGGCAGGCTCGGTGACGCCCAGGTAGCAGGAGATGCAGGCGGGGACGTTGACTTCCTGTGCGTCGGCATTCTTGCGCTGGAGGTAGATGACGCCCAGAACGGCGGAGCCCTGAGCGATGTTGGACAGGGCGATCATGGGCCACAGCATGGTGCCGCCGAAGTCAGCGATCAGCTGCAGGTCGATGGCGTTGGACATATGGTGCAGGCCGGTGATGACCAGCGGCGCATAGATGAAGCCGAAGATGGCGCCGAACACCACCCGGAAGGAGCCGGAAATGCCGGCGTACACCACCGAGGAGATGGCGGAGCCGATGGTCCAGCCGATGGGGCCCAGGACGAAGTGGGCGGCCATGACGGCCAGCACCAGGCTGCAGAAGGGCACCACGATCATGGAGATGACGGCGGGGCAGATTTTGCGGAAGAACTTTTCCAGATACACCAGGGTGAAGGCGGCCAGAACGGCGGGGATCACCTGGGCCTGGTAGCCGATCATGTTGACCTGGATGAAGCCGAAGTCCCACTTGGGGATGTCGGCGGCGGCGGTGGTGGCCACCGAATAGGCGTTGAGCAGCTGGCCGGACACCAGAGTCAGGCCCAGGATGATGCCCAGGATCTGGGTGGTGCCCATTTTCTTGGTCACCGACCAGCAGATGCCCACCGGCAGCATATGGAACACGGCCTCACCGATCAGCCACAGGAAGCTGTCCACGCCGCTCCAGAACTGGCTGATGTCGCACAGGGTCTTGGTGCCGTCCTCGAACAGGTACAGGCTGTCGATGCAGTTGCGGAAGCCCAGGATCAGGCCGCCGGTGATGATGGCGGGGATCAGGGGGGCGAAGATCTCAGCCAGCGCGCTCATGACCTTCTGCAGGCGGTTCTGGTTCTGCTTGGCGGCGCTCTTGACCGCCTCCTTGGAGACGCCCTCGATGCCCGACACCGCTACGAAATCATTGTAAAACTCGGACACGGTGTTGCCGATGATGACCTGGAACTGGCCCGCCTGGGTAAAGGTACCCTTGGCGGACTTGATTTTCTCGATCCGGGGCACATCCGCCTTGGCCGGGTCGTTGAGCACAAAGCGCATCCGGGTGACGCAGTGAGACACCGCCGCAATGTTCTCTTTGCCGCCGACGGCCGCCAGCAGCTCTTTTGCGTCCTCTTGGTACTTGCCCATGAAAACATCCTCCTTCGATTGGTGCCACATGTTCAAAAGTCCGAACATGTTCAAATAGGTTTTCGTTCTGGAGCAAGTATAGCATTCCGGACAAAAAAGTCAATCGAAACCCGCAAAAATATGCGTGATACCAGACATTTTCAGAGCATGGCACAAACTGCGCTCTTGCAATTTGGAAGGATTCACTGTATAATAGGGTCAAACATCTGAACATGTGGGAGGTTGATTACGGTGCCCAAAGCCAAATACGAAGGGATCTACCGCAGCATCAAGCAGCGGATCGAAGCCCTGGATTATCCCTACCAGACCCTGCTGCCCGCCGAGAGCGAGCTGATCCGGGAATACGACTGCGCCCGCAACACCCTGCGCCGGGCCCTGGCGGACCTGACGTCGGACGGATACCTGCAGCCCATCCAGGGCAAAGGGGTGCGGGTGATTTACCGGCCGGTGGGACGGACGGCGTTCCGGATCGGTGTGATCGAGAGTTTCCGGGAGACCGCGGCCCGCAACCATCTGCGGGCGGTGACCAAGGTGGTGAGCTTTGAGCCCACCGTGGCGGACGAGCGGCTGGCCTCCCAGAGCGGGTTCATGGTGGGCGAGCCTTTGTGGGCCATCGAGCGGGTGCGGTATCTGGACGGCAAGGCCCTGATCCTGGACTGCAACTACTTTTCCCAGGAAATGATCCCCGGCCTCACCGCCGAGATCGCCGCCGGCTCCATCTACGACTACATCGAAAAAGACTTAAAACTCCGCATCACCACCACCAAGCGCCGGGTCACCATGGACCACGCCACCACCCGGGACCGGGCCCTGCTGGACCTGGACGACTACGACGGGGTGGTGGTGGTTTCCAGCCTGACCTTCGACGCCGACGGCCTGCTGTTCGAATACACCCAGTCCCGCCACCAGCCGGCCTACTTCTGTTTTGAGGACACCGCCACCCGGCGGCGGCAGAGTCAGAGCCAGGGGGAGGGGTAACCTCCCCTGCCCCTTTGTGACAATTTTAGGGGGTTGCCGCTCTGCCCTTTAACCCTCTGTTTCCTTTTCGTCTTTTTCCGCTGCGCTAGGCCCAGAGGGGGAGGGAGGGGGTTTCGACTCCCCCTCCCTACCCCCTCTGGACTCCCTACCCTCCCTAACGACCAGGGGAGACCCCTGGACCCAAAAGAAGTGGTCGCTCTGGGCAAAAGCCTAAAAAAACGCGACGGCCTTGGCTCGTTAAAACTTTGAGCGCTTACAAAAGACGGCCCGGTTTTTTCTTAACGGCTTTTGCCCGCCGCTCCGATTGAGACCACATGCCCGCCCCAGCGGGCTGGCGATTCGGTGAGTCTTTTGGTGCTGTAGGGCGCAGACTTTGAAACCGCTACGCTCTACCCTTTTATGATCTAAACCCACCCAACCACCCAATAGCGGAACCCCTGCGGCCTGTGGCCGCGCCCCCGTGGGGCTCTAAACCAAAAACACCCCCGCCCTTGATCTTGGGCGGGGGTTGTTTCATCTACAGGTTTTTCAGGACGTGCCGGACGAGGAAACCAGGCTACACAAAGCGCTGGACTCACCGGGGCGCAGCCCGGGAGCCTACTAAAGCGGCTGAAACCTTACCGCCGGCAGGGCCTAGTGAAGCCCACAGCAGTCAGCGGTACCAGTTGAAAAGCTTTTTGGTTCCTTTTTCTCGAAAAAGGAACTTGCCTACTTTTTCTCTGAAAAAGTAGGATCGTAGGGCAGCAGCTCCTCGCTGATGACCGAGAGCATCTCGCCGAACTTGGCGCACTCCTCGGGGGTGAAGCGTTCCCGGATACGGGCCACGGCGCTCTGGACGCGGTCGCCTGCGCCGCAGTAGAGCTCGTATTTCCGGGTCACATGGAGCAGGTACTCCCGCTTGTCCTGAGAGGAACGGGTCTTTTCCACATAGCCCTTGCGGACCAGACTGTTGATTTTATAGGCTGCGTTGGGGGTCGAGACGTGCATGAACTCGGCGAACTCGTTGACCGTAGGGGTTCCCAGTGCGCGGATGGCCTCCGCTGCAAAGATCTCCGCCGCGGACAGACCGGTCTCCTGGTCCTGAAACCGCGCGAACAGCTCATGGTAAAAGCGGAGGGTGAATTCCCGGTATGCTGTTTGGACAATCTGTTCCAGCATTCTGCTCCTCCCAGAGGGTTTGTGCCGCGCGGGTACGCCCGCTGTCAGGTACACGCAGGTCCTTTCACCAGGGCAAAGGTCAGCTCTGCGGTGGCGGCCACCTGGCCGTCCACCATGGCTTTTGCCTCGCCAATGCCCACGGGACCCTTCATCTTGGTCAGGGTGCACTCGATCTCCAGCACATCGCCGGGCACCACCTGGCGGCGGAACCGGGCATTTTTGATGCCGCCGAACAGGGCCAGCTTGCCCTTGTTCTCCGGCATGGACAGAAGGGCCACGCCGCCCACCTGAGCCATGGCTTCCACAATCAGGACGCCCGGCATCACGTGATACTGGGGGAAATGGCCCTGGAAAAAGGGCTCGTTGACGGTGACGCACTTGATGCCCTTGGCCCACTTGCCTTCCTCGCCGTCCACGATGCGGTCCACCAGGGCGAAGGGATAGCGATGGGGCAGGATCTGTGCGATTTCATCGGAACTGTACTTCATCATCTCTCAGCCCTCCCACTTCTTCAACAGGACGCAGGCGTTGTGGCCGCCGAAGCCCAGCGAGTTGGACAGCGCATAGTGAATGTCTGCGCTGCGGCCCTCGTTGGGGACGTAGTCCAGGTCACAGGCCGGGTCGGGGGTCTTGTAGTTGATGGTGGCGGGCAGATAGCCGTCCTTCAGGGCCAGGGCGGTGAAGATGGCCTCCACCGCGCCGGCAGCGCCCAGCATATGGCCGGTCATGGACTTGGTGGAGCTGACCGCCATCTTGTAGGCGTGGTCGCCAAAGACGGTCTTGATGGCGGCGGTCTCGCCGGAATCGTTCAGCGGGGTGGAGGTGCCGTGGGCGTTGACGTAGTCCACCTGGTCGGCGGTGATGCCGGCGTCCTGGATGGCCTGGGCCATGGCCCGGGCGCCGCCCTCGCCGCCCGGAGCGGGAGCGGTGATGTGGTAGGCGTCGCAGGTAGCGCCGTAGCCCACGACCTCGGCGTAAATCTTGGCGCCGCGGGCCACTGCGTGCTCGTACTCCTCCAGCAGCAGGATGCCGGCGCCCTCGCCCATGACGAAGCCGTCCCGCTCCCCGTCAAAGGGGATGGAGGCCCGGCTGGGGTCGTCGCCCACGTGGAGGGCGCGCATGGAGGTGAAGCCGCCGATGGACAGCGGGGTCACCGCAGCCTCGGCGCCGCCGCACAGGGCCATGTCGGCGTAGCCGTCCCGGATGTGGCGGAATGCGTCGCCCACGGCGTTGGAACCGCCGGCGCAGGCGGTCACCGGGCAGGTGCACATCCCCTTGAAGCCAAAGGCAATGGCGATCTGGCCGGCGGCCATGTTGGCGATGCTGGTGGGGATGTAGAAGGGCGAAGCCTTGTCAAAGCCGCGCTGCAGGCAGCGGGTCTGCTCGCTCTCGGTGGTGGAGATGCCGCCGATGCCGCTGGACACGATGACGGCGCAGCGCTCCAGGTTTTCGGCGCTCAGGTCCAGGCCGCTGTCGGCCATGGCCTCCTTGGCCGAAGCCATGGCGAACTGGGTGTACCGGGCCATGTGGCGGACTTCCCGCTTGTCAATGTAGACGGTGGGGTCCCAGTCCTTGACCTCGGCGGCCAGATGGACCTTCTGGGCGGACGAATCGTACTGGGTAATGGGGGCGATGCCGCACACACCCTCACGGACGGCCTGCCAGCTGTCGGCGGTGTTGTGGCCCAGCGGGTTGACGGTGCCCATGCCGGTGATTACAACTCTGCGTTTTTCCATCTTGTGTTCCTCCTCACATTCCCATGCCGCCGTCCACGCTCAGCACCTGGCCGGTGATGTAGCCGGCCTCCTCCGAGGCCAGGAACGCCACAGCCGCCGCCACGTCCTCGGGGGTGCCGGGGCGGTTTGCGGGAATGGTGGACAGCATGGCCTCCCGTGCAGCGTCGGGCAGGGCCGCGGTCATATCGGTGGCGATGTAGCCGGGGGCCACCGCGTTGACGGTGATGCCCCGGGCGCCCATCTCCTTGGCCAGAGACTTGGTCATGCCGATGAGGCCGGCCTTGCTGGCGCAGTAATTGATCTGGCCGGGGTTGCCCCGCAGGGCCACCACCGAGCTCATGTTGACGATGCGGCCGTAGCGGGCCTTCATCATGGGCCGGATGGCCGCCTTCATGCACAGGAACGCGCCCTTGAGGTTGGTGTTGATGACGGCGTCGAAGTCCTCTTCCTTCAGCACCATGGCCAGGTTGTCCCGGGTGATGCCGGCGTTGTTGACCAGGATGTGGATGCCGCCCAGCTCCTTGACGGCGGTGTCGATGAGGGCCTTGGCGGCGGCGGGGTCGGCCACGTCGCCCTGGACGGCCCGGGCCTCAACGCCCAGTTCCTTCAGCTCGGCCAGGGTCTTCTCGGCGGCGGCGGTGTTGCCCGCGTAGGAGAATACCACGTTGGCGCCGCGGCGGGCCAGCTCCAGGCAGATTGCGCGGCCGATGCCGCGGCTGCCGCCGGTGACAACGGCGGTCTTTCCAGTCATGCTGCCCATGTTACTCTCCTTTCAGCGCCTCGCAGAGGGCATCGATGTCGGCGCAGGTCTCCACTGCGCAGGTCTTGATGGTCGGAACGGTCTTTTTCACAAAGCCGCTGAGGACCTTGCCGGGTCCGATCTCCACGATCATGTCCACACCCAGCTCGGCCAGACGGCGGATGGTGTCCTCCATGTAGACCGAGGACTGGACCTGACGCTCCAGCAGGGCGGGGATGGTGTCCCCCTCCCCCATCTCATGGCCCAGGCAGTTGAACAGCACCGGGAACTTCATCTCACCAAAGGTGATCTGGGTGAACTTCTCCCGCAGGGCGTCGCCGGCGGGGGCCAGCAGCGAGGTGTGGAAGGGGCCGCTGACCTTCAGGGGCAGGCAGCGCTTGGCGCCCAGCTCCTTGGCCCGTGCGGCGGCCTTGTCCACAGCGGCCTTGTGGCCGCCGATGACCAGCTGGCCGGGGCAGTTGTAGTTGGCGATCTCCACGACGCCCACGTCCGAGGCCTCCTCACAGGCCTGGCGCAGGGTGTCGCGGTCCAGGCCCAGGACGGCAGACATCCCGCAGGGGACGCCGGCGGCCGCCTCGGCCATGGCCTTGCCGCGGAATGCGGCCAGCTCCACCGCCTGGCGGGCGGTGAACACGCCGGCGGCCTCCAGGGCGGAATACTCGCCCAGGCTCAGGCCGGCGGCATAGTCGGGATGAATCCCCTTGTTTGCCAGGATGGCGGTCATGCCGGCGGCAAAGGCCACCATGCAGGGCTGGGTGTACTGGGTCTGGTTCAAAACCCCGTCGGGGTCGGTAAAGGAGACGGTTTTCAGGTCAAAGCCCACGTCGGCGCCGTCCAGCACCGCCCGGAACTCGGGGTAGGCCTCGTACAGGTCAGCCCCCATGCCGGGATGCTGGCTGCCCTGGCCTGCGTACAAAAATGCAAGTTTCATGCTTGCAGTCCTTTCATCGTGGCCTCACAGCCGGCCATCATTTCCTCAAAGATCTGGCGCAGAGGCTTGATCTCGGTGAGCATACCGGCCACCTGGCCCGACATAAAGCTGCCGGTGTCCAGGTCGCCGTCAAAGACGGCGCGGCGCAGGGAGCCCAGGGTCAGCTTTTCGCGCTCGGCCAGGGGCATGTTCTCCTTCTCCATCTCCAGATACTGGCGGGCCATCTTGTTCTTCAGAACGCGGACGGGTGCGCCGGTGGAGCGGCCGGTGACGACGGTATCGTTGGCGCCGGCCTTGATGAGGGCCAGCTTGTAGTTCTCATGGATGGGGCATTCCTGGCTGACCAGCAGGCAGGTACCCACCTGGACGCCGCAGGCGCCCAGGGCGAAGGCGGCAGCCATCTGGCGGCCGTCTGCGATGCCGCCGGCTGCGATGACCGGGGCGCTGACTGCGTCCACCACCTGGGGCACCAGGGCCATGGTGGTCATCTCGCCCACATGGCCGCCGCTCTCGGTGCCCTCGGCGATGAAGCCGTCCACCTCATACCGCTCCAGGCGCTTGGCCAGGATGGGAGCGGCCACCACGGGGAAGACCTTGATGCCGGCCTCCTTCCAGGCGGGGACGTACTTGCCGGGGTTGCCGGCGCCGGTGGTGACCACCTGGACGCCCTCCTCCACGACGACCTTGGCCAGCTCGTCAATGTGGGGGTTCATCAGCATCAGGTTGACGCCGAAGGGCTTGTCGGTGGCAGCGCGGGCGGTGCGGATCTCTTTGCGCAGGGTCTCGGCGTCCATGCCGCCCGAGCCGATCAGGCCCAGAGCGCCGGCGTTGGAGACGGCTGCGGCGAAAGCGCCGGTGGCGATGTTGGCCATGCCGCCCTGAATGATCGGGAACTCAGTCCCCAGAAGCTCATTGATCTTCATATTAACTAAACTCCTTTTCTTTGTTGGGCGTCAGGCTGCTTATGCAAGCTGAAGCAGAGCGCCGGCCCAGGTCAGACCGCCGCCGAAGCCCGCGCACAGGACCTTCTGGCCGCTGTGCAGCTGGCCGGAACGGACCAGCTCATCCAGCAGGATGGGGACGCTGGCAGCGGAGGTATTGCCGGTGTGGGCAATGTTGCCGGCGCATTTTTCCGGGTCCAGGCGCAGCTTCTTGATGGCGAAATCAAGGATGCGCTGGTTGGCCTGGTGAAAGACGAAGTGGTCCACCTGGTCCAGGCCGATGCCGGCCTTGGCGGCCACTTCCTTGGCGCACCGGGGCAGGACCTCGACCGCAAAGCGGAAAACCTCTTTGCCGTCCATATGAATGTAGGAAGCAGCGCCGGTGTTGACGCCGGGGATCATCAGGACCTCCCGGTTGCCGCGGCTGCCCATGACGGCGCACAGGGAGGGATAATCCTCTCTCCACTCCACCACGGCGGCGCCGGCGCCGTCGCCGAACAGCACGCAGGTGCTGCGGTCGGTGAAATCGGTGATGCGGCTGAGCACTTCGCAGCCGATCACCAGGGCGTACTTGTGGGCGCTGGCGGCCAGCAGGCACTCGGCGGTGTGCAGGCCGTAGACAAAGCCGGCGCAGGCGGCGTTCAGGTCAAAGCAGACGGTGTCCTCGGGCATCCCCAGCTCCTTCTGCAGCACGCAGGCGGTGGAGGGGGTCATGGTGTCCTGGGTCAGGGTCGCCACCAGGCAGACGCCGATCTGTTCGGGGCCGATGCCGGCGCTCTCCAGAGCCCGGCGGGCGGCGGCGGTGCACAGGCCCAGGTGATTTTCCTCTCCGGTGCAGTAGTGCCGGCTGGAAATGCCGGTGCGGGTGACGATCCACTCGTCGCTGGTGTCCACCTTTTTCTCCAGGTCGAAGTTGGTCACCTCCTGCGCAGGCAGCGCAGACCCGGTGCCCATCAGCTTGATCCCACTCATAGGCGCTCCTTTCTCAGGGCGTTGGCGCCCATCATGCGGAATTTTTTGTACCGTGCCGCCGCCAGGGCGCTGCCGCTGAGCTTGGACAGGATGCCCAGCTCCTTGACCAGCACCTCATCCAGGGCGCGGTAGACAGCCTGGGGGTCGGTGTGTGCGCCGCCCTCCGGCTCAGGGATGATGCTGTCGATGACCTTCAGCTCCAGCAGGTCGGCGGCGGTCAGTTTCATGACGTCGCAGGCCTCGCTGGACCGGGAGGCGTCCTTCCACAGGATGGCGGCGAAGCCCTCCGGGGACAGGACCGAATAGACGGCGTTCTCCAGCATCAGGACGCGGTTGCCCACGCCCAGGGCCAGCGCGCCGCCGCTGCCGCCCTCGCCGGTGACCACCGAGATCACCGGGACGGTCAGCCGGCTGGACAGCGCCAGGGTGCTGGCGATGGCCTCGCCCTGGCCATGGGCCTCCGCCTCCAGGCCGGGGTAAGCCCCGGCGGTGTCGATGAAGGTGATGATGGGCCGGCGGAATTTCTCCGCCTGGAGCATCAGGCGCTGGGCCTTGCGGTAGCCCTCGGGGGAGGGCATGCCGAAGTGATAGGCCACGTGTTCCTCCAGGGTGCGGCCCTTGCGGTGGCCGATGACGGTCACCGGTTTGCCGTGGAACAGGCCGACGCCGCCGTAGATGGCGCCGTCGTCCATGCAGGTGCGGTCGCCCCGCTGCTCAAAGAACTCGGTGAACAGCGCCGAGACAAAGTCGGGGGTGCCGGGGCGGTCCGCATGGCGGGCCAGCGCCACACGCTGGGCAGGGGTCAGATCATTTGCCATGAGAATCGCCTCCTTTTCCATGGAGCTTGAGCAGACGGATCAGGGTGCTGCGCAGACGGGCACGGGGGACGATGGCGTCCAGGAAACCGTGCTCCAGCAGATACTCGGCGGTCTGGAAGCCCTCGGGGAGCTTTTCGCCGATGGTCTGCTCGATGACCCGGGGCCCGGCGAAGCCGATGAGGGCCCCCGGCTCGGCCAGCATGATGTCGCCCAGGCTGGCAAAGCTGGCGGTGACGCCGCCGGTGGTGGGATGGGTCATCACCGAGATGTACAGGCCGCCGTGCTCCGAGAACCGCTCAACGGCGGCGGAGGTCTTGGCCATCTGCATCAGGGAGAGGATGCCCTCCTGCATCCGGGCGCCGCCGCTGGCCGAAAAGAGGATCAGGGGCAGCTTGTTTTTGTCGGCGTACTCCACCAGGCGGGTGACCTTCTCACCCAGGGCAGCGCTCATGCTGCCCATAAAGAACCGGCTGTCCAGGACGCCGGCGGCCACCCGGATGCCGTCGATGCGGCCCACGGCGGTGACCACCGCCTCCCCCAGGCCGGTGCGGCGGCGTGCGCCGTCCAGCTTGGCCTCATAGCCGGGGAAGGACAGAGGGTCGTTGGACACCAGGTCGGCGTCCAGCTCCTTGAAGCTGCCCTCGTCCAGGATCAGGCTCAGACGGTAGTAGGCGCCCACCGGATGGTGGTAGCCGCACAGGGGGCAGACGTAACGGTTTTTCACCAGGTCGCGGCGCAGCACCGGCTGGCCGCAGGATTTGCAGGTCTCCTCGGTGTTGGCGGGGACCACGGTGCCGGAGTCGCGCAGGGCCTTGAGGCTCAGCAGCTTGTGCCGGCGGCGGGCAAATACAGTGCTCATGCCTTGCCCTCCTCATCCCCTGCCCGGCTCCACTGGAGCAGGGTGTCCAGGTTTTCGTCCAGGAAGGCGGTGGTGAAGCTGCCCCGGACAAACTCGGGGTGATAGAGGATCTGATGCAGCAGGTCGGCGTTGTTGGCCGGGCCGTCGATGATCATTTCCTCCAGCACCCGGCGCATCCGGCGGATGGCCTCCAGACGGGTGGGAGCCCACACAATCAGCTTAGCCATCAGGGAGTCGTAATAGGGCGGCAGGGTGCAGCCGGTGTACAGGCCGGTGTCCACCCGGACGCCGCAGCCTCCCGGCAGATGCAGGAAGTCGATCTTGCCGGGGCAGGGCTGGAAATTCTTGGCCGGGTCCTCGGCGTTGATGCGGCATTCAATGGCGTGGCCCCGCAGCACCACGTCCTCCTGCTTGTGGGACAGGGGCAGGCCCGCGGCAATGCGGATCTGCTCCCGCACCAGGTCGATGCCGGTGACGTATTCGGTGATGGGGTGCTCCACCTGGATGCGGGTATTCATCTCGATGAAGTAGAAGTTGCCCTCCTGGTCCAGGACGAACTCGATGGTGCCGGCGTTCTCATAGCCGGCGGCTTTGGCGGCCGCCACGGCGGCGGCGCCCATCTTCTCCCGCAGTTCGGGGGTCAGGGCCTTGGAGGGGGCCTCCTCCAGCATCTTCTGGTTCCGGCGCTGGATGGAACAGTCGCGGTCCCCCAGCTGGATCACGTTGCCGGCCTTGTCGGCCAGGATCTGGAACTCAATGTGCTTGGGGTTGAGGATCAGCTTTTCCAGGTACATCTCGCCGCTGCCGAAGCAGGCCACCGACTCGCTGCGTGCCTCCTCAAAGAGGGGGATCAGCTGGTCGGGCTCAAAGACCCGGCGCATGCCGCGGCCGCCGCCGCCGGCGGAGGCCTTGATCAGGACGGGATAGCCGATGCGGTCGGCGATCTCCTTGGCCTGCTGGGCGGTCTCGACGGCGCCGTCCGAGCCGGGAACCACCGGCACGTTGGCGGCCATCATCATCTTGCGGGCGGCGGCCTTGTTGCCCATGGCGCGGATCACGTCGCCGGAGGGGCCGATGAAGGCGATGCCCGCCTCGGCGCAGGCGTCGGCGAACTGGTCGTTCTCGCTGAGGAAGCCGTAGCCGGGATGGATGGCGTCGCAGCCGGCGGCCTTGGCCACCGTCAGGATGGCGTTCATGTTCAGGTAGCTGTCCGCTGCCCGGGCGGGGCCGATGCAGTAGGCCTGCTCGGCCAGCTGCACATGGAGGGCCTCGGCGTCGGCGGCGGAATACACCACCACCGGCTCGATGTCCAGCTCACGGCAGGCACGCAGCACCCGCAGGGCAATTTCGCCGCGGTTGGCGATCAAAACGCGCTTGAACATTTCCTCACCCTTCCCGGTAGCGGATCAGGGCATCGCCGAAGGACACCAGTGCGCCGTCCTCCTGCAGGACAGCCTCAATGACGCAGTCGCACGGAGCCTTGACCTCGCTCATCATTTTCATTGCCTCCATGAGGCAGACGGTCTGCCCCTTCTGCACCTTGTCGCCGGGCTGGACAAAGGGCGGCTGGTCGGGTGCGGGGGCCACATAGAAGGTGCCCACCACCGGGGCGGTGATGCACTTGCCCTCCGGGGCAGGTGCGGCGGGCGCGGCGGCCGGGGCGGGAGCCGGTGCGGCAGGTGCCAAAACTGCGGGCGCGGCGGCCGGGGCGGCAGGCGCGGCCATCACGGCCACGCCCTTGTCCATCTCCAGCTCTGTATCTTTGGTATGCAGCTTAAACGCGGTGAGGCTGCTGGCGTCAAACCGGGCCATCAGCTCCAGGATTTCCTGATTGGTCATAGAGGCTCCTTTCGCAATGTAGGACAATCTGTCGGCGGACAGGAAGGCGAATTACTCAGCCTTCTCAGCCTCGTCGGCGTGGTCCTGCAGGTACTTGTACAGGTCGCCCACGGTCTTCATGTTGGGCAGGTCCTCGTCGGCGATGGCGATGCCGAAAGCCTCCTCCAGAGCCATGGACAGCTCCACGGCGGACAGGGAATCAGCCTCCAGGTCCTCGGTCAGGGTGGCCTCCATGGTCACCTTGTCGGCGTCGCAGCTCAGGGTCTCAACAATAATTTCCTTAACCTTCTCGAAGTCCATGATGATTTCTCCTTTTTTCTACCAAAAGTGGATTTGATTCAAATTTTTTCAAAAATCATTTTATCTAAAATAATTTAGAAAAAATAATTTTACAGGTATTTTAGCAGATTGACCGAGAATGTCAAGGGGTTTTTGGTAAAAAATACAGCAAAAAACCGCTCTTCCTGCCCTTCTTTGCTTTCGATTCCAAAGCCCATCTCCCCCGCCGCCCCACACAGAAAAAGCGCCGGGCGGGTCTGCGTTTTGATTTCGCAGGCCAACCCGGCGCGGCTATTTCGTTAAAAAATTTTATGTTTTCTTCTTTATGTTATAAGTTTGAGGTATTTCCAAAAAACACCGGCGGGGCTGTTTCAGCCCGCAAGGCCCCGGGACGGACGGTCCACGTCCCCCGCCGCGATGCCGGGCCTTCCCCCAGCCGGCGGCCCGGGCCGGGCGCCCTTTCGACCGGGTTCGCCCCTGCTCCTTCCTATTTGTAATAGAGGCTCAGGCCGGGCTGTCCGGTTCCAGCCAGGTTTTAAGGCAGCCGGTGAGGACCCGGGCGGCGGCCTGATGGGCCGCCAGGCCGGGATGGTTCAGCGCGCCGGTGGTCTCGGGGGTGAGGGCGGGCAGAACCAGCATCTGGACCCGGCCGTCCCCGGTTTCCTGCCGGTAGCGGTCCAGGCCCGCCCGGATCACCGGCAGCAGGCCGCAGCCCATCATCCCGTAGCACCACACCAGGACGGCCTGGGGGTTATGCTGCCGCACCAGGGCCAGGAAATCCCGCACCCCCTGCTCCACCCGGGCGGCGTCCTGAGGATCAAAGGTGCCGTCGGGCAGGCTGTGCAGCTGGCTGGCCTGGCCGGTGACCGGGTCCACCCAGGGCGGATTGGCGAAAGCGTGGTCGTCGTTGGTGCCCAGATGGATCACCACCGCGTCGGGCTGCCAGGCGGCGAAGTCGTAGGGCTCCTGGGCGCCCCGCTGCCGGTTCTGGTCCCCCCGGGCCACCCCGCACACCCGGGTATAATAGGCGGGCAGGGCGTGGCGGGGGTCGTTGTCAAAGCCGGCCACAATCCCCCAGCCGCTCTGGGACACCACCCGGTATTCCGCCCCCAGGGCGTCGGCGGTGAGGCGGGCATAGTTGTTCCGGGCCGAAAACAGCACTCCGGTCCAGTCCTGTTCCCCCTGGGTGCCGATGGCCCCCTCTCCGCTGGTGATGCTGTCCCCCACGAATTCAATGCGGTGCCGGGGCGGGTCCAGGGGGAGGAATTCCCCCTCCGCAAAGGTCAGTCCCTCGATCTGCAGGAAGTGGGCGGGGTCGTCGTACATGGCCTGGGCGTCCTTGAGGATGCGGACGTGCTTGGGCCGGCCGGGGGCCATCCCCCGGAAGAGACAGCTGCGGCTGCGGCCGGGGTTCACCGCAAAGCGGGCCACCCACGCCCCGTCCAGCTCCACGCTGACCCAGGGCTCCATGATGTCATAGCCGGCGTTCCATTCCACCCACAGCTCGCTGCCGGTGAACTGCAGCTCGATGCCGCTGCCGGTCCAGAACAGGGTCTGGGGCTGCCGGTCCGCATGCCGGCCCAGCACCCGCACCTGGGGCAGGGCGGACAGGGGCAGGGTTGTCAAATGTTCCATGATGATTGGTTCCTTTCCGCGCCGGGCCCCGGAGGAGGGCCGGCAGTTTTCTGCTTTGAATATACTCCGGACGGCGCCGGTCCGCAAGGGGCGGGCGGAGTTTTTTGCGGCAGCAAAAACGGTTTCTTTTTTGATTGACGGATGGCCGGCGGGCTGGTAAAATAATGGATAATAAAACCCACCAATCCCCGCGGGATTTTAAGGGATTACATTCTGCAGCCCGGCGTCTTTGGGCCGCCGGCGCGCCGAAGGAAAGGACGACTGCGATGATGGACCCTCACACCGACCCCGCCCGTCAGGTCATAGACCTGACCCGTTCCCTGCTTCAATATCACTACTGCGACAACAATATGGACGCCATCATCCAGCTGCTGGACCCGGAGATTGTCTGGCTGGGCACCGCCGAGCGCGAGTACGCCGCCGGGCGGGAGACGGTGGCGGAGATTTTCCGGCAGTTTGCGGGGCTGGTGCCCCGGTGCAACCTGTCCGGGGAGGAATACCAGGTGCTGGAGATGGGCCCGGACCTCTACCTGTGCGCCGGGCGGGTGTGGATTTCCACCGACGCCTCCACCGGAATTTCCCTGCGGGTGCATCAGCGGTTCAGCTTTCTGTTCCGGCAGCAGGAAGGCCGGCTGCTGTGCTGCCACATCCATATTTCCAACCCCTATGAGGAGATGCAGGAGGGGGAGGTGGGCTTCCCCCACAAGATGGGCCAGCAGTCCACCCTCTATTTACAGGAACAGCTGGCCCTGCAGACCAAAAAGATCGCCCAGCAGACCGCCCTTCTGGAGCGGCTGAGCTATGAGGACGCCCTGACGGGGGTGTACAACCGCAACAAGTACAACGAGATGCTGACCAGCGGCTGGGAGAAGGACAAGCCCCATCTGGGGATCATCTGCTTTGACCTCAACGGGCTGAAGCGGGCCAACGACCTGTTCGGCCACAGCATGGGGGACGAACTGATCTGCCGCACCGCCGACCAGATCCGGCTGGAGTTCGCCGGCAAGATCTACCACATCGGCGGGGACGAGTTTGTGGTGATCGACGACGAGCGGGACCACGCCGCCTTCCGGGCGTCGGTGCTGGCGGTGGAGCTGAGCATGGCCCAGAACGGCATCAGCTGTTCGGTGGGCACCTCCTGGCACGCCGCCCCCTGCAACGTCCGGGCCCAGGTGGAGGAGGCCGACAGCCGGATGTACCACAACAAGCGCTGTTTCTACGACAAGATGTCGGACAAGGATTTCCGGGACTGACCGTCCCGCCCGTTTGCCGCCGCGCCGGACCCGGAGGGGCCCGGCGTTTTTGGCGCCAGGGCGGCCGCCTTGCTCTTTGGTGCGTCTTGTGTTATAATAGCCAGCGATTCGGCCCGAACGCCCCTTTTTCGCCCCCTCCGGGGCCCCGGGCCGGGCCAAAAAGTTCACATCCACACTGCCACCGGGTAGTAGAATGCACAGCGCATTCTTGCTTGCGACGTTAGGTCTTGGAAGCCGCAAGCGAGGATGCTTTTTTGGTAAAGGAGACCGTATGATCGAAAAGCAACTCAGGAAATACATCATCCCCAACGTATTGGCCATGGTGGGCACCTCCTGCTATGTTCTGGCCGACACCTTCTTCATCGCCTGTGCCGAGGGCGCCGACGGCATCACCGCCCTGAACCTGATCCTCCCGGTCTACGGGCTGATCTTCGCCATCGGCTCCATGATCGGCATCGGCTCCGCCACCCGCTACACCCTCCAGAAGTCCCTGGGGGTCCGGGACGCCGACGACTATTTCTTCAACTCCATCTTTTTCACTTTGTCCATCAGCCTGGTGTTCATCGCCGGGGGTCTGCTGTGGCCCGAGGGGATTCTCCGGCTGCTGGGTGCGGACGGCTCCATCGTGCAGCTGGGGGCGGATTACCTCCGGATTGTCCTGTGCTTCACCCCCTTCTTCATGCTGAACTACACCTTCACCGCCTTTGTCCGCAACGACGGCTCCCCCAACATCGCCATGGCCGCCACCCTCACCAGCGGCATTTTCAACATTGTGTTTGACTATATCTTTATGTTCCCCATGCGGCTGGGAATGGCCGGCGCGGCCCTGGCCACCGCCGTCTCCCCCATCGTCAGCATGAGCCTGTGTTCC
Source organism: Faecalibacterium sp. An122 (assembly GCF_002160895.1). Lineage (GTDB taxonomy): Bacteria > Bacillota > Clostridia > Oscillospirales > Ruminococcaceae > Faecalibacterium. The sequence goes on along the minus strand of NZ_NFLL01000021.1, from coordinate 17,340 downwards.
ATCCACTACCTCTCCCCCAGAAACACCATCCGCCTGCGGCCCCGCCGCCCCTCCCTGAAAAAGCTGGCCTCGGCCTGTTATCTGGGTGTGGTGGCCTTTGTGGGCGAGATTTCCAGCGGCATCACCACCATGGTGTTCAACTTCATTCTGCTGGGCCTGGCGGGCAACACCGGCGTGGCGGCCTACGCCATCGTGGCCAACATGGCCCTGGTGGGCACCGCCCTGTTCAACGGCGTATCCCAGGGCCTGCAGCCCCTGGCCAGCAAGGTCCACGGCCAGGGCGACGCCGACGCCGAAGGCCGCATCTACCGCCATTCCCTCCAGATTGCCGCCGTCATCGCGGGGATTCTGGTGGTGAGCGTCCTGCTGTTCGCGCCCTATTTCGTGGCCGTCTTCAACAGCGAGGGCTCCGCCGCCCTGGCCGCCTACGCTGAACCGGGACTGCGGATTTACTTCCTGGGCTTTTTGGTGGCGGCGGTCAACATTGTGCGCACCGGCTTTTACAGCGCCACCGGTCGGGGCCGGGAGTCCTCCATCCTCTCGCTGTCCCGCGGGGTGGTGGCCATCGTGGTGTTCGCCTGTCTGCTGTCCTGGATGCTGGGGGTCACCGGCGTGTGGCTGGCCTTCCCGGCAGCCGAACTGTTCACCCTAGGTCTGGGCCGGTTCCTGACCCGGAAAACTGCAAAGGAGGAAGCACAGTGAAAATCATTACCATCAGCCGCGAATTCGGCAGCGGCGGCCGGGAACTGGCCAAGCGCCTGTCCGACGCCATGGGCATCGTCTACTACGACCGGGAAATCCTCACCGCCATCGCCCAGAAGGGCGGCTTCCACGAGGACTACGTCCGGGAAACCCTGGAGCAAAACTATCTTTTGCAGTATCCCCTGACCATCGGCAAGAGCTTCTCCTGCGTCCAGCCCATCCCCCAGACCGCCACCGACCTGCTCATCGCCCAGCGCAACACCCTTCTGGACATCGCCCGGAAATGTTCCAGCTGCATCATCGTGGGCCGCTGCGCCGACGTGATCCTGCGGGACTATCACCCCCTGCGGCTGTTCGTCTACGCCGAGGAACAGGCCAAGCTGCAGCGCTGCCTGGAGCGGGAGACCGACCCCCGCACCACCGAGAAAGACATTCTCCGCCAGATGCGCCGGATCGACAAGGCCCGTGCCAGCTATTACCGCCTGTTCGCCGAGACCGGCTGGGGCCAGAAGGAAAACTACGACCTGTGCATCAACACCACCCACGTCTCCATCAAGCAGATCGTCCCCCTGCTGAAGGGCTACCTGGAAGGGCTGTGACGGCAGCCTGGCCCCGAAAAGAACCGTTCGTCTCAAAAGGCCCGCTCCGGCGGGTCTTTTTTCATGCCAGCACATACGCCCCGGCGGCTGCTTCGGCGCAGGCCGCTCATCCTTCTGGACTGGATGCCCGGACATAGCCGGCGGCCATCCTGCCGGGGAGACAGGGGCCCTCGGAAACATACGCAAAGTTTCGCCCACAGAGAGGCTTCCGCCGCGCTTTTCGCCCGGGATCGGCGTCCCTGTGCGCGGCCCTTTTTGCCCGCTTTTTATCGCATCTCCGTCCATTCTGCCGTCCGTCGATTGACAAGTCCGGCGCCGGCTGCTAGAGTGAGGCCAGCAAACAACGGAAAACGAGGTGGATTGCATGTACCAACTGGATAAAGATGCCTTCGGCGGGTTTCTCGCCGCCCTCCGCCGGGAAAAGGGTCTCACCCAGCGCCAGCTGGCCGAGACGCTCTTTGTGTCCGACAAGGCCGTCAGCAAGTGGGAGCGGGGTGTTTCACAGAGATAAAGAGAGCTACTGCGCACCCCATGCCTGCACTTTTCCTTAAATCCCCAAAAACAGCATCCAAGCCAACATTTTGTACATTCAAAAAGATCCCCAGCCTACCCATACAGGCTGGGGATCTTTTTGTTCTTTTATGAACCGCTCACAACGGTGACCACTGGATCATAATTTGCATCCAGCCGCTGCAGCAGCTGATTCATATCCTCCGATGCAATTTTAATGTCTCCATTGGTGGGTTCCAGGGTCCTGGTATAGCCTTCCAACACCCGCACTGAACCAGCTCCCGGCGTGGCGGAACCGGGAGTACGTCCATCTCCGTTGTTGGCAAAGAAAATATTGACGGTATAGAAGCCCCGGGTGAACTGGGAGTAGGTATCCTCATGGGATACGTCCCCAGCCTCGGTTTTAGTAGTCAGACAGTTGTAGTAAGGGGAATTCCCGTCATCCACCCAAACGCTGTCCGGTCCCACTTGAATGAAGCGAATGCCAGTCTCGGGCTGCTCCAGACCATAGCAGAACTCCACCGGGAATGTACCGGCCGGCGTCTTGCCGTCTCCCTCCTGGGGAGATGTAGTGGTACCGTTGCGGCCGATGGCTGCGGTACAGGTGTAGAGGGTTTCCCAGTCATCCCCATACTTTTGGCGCAAGGTCAGCACTGCTGTGCCTCCGCCGGAAGGAGTCACCAGAATTTCCTGCTGACCCCACTCCGGCTCCACCTCAAACACCGATGAAGCCTCTGGTTCCAAGGCAGCAGACGCTGCTGACTTCTCAGGGATGGAGTCGAGCTGGTCTTCCTCGTAGGAAGTTTCCATTGATATAGCCGATTCCTCTCTCGACTGTTTGGATTCCACCTTGTTTTTCCCGATCAGAAAAACCAGTGCTCCCACAATCACCACCAGCAGCAGTGCCAGAGCGGCAATCACCCATACTATTTTCTTCTGTCCCAGACCAGTCTTGTTTTCGGTGTCGGCACGGGGCTGCCAGCGTGGAATGATTTCAGGCTCGGACCGTTTTGGCGGTTCAGGCGGCTGGGGTGTGGGTTTTTGTTCCAGTCTCTGTCCACAGAAGCGGCAGAACCGGGCCTGATCAGATAGTTCCTGACCACAATTTGGGCACTTCATGGTTCAACGATCCTTCCTCAGATTTTCTTCCACTTGGTGACTGCATAGTCTCCCAGCGTTTGGAGATCCTGCACCATGGCCCCCAGCTCATTGAGCATCCGGTCTGTATCCTGTGTTGGTTCGCTCACCAGCGTGTAAACCGCCTCGTTCCCCAGAAGAGAGCGAATGCCTTCACCAATGGAAATGGGACTGCTGCTGGTCTTGGAAGAATAGATAGCCAGCATAAAGGTTTTACGGAAGCTGGTAACGACCAGATAGACGCCCACCAGAATAACAATTATCTGGAACAGGGAATTGAATCTTCCTGTCAGCCCCAGCAGAACAATGATGATGCCCAGAATCAGGCGGCGAAGATGAATATTGGTGCCATAAGAGCAGTCCAGACCCGACACCGAATCCAGCACCACTTCCTTAGCGATGCGGCTGCCCGAGCTTCTGCCCTCAAACAGAATCCGCTTGGTGGTCACGGTCAGGTATCCAATGCAGGAAGCAGGCCGCTTGATGTTGCTGCATTGGTACTGTCGGACGACTTCCTCGTTTTCTGACAGCTTGATATTGCTGTTGGGAATTTCCCTCGGAGCAGACTGTTCTGCTTTATTGGTCTGGGTCTGAGTCACTGTCGCCCCCTCCCAGGTCGGCTGGACCGGGGCAGAGGGCTGAGGCCGGTCGGGTTCCATCTTGAAAAAGGGCTGAGGCTCAGCCGGCACCGGCGTATGGCAGACCGGGCACTCAACGGCATAATCCGGCAGACGGGTTCCACATTGTTCGCAAAAAGCCATGATTTTCTTCCTCCTGTTGTCTCTTTGTATTGGTTGTATCTTGCGGCCCTTCTGGACAGTTACTGACTCAATTCCATCCAGTACAGGTCATTTTCATAGACTGGCTGGCAGACGTTCCGGCACCACAGACCTTCTATCTGCCCCCAAAGTTCCTCGCTCTCTCCCTTCCGGAAGCGGTGGAGAGTACCGTCGGATAGATACAATATCGTTTCCTCATCCATCCGCAGGAAGCCGCTGACCTTTTCTCCCACCAGCGTTTCCCCTTCGGCGGCGTTCAGCATCACCAGTTGGCCCTGGGCAGTGCTGGAGGTATCCAGGTTCCTGATAGCCAGGACGGTGCCGTCCTCATAAACCCAGACCTGCCAGGGGTTGACTCTCTCAGAAAGACAGGCAATCTCTCCGTCCCGGGCACAGTACAGGCTGCACTCTTCCTCGTTCTGTCCTCCGGGCAGAGCGTCGGTATAGTACAAGGAATCGCCGTTGACCGTCATCCACTTCGACCCCTCTGTCATCTGGACAAAACCGGTGGCGATGCCATCGGTCACAGGGGCCTGATAGATATTTCCCTGACCCTTCCGCACAAAGACCTGTGTGCCATTGGTCATAATCTGGTCAACCCAGGGCCGGTCGTCTCCATCCTGGATCAAGACCTCTACCAGATTGTCCATATCCACTTCCACCGTGGGCAGACCATCCGCCATTACAAAACACCGGTGATAGCAGACAGGGTCCTCCCGGACATCCGAGATGCTGAAATCAGCCGCGGCCCGCTCCTGGTTCAGATCATCCTCCACCAGATACACCAGCTGGTCCCCGTTGAGCCAATAGTTATTGACTCGCTCTGCCAGCTGGGTGATAGCGCCATCCTTCAGACTGCAGAGGATGCCTGTAGAAGCGAAACTCTCGCCATCATAGGGCATTGTGGTGTCAGCGGTATAGTAGAGGGTATCCCCCATCTCGCCGTAGTTGTAAATTTGGGCAGCGTCATTCACCAGCTGAGGCTCCCCGTCGGCACCTACCAGATAGAGAGCTTCCCAGCCCTCCTCCGTTTCCACCGAGTAGGCTGCCTGCTGGCCCGCCTCCCAGGAGCTCCACAGCCACGCCATTTCATTTTCTCCGGTCAGCTGGGCCGCCTTTTCCGACCCATCCAGAGGAACCCAGTAGATGATATATCCGTTCTCCGTCTCCACGGAATAAACCAGTTTCTCGCCATCCACCAAAGAATAGGACACCACGTTCCCTGCCAGCCGGGTCACCGTTTGTCCATCAAACCAGCATAGCTCTCCTCCCTTTTTGAGATACACTGCCCGTCCCCCGGTCAGCTGAGTCACACCGTTCTGAAAAACGCCAGTATCCACCTGCATCACCTGGCCAGCATTGCTGGCCTCTGGGTCCAGTTCCAGTCCGGCGCAGTCCACCCGGCAGAGGATGTCATTCCTCATAAACAAAAAGACATAGGACTCATCGGGACCAAACAGCACGCTGGCTGCTTCTCCCATGCTGGGAACCAGTGGGAAAGCCTGGTCATTCTGCACATCTGCCAGCACGTAGTTGCCGTCACAAACCATAAAGCAGTCGATGTTATCGCCCTTCTTCCGTCCCAGCAGCAGATAGGCCGCCACAACCGATAACGCCAGTACCAACACCACCGCTGCCAGCCACTTTTTGCCGCCAAATCGAGTCCGTGCAACTGGAGCCAGAGCCGCCGGGGCCGCTTGCTCCGATGCAGGCAGGGGCATCAGCCTGGCTCCGCAGGTCCGGCAGAACTTCGCCCCTGCCGACACTTGATTTCCACATTTGGGGCACCGCATCTTGATCCTCCTCTCTTTTTCGTGTCCTGGCATTTTATTTGGCCCTCAGGAAATGGAACCAGAAGGGTTCCCGTCCCGGCAGGCCGATGATTGCTTCGCCGATCCCCAACCGCTGGATGTCCCAGTCCTCCACCACATTGGCATCCCGGACATTTTCGACCAGACCACGGCCTTGGACCGAGGCCATATAGACCTCTTTTTTCCGGTTGCGGCCGTGGAGTTTTTGGATGTACTCAATGGAGGAAGCATCGTTGACGCGAAAGCAGATGCTGGTCAGAAAACCGGACAAAATACTCCGGGCCCGCGCCTGACCGTAGACCTCGTACATCTGTTCGATGTTCTGAATGCCGATCATAAATTTTACACCCATGCTCCGTCCGAAGTTGACGGCATCATCGATGTGGGTCAGGTTGGGCAGCAGTCGGAACTCATCCACCAGGAAAAACACATTTCCCTCGCTTTTTTTGCGGCTGAGAGCCTCCTTGATAGCCAGATCAAAGAGCAGGGTGTAGATAGGGGTCAAAGTCTCACCCACACTCAGATCGTATTCCACAAAGATCATCCGGCCCCCCTTGCGGCGAACCAGTTCCCGCATGGACAGAGTGCCACGCTTTTTGAAGTTGCCCACGAACAGTTCCCGAACCTGCTGCTGCAGCTCGGACAGTACGCCCTGCGTCTGTCCGGATTTGTCGTCGTAGATATAGCTGCTCATAGACCGCAGGTCATCGTGTTGATTCAGCATTTCTCGCAGCTGTGGGGTAGGCATAGCGTCCATAAACTGGCGCAGGGCCAGGTTGTCGCAATAGAATCTTTCTCTATTCCGCGAAAAATGTGTCAGCACCGCACCGAACAGATCTTTTGCAGCATTTGGAAAAAAGGGCTGTGTGGTGTTTTTCAGCCGCTGGGCAAAGAGGGTTTTAGATATCTCATTGATGGCCACCTCCATGTCCTCGCCCTCTTCCAGTTCGTTGAACAGGTTCCAGTAATCCGGTCCATCGGGTCCACAGGCCGTAGAATCATTGCTGATGACCACATCGCCTTTTCGATAAAAGGCATTGTAAAAATCGCCCTTGGTGTCGAACACAATCATAACATCCTGGTCGGTCATTCCCCGGCGCAGCTGGCTGACCACCTGATAAAAGGCATTTGTCTTACCGGTGCCGATGCCGCCCAACAGCATGATGTGGCGGCTGAGCAGTTCATCGTCCAGCGGGACAACCACCTGTCCGCCCCGCCGGTCCTGACCGTAAAGGGTGCAGCGAGGTATCTGCACTGGGTATTCCACCGGCAGATCCCGCAGCTCGTTGCCATCAAATACTTCAATTTTCTTCATAGATGATATCCTCCATCATCGTCTCTGTTCTGTCCGCCGGAAGACGTCGGCTGCTCCTTTCCCTGATTGTCCTTCTGCGTGGAACCGGTGGAATGGGTTTCCTGCTTGTCAGTTGTTTTGGTGTTTGATGGCTTGTCTTCCATCGCCCCGGATTTTTCAGCGCCCGGCTTCTCCCATTCGTGCCGGTCTCCCTCCTTAGCCGCTTTGTTTGTCTGATTCTCGTTCTTCTCCTGGCCGGTGGAAGGTTTTTCCCACAAGGCCGGAAGATTGGTATTGGTTTGCACCGCCGGAAGGCCCGTCTTTTGATTTGTGTTTTCTGTTTCCTGATTCTCGCTTTGGCCGGTCTGCTGTGCTGCAACCTTGTCTTTATCCTTGTCCAGATCCTCAGCTTTGGCATTCTTGTTCCAGAGACCCTGCCGACCTACAGCTTGGACTTTGGTTGGGTCCTCTGCACGGGGTTTTCCTGTCAGGGCTGTTTGCCCGGCCTCAGTTTTATTCTCCTGACTTGGGTCGGCCTGGCGGGTTTTGACCTCATCTTTGTTCGGGTCCTCAGCTCTCACGTTCCGGCTCCCGTCCTCCTGAACGTTTCCAGTCTGCGTCGTCTGTTCGGTCTCGGTTTTATTCTCCTGACTTGGGTCGGCCTGGCGGGTTTTGACCTCATCTTTGTTCGGATCTTCAGCCCTCACGTTCCGGCTCCCGTCCTCCTGAACGTTTCCAGTCTGCGTCGTCTGTTCGGTCTCGGTTTTATTCTCCTGACTTGGGTCGGTCCGGCGGGTTTTGACCTCATCTTTGTTCGGGTCCTCAGCTCTCACGTTCCGGCTCCCGTCCTCCTGAATGTTTCCGGTCTGTGTCGTCTGTTCGGTCTCGGTTTTATTCTCCTGATTCGGGTCAGTCTGGCGGGTTTTGACCTCATCTTTGTTCGGATCTTCAGCCCTCACGTTCCGGCTCCCGTCCTCCTGAACGTTTCCAGTCTGCGTCGTCTGTTCGGTCTCGGTTTTATTCTCCTGATTCGGGTCAGTCTGGCGGGTTTTGACCTCATCTTTGTTCGGGTCCTCAGCTCTCACGTTCCGGCTCCCGTCCTCCTGAATGTTTCCGGTCTGTGTCGTCTGCCTGGCCTCGGTTTCCCTTTTCTCGTTCAAACCAGACTCTCGGGCAGCAACTTTACTCTGGTTTTCATCCCCGATTTTGGTGACATCTGTGTTTTTTCCGTCTTTATCCGATTTGTTTTCAGGACCATCATGATTTTTTAGGCCATCGCTGTTATGATTGTTTTTGTCATTGGAACCCAACAGGTTTTTGTGGTCTGGAGGATCTGCATATACCTTATCAGACTCACTCTTATCCTGATTCGATGATTCCCGCCCTGTCCGGTACACATATTTTACAAGGCAGTTTTTCTGCTCTCCCTGAGGAATTTGCAAGCCATCCCTCAATTGGTTGAAATCCACTGTGCCGTCTTCTTTGCGGCAGCTGTCCACCACATCTTCCGTCACAAAATAACTGCTTGTGGTATCACCGTCTACGCTCAACTGATAGAATGTCTGCCCGTCCTTCAGCTGTTCCGGGTTCTTCCATCCGTCCGGCTCCAGCTTGTCGTCTTCCTGATTGCTGAATGGCCGAATCCAGGCTTCTTTTTTCACATCAGCCCCTTCCCGGTTCAGGCCCCGGGCGTCGATGGTATTTTCGTCTAGATACGCCGTGTCCGGGTTTTGCTCCACATCCAGACTTTGGATGGATTTTCCTTCCTCCATCGGAGTTGAAGTATCCAGCTGAGCCATCTCCGCCTTCCCCTCCGCTGTCAGGGGACGGTGATCCACCGTGGCATGGGTGGACCCGAACTGGTGACTTGTCACCCCGTCGGGCTGGCCGTTTCTCTGGGCAAAATCTGGATCTTCGTATTCACGGTCCACCTCGATCAGCCGCCCATTGCCAGCTGCGGGATGCTCTTTTTTCAGCTCATAAGCGTTTTGAATGAAACACTGCTGGATACCGCCGCTGCCATACTTCAAATTAGCTTCGGCTGTTCCGGTGAAATAATAGTCTCCGGACTCTGTCTGCACCGGACCCGGATCTTTGCCAGGGATACCGTCGCCGGCACCCTTGGGTCCCTCGGCTCCAGCACTAAACATCGCCGCCTTCAGCCTGGGATCTGTAGCCTCCTCGATCTCCTGCTGGCGCTCGGACTGACCCATCAGGTCATCCATCTCATTGAAAGCTTCCATACTGGTCTTAATGGGTGCATCCTGAAGCAGCCTCTCGATAGAGACCGGATCTCTGCTTGAGTCTTCCATCTGATCCAACTGCTGCTGTTGTTCCACGCCTGCCCCAACCGAGGTAATGCTGGTCACTGTAATGCCCGCCAGGGTAACTCCTTTGACAATGGTTTCCTTCATCTTGCCGCTGAGTTTATCCCAAAGAGCCATCTTACTTCACCTTCACCATTTCAATGTCGATCGTTTATCTCATAAAAACTCCACAGAAATTTATAAAATTATAACAAATCCACTGTGTCAAGTCATTGAATCCGTCATATTATGCAGGTTTCATGTAACGGTTTACAGTTTCTATCGAAATTCATCCCATCTCGCAGACATTCCTCAGCCGAAATTCCCTGCTCGAGTTCCATTTATCAAGCAGTTCCGCCCGACAGAACAAGAATAAATTCAGCTGCTCTCGAGTAGGGCGCAGATATCTTCTTAATATTGTTTTAAAAGAACAAAACCAGATGCAGAATTGGTTTGTAGTCAGAGCCAGCAAACCCATTTACTCTCTGTTGTCATGCTCCTGCAGCAAGATATTTATATTGACTTTTTCGGTTTTTTGATTTATGATCAATCCATCATGATCTCAATATATATTTTCATCTCAGCTCCAATGGAAAGGGTTATGATATGATTATTTATTTCATTCCAGCTTCTTTCGTTATCTTTTTACTTATGACTGCGCTTGGCCTTCTTGGAATCGGCATGCAGGCGGTTCTTTGGATTGCCGAAAACATTGTTCCCATCTCTGTAGTAATCTGGATTATTATTTTTATGGCAGTATATTCTCACTCTGAACGCGGAGAGCGCACCTTAAGAGTTTCCGAGGCCTTTCCTTTCGTTCCCTTTTATATGGGGCTGGTACTTATTCTATTTAAATGGGCCGGGATGTTGAGCATAAACGGTTTGCGCGGAATGCTTAGTTTCGTCTTATATATCATCGATATACCTATATTGGCAGGGCTTTACTTTCTTCCCAGTTTTTTCATCTTAAAAGCCAGTCATTTCCTCTTTGAAAGAAACCTTGGCCCAAGAATTCTATTCAACATTTTCGCTTCCATCGCCTATCTATGTTTCCTGTACTTCAAAAACACTGCTATGATCCAGAATATCCTGCACTAAATTCATGCTCATAGAGCAGAAACCAGTTTTCTTTCCTCTCAAAATGAGAATAAGCCAGGTTTTCCTACAAAAGGAAAACCTGGCTTTCTTTTATCTGTCCTTTAAAAACATTCAGAAACCATATAGGCTTCATCCACGAGGGGGAACCCACACACCGCTGTGATAGAATGCATCAGCGTGAATATAGCTCACATTATCAGGTATGGAGATTTCTCTCAGAGATTGACAGTGGCCAAATGCAAAGGAATGAATTTCTTCCAGCGATTCAGGCAGATTGATATGAACAAGTCCTGTACCGCAAAAAGCACTGTCCAAAATTGCCAGCAATCCCTTGGGCAGATGAACGGTATCCAGACTAACGCAATCCAAAAAACAGTTTGTTCCGATCCGTTTTACACCGCTGGGTATCTCAATTTCATCCAAGCTTTCGCATTCAAAAAAGCATCCCTGAGGCAGAAAAGAAATTCGGCAAGCCAATGTAACTGCGGTCATATTGAAAAAATATGCAAAGGCCCACCGTCCAAGGCAGGAAATTCCCCGATCCACAACAAGCGAATGAACGTCACGCCGATACGGATGCCAAGGCGCAATTTTTTCAGGATGTTCTGTTGTTTCGGGCTCATAATCATACATTGATCCGTTGCCGGTTATGTACAGCTGCCCATCTTCATGCAGCCTCCATTCTGCATCCGGTCCACACTTACCAGAAGCTTTGACAGCTGTCTGTGATTCTTGTGGAATTTCCAACGGCGGCCTTCTTTTCAGGAAGAAAAAAGCGGCCACGACAACGATCAAAACCCATACAACTGACATACTCCATCCCTCACTCCTGTCCAGCTGCAACCAGATAGCCGCAAAAAATCTGGCGGCTGACGCTATATTCAGGAATGCTGCAATTTAAGCATTCCATAGCGGACTACCCCAAGCAGAAAAATAAAAATACCTGCAAAATACGCTACCAGCAAATAAAGCAGGCCTACCAGCACGCCCAGTATAAGGTTGTCATAACCTGCCAGAATGGTGGTAAATGCCGCAAATCCAAACCAGTTTTTGACACCCGACCAGCCCCAGTACAGGATTACTATCGCAATGATGCCAAGGGCGCCGTTCACAAAAAACGAAGCAATAAAACTGAGGACAACAACCGCCAGGCTAGGCCAGATGCGGTTTTCCAGATAAACAAGCTGATCCGCAGTCGTTGGTCCAAACAATCTTTTAAACATACTCTTTCCTCCTGAAAAATAATTGTACCAAATCGGATTTGACGTCCACAGTATAGCAAATTTCTTTCACAACTGCATGAATAGTGTATTATCTTGTTCCGTCAATGTCATAACTTGCATCAATAAAAGTAAAATTCCCCGCAGCTGGCTTTTGCCCTGGAAAAGAGAAGCCGTCACGGCGATTTTGAGACAATGGGATTCCTACTGATCAGAACCTTTTACAGCTCATGGCGTACCGTATGCAGATGCATACCCAATCTGCTTTCCAGATAAAGTGTCTCCCCGTCCGCATCAACTCTTTGCTCAGCAGAAACATGGTAGCTACGCCTTCCTTATTATATAGTAAATTTTTAAAAGCTGTATTTAAAACGCATTTTATCTATTCCGCAAATTATTACATGGAACACGCAAAATACTACATATTCAATGAATCGGCTTGAAAGATTTGTTATACAATGAAAATCCCTTTTCACAGTAAATTCGAAAACTGCCGCACCATTTTCAGCGTCAACGAACGATATATATTAAAAAGGAGTATATGGCATGGCTCAAACGGAGAAAAATAGGTCTGTTACAGATTTTCTGGCAATCTTCTTCATCGGAAACCATATGATCTCCCAGTTGCTGAGCAAAGTAGTGGAGAACCGTACCAACGCACTGTACCATGACACTTTGGGCCTGCCGGATGGATTTGTTTTACCCTTTTTTCAAGAGGAAACCGAGTCTGTTTCCAGCTATGTTCTGCGGCTTGAACACAACAGTCTTTTCCAGGCGGAAATTGACCATCAAGCGTGCCGTGAACACACTTTAAAAAACGGCGATTATATTACATTCAAAGATTCAAACGGCACAGTGAAGCTAAAGGTGATCTTTATTGCCAGATCCGCCCTTTCGCTTGCCTACAAGAAATATTATTTGCCCAAAGGCAGCAATATTTATATTGGCCGCGGAGCGCAAAATGATATTGTATTCACCTTGAGCAATTATATTTCCAGAGAGAAACAGGTTGCTGTCCGGGTAGATGACCAGAACTGTGTTTATGTCGAAGACTTAAAACGAACCGCAGGCATTTATGTTAACGGCAAGGCTGTACATTCCCGGAAGCTGGAGCCCTTTGACGAGCTTGCTTTCATGGGATTTTCAATGGTTTATCTGGGCGGCAATATTGTCGCCATTCGGGACTTGTGCATAGAAACTTTCCTGCCGGAAGCCCAGGACTGGCCGCTGAAATCTCCGAAACCACGGAAAGAAAAAGAAAGTTATTTTATCATTACTCCCCGCGTTTCCCGCACGCTGGAGCCCGAAGAAATAGAAGTTGACGGCCCGCCCTCTCCTCCTTCTATGGATAAAACGCCCCTCCTTTTGTCCATCGGCCCTAGCCTCACCATGTCGCTGGTTATGCTGGTCAGCGTCGGCGTCTCGGTTGCCAATGCCCTCAACGGCGGAAGTACCGCTTCAGTCGTGACCAGCGGCGTAATGGCAGTAGGTATGCTGCTGGGCTCCTTGTTGTGGCCCACCCTTCTGCGGAATTACCAGAAAAAGAATCTTGCCGCTGAGACAAAATATCGGGAAGAACGCTATACGGCCTACATCCAGGGGATTGACAAAATCCTGTCCGAAAAAGAAAGCCATGCCGTCAAACTGTTGGGTCAAACCTTGAATCCTCCCCCGGAAACTCTCTGTGCCATGCTGGACAATGAAGTCAACCGACTGCGGCTGTGGGAACGTTCGGCGCAGGATGAAGACTTTCTGAGGGTGCGTCTGGGCATCGGCAACCGACCTTTCAATTTAAAAATCAAAATCCCCAAGGTCGGGTTTCAGCTGCACCCCGACCCGCTGAGCGCTCTGCCCGGTCAGTTGGCTCAAAAATACAGCGTGCTGTCAGACGTCCCCATGACTTTGGATCTGGCCAGCAGCCAGACCATCGGCATGATTGGCGACGAAGAAAATGTGCACTCCCTGCTGGAGTCCATAATTCTCAACATCATCGCCCTGCATCCTTACAATGAGGTCAAGATGGTGTTGATTGTTCCACCCCAGCAAGTTCACCGTTTTGAGCTGTTCAAAGATGTGCCACATGTCTGGAGTGACGACAAAAAAGTTCGTTATTTCGCCACTACACCAGAGGAAGTACATTTTGTTTTCAACTCCATCGACGAGGAAATCCAAAACCGCAAAAACCAGGAAAGCAAAAAGAAACTCTCTGTTCCCCATTATGTGGTGGTGGTCATGCATCCAGCCCTGATCGAAAGAGAAGCGCTGCTGCGCTATCTGAATGACCCTCAAAACGATGCCGGAATCACCACTCTGTTTGCTTATGGGGACATCACAGAGCTGCCACGTTCCTGCAAAACAATTGTGCAGAGCGATACTGTAAACAGTACAAAAAGATTGCAGAGGAATGGCATGGTCCCCTGCCCCTTAAGCTGGACGCTGGACAAGATTCTATTCAGGAAACTTCTTTCCAGACACTAAATTCTTCTCCGCTGCCCACTCTTCCCCGCCTCGATCCCTGTGAGGACAGTGCCGAAAATCTGATCTTAGCAGCTTCTCTGTCCGGCGCCATGCTGTATGGAATTTCCCTGGAGGAAAGCAGCAATGTCTGTATCTGCGCAGCAAACCAGAACGCTCTGACTGACCGGTTCCAGGAAACGCTCCGCTCCATTTTTATGCAGGAGAATCGAGACGTTGTGCTGATCGACAGTCGCTCCGGGATACTCGCGCCTGCTGCACAGGCTTTTCCCGCATGCCGTTACATTCAAAGCTCAGAAGATCTGGATAACTGGATTGAACTCCTGAAGCCTGAGCTCAACTGCAGGCTAGAAGATGAAACCAGCCGCAGCCGTCATCTCTTTGTGCTGATTGCAGAATTTCACGCTTTCTTCGATGAAATAACGGATCAGCAAGCCGCTTTTCTGCGGAAAGTATTCCGCTATATTGACAGCCCCAAATATGGGATCAGCTTTATTTGCGGCTTCGATGTAAATGGTGGATACAATTTGGACAGCCTGTTCATCAATCTGGTTTCCGGCGTGGAAAATTATCTGATTGCTCCGGGCTGCTATGAAGCAGCAGCCGCAATTGGTACACTGCCGGTGATCCATCAAGCCCGCAAAGATACCGGCTATTTTTTGGCCGGCGGCAAAGCTGTAGAAATTGGATGGTGATTTCCATGAAAAAAATATCGGTTGCCGTCACTGTTCCTGCTTTGGGCAACATCTACGATTTCATCGTGCCGGACTCGCTGTCTGTCGCTCACGTGCAGCAGCTGATGGCCCGCATTTTATGCTCAGAATACGGCGTGCAGCAAGGTGCGGAGGAGCTGTCTCTTTTTGATAAGGCCGACGGCACTGTCCTGCGCCAGGAATGCAGCTTCCGGCAGCTGGGTATTACAGACGGAGCGCAGTTGGTTTTGATGTAACAAAGGAGGAATCGGCAAGATGAAATTCCGGATTAACTATTCCAAGGTCATGTCTCAGGCGGACGAAATATCCGACCAGGCCAGTCAGCTGGCCAGTCAGATTCAAAAATTGCAGCAAATGGAACAGGATTGCCGCAGTATCTGGAAAGGTGAAGCTGCAGAAGCCTTTTTAGCCAAGCTGGTGGCCCTGCGCAGCGAAATGAGCCAGACCAGGTCCCAGATGTCCACATTGGCCAACACAATCCGCACCTGCGCCAAAAGGATCCAGAGAGAGGACGAAGAGGCCGCCGAAAAAGCCGCCTCTTTGGCCGCATCGCTGGGTGCTTCCCTTGGCCGCTGATGGCATTATGATCTGTTTTGAAAGGAGATTTTATCATGGCATCCACTATTTTTGACGTTACACCTGAAACCCTGGAGCGCTCCGCCTCTACCATTGAGGCCAAAGCAAACGAATTTGCCACTACATACAAAAGCATCTACACTGCCGTCTCTGACCTGAACGTCAGCTATAAAGGTGAAGCCAGTCAGACCTTCAACCAGCGAATTCAGAACTATCAGAACAATTTTACCGCTGCCAAAAAGGCTCTGGACAATTATGTGGCTTTCCTCCGGAAATATGTCAGCGATCTGCGCAGCAGTGAAAACAATCTGAAACAGGTTGCCAGCAACCTCAGCACCGGCCGATAAACACATTTTACAGGCGTATTGTTTTGAAAGGAGTACTTTGAATATGGCACAGGTTGTAGTGGATTCCTAGGTCATGCGTGACAAGGCCCAGAATATCAAAACGGTAGGCGATAAAATCTTAACCCTTTACACGGAAATGCTGCAGGAAGTCAACAACACCGCCGGCAGCATGAAGGGTACCACCATCGAAACCGAAAAGAAGCAGTTTGCTAGTATGCAGACGATCTTTGAAACCTTCAAGATTGACATGATCAACTACAGCACTTTCCTGACCACTGCTGCGGAAAACTACGAGGCCGTAGAGCAGCAGGGCACTCAGATGGCACAGGAACAGGGCAAAGTTTTCTGATATTGCACGGCATCATGTAACCATCCGGCACGCCCGGCCTTTGGGCCGGGCTGTCTGGTATGGATAGAGAGGAGACGTCATGTATGCCGCGTATATATGTACAATTTGCGGGCATGAAGCAGCTGGGGGACGCTTGGACTGCGGTCGGTTCACAAGTCAACGAGATTCAGGACAACTTCTCAAACACTGTCAAAAGCCTCGACTGGGATATTAAATGCCAGTCTGACATCAATTCTATTGCTTCCCGTTTGTCCGGCAGCCTGGAAAACTATCAGCAGGCCCTGAAAAGTTATCAGTCCTTTTTCCAGCAAGCCTATGACACCTATCAAAAGCTGGACCAGAATCAAAACAACGATACTCGTAAAATAGCACCTACGCAGTCTTCTGATAATGAATTTGCCACCTGGATCAGCCTCGGCACACTCATAGCCGGTTCCAACTATGGCAAAAGCATTTATGATATAATCAACGGATTCAAAAACGCCTCAAGCTGGGCGGATTACGTCAAACCTGGTTCTAAAGGGGTTAAATTCATTTCCGATCTAATCAAGGACATTAAAAATTACTCCAAAATTGGCAATGCAGTGGGCGGGAAAACAGCCACAAGCTGGTTTTTCCGAAACGCTTTTGGACTCAAGCCTGTCGGTTATGTTTCCAAGGCTAAAAGTGTTACAACCCGGTTTATCAATAATCTGACCAACAAAACCTCGCCCTTCCGCAAACAACTGACAAATTCAGTGGACAATTTTACCGAAAAAAACGGCATCAAAAATGCTATTCCTTCTTGGGTATCCGTCGGAATCACTGGCGTCTGCAACTGGTTCAGCAATAAAGAAGAACAAGCCGCATCCGGCGGAAGCATGTCTGACGGCCGTGTGGTCGCAGAAACTGTTGTTGAAACAGTAGTGGACACCGCGGCTTCCATCGGAATTCAAGCCGTGATTGGCGCTGCCGTTACAGCTGTCGGTGGAACTGTAGCCGCGCCGGCTGTGGTCGTTGCTGCCGCCAGTGGTCTCGTGATTGCCGGCGGTAATGCTCTGATTGAACATTTTACCGGGAAGACCGCCACCGAATGGGCATCGGATTTCATTCTTGACGGCGGACAGGCGATTGCGGAAGGCATCGGAAATGCAGCTACCGCAGTTTCCAATGCGGTAGGAGGCTGGTTCAACAAAATATTCGCCTAGGGTGTATCTGAGAAGTCGGCTCATATGTGCAAAATGGAGAAAATGACAGTAGAAGCAGCAAGGAAAAGAAAAGCTTGAAAAGAATTCGCTCTCTTATCATAGCGGGTAGTGATTTGCTTGAAGTCTTTCAAGCGGCAAAAATAGCGCTCTATTACATTCCGGCGCTTGTAAATTTGCCGGTCATATTTCCAGGGATGAAGCAGATTCTTGGTCGGCGGGATGGTGTACTGGGCACCC
>NZ_NFLL01000020.1 GCF_002160895.1 Faecalibacterium sp. An122 | reverse complement strand
TAACGATGAATCGTCATGCTATCACTTCCTTGCACTGCCTATGATAGAATCCTTTTATGTCTTTTTCTTGTCTTTTTAACACTTTTTTGGGCGTTTTTGAGTTTTCAGATACACCCTAGAGGGGCGGCCCTTGCGGGGCCCGGATTTTTTAGGCTCCTTTTCAGCCTCCGGCCCGGTGCGTTCCGTCTTATCAGACTTAGGGGGACGGCCCCGGCGCGGTTTTTCGGTTTTCTCGCTTTCAGCGGCAGGACGATCCGGCGCAGGAGCCCCAGCTTCCGGTTCACGGGATGCCTCTGCCTTTTCCACCTCGGCTCGGGCCGCCTGCCGCTTTTCTGCCATGAGCGCGTCAATCTGCTCCGCAGAGATTACCACATCGCCGGGCTCGGCAGGCCCGGCCTGTTCCGGCGGGTGTTCGGGAACGGCGGCCTCCCCGTGGGCCGGATCAGCCACAGCGGGCGCGGGGGCCTCCTCGGTTTTCTGCGCCTCGGGGCCCGTGTTCAGTTTTTCATCTGCCATTCACTAACCTCCTTTTCGTGAAAGTTGCACAATTTTGAGGATTAAATTTCTGTAATTATTTTTCTGCCTCCTTCCGGTCTATCCACGCAAAAAAGCCGCCCAAGATAGCACCTGGACGGCTTTCTGCGTAATGTGATAGATCAAATATTTTTTTTCGGATTGCAGGCCCCGAAAAGCCTTGTATTTACAGTGTTCCTAATAAGAAACAATCATATCCAGTGTGTACACACAATCGATATCATCCACCTGCTTGCACAGCTGAGGATCCTGATACCACTTCAACGCCACTTCTTCATTGGGATAATAGGGCACCAATCGGATTTCCTCATCCACGATTCGTTTCATTCCATTGCCACTCCCTTTTGACTTACACTTTTTAGGGTCACGGATGCTCTTTAACGCTTACCACCCGCCACTGGCCTGTTTCGTCTTTTTCCACACGCCAAAGAGACGGGATGTTTTTGCTTTCGGAAATCATTCCGCCCTGTTCATCCAGGGCTTTGCTGGAATAATACACCCAGAGATAGCCGTCCGCATCATCAAGGTGTGCAGCCCACAAATCCAGGCTATTAAATCAACCGCTATCCGCTTTTCTTGGAAAATGCAAATCAAAGCCCGCAAAACTGCCACTTGCCATTATAACAGGACTGGGCGTTGTCGATCATCCACCGACCCTCTACCAACCGCATAAGAAAACGGTAGTAGAAAACATCCTCCTCTGCATAAAGCCAGAATTTGTTCTTTGCAGCCTTCTCTCCCACCGTCAGGCAGCAGCCTTGATAGGTTCCGCCGGCCTGGAAGGAAAGCGGAACCGGACGCCAGCTCGGGCGCGGCTTCCAGCTTACCCGCCGGGAGAACAACTGGTCGATCTCGGCCCGGACGTTTGGGTTATCAAGACCTTTTACAGCAGCAAGGTTTTCCCAATGAGTCATTTCCTTGAAAAAGTCCTGCAGTGCTGCGATGGGGCCCACCAGCTCAGGGCTGTCCAGAGACAGCCTGTTTTTCATATTTTTATAAGTTCGGGCATCCTCAAAGGTTTTCTTTTGCTCCTGGGTGAACAGTCCTGCCCGCCCCTTTTCATCAAAGTTGTCCATATCATGAACAACCAGCTTATCCCGCCAGGAAATATCCATCAGCCCTTGAAATGTAACCTGCGGGCAGACGGCAATGTAGATATCTGTGAGTTTTGAAATCTGGGCAGCCTGCGAGAGTCCTTCGTCGTCCAGCGCCGTTCGCTGCAAAAACAATGTTTTGACCGGGAGGTCTTTCAGCAAAGACAAGCCATGCCCTCTGATCTGTCCGCCCCGCAGCAGGGCCAGAGTCGTCAACTGGGAAAGCTGCGCGAACACCGAAAAACATTCATCCCCAAAGGGAGCGTCATCCAGATATACCTGTTTCAGCTTCGGGCATTGACGCACAGGCTCCCATGCGCCCCGTTCCAGCGTCAGGAAATCCGGTACCCCCTGCGATTCAAGATATCCTCCAAGCGGGGAACGGCTCTCGCCGCAGAGAAGGCGCTTCATGGGATACAGATCCTGCACCGATGTGGGCAGCCTGCCGAGATAACGCACGATGGCGGTCAGAAGATATGGGTCGATCTTTATTTTTTCTTGCATCATCGAGCACCTTCTTCAAGCAAGATGGTTCTTTGTACAAAGCCTGGAAGCGCCTCTGTTTTGTGCCTCAAGGAGACGCTTTTCTGTATGATCTGATTATATCAAAAGGCACCTGACAAATCCATAACTCGTTCCCGTTTTATGTATGGGCGGCTGGGCCGCCCTTTTTGTTATGCGTCCCAATGAAACAGACCGCTCCCCAGAGTGAGGAGCGGCCTGTTTTTGGTAATCCTACAGCGTTTGAATCTATGGATGATCCCGGGCAGAATCTATCCTGCATTTTCTGCCCCAACTTTTAGAATATTATATGGCAAAATCTTCCAGGGCCGCGGTTTCTGAGCCATCGAAATCGTAAACCACAGAGGTTTCCGGCCAGGGATATTCCTGCTCCGCCTGCCGCTGGGTCAGCGCAACCAGATGATCGATGTTGCACATACTGAGCAGACAGAAGATCACCGCCGCCAGGCGGATGCCCCACACCACCGCCCCAAAGGGCCGCAGCAGGCTGGCAATGGACAAGGCCGACCAAATCGCCACCACCGTGATGGCGTACCCAGCCAGCACACGCAGACTGGTGAGGCCAAACCGGGAGATATACAGCCACAGTTTGGAAAAAGCAATGGCCGCAAACAAAAGATTTGCTGTGCAGAGGACAATCCCCAGGCCCCGCAGTCCCCGGCTTTGGCGCAGGGGCGTGCGGCAAAGTTTGGCCGCTGCTGCCAGAACCGACAAGTTAACCAGGGCGATCTGCAGCATTTCAAAGAATCCCCGGCGGGCGTATTCCGCCGCCGTGTATGCCTGGGGCAGAACGCCGGCAAACCCCGCCGTAAGATAGTTGATCTGCGACAAAAAGAAGATCAGATACAGCCCGCAGAGCATGGCCAGGGCCACCATCGGCGTCTGCCGGGGAACCAGCCGCAGTTTGTCGAACGAATCATAGACCATGCGTTCTGTGATCCGATTTTGCTTTTCCTTCAGGTGCTTGGCACCATAAAACAGACCATAAAACCAGCAGGCAAAAAAGAGTTCGAGAAAAAGCCAGCCCGGCGAAAGGAAATCCGCCAGAATTTCTGGCAGGCTGAACTGCGCCAGCCAGCTCTCCAGGCTGCCGGTCATCTGCTGGAAAGCGGCGTCAGCCGTTACCAGCGTGGTAAAAGCCCATCCCAGCACCGGCAGGGCACAGACGGCTCCCAGCAGACCCCACCAGATCCCCCTGCTTTTGGGTTTGGGCAGGGTTTTCCCCACGCCGTAAAAAAGCGCCTGGAACAGCCGGTGGAAATTGGAAAAAGGAATGCCAAACCAGCCCCGCAGCAGATCCAGCGGCAGCAGCGCTCCCACAGGCAGGGCCACCGCTCCCCCGCAGCGCACCAATGCCCACTGGGCAGCCGCCAGGTGGGAGAGCAGGAACGGGAAAAACGCAAGTTCCTGGTTTCCAAACAGGCCACAGCCAATGGACTGGCTCAGAAAGATCGCCGCCCAAAACCAGCTTTCCCTTGGGCATTCTATACGGCAGAGCCGGGCTGATGCCTCTATGCATACAAAGAAGCAGCCCAGTACCGCCGCCAGCACCCACCGTCCCTGTTGGTACAGAACCGCGGGCGGTTCCAGCATCCACCGCGCATAGAGGATCCCCATCCCAAGGCAAAGCAGGGCGGCGGCGCGCTCCCCTTTTTCAAGTTGAAACGCTGTTTTTGCAGCGCGTTTTGGGACCGCACAGCCGGGACCGGCAGGAAAAATCGCCCCGGAAGATCCCGGAACACAAACGGCGTCGTCTCTACGGATATCCATCAGTGCAACCTCCTTTTTCGTTGCAGGAAATGTCATTCGTCGGGCAGATATTCCAACAGGTCGGCAGGCTGGCACTGCAGCTCCCGACAAAGTGCCTCCAGCGTAGAAAACCGCACAGCCCGGGCCTTATTGTTTTTGAGAATGGAAAGGTTGGCAGGAGTAATGCCGATCCGCGCGGCAAGCTCCCCGGCGGAGATTTTTCGCTTGGCCATCATAACGTCCAGATTCACAACAATGGGCATTCTCTCTCCCCCTTTCAGATGGTGTAGTCTGCGTCTTCCTGCAGCAGAAGCGCCTGCTGGAAGACGTTTTTCACAACCCGCACAATCAGCGCCATAAAGGCCGCGCAGACTGCAATGACAAAAAAGGGAAGATAATAAAATCCGCTGATCAGGCAGATAACCGCTCCCACAGCACAGCCCCAGCTGATCCGCCGCAGCAGCTGAACATTGTGGGGGACGAAAACATTGCCGCCCTGGATGTTTTCCAGCAGCCGCCAGAGCTTCCAGAGAATGTAAAGGGCAGGCACTCCGCCAGCATAAAGCGTGGCCTGCAGCAGACTCTCGGCCTGGTGTTCCAGAGGAACACAGCTGAACGCAACAAACGTCTTTACCAGCCAGGGGGCTGATATCAAAATAGCCAAAGCTGCCGCTCCAAACAACACCACGCACAGCCGGGACAGCCGAATGCTGTTTTTGCTACTCCAATTCATATCCAAAACCTCCTGTTTTTGTTTGTGGCTCCATCATATCACATGTCGCATTGAATTGCAATATGTTTTTATCGAAAATCGATAATTTCATATTGCTTTAAAGAATCACCTCCATTTTCTGGCTGTACTGAGTCCCGGGCATTTTTCACTGCGCTCCTGAATGTCGTTTCGTAAAATAAATGCAACAAACAGGCGACTTTACCGCCAGAATATGATAGAATATTATAAAAAGAGATTATGCCGCGGAAGTCTTGAAACCGCCCAAGAAAGTCCGCATGGTCTGTTATGACATCCCGGGTGGCAAAGACGACGCCCCACTCCCGCCGGAAGCGCCAATATTGGAAAGAAAACGAGGAGGCAGCGACTATGGATATGAAGCAGTGTCAAATTGGGCATGAGAACCACGAGCATCAGAAGACTGTCGACGCCCTGACCACTCTGCCTGAAGCAGAGTGCACCCCGGAAACCGACACGGAGCCGGCCGGGACGATCTACTCCAAAGAGGAAACGGCGGCGGTGGAAAACCACATCCGGCAGTACTTCGGCAAATTTGAAACGCTATTCCATGAACCGGATTCCTCGGACATTCATATGGACATCTGCCTGGTGCCGCCCACCAAGGAGCGGGACTACTGTATTCTGGTCACCATGGGGCTGGGAGCTCACCGGATGAATGCGCCGCCGGAACAGACTGGGCACAAATTGGAACGGGCCGAGCTGGCCATCGCCCTGCCAGCAGGCTGGAAGCGAACACCTGAGAATTTCAAGGACGACCGGTGGTATTGGCCGGTTCATCTGCTGAAGGACCTGGCTCGCCTGTCCCTCGGCGGTGTATGGCTGTACCGGGGCTACGTCGCCGACCATCAGAAACCTTTTGCAGCCAACACCTGGCTTTGTGCAGCGCTGCTGACCGAGCCATTCAGCGCGGCGCCGGGCGGCGCAGTCTGTCCCCTGCCCGGCGGTGAGGCAGTTCATTTTTATCAGGTTTTACCCCTCTATCGGGATGAGTTGAAATACAGTCTGGAACACGGTACAGATGCTCTGCTGGAAAAGATGGCCGCCATCGGTTTTGTGGTGCGGCCTGACCGCCCCGACGCTATCACGCGGGGCATCCTCCGCCGTGCGGAGGATGCGGCGGACGACATTTTGGAAATGGACAACGGAATCTGGCACCTTGCGACCCTTCGAAAGAAAAAACTGCCAGTGGATGAACGCAACGCTTTCAGCCACATGACCATCTATCTGCGCTGGTGCATGGAACACGACCTGATGGGCGCAGCCTTTCTCGAGGACTACGGCAGCATTGTAAAACAGGTCAAAACCAATCCCGGCAGTGTAGACCTGCGGGTTTTCCTTCGGGACAAGCTGAACGGTCAGCTCCTGAGCATTATTTTCAACCGGACAGGCCGGGCCTTCGCCGCGTATTACTACGGCTATACCGATGATCCTCCCCACTACCCCAGTGACATCGACTACTACGCCGTTGGGGTGATTGGTCAAAACCGCAATTACTCGGACGAAATCCAGGATGAAGCCTACCTGTTTCTTCCTTTTGACGAAGAATATTACCAGGCCATGACACAGATCATCGACCGGCGTTTTGCCGGCTGGAAGAGGCAGGGCTTCGACGAAAACACGCTGGAACCTTCCGATCTGGCCCGGGCTTTGATGGAGTATCTGGACTGCGAGTGTACCTATTTCCCCTCCATGAAGGACGACGATCCCATCTCGGCAGCTTACAGCTATGCTCTGCGGGACAGCGCCCACGAGGGCTTTGTGCCGGTGCTCATCCGGGCAGATGATGAAATCCTGTGGGAGTGCCTGGTGATGAATTCTGACCCGGACAGCGATGGCGAGGATAACTATGCCTTCGACCCGGACAAGGTAGCCGAATACCGAAAGAAGGCACGCTCTGCCCCCATCCTGAACGGCAAGGTGGTTCTGGAAGAAATGATCGGCCAGCGCCTGGAGGAAGCCGAGGACGACGCCATGGACTGGGAGGAAGAAATCCTGAGCCAGATGGAGGGCGGCTGTAAGAACGACCGCTTCTCCAGCTACTGGGACAGCGCTCGTGAGATGACCTATCCCCTGATCCTGGCAAAGCTCCCGGTGGAACACCCCTGGGAAGTCTTCGCTTACCTGCCCTTTGGCAACTGGAACGAGTGCCCCGATACGCCGGAACTGATGGCGACGGCAAAATACTGGTTCGAGCGGTACGGAGCAGTGCCCGCCGTCATGAGCCACGATGAGCTGGAGTTTGTCCTCCCTGCCCCCGTTCCAGAGGAAAAAGCCATGGAGACAGCGGTGGAGCAGTACGGCTTCTGCCCCGATGTGATTGATCAGGGGCCCCAAGATGCAACTGTCGGCGCTCTGGCGGACACGCTGCGGCAGTCCACGGTCTGGTATTTCTGGTGGGACTAGGGAAAGTTCCTCTATACCTCCCAGAAGAAACACGCAAAAAGGAGATAGCTCCCCTTTCCGGGAAGTCTATCTCCTTTTATCTGTTTTTGTTTCAATCCGCCGCCCTGCATCGCGGTTTCAAACGTTCAGCGCTTACAGGTTCATTGTACTGCCAGCAGAGCAACATAGCCTTAAACCACACTGAACAGCGCTCCCATCAGTGGGGCGATTGCCAGCATCACAAGGGAAAACACAAGAGACGAAACCGACACCAACGTCGCCCGCTGGCAGGAGGGAACCATTTCGTTCAACTTCACGTCGCTGCGCACATCCATGAGATCATCCAGCATACCGGCCAGAAATCCTCCAGCCAAAACCATAGGCAACCAGGGTGTGGCAGCCAGAAGAGTCCCAAACAGAACGCCGCCCCCACACAAAAGAACCATCATGCGGTAGCTCAGCCGATCGGTGAACCGTACGAGCTGAAGCCCCAGTGTGCTGCTGAGTCCCAACACAAACAACACTGGTCCCAGCCATCCGGATGGCATTCCAAGGGCCGGAAGCCGGGCTTGCAGCAGATAAAGCAACATGGTGGACACAGCACCTACCGCAGCATTGCCAAACATCAACCTCAGCACCTTCGGATTGTGCACAATAAAGGCCATGCTTTCCTGAATTGCTGTATAAATGCGCCGGATGGCGCTGTCGGCGGCAACCTCATGGCTCTCCGGTTCCTGCAGACACAGCGCCGGCCCCAGACCCAGCAATGCCAAGACCAAATCTACTCCGTAGGCCGCCCGTGGTCCCATCCACAAGGCTATGCCGGTACACAGGGTCGCCAGTGCTGCACCGATTCTCCACAGTGTTGCGTCATTGACGACAAACCATTCATAGTCGGCCTGCCGGCCGCAGCATTTCAAGCTCTCATAGGCAAGCGCTTCTCGGGAACCGGAAGCAAAGTTATAGCTCAAAGCGCTGAGAGCCATGCCAACACAAATATCTCCCATCGAGTCGGAAAACAGCATGGCAGCGGCAGCCATGGCGGATATGCATTGGCTCGCAATCATGCAGCGTCTGCGGCCAAACACATCGGCCATCACGCCGGAAGGCACTTCAAACAAAAAACTGGTAAAATGAAAGATGGTCTCTGCAAAGCCGATTTGTGTCAGCGAAAATCCACGCGCAGCCAACAAAGCTGCCCAGCAAGCTCCTGTAAACTGGAGGCTGCCCAGTACCGTAATGGCATAGAGCCGGCGTATTTGCCGTTTAAGATTCAACATAATAAAAATCTCCTTTTCTCACAGGTTTCTGCAAGCAAAAGGAGATAGTACACGGACTTTTAAGATCAAAAAGCGCATCAAATTGCGGTCTTGACCTTCAAAAAGGGCGCACTATCCCCCTGGAAAGCCAAAACACAACCTTTTTTCAGTTGAATCTTAGAAAATCTCCAAGCCATTTGTGCGCCCTCCTTTCCGTTGAATTTGTCACATTATAACACTGCAAACGTTTTGGTGTCAAGAACAGCAGCCGGCGTTTTCCTGCTCTCCAAACCATATTCCATAAAGCCCAAAAGACCATTCCGTGAGCGTATTTTCTCCCCATAGTACAGGGTTTATCTTGCTTTTCTTTTCAAGAAATGCGTCTGACAGGCCCCTCCCTTGCAGCGCCGTCTTTTCCCAACCTTCCCGAACTCATTGTGCGTCATCTCCCCTTCTTCGTTGAATTGTTCATACTTGCAAAATACAATGGAAATATCAAACCCAGGCAAAGGAGGATTTCTTTTGGACAAGCGCACAAAAGTAAAAGTCATCACCACCATTTTCTGCCTTATTTTCAGTGTTTTTGCTCTATATGCCTTTCTCTTTGTCGCCGATGTATCCACCGGCTGGCGAATCATTTTGGTCATCATTGCGATTTTCTGGATCCTGTCCGGGATTTTAAATTTGATCGAGTATTTTGGGCCCAAAAAATGACCGGCAGAGCGGGTCCCGGACGGATGGAGCGCTGTCGTTTTTAAGCTATTTTTATCGTATCTACATTTGTGGGGGACATCCAGGATCATCCCGCCCTAAAGCAGGCCTGCGAGACCGGCAAGAACATCTGACTCTACATTACAGCCCTCGCATACATAGCCATTCCACAACAGCAAAACGGGCAGTCGACATGCCGGCTGCCCGTTGTTTGTTGTTTTTAGATGGGGAGAATCAGTTCCGCTTTGGCGCCGCGGCCGGTATTGGAGAGCCGCAGGCTGCCGCCATGTTTCCGGGCGATCTGTCCGGCAAAGAAAAGCCCCAGCCCCAGATGCCCCTCCCGGGGCCGGCTGGCATCGCTGGTAAAGAAGGCCTGTTCCCCTTTGGTCAACGCCTCCGCCGAAAAGCCCGGGCCCGTATCCTCCACCGCAATCGTGACAGTTCCCTCTCCCGCTGTAATGCAAAGAGAAACCGTCCCGCCAGGCGATGTATACCGCACTGCATTGTCCAGAAGGTTGCTCACCGCCCGGTCAAGGCCAGCGCGGTACACCGACACCGCAAGAGCCGGAACCGGTGAGCAGGCAAACTGAATCTGTTTCGCCCCGCAGAGGCTCTGCCCCATCCCTTTCCAGCCGTCGGCGAGGCTTTTCAGGCATAGCCGCTCTTTTTCCTGCTGGGGAACTGTGTCGGGCAGGGTCATGGCTTGCAGCTGGGCCACATAGTCCTGCAACCGGACCGCACTGCGCAGGATGGTCTCCACCATTTCCTGCTGGGACGGATTCAGCGCGTCCTCTTGCAGCAATTCCGCGTTGCCGCTGATCAGGGTCAGCGGGGTTTTGAGGTCATGGGTCAGGGCGGCCATCTCCAGACGGCGCTGCTGCTCCATGGTCCACTGACTTTCCAGCGACTGGGCCAGACTGGCCCGGAGCTGGTCCATGGCCTCCAGCGTCTCCCCAAATTCCCGCACCCGGGCCTGTCCCTTCAGCGGGGTGTCCAGCCGCTGGCTGGCAATGGTCTGGGTTGCAGCGGTCAGCAGGGCGGCGTCCCGCCGCAGCAGTCCCGCAAAATGCCGGGTCAGCAGAAAACCCGTCAGCAGCCAGGCCGCAAGCAAAACCAGAATCGCACAGGTCTGGAACTCGGGCAGATGCTTCTGCAAACTTTCCAGGCCGTAGGGCATCGAGTAGTCGTACTGCACCACGCAGAGCTCCCCTGTGGGCAGCTGCACCGCCCGGTGGTACTGAGCATAGAAAATCCCCTGCCGCACCGAATCCCCCGCCAAGACAGCCTTGGCATAGGACAGCTGCAAGCGGTTCATGTTGCCCGGGTCGGTCAGCTGGCGGTCTTCATCAAAAATTGCCCAGCGATAATAATAAGGGATGTCCTCCGGCGTCTTTGCGCCGGCGCCCAGTTCATACACCAGCTGATCCACCCCGTCGGCGGCAGTGCCGGCCGGGTAGACAAACTTCATCTGCATCAAGAGGACCAGTCCCATCCACCAGAGCACCGCCAGCGCCAGAATCGCCGCACCGGTGGTCAGCAGGTACCGCCAGAACAGCATGGTGAGCCCCGCCGGGCGTTTCATTCGTTTTTCCATTTGTACCCCACTCCCCAGACTGTTTCAATGGGGGACTGCCCCGCCGGGCGCAGCTTGGCCCGGATATTCTTGATATGCTCGGTAACTGCCGAAACATCCGCTGTGCCCTCATAGCCAAAGGCGGCCTGGTACAGCTGCTCTTTGGAAAAAATCTGCCCCGGACGCATGGCCAGATGTTCACAGATGGCATATTCGCTCCGGGTCAGCCGGATTGGGACGCCCTGATGATATACCATCCGCTCGCTGAGGTCAAAGTCCAGGTCTCCCCGCCGCAGGCGGGTGTGAGGGGTGCGCCGTTCCCGCCGCAGATGGGCCGCCACCCGGGCCCGCAATTCTGCGACCCGGAAGGGTTTGGTCAGGTAATCGTCTCCTCCAATGCCCAGACCGGTCAGGACATCGGCCTCCTCGGTTTTCGCGGTCAAAAACAGAATCGGACAGTCGGCCATGGACCGGATGCGGCGGCACAGGGCAAACCCATCCTCCCCCGGCATCATCACATCCAGCAGGATGCAGTCGGCCCACCGGCAGGCGGCCTGGTCAATTTCGGTCCCGCTCTGATGGGCCGATACCTGGTGGCCGTCCCGTTCCAGAGCGGTCTTCAAAAGGGTACAGAGATCCTTGTCATCATCCACCACCAGAATATGAGCCACACCCATCACCTCAGTTCAGCACAAGATACAGCCCCCAGGACAGGGCATACAAAATATACACATGGGCGGGGTAAAAGACATAGAACAGCATCTTGTGTCCCCCGCCGCGCTTTCCATTATACCACAGCATCAGCGGCGCAGCCAGAATGCCGTAAATCTCATAGTATTCGGTGAACAGCTGGCCCCAGGAAAAGCCCGGCAGCCGGGAGGCCATCAGGCCCATATACACCACCCCATAGAGGATATAGTAGACGCAAAAAGCCGTCACCTGGGTCTTTCGATGTTTGCGGAACAGGTAAAGCACCATTCCCATGACCAGTACCGGCCAGCTGCTGTCCCCCGTGATGCCCCACATGGGCACAAAGGAATAGCACAAAAATCCCAGCGGGTTCATCAGCGCGGGAAACATCACTGAGAGTCCGGTGGCCAGGAAGGGCCATGCCAGCGGCAAAATCACCGCCGCCAGTCCCGGGAAAAGCTTTCGCTGTTCCAGCCAGTCCACACCCTGCCACATTACCATCAGGATCACAAAGGTGGTCATCATGCCATTGAGCGGATAAAAGCCGTCCGGCCGCACCAGCACGCCGCCAAAGGCCATCAAAAACAGCAGAGCCGACATTCCTGTTGAAAGGACGTAGACCCTGGCAAAATAGCGCTTCCGGCTGTGGGTGTGGGTAAATCCCTCCACCAGGCAAAACAGAAACAAAGGCGCGCCGATCCGGCCCACCATGCTGAACCATTCCGGAATCCACCCCGTAAAACCAAAAAAGTAGTGGACATGGTCCAGCACCATCGCGGTCAGGGCAATCCATTTCAGCCCTGTCTCGGTCATGCCTGCGGGTTTTGTTCGCTGTTGTATTGCATCCATAGCAGTGTATCTCCTTTCTCTGCTGCTATGGTAACAGGCGATTCTAAGGAAAGTATCAGGAAAAGCAAAAATACAAACATTCAGACCGGCATTTCGGTTTTCCCTTTCAAAAGGTGAAAAATCAACGCATTCTCTGGTCAAAAGCGGTTTTCCATGGCATAATAGATGCAAAGTTATTTCACTGTGGAAAGAGTGCCGGACTGCGGACGGCGGCTGCCGCTGCGCCCGCTCAAAAATCAAAGCACAAGGAGGTCATTTTGATGCGAAAACTCATCCTTACACTGTTGACTGCCATGCTGTGCGTGTCGCTGATCGGTTGCACAAAAAGGTTTACCCTGGACCTTCCCTTTGATGCGGCCGACATAACCAACGTCGAAATGTACCTATACAGCGACCCGGACTCGGCCGAAAAGCGGACCATGATGGACAAAGAGGATATCCGTGAGCTCTACAACTATTTTTCCAATTTGGATGTCCAATCCAAAGAAATCAAACGTGTCTCCGGCGGGAAAATCCTCAGTTTCCGCTTCCATCTCTCGGACGGCACCGACTACGAGATTATCTACTATGCTCAGGCTGTCAAGTCCGGCAGTTTGTCCATTCCCTCGGAACAGCTGAACTATTTTACATCGGCTGATGTTGGCGCCCTCTGGACTCAATACCAGCAATATCCGACGGTTTCTGTAAACAAGAGCGAGCTTCCCGGCGTCGAGTGATCCTTTTAAAACGCGCCGCGGTACTTATCGCCCAAAACATCTGCCATCCCCAAGAGAGTTGATTTTCTGAAAAACAGTATCCTCTCCCTTGACAGCTCCACACAAAAATCAGGACTGCACCCAACGTTCGGTTGGATGCAGTCCTTTTTGTTTTGGCAAGCTGCTGCTTCCCGACCGTCTTTGACGCCGTTCAGACCCTGCATGAAAATTCCCAGCACAGGAAAGTCCGTGCCGGGGGTATTTTAATAAACGGGAGGCAAAAGTTTCCGCCGGTGTTCTGCAAAGCCCAGATGAGTCAGGTAGTCGGGGCCGCTGGCAAAGGCCCCGAACTGATTGCGCAGCAGAGGGTCAAACTTGGGTATGCTGATAAAGAACAGATCCAGAAAATCCCGGATGATCTTCATATCGTAGTGAATCAGGTAGCGGGGAATCTTTCTCCCCTGGAATTCTGCTTTGACGACCTTTTTGTCGGTGTTGATGTACTCCCACCGGTCCGCCACCAGATAGTCAATGCTCTGGCAGTTGTCCTGAATGACAATGGCCTGATAGCGGTGCTCGGTCCCGGCCTTTTCGTGGAGAAGGACCAGGTGGACCACGCCTTCTTCCTCCAGCTGCCAGCGGATCACCAGATAGTCCTGGTTGCCCGCCTCAAAACCGGCCAGCTGGCTCTGCAGGGTCATGCGGGCTGCGCCCTCCACCGGCAGGGTGCAGAGCTCACCATCCGGCTTCTGATAGAAAAACCGGCGGGGCGTCTTGGGCATGAAATAGCGGGCGCGGAGCATGGGGCCTCTGGACTCCTCGGGGGTAAAGCACCCAATCGTCCGCTTGACCATATAGTAATAGGGTTTGGCGCTGTAGAGATAGACCTTGGTGGACCATTGTTCCGAGCGCTCCGGCGCGCCGCTCAGAATGGCCGTCAGGGCCCGGAGCGGTTTGCCCGGGCCGCGATGGAGCAGATACACCGGCAGATGCCCCAGCCGGAAGGTGCTCTGGGGAACCATGGTGCTGTCCACGCTGCAGTACATATCCCGGTTGGCCAGCAGGGCCTCCCATCTCTGGTCTCCATCGTAGAACCGCAGCAAAGCGCAGGTTCCGCCCTGGCCCTCAAAGTCCCAGAGAAGGACCAGGCGCCCGTCAAACACCAGGCGATGAACCCGCTGCTGTTCAAAGTCATGGAAGAGTTGTTCCAGCAGGGGCTGGGTGATTTCTTCCGGCGGATAGTCCCGGGAGGGCTGGCCGTTATAGTCCGCATGAATCGAGCCGCAAAGGCCGGGCTTGATGTTGCGCAGGCCCGGCGCGGGGAGGAAGATTTCATCCAGAATTTTCTTCGCTCTGCGGGCGGCTTCTTGAAGAGATCGGATGTCCTCATAGCAGCTTGTATGCAGAATCTGCTCTCCCTCCGCGGTGCGGCGGAAGGTCAACAGCCGGCCATTGCCGTACCACTCACAGAAGCAGGCGATGTCCTCCTCTTCTCGGGCAAAGAAGGCCGGGCGAAGACTTCCAACCCCATCCCCCATGGGGGCCATACAGGCGATCTCCCGGGCCAGCGCGTCGGACACCACCGTCAAAACCTCTTCCGGAAGATTCAGCCGGGCCAGACGCTCCTTCAAAATCTCCTTCACCTGTTCCAAATCTTCCTGATAGGCTCCCATGACCGGGAGCAGCATCAGAAACCGCAGTTCATCCTCCAGCTGGCACAGGCCCCAGAAGGGCAGCACAGGGTTGCAGACCGGCTGACCGTCGCAGCGGTATTCCAGATAAAACTGATGAAAGCGGATTTCAAACTCCAGAGTTTCCACCTGTTCCTGTCCATCCTCTGCGATATTCTTCTGATGAAGAACGACGGGGAGGCTCAGCTTCTTTTCCGCCAGCCGCCGGACCCATCCGGCGTCCTGCGGGAACTGCTGGTCCAGCAGGCCGGCCAGAGATTTCCCGTCCGAGGTCTCTGCATGGTAAAAGCTGTTGCGCAGGAAGTAGCGCAGGAACAGCGGATGCCGGGGATTGCAGCAGTCCAGGGTGATTTCCTCCCGGGCCAGATTGCCCAGGTTCTCCTGTTCCCTCTTGCGGGCCTCTTCTTTTTCCCACTGGTCGATGCTGTCCTGGATGGTCTCCACCACTTCCCGGGCATAGGGAAAAGACGTCTCCCTCTGGTACAAAGCCATCATCTGACGGAGAAAATACGCGGTGTGGGGGTCATAGGGCCCGCACCAGTGATGCAGAATCTCATCCCGGACAAACATCCGGGTACGGGCGGCCCGCTGAAAATCCCACCGCGCCAAAAAGGCGTCCGTCAATTCCCGGTTCTGCGGCATGTCAGCGTCAAAATGGTAGAGCTGCCCGCTCAGCTCAATAAACGCTGAGCGAAGCTCCACAAACTGTTCCCGCGGCACGCAGACCTGCGGGGCCTTTTCCTGGGCGATCTGGCGCAGTTTGCCGTAGAGAATCTGGGCCCGGCCCATGACGGCAGAGTTCAGCTCCAATGTGTTCCACAGAATCTCATACGCTTCCTCCGGCAGGGTGTACAGGGAGAAAAAGGCCTCCAGCACCCGGAGCGACACAATGTTCCGCTCGGTGAACAGATCGCTGTTGACGCAGCGCTCTTTCAAATAGACCATGCTGTACAGGCTCACGTACTTGTGCATTTGCCGGGCGGCATCCAGGTCCCACTTCTCCTGCCGGGCCAGGCCGCACAGCGCCTCATAATCTCGATATGCGGCGGAGAGGGCTTTGTCGTTGCCCTGGAGTTTGCGGACCAGCGGCCCCATGGCCGCGATCTTGAGGATATCCTCAATTCCATCAAAGCCCGCCCCGGCGGCCAGCTTAAATTCGGTGCGGTCTTTGTATTCCACCGCGCGGTAGCGGTAAGCCACCGCCAGCGGAATCTGAAAGACGCTGATGGGCGGCCATTCCTTTTTCATCTCCTCCACAGTCTGGCGCAAAGCAGCCGTGAACCGAGGGTCCCGGTAGACGGACAGAAACTCGATGGATGTAAAATACTGATCCCACAGTTTCCGGTTCACCCGCTGTTTGGAACCATACAATTCCCGAAACTGATCCAGGGCGGGATGCGCAAAGGGGCGGGCCTGTTCTTCCTCTTCGGCCAGGCTGAAGCCCCCTGTCCCCTGATTGACCGAGGATTGCTGGGGTTCCAGAGGCGGCTGGTCCGGCTGCTCCTGTCCGCGGGCCCAGGCGCAGGCCTCCTCATAGGCGCGCCGAATCTGCAAAAAGCCCTCGGGGTCATCCTCGGGGCTGTACTGGGCGGCTTTGGCGGCATAGGCTTTCCGGATGGCTCCCAGGTCACGGGTGGGTTCCAGGCCCAGAATTTCCCACAGATTCATTCCTCTTCATCCTCCTCATCGTCCGGTTCTTCAAACACGTCCCACTGGGCCCAGCGTTCCAACTCTTCCAGGCGACGGCGGGTATCTTCCCGCTCCCGGGCCTGCCGGACCAGGTCCCCCGACTGGGCGGCCTCCTGCATCCGCTGCAGCAGATATCCTGCCTCCTGCCGTCGGGGGCCGGTCAGCTCTGCAAACAGACGCTGCGCCCAGGCAAACAGGAGCTGGTCCTCCTCCCCGATCTCCGACTGGGTGGGCAGGGCGTTCAGACGGGCCAGTTCCTGTTGGAGCTCTTCCTCCGACAGGGTCAATTTGGGGTTCAGGATGACCGTCTGTTTGCGGTCGCCGCTGCTGCTCTCTGCGGTCACTTCCAGAATGCCGTTGATATCGTAGGCAAAGATCACCTGCACCCACTGGCTGCCCGGCTCGTCCGGCGGGACGGCTACCGTCAGCTCTCCCAGCCGCAGATTATCCGCCGCATAGTAGTTCTCTCCCTGATAAATTTCCAGCCGGATGCGGCGCTGATCCGGAAAAAGGGTATAAAACTGCTGGGCCCGCCGGGCCGGCAGGATGCTGCTGCGGGGGATCAGAACCGCCATATGGGGGTTCACGTCCCCCTGACTGTTGTAGGTGGCCACCCCCAGCGAAAAGGGACAGACATCCGTCATGACCACATCCCGCAGCTCGGCGCTGCGCTGCTTGATGCCCACGCACAGCCCAACCCCCAGGGCCACCGTATGTTCCGGCCGGGCGGCCAGGGTGGGCCGCTTGGAGAACAGCTGTTCCAGATAGTCCACAAAGACTTCCATCTGGGAGGAACCGCCCACCAGCACCACATCGTCCATGGCGGAAACCGGGATGCCGCTGTCCCGCACGGCGCGGACAATCACCCCGCGGACCCGTTCAAACACCGGCTTACAGATGGAGGCCAAGATTTTTCCGTCCAGCGGGACACTCAGGCTCTGGTCCCCGTCCTGGAACACCAGCAGGCCCCGGCGGATGCCGGACAGGCCCACTTTTCCGCGCTCTGCCAAAGCCAGCAGCTGGCGCTGGGCCGAAGGGGTCAAAGCGTCCCAGTTCAGTCCGGTTTCCCGGCAGAAATAGTCGGCAATGGCCCGGTCGATGTCGTTGCCGCCCAGGTGGTTGTCCCCTGCAATGGCCAGAATCTCCACCATATTCTCGAAGCAGTCCACCACGCTTACATCCAGGGTGCCGCCGCCAAAATCCACCACCAAAAGCTTGCCTTCCCGGCGGCCCAGGGCCGCACTGTAGCACAGCGCCGCAGCCGACGGCTCATTGATGAGGCGTTTCACCGGCAGACCTGCCAGCTGGGCCGCCAGCCGGGTGGCACAGCGCTGGTTGTCGTTGAAGTAGGCCGGCACGCTGATGACCGCTTCTTCGATCTCCTCGCCCAGGGCGGCGCGGGCGCTCTGGGCCA
Organism: Faecalibacterium sp. An122; assembly: GCF_002160895.1. Classification (GTDB taxonomy): domain Bacteria; phylum Bacillota; class Clostridia; order Oscillospirales; family Ruminococcaceae; genus Faecalibacterium. Next base: position 30,396 of record NZ_NFLL01000020.1, on the reverse strand, counting down.
GCTTTTTCAGCACCATGGCGGACAGCTCATGGGGCAGAAACTCCTTGTCGCCCAGAGAGAACGATTTCTCAGTGCCCATCCAGGTTTTGAAGGCCGACACCGTCTGTTCCGGATGGGTTATCAGCCGCTCTTTTGCCACGGCTCCCACCGCAAGGCTGCCGTCCTCCAGCAGGCTGACACAGCTGGGGGTCATGTACTGTCCCAGTTCATTGGGGAGCAGCTCGGCCCGGCCGTTTCGATAGACGCTGACCAGGGAATTGGTGGTCCCCAGATCAATCCCAATCATCGCCATTGGCTTGTTCCTCCTGTTTCGATTCGCCGGGCCGCCTTCCGGGCGCTCCAAAATGCAGGCCGGCGGACACCAGCCGCCATGGATGCTGTGGGCGCTCTCCGGTCAGGCTCTGTCCAGCGTCTTGGCATGGTCTTTTCCTGTATTATAATGCACCCGCAGGCCCTATGGCAAGTCTGCGATGTCCGCCGGCCGCGGTTCCTTTTATGCAAGGATTCCGGCCTTTTGGGCCCGGTCCGAGGGACTTTTTCTCCAGGGCCCCTACAATGAACCGGATCGGCGCCGCCACGCACAGAACGGCCACCAAGTTCTGCCGAGCCTGAATCGCCCCATCCGCCCCGGCTCTCTGGCCTGAACGAACAGACGGACTGGGGCTTTTAGGTCCCGGCGCGAAACCACCACGAAACTTTTTCGAAAATGTTTGTTTGGAAGCTCCTCTCCCTCTTGGAAAAAAGTCTGGACTGTGGTATGCTTTTTCTGAGGTGATTGGATGGAAAGAACCACGATTCGCGATGTCGCAAAAAAAGCCGGAGTTTCGATCACAACGGTTTCCAAGGCGCTGAACGATTATACCGACGTCAACCCCGAGACCCGCAAGCATATTCAGGAAATCGCCCGCCAGATGAACTATGTGCCCAATGTGGCCGGGCGCAGCATGGGCGGGCGGGTGGACAAGGTGATCGGTCTGCTCATCAACGACCTGCGCCCCATGGACCCTTCCGGTGCAGTGTACGGCATTTTGAGCGGCGTATGCCATGCCTGCCAGGACAACAATATTGAATTCATTCTGATGACAACCGACGGCCATCAGCAGGCCCAGCGATCCTTAAAGGTTCTGTGCCTCAGCAAGCAGCTGACCGGTTTGATCTGTACCGGTTTCCGATTACACGACCCGTACTTGAAGCAGCTGGACGAAATTGATATCCCCTGCGCCTTCATCGACGTCCGCATCGACAACCCGGATGTCCTGGATATCACCATGGACAACGAGCGCGCCGCCTATGAGGCGGTCTCCTTCCTGATTAAGAACGGGCGCAAAAACATCGCCCTGGTGAACGGCGGCCCCGAGGCCGACGTCGCCATCCTCCGCGGCAGCGGCTATCGCTGGGCCATGGAGGAAGCCGGTCTGCCCATCCAGCCCAACCGGGTTCTGGACGCAGGATTCCAGGAGGACATCGCCTATCAGCGGGTCCGGCATCTTCTGGAGCGGGACAGCAGCGTGGATGCCCTGTTCTGCGCCAGCGACCTGATGGCGCTGGGCGCATGCAAGGCCATCGAGGAGCGCGGCCTGACGGTGGGCGACCAGATTGCGGTGGTGGGCTTTGACGACATTCCCAGCGCGCGCTACCTCTACGGCGGCCTGACCACGGTCCGCCAGGACTTCTATCTTATGGGATACATGGCAGGCAAAGCCATCTATGAAAAAATCGAAGGCAAGACCGATGTCCGTGTGGACAACATGATGTATGAACTGGTGGTGCGCAACAGCGCCCGCGGCAAACTTTGAAACTAGATACATTGTATAAAAAGTCCCCGGCAGGTTTGTATATTCTGAGGATGTACAAACGCCGGGGACTATGCTATTCTAGGGGCGCCAAAAACGTTTTCGTTATGAGCACAGGAGGGTTTTGTCCATGAGCAGTCATAAAGTTCTGCGGGGTGTCACACGCCTGCTGTGTGCGCTGATCGACTATCTGATTCTGATGCTGCCGGTACAGTTTGTTCTGCTGTTCTGGATCAAAACGAACGCGCTTTCGGCTGATTTTCTGTTCCGTCTTCTCATTGCCGTCTATGGAGTGCTGATGATTGAGTACAACAACGGCGCCACCCTGGACAAGATGATCGGACGCCTGAAGGTGGTGGACCGGGCCGGCGGCAAGCCCACGGTTCTCTACACCGGCCTGCGGGAACTGATCCGCGCCATGTACCTGATCCCCATTGTGGGATGGGCTGCCGGGCTGGTCAGCACCGTGATGCTGTTTGTCAAGGGCACCACCCTCCACGACATGGCCGAAAACAGCCGGGTGATCTTCCGCTGGGAGGACAAGCCCGACCCCGAACAGGAGAAAAAAGCATGAATCTGGACGAAATTTTTCATCTGAAACCCACCGACCCGCTGGTTGCCACCAACCCGGTGCTGTTGGGCGGGTGCATTCTGGCGGCGGCTCTGCTGGGCTGGTACTGCGCCCGCAAATACGCCAACACCAGCGATATCGCCCGGAGCATTCGCCTGTATCTGCCGCTGGCAGCCGTCTGCTGCATCGTCTTTTGGGCGCTGGGGATTCCCCTGCTGTTTTCAGCCGGGTCCCAGCTGTGCGGACTGGTGATCCTGGTATGGATCTCCAACTACTATTTCTATCATTGACTTATCGGGGTTCCCCGTAAGTGCCCGGAAACCGGGCTATTTTTTCACCCTGGACCAAAAACGTTTTCGCCAATCGGCGAAGCGTGAAATAAAGGAGGATTTTCTTATGGCTATGGATTATTCGCGTGCTGCTGACTGGATTGTGGCAGAGGACAGCTTTGACCCGGAATATCTGGGCAAATGTGAGTCCATCATGTGCCAGGGCAACGGCTATCTCTGCCTGCGCAACGCCACCGACGAATTCAACCCCGGCGAGCAGCGGGACCTGTTTGTGGCGGGCACCTTCAACAAATTCGACGACAACGAGGTCACCGAGTTGCCTAACGCAGCCGACATCTCCCGTCTGGACCTGCGGCTGGACGGGGTGCGGTTCAGCCTGCTGACCGGCAAGGTGGAGTCCTATGACCGGGCCCTCAACCTCAAGACCGGCGAGACCACCCGCCGGGTGGTCTGGGCCGCTCCCAACGGCAAGCGGTATCAGCTGGTGTTCAGCCGTTTTGTCTCTCTGGACCGGCTGCACCTCATCGCCCAGAAAGTGGAGGTCACTCCCCTGGACGGCGACATGGAGCTGGACATCACCGGCGGCATCAACGGCCAGATGAACAACGGCGGCAGCCAGCACTTCTCGGAGGGCGACAAGCGTCTCTTTGAGGGCCGCCATATGCAGTACAACCAGACCACCGGCCAGTCGGGGATCCACTTTGTCTTCCACACTACCTTCTCCTTCGCCATGGACGGCGTGCCCCAGGACGAAAAGGGCTTCATCGTGATGGACCGCCGCATCATCAAGCAGGAGTTCAAGGTGGCCATCCCCGCCGGCAAGACCCTGACCATCCAGAAGCTGTCCACCGTGTACACTTCCCGCGACCGCGACAGCGAGGGTCTGGAGCTCTCTGCCCTGCAGGAGAAGGCTCTGGCCGGTCAGAAGGAGATCTGCGCTCTGGGCTACGATGCTCTGCTGCCTGAGAGCGCCCGCGCCTGGGCTGCCAAGGTCTGGGACAACGTGCCGGTGACCATCCAGTCGGAGAATGCCTTTGACCAGCTGGCCATCCGCTTTGCACAGTATCACCTGTACATCATGACCCCCATGCACGACAACCGCATGAACATCGGCGCCAAGGGCCTGTCCGGCGAGGGCTACAAGGGCCACACCTTCTGGGACACCGAAATGTTCATCCTGCCCTACTTCATCTACAGCGCACCCGAAGTGGCCCGCAGCCTGGAGGAGTACCGCTGGCTGAGCCTGCCCGGCGCCCACAAGAAGGCCTCCGGCAACCAGTACGAGGGCGCCCAGTTCCCCTGGGAGTCGGCCTGGATTGACGACGGCGAGGTGACCCCGGTTTGGGGCGCTGCCGACATCGTCACCGGTCTGCCCACCAAGATCTGGTCCGGTTTCATTGAGCAGCACATCACCGCTGACGTGGCCTACGGCGCATGGGAATACTATCAGGTGACCGGCGACCAGGATTTCATGGATCGCTGCGGCTATGAGCTGATCCTTGACACCGGCAAGTTCTGGGCCAGCCGTCTGGAGGAAGGCACCGACGGCCTGCTCCACATCAACGACGTGGTGGGTCCCGACGAGTACAAGGAGCACGTGGACGACAACGCCTTCACCAACTACATGGCTGCCTGGAACATCCGCAAGGCTCTGGAGTACAGCCGCCAGCTCAAGGCCGAGCGTCCCGAGCTGTACAGCGCTCTGGACAAAAAGCTGGGCCTGGCCGCTCTGGAACCCCAGTGGGAGGAGAAGCTGAACCGCATCTACCTGCCCCAGCCCCGTGAGGATCTGGTCATTCCCCAGGATCGCACCTATCTGACCCTGAAGGACATCGACCTGACCAAGTACAAAAACCAGAAGAACGTGGGCAGCATCTACCGCGACTACAACCAGGAGCAGATCACCCACATGCAGGTTTCCAAGCAGGCCGACATCCTGATTATGTTCCTGCTGCTGGAGAACCAGTTCAGTGCCGACGTCAAGCGCGCCAACTGGAGCTACTATGAGCCCCGCACCCTCCACGACTCTTCCCTGTCCCTGTCCACCCACTGTATCCTGGCCAACGACATGGGCAACCGGGATATGGCTTACCAGCTGTTCTCCAGCGCTGCCGCCATCGACGTGGGCCCCAACATGAAGACCAGTGACGCCGGCATCCATGCCGCTTCCCTGGCGGGCATCTGGCAGTCGGTGGTGTTCGGCTTCGGCGGCGTCCGGATGCTGGACGGCAAGCTGCGCATCGACCCCGCCCTGCCCGACGCATGGACCGGTCTGGACTTCTATATCTACTGGCACGGCCAGAAGCTCCACATCACCCTGAGCCACACCACCCTGAACATCGAAAATCTCACCGGCACCGAAACGGTGGAGCTGACCGTTTACGGCAAAGCCTATCAGGTGCAGGGCCAGATCTGCGTAGAACTGTAAAATAACCGGACAAGATGTCCAAAATACGGAGTCAGGTTTTGTTTAAAAAGCGAATTGAATACGAAAACGTTTTCGTATAGAATAGGCACTGTCGAAAACGTTTTTGCAACCATGCAAAAAGCACTTTGAAGGAGGCTCTTTTCCATGAAGAAGATCAATCGTCGTTCGTTCCTTGCTGTGTGCGGCGCCGCTGCGGCTGCCGCCGCGCTGACCGCCTGCGGCAGCTCCTCGTCCACCTCGACCGCCGGCTCCACCGCTGCCTCCGGCAGCGCATCCGCTTCCGGTGACTTCTCCGGCCGCACCCTGACCGTGGGCATCTGGGGCGGCAACGACCAGGAGACCGCAGCCATCAACCAGCTGAAGGCCAACTTTGAGGCCGACCACGGCTGCACCGTGGAGCTGAAGGTATACACCGACTTCAACACCCAGTTCCAGGCCGACCTGATCGGCCAGACCGCTCCCGACACCTTCTACGTGGACGGCAGCATGTTCCCCTTCTACGGCTCTCTGGGCGTGATGGATCCCCTGGACGCTGCTGAGTACGATCTGGACCAGTTCTATCCCAACCTGGTGGAGGCCTTCACCAACGACGAGGGCACCCTGTGCGTTCCCAAGGACGTCTCCACCCTGGCCACCTACTACAACATCGACCTGCTGGAGGCCTGCGGCTACACCGCCGACGACATCCCCGACAACTACGACGATTACATGCCGTTCCTGCTGGACCTGCAGGCCAAGCTGGACGAGATCTACGGCCCCAACCAGATTGCTGCCATGACCTACAACCAGGACCTGTCCCGCAACCTGTGCATCCTGCAGGACGGCAACGACGGCCTGTGCGACGCGGAGGGCAACGCCACCCTGACCAGCGACAGCGTGGTCAAGAACATGGAGTACATCCTCAGCTTTGTGGACGCCGGCGTCTGGAAGACCCCCAGCGCCCTGGGCCTGGGCTGGAACGGCGAGGCCTTCGGCACCGGCAAGGCCGTCATCATGGAGGAAGGCAACTGGGTCTACGGCACCCTCAAGACCGACTACAGCGACATCAACTTCGGCGTCAAGGCCATGCCCAGCTACAACGGCACCCAGTACTCCATGAGCTACACCGTGGGCTACGGCATCTACACCCTGAGCCAGAACAAGGACATGGCTTCCGCCTGGATCAAGTACGTCACCAGCGTGGACGGCGAGACCATCTGGTGCACCGGCGCAGGCTGCCTGCCCCCGCGTGCCGACGCCGCCGAGGCCATGGACATTGACAGCGATCCCGTCTGGAAGGTCCACTCCGAGATGACCGACTGCTCTCTGCCCTGGCAGCTGGGCAACAACGCCTCCATCATCAACACCGCATACCAGAACTACTTCCCCCTGGCTGTCAGCGGCGAGATGACCGCAGCAGAATTCCTGAAGGCCGCCGAATACCAGGCCAACCAGGAAATCGCCAACGCCGGCTAAGCCGCACGGCGTCCCACCCACTCAACTAGGGTGTATCTGAAAATTCCCCAACGCTGTTCTATTCTACCAAAAAGCCCCATCTGCTGCGTTGCATTCGCTTGCATTCCACCAAGGAGTGCGGCGCTCATGCGCCTTGCATCTGGCGCTTTTTGGCGAATATTCCAGTATTTTTGCCTTCTCAGATACACCCTAGGGAACGGAGGAATCGTGTATGCCAAAAGCAACCAAAGAAGTAGCTCCCGGCACTGCGGCGATCCAGTTTGATACCCGTCCCAGCAAACGAAAGCTGCAGGAATGGCGCCAAGGTTATCTGTTCCTGCTGCCTGCGGTTGTGATCCTGGGCATCTTCATCGGCATCGCAGCCATCTTTGTCGTCTACCTCTCTTTTCACAAAGTCAACCTCTTCACCGACAGCTACACCTTCGTGGGGCTGGAAAACTATCTCCGCCTGTTCACCGATGAGACGGCCCGCAAGGCCCTGACCAACACCCTGTCCTTCTCGGTGGTGGTGGTCCCCTGCCAGACCATCATCGCGCTGATCATCGCCAGCGTCCTGAACAGCAAGATCCGCGGCAAGTACTTCTTCCGCACTGTCTACTTCCTGCCCACCCTGACCTCCAGCTCGGCGCTGACCATCATCTTCATGTTTATGTTCAGCGTCACCGGACCCATCAACATGATGCTGATCCGCGCCGGCATCCTGCCTGCGGGCGGCGGCATCAACTTCCTGGAGGACCCCAGCTTCGCCCTGAAGGTCATCATGGTCATGAACGTCTGGTCCACGGTGCCCCAGTACACCACCATGTATCTGGCCAGCCTGCAGGACCTGCCGGTCTCCCTGTATGAGGCCGCCGAGATCGACGGCGCCAACACGCTGCAGAAGTTCACCAACATCACTGTCCCCTATCTGAAACCCATCACCACCTACGTGCTTCTGACCGGCATCATCGGCACTCTGCAGATGTTCGACCAGGCCTACATCTTCTCCAACGGCTCGGGCGGCCCAGCCAACAGCACCCTGACGGTCTCCCTGATGGTCTACCGCTACGCTTTCGGCACCACCAACGCCATGGGCTATGCAGCCTGCATCGCCATCATCCTGGCTCTGGTCATCATGGCCGTATCCATGATCGCCGAAAAGCTCAACAGTGCTGAGAGATGGTATTAAGGAGGCGGAACCATGAAACCTAAAATGACAGCTGGCCGCGCCATGCTGTATGTTGTCCTGATCATCTACGCCCTCATCACTCTCTATCCCTTTCTGTGGATGGTGGCGGCTTCCTTCAAGCCGCTGCGTGAGATTGTGGGCGGCAACATGTCTCTGATCTCGGAGAACATGACCCTGGACAACTACAAGACCATCTTCGGCCACAGCTCCCTGTTCCCGCGCTGGTTCCTCAACTCGCTGTTTGTGGCGACGGTCGGCACGGTCATCAACGTCTACATCAACTCGATGGCAGGCTACTCCCTCAGCCGGCTGAGCTTCCCCGGCCGGGACAAGATCTACCACGGCCTGCTGCTCCTGATGATGATTCCCGGCCAGGTGCTGCTGATCCCCAACTACCTGCTGCTGAAAGAGTTCGGCATGCTGGACTCCTTCACCGCCCTGATCCTGCCCTCCGCCGCCAACATCGGCAACATCTTCCTGATGCGCCAGTTCTTCATGAACTTCCCCAAGGATGTCTGCGAGGCGGCTGAGATCGACGGCCTGAGCCGGTACGGCGTGTTCTTCCGCATCGCCATGCCGCTGGCCCGGCCCACCATCGCCACCACCGCCATCTTCGGCTTCATGGGCTTCTGGAATGCCTTCACGGCCCCCATGCTCTACATCAAGACCGCGTCCAAGTACACCCTGACCCTCGGTCTGCAGAGCTTCCAGTCCCAGAACGCCGGCACCATGTGGAACCAGGTGATGGCTGCGGCCTGCATCTCGGTGCTGCCCATCATCATCCTGTACCTGATCTTCAACAAGTTCTTTATGGTTGGCCTCCGGATGGACGGCGAAAAGTAAAATTACGGGGACCGGTTACGGACACGGTGTATCCGCTGAACGCCGGTCCCCCTTTTTATGCCTTTTTACAAGGAGACGCTATGAAAAAAGTATGGTGGAAAGAAAGCGTGGTCTACCAGATCTATCCCCGCAGCTTTCAGGACTCCAACGGCGACGGCATCGGCGACCTGCCGGGCATCATCCGCCGGCTGGACTATCTGAAAGAGCTGGGTGTGGACGTACTGTGGATCTCGCCCTTTTACAAGTCCCCCGGCCGGGACAACGGCTATGACATCAGCGACTATCAGGCCATCCAGGCGGAGTTCGGCTCCATGGAGGACTTCGACCGTCTGCTGGCCGAGGCCCACGCCCGGGGCCTGCGGGTGGTCATTGACCTGGTGGTGAACCACACCTCCAACCAGCACCCCTGGTTCATTGAGAGCCGCGCCCACCGCAGCAGTCCCAAGCGGGACTACTACATCTGGCGGGACGGTCAAAACGGCGGCCCGCCCAACAACTGGGGCTCCAATTTCTCGGGCAGCGCCTGGACCCTGGACGAGGCCACCGGCCAGTACTACCTGCACACCTTCGGCGACTTCCAGCCCGACCTGAACTGGGATAACCCCGCGGTGCGGGAGGAAGTGTTCCGCATGATGCGCTGGTGGTGCGACAAGGGGGTGGACGGCTTCCGGATGGACGTCATCAGCATGATCAGCAAGACCCCTGACATGCCGGACGGCGAACTGAAACCCGGCAGCACCTACGGCAGTTTTGCCCCCTATGTGGTCAACGGTCCCCACGTCCATCAGTACTTGCAGCAGATGAACCGGGAAGTCTTGTCCTGCTACAACCTGCTGACGGTGGGGGAATGTTCCGGCCTGACGGTGGATCAGGCCTGCCATTACGCCAACGAGGGCGGCACCGAGCTGAGCATGGCGTTCCAGTTTGAACACATGGACCTGGACGGCGGCGAGAGCTTCAAGTGGAATACCCGCAAGATTGACATTGTGGAGCTGAAAGCCCTGCTGACCAAGTGGCAGAAAGGCCTGGAAGGCCGGGCGTGGAACAGCCTCTACTGGTGCAACCACGACCAGCCCCGGATTGTCTCCCGGATGGGAGACGACAGCACCCCCGCCCTGCGGGAAAAGAGCGCCAAGGTGCTGGCCCTCTGCCTCCACATGATGCAGGGCACCCCCTACGTCTACCAGGGAGAGGAACTGGGCATGACCAACGCCCCCTTCGGGGAGCTGTCCGACTTCCGGGATATCGAGAGCATCAACGCCTACCATGAGCTCACCGAAACCGGCGTCATGGAGCCGGCCCGGATGCTGGAATGTCTGCGGTACAAGAGCCGCGACAACGCCCGCACCCCCATGCAGTGGGACGCCTCTCCCAACGCCGGCTTCACCGAGGGTACTCCCTGGATCATGGTCAACCCCAATTACACCGAGCTGAACGCTGCCGAGCAGCTGGCCCGGCCCGACTCGGTGTTCCACTTCTACCAGGAACTGATCCGGCTCCGCCATACCCATGAGATCATCGTCTATGGCAGCTACGATCTGCTTCTGCCCGACCATCCGCAGATCTATGCCTATACCCGCACCCTGGGCCAGCAAAAGCTGCTCTGCGTCTGCAACCTCACCGGCCGTCCGGCTGCCTGCACCCTGCCCGACGGGTTTGCAGACGCCCAGATTCTGGCCTGTGTGGGCCCCCAGCCCCACGGAACCGCAATCACCCTCGGTCCCTGGGAGGGCTTCGCCCTGCTTCATCTTTAAATCAACCAAATGGAGGAACATCCACTATGAACTATAAAGCAGTTATTTTCGATCTGGACGGCGTCATCTGCACCACCGACGAGTACCACTACCAGGCCTGGAAAAAGATGGCCGACGGCATGAACATCTACTTTGACCGCACCATCAACAACCGTCTGCGGGGCGTGTCCCGGATGGAGAGCCTGGAAATCATTCTGGAGCAGTACCACGGCCCCGCGCTGAGCGAGGAGCGCAAGGTGGAGCTGGCCACCCAGAAAAACGATCTCTACCGCGAGAGCCTGCATCAGATGTCCCCCGCCGACCTGTCGGAGGAAGTCAAGACCACCCTGGACGCCCTCCGCGCCGCCGGGCTGAAGCTGGCCATCGGCTCCTCCAGCAAGAACACCCCGTTCATTCTGGGTCAGCTGGGTCTGGGCAACTACTTTGACGCCGTCAGCGACGGCAACAACATCACCCGCTCCAAGCCCGATCCCGAGGTCTTCCTCAAGGCCGCCGAGATGCTGGGCCTCGCTCCCAGCGACTGCCTGGTGGTAGAGGACGCCATCTCGGGCGCTCAGGCCGGCCATGCAGGCGGCTTTGAGGTAGCTTGCGTGGGCGACGCTTCCCAGGCCGGCGCGGGCAACTACAACCTGTCCGCCTTCGGCGAGCTGAAACAGATTGCCATCGGCTAACCCAACCATCTCCGCGGCCCGAAACCGCCGGCGGTACCCTTCCCTGTCTGCCGGACGGCTTTGGCGCTGCATTACCCCCTATTCCTCACGAGAAAAGCTGACGCTGGATGCCCTGCGCATTCCGCGCCGGCTTTTTTCTTTGGGTTCCCGGGCTGCCGGCCCTTTGGATTAACCAGCGGTTAAGAAAATCTGTCCTTCCCTTAACGCCGCCTCGCTTGCGGCGGCCGGGCGGATGGGTTACAATACAGACAGAAACCGCGCGGCCCACCTACAATCGAGAGGAGCCAACCATGGAACTGAATCAACTGAAAATCGGCGAAAACATCGCCGCTCTCCGCAAAGCCAAAGGTCTGACCCAGGAACAGCTGGCCGCACAGCTGGGGATTTCCGCCCCGGCCGTCAGCAAGTGGGAGACCAATGTCTCCTGCCCCGACATTGCCCTGCTCTGCCCTCTGGCCCGGGCCCTGGGCACCAACGTGGACACCCTGCTGCAATTTGAGGAAACCCTCTCCGACCAGGAAGTGGTGGAACAGATCAATGCCATCGTCCAGACCGCCATGCAGCAGGGCTGCCCGTCGGCAGAGGAAAAGCTGCAGGAACTGCTCCACCGCTATCCCCACTGCGCCGCCCTCCAGTTCAACGCAGCGGCAGCCTATGACACCTTCCAGATGTTCTCCCCCGATGTCTCATCCCTCTGGAAAAGCCGCAAAAAAGCCCTTTTGGAGGAGCTGCGCGCCTCGGGCAGCTCGGCCTACTGGCAGAGCGCCACCATCCAGCTGGCCAGTCTGGCCCTGTCGGACGGGGACCCGGAACAGTGTGCCGCCCTGCTGCAGGAACTGCCGGAACACATAGGCGATCCCACCTCCATCTGGGCCCTGTACTACCTGAAAAAAGACCAGCCGGAAGAAGCCCTTAAGCTGATCCAAAAGCAGCTCTACAAGCTGGTCAACCAGACCCAGACCTGCCTTGTCTCCCTGATGAATCCCAAACTGCTGTCCCTGCCCGGACAGCTGCTGCATCTGTGCCAGGCCTATCGGGCTGTTTCCCAGGCCTTCGGCCTGGCCGACATGAGCGACGCCCCCATGATGGAGGCCTATCTCCAGATAGGCGAATTTCAGCAGGCCGCCGACTGCTTCGCCCGGTATGTGGACATCGCCCTGGGGCCGGTCACCTTCCCGGACGAGGAACTGTTCTCCCCCGGGCTCACCTACAAAAAGCAGGAGGGGTTCCAGGCCACCACCCAGCCTTTGCGGCGGCTTTTGCTGCAGTCCATCACCACCGAAGAAAAGTACCGTCCGCTGTTTGAATATCCCGTCTTTGCCCAGGCGCTGGAAAAGCTGAAAGCCAGCGTGTAAGCTGCCTTCCGTGGCTCCGCTTGCGCCGCCGGGCAAAGTGTGTTAGACTGGCTTTGAAAGCATGGTTGTTCCGATCGCTTTGCAAGGGAGGTAGTCTTTATGATGCATCTGTACGGTTCTTCTGCCGGCATTCTGCGGCACCCCGACACCGGAGAGGGCGGCCTGCCCCTTCCTCAAATCCGGATGATCCGCGGGGACATTACACGGGTGCAGGATGTGGACGCCATCGTCAATGCCGCCAACAACAGCCTGTTGGGAGGCGGCGGTGTGGACGGGGCCATCCACCGGGCCGCAGGGCCCGAGCTGCTGGCCGAATGCCGGACCCTCCACGGCTGCCCCACCGGCCAGGCCAAAATCACCCGGGGCTACCGCCTCCCCTGCCCCTATGTGATCCACACGGTGGGGCCCATCTGGTCCGGCGGCCGTCACGGAGAAGCTCAGCTGCTGGCGGACTGTTACCGCCACTCTCTCCAGCTGGCGGTGGAACACGGCATCCGGCGGATTGCGTTTCCTTCCATTTCCACCGGGGTGTATGCCTTCCCGCTGGAACCAGCGGCAGACATCGCCCTTCAAACCGTCCGGGACTTTCTGACCCAGCATCCCGGCGCGCTGGATTTGGTGGAGTGGGTGCTGTTTGACGACCGCACCTTCCGCGCCTACATCGACGCACAAAACAAGCTGTTCTAAACAAAACGCCCGGCGTCTCTGGTTTTCCAGAAACACCGGGCGTTTTTGTCATGTTCTCAAGGGCTCAGACCGGGGCCTCAACGGCCTCTGTGTTTGGCCTTTTTCTTTTGCTGTTTCAGCGCAAAGCGGCGTTCTGCCTCCGCCTCTTTTTGGGCGCGCTGCCGGGTCTGCCGGAGCTGTTTGTTCTGCTCCTGCTGTAGTTTCAAGGCCTGCTGGGACTTTGTGCCCACGCCGCGGTCCTGCAGCTGCCGTTTGACCTCCCGCTGCACCCGCTTGGGGTTTCTGGAAGCGGCTTTCTCCGCTGCCGGCACCGCCGGTCCAAAGGTTAAGGCATGGTACTGCCGGAGAATCAGCTCATAGATTTCCCCGTCCCGTGGTTCCGTTCCAAAGGTCACCTTGGCCGCCGACAACCTGCCGTCCTCCAGGCGCTCAAAGACGCCCACCCAGAACGGTTCTTCAAAGTACACCGTCAGTCTGCTGATTCCTGTGCTCATGACAATCCCTCCTGAAACGATTGCGATGAGCAAAGAACGGACAACCCGGAGGGGCAGGTTACTTACCCCGCCCATCGGGCGGGACGGCCGGGCTACCTACCGGCTCTGGTGCGGCGGGGCCGCACGTTGCGTTTTTATCTTTGCGTTGTATGTTGTCTCTCCCCTGTCCCGGGCGGCAAACGCCTCCTTTTCGTCTGTGCTTTGCCCGGGGCAGAGCTTCCTGGGGTTATTATAGCAGAGCCGGTGTCGTTTCACAACACCGCTCTTTTCAAGCAGAAAACCGCCCCCGGCAGGCGGGAGCGGTTTCGCGTGAATGCATTTTCTGTTACAGGAACAGGTTGGCAAACAGGACAATCAACGGAATGGCGATGAGGGTGCGCTCCAGGAAGATGATGAGCAGCTTCCAGAAGTTGAGGGGGATCTCGCTCTTGATGATGATGGCGCCCACCTCGGTCATGTAGATGATCTGCACCAGGGACAGCACGCCGATGATGAAGCGGGTCTTGACCGATTCCACACCGGTAATCAGCAGGGCGGGAATGAACATATCGGTGAAGCCGATGAGGGCCGCCGGGGCCACTGCAAAGGCCTCCTCCACCCCGAACAGCTGCAGATACAGCCCGATGGGATAGGAAGTCCACTGGAACACCGGGGTGTAGGTGGCGATCATCAGGGCCACCATGCCCCAGGCCATGACCACCGGCACCAGGTCAAAGAACATGCCCACCACGACTTCCATGCCGCTGGAGAGAATTTTGCTCAGGGTGAACTTTTCAGCCCGCTGGCAGCTCATCTCCAGCGCATAGGGCAGCAGCTTGGTGTTTTCGGGCAGGTCCTCGTTGATCTGCTTGCCGGTCTTCTCCTGATAGGTGTCGGGAATGGTGCTGATGGGCGGAATGCGGATGCCGATGACCGCCAGTATGATGCCCACCAGGCAGATGCACAGATAGAAGGACGGGAACAGGTGGCTGACGTTCACTGTATTGGCGATCATCAGGCAGAACGGAATGGACACCAGCGAGAAGTTGGTCATGATGTAACCGGCCTCCCGCTTGGTGTAGAAGCCCTTCATGTACTGCTCACGGGTCAGGATGACGGCGGCGTTGGACGCGCCGAACCAGGAGGCAATCAGGTCCACCGAAGCGCGGCCCGGCACATGGAACAGGGGCCGCACCACCGGCCGCAGCAGAACGCCCAGAAACTCCATGATGCCGCAGTCGGTCAAAAACGGCAGAATGAAGCTGAAGGACACCACAATGCACAGCAGGGTGTTGCACAGGTCCAGCATGGTGACGCCGGTGTCCGCCGAGGTCACCGCCTCAGGGCCGAAACCAAAGACAATCATGCAGGCAAAGATGGCGCCCAGAATTTTGGACCCCAGATAGAAGGGGGTGGTGTGGAACGCCTTGCTCAGGTAGGTGTTTTTGCGGATGAAATCGGGCTTGAACACCATATCAATCACGCCCATCACCGCCGACACCACCAGGATGCCCACAATGATGTAATTCATGCTGACGCCCATCAGGTTTTTCAGGCCGGTCTTGAAGAAGTCCAGCAGTGTGGTGAAGGAATCTCCCTGGGGAATCGGCACCAGAAACATCAATACGCCAAACGCCGACCCAAGAATAAACTTGAGCAGGTTTTTGGGATTGACGGCAGTGGATTTGGTCATAACTTTCTCACTCCTCACAAATCAATCCAGACGCCGGGGTTACAGCGCTTCCACCCGCTGCATGGCCTCAAACAGCATATCTTCGGTGACGGGGTACGGGATGTGCTCCATGTCGGGGCTGTGAACGGCCTCGGTCAGCACCGGTTCCAGCACGCTGCGGTCCAGGGGAACATTCATCTGGCCCAGGGTGGCGGGAATGCCCAGATCGTCCATAAACCGGCGGATCTTCTTCATCTCGTCGGTCTGGCCGTCCAGCGCCAGCTGCACCAGCACCCCGTAAGCCACCACGTCCCCGTGGAGATAGGCCTCCTCAAAGCCGGGCAGAAGCACCAGGCCGTAATACACCGAGTGAGCCACCGCGCCGTTGTAGTTTTCGTCCACCAGCAGGGACACCAGGCCGGTGCTCACCACATTGGCCAGGACTGCCTCCTCCAGCGCCGGGGTGACCCGGTTGGCCTGGCAGTCGGCCATGGCGGCCGCGCCGTGTTCCAGCAGCGGGAAACAGCACATTCCGCTGATGGACCGGGCCAGGGCCGAGCTGTGGGGCAGAGACTCGCCCCGGGAGGAGAACTGGCACTCATAATATTTGCCCAGAGTATCCCCCATGCCGGCCCGCAGATAGCAGGCGGGCGCCGCCGCGATGACGCCGGTATGGATGAAGCAGTGGATGGCCGGGCGGTCAAAGTAATCGAAGTGGTCAAAGCTGCCGTCCTCCCGGTACACCACCGACAGGGCGGTGGTGCCGGCGCAGGTGGCCGCGATGGTGGGGAACGTGAACACCGGCAGTCCGGCCCGCCAGGCGGCGCCCTTGGCGGTGTCCAGCGCCTTGCCGCCGCCCATGCCAAAGACCATTTCTGCGCCCCGTTCCTTAGCCAGCGCGGCCAGCGCTTCCATCCGGCTGACGGTGCAGTCGGTTCCAAAGACCTCCTGGGCCACGATTTCCAGGCCGCTGCCCTCCAGGGCCTGCCGCAGAGCAGGGGCCGCCGCCTCCATGGCCTTGGGTCCGCCGATCAGCAGGGCGCGGCAGCCGTACAGCTTGCACACCTGGGGCACGGCGTCATAGGCGTCGGGGCCGATGGTATAATTTGCAAAATAGGTTGTTGCAGACATAGGTCCTCCCCTTCCCTGCCGTTTACTTGAGCAGCTCCGCCATCCGGCTCAGGCGGCGGATGGCCTCATTGATGGTCTCCTCCGAGCGGGCAAAGTGCAGGCGGATCAGGTTGTTGACCGGCTCACGGAAGAAGCTGGAACCCGGCACCGCCGCCACGCCGATCTCCCGGATCATCCACTCGCAGAATTCCAGGTCGCTGTATCCGGCGAACTGGGGCAGATTCAAAAAGTCCTGAATGTCCACCATCACGAAATAGGTTCCCTCGGGGATGTTGTGCTTGAGGCCGATTTTATCCAGCCCGTCCAGGAAACGGCTGCGCTTGCGGGTGTAGAGGTCCAGCAGGCCATCGTAATAGGACTGGGGGAAGTTCAGGCCCACCACGGCTGCCTCCTGCAGGGGTGCAGGAGCGCCCACCGTCAGGAAGTCATGGACCTTCTTGGCGCCCTCCACCACTTCTTCGGGTCCGATCAGGTAGCCCAGGCGCCAGCCGGTGATGGAATAAGTCTTGGACAGAGAATTGCAGGTGATGGTGTGCTCATACATCCCCGGCAGCGATGCCATGCAGACATGGTGGTTGGGGGCATAGACCATGTGCTCATACACCTCGTCGGTGATGACAAAGGCGTCGTACTGCAGAGCCAGCTGGCCAATGCCCATCAGCTCCTCCCGGGTGAACACCTTGCCGCAGGGGTTGGAGGGGTTGCAGACGATGATACCCTTGGCCCCCTGGCGGAAGCCGTCCTCGATCAGGGACAGGTCAAAGTTGTACTCCGGCGGCACCAGAGGCACATAAATGGGCTCTGCGCCCGACAGGATGGCGTCGGCGCCGTAGTTCTCGTAGAAGGGCGAAAAGACGATGATCTTGTCGCCGGGGTTGCAGATGGTCATGACGGCGCACATCATGGACTCGGTGCCGCCGCAGGTCACCACGATTTCCTTGTCCGGGTCGATGGTCCGGCCAATGGCGCGGCCCTGCTTTTTGGCCAGGGCCTCGCGGAAATTCTCGGCGCCATAGGTCACCGAATACTGATGGGGGCCCTCGTAGGCCACCTTGGCCAGGGCGTCCAGAATTTCCTTCGGGGGATCAAAATCCGGAAATCCCTGGGAAAGGTTGATGGCTCCATATTCATCGCTGATTCGGGTCATACGGCGGATGACGGAATCCGTAAAAGTCCCGACGCGGTCACTCAGTTTAGGCATAGTGGTCTTCCTCCTTGATCTTTCGACACGATGTCATTATAATAGGGTGTAACGTAACGTTACAGTCAAGAGGAAAGTTGTATATTTATGCAGAAAAATCCAAATCCATGTATAAATACAGGCGAGTTCGCCCGTTTATGCAATACCAACAAGCGGACTTTGCTCTATTACGACGAAATCGGGCTGTTTCGGCCCGCGTTCACCGACGAAAACGGCTACCGCTACTACAGCGAAAACCAGTGCGACCTGTTTTTCACCATCCGGTGTTTGCAGGAAATCGGGATGCCTCTCAAGGAGATCCGCAGCTACATCGACCACCGCAGCCCCGAGGCCCTGCAGCAGCTGCTGGGCCAGCAGAAACTGAAGGTCCAGCAAGAGCTGGAAAAGCTCCGCCGGATTGAGCAGGTCATCGACAACAAGCTGGGGCTGGTGGATCTGAGCCGTCAGCCCCAGGTCACCGCCCACATCGGCAGTGTGGGGCTGGAACAGCTGCCCGCCGAGTATCTGGTCGTCAGCCCGCCCATCAACACCGACGACCACGACCAGGTTTTCGCCGCCCTGTGCAGCCACATTGGTTACTGTAGCCGCCACCGTCTGAACGCCGGCCATCCCTACGGGGCTATGGTTTCCACCGAATTCCTGGCCCGGGAGCAGTGGGGGTGCTACTCCCACTTTTTCACCAAAGTGGTGGACGAGCCCAAGGGGCATCCCTGCCACCAAAAGCCGGCAGGCGAATATGCCGTGACCTATCTGGCCGGGGATTACTACAACGCCGCCCCGGCGTTCCGGCTGCTGCAGGAATATCTGGCCCAAAATCACCTTCGCCCCGGAGCCTTCTGCTACAAGGAGGCGGTGCTGGACGAGGTGTCCATGGCGGACCCTTCCGGCTATCTGACCCGGATTTCGGTGCAGGTGTTCCGATAAGACTTTTCACGTTTTCCCGCGGGGCATTCTTTGAAGTCCGCCCCGCTTCACCCGGTCATTCAGGAAAGAAGGGATGGTATGACCAAACTCAACCAAGACGAGCTCCATGCAAAGCCAGTGTGCTGCGACCTTTGCATGGAGTAACGGCTGTCGCAGTGGAATTTTGCTGGCTTTGCTGCCTGATGCATCTGCAAGGAGGAAAGCCCGCATATGAAATACATCAACGCCAAAAACCTCCTTCCCGAATCCCTTGTCCGGGAGCTGCAGCGGTACATTCAGGGCGGCTATCTGTACATTCCCGCCGATGCCGCCCAGCCCAAGCGTTGGGGCGAGGTGTCCGGCTACCGTCAGGAGCTGGAACGCCGCAACCGGCAGATCCGCCGGGCCTATCGGGAAGGCACATCCATGGATCAGCTGGCAGACCGCTATAGTCTTTCGGTCTCCGCCATCCGCAAAATCATCTATCGCAAATAACCTTCCGGGGGCCGCTGCGCAGCGGCCCCTTTTCGTGTGCACAAAACGGTTCTGCATCATCCGGTGGATGGAAATCCCCCGCCCTTTGCGGTATCCTGAGACCATCCAAACAACCGGAGGACACCATCTATGTGCACACGTTTTCTTCACCGCGGGGATGACATCATCACCGGTTTCAACTTCGAGATTGATCTGGCCGTCTGGGACCACCAGGTGGTCCTGGAAAAAGACCGCTTTTTCATTGGCATTCTTCGCCCCGACGGAGTCCGCCACTCCTACCACGGCGTTCACCGGAACGGCAATGCGGGCACCCTTCTGTACGTCCACGGCAACCCTGCCGGGGCCTACCGGGAAGGGCCCGACTGTCTGACCATCGCCGACCTGACCGAACGGTTCATCCGGGCGGAAATCACCTTTGACCAGGCTCTGGCCCTGGTCCAGACCCGCCGGATTGTCTACGCCCCCGACGCCACCATGCAGGCTATGCTGTCCGACCGCCAGGGGCGGGTGCTGATCGTTGAACCAGGCATCGGCTGGCGGGCGGAATACGCCCCCTATTCCCTGATGGCCAACGCTTCTCTGCTGGACCCGGAAAGTACCGCCCCCTTCGCGGTGCCGGGGGACGACCGCTATCAGCGGGCCGAACAGCTGCTGAAGAGCAGCAGCGCCGGCTTTTCGGTTCGGAACGGACTGGCCCTGCTGGAGGAGGTCCATCAGGAGGGCATCTGGGCCACACGGGTTTCCTTTGTCTATTCGGTTCGGGAACAGGCGGTCTACTACACCGAAAACAACCGCTTCGATCGGATACAGGTTTACCGGTTCCCGGACGGACCGGGCCTCCCCTCTTCCCGTACCGTTTGACATTGTATTGACAAGGGGCGCGATTCGCGCTATACTGTAACCCGACAAGGGCCGCTCCCATCTTTGGTGCAAAAAGCATCCTGCCTGCGTTCATTTTTATCAAGCCGCAGACAAAAAAGCGCGTTTCCCTGTCCAAAAACTACATACTGGGGAGCTTGTAAACAGGCTGAGAGGAAGGTGTGACCTTCGACCCGTAAACCTGATTTGGATAATGCCAACGTAGGGAAAACAACGCTTTCTTTTTCGGAGATGCCAAGTCAGGCGTCTCCGATTTTTTATTTTCTTCCGGGAGGAGGCTGAGAGAGACGGAATCCGCGGCCCGGCCGCGGCGGACCAAGGGGAGCGCCTTGGGTCTTGTAGTACAGCGATGGGAAGCCGTGTTCCGGCGTGAGAGGAAGCCAGCAAGCTTCGACCGACCTTTTATGGGCAAAGTTTACCCATTTCACCCATGGGAAACGTCGCTGGAACCGCCGTTTCTCACATTGCATCTCAGAGGAGGATCTATCATGAAAAAGACCAATGTTCACAAGCTCACTGTCGCCAGCATCCTGTGCGCCGTCGCCGTGGTGGGCAGCCTGTTTTCCTTCCCGGTGTTTGGCAGCAAATGCGCCCCCGTCCAGCACATGGTGAACATTCTCTGCGCTGTGCTTCTGGGGCCCCAGTATGGCATCGCGGTGGCCTTTGTCGCCAGCCTGCTGCGGAATCTGCTGGGCCTGGGCAGCCTGATGGCCTTCCCCGGCAGCATGATCGGCGCACTGCTGTGCGGCCTGGTCTACTGGAAAACCAAGGCCCTGCTGCCCACCCTGCTGGCTGAAGTGTTCGGCACCGCCGTTCTGGGCGGCCTGTGCGCCTATCCGGTGGCCATCCTGCTGATGGGCCAGAGCGCCGGCAGCATCGCCTTCTACGCCTACATCATTCCCTTCCTGGTGTCCACCGCCGGCGGCGCCATCCTCTCGGGCATCATCCTCTATGCGCTGCGGGATACCGGCGTCTGGGCTCAGGTACAGGCCACCCTGCGGGGCAAAGCATAACAGGAGGAAACCTTCATGTTTCAGGAAATCGCAGCCAACGTGCGGGCCAAAACGCCCCTAATCCACAACATCACCAACTATGTCACCGTCAACGACTGCGCCAACATTCTGCTGGCCTGCGGCGGCAGCCCCATCATGGCCGATGACATCGGCGAAGCAGAGGAGATCACCGCCCTGTGCAGCGGGTTAAACCTCAACATCGGCACCCTCAACCAGCGCACCATCCCCGCCATGCTGGCCGCCGGGCGGCGGGCCAAAGAGCTGGGCCATCCGGTGGTGCTGGACCCGGTGGGAGCCGGCGCGTCCGCTCTGCGGACCTCCACCGCCCTCCGGCTGCTGGAGGAGGTCAAGCCCACAGTGGTCCGGGGCAACATCTCTGAGATCAAAACCCTGGCTCTGGGCAGCGGCAGCACCAAAGGGGTTGACGCCGACCTGGCCGACCGGGTCACCCCGGAGAATCTGGACCAGATGGCCGCCTTTGCCCGGGAATTTTCGGCCCGGTGCGGCGCCGTTCTGGCCATCACCGGAGCCATCGATCTGGTGGCCGACCCCGACCGGGTTTTCTGCATCTACAACGGACACCCCGACATGAGCCGGGTCACCGGCACTGGCTGTCAGCTGTCCGCCGTGACGGCGGCCTATCTGGCCGCCAACCCCGACGATCCCCTGACGGCCGCAGCGGCGGCTGTCTGCGCCATGGGCCTGTGCGGCGAAATCGCCCACGCCCGTCTGTCCCCGCTGGACGGCAACGCCAGCTATCGAACCTACATCATCGACGCCATGTACAACCTGACGCCGGAAGCACTGGAACAAGGAGCACGCTATGAAATGCGATAAACACACCATGCTGGTCTACGCAGCGACCGACCGGGCCTGGGTCGGCCAAATGACCCTGGCCCAACAGGTGGAGGCCGCCCTCCAAAACGGCGCCACCTGCATCCAGCTGCGGGAAAAGGACCTGGATGAGGCCGCCTTTCTGCAGGAGGCCCGGGAGATGGCCGACCTGTGCCATCGCTATCACGTCCCCTTCATCGTCAACGACAACGTGGATATTGCCATCGCCTGCCACGCCGACGGCGTCCATGTAGGCCAGGATGACATGGCCGCCTCGGACGTCCGCAAGCGTGTGGGCAACGACATGATGATCGGTGTGTCGGCCCACACGGTGGATGAAGCGCTGGAGGCCGTCCGCAACGGAGCCGACTACCTGGGCCTGGGGGCGGTTTTCTCCACCTCCACCAAGACCGACGCCGGGGCCATGTCCTTTGACACCCTCAAGGCCATTTGCGATGCGGTGGACGTGCCCACCGTGGCCATCGGCGGCATCTCCCCTGCCAACATCCTGCAGCTGAGCGGCAGCGGGGTGGACGGCGTCGCGGTGGTCTCGGCCATCTTTGGCGCACCTGACCCCGGTCAGGCCACCGCCCGTCTGGTGGAGTTGTCCCGCCGGATGGTGAACGGACAATAAGGCCCAGCCCATTTGGACGAATCGCTCCCGGCCCCGCCGGGGGATTCACAGCGGCACATTGGGGGCACCACCTTTTGCCGCTTTAGAAAACAATGCTGAAACCGAAAGGAGAACCACATCATGAAACTCAAGACAGCATTGACCATTGCAGGCAGCGACTGCAGCGGAGGCGCCGGCATTCAGGCTGATCTCAAAACCATGACCATGAACGGAGTCTATGGGATGAGCGCCATCACCGCCCTGACCGCCCAGAACACCACCGGTGTGACGGGGATCTCAGAGGTGACGCCGGCGTTTTTGCAGCAGCAGATCGACATGGTCTTTGACGACATCCGGCCGGACGCCGTCAAGATCGGGATGGTATCCTCTGCGGCCCTGATCCAGGTGATCGCCCAGCGGCTGAGCCATTACCAGGCCCAAAACCTGGTGGTGGACCCGGTGATGGTGGCCACCAGCGGCTCGGCCCTGATGGAAAACGACGCCGTCGCCACCCTCAAGAAGCTTCTGCTGCCCATGGCCACCGTCATCACCCCCAACATCCCCGAAGCGGAGGCCCTGTCGGGCCTTTCCATCCAGGATGAGGCCGGGATGGAGCAGGCCGGCAAAGCCCTGTATGAGGCCTTTGGCTGCGCCGTCCTGGTGAAGGGCGGCCACAGCATCAACGACGCCAACGATCTGCTGTACAGCGGCAGCGGGGCGGTCTGGTTCCAGGGCAAGCGCATCGCCAACCCCAATACCCACGGCACCGGCTGCACCCTCTCCTCTGCCATCGCCTCCAATCTGGCCAAGGGCTATTCCCTGGAGGATTCCATCCGCCGGGCCAAGGATTACCTGTCCGGCGCGCTGGCCGCCATGCTGGATCTGGGCAAGGGCAGCGGCCCGCTGCACCACGGGTTTGACCTGCGGGGAACGTTTGCAGAAAGCATGGAATAAGAACACTCTGAATGTCTGAAAGGAAGGCAACCCATGAGAAATTACACCACCCAGATGGACGCCGCCCGGCGCGGCATCATCACCCCTGAAATGAAAGCCGTCGCCGCCAAGGAATACCGCACCGAGGAGGAAATCCGGGATCTGGTCGCCAAGGGCCAGGTGGTCATCTGCGCCAACAAGCTTCACACCTGCATCGACCCCAACGGCGTGGGCTCGATGCTGCGCACCAAGATCAACGTCAACCTGGGCGTCTCCCGGGACTGCAAAGACTACGACGTGGAAATGCAGAAAGTAATGACCGCCGTCCACATGGGCGCGGAGGCCATCATGGACCTGTCCTCCCACGGCAACACCCAGCCCTTCCGCCGGAAGCTCACCAGCGAGTGCCCCGCCATGATCGGCACCGTTCCGGTGTACGACAGCGTCATCCACTACCAGCGCGACCTGGCCACCCTGACCGCCAAGGACTTCATCGACGTGGTCCGGCTCCACGCAGAGGATGGCGTGGACTTTGTCACCCTCCACTGCGGCATCACCCGCAAAACCATCGAGCAGATCAAGAAGCACAAGCGGAAGATGAACATTGTCTCCCGGGGCGGCTCTCTGGTCTTTGCCTGGATGAGCATGACCGGCCAGGAGAACCCCTTCTACGAGTACTTCGACGAGATCCTGGATATCTGCCGGGAGTACGACGTCACCATCTCTCTGGGCGACGCCTGCCGTCCCGGCTGTCTGGCCGACGGCAGCGACGTGTGCCAGATTGAGGAGCTGGTCCGGCTGGGCGAGCTGACCAAGCGCGCCTGGGCCAAGGACGTCCAGGTGATGGTGGAGGGCCCCGGCCACATGCCCATGGACCAGATCGAGGCCAACATGAAGATGCAGCAGACCCTCTGCATGGGCGCTCCCTTCTACGTTCTGGGCCCCATCGTCACTGATATTGCCCCCGGCTACGATCACATTACCGCGGCCATCGGCGGCGCCATTGCCGCATCCGCCGGGGCGGCTTTCCTGTGCTACGTCACCCCCGCCGAGCACCTGGCGCTCCCCAACGTGGAGGACGTCAAGCAGGGCATCATCGCCTCCCGCATTGCGGCCCACGCCGCCGACATCGCCAAGAAGGTCCCCCATGCCCGGGACCTGGACGACGCCATGGCCGACGCCCGCCGGACCTTTGACTGGGAGAAGCAGTGGGAGTGCTCCATCGACCCGGAGACCGCCAAGCAGATCCGTGCCGACCGCGCCCCCGAGCAGGAGGACAGCTGCTCCATGTGCGGCAAATTCTGCGCGGTGCGCAGCATGAACAAGGCCCTGAACGGCGAATACATCGACATTCTCTGAGTCCTTCCCTCCGACAAAGCAAAAGGACGCATCTTTGGCCCACCGGGCGTGAAAGATGCGTCCTTTTTGTTTTTGATCGACAGTATGATGTGTTTTTCTGCAAAGTACAATATCTTTACAGCTTATTTTGACCCCATTTGGGGCCTCAGGCTGCCGAATTCTCCCGCCGCATGGCGAAATAGCCGATGAAAATGGTCCAGACATAGGCGCAGGTCTTGGGGATCATCAGCATGCCCACCAGAGGCACCGTATCGGCCCACAGAACCACCGGGATATAGAACCCGAAGCTCAGAACGATGGTCAGCCACATCCAGCGGAAGGCCCGGTCCTGATGGCTCTTGGCGCTCTGATAGAACAGAACAATCACCAGCAGGCCCAGCAGCGCAAAGGGGATGTTGCGGTAGATCCCCCAGGACAGAGGAGCGTTGGCACTCAGCCACTGGTTCTGAGGCATCAGACAGAGCAGCACCCGCACCCCGGCCAGCAGGTACACGGCGGCCGTCAGTTCCCTGCGGCCGGTGACCTGATAGCGCTTGCGCCAGACGTAGTAGAGCAAGACATAAAACACCGTCATGGTCACCGAGGTGATGGCTTTGCCCAGGCCCAGGGGGACGGTGTAATTC
Organism: Faecalibacterium sp. An122; assembly: GCF_002160895.1. Lineage (GTDB taxonomy): Bacteria > Bacillota > Clostridia > Oscillospirales > Ruminococcaceae > Faecalibacterium. The sequence continues at coordinate 5,252 of NZ_NFLL01000020.1, read as the reverse complement.
TCCAGGCCGGTGGTGCAGAGGGCCACAGCCCGGGGCACCAGATGGAAGGAGTCCCCTGCCCCCAGCACCACGGCCATCCAGCCGAACAGCCGGAACTGGGCATTGCCCTTGCAGCCCCGGATCATCAAAATACCTACCGTGATGACGGTGGTCAGATAGACCACGTCAAAAAGCGTTTCCATGATTGCCTGCATAAACTCATTCTCCTTTTGTTGTTGCAGATCTATTTTGCACCGCGGCCCGGTCCAATATAGCCCGGCCGTAGTTGCGTCCAAACAAGAGCCCGGCCAGGAGCAGCGACGCCCCCAGCCCCGAATAGAACACCGCAATGAACCGCTCGGGCGCCAGGCCCGACACCCGAATCCCGATGCCGCCGCCCATCATGACCGCCATCATGGCGAAGGCCTTGGCGTCAAAGAACTTAAGGAAAAACTGCCGCTCCTCCCCATAGCCCTGGATGCGTCTGGTGTGTTTGCCCACCAGACGGCCAAAGACAAACACCTGGAACACAGCGAACACCGCCGCCGACAGCAGCAGATTCAAGCCGGTGGCATATCCTTTGTAAGACTGCAGACCAATCCGCAGAATATTTACCCCTGCGGCGCTCCACACCAGGCAGGCCAGCAGCAGGAGGGTTTCCCGCTTGACTTTCATACCATCCTTCCCTTCAAATGAACATTGTTCAGTTTGAGCCGTAAAAAATTCCCACCCGGGGCGGGAATTTCAATAGAGGGTTCTGCGGACAATCTCCAGCACCGCGGAGGGGTCGTAGTCCCGCCGCAGCAGAGCCGACAGCATCAGCGAAAAGAGGACATCCGCAAAAATCTCGGGGGTAAAATGGTCGTTAAAGGCATCGGGGCGAATGTGGGGATCTCTCCGAAGCACAAAGCACAAACCATCCAGAATGTGCTGCCAGGTCTGCTGCATTCTCCGCTTTCCGTCCGGCTTCTCCTCCTGCATAAAACCCAGCGAGTGGAGGGTGAAAAAGCCGGGGTACTCCCGATATCCATAGGCCATCCGCTCATACATCCAGGTAATACAGGCCTGGGTGTCCTGAAAAACGGCGTCGTCCTCCGGCTGATGGAAAATCTCGCACCAAATGCTCTCTACGGCAGACCCCACCAGCTCGGACTTGGAGCTGAAATAGTTGTAGATCGACCCCACCGACACGCCGCAGGCGGCTGCCACCGAGCGCACATTCAGCGCCGCAATCCCCTGCTGCCGGATCAGTTCCCGGCTGGTGCGGAGGATTTCTTCTTTGGATGTGACCACTGTGTTCATCTCATCACCTCAATCTGAACATCGTTCAGTATACAGATACAAAGGTCATTTGTCAAGGGGAAATTTCTTTCCAGAGTGGTTTTTCAGCGGTCCTTGTACATCCGGACCACCAAAAATCCCGCCGCCAGGGCGATCACGGCGGCAATGGCATTGAAGATGATTTTCATTGCTTTGCGCTCCTTTCGTGGACGATTCTCCATTGTATGCAGTATAGCAAAACAATGTTTCCCCCAGGTTTCCGTTTTGTGAAGGGCGGGTGAAATCTGCGTGGACCGTTCCATCCTGTGCGATTGACTTTCGGCCCGGGCCCCACTATAATCACAGCAGATACATCATATCGAGGATACAGCCATGAAAACCATTTATTATAATGGCGCCGTTTATACCGGCGCGCTTCCCCTGACGGAAGCCTTCATCGAGAAGAACGGCCGCTTTGTCTTTGCCGGCACCAGCCGGCAGGCTTTGGAACATCAGCAAGACGGCGACCGGCTGGTAGACCTGGCGGGTCAGTTCGTGTGCAGCGGCTTCAACGACAGCCATATGCACCTGCTGGAGCTGGGCTACACCCTCCAAATGGCGCCCCTGGCCCAGCACACCGGCCGTCTGGCCGACCTTCTGGATTGCCTGCGGGACTTTTTGAAGCAGCATCCACGGCAGAACGGCGCCTGGCTGATGGGCCGGGGCTGGAACGAAGATTTCTTCTCCGACGTCCACCGGATGCCCGACCGGCACGACCTGGACCAGGTGTCCACCGAGGTCCCCATCTGCATCACCCGGGCCTGCGGCCACTGTCTGGTGGTGAACAGCCGTGCCCTGGACCTGCTGGGAATTTCCGCCCAGACACCCCAGCCGGCCGGCGGCCGAATCGGCCTCGCAGACGGCGAACCGGACGGCCGTTTCTTTGACAACGCCATGGAGCCGGTCTACGCGGCCATTCCTGTGCCTGACATCGAATCTCTGAAAGAGATGATTCGGCTGGCCTGCCGGGAGCTGAACGCCCGCGGTATCACCAGCAGCCAGACCGACGACTACTGCGTCTTCCGGGCCATTCCCTGGCAGCAGGTGGATCAGGCCTATCAGGAGCTGAAAGCGGCCGGCCAGCTGACGGTGCGGGTCAACGAACAGTGCAATTTCGCCACCCTTTCGGACCTGCAGGGCTTCATTGCCGCCGGCGGACAAACCGGCAAGGGAGACGCCCTGTTCCGGACCGGTCCGGTCAAGATCATCGGAGACGGCGCTCTGGGGGCCCGTACCGCCCTTTTGAGTCAGCCTTATGCGGATGATCCGTCCACCTGCGGCCTGCCCGTATACGACCGCAAAACCCTGGAGGAGATGATCGGGCCGGCCCACGCCCACGGGCTGCAAACGGCCACCCACGCCATCGGGGACGCCTGCCTGGACTGGGTGCTGGATGCCCTGGAAAAAGCCCTTACAGCCCATCCCAGGGCCGACCACCGGCACGGCATCGTTCATTGCCAAATCACCCGCCCCGACCAGCTGGAGCGAATCCGCCGTCTGAACCTCCATGTGTATGCCCAGAGTATTTTCCTGGACTATGACATTCATATCGTGGAGGCCCGGGCCGGCCGCCGGCTGGCGGCCTCCAGCTATCACTGGAAAACCCTGATGGATCATGGAGTGACGGTCAGCAACGGTTCCGACTGTCCGGTGGAGCAGCCGGATGTGATGGCCGGCATCCAGTGTGCCGTCACCCGCACCACGCTGCGGGATCATCTGGGCCCTTACCTGCCCGACCAGTGTTTTTCCGTTCAGGAGGCGCTGGACAGCTTTACCATCGCGGGTGCAAAGGCCAGCTTTGAAGAAATCTGCAAGGGCCGCATTGCACCGGGCTATCTGGCGGACTTTGTGATTCTGGGAGAGAATCCGTTTGCGGCGGCTCCTCAGGAGCTGCACGCCATCCCCATCCGGGCCACCTATCTGGCGGGCCAGCCAGTCTATCAGGCCGACGCCCTCTGACACACCTCTTCGCTCTATTTGTGCGCCGCTTTTCCTTCTCGGTAAAAGCTGGCTTTCCCCTTCCCCGCTGCGGCCTGAAGAGCGTCACCACCCATAAACAGGAGGTCCCCATGCTGCTCACCTACCAACCCGCCGACGTATCCGATCTAGAGGCCCTCTTTGCCTTTAACAAGAAACTGATCGACCAGTACGAGGACCTGAGCCAAATCCCATACCAAAAGGTTCTGGCTTGGGTCCGCCAAAAACTGGAACAACACATCCAGGAATATACCTGCATCTTTGCGGAAGGCCATAAGGCCGGCTATTACCATTTTTCTCCCATGGACTCCAACACCATGGAATTGGACGACCTGTATCTGTTCCCTGCCTTCCGGGGCCACGGCATAGGCACTGCCGTGATTCAAAAGTGTTGCGCTGAAACAAGTCAGCCTATTATGTTGTATGTCTTTCAAAAGAACACCAGTGCCATCGCTCTCTATCAAAGGATGGGCTTTCAAATCCAGTGCACCACCCAGAATGTGAGCCGTACCCGCTATATCATGCGGCGGGGCTGAACAACAGAAAAGAGCCCTCCGCACGCTCTGCCGTACAGGGGGCTCTCTTGTTTTATCTCCTATTGCGCTTTTCTTTACAAAGTGAACCGCATATCCTCCTGATAACCGCTCCGGCACGGGTTGGATTCGCTGCGATAGATTGCATGGCGCTTTAAATCATACACCACCGACCACACGGTGTCTTTTCCTGTGCTGCGGTCGTACTGGCACAGAAAGCCGTACCGGCCCGAGAGCAAGCCCCGTGCAAAGGAAAGGTCTTTTCTGAGTTCCTTTCTTCTCAGCGCCTCTGTCATCGTCCGATAGCGCCGCTCTGCAAACCAGTCGTCCTCGGTTGTGCGGTTATAGCTGCGCATCGAAGGTAAGTGGAAAGCATTGGTGGCACAGACAAAGGGACTTTCCGGATCGGCAGGTCTCGCAATTTCGACCCGCTCCGCATTGCACTCCACCACAGCCAAATCCCCTTTCGTATCGGCCAGAGTCAGCGTCTGGGCGGAACCAATAGGAAGCGTTTTCAGCTTTTCCAACGCCTCCGAAACTGTCCCGCAGGTCTCCAGGAGATAGCGCACCAGCAAACCGGCATTAAAGCCCGGTTTGATTTTTGTCGGGCTCACCGAGGTCAGTCCAACCGCCAGCCCTTTCTGATTGACGCCATCCTCCATCTGAAGGAAAGATGTGGTATTTCCTGTGAAAGAACAGGCACCATCGATTCGATGAACAATCACGTTGGTGTTGTGCTCTTCCAGCACCGGCAGAAAATCGCTGTTCCTGCCAAAGAGAATTTCATCTCCTTCTGCCACAGCAAAACAGGAGCAGTGACAAGCCGGCGGAATGGCGTACATACTGAACAACGCCGCCTGCAAAAGCTGCACATCGCAGTCCTGTCCTGCGGCCAGGCCCTGCAGTTCTTCCAAAAGAGCGGGATAATATTGGCGATACACAGGAAGGCAGGCTTCTGCATATTCCATCCGCTCCCCTGTGATCGGAAACGGGATGTGATCCAGAATTTTTACTCCGGACTCCCGCAGCAGAGAACCCCACTGCTCTCCCGTTTGATCATGGTTGCCTTGTAGTTGCAAATGAATCATTTTAAGTGCTCCTTTTCATTTCATGATAAGGAGCCGCCGGCGGCCTGATCTCAAGATAGCAGAATAAAAATTTTAAGTCAATCTCTTTCCTGTGTGAAACATATAAATTGTATTTCGGAATTTATTTCAAGTTTTTCATGTGGTTCAAGTCGTGTTATGTTCAAGCACTACGGGATTTGTGCCCGAATTTGTCCTTTTATTTCTTTTTCGTTGCTTCTTCCGTGCGGAAAAATTACAAGAGAAAACCCCCGAGGATTTATCCTCAGGGGTTTTGTAGAGAAGCCGGCATCTACCTATTTTCACAGGCCGTGTCCAGCCAACTATCTTCGGCACAAGTGAGCTTAACTTCTGTGTT
>NZ_NFLL01000002.1 GCF_002160895.1 Faecalibacterium sp. An122 | reverse complement strand
AACGATGAATCGTCATGCTATCACTTCCTTGCACTGCCTATGATAGAATCCTTTTATGTCTTTTTCTTGTCTTTTTAACACTTTTTTGGGCGTTTTTGAGTTTTCAGATACACCCTAAGCGTTATCTCCTTTCTGAAGCTCGTTCAGCTGTTGGCTATGGTCATCCAGATATTCCCGATGTACAGGCGTGGATATGATCGAAGCACCTGGGAGCTACGTCCACCCGCCAATCTCCATGGCAATGCCAACGTCCAAATCTTCGCTGGTCGTGGTCTTTCCTGCACCTCCCTTCTGGTTGACAATGGCAATTACAGTTGCTTTTGGGGTCACATCGTCCTTCTTCTTTTTCATCTCTCATTTATAATCATCATTTCGATTGATGTGATGATGGATGTATGTTACAATAATGGTGTTCATTTTGCTTCTGTGGAGGTTCCATGCATGAAAAGCAAACAGCCACCCTTTGAAATCACACACCAGATCATTGACAGCGTGGCGCAGATTGCCGAGCTGGTGGGCCGGCTAACTGCTGTCAGCTCACTGCCTGCAAACCCCACTTTGCGCCGCTCCAATCGGATTCGGACCATTCACGGCTCTCTGGCCATCGAGCAGAACACGCTTTCTCTTGAGCAGGTCACGGCTGTGCTGGGCGGCAAACACGTTCTCGCGCCGCCCAAAGACATTGCCGAGGTCAAAAATGCCTATGAGATTTATGAACACCTGGACGAGCTGGACCCGTACTCGGTAGATGACCTGCTGATGGCCCACAGCATCATGATGCGCGGTTTGATAGAAGAAGCCGGGGTATTCCGTTCCCGGCCAGTGGGCGTGGTAGACAGCCAGGGGCGGGTGGTTCATTTTGGGACGCTGCCTCAGTATGTCCCTGGCCTGATTGCAAACCTGCTGGACTGGATCCGGAATAGTGATCTGCATATGCTGATCCGTAGTTGTGTCTTTCATTATGAGTTTGAACTGATCCACCCCTTTGCCGACGGCAACGGACGGGTGGGCCGACTGTGGCATACCTTGTTGCTCTCTCGGTGGAATCCGGCTTTTGCCTGGCTTCCGGTGGAATCCGTCATCCATGACCGCCAACCGGAGTATTATGAAGCAATCAACGCCTCCAACAATGCGGGAGAATCCACTGCGTTCATTGAGTTCATGCTGTCGGCCATTCAGGCAGCCCTCACCGAGGCCATCACCGCGGGTGATGGTATGAGCGATGAAGCACCCGACAAGGAGACTGCCCGTTGGCGTCAAATCGAGACGTATCTCAAGAGCTACGACTGCATCCGAAACGCCGATGTGCGGACGCTGTGCGGTGTGTCGGCTGCGACGGCCAACCGCATCCTTGCCGGTCTGGTTGCCAACGGGCACCTGGTGAAAGTCCATGCTGGCAAGTATTGGGCCTACCGGCTGCCTTGACCAATGGAATAATGCATTGCCAATTGATTACATCTATGGCATAATTCACCACAAATTATATTTGTCATTGTAAGGGGGTCTTTATATGACAAACATTCCAGTTGATTGGGACTGCTTTGCGTTTAAGTTCTCTCAAAATCCCAGAGCCGCCTTTGAAAACCTCGCTACAACGCTGTTCTGTTATGAGATGCATCTGCCGGGAGGCGTTTTTCGATATTTCAACCAGCCATACATCGAAACACAGCCCGTACAAGCTCCCGACGGGCTGCAGACTGGTTTTCAGGCCAAATATTACGATGCGGCCACCCCTCTTTCATCCAAGGAAAACGACCTAAAAAAGGTCATCACAGACGCAAAGAAGAAATATCCCGATCTCCAGCGAATTCTTTTCTATCTCAACAAGGAGATGTCGGCCAGCACCCTTGATGGAACCCAAAAGCCTGCCTATCAGCAGGCCATTGAACAGTGCGGAGAAGCGGAAGGCGTCCTCGTTGAATGGCGGGTTCCCAGCCATATGGAGCAAATCCTTTTGCATCTGCCTCTTGTGCGCGATCTGTATTTCAATCCCAATCCCGGGATGGCCCAGTGGATGGATTGGATCCAAAGCAGAAGCCAATCCATTTTCCATAACATCCAGTCTTCCATTCCGTATCAGGGCAGCCAGATCAAGGTCCAGCATGATATACAGGCGCTCAGCACACTTTGGCAGTCAGAGCACGCAGCCTGTGTTGTTTATGGCGATGCTGGTACCGGCAAATCCGGAATCGTGAAAGATCTCGTCCAGCATCAGGAAGCGCAAGGAGATCAAAGCGTTTGCCTTTTCTTTTCCTCTACTGATCTCGATGTTGAAGAAGAAAATCTATTTCTGAATAAATATGGGCCTTACCAGCTGGAAGATCTTTTTTCTGCCTATTGCCAGGAAAACCGGAAAGTTTGCATCATCGAATCCGCAGAGAAATTTTCTGCATTATCCTACCCGAAAGTCTTTGATTCCATTATTCAGCAGTTTATCAACCATGGATGGAAAATGATTTTCACCATTCGTACAATCTATAAAGACAGTTTTTGTAGGAATGTTCTCAAAGACGTCACCTATGATTTATTTCAAGTAAAACCTATCACCCACACCGAATTGCAAAATCTCTCGGCCCAATACCAGTTTCCACTGCCTCAGAACCAGAAACTTTGCAGCCTTTTGCAGGATCTCTTTTATTTGCAGTTGTACTTAAAGCTGGATCTCTTCAGTCTGGATCAGATCTCTTCCGAAGAAATGTTTCTGCGGCAGGTCTGGGACGGCGTCATCTGCAACATCCGGCACCGCGCCGGCGGTCTTCCCGTCCGGCGGGAAGAAATGGCTGAGCACATTGTCCTCTCTATGCTCCAGCGGGAGGCCAGCATTTACAGGAGCAGCGCAAAAGACGACCAGGACGCCCTGGCAGCCCTGGAGGAAAGCGGGATTATTGCCGTTTATGACAACTCCCCGAACCTCTGGATGATGGGCCATGATGTCTATGAAGAACTGATCGTAAAACACATCCTAGATCAGCGATATCAGGAAGAGACAGATGTCAAGCAGGTTTTGAATGGATTCGGTCTATCCCTCCGGGCCAGGAAACTATATCGTATTTGGTTGGAATCCATAATTGCCAACGGCGCGGACCACTGTCCCAGTTTTTTAATCTCTGTATTTCAAAGCGATCTGGATCAGACATGGAAGGATGAAACCATGATCGCTCTGATGCAGACCGAAGAAAACCATTGCTTCCAGGCAATTGACCCCGTACTCAGTCAAAATAAATACCAGTTATTTACCCGAATGGTTTTTCTACTGAACACCGCCTGCCGGGATAGTGATCAGGAACTATTCAAAGTTTTTCCTGAACTTGCAAATCAAAAATATCGTTATACCTGTCCTGCTGGACAAGCTTGGCATACCGTTTTTCAGTATATTTACAACAATCGCTCTTTGATCCCATGGACCAATCAAAATCTGGGCATTGTTTCCGACGCCTTAAAAACATGGACTACCAAATATAAAACAGGAGAGACCACACGTCTCGCCGGACAGATTGCAATGTACCTGCGGCATGCCATGTGGGGCACCGAGTCCCGGTATTCTTTGGAGCAGAATGCTTCTTTTATTGCTTTTACGGATGTCATGCTGGCTGCCGCGATGGAACTCAAACAGGAATTGGGCAGCATTTTTGATTCCGCGAAAGAGCCGCCGCTGGAGCGCGGCAGCGAATACTATCTCCTGATCCAGAAAAGTCTCTCCAATGCGTTCAGCTGTGGCAACATTGCCCTGGCAATCCCGGAAAAGCTGCTTTCCCTGGCCGAGAGCCATTGGTGCTACCTGTCCCGGCAGGAACACGATTCCGGTTTTGCTTTCCGCATAGAGCATGCTTTCGGCTTGTCTCTTGACACCCACACCGCCTATAGTCCGGAAAGCGCTCTGCAGACCCCCCTGTACTTGCTGCTGAACGCCACGCCCATGCCGACGGTGAATATGATCCTTCGGGTTATGAGTTACACTTCCAGGTGCTACAAAGATTCACACCTGGCTGAAAAGTATTCTGAATGCTATCTGATCCAGCTTCATTTCCCTGATGGAACCATTCAAAGCCAGGTATGCAGCAATCGGTTGTGGAATATGTACCGGGGCACTTCCGTCACCCCGGACCTGCTGAAAAGCATTTTGATGGCTCTGGAAAAATGGCTGCTACAGTTTGTTGAAAGCTCCGATGAGGAAACCAGCTGTCAGATTTGTGAATATCTGCTTCGGCATTCCTGGACAGCAGCCATCACTGCCGTCGTACTCAGCGCAGTCATTGCATATCCGGAAAAACTTTTTCCTATTAGCTGTATTTTATTGAAGACAAAAGAGATTTTTCTTCTTGATATTTCTCGTTGGACAGAAGAGCATAGCGCTAACTTTTTCAAAGGAATATCCCCCTTTGGCCGACAGTTTGACGAAGAAAGAATTGAGTCCAATAACCTTCCTTTCCGCAAAAAACGATTTGAGGAAATTCTATTGGGCTACCAGCTTGAGAAGGGTGCCCTTTCTGAAGAACAGTGGGAACAGCAACAATCACAGTTATATGCTGCGTTTGACGAGGCCACAAAAGACATCGCCTCCTGGGAGGAATCTTATCAATTTGCATACTATCGAAGTGATCTCAGAAAATGTCAGGTTCAGTGCCAGTCCATCGCACAGGATCGCGTGACCCTCTCCATCGCACCGGTTATGCCGGATCATCTCAAAAAACGCAGCGCCCAAACGCAACAGAACCAGAAAGAATTTATGCGGCACATGCCGCTAATGCTTTGGTCTGATGCAAAACTCCAGCATGACCCCAGTGCCAATGAAAAATATCCTCAATTTGATGACATCCAGTTGGTGATGAATGAAGTCCATCAAATTCTGGAAGAGGAAAAGAAAGATTTCTTTTTCAATATTTCTGCAGCCATAAACGCTTGTGCTGTTCTTGTACAAAACAACAAGGCCGCCTTGGGCCAAGAGGATTTTATCTTTTGCAAGGTTGTGCTTTTGACGGCCTGTTTCGAATCCGTGGTGGAGGACACCGATGCAGCAGCCTATAACCCGGACAAAGTTTTCCCTGCCCTGGCCAGTTTGGTGCCCGGCAGCACCTTCACTGCAGACTGGTCTTCTCCCTTTTTCATGCTACTTGTGCTCACCATCGTCAACAGCAGCCAGCGCGGATTGCTGCACAGCATTGCTTCCACCCTCTGGCAGACCTCCCCTGACGCAGTCTTGAAATTGATGTATGCATACGCAGTGTGGAGGCCGCAGTATGCTTCCTCCATTCCGCTTCGCCGCCGCGACATCACCACCCAAGCGTTCTTTGAATCACACAGCCAGGAACTCCAAAGCCTGTTTCAAAAGGATGGTTTCCGCTTGGAAGACATTCCTTTGGAGGGTCTGGGGATGGATCAGCTCATTGCTTTGCAGCAGATGATGCCCCCTGAACCTGTGGAAGGATCTTTGGATTTTGTTTTGAAGATTGGCCGGCAGGTCTGGAGCACATTGTTTGGATCCCAGCCTGCAAGCGAAAAAATCCATCGGGATTTTGAAGGTGAGCAAGGCTATATCCAATGGCTTAGCGATTACCTTTTGAATCTTTCTGAAGAACAACAGAGTCTCTTTTTGGAACATTTGATGCGTCATGTTCGATACGACAGAGAGTTTGCTCATCTTTTACAGAACATCATTGTATTAGAAGACACCTCTCCCCGTTATAACGCTTTCTGGAAACTATGGAATCTTTTAAAAAGTTATATCTTCTCAGCTTTTGAACTCCTATACCCCACTAACCAAGTAATAGGTCGAGAGCCCTCAATTGACTACGGCATGGGCAACGTCCTGACAGAATTCCTTTTAGCTGGACCTTTTTGGAAGGAAAAAATCACCTCCTGGCACTCTCTCAGAGAAGATTGTATACTTTTCTATAAAGCATCCGTAATCAGAATGGGTGCACATCCTGCAGTTTTGTATTCCATTGGCCGCATATTGAATGGCATTGGAGCTAAAGTATTCTTTGAAAGCGGCGTCGAGTGGCTGAGTGATATAATTTCCAACAACCCTCAACTGCGACAAGCTTCTCTCCCAATAAACACCGTCTATTATATCGAAGAGTATATGTATCGCTATGTTTATCAGCATCTGTACTCTTTCAAATCAAATCCTTTGCGCAAACGCGAAGTTCTGAACGTCCTGAATTTCTTTGTAGATGTCGGATCTTCCTTTGGCTTTTTGTTGCGAGAAGATATCATTTAATTTATAAAGAAGTATCCTCATCTGTTGAATCTAAAAACAAAAACATCTACTCTTATGCAGATTCCAAAACAAAAAGAAGCGTTAACGTTCATCTCTCTAGCATTCATGCTGTAAAAGAGCGAAACCATTTATTTATACTGGTTCTTGATATGTTAATAAGCAGAATATGGAAGCTATTTTGCCCTAGATACATTGTCGGCCTAATAAAAATATAATCCTAAACGGGTAAAATGTGCTTACGTAAATCTAACCTGTGTAAAAGCATTCATATGCGTAGCTATTCCAAAAAGTTCTGTTCTGAGACGCAACGACGCAACACGAGTTTTTGATTGAAATAGGCTGACGCATTCAGGAAATCTAATAGAGTTTACACTATTTTGGATTTTCTGTACTTTCTTTTTAGCTGGTTATATCTATCATGGCTGTTTTTCAGGGGCAAATCATCACCCTCTTTTTGACCGGTAGACATCAATTATTTTGCATTCAAATTGTGCTGTACCCGGGCAGTGTAGGAATTGTGCATGATTGCGTTTTGACGATTCAAAGATAAAATTTTTCACACAAATCAGGCTGGGTCTTCCGAGTCCCCGGCGTTTCCGTTCGATCAGACCGCAGCCTTCCAATTCCTTCATGAGCTTGGTGGCCTTGTTGTCCGCACAGTAGAAGGCCTTCATAATTTCATCCGTTGTGAAGATGATATACACTCGCCCCTGCTTATCCAGCCAACCGCTCTTAATGGACAGACTCATTCGATCCAGCAGGAGGCCATACAGAATCTTGGACTCTGCCGAAATTCCACGGAATCTGGTGTCCGCAAAGAGTGCTTTGGGTAATCTGTAGAAGGAAAAAAGATCGGCTTGTCCGCCGTAAAAGTAATCCAGCATATAGTCTCCTTTCTCCGATTGGGCACAAAAAAAGAACACTTTGGTTCCGACATGAATCAAGATGCTCTTTTCGTAGAAAAATCTTCTTTTTACTTTTTCTTACAGCCTATCAGGTTAAAAATGATTTTAAAAGAAATAATATTATTCGTATTATCGTATTTATTGCATCTTCCAAGCATCAATCACGGGGGTGTGTACACATACCGCTTGGCAGAGCGCTTGAATGGCATTCAAGAGGTCAGCGGTTCGATCCCGCTTATCTCCACCAAACGCGGAAAGCCTTGAAAACACTACGTTTTCAAGGCTTTTCTTTTTTCACAGGCGGCGCAAAGCAACGGGCATTTTTTATCTGCGCCCGAGCCAGCTATACCCCTTGCGATACTGATTTTGGCCAAAAGACCTGTGTTTTCGACTTGTTTTTGCTAAATGTGAGCCCGCTTTGTGTATGCCATTCAGCCGCCTGTATTCGCACCCAAGATACCCCAACACCATAAAACACCCCATTCGCAGCACAAGTACTTTGACTTGTTTGTTGCCAATGGGGTGCCTCTTTATATTATTCCAAGTTCTTACGATTTGTTGCAATCATTTCCATAGCACGGACCAGCTTCACATCGTGGTTGGTCTGACAAGGATGCGGCTGGCGAAAATGCGCCATACGGTTTCGGTCCTTTTCGGTTATTCCAGTTTGGCTGCGTATTTGCCGCTGTTTTGTTCGCGGACAAAATAAATGAAAAATCCCACATTCAAAAGGATTCCAACTGCGGTGGAGATCGGGGCGGAAAGGCCGATCCGGGTCAGGCTTGCGTTGGGCTGAATGCTCATGAAATACGCCATGGGAAGGCGGACAAGAAGGGTTTGAACCAATCCCTGAATCATGACCCAAAGCGTTCTCTGGTTTCCATTGAAGTAGCCCACCATACTAAACAGGATCGCGGTGGCGATGGTTTCCGGGGCAAATCCCTTTAAGTATTCAAAGCCCTTTTGGACGACCACTGCATCGGAGGAGAAGATGCCAGCCAGCACATCGCCCTTCAGCATAACCAGGGCAAAAACCACACAGCCAAAACCAAGTCCCACACCGATTCCGGTAAACATGGCTTGTTTTGCGCGCTTCGGGTTGCCTGCTCCCACATTCTGCGACACAAAGGACGCCATCGACTGCATGACCGCACTGGGAACCAGCATGGCAAAGTTGACGATCTTGCTGGCTACGCCATATCCGGAAGAAGCCTCCAGGCCCAGGCGATTTACAAAAGCGCACAGTGCCAGGAAGGACAGCTGCGTCAAGCATTCCTGCAAAGCCAGAGGCAATCCAATGGCCAGGAATTTGCGGCACTGCAGATTCAGCCGGATTTCTTTCGGACTGAAAGAGAACGGAAGCTCCTTCTTGATCAGCAATATCACTGCACAAACCACACTGACCGCCTGTGCAAATACTGTAGCGAGAGCCGCTCCGGCGGCATCCATCTGGAGCCCCGCCACCAGCAGCAGATCTCCCAGGATGTTGACCACGCAGGCCACTAGAACAAACAAAAGCGGAGAACGGCTGTCTCCCATTCCACGAAAGATGGCGGAGAGCACATTATAGGCAACGATAAAGAAAATACCGCTTCCGCAGATGCGCACATAGCTTACGGTCAGATCCAGAGACTCTGCCGGCGCCTGCATCAGCACAGAGATGGGCCTGGCAAACCCCACCAATACAACACACAAGCCCACCGAGATCAGCGCAAAAACAAGAATGGCTCCTCCCAGGACAGACCCAACCTGCTGCGGTCTTTTTTCGCCCAGATATCGTGCGATCAAGACCGTGATGCCCATGGCAAGCTGCGTCACAACAAATGTGACCAGATTCAGGATTTGACTCCCCGTGGAGACAGCCGAAAGCCCCGATGTGGACCCGAACCGCCCTACAACCAGCAAATCCACTGCACCATAGGCGGCCTGTAAAATCAGGGCTCCAAGAATGGGAACCATGAACCAGAGCAGCTTCTGGAGTATACTGCCCTGGGTAAAATCTGCACTTTTCTTATTCAACAGAAACGCCTCCTTCCGACATAACGCGATAGAATTTTTGAATTGTTTGAATGGTGCAGTCGGCCTCTTCCTCCGAAATTCCGCTCAAAAGCGGCGCCAAACGGGCGAAATACTGTTCATTGTAGATCCGGGACAGGTTCTTCCCCGCCTCAGTGACCGAAATGTAGGTAATCCGTCCATCCCGTGGAGAGGCGCTCTTATAGAGATAGCCTTTGGCCTCCATTTCCTTCACCGTGCGGGTCACGCCCGGCCGAGGAAGATTCAGCGCATCGCTGATATCCGAGATTTTGATTTGCCTGCCCTGTTGCTGCAGCGTTTGGATCACATCCAGATATGTGATGTATGCCGGCGCCACGCCTTCCGGCAGCGCCGGAAGCAAATCCCGGCAGCGCTTGGCCAAATAACAGGCATCCAGCAGTGCTTTGATGGTTTTCGGTTCCATTTTTGTCCTCCTCATATAGTTACCATTGGTAATTATATAGAAAACACCGTTTTTGTCAAGCCCCTTTTCCCCTGTTTCCGTCGAAAAACCGTGCGGCTCCACTGGTATCAGCGGACGGAGGCGGTCATATACCGATGCAAAGCGTCAAAGGCCATCTTTTAAAGCGGAGTAACAGCCATCCGCCTCGCCATGGCGGAATATTTCTTCGGCATCCTGAAAAACGAGGATGGATTCCATCTCCCAAGCACTGCTCGAGCGAGCGCTCCGCTGGCATGCAAACGGTCAGCGGTTCGATCCTGATTATCTCCACCAAACGAAATCCATTCCCGAAGCGAAGCGGATTTTTTGTTGTGTCCGGGCAGTTGCTCGGTTTTATTGGAGCCGGAATATTTCATCCCAACATTGCAAAGAAAGACCCGGAACCCAACGGTTCCGGGTCTTTCTGTGTACGTCCAGCCGGCCAAAACGTGCCGGCAGGCAGCTTCTCTTTCCGATTACAGGTTATAGAGCTGGGTGTACTTGCGGGTCAGGTAGTCCACGTAATACTGGGGATCGAAGGGGCCGCCGCAGAGGCTTTCCACCAGCCAGGAAGTCTCTTTCAGGTTGCCGTAGTGCCACAGGCGCCGGGCGAGGGCCTCCCGCAGGGGGGCCAGGTCGCCGGAGGCGTACATCCCGTCAAAGTCGATGGACCGTTCCAGATCGGCCATGGCCTGGGCCGCATAGGCGCTGCCCAGGGCATAGCTGGGGAAGTAACCAAAGCTGCCGCCGGCCCAATGGATGTCCTGCAGTACGCCGTGGGCGTCGTCGGGCACATCCAGGCCCAGATATTCCTTGTACTTTGCATTCCAGGCGGCGGGCAGGTCAGCCACTGCCAGCTCCCCATGGATCAGGGCCTTTTCCAGCTCATAGCGGACCATGATGTGCAGGCAGTAGGTCAGCTCGTCCGCCTCGGTGCGGATGAGGCCGGGCTCGGCCCGGTTGGCGGCGCGGTACAGTTCTTCTTCGGTCACGGCGGCCAGCTGGCCGCCGAACTGCTCCTGCATGGCCGACCACAGCAGATGGATGCATCCCCTGCTGCGGCCCACCATGTTCTCAAACAGGCGGCTCTGGCTCTCATGCAGGCTCATGGAAGCGCCGCCGGCCAGCACGGTGTAATCCAGTTTGGGGTCCACGTGCAGCTCATAGAGGGCGTGGCCGCCCTCATGGGCCACCGAATACAGGTTGGACAGCAGATCCCGGGGCATATAGTGGGTGGTGATCCGCACATCCCGGGTATTGAAGCCATCGGTGAAGGGGTGTTCGCTCTCGGCCAAAACGCAGCGCTGCGGATCCAGGCCCCACAGTTCCATTACCTTTTGGGAGAGGACACGCTGGCCGCTGACCGGCCACTCCTGATCCAGAAAATCGGTGCGGATGGCACTGCCCCGGGTCTGGATGGCCTCCAGCAGAGGCACAATGGCTCCCCGGACGGTAGCAAAGAACTGGTCGCACTTCTCGATGGTCAAGCCTTTTTCGTACTGGTCCAGCAGGGTTTCATAGGGGTCTTTGTCCGGGGCGATCTGCTGGGCCTGGCGGCGGCGGCCCGCCACCAGTTTTTCCAGGTACGGGGCAAAAACCGAGAATTCGCTGGCCTTTTTGGCCTTGGCCCAGGCGGCCGTCGCCTCCTGAGTCAGACGCTCAAAGGCAGCGTACTCCTCCGCCGGAATGGGCCGGATCTGGCTCAGGGTCCGGCGCAGTTCCCGCACCTCTGCGTGAACCTGTTCCCCGTCGGGGGCGGCGTCTGCGGCGGCGTCCGCCTGATCCAGCAGCTGATCCACCGACGGAGCCGTCAGCAGCTCAAACTGGGCGCGGCTCAGCACCTCGATGGCCTCAGCTCGGCCGTCGGCGCTGTCCGCCGGGGCGACGGTTTCGCCGTCAAAGTTGATGACGCTCTGTGCATAGCGGTAGGCGTAGTTCTGATGTTCCAGAACACGCAGTGCGGAGATGGCATCTTTCATAGACAATCCCTCTTTTCTCATGGGTTGAATGTAAGGCTATTATAGCACGCCGGGTTTCACCCGTCCATCCGGGGCCTGCAAACTTTCCCGCTGCATCCCGCCTCCGCAGACCAAAGGGCCTGCCGCCTGCAAGCAGCAGACAGCAAGCCCTCTTGTTTCAGTGAGGAAAGCTTTTTTACACCGGCACAAACAGCACCTTCATACTGCCGCCGCAGACCATATCCAGGCCGCCGGCTGCGCCGCCGTGGAGGATGTAGGTCTGGACATCGTATCCCCCATGGGCCCGGGCGTGGCAGATGGCGCGGTACTCCCCTTCTCCGCCGCCGATGCTGCCCAGGGTCTGGTCCGGGGTCACCAGCATCATGCTGCCCACCCCGCGGGGAACCGAGCCGTGTTTTTCCACCACGATGCACAGCACCCCCTGTTCCCGGGTTTCCAGCAGGCTCCGGTCCGCCGAAGCCATGTGGTTTTTGTTTTTCTGCTGGACGATCTGCGCTAGGATGCTGAGGGCGATTTCCGCCGGGGTCACCGCCCCGATTTCCAGGCCGACGGGAGCAAAAATGGTGTCAATCCGCTCCCGGGAAAATCCCTTTTGACGCAGCTGCTCCACGGTGGACTCCACCTTTCGCCGGCTGCCCATCATCCCCAGATAGGCATAGTCGGTGGGCAGGATGGTTTCCACACACTGCAAATCCGCCTTGTGGTTGGGGGTGACCACCACATAGCAGGCCCCGGGGTCCAGATGACGGGCCAGGTTGTCATAGGAATCGCAGATCAGCTCCTCCGCTGTGGGGAACCGCTCTCTGGTCAGCAGTTCGGGCCGCTCGTCGATCACCCGGGTGGTGAAGTCCAGCCGGGCGGCCAGAGCCGCCACTTCCCGGGACACATGGCCGCCGCCGCAGATGATCAGCCTGGGCTGAGGGCAGAACCATTCTTTTTGCAGGACCGACACATCCTGTTCCTGCACCAGCAGGCTGGCCACCGCCCGCTGGTACAGCGAGCCATCCGTCCGGGGCATCAGGGTGACCTTTTTGTCCGGGAAAGCCGCCCGCAGGGGGCGCAGATATCCCTCGGTCACCAGCCGCTGCACATGGGCGGGGGTGATGACGGCATTCTCCGGAATCCCCAGGCAGGCGGTCACCCGTTCCAGCCGGTGGCACACCTCCCGGGCGGGGCGGCCCAGAGCGTTCAGGCCGCAGACCACCCGGATTTCCTCTGCATTGTCCGGGATCACCGGCTCCTGGTCCGAGGGATATTTCAGGGGCAGCCCCCGGGAGCCGTCCGCCTCCACCAGCACCTCATCGGACCGGGCGCAGACCGCCGCATAGGTGGCCGGGGAAAGAGCCCGGATTTTCTCCCCTTCCGGAATCCCGGCCATGGCATAGCCGGTCTGTTCCAGCGCCCGGAGAATGGGTTCCGGGTCGTCGGTCAGCAGGGTGTCCGGCTCGGCCCGCATATGGGTGGTGGTGGTCACAAACACCTTTTTCCCCTGGGCGCGGTATTCCTCCGCCAGCCGGTGGATCAGGGTGGTCTTTCCGCCGGAGCCTACTACTGCTTGAATCATTGTCCGCGCTCCCCTTTCAAACACATCACGGCCTCCACAACGCCCCCTGCAATGCAGCGGGCCTTATCCGAGATGGTAAAGCAATTCTGATATTCCTCCGCCCGGGGGTCAATGTCGGCGATTTTGAACCCCTCTGTCACCGGGTAGCTGTCCCGGATCAGGCCCCGAAGCAATCCATCCAGAGTGGCCTTCACCGGCACATCTCCCGCCGGGGTTTCCACCACGGCGATCACCTGATCCCGCTGGACGGTGTCGGTGATTTTGCAGACATTGCGGAGCACGCCCGCCGCTGGGCTGTGGATCACCCGCTCCCTGCCGTAGCCGGCAATGATGCCGGGGACGCCGGTGTTGGGGGCGGCAGCCCCCTGCCACAGCACCCGGCCCAGATTGTGGCCCCGCTGGGTTTCCACCACCGCGTCCACATCCACGCCGGCCGTAAAGCCGGGCCCCAGAGCCACCGTGATGGGGGCCATCCCCCGATGGGTGCCCAGATTCCGCTTGGCCAGAATGGCGTCCACCACCGCCAGGGGCTTCAGCTGCCGGATGGCGTCCCCTGCCGGGTCCACCAGCAACGCCAGCTGATTTTGTTCCACAAGCCGCCGGGCTTCCTCCACGGTGCCGGCCAGATAACAGGTCATATCCTCCACCTGCTGGCTGCCCTGGTACACCGCCTCGCAAAAGGCCACGTTCCGCCGGATGGCGGAGGGGGAAGCAATCTCCAGCACCAGCACCGGAAATCCGCATTTCCGCAGCTTATAAATCGTTCCGGTGGCCAGGTCTCCCCCGCCCCGTACAATCACCAAATCCTTCATCGTTCACTCCAACTTGATTGCGCTCTCCTGCATTTCGGTCACATAGCCGATCCGGGCCGCCTGGGGAATCTTCTCCTGCAGCCGGGCCAGGCATTCCTCTGCCGCCCGGGCCGGCAGGGCGATCAGCAGCCCGCCGCTGGTCTGGGGGTCATACAGAATATCCTGCACCGCCAGGGGAATTTCCCCGCACAGCTTCACCCCCGGCTGGGCGTACTCCCGGTTCCGGTAGGCTCCCGCCGGGATCAGGCCCATTTCGGCCATTTCCAGGGCCTCAGGGTGATAGGGCACCCGGCCCGCCTCGATATGCAGGGTACAGCCGCTGCCCTGGGCCATCTCATAGCTGTGGCCCAGCAGGCCAAAGCCGGTGATGTCGGTGCAGCTGTGGACCGGATACTCCACCATGATATCCCGGGCAGTTCTGTTCAGGGTGGCCATCTGCTGATAAATGCGGTCCATCACCTCGCCCGGCACCATATCGGCCTTGGCGGCGGTGGTCAGGATGCCCACCCCCAGGGGCTTGGTCAAAAGCAGCACATCTCCCGGCCGGGCTCCCGAATTGGTCAGCACCTTGTCGGGGCGGACAAACCCCGACACCGCCAGTCCATAGATGGGCTCGGCCCCCTTGATGGTATGGCCGCCGGTGATGATGGCCCCCGCCTCATAGGCGGCATCGTAGCCGCCCCGCAGAATCTCCCGGATGGTCTCATCCTTCATGCTCTCCGCCGCACACAGGATATTCAGGGCCAGTTTGGGCTCGCCGCCCATGGCGTAGACGTCGCTCAGGGCGTTGGTGGCGGCAATCCGGCCATAGAGGTAGGGATCGTCCACAATGGGCGGGAAAAAGTCGGTGGTCTGAATCAGGGCCTGTTCCTCGCTGAGGACATAGACGCTGGCGTCGTCGCTCTTGTCGTACCCCACGATCAGGCGGGGGTCGGCATGGGTTTTGAATCCGTCCAGCATTTTGGCCAGGGTCCCGGCCCCCATCTTGGCCCCGCAGCCGGCGCAGGCCGCCAGTTTGGTCAGTTTGACCTGTGTTTCCATGGTTTTATCTCTCCTTCCGCCCGGCCGCTCATCCTTCTCTGCTTCCGATCCAGTAGCAGCCCGCGCCGATCACGGCGGTCAGCACTTTCAGCGCTTCCAGGTACATATCGTAGCTGCGCCAGCGGATAAGGGCCCCGGACAAAACATATACGCCAACAAACACGACGCCCGAAACAACCGCGCGCTTTCTTTCATGGTTCATCTCTTTTTCCTCCGCCGGGCTTTCCATTCGGGGCGTGTCACGGTTTGACGATGTGGCCGGCGGATTCCATCCGCTCCACAATCTCGTACATATTGGTGACGCCGCCCACCGCCAGCTTGTCCCGGATGCCGTAGAAGTCCAGGCAGGTACCGCAGGTCAAGACGGTGACCCCCTCCGACTCCAGCAGCTTCAGATCTTCCAGCACCTCCGAACCCTCACAGCTCAGGTAGGCGCCGGTGTTGTAGCAGAGAACCGTCTCGGGCAGCTGGTCCTGTTTGGTCAGGGCAAACACAAAAGCCTTCATCAGGGCGGCGCCCAGTTTGGGGTCGCCGGTGCCCATGGTATTGCCCGACAGCACCACCAGCATCCCCTTTTGGCGGGTATCCCGATGGCAGTCCACCTCCTCCGGCTGCGGGGCCGCACCCTCGCCGGTGATGGTCATGACCACGGCGTATTCCTTGTCGCCTTTCTTCTCTCCGGTGGAGACGTATCCCTTGTGGGAGGAGAAGCGCTGCAGGTTCTGCACCGCCACCTCATTGTCCACCAGAACCGTCAGCCGGTCCCCGGCGGCAAGTTCCTCGGCGGCTTTTTTTGCGTTGACCACGGGCAGAGGGCAGGCCATGCCCCGGCAGTCGATGATTTTTTCCATGATTTATTCCTCCTGTGCCAGTTCCCGCAGGGCGGAAACAGCGGTTTCAATTTCTTCTTCGGTGTTGTAGTGGGAAAAGCTGAACCGGACGGCGCCCTGTTCCACGGTGCCCAGAGCCTGATGCATCCGGGGCGCGCAGTGGGCGCCGGGGCGGGTGGCGATGCCGTACTGCGACGAGAGGGCGTCGCTCACCTCACTGGAATCATAATCCCGGACGTTGAGGGCCACAATGGGGCAGCGCATCCGCCGGGAAAAGTCCCCGTACACCGTCACTCCCGGGATGGCCGATACCTGCCGGTAAAAACGTTCCATCAGGTCCAGTTCCCTCTCCCGGATGGCATCCAGGCCGGCGGCCTGGAGATACCGCACCGCGGCCAGCAGTCCGGCGATGCCGTGGGCGTTGAGGGTGCCGGCCTCCAGAGCGGTGGGCATCTGGGGCGGATGGCGGCGCAGATAGGTCTGTACCCCGCTGCCGCCGCTGAGCAATGGCCGGACCTCCACCCCTTCCCGCACATAGAGGCCGCCGGTCCCCTGGGGGCCCAACAGGCTCTTGTGACCGGTGAAGCAGAGGATGTCAATCTGCATCTTCTGAACATCGATGGGAAAGACCCCCGCCGTCTGGGAGGCATCCGCCACCAACAGCAGGCCATGGCGCCGGGCGATCTGTCCCACCCGGCCGATGTCCACCAGGTTTCCGGTGAGGTTGGAGCCATGGGTGCAGACGATGGCCCGGGTATTTGCCCGGATGGCGGCCTCAAAATCCGCCTCCTTCAGCCGGCCCTGCCGGTCCGCCGGCAGGATGGTCAGCTCCACCCCCTTGTCCTCCATCTCATACAGAGGCCGCAATACCGAATTGTGTTCCAGGGCGGTGGTGATGACATGGTCGCCGGGGTTCAGGATGCCCTTGATGGCGATGTTGAGGGCCTCGGTGGCGTTGGCGGTAAAGGCGATCCGGTCGGGGCTCTCGGCCCCGAACAGTTCCGCCAGGGCCAGCCGCGCCTCAAACACGGTGCGGGAGGCGCTCAGCGCCCCGTCATGGGCGCTGCGGCCGGGGTTTCCCATGCTGCACAGGGCCCGGGTCACCGCCTCCACCACGCATTTGGGTTTGCGCAGGGTGGTGGCTGCGTTGTCCAGATAAATCATGCCGCGCCTCCTTTACACCAGGCAGCGGTACACCCCCTGGAACCGGATGCCTTCCGCTTCCATCAGGGCCCGCAGCGGTTTTTCGCTCTCGGGGGCCGCGCACCAGGCCAGACCGCAGCCGGCGGTGATGCTGCGGGGCACCGGAATAATCCGCCCGTCCGCCTGCCGCTCTCTGCACAGATGTTCCATAGCCATGGCATCGGTGGTGGTGAAAAAGGTAATCACCAGCCGGTCCTGTTTTCGTATCAACCCATATCCCCCTCCCGGCGCGGCGGCCGGGCCGCACCGTTGTATTTTTAAAACTACATCGATATTATAGCACAAGGACTGTTTGGGTTCAATCGGGGCGGGTATTTGCTGGATCCGGGCTTCCCAACCGGCTCCTTTGTCCCGAAGGTGCAAAAAAGCGCCCCGGGCGGTCTGCGTCCGGGGCGCGCTGGATTTTCAGGACAGGTCAGGTTGATTGGGGTTATGCCAGAGAGCCCATGGGGTCCCAGGGAGCCAGCTCGATGGGCTCGGCCTCCAGGGCCTGGCGCTGGGCGTCGGTGAGGAACCGGCGGTTCACCACGGCCTGATAGACAAATGCGTCAAACCAGGCGTCGCTGGCCACAAAGTAGCCCTTCCGGCCGGCGTCCTCGCCCCAGCTGTTCTCAATCTTCCAGCGGTTGGGCTTGCCGTCGGCGTCCAGGTTGACGCCGCAGAGGATCATGGCGTGGTTCATGGCGCTGTCGCGGTAGTCCAGGCGCTCCTCCTTGGTCATGTCCAGATCCATGCCGCCCAGAACGTCGCCGTAGATGAAGCAGTTGGGGTCCCAGATGCCGCCGTCACGGTTGCCGAACTTGCTGCAGTCGCTGCCGAACCACACCGGCTCGCCGGCCTTCAGCTGGGCGATCACCAGCTCCTTCACTTCCTCCATGGGGAGGTTCAGGTGGCGGACCGAGCCCTCTACCACGTTGCCCAGATACTTGACGGTATAGGTCTTGCCGAAGGGCTTGTCCTGGGTGGGAGCGTGGATGACGCTGACGTAGTCCTCCAGAGCCAGGCCGATGTACTTTTCATAGAAGGAAACCGGGGTCAGGCCGCGGTCCACATGGTACACGCCGTTCTTGTCGGTGTACTCAAAGTCGAACCGATCCACCGGGCGGCCAAAGCAGATGCACAGTGCCTTGAACAGCTCGGCCAGCATCTCATCCTTGCGGGCGGCGGTGTCGCCGCCGGCAGCGGCCAGGGCCCGCAGTTCCACGGCGTCCTTGCGCAGTTTGGTGTTCAGCAGCCGCATCAGCTCCATAGTGCCGCAGGACTGCTCGGTCTCGGGCATGACCGAAGCCGGCACGATGCCGTATTTCTTGATGATGCTGACCATCATATCCCACTGGCCGCCATCGTTGATGCCGTTCAGCACCCAGTCCAGGGTCCGGTCTGCCACCGGCAGGTCGGTGCAGTCCAGCACACTCTCCAGGAAGAAATTGATCTTCTCAAACTTGTCCCAGAAGCCCAGCCAGTTGCCGGACAGCTCGAACTTTTCCAGATTGCACTTTTCCGCCACGATTTCACGCATCACGTTCATGGATGCAAACAGCCAGCAGCGGCCGCTCTTTTTCTGTGCGGTGATGCCGCGGGTCTTTACCTCGATGGAGAAGCTGTTGTCCATCTTGGCGGCGGCCATCGGGTCGAGGGCCACCTTGCTCAGCGGATTGTGGGAAACCGCCGCAGTCAGCACACGGGCCGACTTGTCGGCGTCATAGCTCGCCTTAAAGGCGGCGATCATCTCCGATGTGATGGGTCTTGCATTTTTCATGTCCTGTTACCTCCTGGATCTTTTACTTCCTCTGCCCGGGCAAAAGCCGGGTCCTTCTCTCCCCTTCGGGAACAATGAGGTCAACCAACCGTAATACTACTCTTGTCCGCCGCGGTTGTCAATCGTCCCGCCCCGGGCAGCTTTTCAAACGGACGAGGTACAGCTCTTTTTATAAAAACGCCCCCGCCTCCCGGCCTCCAGGCCCGGCAAGCGAGGTCATCGATTCTCATTCAGGACCTGTGCTTCCGGGTCCAGCGGAAGGATCGGGCCATCTCCAGGGCGATGGGTTCCAGGCGGTCCGCATCCTGCATGGAAAAGGCAATATTGCCCATCAGGAGCCGGTTTTCAGCCGACGCAAAAAACAGGACATTCCCGCGCGCCCCACCGGCGGCGGGGGATGCAATGTACAAAACCGACACACTGCCCTCCTCTTTGGGGAAGGTCTCTTCCCTGAGGACGATGCTTTCGGGGAAAATGCGGGGCACGAGGGGCCGGACCACCTTTGTGATGTCCGCGATATTCTCGTTGGAAATCCGGTTGAACGTCCAGCTCAGCGCCAGGGTGAAATGCAGACGGCTGCTGGAAAACAGATGCTGGGGCTGGGTGCTGGCCCAAAAGAGCGGATTTCCTTCCTCCGGGGCGCGCTCTGCAAACTCTTTTGGCATACGGATGACGGCGTCGTTTTGAAAGATGGCCCGCTCCTCAAACACCACCCGCCGTCCCCACAGAAAAACCGCGGAGGCGCTTTTCTCACCCGTCCGCTTTCTCTGCGCCTTGCGCCACTGCTGTTTTGGATTGAGCAAACTGTTTTGAACCGGTTCCATGGCCGTACCACCCTATCTTGCGAATTCGCGACAAAAGAGGTCCTCTCTCATCGTTCTACCTATCATAACAGATTTCGGGGGCTTTTTTGGTTCTTTGCCGCAAGAGGCGGTTTTCATGCAGTGAATCAACAATAGCGTCTCCGTCAAAACCGCTTTTCCTGCCCGGCAGCCGCCGGAGCGCAGCATAAACCGCCGCAGAAAACACCCGTTTTTTCTCAAAACCAAAGCCAAAAACGACGGCGGAACCGGTGCAAATTCTGTCGAATAAAATCGAATGGTTTTTGGCTCATTCCATCCCCAAAAGCCACAGCGGAGAAACATTGAGGGTCTTTGCAAAAGCCCGAAGTTCATAGTCGGAAACAAAGCGGGTTCCGATCTCAATCCGGCTGATGGAATCCCGCTCCAGATCCACCCCTTCCAGCTTCAGACGCACCGCCAGATTGGTCTGGGAAAAACGGAGTTTTAAGCGCGCCTCCCGGATGCGTTCCCCGCAGATGTTCTTTTTCCCGTTGAAATCATATATTTTCATTCTGTCCACCTCACTTTGAGCGAATCATCAGAATTTTTCTTAACTTTAACGCGATTTCGGCGGCAATTTGCGTTAAAGATCAGCAGAATTGCAAAAATATTGACAAAACGAGGGTTTAAGCTGTATGTTAAATTGGGTTTTGAATTCCGTCGGGCCGCCCAAACAGCCCGTTCTTTTTCGCATGGCCGCATAAGCAGAACCGTCCCCGCGTGCAAGGGGCCTGCCCGCCGCGAAAAAGCACATTTTTATTTTGCCGGCGCTTCAAAACCAGACCGGTCCAGAATCAAAACAGAAAGGAAAGATCCACCATGAAAATCATAATTCTCGATGACGACGCCGTCTTTGCCGGAGAGCTGTACGACCAGATCAGCACAGGATGTGCCAGGCGGGACTGGCCCCTCAGCTGCCGGATTTTCTCCTCTCCCCAAATGGTGCTGAACGAGGATCTTTCCGACGTACAGGTGGCCTTTCTTGACATTGACATGCCCGAAATCAACGGCATCGAGGTGGCCTGCCAGCTCCGCCAGCGCTATCCCGACATCATCCTGGTTTTTGTCACCGCATACATCCAGTATGCGCCCACCGGCTACAAGGTCAATGCCTTCCGCTACATCATGAAAAACCAATACGTCAAAGAAATCGACGCCTGTCTGGACGCCATTCAGGACAAGCTGTTTGAGGACACCGAGACCCTTCTGGTGGAGCTGAAAGACTCCACCACCGAAATTGCTCTGAAGGATATTTTATACTTTGAGGGCACTTCCTACCGGCGGGTTCTGCTCCATCGGGTTTCGTCGCCGGGGCCCCATCTGGAGTGCCTCGGAAAGCTGGGCGACTATGAAAAGAAATTGCAGGACAAAGGGTTTGTCCGCCTGCACAAAAGCTTCTTGGTGAACATGTGCTACATCAGCCGGCTGGCCAATTATCAGGTCAAACTCCGCAACGGCGAAGTATTAAAAGTATCCGAAAGCAGCTACCGCGACATCTGCAGTCAATACCTCATGTGGAAGGGCAGTCGTCTATGAATGAGCTGATCTACAACCTGCTGAACATCTTCCTGATTTTCACCGAAAATATCTCTCTGGTATTTTTGTGCGAGATCTTTTTTACCAAGAAATTTCAGGGCGTTCCGTTCGTCCTTTCGGTTCTGTTTTTGGTGCTGCTCAACAGCATCGGCCTGGCCTTTTCGGACTGGAACACCTTTCTAAAAATATCCGTGCTGGCCTGCATAGATACCGTATGGATTTACAAGACGTTTTCCGCGTCGCTGGTCAAAAGCGCCGTAGCTTCCACCCTGTTTCTTTCCTTTATAACGGTGGCGGACAATCTGTTCATCCTTGGCCTCTCGTTTCTGTCGGGCGTCCATCTTCATCCCCAGTTCCAGGACCCCTACGCATACTATCTGTTCGGCTATTTCGCCAAACTGCTAGACCTGTTTGCCGTCATGGGGTTCCGGGTGTTTGTCCGGCGTCATTTCCAGTTTGACAACACCACCTGGCAAAACTGGCTGAAAATATTTATCTTCCCCGCCATGTCCCTGTCCATTGCCATTTTTCTGTGGCGCATTTACTGCACCGTCCCCTTTGTGGCCAAAGAGCTGCTGCTGTGCACCGTCGGGCTTCTGGCCATGAATCTGTTCGCCGTGGCCTTCCTGAGTCACCTGAACCAGCAGGAGCAGCTCCGCCAGGACAACATCATCTTACAGCACAACATCAAGGCCCAAAACGAAGTCATTGCGGCCTGGTCGGACGCATACCGGAGCCAGCGCAAGATGACCCACGACTTCCAGAATCAGCTGTCGGTGATCTGCGGCCTGGCGGAACACGAAGCCCCGGACAGCAAGCTGCTGTCCTACGTCCAGTCCCTCCTGCAGACCAGCACCAAAAGCCCCTTGATCGTGAAAACCGGCCGGCAGGTGGCGGATGTTCTGTTCAGCCAGAAATACAGTCTGGCCCGGGAGAAGGACATCGAATTTTCCATGCAGCTGGATGACCTGACCTGTTTTTCCCTGGACGACACCTATCTGGTGGTGCTCCTCTCCAATCTGATCGACAACGCCATCGAGGCCTGTGATAAAATCCCGGAGGGCCAGCCCCGGACCATCACCGTCAAAATGCAGGTCACCGAGGACGGCAGCTTTCTGTACATCGAAAACACCACCGCCGTTCCCGTCAAAATACTGGACAACCAGGTGGTGGTCTCTCCCTACCGCTCAAAGGAACACGGCTACGGCCTGCGGACGGTCATGAACATCCTGAACCAGTCGGGCGCGGTTTTCGCCTTTTCCTACCGGGAATCCGACCGGATGTTCTGCTTTTCCGCACAGATCCCCTGACTTTTCAGCTCATTTCTCCTGTTTCACTGCAAAAAACGCCTATCTCACTGCATAACTCACACCTCACGGAGAAAATATGGTAAATTTGTAAAAAAGAAAGAGGGCACCTTATGCTGCATACGATTTCATCCCGCATTACAGCGTATTTTGTAGCCCGCAACTGGGTGGAAGAAAGCAATGCTCCCTGGTGCCTGTATGTAGTGGAAAAGAAGCTGCTTCAGGTCTGTTTTCTTCTGATTCTTCTGGTTTGCTCTATTTTGTCCGGTCAGTTTGTGAACGTCTGGGTCTTTATGCTGCCCCTGTACCTACTGCGCAGCCGCATCGGCGGGTGGCATGCGCCCTATGCCTGGCTCTGTCTGTCCATGACCACAGCCATGACCCTGCTGGTCTTGTTTCTGCTGGGGCCCGCCCTGCTGCATGCGAGCCCATACGCCGTATGGGGTTTGGATCTGGCGGTGCTGGCCATCGCGTTCCTGCTCCCTCCGATTTATCCCCCGCAGCTGCATTTTGAGACGGAGGTAGTTCAGGCGAATATCCGGAAGAAAAACGGGATTCTCCTCGGCGTTTTGCTGGTGCAGGGCGTTACTTTCATTCTGGGAATACGGCAGGTCCTGGTTTTCAGCTTTTACAGCGTTTTAATCAGTGTGCTGCTTGTATGGATTGAACAACTCAAGCAAAAGATGTATGGAGGTTAAGTGTATGAATCACCTGGAAAATGCAGGCAAGAAATTGCTGTCCCAGTTCATCATTGAGGAGCGGTTTGGTTGGCCTCCCAGCTGTGCAGGCATCATCTATCAGCCCGAGCGTCCCGTCTGCGAGCATGCCGCAGAAGAAAAGCCCGTTGACAAGGACGAGCAGTAAGAACGACATCTTCTAAAGCTTCCAATATAGATTCTTTTGGTCTGTCCGAAAGGGCAGCAAGCAGGCGCCCTGCATCCGCACGGGCGCCTGCTTGCTGCCTTTTTTCGCGTCATTCGGCCAAAAGCAGGACCCTGGCACGCAAAGAGAGCCGCAGCGGCAAACGCTGCGGCTCTCGGTTTTTTCGTTCAGGCAAAGACCCCGGGTCAGACAAAGTCCTCCCGCATGGGGGTGAAGATATCCAGCAGGATGCCTGGCTCCAGGCAGACGCAGCCGTGGCGCACTCCGTCCTGTTTTAGCATGGTGTCGCCGGGGCCCACTTCCCGGGTGGTATCCCCGATGGTGAACCGGAAGCGGCCCGACACCACATAGGTGATCTGGGTGTGGGGGTGGCTGTGGAGTGCCCCCACTGCGCCCTCGGCAAAGGTGTTCTCCACACACATCAGCTCGGGGCCGTAGGCCAGCACGCGGCGGGTGACCCCCTCCCCTGCGGGTTCGGGCAGGGTTTCACTGTGGGGAACCCACACCTGGTTTTGATGCTGTTTTTCCATGGCAAAAGCCTCCTTTTCAGCGGGTTACGTGCAATTTTTCTGCGGGCAGATGTTCGCCCAGCAGAGTCCAGGCCGCGTCCGTCCCGCCGGGGATTTCCTCCGCCGGCAGCAGATAGGCATGGGTGGCGTTGATGTAAAGATAGACGGCCTGGGCGGTGCGCCAGGCGCCGTACACGCTCTCCCAGTCGTGGGAGGCAGCGGGCTGGGCCTTGTCCTGCTGGCCCGCCGGCCACATGCCGACGCCGTCGGGGCCCAGCTCCACACGGTACACCGACTTGGGGGTGGACAGGCCCATCTTTTTGGCCTGCAGGCTCACCGAGCGGAAGAACATCCCAAAATACACCAGCGGCAGGCCCAGAGCCACCGCCGTGAGGACGCCGCCCAGCAGGGCCGCGCCTTCCCGCACGCCCACCTGACTGAAGCAGATGGCCGCAAAAGCCAGCATAAGCACTGCAAAAAGCAGGGGCCGCTTCCACCGTTTCTGGCGCTGGAGCACATCGAACAAGGCGAAATCACGAAACATGCCCGTATCCAGCTGGACCGGGACCGACAGGACGGTATTTTTGCCAGACATAGGGTTACCTCCGGGGTCTTTGTTTTCTTTTATGATACCATTTCACCGGCCCGGCTGCAAGGCAGACCGGGCATTTTGATTGGGCTTGCAGATTTTTTGACGGTATTGTATAATAAAACATCATTTAACAAAGGAGGCGCCCCATGCACTGGTTCCAGCGGCACATCTCCCTGAAAGGGCGAATCCTGCTGTTCTTCGCGGCATTTTTCGCAGCGCTGCTGGTGCAGCTCTATGTCAATCACTATCAGTCCAACGTGATTCTGGACCAGCTGGACCGTCAGACCGGCAACTTCCATTCCATCAGCCAGTTTTCCAGCGGCATCGAGAGTCAGCTCACGGCGCTGGAGAGTTTCCGCTGGGAAAACGGCGACCTCACCGCCCTGGCCCAGGTGCTTCAGAGCGGCTCCACCACGGCGGACGCCTGGCTGCGGCACATCGACGGCGACCTGGCCGAGGTGGGCGAGGAACAATACCTTCTGGCCCAGGCGGTACGCACCACCTACGCCAACTACGATGTCCTGATGGACCGGATGGCCGCCCTGCTCAAGACCGGCGACGCCATCGCGGCGGCCAGCTTATATTACACCGAAATTGCAGTTTGCGGGCACTATCTGCAGCAGTACACCGGCCAGCTGCTCCAGACCGCCATCAGCGAGGGCCAGAGCACCTACACCCTTCTCTCGGCCCAAAACGAACAGATCAAGGCCATGCAGACGGTGGCTTCCCTGCTCTGCCTGGCCTTTGGCGCGCTGGTGGTGTATTCGGTGCTGCGGCTGCTGGACCCGGTCCAGCAGATGATTGTGGCCTCCCGGGCCATCGGCCAGGGCGACTTTGACACCCCCGACGTGGTGGTGGCCCAGGCGGGCGACGAGATCGGCCAGCTGGCCGGCGCGTTCAACTGGATGAAGCACTCCATGGACCGGCAGGTCAAGACCCTGCAGGAGAAAAACGAGATTGAGCGCCAGCTCCACCGCCGGGAAACCGAGGCCCTGGAGCTGCAGAACACAGTGGAGCGGGCCCGGCTGCAGCATCTGCGCAGCCAGATCGACCCGCATTTCCTGTTCAACACTTTGGGCGTCATTCTGCGGGTTTCGGACGAAGAAAAGGCCCCCCGCACCCGCACCCTGATCACTGCCCTGTCCCAGCTGCTGCGGTACAGTCTGGCCAGCAATGATTTGCAGGTTCCCCTCTCCCGCGAGGTGCGCATCATCGAGGAATTTTTCGCCATCTACCATGTGCGGTTCGGGGACCGGGTGCATCTGACCTGGCACATAGCCGACGACATCGACCTGACCGAAACCATGGTCCCGTCCTTCATTGTCCAGCCGCTGGTGGAAAACGCCTTCAAACACGGCATCATTCCGCGGGAAACCGGCGGCACGGTGCAAATCGTGATCCGGCGTCTGCCCCGGTACCGTCTGCTGTACATTGCGGTGCGGGACGACGGCGTGGGAATGGACCGCGCCGCCCTGCAGAAAGTGCGGGGCCGGCTGCACGAAGTGCCCGAGACGGGCGAGCACATCGGGTTGAGCAACGTGGCCGCCCGGCTGCGGCTGCTGGACCCGCCGGGCCGCCTGTACCTGCACACATCCCCCAGCCACGGCACCCGGGCGGTGCTGTTTTTGCCCTTGATCGAACCGGAGGAGGAGCGCGACGATGTATAAAATCCTGATCGCCGACGACGAGGCGATGGAGCGGGAAGTCCTGGCCGACCTGGTATCCCGCCGCTTTGAGCACGAGGTGGAAATCCACACCGCCGACAACGGCCGCCGGGCGGTGGACACAGCCCTGCTTCTGGGGGCTGAACTGATCCTGATGGACATTGAAATGCCGGGCGTCAACGGACTGGATGCGGCCCGGACCATTCTGGCCCGGCTGCCCGGGTGCAAAATCATTTTTGTGACGGCCTACGGCCTGTTCCAGTACGCCTACGAGGCCATGCGGCTGGGGGCCTGCGGCTACATCCTCAAGCCGGTGGTGCCCGACGAGGCCGAGGCCGCCATCCGGCGGGCTCTGTCCCAGATTGAGGTGGAGCGGCGGCTGACGGATCTGGCGCCGGCAGCGGTGGAACAGACCCCCGAGGACGAGGACAGCGACGTCCAGAACACCCAGATGGGCCAGCTGATGGCCCAGGTGAAGAAATACCTGCGGGAGAATTACATGTACGAGCTGTCCCTGGACAGCGTGGCCGACATCCTGTCCATCAGCCCGGCCTATCTGTCCACCCAGTTCAAAAAATATCAGCACATCGGCTTTCTGGATTACCTCACCGAGGTGCGCATCCAGGCGGCCTGTGAGCTGCTGACCGACCCGCTGCGCCCCACCGCCGAGGTGGCCGGCATGGTAGGCTATGAGGACGCCAGCTATTTTGCCCGGGCTTTCAAGAAAAAGACCGGCCTGACCCCCACCCAGTACCGGCGGGAGGCCGCCCGCCGCCACAAGGAGCAGGCTCCATGATGCGGCGGTGGCATTTGGCGCTGCTGGCCATTGCGGCGGTCCTTCTCTTTGGCCTGGTACTGGCCATCACCACGCCGGACCCTGCCGCCGACGCCAAGGACATGCCTGATCTGATCCTGCGCTACGCCGAAAACCAGCCCGAGGGCTACCCCACCACCGAGGCCGCCTACGCCTTTGCCGATCTGGTGGAGGAGAAAACCGGCGGCCGGGTCCAGATCCGGGTCTACAGCGACGGCGTTCTGGGCAGCGAGGACAGCGTGGTGGAGCAAATGGAATATGGCGGCATCGACTTTTCCCGCATTTCGGTCATGTCCCTGGGTGAATTCATGCCGGAACTGTACGTCCTGCAGCTCCCCTTCCTCTATAAGGACAGCGACCACATGTGGCGGGTGCTGGACGGCCCCATCGGGGAGACCTT
Organism: Faecalibacterium sp. An122; assembly: GCF_002160895.1. GTDB lineage: Bacteria > Bacillota > Clostridia > Oscillospirales > Ruminococcaceae > Faecalibacterium. The sequence continues at coordinate 283,808 of NZ_NFLL01000002.1, read as the reverse complement.
TCTGGCCTCCATTCAGGACTCCATCGGCCTGACCGCCCTGACCTGGTTTGACGCGGGCATCCGGCATTTTTACACCAACGAGCCGGTGACCAGTCTGGACGACCTGAAGGGCCTGTACATCCGGGTGGCGGAATCCAGCCTGATGGAGGAGATCATCCAGGATCTGGGGGCGGTTCCGGTGCGTCTGGCCTACGACGACGTCTACAGCACCCTGGCCAAGGAGGACATCGACGGAGCCGAAAACAACTGGCCCAGCTACGACTATACCGGCCACTACGAGGTGGCCAAGTATATGCTGCTGGACGGCCACACCCGCATTCCCGAACTGATGCTGGCCAGCGCCGAGGCCATGAAGAAGCTGGCCGACCTGGACCCCTCCTACCCTTCCATTGTGGAGGACTGCGCCCGCCAGGCGGGGCTGCTGGAGCGGGAACTGTGGAAACAGGCCGAGGCCGAGTCGGAGGCCAAGATGCGGGAGGCCGGCGTGACGGTGACCTCTTTGTCCGACGCCGAACTGCGCCGCTTCCGGGAGGCGGTGGCCCCCATCTACGAGGAATACGCCGACCAGGAGAAGATCATCCGCAAGATTCAGGAGGCCGCCTGAGCGGTTCTTCCCGCATCGGAAAGCTGAAAAAGATTGTACCAGCCGGGCTGCCCAAGGGCAGCCCGGTTTTCCTGTTTTGTACAAAAAGTTGAGCCAAAAATAGAAAATAAGCACAAAAAGCATTCGCAATTCCTTTCAAAAACCAGTATATTTTTTCAAACCCCTTGCAGATTCATGAAGAAAATATTAAATTGAAGTCACTGACTGGATTGGCCGCCGCGTGCATCTGCGCGGTGATGGGAGCCGGCAAAACCTGTAAATGCCGTTCCCATCCTGAGAAGGAAACATAAAGGGAGGAAAACAACTATGAAATCCAATTTTGAGCATCGTGCCATCAGCCGCCGCTCCTTTCTGAAGGGTGCAGGCATCGTGGGCGCCGCCAGCGTTCTGGCTGCCTGCGGTTCTTCCAGCAGCTCCACCGCTGCATCCCAGGCCACCAGCACTGCTTCCTCGGCAGCTGCCGGCGACGCTGCTGCAGCCGCCAGCGATCCCGCTGTCACCCTGGTTTACGCTGAGGTCAACCCTCTGGACACCATCGTCGGCCAGACTGCTACCGCTTTCAAGGAGAAGGTTGAGGAGCTGTCCGGCGGGTCCATCACCATCGACCTGCAGGCTTCGGGCGTGCTCGGCTCGGAAAACGACGTCCTGGACAACATCCTGGCCGGCGGCGACACCATCGACCTGTCCCGTATCTCGGCTTTCGCGCTGACCAGCTACGGCTGCCAGAAGTCGATGCTGCTCAGCCTGCCTTATACCTTTGTCTCCCGCGAGCACTGGTGGAACTTCGCCAACTCCGACCTCGCCCCCGACTTCCTGAACGAGCCCCAGGAGCTGGGCCTGCCCGTCCGCGGCGTCTTCTACGGCGAGGAGGGCTTCCGCCACTTCTTCACCGTCGATCCGGTGGCCGGCATCGCCGACCTGGCCGGCATGAAGCTGCGCGTCTCCAATGACCCCGTCATGAACGGCCTGGTCGAGGGTCTGGGCGCCACCCCCACCGTCGTCTCCTTCAACGAGCTGTACTCCGCGCTGCAGACCGGCGTTGTGGACGGCGCCGAGCAGCCCATCGCCAACTACGCTTCCAACGCCTTCCCCGAAGTGGCCAACAACCTGATCCTGGACGGCCACACCCTGGGCGCCGTGCAGGTTGTCATCACCGATAACGCATGGGCCAAGCTGACCGCCAACCAGCAGGCCTGCATCACGGAGGCCGGCAAGTACGCTCAGGAGTTCAACGCCAGCCTGTCCGAGGACGAGGAGAACCGCGTCCTGGAAGAGCTGAAAGCCGAGGGCTGCAACGTGGTCGACGTCCCCGACAAGACCGAGTGGCAGGAAGCCTGCGCCCAGGTCATCACCGACAACACCAAGGGCCTGGAGGACCTGTATCAGCAGCTGGTCGACATGGCCTGACCGGAGCCTGCGCCCAAATGATGCGGGCGGGGCGGCCCGTTCAATGCCGCCCCGCGTATTTTGAGCAAAGGGGGAATCCTGATGAAAGCATTCTTTGCAGCCATGGATAAGCTGCGCCCGATCTACGACGTGACCGACAAGATCGTCATGACCATCTGCAAGCTGCTGCTGATCGCGGATATCATCATCACCGGCTATTCGGTGCTGGGCCGCTATATCCCGTTTATCACCTCGCCGTCCTGGACCGAAGAGGTCGTCCTGACCCTGATGAGCTACATGGCCGTTCTGTCGGCGGCCATCGCCATCCGCCATAAAGAGCACATCCGGATGGATGCGTTCGACCGCTATATTCCCAAGCCGATGCTCCACTTCCTGAACATCCTGGCCGACGTGGCCGTTCTGGTCCTGGGCATTGTCATGCTGGTGGTCGGCCTGCAGTACGCCACCACCATCGGCGCCCGCGGCACCTATGTCTCGATGCCCAACGTTTCCCGTTTCTGGATGTACTTCCCGGTGCCCCTGGCCGGCATCGCCATGATCGTCTTTGAGCTGGAGTGCATCTATGAGGAGATCCGCGGCATCTGCCTGAAGGAGGAAGTGTGATATGGCAGTTAACGTACCCGCTATTGCGATCCTACTGGTCTCGTTCCTGGTCATGATCCTGCTGCGCTTCCCGATCGCCTATTCGGTGGCGCTGTCCTCGATCTTCTGCCTGATGTATCAGGGCCTGAGTCTGGCCACCGTCTGCCAGCAGATGGTCAAGGGCATCAGCTCTTACAGCCTGATGGCCGTCCCCTTCTTTATCACCATGGGTATGCTGATGGGGTCGGGCGGCCTGTCCGATAAACTGGTCGCGCTGGCCAACGCCTGCGTCGGCTGGATGCGCGGCGGCCTGGGCATGGTCAACGTTCTGGACTCCTACTTCTTCGGCGGCATTTCGGGCTCGGCCGCGGCCGACACCGCCTCCCTCGGCGCCATCCTCATCCCCATGATGGTGGACCAGGGCTATGACGCCGACTTCTCCACCGCCATCACCATCACCTCGTCGGTCGAGGGCATTCTGGTGCCCCCGAGCCACAACATGGTCATCTACGCCACCACCGCCGGCGGCATCTCGGTCGGCAGCCTCTTCCTGGCCGGCTACCTTCCCGGCGGCGTCCTGGCCGTCAGCCTGATGGTGGGCGTCTACATCCTGTCCGTCAAAAACAACTATCCCCGCGGCGACAAGTTCAGCATCAAGAACCTGATCCGCCAGCTGGGCCAGTCCATCTGGGCGGCCGGCGCCATCATCATCGTCGTGGTCGGCGTGGCCGCCGGCTGGTTCACCGCCACCGAGTCCGCCGCCATCGCCGTCTTCTACTCCCTGTTCGTCGCCCTCTTTGTCTACAAGGGCCTCGACCTCAAGGGCGTCTGGAAAGAGCTGGACAGCGCCGTCCACACCCTGTCCATCGTCCTGATCCTGATCGCCACCTCCAACGTGTTCGGCTACTGCATGACCGCCCTGCATGTGCCCGATCTGGCGGCCAACGCCATCACCAGCGTGACCGATAACCCGATCCTGCTGGCCCTGCTCATCAACCTGATCCTGCTGTTCCTGGGCTGCATCATGGATATGGCCCCCATCATCCTGATCGCCACCCCCATCCTGCTGCCCATCGCCACCTCCATCGGCATCGACCCCATCCAGTTCGGCATCATCGTCATGCTCAACTGCGGCATCGGCCTGCTGACCCCGCCGGTCGGCTCGGTCCTGTTCATCGGTTCGGCGGTGGCCAAGCGCCCCATGGGCGCCGTCGTCAAGGCCACCCTGCCCTTCTATCTGTGCATGATCGTGGCCCTGCTGCTCATCACCTTCATCCCCGACATTAGCCTGTTCATTCCCAAGCTGTGCGGCTATGTTCCCACTGTGACTCCGGCCTGGTTCTGATGTTCCCGGCCGAACCCCATTGTTCTCAACTCTAAGCCAAAAGCCGAAGAGCGGTCCTTTCCAGGGCCGCCCTTCGGCTTTTCCTTTTTGTTGTGCTGCGGGGTTATTCCTGCGGGGGATTCCAGGTCATCCGATAAAAATCCCCTTCCATACCTTCTCCTTATCTGCACTGCTCCACAAAGGCGGCGAATAGCTTCTGGCTCTCCGGGCTGGTGGAGAAGATGCTCTCAGGGTGCCACTGAACACCCCAGACAAACCGTTTGCCCGGCATCCAGACCGCTTCCACCAGGCCGTCCGGCGAAGCGGCCATGGCCCGCAGGGGACCTGCCAGGTCTTTGATGGCCTGATGATGGCGGCTGGTGACGGCGATCTCACCCTCTCCCAGAAGGGCCGCCAGCGGGGTATCTGCCAGCACCGTCACAGCGTGGCAGGGCTGGTCATAGGGCTCCGGCTGGCTGTGGCCGATGGTCTCGCCGTACTGGCTGGGCAGATCCTGCCAGAGGGTGCCGCCCAGAGTCACATTGAGGACCTGAATTCCCCGGCAGATGCCCAGTACCGGCTTGTCCGCCGCCAGCGCCACCTGGAGCAGGGCATCCTCCATCGCGTCCCGCTCGGGGACAATCGTGCCGCAGGCGGGCAGCGTCTCCTCGCCATAGCGGGCAGGGTGGATATCCGGCCCGCCGGTGAACAGAATGCCATCGCACAGCTTCACCAGCTGGGCCAGGTCGTCCGAATCTGCCGTCAGCGGCAGCATCAGGGGCAGCCCTCCTGCCCCCTCCACCGCTTTGCAATAGGCCGGCGTCATCCCATAGCGGTTCTGCGCCGGGTCCACAATGGGCACAAGGCCAATGACGGGCTTTTTCATATCAGAACACCTTCCCTTTCCAATCAAAAAAGACAGCGCGCCGCAGGGGCCACGCTGTCCGCTGGGGACAGTATACCACCAAGCCTTTGGTCAGGCAAGACCCTGCCCTGGACCGGCCTTTTTGCCGGTTCCGGGAAGGGCACCGGAGGCCCGGGGAGAGCGCTCCGGCGCGCTCTCAAAAATTCACATAGTATCGTTGTGTACAAGACGCGCAGCTGGTGCAAACCGAAATTTTCACACAATTACCGGGAATTTTCGCAATTTCCGGGCTTCCTGCGTTTACGTCATTTCAAACTGCACAAAAACCATCTGCGCCATGGAATGATATTCACAAACTTTTCAGTGTGTTCTTGCATTTTTTGGGCATGTGTGCCATAATAAGTTTGTCGGTAACGTTTCCGTAAACGATCCCGCAAACAAAACCAACACCGACCGGAGGAAGGAGCTGCTGCACATGACGATCAAGGACATCGCCCGGATCAGCGGCTGCTCGGTCAGCACCATTTCCCGGGTCATCAACGACCGCCCCGACGTCCGCCCCGAAACCAAGGAGCACGTGCTGCGGATCATGCGGGAGGTGGGCTTTGTGCCCAACACCAACGCCCGCCAGCTGAAAATCCAGCAGTCCCGCAGCGTGGTCTTTGTGGTCAAGGGCACTCAGAACATGTTTTTTGCCGACTTTCTGGTCCACCTGCAGCAGGTGGTGGGGCTGTACGGCTACAGCGGCATCGTCTCCTATCTGGATGAAAACGCCAACGAGATGGAGGCCGCCGAGAAAATCCTCCGGGAAATCAAGCCCAAGGGCATGATTTTCCTGGGCGGCAACGTGGATAATTTCCGCCAGAGCTTTGATTCCATCACCATCCCGGCCGTTCTGGCCACAGTGGTGTCGGATGAGCTGAACTTCCCCAACCTGTCCATGGTGGGTGTGGACGACCAGGCGGCTGCCTATCAGGCCGTCACCTACCTCATCGCCCAGGGGCACCGGAAAATCTGCGTCATCGGCGGACCGGCTTCCAGCCATCCCAGCAAGATGCGCCGACTGGGCGCACAGCAGGCCATGGAGGACAACGGCCTCACCCTGGACCCCCGGCTGTACGGCCTGTCCAACTACAGCTTTGAGTCGGCCTACAACACCATGAACGGGCTGCTGGCCCGCCGGGCCCAGTTCACCGCCGTCTTTGCCATGAGCGACGTCATCGCCATCGGCGTCATCCGTGCTCTGGCCAGCGCCGGGTACAAGGTGCCCGACGACATCTCGGTGATCGGCTTCGACGGCATCTCCATGTCCCGGTACTGCGTGCCGGCTCTGGCCTCCATGGTGCAGCCCACCGGCGAGCTGGCACTGCGGTGCGTGGAGCTGCTGATCCGCCAGATCGAGCACGGCACCCCGGCCCAGACCGTGATTCTGGCCCCCACCATCCAGGAGGGCGAAAGCGTTCGCCCGCCCCGCGGCGGTTCCGCCGTATGATTTCGACTCTTTTCTGCCCGGGTTGGGCAGAACGGACATACACACCTTTCACACGATATGATGAAGGAGAAGAACTATGAAAAAGATGATTTCCCGCCGCAACTTCCTGAAGGCCGCCGGTGCTGTATCCGCTGCCGGTGTTCTGGCCGCCTGCGGTTCTTCCAGCAGTTCCACCGCCGCTTCCACCGGTTCCAGCACCGCTGGTTCCACCGCTCCTGCTGCCAGCGGCAAGGTCTACTATCTGAACTTCAAGCCCGAACAGGATGAGGCCTGGCAGAACCTGGCCGCCAAGTACACCGAGTCCACCGGCGTGCCCGTCACCGTCGTGACCGCCGCCGCCAACCAGTACGAGACCACCCTGATGAGCGAGATGGAGAAGAGCGAGGCTCCCACCCTGTTCCAGGTCAACGGCCCCGTGGGTCTGGCCAACTGGAAGGACTACTGCTACGATCTGTCCGGCTCGGCTCTGTACAGCGAGCTGACCAGCGATTCCTTCGCCCTGAAGGACGGCGACGCCGTGGCCGGCATCGCCTACGTCATCGAGACCTACGGCATCATCTACAACAAAGAGCTGCTGACCGCCGCCGGCTACACCCAGGACGACATCACCAGCTTTGACACCCTGAAGGCTGTGGCCGACGACATCCAGGCCCGCAAGGACGAGCTGGGCATCCAGGGCGCTTTCACCTCCGCCGGCATGGACGCTTCCTCTGACTGGCGCTACAAGACCCATCTGGCCAACCTGCCCATCTATTATGAGTACAAGGCCGACGGCATCTCCTCCACCGACGCCATCAAGGGCACCTATCTGGACAACTACAAGCAGATTTTCGATCTGTACATCACCGATTCCACCTGTGACCCCACCGTCCTGGCCAGCAAGACCGGCAACGACGCTGTGGCTGAGTTCGTCAACAAGCAGGCTGTCTTCTATCAGAACGGCACCTGGGCCTACACCGACATCAAGGATCTGGGCGACGACAATCTGGGCATGATCCCCATCTACATCGGCGCCGACGGCGAGGAGAACCAGGGCCTGTGCACCGGTTCGGAGAACTTCTGGTGCGTCAACAACAATTCCTCTGAGGAAGACATCCAGGCCACGCTGGACTTCATCCACTGGTGTGTCTCCAGCGAGGAAGGCACCGCCGCCATGGCCGACGACATGGGCTTTGTCATCCCCTTCAAGAGCGCAAAGGCTCCCACCAACCCCCTGAACGCCATCTCGGACGAATACGTCGCCGCTGGCAAGACCCCCGTTGACTGGTGCTTCTCCACCATGCCTTCCGAGGAGTGGAAGAACATGCTGGGCAGCGCTCTGACTGCCTATGCAGCCGGCACCGGCACCTGGGACGACGTGGTCAGCGCCTTCGTGGACAACTGGGCCACCGAGTATCAGCTGGCCAACGGCTGATCCTTCTCCGGCTGCCCGCTGTGACAGCAAGGACCATCGGCAGGGGCGGGCAGCAGCAGGCCCGCCCCTGCTTTTTGCGTCCCTGCACCCTTTCATCTGTATCAGGAGGTAGCATCCATGCAGAAAACCATCAGCAAATACTGGCCGGTTTTTGTCCTGCCCACCCTGCTGGCCTTTATCATCGGCTTTATCTGGCCGTTCATCTGGGGCATTTACCTTTCCTTCCAGCGGTTCACCACCGTGTCCAAGACCACCTTCGTGGGCTTCGACAACTACATCCAGGTCTTTAAGGACTCCACCTTCATCCACGCCTTCTGGTTCACCGCAGCTTTCACTGTGGTGTCCACCGTCCTCATCAACGTCTTTGCTTTCGCCATCGCTCTGGTCCTGACCCGGGGCATCCGCGGCACCAACCTGTTCCGCACCGTCTACTTCATGCCCAACCTGATCGGCGGCATCCTGCTGGGCTACATCTGGCAGATTCTGCTCAACGGCATCCTGGCCAACCTGGGCAAGCCCCTGCTGGCTCTGGACGAACACTACGGCTTCATTGGCCTGGTGATCCTGATGTGCTGGCAGCAGATCGGCTATATGATGATCATTTACATCGCCGGCCTCCAGAGCGTGCCCAACGACCTGATCGAGGCCGCCAAGATCGACGGTGCCACCGGCCGGGAAATCCTCTTTAAGATCAAGGTTCCCCTGGTGATGCCCAGCATCACCATCTGCACCTTCCTGACCCTCACCAACAGCTTCAAGCTGTTCGACCAGAACGTGGCATTGACCGGCGGCGAGCCCTCCAACCTGAGCGAGATGCTGGCCCTGAACATCTACTCCACCTTCTACGGCCGCAGCGGCGCCCAGTGGAAGGGCATCGGCCAGGCCAAGGCCGTGGTCTTCTTCCTGATCGTGGTGGCCATCTCCCTGATTCAGCTCCGCTTTACCCGTTCGAAGGAGGTGCAGTCCTGATGTCCAAGACCAAACGCCTGTCCAACAACATCCTGACGGCCATCATGGTGATCCTCTGCCTGCTGTGGGTCTATCCCATCGTCCTGATCTTCATCAACAGCCTGAAGGTGGAGGGCACCTTCACCACATCCACCGTCTTTGCCCTGCCCACCGCTGAGAACTTCGCCGGTCTGAGCAACTACATCTACGGCATCGTCAAGATGAACTTCCTGTCCAGCTTCCTGTACAGCCTGGTCATCACCGTCACCAGCGTCTTTCTGATCCTGCTGTGCTGCTCCATGTGCGGCTGGTATCTGACCCGCGTTCACAACGTCCTGTCCAAGGGCATGAACCTGCTGATCGTCTTTTCGATGGTGGTTCCCTTCCAGATGGTCATGTTCACCCTGTCCAAGACCGCCGACACCCTCAAGCTCAACACCCCCTGGAACATCTGCATCATCTATCTGGGCTTCGGCGCCGGCCTGGCGGTCTTTATGTTCACCGGCTTCATGAAGAGCGTTCCCATCGAGATCGAGGAATCGGCCATGATCGACGGCTGCAACCCCATCCAGCTGTTCTTTAAGATCGTGTTCCCCATCCTCAAGCCCACCATGATCTCCACCGCCATTCTGGAAACCATGTGGGTCTGGAACGACTACCTGCTGCCCACCCTGGTGCTGGACATCAAGAAATACCGCACCATCCCCATGGCCATCCAGTACTTCCGCGGCGGCTACGGCCGCGTGGAGCTGGCTCCCATGATGGCCTGCATCATCATCGCCATTGTCCCCATCATCATCCTGTATGTGGCCTGCCAGAAATACATCATCGAGGGCGTCATCGCCGGCGCCGTCAAGGGTTAAGGAGGAGTTTTCATGCGTGCAAGCGGCATCCTGATGCCGGTATTCAGTCTGCCCGGTCCCTATGGCATCGGCACGCTGGGCCATGAGGCTTACCGGTTCGTGGATTTCCTCGCCGAGGCAAAACAAACCTTTTGGCAGATTCTCCCCATCGGCCCCACCGGCTACGGGGACAGCCCGTACCAGAGTTTTTCCGCCTTTGCCGGGAACCCCTACTTCATCGACTTCGGCCTGCTGGCCCAGCAGGGGCTTCTGACCGCGGAAGAGCTTCCCCCCGCCGAGGAGGTGGGGCCCATCCAGTACGGGGCCCTGTACAACCAGCGTCCCCTCATTCTGGCCCGGGCCGCCCAGCGGCTCCTGGCTGCTCCCTCCCCTGCATACCAGCGTTTCTGTGAGGAACAGGCCTCCTGGCTGGAAGACTACGCCCTGTTCATGGCCATCAAAGAGGAACAGGGTCAGGCCGGTCTGGCCGACTGGCCCGATGATTTGCGGTGCCGCCAGCCCGACGCCATCGCCGCGGCCCAGGTCCGGCTGGCCGATCGCTGCGACTACTACAAGGCGGTTCAGTTCTTCTTCTATCACCAGTGGGGCGCCCTCAAGGCCTACGCCAACGGCAAGGGCATCCGGCTCATCGGAGATATCCCCATCTACGTCAGCCCCGATTCCAGCGACCTGTGGACCCGGCCCGAGCTGTTCCAGACCGACGGTCTGGTTCATTTGACCCGGGTGGCCGGCTGTCCCCCCGATTCCTTTGCGGCCGACGGCCAGCTGTGGGGCAATCCCCTCTACGACTGGCCACGCCACGCCGCCGAGGACTTCGCCTGGTGGAAGCGCCGGATGCGCCACGCCACCTCCATCTACGACCTGGTGCGGATCGACCACTTCCGCGGGTTTGAGAGCTACTTCTCCATTCCGGCGGGCAACACCACCGCCCACGGCGGCGAATGGGTCAAGGGCCCGGGCCTGGCTTTCATCGACGCCATGCACCAGGCCGTGGGCCGGGATGCCGTCATTGCCGAGGACCTGGGTTATCTGACCGACGAGGTGAAAGCCCTGCTGGCCGCCAGCGGCTGCCCCGGCATGAAGATCATGCAGTTTGCCTTTGACAGCCGGGAGCCGGGCAACTACCTCCCCTACACCTACACCGCCAACAGCGTGGTCTACACCGGCACCCACGACAACATCACCACCCAGGGCTGGCAGCAGTCCGCCAGCCCCGAGGACATCGACTACGCCTGCCGGTATCTGCGCTGCACCCCCGATGGCCTCACTGACGCCATGATCTGCGCCTGTCTGTCCAGCGTGTCGGCGCTGGCGGTCATCCCCATGGCCGACTGGCTCCATCTGGGCCCCGAGGCCCGCATCAACACCCCCAGCACCCAGGGCGGGAACTGGCAGTGGCGGCTGGATGCCGCCGTCCTGACCCAGGATCTGGCCCACACCATCGCCGGGCTCACCAGCCTGTATGACCGGGCTCCGGCTGCAACCTAACCTCCCCTGATTTCTTCTATTTCTTTCTCCTTATTTTGCGCATGTGAAACCGCCGCATGGTTCCTCCGGGAGCTGTGCGGCGGTTTCCGTCTGCAAAGGCAAAAATTGGTCTCGACCGCCAAAAAGCGCGTCCGGGCTGGCTCTTTTCTTTTTGTGCAAAAAGATTGCAAAGGAACATTTTTTCGCGGGTTGTTTTGGGCACATTTCGCAGTCGATGTTCGCAGGAACGTTGTTTTTGGCTTGTGTTTTTCACAACAACCTCACAAAGCCTGTCCAAACCAAGCTCTGCGATGCCTTGTTGTTTTTTGATGAATATGCTATAATTCAGGTAACTCAGTTCCCGCGAACCGCTGCGGGGGCCAACCTTGAAAGGAGCCCTACTTATGGAATATACAACTTCATCGGGTGTGATCGCCATGCCCGCCCACTATGCGCTTGTCCCGCAGGAAGAGATGGTCTATCTGGACGGTGGTGCACTCTTTAACATCACCCAGGAACAGCTGATTCAGTTCGGCGTCAATGTGCTGGTCAACGGCCTGATGTTCATCGGCGGCTCGTTCTTTACCGCCGGTGTCTCGATGGTGGCCAATGCCTTCGTCGGCACCACGACCACCACCGGCAACAAGCTCATGAAGGACTTCTTCTCCTCCCTGAATGGCTCTCAGTGGGCTTTTCTGGGCGTGGCCAGCCTGCTGGGCGGTATCTATGGTCTGAGCATGGCATCCTATTATTACACTGCTCTGATCGATCCCCTCATCAAGGCCTTCCAGGATGCGTTCTTTACTCCTGCCACCGCTGAGAGTCAGGGTGCTCTGCCCGCCGCAGCGTAATAACTGCCTCTAACCTTTAACCCATGGCAGGCGGTGCCTGCCACCCCATTCCAACAGAAAGGAGCTTTCCTATGCAGAATCTTCGCATGCCCGCACACTATGCAGAGATCACTCCGTCCGAGCAGCGTACGATCCAAGGCGGCGGCCCGGTTCGAGATGCACTTGTCGACTTCCTTGACAGCCTGCATCTGACCGACTTTTACCGTGGATCCTCGGTCTTTGCGATCTCCTTTACCTTTGTGCCCGCCCTGCTGTTCACCGCAGTGCGCGCTGTCTTCAATCTGAGCCAGGAACTGGTCGGCGGTATGTTCGATCTCTTCGAGCAGCTGTAACGCCTATTCGTTTTTGCGCTTGGACAAGCATTCCTTCTCTGGACAGTGAGTTTTTTCGCTGCCCTTGGTTGTGTATGCCTTTGTGCTGTATTTTCCTTTGCGCTCCAGGACCTTCGTGCGGCCCGGAGCGAAGCCGATTCTTTTCCCAATCCTTAAAACGGTTTGCTCCGCCGCGGCGCTCTGTGCGCTGCGGCGGATTTTTTGTTCCGCCGCTTTTCTCCATATAAAATATATCACCGTCCGGTCCCGGCCGCAGGGCTGTATCCAACACTGGGCCGTCCTGTCGCCGGCCGCATTTGACGAAGGCGCTAAAAGCTTTTTTGAGGTCCGGATTTTTTTGTGAAAACCTTCTCGAATGCCAGGACATGGTTTTTCTGCAACTTTTCATCAAAACGCAACAATAATACATGTTATTTTGTGTCTAAATTCTTTATTATTAAATTGTACGAAAACCGCCGGGGCCGCGGACAACAGGCCCCCTGCACTGTATAAGGAGGAAACGAGAATGAAGGATGTCCGTATTTGGAAGCAGGAGCTGGCGGACGGTGTCCACGCCGCCCGGCTGGCCTCCCTCTACTGCTGCGCGCCCAGTGAGACCGCGCCCCAGGCTGCCCGCTATGCCGCCGCCCTGGACGGTCTGGAGGCAGCGTTTGGTCCCCACAGCGCCGCAGCGCTGTTCAGTGCGCCGGGCCGCACCGAGATCGGCGGCAACCACACCGACCACCAGCACGGCCGTGTGCTGGCGGGCAGCGTCAACATCGACATGATCGCCGCCGCCGGCCCCAACGACCGGGGCGAACTGCGGGTCCAGAGCGAGGGCTATCCCCTGTGCACCATCGCCCTGAACGACCTGGAAGCCCGCAAGGAAGAGGAGAACACCAGCGCCGCCATCCTGCGGGGCGAGTGCGCTGCCTTTGCCCAGCGGGGCGCCAAGCTGTCGGGCCTGGACGTGTATGTCACCTCCAACGTGCCCAAGGGCAGCGGCGTTTCCTCCAGTGCCGCCTTTGAGGTGCTGATCGGCACCATCCTGAACGAGCTGTTCATGGAGGAGAAGGTCTCCCCCATCGCCATCGCCCAGATCGGCCAGTGGGCTGAGAACGTCTACTTCGGCAAGCCCTGCGGCCTGATGGACCAGATGGCTTCCAGCGTGGGCAACATCATCACCATCGACTTTGCCGATCCCGCCAACCCGGTGGTGGAGCCGGTGGACGTGGACTTCTCCAAGGCCGGCCTGGCTCTGTGCATCCTGGATTCGGGCGCCGACCACGCCGACCTGACCGACGAGTACGCCGCCATCCCCGCCGACTGCCGCGGCGTGGCCAAGGTCTGCGGCGGCGAAGTGCTGCGGGACGTCCCCTTTGAGACCTTCCTGGCCAACATTCCCGCCTGCCGCGCTGCCTGCGGCGACCGCGCCGTCCTGCGTGCCTTCCACATCTACGCCGACAACGACCGCGTGGCCCGTCAGGTGGCCGCCCTCCGGTCCGGTGACTTTGAGACCTTCCTGAGCCTGGTGAACGAGTCGGGCCGCAGCAGCTGGGAGTACCTGCAGAACGTCATCCCCGCAGGCTACACCGCCCACCAGGAGGTGGCCGTCACCATCGCCGCCGCCAAGCATCTGCTGGCCGGCGAGGGCGCCGTCCGTGTCCACGGCGGCGGATTCGCAGGCACCGTCCAGGCCTTTGTCCCCCTGGACAAACTGGACACCTTCAAAGCCGGCATCGAGGCCATCATCGGCCAGGGCCGCTGCCACGTTCTTTCCATCCGTCCTGAAGGAGGCGCTGTACTGTGATTTACAATGCAATTCAGCAGCTCGTCAATTACGGGCTGGACACCGGGCTGATCCTGCCCGACGACGAAATCTACATCCGCAACCAGCTCCTGATGACCATGCAGCTGGACAACTTTGAGGAGCCCGAGGGCGACTGCTACTACATCGATCTGGAGTCCATCCTCACCGCCCTGGTGGACGACGCGGTGGCCCGCGGCATCTGCGAGGACAACTCGGTGGCACGGGACCTGTTCGACACCAAGCTGATGGGCGTTCTGACCCCGCGGCCCAGCATTGTCCGGGCCAACTTCTGGGAGAAGTACGAGGAAGAAAGCCCCAAGGCTGCCACTGACTGGTTCTACGCCTTCAGCCAGGACACCGACTACATCCGCCGCTACCGCATCAAGAAGGACATGAAGTGGGTCACCAAGACCCCCTACGGCGACCTGGACATCACCATCAACCTGTCCAAGCCCGAAAAGGACCCCAAGGCCATCGCCGCCGCCAAGCTGGCCCCCCAGAGCGCCTACCCCAAGTGCCAGCTCTGCCGCGAAAACGAGGGTTATGCCGGCCGGATGAACCATCCCGCCCGTGAAAATCACCGCATCATCCCCATCACCATCAACGACAGCGACTGGAACCTGCAGTACAGCCCCTACGTCTACTACAACGAGCACTGCATCGTCTTCAACAGCGAGCACACCCCCATGAAGATCGAGCGGGCCACCTTCCGCAAGCTGCTGGACTTTGTGGCCCAGTTCCCCCATTACTTCGTGGGCAGCAACGCCGACCTGCCCATCGTGGGCGGCAGCATCCTGAGTCACGACCACTTCCAGGGCGGCTGCTATGAGTTCGCCATGGCCAAAGCTCCCATCGAAAAGACCTGGACCTTCCCCGGCTATGAGGACGTGGAGGCAGGCATTGTCCGCTGGCCCATGAGCTGCATCCGTCTGACCGGCGCCGACGACGAGAAGCTGGTGGATCTGGCCGACAAGATTCTGGCTGCATGGCGCGGCTACTCGGACGAGAGCTGCTTTGTCTTTGCCGAGACCGACGGCGAGCCCCACAACACCATCACCCCCATCGCCCGGATGCGGGACGGCAAGTTCCAGCTGGATCTGGTGCTGCGCAACAACATCACCACCCCCGAGCATCCTCTGGGTGTGTTCCATCCCCACGCCAAGCTCCACCACATCAAGAAGGAAAACATCGGCCTGATCGAGGTCATGGGCCTGGCCGTTCTGCCCAGCCGTCTGAAGGGTGAAATCGCCGAGCTGGAGACCGCTCTGGTCAACCGGACCCCGGTGGACCAGTACGGCGAAGCCATCCAGAAGCACGCCGAGTGGGCCGGTGAACTGCTGGTCAAGCACCCCGACCTGAACGCCGACAACGTCCACGCCATCGTGGAGGAGGAGATCGGCCATGTGTTCGCCGAGGTTCTGGCCGACGCCGGTGTCTACAAGCGGGATGAGGCTGGCCAGGCCGGCTTCGTGCGCTTCCTGGAGAGCGTCCGCTGAGTTTTCTGCCCCCTGAACAAGATTTGGCCCCGCCGGCTGCATATTCGGGCCGGCGGGCGCCTATCCTATCCCAAGGAGGACCCATATGTCCCGTAAAGTTCTGGAAATCTGTGTGGACAGCACCGCCAGCGCCCTGGCCGCCCGGGAGGGCGGAGCCGATCGCCTGGAACTCTGCGCCGACCTGTCCATCGGCGGCACCACCCCCAGTCTGGCCTTGGTGCGCCAGGTCAAGGCCGAGACCGGCCTGCCGGTGCGGGCCCTGCTGCGGCCCCGGGCCGGGGATTTCTGCTACGACGACTGGGAGCTGACCCAGATGGAAGAGCTGGCCGCCGATCTGGTTCAGGCCGGGGCGGACGGCATCGTCACCGGGGTGCTGACCCCCGAGGGCGCGCTGAATGTCCCCGCCATGGAGCGGATCTGTGCCGCCGCCCGCCGGGCCGCCGAGGGCCGGCCGGTGGCTCTGGCCCTGCACCGGGCCTTTGACGTCTGTCAGGACGCTTCGGCCTGCCTGGAAGCAGCCTGCGCCCTGGGCCTGGACACCATCCTCACCAGCGGCCAGGCCGCCGATGCCTATACCGGCCGGGCGCTTCTGGCCCGGATGCAGCAGCAGGCTGCCGGACGGATTGAGATTCTGGCCGGGTCGGGCGTCCACGCCGACAACATTCCCCTGCTGGCCCGGGAAACCGGCATCCTGTCCTACCATCTGTCGGGCAAAAAGACCATTCCCAGCCGGATGATCTTCCGGCGGCCAGGCGTGCCCATGGGCCTGCCGGGCTTTGAGGAATTCGAGCTGTGGCAGACCGACCCTGAAGCGGTCCGCCGCGCCCGTCAGGCTCTGGACAGCCTCTAAAACGTCATTTTCTTTCTCCTTATACAGCGAGCTGCCCCGCCCTTCCGGACTGGTTCCGGGAGAGCGGGGCAGCTTGTTTTTTCATGTATTGAAACCATTAACCCTCGGCGGTGCGCCGGCGCAGCAGGCTCATGGGAGGCAGCTCGGGGGTGGGGATGGTGTACTTTTCCATGGCGTGGGGGGTGGAGGCGACCTCCTCCCCTGCCTCGTTGCGAATCCAGGCGGGGGTCAGGGGGATGCTGGAACCGTCGGGCGTCAGGGCCTCGATGGTGTCACCCAGAGACCACTTGCCCCGCTGCTGGCAGGAGGCGACGCCGTTTTCCCAGCCGTCCACCGTGCCCACAAACTCCCATTCCCGGATGTAGGCGGCGCTGGACGTATTCTGATGGGCCTTGTCGGCGCCAAAGTAGAAGCCGGGAGAATAGGGCCGGTGACTGGTGCGGGTCAGCTCGGTGAACACCTCCGGGGCCAGGTCGAAGTCCTCGGCGAAGGGGTCGGCCAGATACTGGTCCAGCGCCCGCCGGTAGGCCGCCGTCACGCTGGCCACATAGTAGAAGGTCTTGGCCCGGCCCTCAATCTTGAGGCTGTCCACGCCGGCCTTGCAGATCAGATCCAGGAAGGGGGCGGTGCACAGGTCGTTGGCGTTCAGGATATAGCTGCCGCCCTCCCCTTCCCCGATTTCGTAGAGCTGGCCGGGGCGGGTTTCTTCGGTGAGGTAGTATTTCCAGCGGCAGGGCTGGGCGCACTGGCCCCGGTTGGCGTCCCGGCCGGTGAGGTAATTGGACAGCAGGCACCGGCCCGACACGCTCATGCACATGGCGCCGTGGACAAAGGCTTCCAGCTCCAGCTCGGGCGGGGTCTTGTCCCGGATGACGGCGATGTCGGTGAGGCTCAGCTCCCGGGCCAGCACCACCCGCTTGGCTCCCATCTTGTGACAGGCAATGGCCGAGGCATAGTTGGTGATGCCGGTCTGGGTGGACATATGGACGTCGATGTCGGGGGCGTAGGTCTTGCAGGCGTCCAGAACCCCCAGGTCCGCCACAATAAAGGCGTCCACGCCGGCGGCAGCCGCCTGGCGGATGGCGTCGGGGAGGCGGTCGGCCTCCTCATTGGTGGGCAGGGTGTTCAGGGTCAGATAGACCTTGCGGCCCCGGGCGTGGGCGTAAATCACGCCGTCGGCCAGCTCCTCGGGGGTAAAGTTGGCGGGTGCAGACCGCATCCCGAATTCGGGCAGGGCACAGTACACGGCGTCTGCTCCATAGCAGACCGCATAACGCAGCCGCTCTAGGTCCCCCGCAGGGGCCAGCAGCTCAGGAATCTCAAGCATAAAACGGTTCCTCTCTGATTGTTCCATCTCACAGGCCGGCGTTGACTTGGCGCGCGGTCTTGACGTTGGCCTGGTGTTCGGCCAGGGTTTTGGCGTAATAATAGTGACCGGTCAGGTCGGTGACAAAGAAATAGGCGTCTTGGGCCTCCTCATCCGGCTGGGGGTTCAGGGCAGCCCGGATGGCTTCCAGGCCGGGGTTGGACACCGGGCCCGCCGGCAGTCCGCTGCGGCTGTAGGTGTCGTAGGCGTCGATGATCTCCTGGGGAATGGCGTCCCAGCCCCCATACCAGGGGGCCACCCAGTTCCACAGGTAGTTGTTGTCCTCGTCGCTCTGGATATAGCTGGAGACGTTGCTCTCCAGCCGCGGATAGGGCGAGCCCTCCGCCAGGCGGTTGCGGAACACCTGGGCCACGTTGCTGTCCTGGTCGTTGCCGGCCTCCTCCTGGACGAAGGAGGCCAGGGTGACGAGCTGATGCAGGGTCATCCCCTGTTCCTCCAGGCTGGCGTAGATCTCGTCGGTGATCATCTGGTCAAACCGGGCGTAGAAGGTGGCCACATAGTCGTGGACGGTGCCGTCGTTGAGGAACTCATAGGTGTCGGGGAACAAATAGCCCTCGCACTTCATGAACCGGCCGGGGGCCTCCTCATCGCTGGGGACGTACTGCCAGAAGCGGTATTCACTGAAATCGCCCTCGTTGGCCTCGGTGAGAAATTCCTCCGCGGTGCACAGGCCCGCCTTTTCCATCTGCTGTGCGATGGCGATGGCGGTGGTACCCTCGGGGAAGGTCAGACGGGTGGACTCGGCGGCCGCGTACACCGACAGGGCCTGAATGAGTTCGTCGTAGGACGCGCCCTGCTCCAGCTCAAAGGTGCCGTACTGCAGTTTGGAGGCAGCGCCCTGCCGGCCCACATACCAGCGGAACAGCCGCGGAAAGCGGATGACGCCGGCCTGCTTCAGGTTGCGGGCAATGGCGGCCACACCGCTGCCCTGATCCACCGTGACGGTGACGGTCTGGCCGGAGGCTCCGCCGCCGGTGATTTCCCGGCGGAACAGCAGGGCCACCGCTCCCGCCGCCAGCACCAGAATCAGCAGCAGGGCCAGAATCACCCGGCGCAGGGTGTGCTTTTTGGGGTGCGGGGCAGAATGCTTGCTCGTTTTCGCGTCCTTCATACAACGTTTTTCCTTCCTTGTGCAGGTCCGGCCAGGCCGGAACCGGGCCCGAAGGGGCCCGCCTTACTTTTCCATCATCAGCCGCATATAGCTGCCGCTCACGTCAAAGGGGGCGCAGGCAAACCGGATCATGCCGTATTCCTGCCGTGTGCCCTCCCCCAGAAACAGGGGCTGGGCGGCGCCCACGGTAATCACCGCTTTTTCCACCACCACTTCCTTCTGGCGGGCGGCTTCCATCAGCACTTCGGCGGCGCGGTCATCGTCGGCCATCAGCTCCACAAAAAAGAGGGTGTCCTCCCTGCGGAAATACAGGCCATAGCCGTGGTCATTGGAGACGATGGTGATGCCGCGGGCATACAGTTCTCCCAGCACCACCGTCATCCGGGCGGGGTCCACTTCCACGCTGTCGGGGCAGTACTGCCGACGCAGCTCACAGAGCTTTTTGGCCGTGACGGCGTCAAAGTCCGCCTGGCTCCACAGATTGCGGCGGACCTCCCGGGTGAGGCAGCGCAGGCCAAAGGCCCAGCTGAAACCGCGGGCAGCATAAAAGGCCGAACGCTGGGGGCCCGAGGGCACCGTCACCACAAAGTCGGCGCCCTGCCGGCTTTTCTGGCTGAACACATAGTCCACCAGGCCGGCGGCGTCGTTGTCATCCCGGCTGCACAGGCCATAGAGGTAGCAGCCCCGCCGCCCCTGCAAAGTGACCGGGACTGCCAGGACCAGCGCCTGCAGCACACCGTTCTCCTCTGCCAGGTAGGTGTTCTCTTCCCCGGCAAACTGCCGGACTGCCTTTTCGGCCTGGTCGGCGGGCTCATCCCACTGGGCAGCCCAAAGCTCTTTCACAGCCGCCCAATCCAACGGCTCCATCAGCCGAAACATCTTTAAGATACCCCCTTTTTCTTGATTTTATTGCAAATTCTTCGGTTTTTCGTTTATTCCAGCACAGACTCCGCCAGGGCCAGAACCTGCCGGCCGATGTCCTCCACCGTCCGCATCCGGCCCGCCTCGGTGCACTCCACCGTCTGCCAGCCCAGCTTTTGGGCGCAGTATTCGGCGGCGCGGCGGCTCCGCTCCAGATATTCCAGGTCCCGTTCCTGAATGTCCTTTTTGCTCTCGTCGCCGTGGTAGCGGCTGGTCATCAGCTGCTGGCTGACCGCAGGGTCCACCCGCAGGTAAATCACCGCATCCGGCGCAGGCAGACCCAGAAGTTTGTATTCGTATGTAAACAGCCAGTCCAGGTAGGCGTCCCAGGCCTCGGGGGGCAGTTTGGAGCACTGATGGGCTCCGTTGGAGGTGGTATAACGGTCGGCAATGACGATGCCGCCCTCCTGATAAAACGTGCCCCAGTCGGTCTTATAGCTGGCGTAGCGGTCCACGGCGAAAAAACTGGAAGCGGCGTAGGCGTTGACGTCGTCGGGCTTGTCCCCGAACTGTCCCGCCAGGTACATCCGCACCAGGGCCGAGGAATCGCTGGCATAGTTGGGGAAACTGATCTGGCGTACCTGCCGCCCCTGGGCGGTCAGATGCTGGGCCAGCAGCCGGGCCTGGGTGGCCTTGCCGCTGCCGTCCAGGCCGTCAATCACCAGCAGGCGGCCCCGGGTTCCCTCTGTCGTCATACCTCTGCACCGCCTTCGCGCAGGGCCTGGTATTTATCCCGCACTGCGGCGGGATGGCCGCAGCACATCTTGCCCTCGGGACAGGGGCCTTCCAGGCAGCCGGGGCCGGCGGTGCGGAACAGATGGGGCGCCACCGGGTAGACCAGGCGCAGCATTTCATCGGCCAGCTGCCGGATTTCCCACTGGGCCCGCTCACAGCACCGCAGCCGGAAGAAATTCAGCAGGCTGCGGGCGTTCATGGTGACCACCATCTTGGTCTCACAGGCGTTGGGCAGCACAAAGCGGGCGTCCTCGTTGGCCATCTTTTCGGCCTTGCGGCGGGCCTCCTTTTCGGGCACACTTTCGGCCATCAGGCGGGCGGCATGGCCCTCTTCCAGCTTATGGGCCAGGTCCAGGTAGCGGCGGGCATCCTCCTCCATGCTGGCCAGGAAAGCCTCCTTGGCCTCGGGCACCGCCTCAATGGCGGGGGGCACCACATAGCGGAAGTCATCCAGCCGGACATACCGCTGGCTCTGGACGCTGAACGAAGCGATCCGGTGGCGGGTAATCTGGGCCAGCAGAGACCGGCTGACCCCCTCGATGCCAAAGGTAAAGCTGGCGTGCTCAATGGGGCTGGCGTGGCCCAGGTCGCTGAGCATATTCAGGAAGCGGGCGGTTTTCTCGTCGTCCAGGCCGTCCAGCAGGTCGGTGATGTGGCTGTCGGAATAGCACAGCTTGGCCGCCGCGGCCACCACCTTCTCGGGCTCCGGGGTATAGGCAATCAGTCGAACTGTCATCATGGGCGTTTAATCCTCCGTTCCTTTGGTCAGCGGGGCCAGGTTTGCCATCATCTTTTTGGTGCCGACCTTCTCAAAGCGAATCTCCACAATGCTGTCCCCTGCCGCCGGGGTCACGCGGGTGACCATGCCGCGGCCAAAGACCTTGTGGAACACCGTCTCCCCCGGCTCATAGTGCTTGGAGGGAGCGGACGGCCGGGGCGCCGCCGGGCGGGAAATGCCTGCCGCCGGCGCGCCCGGGAAGGCCACCTTGGCGCGGCCTGCGCCGGCGTTGTACTCCCGGTTGAGGTAGCCGCTGCTGCGGCTGCCGGAGGCGGTGCGGCCCCATCCGGACGGCCCGGAGTAACCCGAAGCGCCGCCGGGCACCCCATCCCCCATGCTGCCCCAGCTGCGTGCGGGGCGGTCCAGGGACGGGCTGCGGGTGGTTTCCAGGTATTCGGGCTCGATCTCGTTGAGGAAGCGGCTGGGCTCATTGCGGCAGGTGCGGCCGTAGAGCATCCGGGTGACGCTGTGGGAGATATACAGTTCCTTTTTGGCCCGGGTGATGCCCACGTAGGCCAGACGGCGCTCCTCCTCCAGGTCCTCCGGGGAGTAGCGGCTCATCTCGCTGGGGAACACGCTCTCCTCCATGCCCACCAGGAACACATAGGGGAACTCCAGGCCTTTGGCCGAGTGAATGGTCATCAGGACCACCTGGTCGGCGTCCTCGTTGTAGCTGTCAATGTCGCTGATGAGGGCGATTTCTTCCAGATAGCCCTCCAGGCTGGCGTCCACCCCGCGGGTGTCGCAATAGGCCTTGACGTTGTTGACCAGCTGGCCCAGGTTCTGCAGCCGGTCCTGGGCATCCTCATGGCCCTGGGCCGCCTGCTGTTCCAGCATCTGGCCGTAGCCGGTCAGGTCGATGACCTTCTGGGCAAACAGGTCCAGGGGGCAGGTGTCCAGCGCGTCCTGCAGCTGGCGGTAGATCTGCCAGAACTTGAACAGGGGCGCCACCGACCGGGACAGCTTGGCGTACTGGTCGGCGCGGCTGATGATATCCAGCATGCTGACCCCTTCCAGACCGGCCAGCTCGGCGATGGCATCCACCGTGGACGCGCCGATTTTCCGGGCCGGCTCGTTGATGATCCGGCGCAGGCGGACGTCGTCCTTGGGGTTGGCCACAATGGACATATAAGAGTGGATATCCTTGATTTCCTTGCGGTCATTGAACCGCTGGCCGCCCACAATCTTATGGGGAATGCCGGCCCGGGTGAAATAGTTTTCGATGGGGTTGGACTGGGCGTTCATCCGGTAGAGGATGGCGTGGTCGGACAGATGGCCCCCGGCCCGCAGGTGCTGGCCGATGATTTCAGCGATGTGGCTGGCCTCGTCCCGCTCGTCCTCCGCCTGGTAGACATGAACCGGCGCGCCCTCGCTGTTTTTGGTCCAGAGGGTCTTGCCCTTGCGCTCGGTGTTGTGGCTGATGACGCAGTTGGCGGCGTTCAGGATGTTGGAGGTGGAGCGGTAGTTCTCTTCCAGCCGGATGACCTTTGCCCCGGGGTAATACCGCTCAAAGTTCAGGATATTCTCAATGGTGGCGCCGCGGAACCGGTAGATGCTCTGGTCGTCGTCGCCCACCACACAGATGTTCTTTTCGGGGCCGGTCAGCAGGCTCACCAGGCGAAACTGGGCCACGCTGGTGTCCTGATACTCGTCCACCAGCAGGTACTGGTACTTGGTCTGGTAGTAATCCCGGACCTCGGCGTTCTCCTGCAGCAGGCGGACGGTGTAATAGATCAGGCCGTCAAAGTCAAAGGCGCCGGCCTCATGGAGGCGCTTTTCGTAGATGCCGTACAGCTTGGCGGCCAGCTCCAGCTTGGTCTTGCCCACGCTCTCCTTGGCGGCCTCGGCGGGGTCGATGAGCTGGTCTTTCCAGCGGCCGATCTGGTTCAGGGCCGCCTTGACCTGGAAGAACTTGTCATCCACGCTCTGTTCCTTGTAGATGGCCTTCATGACCCGCTGGGCGTCGTCGGTGTCGTAGATGGTGAAGCTGCGGGGCCAGCCGATTTCCTCGGCGTACCGGCGCAGAATCCGCACACAGGCCGAGTGGAAGGTGGAGGCAAAGACCTCTTTGCCCTCCTCGTCCCCCAGCATGGAGCACAGACGGTCTTTCAGCTCTCCGGCGGCCTTGTTGGTGAAGGTGATGGCCATAATGTTCCAGCTGCGGGTGGGGTTATAGCGCATCATATCGTCCAGCCAGGCCGGCACGTCGGTGCCGGTCATGATGGCGGTGCGCAGAGCCCGCAGGTCCTCATCCACCGCGGGACGGGGGGTCCAGCGGCTGCCATGGGCGCTGCCGAACCGGATCAGGTTGGCGATCCGGTTGACCAGGACGGTGGTCTTGCCGCTGCCGGCGCCGGCCAGAATCAGCAGCGGGCCGCTGGTGGTAAACACCGCCCGCCGCTGCATCTCGTTCAGGCGGCCAAACTGCTTTTCAATGTAGGTGTCCCGAAGGGAGCAAAATTCTGTCTGTAAATCGGTTGCCATTCCGTACTACTTCTCCTTGTATCGTAATATCCGCCCGTTCCTGCGGCCTCTGTGCCATCCCCCGGCACGAATCAGAAGAAGCCCGCTCCGGGCCAAAGTCTCTGGAGCGGGCGCTGTTGGTGCTGATTTCTTTCAGAAGGTTCAAAAGGGTGCGGTGACATCCACTGCGCCCGCACGGGCCCAGGTAGCCCGGCTGGCCCGGCGCACAGCCCGAAGGGTGTACTGGCCGCCGCTCATGGCGCAGACCGAAGCGGCGATGACGGCCACCACCTCAGGCGGGATGCCCGGCTCAATGCTGGGAGCCGCAGCCGCAGCGGGCTGGGCTTTCGGGGGCGCCGGCCGGGACGGCTTGGAAGAGATTTCAGGCGAGGGAATCTGGTTTTTGCCCCGCAGCAGCACATAGGCCAGAACCACGGCTCCCAAAACCACCACAAACATAATCAGACTGGAATCCATCCTTCATCCTCCTTTACTTGGTCCGGCGGACCGTTTGTTTTTTGCAAGCCGGGGACGCTCAGCGCCGGCCGATGCGGGGGGTTGCATCGGTGAAGCCCACTTCCAGCTTGTCGCCGATGCTCAGACTCATGGCGGTGCCCAGAGCCACGCAGTTGACCGGATCGGGCGAGACGTAGACGTCCACCTTCAGCTCCTGGCTCAGGTATTCGGGCAGGCCGTGGAGCTGGGCGCCGCCGCCAGTCAGCATGACGCCGTTCTTGTAGATATCGCCGGCCAGCTCGGGCGGGGTCTTCTCCAGCACCTGATGGGCGGCGGTGCCGATCTGTTCGCTCAGCATCATGACCGGCTCATACAGATCGCTGGTGGACACATTGACACGGACCGGCAGGCCGGTCAGCAGGCTGCGGCCCTTGATCTCCATGGTCTCGTCAAAATCGGTTTTCTGGGGGCAGCAGGCCACCCGCTTTTTCAGTTCCTCGGCGGTGCGCTGGCCGATGGCGATGTTAAACTTGGCCCGCACATGCTTGAGGATTTCGTCGTCGTAGTGGTTGCCTGCCACCCGGACGCTGGTGGCCTTGACCTTGCCGCCCAGGGACAGGACGGCGATATCGGTGGTGCCGCCGCCGATGTCAATGATCATCCGGCCGTCGGGCACCGTGATATCGATGCCCGAGCCCAGGGCCGCGGCGATGGGCTCGTCGATCAGGTAGACCTGACGGGCGCCGGCCGCCACCACGGCCTCCACCACGGCGTCGCTCTCGATGCCGGTGATGGCCGCCGGCACGCAGACCGCCACGCGGGGCTTGACCATGTGGGAGCTGTAGACCTGATTCACAAAGCGGCAGATCAGCTCACGGGTCATGGTGTGGTCGCTGATGACGCCATCCTTCAGGGGGAAGGTGGCCGAAATGTAGTTGGGGGTGCGGCCCACCATGGCCAGGGCCTTGTCGCCCACCTCCAGGACGGTATTTTTGCGGGTATCGATGGCCACAATGCTGGGCTGGTTCAGGACCACGCCCTTGCCCTCCTGTGCGATGATGATGGTGGTTGTACCAAGATCGATCCCGATATCATTCTGTGCCATAATCCAAACGTTCCTTTCTCTATCCACGAAACAGCCTATCTTGATGAAAGCTCAGGTTGCGCTGTAAAAATCCAGCTTTCAGTATACCATACTCAGGGCCAAAAGTATAGCAATTTCTCACCGGGGCGCAGCTCACGCCCCAGTTTTTGGCCCTGTTTCCAGCGCCTGCTGCTCGGGGGGCAGAGCCTCCCGCAGAAGGGCGGCCAGGCCCGAATACCGCAGGTTCTGGCGGACATTGGCCATCATGGCGGCCACCGTATCCCGCCGGCCCGCCGTCACGCAGAGTTTGCGGGCGCGGGTCACCCCGGTATAAAACAGGTTTCGGTAGCACAGCCGGGGCGGCACCTGGGCCGCCGGCAGCACCACCGCCGCAAACTCGCTGCCCTGGCTCTTGTGGATGGTGATGGCGTAGGCGGTTTCCAGCTCGCTGAGGTTCTCGGCGGGATAGATCAGGCGGCGGTCATCCATCCGCACCACCATGGAGCGGTCCCGGGTATTGATGGACTCCACAATGCCGATATCGCCGTTGTAGGCCCCTACCCCCTGTTCGCCGCCGTCCCGGTGCCAGATGATCTCGTAGTTGTTGCGGACCTGCATCACCTTGTCCCCCACCCGGAATACCCGGGAGGCGCTTTGCAGCTGAGGTTTGCCCGGGGCGGGCGGATTCAGCATATCCTGCAGCAGGCTGTTCAGGGCCTGGGTGCCGCAGGGGCCCATTTTGGTGGGACAAAGGACCTGGATGTCCCGCACCGGGTCAAAGCCATAGCTGCGGGGCAGACGGGTGGTCACCAGGTCACAGACCAGCTTCTGGCAGACCTCGCCGTCCGCTTCCAGAAAGAAGAAATCGTCCTCCTTGCCGCCCTTCTGCAGGGGGCGGCCGCTGACGATGTTGTGGGCGTTCTCCACAATCAGGCTGCGCTTGGCCTGGCGGAAAATCCGCTTCAGGCAGACGGTGGGCACCACCCCGGACCGGATGGCCTCACTGAGGATATTGCCGGGGCCCACGCTGGGCAGCTGGTCGGCGTCTCCCACCATAATGATCCGGCAGTTGGGCCGCAGGGCCGCCAGCAGGCTCTGGAACAGCTGGACATCCACCATACTCATCTCATCCAGAATCACCACATCGCACTTGAGCAGGTTCTTTTCGTTGTGGATGAAGCTGACCACGCCCCCCGAATAATCCACCTCCAGCAGGCGGTGAATGGTGGAGGCCTTGCGGCCGGTGAGCTCACTCAGACGCTTGGCGGCCCGGCCGGTGGGGGCGCAGAGGGCCACCCGCTCGGCCTGGCTCTCCAGAATATTCAGGATGGCGTTGACGGTGGTGGTCTTGCCGGTGCCGGGGCCGCCGGTCAGCACCAGGCAGTTCTCAGTGACGGCCCGGCAGATGGCCTCCTTTTGTTCCGGGGCATAGGCGAAGCCCTGGGACAGTTCCAGCACCCAGATGTCCCGCTCGATGTGGTGGGCCTTTTGGGGCTCCCGGCGGACCAGGGACGCCAGCCGGTCGGCAATGGCCTCCTCCGCAGCCAGCAGGTCGGGCAGGCAGATGTATTCCCCGCCGTTCCAGGTTCGGGAGGCCAGTTCCCCGCTGGCCAGACAGCTTTCCAGGGCGTCGGTCAGCTTTTCGGGGGGCTGATGGATAAAGGAAGAGGCGGTGGCCACCAGGCGCTCCCGGGGCAGGCAGGTGTGTCCGTTGCCGGCGTTGTGGCGCAGGGTCCGCAGCAGGGCGGCTTCCAGACGCTGGGCGCAGTCCCCTTCCATCTGATAGTATTGGGCGATGCTGTCGGCGTGGCGGAAATCCAGCTGCAGCGGCTCGCCGCACAGCAGATAGGGATTGGCCGCGATGGCCTGAGCCGCCCCCGGCCCAAAGGTGCGGAATACCTCCATGGCCCGCCGGGGCCCGATCTCAAACTGGGCCAGGTAGGCAATCAGTTCCCGCATGCCGAACATCCGCTTGAATTCCTGCTGGATGCGGTCGGCCTTGTCGGCCGAAATGCCCTTGATTTCGGTGAGGCGGGCGGGCTCGTTGGCGATGACGTCCAGAGAGGCGGCGCCGAACTTCTCGATGATCTTCTGGGCGGTGGCGGGGCCCACATAGGGCAGGGACCGGCTGGCCAGGAACGCATAGACGGCGTCCAGATCCTTGGGCATATCGGTGATGCACTCGACGGCGTGGAACTGGCGGCCATAGGTGGCGTGGGTCTCGTACTTGCCGCGGCACACCACGCTCTGGCCCACGTGCAGTTCCCCCAGCGTACCGCAGACCACCGTCAGGGTGCCCCCGCCCGACAGCTCAAACACCACATATCCGCTGTCGCTGTTCTCAAAAATAATGTCCTCAATGGTTCCTTCCAGCTGTTCCAGCTGCTGGTCTTCCATGGGCGGACGCCCCCTTCCCCTGATAAGCTCATAATAAATAAGTATACCCTTTCGGGCGGATTTTGTAAATTGGGACCAGTATAAAAAATCCGCCCCGGCACCAGCCGGAGCGGACGGACTCTGTATCACTTTCAGGCCTTGCGCAGGCGAACGCCGGCATGCCCGGTAGCGGACTGGCTGCCGCCGCGGTTTTTGTCCAGGCGGCGGATCACCACCTGGTAGGCCGGGATCAGGAAGAAGCAGGCCGCAAACCAGGCCACCGGGCTGGCAATGCAGCCGGCCCAATAGCCGAATACCGGCACCATCCAGAAGCCCACCAGCGCCCGGGCGAACATCTCAAACACGCCGGCAAACATGGCCAAGCCGGAATAGCCCAAACCCTGGATGGAATAGCGGTAGATAATCAGGACCGCCAGGGGGATATAGAATACGCTGTTCCAGAACAGGAACTCCTGGGCGTTGGACATAATGGTCCCGCCGGCGGCCTGGGCGCTGTCCAGGAACAGGCCGATCAGCAGGGTATCCGAGAAGTGCAGGATGACAAAGGAGGCGATGCTGTAGAGAATGCTGATGCCCAGCGCCGTCCGCACCCCCTGCTTGACCCGGGGCAGGCTGCCTGCGCCCAGGTTCTGGCTGGTGTAGGTGGTCATGGCGGTGCCGATGCTCTCCAGGGGCACCGACAGAATCTGTCCCGCCTTGCTGCCGGCGGTCATGGCGGCCACAATCGAGCTGCCCAGACCATTGACGGCCGTCTGCAGAACGATATTGCCCACCGCCGTGATGCTGCACTGGAGACCCATGGGCAGGCCCATCATGCACAGCTTGGCGCAGTGGCCGGTGCTGAAGCGGCCTTCCTCCCGGGACCAGCCCAGCATCCGGAAGTTTTTGACCATGTACGCCAGGCTCCACAGACCGGCCACCGCCTGGCTGATGACGGTGGCCAAAGCGGCGCCAAAGACCCCCGCGTGGAAGAACAGAACAAAGACGATGTCCAGCACAACGTTCAGGGCGCTGGCCACCAGCAGGAAGTACAGGGGGCGGCGGCTGTCCCCCAGCGCCCGCATGAAGGCGCTGGTGACGTTGTACAGCAGGGTGAAGGGAATCCCGGCGAAGATGGTGCGGATATACACATCCGCCAGGTCGATGATGTCGGCTGGGGTGTTGGTGAGAACCAGAATGGGGCGGGTCAGAGCCACCGTCACCACCGTCAGCACAGCGGCAAAAATCAGGGACAGCCAAACGGAATTGGCGGTATAGCGGCGCATTTCGGTGTCGTCCTTGGCGCCAAAGCAGCGGGCCAGCGGGATGGCAAAGCCGCAGGCGATGCCGTTCACAAAGCCCAGCACCAGATAGCTCAGGCCGCCGACGCTGCCCACGGCGGCCAGGGCGTCCACGCCCACAAACCGGCCCACAATGATGGTATCGGCCATGTTGTAGAACTGCTGGAACAGGCTGCCCAGCATCATGGGCACCGCAAACAGCAGGATCAGCCGCAGGGGCTGGCCCTGGGTCATGTCTTTTGTCATAGATACATCCTCCTTAGCCCTTCCGCCGTCGCGGAAGGCCCCGCCCCTTTGGCGGGTGCATCCAATCGTTTTTCCAAAAAATCCCCACGAAAAGCGCCCTGCTCCAAAACGGGGCAGGACGTTTCATGCCACAGAAAAATCCAGACCGGATGACATGCGCGTACGGTCTGGATACCGCCAGGGAAATTTTGAGCCAAATTGTGTGCGTAGCCGAAGGCCTAGTGCGCGATTTGGCTCGAAATTTTGTCCCCAGGGGGATACCAGGGGGAAGGAATTTCTGACCTGCGTATGCAGGCAGAAATGGGTTCCCCCTGGAGCGTGTCTCTGACACGCTGAAGCGCCCTGCTCCAAAACGGGGCAGGACGCTGTGTGATTGGTTGCTATTATAGTGCAGGCTGCTAAAATTAGCAAGCGTCTTTTTGGACAATCTACGCGTTTATTTCGGGCGGAAAAATATCTATTTTTACCTCCCCGCCGAGGCCGCTGTCCGGTCAGCTCCGCAGGGTGTCCATGGCCCGCAGCGCGGCCTTCTGCAGGTCGGTGATGTCGATGGTGCACATGGACGCCAGGTCCGCATCGCTGCCGTCGTCGGGGATCTTCTCAATCTCCTCGGCGGTCTTGCCCTTCAGGTATCCGGCAAAGCCGTCGCTGTGTTCATACCACTCCTTGCCCAGGGCCGAAGCCTTGCGCATGCCGTAGTCATCCCCCAGCACGTGCTTGCTCTTGACCTCGCCGTCCCCTGACACCATGCCCTTGGCGTCCACCTTCAAGGAAGGTTCCGCCATATCGCAGACGGCGCTGGTGACCCGGCCCGAGCCGTTGACAGTCAGGGCGGCGGCGGTCACGTCCAGCTGAGGCATGGCGTTTTTGTCCGAAGTGGCCTGGAGGGTAGTGCTGGCGTCGGTGGTCTCAATGCCCAGCGCCAGGCTGTCCCCCTCGGCGGCGCCCATGGCCTGAGCCTGGGCGCAGGCTGCTTCCACCGCCTCGCGGTAGCCGTCCACCTTGATGGTGCAGCCCGACAGCAGGTCTGCATCCTTGGCGTAGCCGTCCGCATCGGTGGACAGGCGGCTGACTTCATCGGCGGTCATCCCCATCAGGTATTCACCAAAGGCGTCCGCCTGTTCGGCCCAGCTCTTGCCGATGGAGGACACCGCCGACAGGGGGTAATCCTCATCCCCCTTCTGCCGCTTGGTCCGCAGGTCCTCGGCCACCGTCACAGCGCCGGCCTCGGTGGTGCTGATTTTGCCTTCCAGCTCATCCAGCACCACCTGGACAATCCGTCCATCCTCATCCAGCAGAACCGCCGCTGCAATGGAGTGGATTTTGCCGGATTTATCCCCTGCCTCGGTCTCGGTCCGGATGGCCAGACCGGTTTTCCATGCGTCATCCTTCTGCCCGGAGGCCGACCCGCTGCCCGGCTTGCTTCCCGACGAACTGCTGGACGAGCTGTCGTCCATTTTCCCGCAGGCGGTCAGCAGCAGGGCCGCCGCGGCCAGCGCTGCCAGATATTGATTTGCTCTCATTCTTTCGCTCCCTTTGCTGATTGCTGACGCCCCGGCTGGGGCTCTTTTGCGGGTAGTCTGCCCGGCCGGCGCCGGTTTTATACACACCCGCCGCGCAAAAAGCGCCCTTTCCGAAGAAAGGGCGCAGGGAGCAAACCATTTTTTACATCATGGGGCTGATAAGCCGGAGCACATCGTCCAGCAGGGTGCCCATGAGGCTGGTGCGGCAGTCGTCCATGGTGATCCGGCGGCTCTGGGCAAAGGTCTTTTCGGCGTCGGCCCGCACCGCCGCCACCTGGCTGTTGTTCATCAGCAGGGTGCCGCACTCAAAGTGCAGATACAGGCTGCGGTAGTCCATATTGATGCTGCCCACCACCGCCACCCGGTCGTCGCTGACATAGCATTTCGAGTGGATGAAACCGGGGGTAAACTCATAGATCTTGACCCCCGCCCGCAGCAGCGGCAGATAATAGGACCGGCTGAGCCGGAAAACAATCTTTTTGTCCGGGATGGCCGGCAGCACCAGCCGCACATCCACCCCGCGCTTGGCGGCCAGCTTGAGGGAGTTCATCAGGTCCTCTCCGATGGCCAGGTAGGGGGTGAAGATATAGACATAGTCCCGGGACTGGTCGATGATATCCCGATAGACGCTCTCGGCCAGGCGCTCCTCGTCCAGGGGGCTGTCCGCATAGGGCTGGATCACGCCGTCGGGCCGGGCCTGCACGGTGGGCCGGAAGGCGCTGTAGTCCTCCTCCATGGGGCGGAAGGAATTCCAGAAATTCAGGAACATGAGGGTGAAGTTCCAGACGGCGCTGCCCTCCAGCCGGACGGCGGCGTCCTTCCAGTAGCCGAACCGCTCCTCGGCGTTGATATACTCGTCGGCAAAGTTGGTGCCGCCGTTGTAGGCGATATTGCCATCGATGGAGACAATTTTGCGGTGATCCCGGTGGTTCATCACCAAAGACACCAGAGGAACCACCGGGTTAAAGGGGATGCAGCGGATATGGGCCCGTTCCAGCCGGACCACAAAGCCGGAAGGCGCAGTGGTCAGACAGCCCATATCGTCGTAAATCACCCGGACGTCCACGCCGGCGGCGGCTTTTTCCTTCAGGATGTCCTCCACGGCGTTCCACATGACCCCCGGGCGGATGATGAAGGTCTCCAGGAAAATGAACTTTTTAGCGTTTCTCAGGTCCTCCAGCAGGTGGGGGAACATCTCCTCACCGCTGGAAAAATAGCGGGCCGAGGTGCCTTTCCATCCCGGCCAGGGGCCGTATTTGGCAATGTAGCCGCTCAGCTCCCGCATCCGCGGGTCCAGCTCCCCCACCTGGTCCGGGTGCTGGGCCACCAGGCCCCGATGGCGGCGGTCCACCGCCTCCATCCGGCGCCGCATCCGGCGGGAGGGCCGTTTGTTGCCCCAGAACAGGTACATCAACCCGCCAAACACCGGCATAATGCCGATCAGCGCCATCCAGGCGATGGTATAGGCCGGGTTTTCATCCTTGCGCACCAGGAACAGGATAATCAGCACGCTGATCACCACCATGACGCTGTTCAGCCAGGCGGCGTACTCGGTGAGGCGGAGGTACAGCGAGGCAATCCACGCCACCTGAACCAGAATCAGCAGCAGCGTAATGGTGATCCGGTTGATAAACCGGCTGAAAAATTTTACGATGGGCAGTCGAAACATAGCTTTCCCCCTCTCTGACGGCAGGCCTGTGCCTCCAGGCCCGCACAGGCTGTGTTGGGAACATCGTATTCCCTGTCAGTATACCGCCCCGGGTCGCTTTTTGCAAGCCGGAGGCAAAAAAGAGGCAAAACCGCCCCCGCCGGGGGGCAGCTTTGCCTCTAGGATTCCTCGTTTTACTCAACCGGTGCCGGATCAGATGGCCGGAGCCTCTGCATCCTCATAGCCCACCAGCAGGCCGCCCAGCTCTGCATAGAAGCTGCACAGCGCGCCGCAGCACACCAGCTCCACCTTGGCGGCAGGCCAGATGGCCTCGATCATCAGCTTGAGACGGCGGGCCGCCTTCTCATTGTCGCAGTGGGCGATCTCCACCGGGCCGCCTGCAAAGCCCTTGTCCCGCATTTCCAGGACCAGGCGCTCCAGGGCGCCGTGCTCGCCGCGGGTCTTGCAAATGATGCCCAGGTCGCCCTGAGGGCTGGCCTGACCCACCACCCGGATGCCCAGGGCGCGGGCCACCATGGCCGCCGTCAGCTTGACGCGGCCGTTCCGGGCCAGATTGTTCAGCGACTCCAGCGAGAACAGCAGGTGGGTGTGATGGCTGTACTCCTCCACCGCCGCGCAGATCTCCTCAAAGGTGGCGTCGGTCTGGGCCAGAGCAGCCATCCGCGCTGCGATCAGAGACATTTCGGGGCCGGTGGACAGACTGTCCAGCACATAAACTTTGGTGCCGGGGTTGATGTCCTGATATTCTTCGGCCGCCATCCGGGCTGCATTGTTGCAGCCGGACAGAGTGCCGGTGATGGTCACAACAAAAATTTCGTCCGCACCCTGATACGCCGCCAGGAAGTCCCCCACGTTGGGGCAGGAGGTCGAGCTCTTCCCCTTGTAGCTGCGCATGGCCGAGGCCATGGCGAACGCGTCAATGTCGGGGGTATCCACATACTCCTGCTCATCGGTGATGATCTTCAGCGGCACACAGGCAAAATCAACCCCCGGCAGCTGGCATAGATTCGATGACGAATCCACAACGATTTTCCGTTTCATACAATACATCTCTCCATTCCTGCAGCCGGCAAGCGCCAACCGTAGCTTTCAGCACTCGTTCGTGGTTGAACAAGTTGTGCTTTCTGCACCCATCATATCAGTTTTCAGATAACTTGTCAACAATATCTAAGAATCTTAATAAAAGGTTTTTATTTTCAATTTCTGTTGACTTTTCAATGAATCGCTGTATACTAAAAACATGAACACTGAAACGAAACGCCGCATTGCGGCTTCGGCTGCGGGCTTTGCCCTGCCCCGGTACGATGAACTTCCCGGCATGGGGCTGTACCTGGACCAGACCGTTCAATATGTCAATCTCCATTTCCGCACGTTTCCGGGGATTGAGCTGACGGGCTCGATGGTCAGCAACTATGTCAAAAAAGGGCTTATCCCCCATCCGGTGCGCAAAAAATACACCCGGGATCAGATTGGCTATCTGATGTACATTATCGCGGTCAAGAACGTGCTTTCCATGGAGAACATCCAGCTTCTGTTCTCCATCCAGCAGGAATACTGCACCCCCGCGACCGCCTACAACACCTTCTGCGCCGAGCTGGAGGCCGCCGTGGGATCTGTGTTCGGGCTGCGCAGCTTTGACCGCCCCCCGGACAACGAACTGAACGACGAGCAGTTCCTGCTCCGGCGCACCATCATCCCGGCCGCCCACAAGCTGTATCTGGACTGCTGCTTCGACGCACTGCGCCAGGAAAAGGCCCTCTGGCCGGATATCCTGGACGATCTGAATTAACCCAGCGCAGGTCTGCCGCCTGCGCTTTTTTCCTGCTTTCCGGCCCCAAAAGGCGGAATTTCCGCCCTGTCAGCGCCGGTTGACAAATTGCCAAGGATGGTTGCTTGCCAAACCGCTCCCCTTCTGGTATCCTGAACTTGCGGCCGCACCCAAGTTTGAACCCCCAAGCGGAAGGAGCATCCTATGAATTTCAACGAAAAACTCATCAGCCTGCGCAAGTCGATGGGGCTCTCCCAGGAAGAACTGGGCGCCGAGCTCCATGTCTCCCGGCAGACCATCTCAAAGTGGGAGTCGGCCCAGTCCTACCCCGATTTCCAGCGGCTGGTCCTGCTCAGCGACTACTTTGGCCTGACCCTCGACGAGCTGGTCCGGGACGTGGACGTCGCCGACGTGCGGAGCCGGAACCTGAACAGCGAAAAGCTGGACTCCCTCTACAACGACGTCGGCACCGCCAAAAAGTTCATCAAGTGGTATCTCATCCTCGCCGGCGGCGCCGGCATCCTCGCCCTTGCCGCCATGCTGTACTTCGCCATCCACGCCGTCTACGTCTGGTAAATCCGGACAGACAAAAAGCCGGACCCTTGCGGGTCCGGCTTTTACAGTGTGCATTTTTACCGCGCGATGAGCTCGCTGACCAGCGCGTCCATCGGCGCTTCGTCGCAGGGGTGGGCTGCGCCGCGGATGCTGACGGTGTGCTCGCAGACGGTGATGTTCTTCATCCCGGCCAGGGCGGCGCCCATCAGCTTGCCCGCCATCGGGGCCCACATCCCGTTTTCCAGCAGGCCGGCGGTGCGGTTCTGGAAGTTCTTGGTCTTGAGGTGGGTCAGGAAGGCCTCCATCGGCGGGAAGAGGAAGCCGTCGTAGGTAGCGCAGGCCAGCACCATCTTGCCGCAGCGGAAGGCCTCGGCCACCGCGTAGGAGACGTCGGTGCGGGTCAGGTCCATCTCGGTGACGGATGCGCCGGCGGCCCGCAGCTTTTCGGCCATCCGGTGGGCCGCCTCACGGGTGTGGCCGTGGATGGAGGCCGAAGCCACCAGAATGGCGGCGGGGTCCTCGGGCTTGTAGCTGGACCAGGTGTCGTAGAGGCTGAGGTAGGGCGCAAGGTCCCCGGTCAGGACCGGGCCGTGCAGGGGGCAGATCCGGCTGATCTCCAGCCCGGCGGCCTTTTTGAGCAGGGCCTGCACCTGAGCGCCATACTTGCCCACAATGTTCAGGAAGTACCGGCGGGAATCGTCGACCCAGTTGGCGAAGCTGTCGCCGTCGGCCACCACGCCGAACCGGCCAAAGCCGTCGGCCGAGAACAGCAGCTTTTCGCTGGACTCATAGCTGACCATGACCTCGGGCCAGTGGACCATGGGGGCAAAGACAAAGGTCAGGGTGTGAGCGCCCAGGTTCAGCTGGTCGCCGTCCTTCACCACCACCTGACGGTCTGCCGGAATGGCGCCGGGGAAGAAGTTGGCCAGGAAGGCAAAGGTCTTGGCGTTGCCCACCACCTTCATCTCGGGGTACTTGGCAGCCAGGCGGGCCACATTGGCCGAGTGGTCGGGCTCCACATGGGACACCACCAGGTAATCGGGAGCGGTGCCGGCCAGCTCGGCCTCCAGGGTCTCCATCCACAGGTCGGTGGCGCGGGCGTCCACCGTATCCATGACGGCGGTCTTCTCATCCCGGATCAGGTAGCAGTTGTAGCTCACACCGCCCGGCACAGGGTACTGGCTCTCGAACAGGTCCAGGGTGGTATCATTGAGGCTGATGCCCAGGACAGAATCGGTAATCTTTGTCTTATGTACGTTCATCGCAAGTCGTCCTTTCCGTTGTTTTTAAGCCCATTTTAAAAGGGAGACCAGCTTTTGGCTGCCGCCCTGTATTCGTTTCACAAGCCCGGGTTTCCACCGGGCCGACTTATCATACCATACTTGTAGGGAAAAAGCAATGGCTGATCTTCTCATTGGCTGAAAAATTTGCTCATGCATCGTCGCCATCGGTCAGGCTGGCCCGGGGCGGCTGACCCGGGGCGGCGTCCAGTTCCAGCAGGACGGCGGCGCTGGCATCGTCCAGAGACTGGACCGAGCGCAGTTTCCGGTTGATGGCACGGGTGCGGGTGCCGATCAGGTCGTCCAGCTCCCGGTCGGACTGGCGCAGCCGCTCCTGCAGCTTGGACAGGCCCTTGTCGAACTTTTCAAACTCGGTCTTGACGGCGCCCAGCACCTGCCAGACCTCATTGGAACGCTTCTGGATGGCCAGCGTCTTGAAGCCCATCTGCAGGCTGTTCAGCAGAGCAGCCATGGTGCTGGGGCCGGCCACGTTGACCTGATAGTCCCGCTGGAGGCTCTCCACCATGCCCTGGTTCACCACCTCGGCATACAGGCCCTCAAAGGGCAGGAACAGGATGCCGAAATTGGTGGTATAGGGGGGCTCCACATACTTGGTGCGGATGTCCTTGGCCTCGGCCCGGATCACCTGTTCCAGAGCGCGGCGGGCCGCCTCCACGGCCTGGGGATCTCCGGCGGCGTAGGCGTCCTGCAGGTGGGCGTAGGTGTCGCCGGGGAACTTGGAGTCAATGGGCAGCCAGACATTCTGGCCGTCGGCGCCGGGCAGCTTGACCGCAAATTCCACCCGCTGGGTGGAACCCGGTATGGTGGCCACGTTGGTGGCGTACTGCTCGGGGGCCAGAATCTCCTCCAGAATGGCCCCCAGCTGGATCTCGCCCAGAATGCCGCGGGTCTTGACGCCCGACAGCACCTGTTTCAGGCCGCCCACGTCGGCGGCCAGGGTCTGCATCTCGCCCAGGCCCTTGTACACCTGTTCCAGCTGGTCGCTCACCGTCTTGAAGCTCTCGCTCACCCGCTTCTGCAGGGTGTCCTGAAGCTGCTCGTCCACCGTGTGGCGGATTTCATCCAGCTTTTTGGCGTTCTCGGCCCGGACGGCGTCCATTCCCTCGGTGAGGGTGCGGCGCATGTCCCCCAGCTTCTGCTCGTTGGACAGTTCCAGGGTCCGCAGGCGGCTCTCCAGGGTCCGCTCCATGGTCTGGAACCGGCCCTCCAGGTTTTTCTGCTGGACGGCCTGGCTGTTGGTCAGCTGGGCCCCCATCCCCTCCACGGCGTTCTGGACGCCCCGGATGGCGGCATAGTTCTGGTCGGCCAGGGCGGCCTGGCTGTCCCGCAGGCGCTTGTTGAAGGCATCCTCCTGGGCGGCCAGCCGCTGTTCCAGCCAGTCCTCCAGCTCCTGGACCTGGTCCTGGTCATCGGGGCGGCGGCTGCGCATCAGCAGCACCACCAGCAAAACATCCCCCGCCAGCAACAGCAGCAGGCAGAGTGCAGCAACAATTACTTCCATGGTTTCTCCTTATTTTTCCTCGTAGCGGAGGGTTTCTTTGGCGGTGACCACGTCGTCCCCATACAGTCCCACGCCGTCGGCCTCGATTTCGCCGCACTGGTTGTCGTAGGGGTCGGCCCGGAAGCCGGTCATGGGCGGATCAAAGGGCGCTTCAAAGGCCCGGTTGGCCACCATCCGGCCGGGGTCCAGATTGCCAAAATAATGCCGGCGCAGTTCCTCCTCCCCGGCCCGGGCCATCGATCCGCCATAAGAGCAGTCGGCGTACATCCAGCCCTTGGGGGCAATGTAGAACATGGCCCAGTCGTGGCAGCCGCACTTGTCCGGCCCCACCGCCAGACCGCTCTGCCACCGGGCAGGAATCCCGGCGATGCGGCAGAGGGTGATGAAGGTCAGGGCCATGATGCCGCAGTCTCCCCGCCGGTCGGCGGCGCAGCGGGTGGGGATATCCTCCAGCACAAAGTAGGCCGGCTGGTAGTGATAGCGGACATTCAGGGTGATGTAATCGTAAAAGCGCCGGGCCTTTTCCGCCGGGCTGGTGACTCCCTCGGTCAGCTGGGCCGCCAGGGCCCGCAGATAGGGGGTAAAGACAATGTGGGGCGCCTCCTCGCCGGTATCAAAATCGGGCTGAACCGGGTCGGGTTCAAAGCTCAACGGGTCGGCATAGCGAGCGGTCTGGGTGTAGCTGTACCGCAGGGTGAAGGAGCGGTTTTGGGTCAGGTCGGCCTCCCAGAACACAGTGCGCTGGGGCGCATCCGCAGGGGCCACATGGGCCGGCTGCTCCGAGGCGAAGTCGATGGAGAGATCGCTCTGGGCGTCGCAGGCAGCTGCCACCGGCAGCCAGGCCCGGACATGGACGCTGTCCCGTCCCTGGGCTTTGGCCCGGGCCAGAGCGGCGTCAAAGGCTGCGTTGCTCATGCCGATGCTGGATTCCACCGTAATTCGGGCCGAGGCACTGCCGGTGCGGACCATCTGTTCATGGACGGCGCGGCGGCGGGCACGGGCCGCGCTGCCGTCGGGGCCGGGGTCCAGCCGCCGGGCCCCATAGGCGGGGTCGGTGTCCAGCAGGGTCTCGGCAAAGCGCTTCTGATAGTGCTTTACTCCCTCCACAAACCGCCAGTCCACCCGGCCGGCCCGGTCCAGCGCCCGGAACTCTTCCGGGGTGAAGTCCCGCACCAGAGACTGCATCCGGGCCACGGCCTGGGCCTCGGTGTAGGGATATTCCCGGGGCAGACGGCACATCATCTCCCGCTGGGCCAGCAGGGCCATCCGCTGGGCGTCCACCCCCTGCGGGGTGGGGTTGGCGGCCCGGTTGGGGCCGTTCTGGGTGGAGGTCCAGTCCTCCGCCAGGCGGGCGTCAATCCGGGCGATGGCCTCGTCGTAATATCCCGCTGCCTTCAGCCGGGCCACATCGTCCGGCAGACCGGCATTCAGGCTGCGAAAGGTTTCGTTGCAATCCAAAGGCATAGGTTTTCTCTCCCCTCTCTTATTCCGCTTGTGCGGCCACGGCTTCCTCCCAGAAGTCCGCCGCATCATACAGCCAGCCTTCGGCGTCGGTGCCGGTGCCCACTCCGACGCCATGGGGCGCATTTTCGTAGACCACCATCTGGTGCATCACGCCATTGCGCTCCAGGGCCCGGTCCAGGGCCGGACTCTGCAGGGGCTGGAAGATCAGACCCAATGTTTTATCGTTCCGCCCGTACCAGTGATAGGTGGGCGGGAAATTGGCCGTCACCTCGGCGGCCAGCTCAACATTGTAATAGTAATCCCCCGGCGCCAGGTAGTCGCCCGCCTCGGCGCCGTCGTACACATAGAAAAAGCAGGGTTTGCTGTACATATAATTGACGATGGGGTAAGCCAGCAGCAGGGCGCCTGGTTTGGGCAGGCCGTAATTGCTGTAGCCCATCCGGTCGGTGCCAAAGATGCCGCACAGCTGACCGCCGGCGGAATGTCCCACTAAGGCGTAGTCCTCGGCCTGAACCCCCAGTTCGTCGGCGTGGTCGGTGATGAACTGAACCGCCCGGACCAAGTCCTCATAGTTGGCGTTGTCCTTCAGGTCATGGCCGGTGCGGTAGCGCAGGATAAAGGCTGCATACCCCATATCATGGAGCTGGCTCACCGCGCCGCAGCACTCCTTCACCCGGCTTGTCCGTTCCAGCATATTTCCCGACAGGACCAGGGCGTACTTGGTCCCCGGCTCCTCGGCGGGAAAATAATACAGCTGCGCTTCCGCCCGGGAAGGGTCCTGGGCGATCTCCTCCTCGCTGTAGAGCTGATAGGTCACCTGAACCCCCTGATTGTAGTTGTCCACCACCAGGTTCAGCCCGGCCACCGCCGTGTCCACCGGGGGTCCTATATAGCGGCGCAGAGACCAGTGGGCATACTCCCAGGGCTGCTCGGGCAGCAGCCCTCCGCGGTCCCATGTATCGAAGCCGGCCCCCACGATTCCCGGGTTGAAATGCAACTCGGCCACGGTGGAGTCCGGGGTGAGATAGGGCGCCAGGACTGCCTGGGCGGGGACGGCCATCCATTCGGACAGCAGCACCACCGCTGCGGTACTATAGACGATGGATCGGATTTTTTCGGGTATTCGCATCTGTTGTTCACCTGAGCTTTCCTGCTTTGTTGGGGGAAGCGGAGCCGGTCAGGCCGCAGGATGGGCCTCCACCGCCGCCTCCCAGAAGGATGCCGCATCGTATAACCAGCCGGCGGCGTCGGTACCGGCGCCGTTGCCGCTGCCATGGGGTGCATGGTCATAGATCACCAGCTGGTACATAACACCCGATTCCTCCAAAGCTTCCTCCAGAGCCAAACTCTGCAGGGACGGGAACATCCCTTTCAGGCTGCTGTCATCCCGACCGAACCAATGGAACGTGGGGGGATAATTGGCCGTCACCTCGGCGGGCACTTCAATATTATAGAAGTAGTCCCCCGGGGCCAGATGGTCCCCCGGCCGGCCGCCGTCGTACATATAGAACAGCAGCGGCTTGCCATAGACATAGTTCAGGATGGGATAAGCCAGCAGCAGCGCGCCCGGCTTGGGCAGGCCGTAATTGCTGTAGCCCATCCGGTCGGTGCCGAAGATACCGCACAGTTGTCCGCCCGACGAAAAGCCCACCAGGGCGTAGTCCTCCGCCTGGACCCCCAGTTCCCCGGCGTGTTCCGTGATGAACTGAACCGCCCGGACCAGGTCCTCATAGTTGGCGTTGTCCTTCAGGTCATGGCCGGTGCGGTAGCGCAGGATAAAGGCTGCATACCCCATCTCGTGAAGCTGACTCACCGCGCCGCAGCACTCATCCACCCGGGCGCTGCGCTCCATCATATTTCCCGACAGCAGCAGGGCATATTTTGCCCCCGGCTCCTTGGCGGGAAAATAATACAGCTGCGCTTCCGCCCGGGAAGGGTCCTGGGCGATCTCCTCCTCGCTGTAGAGCTGATAGGTCACCTGAACCCCCTGATTGTAGTTGTCCACCACCAGGTTCAGCCCCGCCACCGCCGTGTCCACCGTAGGCCCTATATAGCGGCGCAGAGACCAGTGGGCATACTCCCAGGGCTGCTCGGGCAGCAGCCCTCCGCGGTCCCATGTATCGAAGCCGGCCCCCACGATTCCCGGGTTGAAATGCAACTTGGCCACGGTGGAGTCCGGGGTGAGATAGGGCGCCTGGGCCTGGGCGGGCGAGGCCAGCAGCGCGCCCAGCATCAGCGCCGCCGCGCCGATGCACAGTTTTTTCTTGGTTTTGAACATATTCATGATTCCTTTCCGTCCTGCCGGCCCCGCCTTGTCTGCCGGTGCAGGGGGCGGGCGGCCGGCGTACCCAACCCTATTGTAACCGTCCGGGGCCATCTTGTCAAAACCTTTGCGCAGGGCGCAGCATTGTGCTTTGGGGCAAAATCTGCTATACTGTGAATACCTCTTGCCAAAACGATTTGTTTTCTTTCGATAAGGAGGTCCTTATTTATGTGGACACGCGCCCTTTTAAAAGCCAATGCAAAAACGGTGCTGCGGCGCAGCTACTGGAATGTCTTTTTGATGTGTCTGATCGCCTCGATCCTCACCGGCAGCGTGGATCTCAACATCAACTTCAGCGGAAACAGCGGGGGCAGCTCCTCCGGCGCCGTGGAACAGGCTTCCCGCCTGCTGGGCGGCAATCCCATCACCGCCATCCTCAGTACGGCCTTTCTGATGCTGGGCATTCTGGCCCTGGTTCTGGCTCTGGTGGTCGTCCTGTGCTGGGGCATCCTGTTCACCCCCATCATTCGGGTGGGACAGTGCCGTTACATGATGGAAAACCGCTCCCGGGAGACCAGCCTGAAAGTCCTGTTCTCGGGCTTCACCACCAACTACTGGGGCCTGGTCAGCGGGATGTTCTACGTCAACCTGCGGATTTTCCTCTACACCCTGCTGCTGGTGATCCCGGGCGTCATCAAGAGCTATCAGTACACCTTTGTGCCCTATCTGCTGGCCGAAAACCCCAATCTGGAGGCCGCCCGCGCCGCTGAGATCAGCACCATCATGACCGACGGGGAAAAGTGGAACATCTTTGTGCTGGACCTGTCCTTCTTTGGGTGGAACGTGCTGGGCTATCTGCTGTTCGGCCTGGGCATTCTGTTTGTCAATCCCTATTATGAGGCAACCAAGGCCGAGCTGTATGCGGCCATGCGGGCCAAGGTAGTGGCCTCCGGATATGTATCCGAGGCAGAGCTGTCTGGCCAGATATTCTGATACGAAAGAACGGACGAACAATTTACATGGATGAATCAATGTTGATCCGGCCCATGCGGCCCGACGACTGGCCTGCGGTCGCCGCAATCTACCAGGAGGGAATCGCCACCGAGCACGCCACCTTTCAAACCGCCTGCCCGCCTTACAGTGCCTGGGACGCCTCCCACATCAAGGAATGCAGGCTGGTGATTCTGGCGCCGGATGGCCAGATTGCGGGCTGGGCTGTGCTCTCCCGGGTGAATATGCGCTGGTGTTACCGGGGCGTCGCCGAGGTGAGCATCTATGTGGGGGAGCGGTACCGGGGCCGGGGCTACGGCTATCACCTGCTGACCGCCCTGTGTCGGGAGGCCGAGCAGGCCGGATACTGGACGTTGCAGTCCGCCGTCCTGCAGGACAACGAGGCCAGCCATCGCCTCCACACCAAATGCGGTTTCCGGGAGGTGGGCCGCCGGGAGCGGATTGCCCGGGACTGCCACGGCCGCTGGCTGGACACCTGGCTGATGGAGCGCCGCTGCCCCGCCGACGAGCCCCCCGGCTACAAAAAACTGTAATTCAAACAAAAAATCCCGCTGTCCGATGACAGTGGGATTTTCTTGTGTTTTGGATGTATTCTCCGGGGAGATCAGACGCAGATGGCCTTCTGGCGGTTGCGGTACATGGCCTCAATCACAGCGCAGTACTTGTCGGCAATGCAGACAATCACGGCCTCGCGGCAGGACGGCGCATGGAACAGCGTCAGGGGCCACATATGGCTGCGGATGATGTTCTTCTCCTTGGCGGTCAGGCCAAAGCAGCGGTCTGCGTTGTCCCGGGCCAGCAGCGGATGGATGAAGCCGTGCATCTTGAAGATGGTGCGCAGGCCGCTGCAATTCTGGAAGCGGCCCTCCACGTGCCAGTCGTACAGGTAGAAGTCGTGGAGCAGGGCGCCCACGGCCAGCGCGGTTTCGTCCGCGCCCAGATGAAAGCGTCGGTTGATCCAGAAGCTCACCCGG
The DNA here is from genome assembly GCF_002160895.1 of Faecalibacterium sp. An122. Taxonomy (GTDB): domain Bacteria; phylum Bacillota; class Clostridia; order Oscillospirales; family Ruminococcaceae; genus Faecalibacterium. The sequence goes on along the minus strand of NZ_NFLL01000002.1, from coordinate 240,637 downwards.
GCCACATTCCGGCAGTGTTCAAAGGTGGTCACGCAGCCGTGCTGGATGTACTGATCCATTTTCTGCACCCGCGGGTCCTCCTCATATTTCTGCAGGATGGCCTGGAGATGTACGCGTTCTGTTTCAGACAGACCCATAGAGTTCCTCCTTGTATCATCGCCTGCCCCGGCTGCCTCCTGCTCTCAGGAGCGCAGCTGCACCGGGGATGAATCCCCAAAATTTTCGGCATCCGAGGGGTTGGCGCGTCGCAGGGTCAGGTCCACAATGTACTGGACCCCGTCCCCCAGAGCTTCCAGGTCGGCCAGCTTGGCCTTGGCTGCGGCCTCGTCCGGGTACCACTGGAGGAGGAAGAAGTTCTCCGCCTCCACGCCGTAGTAAAGCCAGACGCCGTCGGCCCGCAGCAGATCATCCAGATGATCCACTTCGTCGCCGTCCAGCAGGCCCAGGCCCTCCTCGGCATAAATGCTCTCGGGCTCCACCTGCATAGTCTCGATCACGCGGATTGAGCTGTCGACGTATTCGTCCTGGGAAATGCTCTTGTCGGACCGCTCCCACCCGGTCAGAAATGCCTGCATCAGCAGGCCCTTCACCGAAATTCTGGGCTGGTTGTCATGGAATGGCATACAGATCGCTCTCCTTTTTCCGGAGCGGATGCCCTCCGCTCCATAGTATACAAAATCGGTTTGTCTATGTCAACCGTTTTCCACAATTTTTTCTTCGTATTTACGCAAAACACGCATCAAACATGGTAGCCGAACTGTTCCCCCAGCCACTCGGCCGCCAGCTCGAACCACCGGCCGGGATGGGGCATCTCGTTGCCCACCTCGGCGGTGCAGACGCTCAGGCCATGTTTGCCGCGGGGGAACAGGTGGGCCTCACAGGGCACGCCGGCCCGGTGCAGGGCCGACACCAGCATCAGGGTGTTTTCCACCGGGACGGTGGCGTCCTCCATGGTGTGCCAGACAAAGACCGGCGGCACCGCCGGGGTGATCTTGTCCTCCAGGCCAAAGGCGCGGTGGGCCTCCAGATCCTCGGTGCCGGACAGGCGGACAAAGCTGCCCCGATGGGCATAGGGGCCCGCCGTCACCACCGGATAGCTGAGGATCAAAGCGTCGGGCCGCTGCTGGTCCGCCGGACGGCCGGGCAGGTCCAGCACCGCCGAGGACAAGGCCAGATGTCCTCCCGCCGAGAATCCGCACACCGCAATCTGATGGGGCCGGATGCCCCATTCCTCTGCCCGGGCCCGCAGCAGGGCCAGGGATTCGCTCAGCTCCGAAAGAGGCCGGTAGTCCCGGGCCCCATCCTCCACGCTGTACCGCAGCACGGCGGCATGATATCCCGCCGCCAGAAACCGCAGGGCCACCGGGTCGCTCTCCCGCTGGCTGACGTGTTCATAGCCGCCCCCCGGCACCACCAGCACCAGAGGCCGGGTGGCGGTCAGGGGCATCACGGCCGCCGGTTCCCACAGGTACACCGTCAGCTCGGCGGCGCCTGCTTTCAGCTTTTCAACTCTCATTGCGTTCTCCTCCCGGGCGGCGGCTGTTCCTTTGCCGGGCGCGGCCGCCCGACTCCTATTGTACCGCAGAGGGCCCCGGCTGGAAAGAGGATTTTTAAACTTTTTATGAAGGAACCCCCGCAGGGCTTGATTTTCGGGCTGAAACGGTGTATATTAGCACTCAGAACATTTGAGTGCTAAGTTATACTGGCACTGGTTGAGAGAAGAAAAGAGGTTTTTGCTATGGCAATGCAGCCGTTCCAGGCCGAAAGCAAAAAGCTGATGGACCTGATGATCAATTCGATCTATACCAATAAAGAAATCTTCCTGCGGGAGCTGATCTCCAACGCCTCCGACGCCATCGACAAGCTCTATTTCAAGAGCCTGACCGACACCTCGGTGGGGATGAACCGGGAGGATTTCCGCATCCTGCTCACCCTGGACAAGGAAAACCGGATGCTGACCGTCTCGGACAACGGCATCGGCATGACCCGGGAGGAGCTGGAGCAGAACCTGGGCACCATCGCCCACTCGGGCAGCCAGGACTTCAAGACCGAAAACACCGATGAAAACATCGACATCATCGGCCAGTTCGGCGTGGGCTTCTACTCTGCCTTTATGGTGGCGGACCATGTCACCGTCATCACCCGGGCCCACGGCAGCGACCAGGCCTGGCAGTGGGAGTCCAGCGGCGTGGAGGGCTATGAAATCACCCCCGCCGAGAAGGAAACCGCCGGCACCGACATCATCCTGCACATCAAGGACAACACCGACACCGAAAACTACGACAACTACGTCTCGGAGTACGGCGTGTCGGCCATTGTGAAGAAGTACAGCGACTACATCCGCTACCCCATCCAGATGGAGCGGACCAAGAGCCGCCAGAAGCCCGAACCCGATCCCAAGCCCGAGAACTACACCCCTGAGTGGGAGGAGTACACCGAGCTGGAGACCCTGAACAGCATGGTGCCCATCTGGAAAAAGCAGAAGAGCGAGGTCACCGACGAGGAGTACAACGCCTTCTACAAGAACCACTTCGGCGACTATGCTGATCCCGCCCGGGTGATTGTCAGCCGGACCGAGGGCACTGCCAACTACAACGCCCTGCTGTTCGTCCCCTCTCACCGCCCCTACGACTACTACACCAAGGAGTACGAGAAGGGCCTGGCCCTGTACGCCTCGGGCGTCCTCATCATGGACAAGTGCGCCGACCTGCTGCCCGATTACTTCAGCTTTGTGAAGGGCATCGTGGACAGCCAGGATCTGAGCCTGAACATCAGCCGTGAGACCCTCCAGAAGGACAGCCAGCTCAAGCTGATCCACAACGCCCTGGAGAAGAAGATCAAGAACGAGCTGAACGCCATGCTGGTCAACGACCGGGACAAGTACGAGGCCTTCTGGAAGGAGTTCGGCCGTCAGATCAAGTTCGGCGCCTACTCCGACTACGGCATGCACGCCGAGCTGCTGCGGGGCCTGCTGCTGTTCTACTCCGCCAAGGAGCAGAAGATGGTGACCCTGGAGGAGTACGTGGAGAAGATGCCCGCCGAGCAGAAGTACATCTACTTCGCCGCCGGCGACTCTGCCGACCGTCTGGCCAAGCTGCCCACCGCATCCCTGGTGCTGGACAAGGGCTATGACCTGCTGCTCCTGACCGAGGACGTGGATGAGTTCTGCTTCCAGATCATGCACAGCTTCCCCCGCAAGGACGCCGAGGGCAAGGACGGTACCGTTGAGTTCAAGAACATCAACAGCAACGACCTGGGCCTGGAGTCCGAGGAGGAGAAGAAGGCCGCCGAGGAGGCCACTGCCGAGAACAAGTCCCTGTTTGACGCCATGAAGACCGCCCTGGAGGGCAAGATCAAGGAAGTGCGGGTTTCCACCCGTTTGAAGGATCACCCCGTCTGCCTGTCGGCCGACGGCCCCCTGTCCATCGAGATGGAGAAGGTGCTGTCCCGCCAGCCCGGCAGCGAGGACGTCAAGAGCGACAAGGTGCTGGAAATCAACGCCTCTCACCCGGTCTTTGCCGTTCTGAAGGCCGCTCAGGAGGCCGGCGACACCGACAAGGTGGCCCAGTACAGCCAGATCCTCTACGCACAGGCCCAGCTGATTGAGGGCCTGCCGGTGGACGATCCCGTCGCCTACGCCGACGCTGTCTGCGCCCTGATGAAGTAAGGGCCGCTCCCCCTCTCAAAAATCAATCTTAACAAACGAGCCGTGTTCCATTATAATAGAAGGAGCACGGCTCGTTTTGTCGTCTTAGCTTGGGAGGTCATCATCTTATGCAACCGCAACGCAGACACTATTTCGCGCATATTCCCACCATTGCCCTGCTGATTCTGCTGGGCCTGGCGCCCTGGCTGTCGGTGATTCTGTTCATCGTCCGAGCCATCGACCGGGACAGCGAAAAGAAAGAGCTCCGGGCCGCCCGGGAGCGGCAGGAATACGCTGCCGACTTCCGTCCCCAGGACACCCGCCAGGCCAACTCCCAAAACGAGCCCTACAACTACAGTGCCCACTACACAGCCAATCACGACCACCCCACTCTGGAACAGCAGCGATCCAAGCGCCATCAGCAGAAAATCACCCAGCTGTGCACCATAGCGGGAGCCATCCTGCTGGTGACCGGCGTAGTCGGTATGGGCGATTGGATAGGCAGCAGCAACTGGAACGCCCTTTTCACCTATCTGTGCATGATTGTGGGCGGCGGCGGAGCCCTGGCCTTCAGTCTGATGCTCAAGCGGGTCAGCAAACTGGAGCGCCAGCTGGACAAGGTGGTGGGCGACCAGGACAACATCCCTCTGCAGGAACTGTTTGCAGCCGCCGGCATCCCCGCCGACAAGGGCCGCAAAATCCTGGAAAGCGCCATTGACCACGGCTATTTCGGCCCCGATGCCTACATCGACAACCGCACCGACTTTCTGGTGGTGCGGGGCGCCGCACCCATCCCTGCCCCGCCGGCCCCCGAACCGGACCCCACCGACGAGACCCAGTACGAGAAATTGCTGCGGCAGCTCCATCAGGCAGGCAGCGCCCTGTCCGATCCCGTCATGCAGGAAAAGGCCGCCCGGCTGGAACAGATTTCCGCCCGGATTTTCGCCCTGGCGGAGAAAGACGCCTCCAAACAGGAGCAGCTGCGGAAATTCATCAGCTATTACCTGCCCACCTCCCTCAAGCTGCTGAACACCTATGCCCAGCTGGACAGCCAGGGGGTGGCTGGCGAAAACATCACCCGCACCAAGCAGAGCATCCAGCGGTCTCTGGACCTGCTGGTCACCGCCTTTGAGAACCAGCTGGACAAGCTGTTCCAGTCCGACGCGCTGGACGTGTCGGCGGACATTGCCGCCCTGGAAGGGATGCTGAATCTGGACGGCCTGTCGGGGGACAGCGGATTCTCGGTCCAGCCGTGACACGCCATCATCCTGTCATCAAGGAGAAATCATGCCGAATATCATTGAAATCACCGATCTGAACAACCCCGCCCTGGACGTGTTTGCCCGGCTGACCGAAAATCAGCTGCGGAACCGTCTGGAGCCCGAGAAAGGGGTTTTCATTGCCGAGAGCCCCAAGGTCATCGCTCGGGCCCTGGACGCAGGGTATCAGCCCCTGTCCTTTTTGATGGAGCGCCGGAAAATCGACGGCCCCGCCCATGAGGTGTTGGCCCGGTGCGGCGACGTCCCCGTCTACACCGCCGACCGGGAGATTCTCACCGCCCTCACCGGCTACCAGCTGACCCGGGGTGTGCTGGCCGCCTTTCACCGGCCGGCCCTGCCCCCGGTGGAAGCCCTCTGCCAGGGAGCCTGCCGGGTAGCGGTACTGGAAAACATTGTGGACTCCACCAACGTGGGAGCTATTTTCCGCTCGGCGGCGGCCCTCCACATTGACGCCGTCCTGGTGACCCCCTCCTGCTGCGATCCCCTCTGCCGCCGGGCGGTGCGGGTCAGCATGGGGACGGTGTTCCAGGTGCCCTGGACCCAGATTGGCGCTTTGCCCGCCGACTGGCCGGGGGCAGGTCTGGCTCAGCTTCACGAGCTGGGGTTCAAGACCGCCGCCCTGGCCCTCAGCGACCGGTCGGTGTCCATCGACGACCCGGCCCTGATGGCCGAGGACCGTCTGGCCCTGATTCTGGGCACCGAGGGGGACGGACTCTCTGCCGAGACCATCGCCCAGTGCGACTACACCGTCAAGATCCCCATGTCCCACGGGGTGGACTCTCTCAACGTGGCCGCGGCCAGCGCGGTGGCCTTCTGGCAGCTGCGGGCCCGGGACTGATCCGGAGGTAAGGCAATATGGACTGTCCTTTCTGCCACACTCCCATGCACGAAGGTTATCTGACCATCGGCGGGCCGGCTCTGTGGACCGCCCAGAGCCATCCCCTCACCCTTTTACCCTATCCCGATGAAACCTACGCGCTGCAGCTGGGGCAATGCTGGTTCGGCCCCCACCGGATCGCGAGTTTCTGCTGTCCCCAGTGCAAGCGGATCATTCTGGACGCCAGCCCCTACCCCAACAAGAACCTGTAACAAAACACCGCGCGCCTCCGGCCCACAAAGAGCCAAAGACGCGCGGTGTTTTTATGTACGCGGTTTAAATCAGGCCCAGCTCCGCGAAGGCGCGGGCGATGCCGTCCTCCTTCACCGAGGGGCAGACCTGGTCACAGCGGGCCTTCAGAGCCTCGGCACCGTTGGCCATGCAATAGCTGATGCCGGCCACATCGGTCATTTCCAGGTCGTTCTCGCTGTCGCCAAAGGCGATCACCGACGCAGTCGGAACGTCCAGGTATTCACAGATGCGGCGGATGCCCTCGCCCTTGTTGAACTTGCGGTTGATGAGCTCGCCATTGATGCAGCCGGGACCGTGGTTGAAGGTGCTCTGCTCGCAGAACACAAACTGATCCCTAAAGGCCGCCTTGGCCGGGGCCAGCGCCTCGGCCCGGTCGGCGATGTAGCAGATTTTATAGATGGGCTCCCCCTGATACTCGGTCAGGGGCCGGATCAGCATTCCATCGGCAAAGGCCTGCCGCCAACGCTCCAGCTCGCTGTTCAGGGAACCGGGGCGGGACTTCTGGTAGGAGGACAGACGTTCCATCATCTGGGTCCCGCCAAAGGTGGCGTCCCGAGCCTCCAGGGTGCATTCCACCCCGTTGGCCTCCAGAATGGCCCGCAGGCCGTCGCTCTGGGCCTTGTCCATAGGGCAGTCAAAGAGGACCTTGTCCCCGCAGACCACATACCCGCCGGCGCTGGACACATAGCCGTCAAAGCCATAGTGGAGCACCGGAGAGGTCATTTTATAGTTGCGGCCGGTGCACAGGAACACCTTATGGCCGTTGGCCCGGGCCTTTTCCACCGCCTCTACGGCGCTGGCCGGCGGCTCCATCCGGCCCGGCTCGATCAGGGTGCCGTCGATATCCAGAAAAATCAGTCGCTTTTCCATCCTGTTCCTCCCCATCTTGTCTCAGAAAATCCACAATCCCATGCCGGCGGCCCGCATCAGCAGGCCGATGACCAGCGCCGCCACCGCCAAAAACAGGGCGGCCTGGCTGCCGGTGTCCTTCTCCTTTTTGGCGCGGCCGGCGGGCCGTCCCCGGCCTTTGGAGCTGCTGCGGGTGCTGCTCTGCCCTATCTTGCGGGACGTGCTCCCCGACCCGGTTTTGCCGGAGGAGCTGCCCCGGGAACCGGACGCGCCGGTTTTGGAGTCCTTCTCCCTGGTTCCGGAGCGGGTCCCCGCGCGGGCGGCAGAGGTGTTCTTCTCCCGGGCTGCAGCGGCCTTCTGGCGGGCCGCACCGGTGGGATACACGTTGACCTCGGGAGCAGACTGCCCGGCCTCGGGGGCCTCTTGTTGGGGCGGAGGGGCGTTTTTGCCCCCGACGCCGCACCGGCGAAGGTATTCGCTGGAGAGCTCATAGTATTTGGCCAGCTCCCGCTCGCTGAAAGCCGTCCCGGCGTAGGCCTCCTCGATGCACTCCACCGCCTCGTCAAAGAGAATGGCCGCACGGCCGCCGCTGGAGCGGTCCGCCGCATGGGCGGCCTCGTTGCGGGCCATCCGCACTGCGTTGCAGGCACGGCGGGCGGACCCGGGGTGGGCGGTACTGCCCAGCAGGTCCAGCGGCTGGGAGGCATCGTTTTCGGGGTCCAGCAGGACCCGCATGCAGAGGGTGGTATCCAGCTGCTGCCAGCTGGTCTTTCGCCCGATGTCGGGCATATGGCCGTAATAGGCCGGGCTCTCCTCCTGGCGGCGTTCCAGATGTTCCAGCAGGGACTCAAAACTGTGGGCGCCGGGCTTGTTCTCCCAGTGCCAGCGCAGAATCCGCCGGCTGATCTCGTCGCAGGAAGCCTTGATCTCAAAGGCGGCCTGCAGGTATTCCTCGGGCATCTTCTCCCCCCTTTCTCAACTCAAAACAGGGGGAGCGGCCCAAACGCGCTCCCCCCTGCGGGTGTTACATAAAGAACTGATAGTACACAAAGCCGTACAGCGCAATGCCCGCGCAGATGAGAGCGGTCACCGGCGGCACCCAGCGGACGATATTCTCGGCCACCGGGTCGCGGTCATCTTCCTCATCCTCGTCGTCCTCCACCGGGGCGGCGCGATTGTAGCGGGTGGGCTGGTCCTTCCAGCGGTCCGCCGCACGGACGGTGCGGGTAGCGCCGGCCTCTTCCTCGTCCTCCAGGTCATCGTCCCGGCGGCGGGAGGTGAGGGGCGGCTGGCTGGGCTGGGTGAACAGCCGGGTTTCCTGGCTGACCCGGGGGGTGGACTCCCGCCGGGAGGGCTGCACCGGCTCAAAGGCACGGGTGCCGCCGGTCTCCACCGGCCCGCCCACAATGCGGGTGGGCTCCACATCCTCCTGCTCGGCCGGGGCGGGCGCGGGGGCGGTCACCTCCGCCGTATCGCCGCCCTGGGGAGGCAGGTCCTCGGAATCGGTGTCCTGCTCGGGCTGCATCAGGGTATTCAGGGCGTTCTGCAGCAGGATACGGTCAGAGCCGCACTCACTGCAATAGACGGTGTCCTCTTCCTTGGGGTGGAAGGCACCGCAGGCACAATACCAGCCGCAGTCCAGCACCTGGGGCGCATAGCGCATCCCCTTGCGGCCCATCCGCTCCTCCAGGGCAGCGGCCAGGTCGTCGGGCAGGGTGCGGGGCGCCGGCAGCCGGACTCGCTTGATGTTGTCCAGCTTGACCACCCGCTTGCCGTTGTAGACGTTGCAGAGAACCACGTCCACGCTGACAATGGGTTTCTGGGTGATAAAGACCGCATCGTCCATGCCGAACAGTTCCCCGGGCTTGACGTCCAGGTCCCGGTATTCGAATTCGTCCTCACAGAGGACCTCGCCGCCGGTGGTTTTGCACTTGAAGCGGATCTCCAGGGCGGTCAGATTCACCCGGGAAATATTTTTGAAGGTCAGGCAGACGGCGCGGTCTCCGCTGACGCTGCCTTTGAGCAGCTCCACGCGAACAAACTGGACCGGGCTGCCCGGGGTATAATAGTTGGCTCTGGTTTGAGCAATCGGGTCAAAACTTTCCTCCACTGCACTCACTCCTTTGCTGTCTGCTGAGGCGGCTGGTTACGGCTGTTCCGGCTTGTGGTCCGGATTGGTTTCGTCCTGGGCGGCGGGCTGGGCCGGGGTCTCTTCCACCGGCAGCTCCGCTGCATCGCCGACAGGGGCCGCATCCTCTGCGGCCGGGGCGGCAGGGGCCTCAGGGGCCGGCGCCGGAGTCTCCTGAACCGGAGCTGCGGGGGCAGCCGGCTGGACCGGGGCGTCCTCATCCTTCCGCGGCGGCAGCTTCTCGCCCCGCATGATGGCGTTGAACTCGGCCTCGTTCAGCTTCTCGCGCTCGATCAGGGCCTGGGCCAGGGCGTGCAGCTGATCGATGTGCTCGGTCAGGGTGCGGCGGCAGGTCTCATAGGCCTCGTCGATGATATCGCGGATTTCGCTGTCGATCTCGGCAGCGGTGGTCTCACTGTAGCCCTTGCCCTGGGCAAAGTCGCGACCCAGGAAGGTCTCTTCCTGCGAAGTGCCATAGACCACGGGGCCCAGACGCTCCGAGAAGCCGTAGCGGGTGATCATCTGGCGGGCGATGTTGGTGGCCTGCTGCAGGTCGTTGGAGGCACCGGTGGAGATGTCGTCCAGGATCAGCTGCTCGGCCACACGGCCGCCCAGGCTGGACACGATGTCCTCGAACATCTCGCCGCGGGTCACGTAGGAGCGATCCTTTTCCGGCAGGTACATGGTATAGCCGCCAGCCTGGCCGCGGGGAATGATGGTGATTTCGTGGACGCGGGGGTGGTGCTTGCAGTAGAAGCCCGCCACAGCGTGGCCCGCCTCGTGATAGGCGGTGAGCTTCTTCTCCTCGGGGGTGACCACGCGGCTCTTCTTCTCGGGGCCGGCCATCACCTTCATGGAAGCTTCCTCGATGTCCTCCATGGTGATGGCTTTGCGGTTGCGGCGGGCCGCCAGCAGGGCGGCCTCGTTGACCAGGTTCTCCAGGTCGGCGCCGGCAAAGCCTGCGGTGCGCTGGGCAATCACCTTGAGGGAGACGTCGGGAGCCAGAGGCTTCTTGCGGGTGTGAACCTTGAGGATTTCCTCACGGCCCTTGACATCGGGCAGGCCCACATAGACCTGGCGGTCAAAACGGCCGGGGCGCAGCAGCGCCTTATCCAGAATATCGGCGCGGTTGGTGGCAGCCATGACGATGATGCCGTCGTTGGCCTCAAAGCCGTCCATCTCCACCAGCAGCTGGTTCAGAGTCTGCTCGCGCTCGTCGTGGCCGCCGCCCAGGCCGGCGCCGCGCTGGCGGCCCACGGCGTCGATCTCATCGATGAAGATGATGCAGGGCATGGTCTTTTTGGCCTTGTCGAACAGGTCGCGGACACGGGATGCGCCGACACCGACGTACATTTCCACGAAGTCCGAACCGGAAATCGAATAGAAGGGCACGCCTGCCTCGCCGGCGCAGGCACGGGCCAGCAGGGTTTTACCGGTGCCCGGAGGGCCTACCAGCAGGACGCCGTGGGGAATCCGGGCGCCCAGAGAGTTGAACTTGTCGGGGCTCTTGAGGAACTCCACGACCTCCTTCAGCTCTTCCTTCTCCTCGTCCTCGCCGGCCACGTCGGCAAAGGTGGCGGTTTTCTGGTTGGTGGACTCATCCTTGACACGGGCGCGGCCCACGTTCATGACGTTGCCGCCGCCAGCGCCGCCCCGCAGCATCGAGAACAGAATGAACCCGGTGCAGCCCAGCATGGCCAGGTAGAAGAAAATCTCCATCCAGGGCACCGACTCCCGCAGGGCGGTGTAGTCGTACTCCATGGGGGCGTCGGGGTTGGCGGCGTCGTAGGCCTCAATATAGGTCTGAACCTCATTGATGAACAGGCCAGCGTAGGGCAGCTGGTAGCGGACGGTCACAGTACCGTCCGGATTCTGCTGCACCGAGTCGCCGGAGGTGCTGCCCGAGCCGAACAGGCCCGAAACCAGGCCGCCGGAGGGCACCGAAGCGGTGTCATCGGTGGCGCCGGGCAGGGGCAGGTCGCCCTCCTTGATGGTCATGGTGATGACGCTGGTGTTCCGGTCCAGGGTGAAGGATGTCACCTGCAAATGTTCAAAGTAATGCACCACCGTGGAATAGCTCATGGTGGAGCCGGTCGTGCTGTTGGAGGTGGTGAACACCGACCAGATCATCAGCACGGCGGCCAGCGCCAGCGCCAGGATCAGCGGGTTCAGGTGCGGTCTTTTCTGCTGCAAAAACAATCAACTCCCATTCTGAAATTATTGGGTGGTTTGTGCCGGCCGCCCGGGGTTATTCCCCCTCGTAGATCTCCGGCTTGAGTACGCCCACATAGGGCAGGTTGCGGTATTTTTCATCGTAGTCCAGGCCATAGCCCACCACAAAGGCGTCCGGCACCTCAAAGCCGCGGTAATCGGCGGTGATGTCGGTCTTGCGGCGGGCGGGCTTGTCAAGGATGGCACAGATCCGGACCGAATTGGGGTTGCGCATCTTGAGCATCGGCACCAGGTGGGACAGGGTAACGCCGGTGTCCAGCACGTCCTCCACGATCAGAACGTCCCGGCCGGTGAGGTCGGCGTCCAGGTCCTTGACAATCTTGACAAGGCCGGTGGTCTGGGTATTGGTGCCGCCGTAGCTGGACACCACCATGAAATCAATGCTGCAGTGGATGGTGACCGCCCGCATCAGGTCGGCCATAAAGACCACAGCACCCTTTAAAATCGAGACCAGCAGCAGGTCCTTGCCTGCGTAGTCCCGGCTGATCTGAGCACCCAGCTCAGCCACCTTGGCTTTCAGCTGTTCTTCGGTGACCAGAACCGTTTGAATGTCGTCGCGCATATCCATGACTCAACGTCCTCTCTCTTCTCCCTTTCGGGTTTGTATCTCCAGGTACAGGGTCAGGCCGTCGTCCCCCGGATGAGGGGCCAGGCCTTCCGCAAAGCCTGCACCGCAGACCCATACCACCTCGCTGCCGTCTGCCAGCACCGGCAGGCTGTCCCTCACCTGGGGAGGGATGGCCTGTTCGTTCATCCATTTGCGCAGGGGCTTGGTGACGCTGCGGCCGGCGGGCCGGTACAGGTCCCCCGGCAGGCGGCTGCGCAGGGTAAGGGCAGGATGCAACATGGTTATTCTAGCATAATCTGCTACATTTTTTAAGTCTTTTTTGTGAACGACCTGTGTTTTTTCTTGAAAACTATGGCGGGACAGCCGCACACAGAGCCATTGTCCCCCGCCGAGGGGATATTCGGCCTGTTTTTCGGGGCAGAAGGGCACGGCTTCCAGAGGGGACGCCGGCGGGGCCGGGGCGTCCTCCTGCCAGAAAAAGCCCTGACCGGCCCGCAGCCGCACCCCGGGGCGCAGCTGGACCGCGCCGGTCCCCTTTTCCACCAGCTGGCACAAAAGGCGGATATACAGCTCCTCCGGGTCCCGATGGGGGGCCACCAGGGCGTGGGCCGCTGCCTCCAGAATCAGAGGGTCGGCCTGCTGGAGCACCTCCAGCCGCCAGACCGGTCCCCCGCTTTCCAGAACTCGGCGGACCGCCGGGGGGCAGTCCTGGGGCTCGACCCGGGCGGCCCGGTCCAGCAGGCCGGCGGCGGCCCGGGCAAAATAGGCGTCGGCCTGGGCGGCCTTTTCGCAGAAGCGGGCCAGATTCCGCTCGGCGCCGGCATTGGCCTGGCGCAGGGCGGGCAGGGCGTCGTGGCGGAGGCGGTTGCGGGCGTAGGCGTCCGAGAGGTTGGTCTCATCGGTGACCCAGCTCTGGCCCCAGGCGGCGCAGCAGGCCTCCACCTCTGCCCGCGTTAAGCAGAGCAGGGGCCGGACATAGAAATCCCGCACCGGGCGGATGCCCCCCGCCCCATGCAGCCCGGTGCCCCGGGCCAGCCGGAACAGCAGGGTTTCCGCCTGATCTGTAACAGTATGGGCCGTGGCCACCCGGTCTATCCCTTCCCGGCGAAGCCGTTCAAAACAGGCATAGCGGAGATTACGGGCTCCCGCCTCCCCGCCATCGGCCAGGGGCAGGCCCTCCTCCCCTGCCCGGAACACCCGCAGCTCCACCTCCAGCCGGGCGCACTGGTCCCGGACAAAGGCTTCGTCTGCGTCGGCCGCAGGGCCCCGCAGCCGGTGGTTCACATGGCAGGCGGTAACGGTGATCCCCAGCGGTTCCGCCAGGACCAGAAGCATCCGCAGCAGGGCCATACTGTCGGCCCCGCCCGACACAGCCGCCGCCACCCGCTGTCCATGCACAAAAAGCCCGGCCTGCCCACAATGGGCAAGCACCCGGGCTTGGGTTGTCTGGAGGATTTCGGCGTCGTTCTGGCTCATATCAGTGCTGGAAATCCACATCCATAAACCGGGTGTGGGCGCCGTCCCAGCCCAGCGGGACGGTACTGGTCTCGCCGTGGCGGTTTTTGGCCACAATACACTCGGCGGTGTCGGCGTCCACCTCTGCGCCGTCGGGCTGCTGGCTGGCGTAGTAGGAGTCGCGGTAGAGGAACAGGACGCAGTCGGCGTCCTGCTCGATGGAACCCGAATCACGCAGGTCGGACAGCTGGGGGCGGTGGCTGGAATTGCTGCCCTGTTTTTCCACCGCACGGGACAGCTGGCTCAGGGCGATGATGGGGACATTCATCTCCTTGGCCATGATCTTGAGGTTTCGGGTGATGGTGCTGATCTCCTGGACCCGGTTTTCGGTCCGCAGACCGGAGGTCATCAGCTGCAGATAGTCAATGACGATCAGGCCGATGTTGGGCCGGCTGGGGTCCTGGTTGATCCGGCGGATCTTGGCTTTCATCTCGGTGATGGTGATGGACGAGGTGTCGTCCATGTAAATGGGGGCATCGTGGAGCTTTTCGGTGGCCAGAGCCAGATACTCCCAGTCCGAGGCGGTCAGAGCGCCGGTGCGGAAGGCCTGGCTGTCGATGCCGGCCTCGGCCGAGAGAATGCGGTTGGTCAGCTGCTCCTTGGTCATTTCCAGGCTGAAAATGGCCACCGGGATGTGCTGTTTCATGGCCACGCGGGTGGCGATGTTCAGCGCAAAGCTGGATTTGCCCATGCCGGGACGGGCCGCCAGGATAATCAGGTCACCCCGGCCCAGGCCGGTGAGGACGGTGTCCAGCAGCCGGAACCCGGTGGGGATGCCCTTGTACTTGTCGGCGTCGGGGCCGCTGATCTTCTGCAGGTTGGTCAGGGTCTCCACCATGCTGGAGGACAGGGGCGTCAACGCGCTGGAATCCCGGCCGGAGCGGATCTCATACAGCCGCTGCTCGGCGGTTTCCAGCAGCATGGAGGCGTCCGGCTCATCGCCGGCATCCTGCAGAATGTCGGTGGCCACCCCCATCAGCTGGCGGACCAGGTACTTCTCCTGGACGATCTCGGCGTAGGCCTTGACGTTGGAGATGCTGGGCACCGTCTCGGCCAGGCCGGTCAGGTAGACCTTGGCCTCGTCGGGGCTGGCGAAAATATTGTCCGAGACCACCGCGTCCAGCAGGGTGACAAAGTCGATGGTCTGGTCGCCGGTGAACAGCCGGATCATCTCGGAATAAATCCGGCCGTTCTGGGTGGCGTAGAACATCTCGGGGCGGACGATTTCCACCAGGTCGGTCAAAACGTCCGGCTTGAGCAGGACGGCGCCCAGCACGCTCTGCTCTGCCTGCATACTGTAGGGCGGCTGGATGCCCATGCTCTCCAGATTCAGCTCACTGCCATAGCGGGAACGGCGGCGTTCCTCCGGCATGGGTACTCCCCCTTTCTACCATAAATGGGCATAAATGGGCCAAACGGGCTGCAGCCCTCTTTCAGCCAAAAAAGCGCCCCCTTTTTGCAGGGAGCGCAGCGGCAGCCGTCGCAGCTTTTACGCCTGCTCGACCTCCACGTTCACTTTAAAGCTGGCCACAACGCCCGGATACAGCCGGACCTTGCCATTGAACACGCCGGCATCCCGGATGTCCTTGATCTCCAGCTCGATTTTCTTCTTGTCCACCGTCTCGCCGGTAGCCTCCGACAGGGCAGCGGCAATTTCCTTGCTGGTGACCTTGCCGAACAGGCGGCCCGATGCGCCGCCCTTGGCCTTGACGGTGACGATGCGGCTGTTGATCTTGGCAGCCAGAGCCTGGGCAGCGGCCACATTCTCCGCCTCATGGAAGTCGGCGGCGGCCTCCTTGCTGCGGGCGATGTTCAGGGCGCTGGCATCGGCCACAGCCGCCAGCTTGCGGGGGAACAGGTAGTTGCGGGCGTAGCCGTCCGAAACCTCATGGATTTCGTCCTTCTTGCCGATTCCCTTGATGTCCTGCTTCAAAATAACCTTCATGGCTGATCCCTCATTTCCGGCCCGGCATCTGCACACCAGGCCCATTTTCTTCCTTTAGTATACCGCATCCCGGCCGTTTCGGCAAGGGCGCGGCGCTTTCTTTGTGACCGGGTGACAAACTGAAACCCGGTCCGCAGCCCCTCAGCCCAGTTCCTTCCGGACGGCCTCCAGGGCGCTCTCGATGACCTTGTCCATATCGTAGTAGCGGTACTCGCCCAGGCGTCCGCCGAACAGGACGTTCTTCTCCCCGTCGGCCAGGGCCCGGTACTGGGCATACAGGGCGCCGTTTTTGTCGTCGTTGACAGGATAGTAGGGCTCATCCCCCACCTTCCACTCGGCGCTGTACTCCCGGCTGATGACCGTCTTGGGCTGGGTGCCGAACTCAAAGTGCTTGTGCTCGATGATCCGGGTGTAGGGGGTCTCGGCGTCGGTGTAGTTCACCACCGCGTTGCCCTGGTAGTTGTCAGTGTCCAGCACCTCGGTCTCAAACCGGACGCTGCGGTATTCCAGCGCGCCCAGGCGATAGCCGAAATAGGCGTCGATGGGGCCGGTATAGACCACGCGGTCGGCCAGGGCGTCCAGAGACTCCTTTTCCTGGAGGTAATCCACCCCCAGGCGGACCTCGGTGCCCTCCAGCATCCCCTCCACCATGGCGGTATAACCGCCGTTGGGGATGCCCTGATAGAGGGCGTTGAAATAGTTGTTGTCGTAGGTGAAGCGGACCGGCAGCCGCTTGATGATGAAGGCCGGCAGCTGGTCGCAGGGGCGGCCCCACTGTTTGCTGGTATAGCCCTTCACCAGTTTCTCATAGATATCGGTGCCCACCAGGCTGATGGCCTGCTCCTCCAGGTTTTTGGGCTCGGTGATGCCGGCGGCAGCCCGCTGGCGCTCGATCTCGGCCTTGGCCTCGGCAGGAGTCACCACGCCCCACATCCGGTTGAAGGTGTTCATGTTGAAGGGCATGTTGTAGATTTCGCCGTGGTAGTTGGCGATGGGGCTGTTGGTGTAGCGGTTGAAGGTGGCAAAGCGGCCCACATAATCCCACACTTCCTTGGAGTTGGTGTGGAAAATATGGGCGCCGTAGCGGTGGACGTTGATGCCCTCCACCTGTTCGGTGTAGATGTTGCCTGCAATGTGGCTGCGCCGGTCGATGACCAGGCAGCGCTTGCCGGCCCGGCGGGCCTCCTGGGCGAAAACCGCGCCGAACAGGCCGGCGCCCACGATCAGATAATCATACTGCTTCATTCCGCTTCTCCTTTGTTCGGGGACGGGCCGGACAGGCCAGCCCGTTGTGCTGAAAAGGCGCGTCTGCTCTGCAGCCGCACCCGTTCAGCGGATGATGGAGGCGCGCCGGGACATCAGTCCTTGGCGCTGCCCTTCTTCTGGGACGCACGGTAGCCGTCGATGGCGGCGTGGAGGCGCTCCCGGGCCTGGTCCAGGGAGGTGTGCTTGAGGACGGTGGCCGCCATGGTCTGATGGCCGCCGCCGCCCAGGCTCTCCATAATGACCTGGACATTGACCTGGCCCATGCTGCGGGCCGAAATCTTGACCATACTGCCGGTCTGAACCGCCACAAAGCTGGCCTGCACTCCCTCGATGCTCAGCAGGTCGTTGGCTGCCTGGGGAACGGCCACCTGGGCCTCCGCCGGCAGTTCGCCGCTGAGAACCACGGCGCAGCCCTTGTACATCTGCGCCTTGGAGACAAGGCCCGCCTTGGAGTTGTACTCGGTCAGGCTGACGTCAAACAGGGACCAGGCGCGCTCGGTTTCGGCTCCGTAGCGGCGCAGGGCCGCGGCCGCCTCAAAGGTGCGCACGCCGGTGTGAAGGCTGAAGTTCCGGGTATCCAGCATGATGCCGGACAGCAGGCCCTCGGCCTCCACCCGGGTGGGCTTGTCGTCCCGGCCGCCCACATACTGGAGCAGCTCGGTGACCAGCTCACTGGCCGAGGAGGCGTAGGGCTCATGGCAGACCAGAACGGCGTTCTCGATATAGCCCACGCCCTTGCGGTGGTGGTCAATGACCGCGACTTTGCCGCACTTGTCCAGAATTTCCTTGCTCTCCACCTGGCCAACCTGGTATGTATCGACCACGATGCAGAGGGTCTCTTTGGTGATGATGGCCAGGGCGCTGCGGGGATCAATGAAGTCGCTCTCCTGGCCGGCGTCCTCAATGGCATGGATCAGGCTGGTGGCCAAAGTGGCCTCCCGCCGGACGGCAATGACCGCCGGCACGTCGCAGATCTTGCAGATCCGCAGCACGCCCTCGGCTGAGCCAATGGCGTCCAGATCGCTCATCCGGTGGCCCATGATGACCACATGGTCCGCCGCCTTGATGAGTTCCACCAGGGCCTCGGCCACAATACGGCTGCGGACCTTGCTGCGCTTTTCCACGCCGTGGCTGACGCCGCCGTAGAAAGTGAAGCCGTCGGGGGTCATCTCGGCGGCCTGGTCGCCGCCGCGGCCCTGGGCCATGTCCAGAGCCTGCACCGCCATCTCCTGGGCCTCATGCAGCGTGGGGGCCCGCCGGCCGATGCCGATGGAAATGGACAGGTTGACGCTGGGCTCCAGGGCGCGGATTTTATCCAGCACGTCGTAGCCCTGCTGGGCAAACTGCTCCAGCTGACGCTCCTCCACCACCGCGATATAGCGGCCATTGGCCACGCGGCGGAGGAAGCCGGTGCCCCGGGCGATCATCCCCTCAATGGTGCGGTTGATTCGCTCCAGCAGGCGGGCGCTCTCGCTGTCCAGCATATCGCTGAACACGTCGTCGTAGCCGTCCACCGAGAAAATCATATAGCCGGGGCGGCTGGCCTTGTATTCGTTCTCGATTTTGCGCAGGGCGGTCTCGTCGTTGAGGACCAGAATGCTGGTTTTCTCCTTCCCCTCGCCGTCCACGGTGGAGGCGTGAATCCGCCACACACCGCTGGCGCAGGCCAGAACCTGGCCGTTGGGGGTGCCGCACTGGGCCAGTTCCAGGCCCGGCAGCAGTTTGTTGACCCGGCCGGCCAGCTGGTCGGCACCGTTCAGCACATAATCCCGGAAGGGGATGTTATACCAGACCACCGTGTCCCCGCTGAGCAGGGCTGCCGGCTGGGACAGGGATGCCAGGCTGTACTGGGTCTTGGAGTTCTCAAAGCTGGTGCCGGTCACCCAGCGCGCCGCCCAGCGGCGCACGCGATACCGGGACACCACCACCAGCACCCCGCACAAAACGACGAGTACCAGCAGCACAGGCCAGACAGCCGGCTGCACCATCAGCAGCAGCAACATCAGCACAGCTGCCAGCAGCGCAAAGCCCGCCGTAAACATTTCCAGCGTCCATCTGGGTTTTTGCTTCATGGCGGATGCCTCTCTTCCCTTCCTCCCGGGGAGGAAAAACTATGCCCGCAGGTCTTGCTCAGACCTCCATCAGAACGGGCAGAATCATCGGGCTGCGCTTGGTACGCCGGTAGATATAGCTGCTGAGAGCCTCGCGCATCCGGGTCTTGACGCTGTTCCAGTCGCGGACGTGCTCCTCGACACAGCGGTTCAGAGCCATCTCGACGGTGCTCTGGGCGCCGTCCATCAGGCTTTCGTTTTCACGCACATAGACAAAGCCGCGGCTCACCAGGTCGGGCCCGGCCAGGACTTTGCCGGTCTTGCTGTCCACGGTGGCCACAATGATGACCAGGCCGTCCTCGGACAGGTGCTTGCGGTCCCGCAGGACCACATTGCCCACGTCGCCCACGCCCAGGCCGTCCACCATCACGGCGCCGGCGGTCACCGGGTCGCCCAGTTTGATCTCGTCCTGGGTCAGGATGACGTTGGAGCCGTTCTCGGCGATGAGGATATTGCTGTGGGGGATGCCCAGGCTGGCCGCCGTCAGGGCATGCTTTTTCAGCTGCTTGTACTCGCCGTGGACCGGCAGGAAGTACTTGGGCTTGGTCAGGGTGAGCATCAGTTTCTGCTCTTCCTGGCAGGCGTGGCCCGAGACGTGCACGTCGTACATGCTCTCGTAGATGACCTCGGCGCCCAGCATCAGCAGGCCGTTGACAATCTTGGTGACGCTCTTTTCGTTGCCGGGGATGGGGTTGGCCGAGATGATGATGAAGTCGCCCGGGCCCACCCGCACCTGGCGGTGGCTGCAGGAAGCCATCCGGGACAGAGCGCTCAAAGGCTCGCCCTGGCTGCCGGTGGTGATCAGCACCACTTCCTCGGGGGCGTAGCGGTTCAGCTCCTCAATGTTGATGAGGGTGCCGTCGGGGATGTGCATATAGCCCAGCTCCTGGGCCATGGCGGTATTATTCACCATGCTGCGGCCGCTGAAAGCCACCTTGCGGCCCTCCTGGACCGCCAGGTCGATGATCTGCTGGATGCGGTAGATATTGGACGCAAAGGTGGCAATGATGATCCGCTTGTTCCGGGCCTGGGTGAACAGGTTGTGGACGCCGGCGGCCACCTTCTGTTCGGTGGCGGTGAAGCCGGGGCGCTCGGCGTTGGTGGAATCACTCAGCAGGGCCAGCACGCCGCGGCGGCCGTATTCAGCCAGGGTAGTCAGATCAGTAGGGCCGCAGGCCAGCGGGGTGTAGTCGATCTTGAAGTCGCCGGTCTGGATGATGACGCCCGCCGGGCTGTCGATGGCAAAGCCCACCGAATCGGGGATGGAGTGGTTGACGTGGATGGGCTCCACTGTGAAGCAGCCCAGACGCAGCTTCTGCTTGGGGGTGATCTCCACAAAGTGGGTGCGGCCCGCCAGGTTGAACTCTTCCAGCTTGTTGCGGATGAGGCCCAGGGTCAGCTTGGTGCCGTACACCGGCAGGTCCATCTTCTGCAGCAGGTAGGGAATGCTGCCGATGTGGTCCTCATGGCCGTGGGTAATCAGCAGGCCCTTGATCTTGTCCTTATTCTGCAGCACAAAGGTGAAGTCGGGGATGACCATATCCACGCCGTACATCTCGCTGTCGGGGAAAACCAGGCCGCAGTCCACGATAATCATATCGCCGCAGCACTCGTAGAGGGTCATATTCTTGCCCACTTCTCCCAGGCCGCCCAGAGGATAAATGTGGATGGGCACGCGGGCGCCGCCCTTCTGGACGTTCTGAGGACGCCGGGGGCGCCGGGTATACATGGGGCGGCGGGGGCGCTGGGTCCGGCCCTCACCGCTGGAATTGTTCCGTCTTGCGTTGCTGGACGGGCTGCCCGTATTCTCTTTTGCCTGTGCCATTTGTACCTCCAAAACAAATGCGGCAGGGTATCTTACCCATGCCGACGGGGAGGCCGCGGCGTTCTGCCCGGTCTCCGGTAAACAATCGTATTATAAAAAGCCGGTCTCCGGCTCTATGATCTTTTTTGTGATCGATGAGATCTTTTTTGCCCCCGGGGCCTTGGGTCAGCCTGCACGGTCCATCTGCTCAATGCGACCGCGGCCAGCCCCCGGGATGGCAGGCGCATGCTGTACATGCACCCTTCCGCGCGTTCTATTTGGAACAATTATAGTATCTGCACCCGCTTTTGTCAATTCAAGCTTGGGCGACGCAGTCACCAAATATACCACCCCCGGGAGCATACAGGGCGGCCCGGGAGGCAAAATGCATCGTATGTGCGACAAAGCCCCGGGGCGGGCGGATGTTTTTTCCAAAAATGCCCAGCGGCTCCCCTGCCCCCTGCTGCGGCCCCGGCCCGCGGCCTGTGCATTTGGGCTTGACAGAACGGGTCCGGTGCCTCTAATATAAGAGGTAGAATGCTCTTTACGTTTTGCAGGAGAACAGGATGAAAAAGGTTGAGATCTACACCGACGGCGCCTGCAGCGGCAACCCCGGCCCGGGCGGCTGGGGAGCGGTTCTGCGGTACCGCAGCGGCGAAAAAGTCTATGAAAAGGAACTGAGCGGCGGGGATGCCGCCACCACCAACAACCGGATGGAGCTGACAGCCTTCATCGAGGCGCTGGGCCTGCTGAAAGAGCCCTGCGAGGTGCGCTACTGTTCCGACAGCCAGTATGTCATCAACGGGCTGGAAAAGGGCTGGGCCAAATCCTGGCGGGCCCGGGGCTGGAAAAAGGCCGACAAGTCCCCCGCGCTGAACGCCGACCTGTGGGCCAAGGCGCTGGAGCTGGCTGAAAAACACACCATCACCTACATCTGGGTGAAGGGCCACGCGGGGCACCCCGAAAACGAGCGGTGCGACCAGCTGGCCGTAGCCCAGAGCAAAGCACATGGCGGGAGGCAGAATTGACATGAACGACGCATTTTTGCCCGGCAACGGGTTCGACACCTACGAGGAGCAGGACAAGGTCCTGGTGGGGATGAGCGGAGGGGTGGACTCCAGCGTGACGGTGCGGGTGCTGCAGCAGCAGGGCTTCGCAGTGACCGGCGCGGTGATCCGCTTCTCCGACGCCCACGCCGGGGCGGTGGAGGCAGCCCAGCGGGCCGCCCAGCAGATGGGCATCGAATGCCTGGTGCTGGACGCCCAGGAGCTGTTTGAGCGAGAAGTGGTGACCCCCTTCTGCGCCGACTACTGCGCCGGCCGCACCCCCAATCCCTGCGTCCGCTGCAATCCGGCGGTAAAATTCACCGCCCTGCTGGCGGCCGCCGACCGTCTGGGCATCCAGTACATCGCCACCGGCCATTATGCCCGGGTGGAGGTGGACGCCGACGGCGTCAGCCGGATTCACCTGCCCGAAAGCATTGCCCGGGACCAGAGCTACATGCTCAGCCGGCTGGACCAGGCGGTCCTCAGCCGTCTGATTCTGCCTCTGGGCGAATTTGAAAAGGACGACGTCCGGGAAATGGCCCGGGACTTCGGCCTGGACTGTGCCGACGCTCCCGACAGTATGGAGATCTGTTTCATTCCCAGCGGGGACTACGCCGCCTACATTGAGGAGCGGGGCCTGTCCGGCAAGGCCGGACGGTTCATCTCCCCCGACGGGGAGGACCTGGGCCCCCACAAGGGCGTCCTCCACTACACGGTGGGCCAGCGCAAGGGCCTGGGCATCGCCCTGGGCGAGCCGGTGTTCATCCGCTCCATCCTGGACAATGGCGACATTCAGCTGGCTCGGGCCGGAGAGGAATATTTCACCACCGTAACGGTGGCCGACCTGGTCACTCCCGACGGCGCTCCCCTGCCTGCCGGAACCTATCAGGTCAAGGTCCGCAGCGCCGCCAAGGCCCAGCCCGCCCGCTTCGACGGGGAGACTGTCCTGGTCTTTGAGGAGCCGGTGCGGGCCCCTGCGCCCGGCCAGACCGCCGCCTTCTATCAGGACGGCGCCGTGGTGGGCAGCGGCTTCATCCTGCGGGCCGAATAATCCGCCGGCATCCAAAACACATCAAAAAAGAACCCCGCCGCTTCCGGACCGAACCGGGCGGCGGGGTTCTTTTCACACTTTCTTATTCCTGCGATCAGGCCTGGGGCGGGTTCACAATACTCCGCCAGTCGAGGTCACCGCGCTCCAGACCGTGGATCAGCACCTCGGCGGTAGCGATATTGGTCGCCATCGGAATATTATGTACGTCGCACAGACGCAGCAGGGTCATTTCATTGGGTTCACTGGGCTTGGCATTGATCGGGTCCCGGAAGAAGATGAGCAGGTCAATCTCATTGCATGCAATGCGGGCCGCGATCTGTTGGTCACCGCCCTGTTTGCCCGACAGAAACCGCTTGACCGGCAGACCGGTGGACTCGGCAATCAATTTGCCGGTTGTTCCGGTGGCCACAAGCTGGTTCTGGCTGAGGATACGGCAATACGCCGTACAGAACTGCACCATCAATTCCTTTTTAGAGTCATGTGCGATCAGCGCAATCGTCATCCGTATCCATCTCCTTTGCCTAGACTCAAAATCAATACCAATCAAATATGCTGCCATTCCAATCATAATGTTACCACATTTTTCTCAGAATAGCAACCGTTTTTATACAGAACCTTCAATTTTTTTAGAATGAGACGAGATTTTTCCTACAGATACGAAAAATTCTTTTATTTTTGTATCCATCACTCCAGCAGCTGACCCTCCTGAACAGGGGTCATTCCGTTGGAACGCTCGAAGAAATAGGCGTTGAAAATATCCGCCACCAGCTCGCCGGTACGGGAACCGCCGCCGCCGTATTCCACCACGATGCCCACCGCAATCTGGGGGTCCTCCACCGGGCCATAGGCGATGATGGTGGAGTTGGTGTAGTAGCTGCCCGAAGGGGTCTTTTCGCTGCGCTGGGGGGTACCGGTTTTACAGGCGATGGTGTAGGGGTAGTTGGCCAGGCCGGCGACGGTCTGGGCCGCGCCCACCATGCCCTCTTCCACGATATCAAAAGCGCCCACGTCGTCCTCGATGATCTCCACAATCTCGGGCTCCACCTCTTCCAGAACCTCGCCGGTGTTGGTGTCCAGCAGGGCCTTCACAAAATGGGTCCGGTACCGGACGCCCTTGTTGGCGATGGTGGCGGCATAGGTTGCCAGCTGCACCGGAGTGACCACCGTATTGCCCTGGCCGATGGCGGCCTGGACTTCCAGAGAGGCGGTGTAGTTGGAGTCCTCCTTGGTGGTCAGGCGGCCGGTGGACTCGCTGACCTCCACGCCGGTAGGCGTGCCCAGGCCCAGGCGATAGGCGTAATCATCGTACACATCGCTGGTGAGCCGGCGGCCCACGTCGTAGAAGAAGATATTGCAGCTCCACTTGATGGCGGTCACCACATCGATGTTGCCGCTGTGGCCGTGACGGGTGCAGCGGGGGTGGTAATCGCTGAAGTAATTGTAAACGCCGTTGCAGTAGACGGTGCTGTTGCGGTCAATGAGCCCGCTGATGAGTGCAGCCACCGCCACCGAGGGCTTATAGGTGGAACCGGGGGTATACAGGCCCTGCAGCGCCCGGTTGTACAGGGGCAGGCCGGGGTCGGCGCTGTACGCGCTGTACTGGGTGCTATAGAGATTCTGGTCGTAGCTGGGATAGTTGGAGCAGGCCAGGATTCCGCCGGTCTTGACGTCGATGACCACCACTGCGCCGGCGCTGGCGTCCACGTTGTAGGTGGCGGCAATCTGCTGGACGTTGCGGGCCAGAGCGTCGTCCACCGCCTTCTGGAACTCGCTGTTGACGGTGAGCATCACCGTCTTGCCGGGCTCCGGCTCGGTGGTGATGCTGGTGTCGATGATGACGCCGTCGCTGTCCCGGGTAATGGTCTCAACGCCGTCCTGGCCCCGGAGCTGATCCTCATAGGCCGATTCCAGGCCCGAGATGCCGATGACGTCGTTCATGGCGTAGCCCTTATCCCGCAGAGGATAGGTCACCTGGCCGTTTTCATCGGTGACGCGCCACATTTCGGCGGTGATTTTGCCCACCCGGCCCAGCACATGGGGCAGAATGGTGCCGTCGGTGTAGCTGCGGACGCTGGTCTCGGCAATCTCCACACCCGGCAGGGTCAGGCTGTGTTCCTTGACGGTGGCCACGGTTTTGTCCGAGACGTTCTCGGCCAGGGTGAAGTTGTTCACGTTGGAAAAAGCTTCCTGCTCCATCTGGTAATGGATTCCTCCCAGAATCCGCTGCCAGGTGGGGTCGTAGCTTTCCAGCTCGTATTTTTCAATCAGGCGGTCCATCACGTCGTTGGCGGTGGCGTACTGCTGGAGGCCCAGGGCCTCCTTCACCGCGGCAATGGCGTTCTGGTCGCTCTGGCTGGCGGGATCTCCGGTAAAGTCGTAGTTCCCCGCCCCGTCGGCGTAGCTGATCAGGAGGCCGTCGTTCCAGCTTTCGCCGTTGGCCTGCAGGATTTCCACCGCCTTGCGGATGGTCTCGTTCAGGTCATTGTCCCCGATCAGCAGCTTGCTCAGCTCCACATTGTAGCAGGTGGTGCTGGTGGCAATCCGGCGGCCGGCGCTGTCCACAATGTCGCCCCGGGCCGCTGTGACGTTGAAGCGGTATTCGGTGGTGCTGGTGGCGCGGGCGGCAAACTCATCCCCATGGACCAGCTGCAAAAAGATCAGCCGCAAAACATACAGCGCAAAGACCGCCAGGGCGACAGCTATCAGCATCGCCAGGCGCCGGGTCACGATTTTATGTTCATCCATGGTGAGGGTCCCCCCTTTCGGCGTTTGGCCGGCCGCGGGCCGGGCGCTAGATGACGCCGTTGTCGATTTTAAACGTCTCGCTGGTCCACCGGACGGCCCGGTAGAGCGGCACCGACAGCACAGCGCTCATCAGGACGGTCAGCGGCACATAGCCCACAAAGCGCTCCAGCATATTGCTGTAGCCCGGCATGGCGTAATAGAACAGAAAGTCACTGCACAGCACCAGCGCCAGCGCCCCGGCAGTCACCAGGGCAAAGTTGGTCTGGGTCAGTTTGAGGTAGAGCTGGCTGGCCACCGACACCCCGAAACTCAGCATCATCAGGGCCAGGGCCAGCAGTCCCACCGTCCGGCCGGCGGTATAATCCCACATCAGGCCGCAGACTGCGCCGAACAGTGCCCCGGAGAACTCATCCTCCCAGACGGCCACGGCCAGGGCCAGCGGCAGCAGAAAGACCGGCTTGGCCTGCCCGAACTGCAAAAACCCCGGCACAGTCTGCAGCACAGTGCAGGCCAGGAGCAGCAGAACATACAGGCCCCACTTATAAAACTGGGAGCGCCTGCGCTTGCGGCGTGATTCCATCAAAGTCCCGCCTTTCTAACGGTGATCCAAAACGGTTGGAAGCTCAGTAGTCGGTGATGATGAAGGCCTGCTTGACCCCCAGCACGTCGGCGTCGGGCTGAATCACCGCGATGACCGATGTGCCGCTGGCCTCCGGCTCGATGCTGACGATCCGGCCCACCAGGATATCCGGCGGATAGACGCCGCCCAGGCCGGTGGTGATGATCTCATCCCCCACCGACGCCATGGACTCGCGGGACAGGTCGGTGAAGACGCACTGCCCCTTGGCGGCGTAGGCCGCGTCGCCGGTGAGGATGCCGTTGTCCCGGGTGCGGGACACCACGCCCGCCGCGTTGAAGCTGGGGTGCAGAATGGTCAGCACCCGGCAGCTGGTCAGGTCGGCTTCAATGACGGTGCCCAGCAGCTGGCCCTCGTCGTCGATGACGGTGTCGCCCCGCTCCACCCCGTGGGCGGTGCCCTTGTCCAGGGTGAAGCCTCCAAAGGCGTCCAGAGCGTCCCGGCCGATGACAAAGGCCGAAACAAAGCTCATCTCGGGGTTATCCTCCTGGATGCCGGCCAGGTTTTTGAAGGCCTCGTTCTCGGCCTTGAGCTGGTCATAGTCCACCAGCTGGCGGCGCAGCTCGGCGTTTTCGGCCCGGAGAGCCTCGTTTTCTTCCATGGTCTCGTCGATGGAGGTGTATTTTTCCCACACCGACGACACCCCGCCGCCCACCAGGGAGGCCACCTTCTGGAAGGGCGCCACCGCCACGCTCAGCAGCTCCTGCGGAGCGGCCGTCAGCCGGCCATTGGCCGCGGCATACGCCATCAGCCCGGCCAGAAAGACCGCCACCGCGATCAGAATCCTGAATTTCCAGGTCTCAAAAAAATCTTTCACGGCCCGCCTCCCCTTCACTGGGTGAAAAAGCGCGGACAGCCGGTGCCATCCGCGCTCTTGTTTTCGCTTTTATGGTTATGCCGGTTTTGGGGCCGGAATATACATCCCGGGCGCTCCGTCCGGCCCAAATGTCTTACATATGATCCCCGTCGGTGTCCAGCACGTCGTGCAGCACATCCACATGGTCCAGCACCGCGCCGGCGCCGGTGGCCACACAATCCAGGGGGTCCTCGGCCACATGGACATCGATACCGGTCTCGCTCTGGATCAGCTTATCCAGGCCGCGCAGCAGGGCGCCGCCGCCGGTCAGGGTGATGCCGCGGTCGATGATATCGGCGCTCAGCTCGGGCGGGGTGCGCTCCAGGGTCTCCTTGATGGCGTCGGTGATCTTGACCAGGCACTCCAGCAGGGCTTCGCGGACGTCCTCGGAGTGAACCACAATGTTCTTGGGCAGGCCGTCCACCAGGTTGCGGCCCTTGATCTCCATGGTCATCTCCTCCTCCAGCTTGTAGGCGGAGCCGATGTCGATCTTGATCTGCTCGGCGGTGCGCTCACCGATCAGCAGGTTATACTTGCGCTTGATGAAGGCGATGATGGCCTGGTCGAACATATCGCCGGCCATGCGGACGCTGCGGGAAGCCACGATGCCGCCCAGAGAGATGACGGCGATCTCGGCGGTGCCGCCGCCGATGTCCACGATCATGCTGCCGGTGGGCTCGCTGATGGGCAGCCCTGCGCCGATGGCGGCGGCCATGGGCTCCTCGATCACCGACACCTGACGGGCGCCGGCCTTGAGGGTTGCCTCACGGACAGCGCGGCGCTCCACCTCGGTGACGCCCGAGGGAATGCAGATGACCACCCGGGGCCGGGCAAACAGGCTGTTGCCGCAGGCCTTCTTGAGGAAGTTCTCCAGCATGTTGGCGGTGATATCAAAATCGGCGATGACGCCGTCCTTCAGGGGACGGACCGCCACGATGCTGCCAGGGGTACGGCCGATGACCGCCTTGGCCTCGGCGCCCACGCAACGAACCTCATCGTTGCGGGTATCCACCGCCACCACCGACGGCTCCCGCATGATGATCCCCTTGCCCTTCATATACACCAGGGTATTGGCGGTGCCCAGGTCAATCCCGATATCCTTAGACAAAAAACTCATAGCGCAGCTAACTCCTTCTAAACTCCAGTTGCCTCAATCTCCCGGCCCAGCCCGGGCCCTGCCCGCGCCTGCCGTTATCTTGGAAGATCCCTCCCGCCACAGGCGGCCGGAGGGTCCAGATGCTTTCCCTTTCCGGCGGTCTGCCCTGCTTTCAGCCCCAGGGCAGGCCAGTCCTCTCATTATTATAGTCACAAAGCCCCGTTTTCACAAGTGCTTTGACAATTTTTCCCCCTTTTTTCATCTTTGAACTGCAAGATTTTTCCCCGAAACCCGTTCCAGCAGCCGGGCCGTCCGGCTGACGGGCAGGCCCATGATGGTGTAATAGTCCCCTTCCAGCCGGTCCAGCCAGAGGGCTGCCTGGCCCTGGATGGCGTAGGCCCCGGCCTTATCAAAGGGTTCCCCGCTGGCAATGCAGCGTTCCATCTCCTCCTCGGAGATGGGGAAAAAAGTCACCTTGCAGGTATCCACAAAGCTCTCGGCGGTTGTGCCGTCCGAGACGCAGACCCCGGTGTGGACCTGATGGGTCCGGCCCGACAGGGCCCGCAGCATCCGGCGGGCGTCGTCGGCGTCTTTGGGTTTGCCGAACACTTCCCCGTCCAGCTCCACCACCGTGTCGCTGCCCACCACCAGGCAGCCGGGGTTCTGGCCCGACACCGCCAGGCACTTGCCCCGGGCCAGAGCTTCGGCCAGGGCGGCGGGGGATTCGGCCTGAATCGCCCGCTCGTCAAAATCGCTGGCGCAGACCTCAAAGTCGGTGGTATACAGGCTCAGCAGTTCCCTGCGGCGGGGACTGCCGGAGGCTAAAATCAGTTTCATGATCCCGCCTCCTCACTTGCCGGTGGAGCCAAAGCCGCCCTCGCCCCGGGCGGTATCCCCCAGGGTCTCGGCCGGAACAAAGGCCGCCGTATACACCGGTGCAATGCACAGCTGGGCCACCCGCTCCCCGGGCTGGATGGTATAGCTCTCCTGGCCCAGGTTCACCATGGGGACCTTCAGTTCGCCGCGGTAGTCGCTGTCGATGACCCCCACGCCATTGGCCATGCACAGGCCATGCTTGATGGACAGGCCGCTGCGGGCATACACCAGGGCCACCGTCTCGGGGCCGGGCAGTTCGATGGCCAGGCCGGTGGGAACCAGGGCCCGCTCCATGGGGGCCAGGGTCATGGGTGCATCCAGCACCGCGCACAGATCGGCGGCGGCCGCTCCGGCGGTGGCATAGGCGGGCACATGGGCCCGGGCGTCCAGTACTTTATATTTTACAGTGACTTGCTGCATGGCAGAACATTCCTTTTCTTCTTGATATTATATAATGTAAGGGCTGCGCCCGCCCGGCCTTTTTCGGGCGGGGCCCAGCGTCTCAGTTGGTGCCTTTGAAATACAGGCCCCGGGTGAACTCCCCGTCAAAGGGTGCAGCCTGGAGAATCTGGTCCAGAACCGTCCCGGCCTCTTCCCGGCTCTCAATGGTGAAATAGGCCACGCCGTAATCCACCGGCAGCAGGCCCGGCTTATCCCCCATATACAGGGGCACCGGGTTATAGACTGTCCGGACGCCGCCTCCGCACCGCACCGGGAACTTCTTGGCTTTCCGGTCGGTGAGGACGCCCTCCCGGCTGCAATGGGCGCAGTCGTGGATATTCTGGAGGGGGCAGGCCCGGGTGAGCATCAGGGGCATATGGCCATAGATCAGGGCCCCGGTGGGCACCGGTTTTCCCCCATGGGTGGGGGCGATAAAGGCCATTTCGCTGTCCTTCACCTCGGGCAGCACCAGCATGGCCGACAGGCCCTGATCCGCATAGAACTGGGCCGCCAGCGGGTTGGTGAGGTTCAGGCCGATGCCGCCGGTGAGGGGCAGGCCCTGACAAATCCGCAGATGGGCAATATTATTGGCCTCAAAGCCGGCAAATCCCATCTCTCTGACCTCGGCCACCCGGCGCAGGGTGTCGGTTTCCATCGCGCCGAACATGGCCCGGGGCAGCTCCAGGATGGTCTTGCCCCGCAGTTCCTCGGGAATCCGGCCCGCCTCGGCGATGGGAAGAATCAGCCGCACCGGCCCATCCGA
This sequence comes from Faecalibacterium sp. An122, assembly GCF_002160895.1. Classification (GTDB taxonomy): domain Bacteria; phylum Bacillota; class Clostridia; order Oscillospirales; family Ruminococcaceae; genus Faecalibacterium. The sequence continues at coordinate 210,653 of NZ_NFLL01000002.1, read as the reverse complement.
ATCCAGAGCCCGCTGGGGCACCTGCTCCCACTTTTCAAACCGGGCCCAGAGCTGGGGCCGGCCGGGAGCGTTCCGCCGGGTCAGGGGCGGCAATGCCACCGCTTCCACCGTCCAGGGACGGAGGACCTCCCGCTTCTGGAGCAGGCTGTCCAGGGCTGCACGGCGCAGCTCGTTGACGGCGCTGCCCGGCAGATACCAGGGGCCGTCGTCCATCTCAATCTGGATGTCCCCCGCCTCAAAGGGGGTGCCGCCGGTCTTGGACAGGCTGCGGCGCAGGGCGTCGGCGGGGTCGGTGCGGGCCGGCTGGGGCTCGGCCTCCCCGTAGGCAATGCCCCGGTTGCCCTCCGGGTCGGTGACGGTCAGCTTTTCCCCGTCGGGGCTGACCTCAAGCTTCATCTGAACCGGTACCCGGGGCCGTTCCCGGCGGTAAAGTTCCCGCAGGGCCGGCAGGGTCCGGCGGGTCTGTTCAGCATCCGCCTCGCTGCGGGTACCGAACATGGTGCCGTCGATCTTTCCATCCAGATAGCCCGAAGTGAAGCCCGAGCGGCTGAAGGCGTTCTGCAGGACTTCCTGGTCGTAGGCCAGGCCGTCCCGACCCGCCAGGCAGGCGTTGACCGCCGCCGCCACATATTCCGGCGTCCGCAGGCGGCCCTCAATCTTGGCCGAAGCCACGCCTGCCGCCTCCAGCTTGTCCAACTGGTCGATGACCGAATTGTCCTTCAGGGACAGGTGATGCGCCCTGCCGGGGCGGCCCTCGGGCAGGGGGTTGGCGTCAAAAGGCAGACGGCAGGGGCCCGCACAGGAGCCCCGGTTGCCGCTGCGGCCCCCCAGAAAGGCGGACATATAGCACTGGCCGCTCATGCTCATGCAGAGAGCGCCATGGACAAAGCACTCGGTCTCAATGCCGCAGCCCCGGGTGATCTTTTCCATCTCGGGCAGGCTCAGTTCCCGGGCCAGAATCACCCGGCTGAACCCCAGCTCGGCCATCTTGAGGGCGCCCTCCAGGGTGTGGACGCTCATCTGGGTGGAGGCGTGGCGGGGCAGGTCCGGGGCAATCCGGCGGCACAGCTCGGCCACCGCCATGTCCTGGCAGATCACCGCGTCGGCGCCACTGGCCGCCACCGCCCGCACCGCACCGGCCAGGTTGTCCAGCTCGCCGGCATAGACGGTAGTGTTCATCGCCACGTGCACCCGCACCCCGCGGGCATGACAAAAACGGACTGCCTCGCACAGGCTGGCGGCGTCAAAATTCCCCGCGCCGCTCCGTGCGTTGAAGCCCGCAAATCCCAGATAAACCGCGTCGGCGCCGCTGTACACGGCGGCGCGGAGCATTTCTTCACTGCCCACAGGGGCCAGGATCTCAATTCGTGCCATAGTTCTCCTCTGCTTGTGTATGGTGTGCCGCCCGGCTGCCCATCCTCTGGTTACGGCTGGCGGTCCTTGTCTTTCTCTTTGTCCTTGTCGTGGCGGCGCAGGCGGTCCAGCTGTTCCCGCAGGGCCGCCGCCTCCCGGCGCAGGGCCTCGTTCTCGGCCCGGAGCTTGTCCTCCGCCGAGCGGGCCCGGGCCGCGTCGGCAATATAATCCTGAATCTGGCTGCGCATATTCTCCGCGCTGCCGGTGCTCTTCTGATATTCGTCCAGATAATCCATGGCGCAGAACACCGCCGCCTTGGTCACAGGCAGGCTGGGATTGGCCTCCATCAGCTTGCCGATGTCCCGGTCCAGCTTCTCGGCCAGGGAGGTAATGTATTTTTCGGAATCAGTGGTGGCGAAGGCGTACTGCGCCCCCGCAATGTTGACACGTACTTTGTTTACCATAGCAGCCTCGCTTTCCGTTCCTTGCAAACACCGGCCCGGTTCCCGGTTGTGCCGGTCATTTCCCACTCAAAGCGGGGATCTTTCGGGCCAAAAAGGCAGGTTTTTACCGCCTTATTCCCGTTTCTTGTTCAGACAAGATGCGTGCATGGGAGTTTCTCCTGCCATTTCTCCCCGAGTTTCCCTTCTGAACGGGGCGCCCCGGCACGGCAGAAGCCCTTTTGTTTGACCCTATTATAATATAATTGGCCCGCAAGAGAAAGAGCCAATTTGAAATTCCTGCACTTTCAGCACAAACTTTTTCTTGAAAATATGGCGGATACGGAAAAAATACCGCTTTTCCTTGCATTCAACACGGGAAGTGATTATAATAACATTGTTGTGTTATGAACGCGGAATGAACACGGCAAGTTACCGCGGTATTTCCGTTGTTTTTTACTACAGTGTATCTGAAACGGCCATGACGCCGGAAGGCCATCTGTCGTTCCACCAGCTACAGGCTGCAGCGCCGACGCACCGCAAACTGCGGTGTGGCTGCCGCCCGGGGGAAGTCAGGCAGGCTGGAGGGCGCATAGGGCCTTTCAGCCGCACCGAAGGGCGTGCAGCTGGACATCCAGCGCCCGCAACAGGCTCTGAATGCCGCCTTTTTCATCGGCTGCGCCACCTATCTCATATGGACAGGAGATTACACGTATGACAACCAAGGAATTCTCTACCCTTCTGCAGAACAAGCTGACCAGTGAGTACGGCGTGGATCTGTCGGTTGCCTCCAACCAGCAGATTTATCGTGCTCTGGCCCTGATCTGCCGTCAGATGATGAGCGACAACTACAAGAAGTTCCAGTCGAAGGTGATCGGCACGGGCTCCAAGCAGGTGTACTATCTGTGCATGGAGTTCCTGATGGGCCGCAGCCTGAAGGTCAGCCTGCTCAATCTCGGCCTGGACAAGGTCTGCAAGGATGCACTGGCCGCCGCCGACATCAACGTCGACACCATCTATGAGGAAGAACCCGATGCAGGTCTGGGCAACGGCGGTCTGGGCCGTCTGGCTGCCTGCTATCTGGACGGCATGGCCACCACCGGCATCGGCGGCACCGGCTACTCCATCCTGTACGAGTACGGCATCTTCAAGCAGAAGATCGTGGACGGCTGGCAGCAGGAGCGCGCCGACAACTGGCTGCCCGGCGGCCAGGTCTGGCTCAAGAGCCATCCCGAGCAGGCCATCGAGGTCCGCTTTGACGGCGAAATCCGTGAGAACTGGGACCACGGCTTCCACTACGTCCAGCACATGAACTACAACAGCGTCATGGCTGTCCCCTCGGACATGTACGTCCAGGGCTACGACGGATCCGGCGTGGCCAAGCTGCGTCTGTGGCAGGCCAAGGCTCCCGATTTCGATATGTCCAGCTTCTCGCTGGGCAACTACAGCACCGCCATGAGCAAGAGCGCATCAGCTGAGCTGATTTCCAAGGTTCTGTACCCCAACGACAACCACGTGGAGGGCAAGATTCTCCGTCTGCGCCAGCAGTACTTCCTGTCGGCTGCCTCCATCGGCGACATCGTCCAGAACCATCTGTCCACCTACGGCACCCTGGAGAACCTGCCCGACATGGTGGCCATCCAGCTGAACGACACCCATCCCACCCTGGCCATCCCCGAGATGATGCGCATCCTGCTGGATGAGTGCGGCTTTGACTGGGACAAGAGCTTCGAGATCTGCCAGAAGGTCTTCTCCTACACCAACCACACCGTCATGGCCGAGGCTCTGGAGAAGTGGAATGTGGACATCTTCAAGATGACCCTGCCCCGCATCTACCAGATCGTCTGCGAGATGGACCGCCGCTGCCGCATCGACCTGAACAAGGCATTCCCCGGCGACAAGGGCAAGATCGACTATATGGCCCTGATCGGCGACAACCAGATCCGCATGGCCAACATCTGCGCCTACACCTCCAACAGCATCAACGGCGTGTCCAAGCTGCACAGCGAGATCATCAAGCAGAGCGTCTTCCACGACTACTACCTGTACAAGCCGGCCGCCTTCAAGAACGTCACCAACGGCATCGCTTACCGCCGCTGGCTGCTGGGCGCCAACCCCGGCCTGTGCAAGCTGCTGGATGAGACCATCGGCACCGAGTACAAGCACGACGCCTCGGCTCTGAGCAAGCTGAACGCCTATGCCGGCGACAAGACCGTTCTGACCGAGCTGAACAAGATCAAGCTGGCCAACAAGCAGGAGTTCGCCAACTACCTGGCCAAGAGCACCGGCCAGGTCATCGATCCCAACTCCATCTTTGACTGCCAGGTCAAGCGGATGCACGAATACAAGCGCCAGCACCTGAATGCGCTGAACATCGCTGCCCAGTACCTGTACCTGAAGGCCAACCCCAACGCCGACTTCATCCCCAAGACCTATATCTTCGGCGCCAAGGCAGCCCCCGGCTACTATATGGCCAAGCAGATGATCCGCATGATCTGCAAGCTGGGCGACCTGATCAACAACGATCCCGACGTCAACCAGAAGCTGCGCATTGTCTACCTGGAAGAGTACTGCGTCTCCCTGAGCGAGCACCTGATGCCCGCCTCTGAGGTTTCGGAGCAGATCTCCCTGGCCGGCACCGAGGCTTCCGGCACCGGCAACATGAAGTTCATGCTGAACGGCGCCATCACCCTGGGCACCCTGGACGGCGCCAACGTGGAGATTGCCAACGCCGCAGGCAGCGAGAACGAGATCATCTTCGGCATGCTGACCCAGGAGGTGGAGAACCTCAAGCGTGTAGGCTATCACCCCAGCTCCTTCATCACCGGCGACGACATCGCCAACGAAGTGCTAAACTTCCTGGAGCGCGGCTGGAACGGCGAGAACTTCCACGAGGTCACCTCCAACCTGTTCACCAATGACCCCTACATGGTCATGGCTGACTTCAAGGATTACCGCCGCGCCCAGAGCGACCTGCAGAAGCTCTACGCCAACCGCGAGGGCTGGGCCAAGATGAGCCTGAAGAACATCGCCAACAGCGGCATCTTCAGCGCCGACCGTTCCGTCCTGGATTACGCTCGGGACATCTGGCACGCACCCACCGTCAAGTAATCGCATTTTGAACCTTTTTGGGGGAAGTGGTCCCGCGCCCGCGCGCACATGGGGTCTGCTTCCCCCATTTCTGGTTTCTGGCGTCACGCCGGAGACCGGGACTTGATTTTGAAAGGAACGACCGACTTTGGATTGCCTGTTCAACAGCTGCGATACCTATTACAAGCGCCCCTTCGGCGCTCTGCCCGCCGGGCAGACCTTGCATCTGGCCCTCACCATCCCGGAGAATCTGGGTTATGTGGACCCCCATCTGGTCCTCCAGAAGGAAGGACCCGGGGACCAGCCCGTCTACTACCGGATGCAGTTCGACGGCCAGACCCCCGGCCTGAACCACTTTTCGGTGGACGTCCGGGTGGAGGACGTGGGCCTGTACTTCTACTACTTTGACCTGTACACCGACTTCCGCCGGATTTTCCGGGGGAAGATGGGCGAAGGCGTCCTGTCCTGGCAGGACGGCGAGCGCTGGCAGCTCACCGTCTACGACCCGGACTTTGAGACCCCCGACTGCGTCAAGGGCGGCGTCTTTTACCAGATCTTCCCCGACCGGTTCTGCGAGGCGGTGGAGAACAAGCATATGCCCTTCTCGGACCGGATTTACCGGGCCGACAAGCACGCCGAGCCCTTCTGGCAGCCCAACGAGACCGGCGGCCACCTGAACCACGACTATTTCGGCGGCGACCTGAAGGGCATCCAGCTCAAGCTGCCCTATCTGCATCAGCTGGGGGTCACCTATATCTATCTGAATCCCATTTTTGAGGCCCACTCCAACCACCGCTACAACACCGCCAACTATCTGAACGTGGATCCCCTGCTGGGCTCCAACAAGGATTTTGAGGAGCTGTGCCAGGCCGCCGCCCGGTTCGGGATCCGCATCATCCTGGACGGCGTGTTCAGCCACACCGGCTCCGACAGCCTCTATTTCAACAAAGAGGGCCGCTACGGCAGCGGCGGCGCCTATCGGGACCCCAACTCCCCCTATCGCCCCTGGTACGATTTCTCCCCCCAGTACAACGGCGGCTACCGCAGCTGGTGGGGCTTTGACACCCTGCCCGAGGTAAACGAGGAGGACCCCTCCTACGTCGCATTCATCACCGGCAAGGGCGGCGTCATCGACACCTGGCTGCGCCGGGGTGCGGCAGGCTTCCGGCTGGACGTGGCCGACGAGCTGCCTGACGCCTTCATTGAGAAGATCCGCGCCGCCGTCAAGCGGGCCGGCCCCGACAAGCTGCTGATCGGCGAGGTGTGGGAGGACGCCACCACCAAATACGGTTTTGGCCACCGCCGCACCTACCTGCTGGGCAAGGGGCTGGACAGCGTCATGAATTATCCCTTCAAAAACGCTGTGCTGGACTTCGTCTGCGGCAAGCCCGCCGAGGACGCCGCCGACGAGATCCTCTCCATCTGCGAGCACTACCCTGCCCCGGCCCTCCACACCGCGCTGAACTTCCTGTCCACCCACGACACCGAGCGGGCCCTCACCGTCATTGCCGATGAGCCCGCCAACGGCCGGGGCCGGGAATGGCAGAGCGGCCGCAGCGTCACCGGCGAGGCCTATGAGGAGGGTCTGGTGCTGCTGAAGATGGCCTACGCCATCATCTTCACCCTGCCGGGCGTTCCCTGTGTCTACTACGGGGACGAAATCGGGATGCAGGGCTACCGCGACCCCTTCAACCGTGCCTTCTACCTCTGGGACAGCCACGAGGAACGGCTGCGCCCCGTCATTGCCCAGCTGGCTGAGCTGCGGAAAACCTGCGACGCCTTCCGGGAGGGCGACATCCGGGTGCTGCGGGCCGAGGGCGGCATCCTCCACTTCCAGCGGATCGGTGAATACGAGGTGGCGGAGATCATCGCCAACCGCACCGACCACATGATTGTGGAGCAGCTGTCCAGCGGCAAATTCACCGAGGTGAACCCCATGGGCTTCACCATCACGGTGGAGGAAATCGGCCACAACCCCAACCACAGCTACTACGATTACCAGTAAATGCCAGGCGCGGAGGGGTGTTTCTGCCAGGAACTGGAAGAACCTCCCCGCCAAAATCCAGCATTTTTCAAAAAATTGCACGCAATTTCTGCCCGGTGCGCCAAAAAGCGCCGGGCTTTTTTGTATCAAATTCCAAATTTCGGTGCCGGGCCACCCCTTCCATCCAAAAACCCTTGACCTGAATAGGTAAATCGCATATGATAAAGACATGGCACCCGATCTGTGGTGCCGGTCCACCCCATAGCAAAGGAGATACTATGCTTCAGCCAATCGGGTGGCTGATCGCCACCATCGTCCTCCTGTTCGTGGAGGCCTCCACCTTCAACCTGGTGTCGGTCTGGTTCGCTGTGGGCAGCGCTGCTGCCCTGGTCAGCTGCATCTTTACCGACAGCCTCCGGGTGCAGTCGGTGATTTTTGTGGCTGTCAGCTTTGTCTGCCTGCTGGCCCTCCGGCCCCTGGCGGCCAAGCTGCGCAAGTCCCCGGTGCCCACCAACGCCGATCTGAACATCGGCCGCACCGCCACCGTTCTCACCGCCGTCACCGACGACGTGCCCGGCCGGGTGCGTCTGGACGGTGTAGACTGGAACGCCCAGGCCAAACCCGGCGCCTCATTTGAACCCGGCGAACGCTGCCGCGTGGCCGAGATCCGCAGCACCCTGCTGATCGTCGAGCCCGTTCCCCTTGAGACACCCATCCACTGACAGAAAGGAGCGTACATCCATGCCCATCATGACTTTCCTGATTCTGGCCCTGATCCTTGTGGTCCTGGTCATCGTGGTCACCAACATCGTGATCGTCCCCCAGTCCACCGTATATGTGGTGGAGCGGCTGGGCGTCTATGCCGCCACCTGGGAGGCCGGCCTCCACATCAAGATCCCCTTTATGGAGCGCATCTCCAAAAAGGTCAGCCTGAAAGAGCAGGTGGGGGACTTCGCCCCCCAGCCCGTCATCACCCGCGACAACGTCACCATTCAGATTGACACGGTGGTGTTCTTCCAGGTGATGGATGCCAAGCTGTATACTTACGGCGTCAACCAGCCCATTGCCGCGCTGGAGAGCCTGTCCGCCACCACCCTGCGCAACATCATCGGCGAGATGGAGCTGGACCACACCCTGTCCAGCCGCGACGTCATCAACTCCAAGATCACCGCCATCCTGGACGAGGCCACCGACAAGTGGGGCATCAAGGTCAACCGCGTGGAGGTCAAGAACATCACCCCGCCGGCTGAGATCCAGGACGCCATGGAGAAGCAGATGAAGGCCGAGCGTGAAAAGCGGGCCGTCATCCTGAAGGCCGAGGGCGAAAAGCAGGCTTCCATCACCGCCGCCGAGGGCGAGCGCGAGGCCGCCATCCTGCGGGCCGACGCCGTCAAGCAGCAGCGGATTCTGGAGGCTGAGGGCCAGGCTCAGGCCATTCTGGCCATCCAGCAGGCCGAGGCCGACGCCATCCGGCTGCTGAATGAGGCCAAACCCGAGGACAAGGTGCTGGCCCTGCGGAGCCTGGAAGCTCTGGCCAAGGTGGCCAACGGCAACGCCACCAAGATCATCATTCCTTCCGAGCTGCAGAACCTGGGCGCTGTGGTGCCCTCCATCAAGGAGCTGCTCACCGATCCCAAGTAAATCCCATCGCCTTCCCTGCCCCGGCAGCCCCGCTGCCGGGGCATTTTTGGCCCATCCGCCCGAAAAAGGCGCAAAAAATCCCCCGCATCCCGATTTGGGACGCAGGGGTTTTTGTCAGTTGCAGAGATTTTCGCCGGGGTTACAACTTCACCTCATAGAGGTAGTTGGGAATCACCTCGCCGGTGCCTTCCTTGGTGAAGGACCCGGTGGCGATGATCTGCGCCCCCACCTTGCGGGCCAGGGCGTTGGATGCCTCGTTCTCCCGGGCGATGCAAACGGTGACCGCGCCGGCCCGGCGGGCCCGGGCGTAGTCGATCAGGGCCTGGACCATCTCGGTGCCATAGCCGTTGCGCTGGCGGACGGGGTCCACGGCATAGGCCAGGTCGTAGCTGCGGCCGTTGTTCTCGGGCTTAAAGCTGCAGGTGCCGATCCGCTCCCCGCTTTCCCGGTCCACTGCCACCAGATAGCAGCAGTCCATGGCTTCCCCCAGGGTCTCAATGGTCTTGAGGTAGGCGTCCTTGTCGGGGATATCCTCGATCCGCGGGTCGGACAGCCAACGGCCGGTGACGGCATCGTTCCACAGGCTGATGGCAAAGGGCGCATCCTCCGGCATAAAACCGCGCAGACACAGGCGCGGGGTCTCGATGGTTTCGATCTTCATACAACATCCCCTCCCGTTTCAAAGGCCTTTTGAACGTCAGTTCCCGGCAGGCACAGGCCGCATCCGCCCTCCGGCCGTCTCGCCGGAGCGGCCGGGGTCCTTACGCCTCGCCGTCTTCCTCCTCGTCCAAACCGATCAGGAACACAGCCTGCTTGATCTTGCCGCAGCCCTGGGCCTTGATGCCCACCTTATAGGGCTCTCCGGCCAGGAACAGGGCGAACCGCCCCTCCGACAGCATGCCGGCGGCACTGGTGGGGGCGCTGCCATAGGCCGGCGCATCTCCATCGGCCGGCTTCTTGACCGAGAAGTCCCCCAGCGAGACCTCAAACATCTCGCTGCCCACCAGGTCGGTCACCAGGGTCAGGGTGTTTTCGCGGCAGGCGAAATCCACCTTTTCCCCCGGCTGCGGGGTCATGGTGCGCACCTCCACCGCCACGTCGTCCCCGCTGATGCGGGTACGGCCCTCGGCCAGGGTGGTGATATCGCGGGCCATGATGTACTCGATGGCGGCGTCCAGATTGCTGCTCATGCCCAGATAGTTGGGCAGGTTGTTCAGGGTATCAAAAATCATGGTATCCTCCGTTCCTTCCAGAGCGCGCCGCCCTGCGGGCGCTCTATGGGCCAGTATAGCATAAAAACCGACCCGTTTCAACGTTCATTCATCACAAAAAACCGGGCCTTTCCCTGTCGCTGTGCGCGGTGCGGCCGGGCAGACGGGCGGATTTTGGGGCAAAAAGACCGGCAGGGCCCGCACCGGATGCAGCGCCCTGCCGGGAAGATGTTTTACTTGCTCAGGGAGAGGATGGCCTCTTTGATCCGCTGGGCGGCCAGACGGGTCTTTTCGGCGTCGCCGAAGGCGGTCAGGCGGAAGTAGCCCTCGCCGCAGCTGCCGAAGCCCACGCCCGGGGTGCCCACCACGCCGGCATTCTCCAGCAGCCAGTCAAAGAACTGCCAGCTGTCCATGTTGCCGGGGCAGCGCATCCAGATATAGGGGCTGTTGTGGCCGCCGCAGTACCAGACGCCGCACTCGTTCAGGGCGTCGGCGATGACCTTGGCGTTCTGGCGGTAGTAGTCCAGGTTGGCCTGGATTTCCGCCATGCCCTCCTCGGTGAAGATGGCTGCGGCGCCCCGCTGGACAATATAGGGCACGCCGTTGAACTTGGTGGTCTGGCGGCGGAGCCAGAGCTTGTTCAGGTTCATGCCCTCCCGCTCCAGCTGGTGAGGCACCACGGTATAACCGCAACGGGTACCGGTGAAGCCGGCGATCTTGGAGAAGGAGCAGATCTCGATGGCGCACTCCCGGGCGCCCTCCACCTCGAAGATGCTGCGGGCCAGGCCCTTCTCCGACACAAAGCACTCATAGGCGGCGTCGTAGAGGATCACGGCGTCATTGGCCTTGGCGTAGTCCACCCACTGCTTGAGCTGCTCCCGGTTGTAGGCGGCGCCGGTGGGGTTGTTGGGGCTGCAGATATAGATGATGTCAGCCTTGACCGAGGGGTTGGGCATGGCCAGGAAGCCGTTGGCCTCGCTGGTGGGGGCGTAGACAATCCTGCGGCCGTCGGTGACGTTGTCGTCCACATAGGTGGGATAGACGGGATCGGGCACCAGGACGGTGTTGTCGGTGTCGAACAGGCCCAGCACATTGGCCAGGTCGCTCTTGGCGCCGTCGCTGATGAGGATTTCGTCGGCCTCCAGCTGGACGCCGCGCTGAGCGTAGTAGCTCTGGACGGCTTTCCGCAGGAAATCATAGCCCTGCTCGGGACCGTAGCCGTGGAAGCCCTCGGCGGTGCCCATCTCACGGACGGCCTCCTCCATGGCCTTGACCACGCTCTTGGCCAGGGGACGGGTCACGTCGCCGATGCCCAGGCGGATAATCTCCTTGTCAGGGTGAGCCTGCTGGAAGGCGGCGATCCGGTGGTTGATGTCCACAAACAGATAGCTGGCCTTCAGCTCGTTGTAGTGCTGATTCATCTTCATGGTCGTTTCTTCCTCTCTTTTGTTTCAGACTTCGGTTACGCCCTCACAGACGGTGACGGCGGGGCCGGTCATCCGCAGCTGCTGGTCCTCCAGCACCCGGATGATGAGCTCACCGCCCCGCAGCAGGACGTGGATATCCTCCCCCGCCGGGACCAGACCCAGCTCGGTCAGGGCCGCCACCGTGGCACAGGCCCCGGTGCCGCAGGCCCAGGTCTCGCCGCTGCCCCGCTCCCACACCCGCATTTTGACGCGGCAGGGGTCCAGCAGCTGGACAAACTCGGTGTTGATCTGCTGGGGGAAGTTGGGATGCTTCTCAAAGGACGGGCCGATGGCCTCCAGGTTCAGGGCGTCCACGTCCTCCACCACCGTCACACAGTGGGGGTTGCCCACACTGATGCAGGTGACCTGCCAGCTCTGGCCGGCGGCCTCCAGGGTGCAGCGGACCAGAGGTCCCTCCCCCATGTTCACGGCAGGCAGGTCCGCCGCCATGGCGCTGTAGCGCCCCATCTCCACCTGCCACAGCCCCGGGCCGCAGCGGCGCATCTGCTTTTGCCCGCTGAGGGTGTCGATGCGCAGGAGATCCTTGCCGGCGCAGGCCGGCTCATGGGTGTACAGCCACTGGGCCACGCAGCGGATGCCGTTGCCGCACATCATCCCTTCGCTGCCGTCGGCGTTGAAGATCCGCATGGTGGCGTCGGCGTCCGGAGACTGGGGTGCGCAGATACAGATCACGCCGTCCCCGCCAATGGAGAACCGGCGGGCCGACAGTTTCCGGGCCAGGCCGGCGATGTCCTCCGGCAGGCCGGCGGCGCGGCAGTCCAGGTAGATATAATCGTTGGCACAGCCCTGCATCTTGGTAAAGGCCAGCTTCATAGTATCCCTCCCATTGGGTTTGTATCTTTTATCATTATAATGAACCCGGGCCCGTCTGACAAGCACAAAGACGTGTTTTGACCAATTTTCCTGCCCTCTCCCATGGAATCTTAAAACAGGGCTTGACAACAGTGTGGCCTTACGCTATAAAGTAAGAGGAACTTTTGTGCACAGCGGCCCCGGCGGCCGCCGCAGAATTCATAAAAGGAGAGAATGTACGATTATGGAGAATACGTTTGAGAAGATTCGCGGCTTCCTGGCCGAGCAGCTGGGCGTCGAGCCCGAGAAGATCACCATGGACAGCGATCTGCTGAACGATTTCGAGGCCGACAGCCTGGACATCGTGGACATGGTCATGACGCTGGAGGATGAGTTTGGGATCGAGGTACCCGACGACGCCATCGAGAACCTGCACACCGTCGGGGACGTGGTCCGGTACGTTGACAGCCAGCTGGCGTAAACTGCGCTGTTCAGTTCCCGCTTTTGGGGGTTAACCCCGCCGGGCGGGAGCTTTTTATTTACGGGCTCGTGCGGAACGCCGCTGCGTTTGGCGCACGGCCTATGAGGAGGATAAAACAACCATGGCAAAAGAGACGAAAAAGCTCGTACAGGCAATCACCAGCCAGGAGGACAACTTCGCACAGTGGTACACCGACATCTGTGTCAAGGCAGAGCTGGTGGAGTATTCCAGCGTGAAGGGCTTCATCATCCTGCGGCCCTATGGCCAGGCTATCTGGGAGAACATCCAGAAGAATCTGGACGCCCGCTTCAAGGCCACCGGCCACGAAAACGTGGCCATGCCGGTGCTGATCCCCGAGAGCCTGCTGAAGAAGGAAGGCGACCTGGTCAACGGTTTCGCCCCTGAGGTGGCATGGGTCACCATGGGCGGCAGCGACGAACTGGAGGAGCGGCTGGCCGTTCGGCCCACCAGCGAGACCATGTTCTGTGACCACTGGTCCCGGGTCCTGCACAGCTACCGCGAGCTGCCCATGAAGTACAACCAGTGGTGCAGCGTGGTCCGGTGGGAAAAGACCACCCGTCCCTTCCTGCGCAGCCGCGAGTTCTGGTGGCAGGAAGGCCACACCATCCATGAGACCGCCGCCGAGGCCGAGGCCGAGACCATGGCCCAGCTGAACTGCTACGCCAGCTTCTGCGAGGACGATCTGGCCATCCCCGTGGTGAAGGGCCGCAAGACCGACAAGGAGAAGTTTGCCGGCGCCGAGGCCACCTACACCATCGAGGCCATGATGAAGGACGGCAAGGCCCTGCAGAGCGGCACCAGCCACTACTTCGGCGACAAGTTCAGCCGCGCCTACGACGTCACCTTCACCGGCCGTGACAACCAGCTGCACTATCCGTTCCAGACCAGCTGGGGCGTGTCCACCCGTCTGGTGGGCGCCATCATCATGACCCACGGCGACGACGACGGCCTGATCCTGCCCCCGGCCATTGCCCCCTGGCAGGTGGTGGTGGTGCCCATCGCCCCCCACAAGCCCGGCGTCACCGAGAAGGCCGCCGAGGTGGCCGCCTCCATCGCCAAGTACGCCCGCGTCAAGCTGGATGACAGCGACAACGCCCCCGGCTGGAAGTTCAGCCAGTGGGAGATGAAGGGTGTGCCCCTGCGCCTGGAGCTGGGTCCCAAGGATCTGGAGAAGAACCAGTGCGTCCTGGTCCGCCGCGACACCCGCGAAAAGGTCTTTGTCAGCCTGGACGAGCTGGAGACCGCCATCCCCGCCCTGCTGGAGTCTCTGACCCATGACCTGTACCAGCGCGCCCTGGAGAACCGCGAAAAGCGCACCTGGGCTGCCACCACCATGGAGGAGGTCAAGCAGCTGGCCGCCGAGAACACCGGCTACATCAAGACCATGTGGTGCGGCGATCTGGCCTGCGAGCTCAAGATGAAGGAAGAGGCCGGCCTCTCCAGCCGGTGCATGCCCTTCGAGCAGGAAGAGCTGAGCGGCGTCTGCCCCTGCTGCGGCAAGCCCGCCAAGACCATGATCTACTGGGGCGTGGCCTACTGATCCCCCGGCCTGATCCTGTAAACAAATAAAAGAACTCCGCGCTCTGGAATGCACCAGGCGCGGAGTTTTTGTTTTGTTGTTATTCGGTCCAGCCGGTACAGGGCAGAAACTCCTCCACCAGCAAATCCACGCAGGCGCCGTAGCTCTGCATCCCCAGGGTCTGGCCGTAGCTCTCCAGAAAAGCGGTGTACACCGACTCCCCCACCTCCTGGACCGGGCCTTCCCAGCTGGCCCAATAGGCGTTGTTGGCGGTGAAATCCGCCCGGGCCCCTTCGGGCAGCTGGGCGGAACAGGCCGCCGCGGCCTCCGGGTCCACCCGGTAGAGGGCGTTGGACAGATGCAGATAGCCATACAGCCATCCCGAGTAGACATAAGCCTCCCGGCCGCTGGTGATGGACGCCATGATGCCCACGAAGTTGGCCTCCTGTTCGGCGGCCACACCCCGCTGATGGGCAAACTCATGGGCGATGGTCACCGGGAGAAAGACCTCGGGACAGTCCACGTTGAGGGTGCTCTCCCCGGTGAGGGGGCACAGATAGCCGGTGAACCCCCAGGCGCTCATGAGCTTGGAGTAAAAGGCGGGCTTGGCCTTCCGCTCCGGCCCGTCCAGAAAGGACCAGCGCTCGGTGAGGGGGTCGTAGAGGCCGGCAGTCTGGCCGAAAATCTCCTCCCGGCTCACCGCGAAGCAGTTGTTTTCATCCCGGGGAACGGTGTCGGCACAGGCCGCCACCTGCTGGCCGAAATAGCGGGTCACCGCGGCCAGCTGTTCCACCTGGACGCCGGGCACTTCCATGCCGGCCTTCTGGGCGAAGCTGTCGGCGTAGTACTGGGTGCCCCACAAAGCGCACACCCCGAAATACCCCCACAGCACCAGCACCGCCAGGTGCAAAACCCAGGCCCCCAGGGCGTCGGGTCGGCCATGGGCGGCCATCCAGACTGAGCGCCCCAGATAAACCAGAGCTCCCACGATCAACAGGGTGGCCCCCGCCTCGCAGACGCTGAAGGGCAGCGGATTGGTCACCGCTCCCAGCAGCCGCTTGACCGGCATGGATACCCGGTCCACCCAGGCGTTCATCAAAACCCGGTTGGAGCGGGTCAGCCAGAACAGAGCCAGCGCCGCAGCCGCCCCGCCCAGGGCCACAAAGGCCGCCCGATGCGCGGCGGCAAACTCACGCACCGTCAACGGTCGAAGGTGGTGCAGAGGGTGGTCTCCCACTTCTCACCGGGGGCCAGGATGGCCGCCGATGCCCGCTTGGACCAGGAGGGGCCGTCCGCCTCGGCGGCGGGCAGGCTGTGCCAGGGCTCGATGCAGACAAACTTCATGGTGTCGCTCTTGGCACTCCAGATCAGGGTATAGGGATAGCCGGCAATGTTGCAGGTGACGTTCCGGCCGGTGTCCTTCTCATAGATGCCCAGGGTCTCGGACCGCAGGCCCGCCATGCAGAAGCTGTCGTTGTCAAACATGCCGTTCTCCAGCTGGATGTGGTCGGCGTTCTTCCACTGATAATAGCACTTGCCCGACAGCAGGCCGTTGGGACGGGCGTCCAGAATCACCGGGCTCTCGGGCCGGTCAAACCGGAACTCATAGTCGGCGGTGGTGTGGGCATCATCGAAGGGCACCACAAAGGCCGGGTGATAGCCGATGCCGAAGGGCAGCGGCTCCTGGGCATGGGCGGGGTTCTCCACCGTCAGGGTGTGGTGAACCGTCTTGCCCTCCAGGCGGAAGGTGCTGGTGAGGACAAAGTCGTAGGGGAAGCGGGTGGCCTTGATTTCATCGTCTGCCCGAAGCTCCAGCCGGATCACGTTCTCGTCGGCCTGCACCAGGGTGTGCTCCAGGTCACGGGCAAAGCCGTGCTGGCCGCCCTTGTAGCTCTTGCCGTTGTGGGTCAGGATGCCCCCCGCCAGCTTGCCGGTCCAGGGGAACAGAATGGGGGCGTGGCGGCCCCAGACGGACTTGTCGGCCTGCCAGAGCATCTCCTGCCCGGCAGCATTCCGGACGCTGACCGCCTCGGCGCCGTGGGTGTCCACCGTCAAAGTCAGATATTCATTGCGGATGGTTGCCTGCATGGGATAAACCTCCTTTTGATTTGTGTAGGATTGTGTTTCCAGTATACACCATACAGCCAAAAAAGCAACGCTCAATCCCGCAGCGGGCCGCTTTTGCGGTTGGACACCGCCGCCGGGATGGTGTATAATGCACTCAGACAAACCTCGACCCACGGGGCAGCCCCTGCCCCTTTCAGAACATCAGGCCCGCCGGGGCCCGAAAAAGGAGGAGATCCCATGTCTGAATCCACTGCACGCGGGCCTCTGGGCTTTGGCCTGATGCGCCTGCCCCGCAAGGGCCTGGGCATCGACATCGCTCAGACCAGCGAGATGGTGGACCTGTTCCTGGAGGCAGGCTTCACCTATTTTGACACCGCCCGGATTTATTACGGCTCGGAGGAGGCCGCCCGGAAAGCCCTGGTGGAGCGCCATCCCCGGGACAGCTTCACCCTGACCTCCAAGCTCCACGCCGGCCTGGCCCGCAGCGAAAAATCCGCCAAGCGCCAGCTGGAAACCAGTCTGGCCCGCTCGGGGGCAGGGTATTTTGACTACTACCTGCTCCACGCCATCATGGAAAACAACACCGAGCGGTACAACCGCTTCGGCATCTGGGATTTTGTCAAGGAGCAGCAGGCCAAAGGACTGATCCGGCAGTACGGCTTCTCCTTCCACGGCGGGCCCCAGCTGCTGGACGAGCTGCTGACCCAGCACCCCGAAGTAGCGTTTGTTCAGCTCCAGATCAACTACGCCGACTGGGAGAATCCCACCGTCCAGGCCCGAGCCAACTATGAGGTGGCCCGCCGCCACGGCAAACAGATTGTCATTATGGAACCGGTGAAGGGCGGCGCCCTGGCCGACCCGCCGCCGGAGGTCCGCAAGCTCTTTGACGAGGCCGCCCCCGGTGCTTCCTATGCCTCCTGGGCGCTGCGGTTTGCGGCTTCTCTGGACGGGGTGCTGGCGGTGCTGTCGGGCAT
This sequence comes from Faecalibacterium sp. An122, assembly GCF_002160895.1. Classification (GTDB taxonomy): domain Bacteria; phylum Bacillota; class Clostridia; order Oscillospirales; family Ruminococcaceae; genus Faecalibacterium. The sequence goes on along the minus strand of NZ_NFLL01000002.1, from coordinate 193,593 downwards.
GTCCACTCCCGGCCAGTTACAGGACAATCTGGCCACCATGACCCATTTCCGCCCCCTGGACAGCCAGGAACAGGCGGTCATCCAGCAGGCCCAGAAGATTCTGGGCCACTCTGCGGCCATCCCCTGCACCGCCTGCGGCTACTGCGCCAAGGGCTGCCCCAAGGAAATCCCCATCCCCCAGATTTTCGCCGCCGCCAACAAGCAGCTGGCCAACGGCCAGCAGGAAGAAGCCCGGGCCGCTTATGCTGCCGCCACCGCCCCGGGCCGACTCGCCTCCGACTGCATCGGGTGCAAGCAGTGCGAAAGCGCCTGCCCCCAGCACCTGCCGGTGACCCAGCTGCTGGACCAGTGCGCCGGCATGCTGGAACGCTGAGCCTTTTTCGGGTTTTCTGCCTCCGCCTTCGGGCGGGGGCTTTTGTTTTCTATAAGGATGCCTCTGCCCTCACCCTCCGGGGGCCGTCCGCATATGCTGGGGCAACCCATATCCTATGTAAAGGAGCATCAGCCTATGGCAACAGGAATTTTGCGCATCCAAACCTTTGCGGCCCGGGAATCGGCGCCGATGCCCGGCGTCACCGTCCAGGTCACCGGCGACGGCTTCGCCACCAGCCGGGTCACCGACAACGGCGGCAGCGTGGCCGACATCCAGATCGAGGCCCCGGCCTGCAGCTATTCTCTGGACCCCAACAACACCACCGTCCGCCCCTACGCCGTCTGCGATCTGGTGGCCGAAAAAGCCGGCTACCGGACGGTGAAGATCGAGGGCATCCAGATCTTCTCGGGCCAGGTCACTCTGGCTCCGCTGGAGATGATCCCCGCCGATGCCCGGGCGGCCGAGCCGGATGAGCCGGTGGTCATCCCGCCCCATCCCCTCTTTGCGGGCGGCGGCGGCAGCGGCCCCGCACCCGCCGCAGACCCCCGGGTCCTGCCGGCGGTGGTCATCCCCAAGAGCATCACGGTCCATCTGGGCACCCCCTCCTCCTCGGCCAAAAACGTGACGGTATCCTTCCGGGATTATATCGCCAACGTGGCCTCCAGCGAGGTCTACCCCACCTGGCCTGAGCAGGCGCTGCGGGCCAACATCCACTGCCAGATTTCTCTGGCCCTCAACCGCATCTACACCGAGTGGTACCCCAGCCGCGGCTACAACTTCAACATCACCAACTCCACCAGCTACGACCAGTACTATGTCCACGGCCGGACCGTCTTTGACGTGATGGTCAACCTGACCGACGACATTTTCAACACCTACGTCCGCAAGGTGGGCACCGTCAACCCCTACTACACCGAGTACTGCGACGGCAAGACCGTCTCCTGCCCCGGCCTCAAGCAGTGGGGCACCGTCACCCTGGCCGAGCAGGGCCGCAACGCCCTCAGCATCCTGAAGTACTACTACGGCAGCAACATCGAGGTGGTCCGCACCTCCAACATCGCCTCCATCCCCGAGAGCTATCCCGGCAGCCCGGTGCGCCGGGGCGACCGCGGCCCCAGCGTCTTTACCCTGCAGCGTCAGCTCAACCGCATCACCAAGGATTATCCCTTCCTGGGGCTTCTGAACGTGGACGGCATCTTCGGCAGCCAGATGGAGGCCACCGTCAAGCGGTTCCAGCAGCAGTTCAACCTGAGCGCCGACGGCGTGGTGGGCCGCCAGACCTGGTACAAGATCAGCTATATTTATGTAGCCGTCAAGGATCTGGCCGAGCTGACCAGCGAGGGCGAAACCGTCTCGGGCGTCCTGTCGGACGGCACCTGGGGCGGCACCACCCTCCGCACCGGCTCCACCGGCGGCGCGGTGGAACAGGTCCAGTTCTGGCTCAACACCATCAGCCAGTATGTCTCCTCCATTCCGTCGGTGACGGTGGACGGCGTCTATGGCGCCGGCACCGCCGCCGCAGTGCGGGCCTTCCAGCAGCGGTACGGCCTGACGGTGGACGGCGTGGTGGGCGAAACCACCTGGAACGCCATCTATGCCCAGTTCCGCAGCATCCAGGTGGACAACGGCATCCCCAACGCCTACCCCGGCGTTCCCCTGCGGGAGGGTGACACCGGCCAGAACGTCCGCCTGATTCAGTTCTGGATGAAGATCGCCCGCACCGTCTACACCGGCCTGAACAATCCCAGCGTGGACGGCATCTTTGGCCCCAGCACCCGCCGGGCGGTGGAAACTTTCCAGCGGTACTTCGGCCTGACCGACGACGGCGTGGTGGGCCGCACCACCTGGAACAAGATGCGGGAGGCCTACACCGACATCGCCAACGACCTGCTGTCCTCCAGCCTGCGGCCCGGCGAGTTCCCTGGCACCCTGCGCCGCGGTTCCAGCGGGCGGGCGGTCCGGGAGCTGCAGTACTACCTCTATCTGATGCACTCCTATGACTCCAGCATCCCCTCGGTGACCATCGACGGCCAGTTCGGCGCCAGCACCGAGGCCGCCGTCCGGGCCTTCCAGCGGGTATTCGGCCTGACGGTGGACGGCGTGGTGGGCCGCGCCACCTGGGATACCCTGTACGCCCAGGTCAACCGGCTGCGCCTGTCGGGCCCGGTGGTCTCCCTGACCCGGATGGATTATCCCGGCACGCCGCTGACGGTGGGGTCCTCCGGCAGCGCGGTGCTCTACTACACCACCATGCTGGCCCGCATCGCCTACTACTACGACGATGTCACCAGCCTGGGCATCCTGGAGACCTACACCGACGAGCTGGCTGAGGACACCCGCAGCCTGCAGGCTCTGCTGGGCCTGCCCGAGACCGGCATTGTGGATGCTGACACCTGGTCTGCCGCCGAGGCCCTGAGCCTGGACCTGATGACCAACGCCATCAGCATCGGCGCCATCCAGCAGGAGACCGGCGCCATTGAGGGGGACTGAGCCATGGCACGCCTACTGATTTACGACGAATACTCCAACCGCATCTACACCTATCCCAAGATCAACGAAAACGACCCCATGCCCTACAGCACCGAGAGCACCCTCAAGGTGCGGGAGTTCCGCGGGGAATCGGGCAGCCCCACCCTCTGGACCACCACCGCGGCCATGGAGGCCTGGAACCTGACCCGCCGCCGGTACGGCAAGGGCATTTATGTGGGCTATGCCTTCCGGCGGATCTGGGAGGGCGGCCACGGCACCCGCAGCCAGCACTACGCCGGCGTAGCCTTTGACGTGGGCCAGAACACCACCAGCGCCAACCGCGCTGAAATCCACAATGCAGCCCTCCGCACCGGCGCCTGGGGTTATGTGGAACCCCTCTCCCAGACCCCCACCTGGGTCCACTTTGCCCGCCGGTACGGCCTGCCCGCCTGCACCAGTTCCGGCACAGGCTATCCCACCCTCCGGCGGGGCAGCCGGGGCTGCTATGTGATGATCCTGCAGGATGCCCTGTCCACCCTGGGTTACTCTACCGGCGCCCAGATCGACGGCATTTTCGGCACCATGACCGAAAACGCCCTGCGGGGCTATCAGCGCCGCAACTGGCTGACGGTGGACGGCGTCTGCGGCTGCAGCACCTGGACCAAGATCACCACCGCCGTCTTGGGGGTGGGCCGCACCGCCTCCACCATCGACTAAGGCGGTTGCATTGGATGGCAAAACATGCTAAAATGGTCAAAACCTAAAGCGGTATAGAAAAAGGAGAGGGAAAAGGATGGAATTTTCAAAGCGGATGAATCTGTTCGGCGACGAGATCTTCGCAGCGCTGAACGAGAAAAAGGTGGCCCTGGAGTCCGAGGGCCGGACGATCTACAACCTGAGCGTCGGCACCCCCGACTTTGCCCCTGCGCCCCACATCCAGCAGGCTCTGCTGGACGCCGCCCGGGACCCCGAGAACTGGAAGTACAGCCTGCGGGATCTGCCTGAGATGCTGGAGGCGGTCTGCGCCTACTACAAGCGGCGGTTTGGTGTGGAGATCACCCCCGACCAGGTGGCCAGCTGCAACGGCAGCCAGGAGGGCTGCGGCCACATCGGGATGGCCCTGTGCGACGAGGGGGACACCGTCCTGCTGCCCAACCCCTGCTATCCCGTCTTTATCGCCGGGGCAAAGCTGGCCGGGGCTGAGCCCTACTACTATCCCCTGGTGAAGGAACACGGCTTCCTGCCCTACGTGGCCGACATCCCCGAGGACGTCGCCCGCCGGGCCAAGTATATGATCGTATCCCTGCCGGCCAACCCGGTGGGCAGCGTGGGCAACCCCGCCCTCTACGAGGAGCTGGTGGCCTTCGCCAAGAAATACGACATCCTCATCATCCACGACAACGCCTACAGCGACATCATCTTTGACGGGGCCGAGGGCCACAGCTTCTTCAACACCCCCGGCGCCATGGATGTAGGCGTGGAGTTCTTCAGCCTGTCCAAGAGCTTTGACGTCACCGGCGCCCGGATCAGCTTCCTGGTGGGCCGGCCCGACGTGGTGGCGGCCTTCCGCCGCCTGCGGGGCCAGATTGATTTCGGCATGTTCCTGCCCATCCAGAAGGCAGCCATCGCCGCTCTGACCGGTCCCCTGGACATGGTCAAGGACCAGTGCGCCGTCTACCAGCAGCGCCGGGACGCCCTCTGCGGCGGCCTGCGTTCCATCGGCTGGAACGTCCCCGACAGCCACGGCAGCATGTTTGTCTGGGCTCCCATCCCCGAGCGGTACGCCACCAGCATGGATTTCTGCATGGATCTGGTGGAAAAGAGCGGCGTCCTGTGCACCCCGGGCTCCAGCTTTGGGCCTCTGGGCGAGGGCTATGTCCGCTTTGCCCTGACCATGCCCGCTGAGCGGATCGCCGAGGCAGTGGCCGCCATCCGGGACAGCGGCATCCTGAACTAAATCCATCCAAAACAGCGCCAGCCGGCAAGGGATCAACCCTGCCGGCTGGTTTTTTTGAAATTTTTTCTTTTCCGTGAAACACTTCGCCCCTGCCGTTCGTCCTACAGACAGAAGGCGGCCAGGAACAGGCAGACAGCCTGGACAGGAGGTGAAACCGCCCGTGTGGGAAACATTATACGACGACTTCTGGGACAAGCTGGTCCGGTTCTGCTGCCGGATGACCCGCGACGAGGACCGGGCCGAAGATCTGGCCCAGGAGACCTTTCTCCGGGCGCTGGGCCACCAGGACCTGCTGAGCACCCTGAGCGCGCCCCAGCTGAAAAGCTGGCTGTTTGAGACAGCCCACAATCTGTTCTGCGACAGTGTCCGCCGCTCGGCCAAAGAGCAGGAGCTGCTGGAACAGTTTGCCCCGCCCCCCGGCGAGGAGCCGGCCGACAATACCGCATTATCCGCCATGGGTCAGGTGGAGCTGGCCAGCCTGCTGGCCCATCTGGCCGACAGTGACCGCGCCCTGTTCACCCTGCGTTACGACGCAGGGTACACCGCCGCCGAGCTGGCCCGGATCACCGGCCAGCCCGCCGCCACCATCCGAACCCGTCTCCACCGCATCCGAAAAACGCTGCAAGATTCACTTGAGGAGGAATAAATCATGAAAAAGCTGAACATCAATGCCGCTGTCTGCGACGCCCGCAAGGTCCAGGAGGAAACCCTGGCCAACTTTGAATCCATCGACATCAACGGGGCCCTGTTCATCACCAGCCCCAACGCCCGGGCCATGATGTCCCGCCACAACGTCCGGATCAACTGCTCCAAGAGCATTGACCTGGACGACGAGACCACCCTCAACACCATCAACGGCAAGACCACCTTCACCGGCCGCAACACCCCCAACGGCCGCCAGTATCTGCTCATCAACGGCACCATGACCATCACCCCCGACGCCGGGGACGCCCTGCGCCAGTATATGGGCATGACCATCAACGGCACCGTCTACTGCCCCGACTTCCTGGCCACCGTCCTGGCCAGCAAGGCCTCCATCAACGGCAAGCTCTACACCTATCCGGAAGGGGCGGTCATCCTGAAAAACAACGCCGTGCTGGATAAATCCTTTGCCCTGCGTGCTGAGCCCCGGCTGTACTGGGCCGCCAAGCGCCTGGTGGCGGTGGACAGCGAGCTGGACGGCGACGAGCTGGCCAGCAAGGGGGTCCGCTTCATGGTTCCCGAGGCCTACGTCAGCGAGACCCTGGCCGAGAGCCTGGCCCCCCTGTTTGACGCCGACACCCGGATGGTGGTGCTGCCCGACGGCACCTCGGTGGTTCAGGACGATCTGACCCTCAGCGCCGCCGGCCTGCGCCGGTACGGCGACAGCCTGGTGGTGCTGGGCGACCTGTACCTGACCCCCGACTGCGCCGAGGCCCTGAGCGATCTGGAATACCTGCAGGTGGAGGGCGACGTCTACCTGCCCGAGGAGATGGCCGACACCCTGGACGCCATTCCCGAGACGGTGCTGGACGGCGAGGTCTTTTATCTGCCGGGCAAGCCCCTGTTCGACAAGATCAAGATGACGGTGGACAAAAACCTGCTGGAGGCCTTCCCCGAAGGTCTGACCCTGGTGGCCTGCCCCAGAGTGACCCTGACCGATGACCTGACCCCCGCCGATGTGCTGGAGCACCTGTCCCTGTTCAACTGCGGCTCCATCTTCTGCAAGTCCGCTCTGGAGAGCGCGGTGCAGGCGGTGGCCACCGGCTCCTTCCATGTGATCACCGACGATGAGGAGGACGAAGAGGTCAGCGATCCCGACACCATGTCGGTCAACGCCGCCATGTACACCCTGTAACACAAAAGCGGTCCCCGAAAGGACCGCTGCAAAAAGTCTCCCTGTTGGCCCTGCCTGCCGCTTGCCCGCGGCGGGCGGGGCTTTTTTGGTTAACGGTTGACGATGTTCTCCCCTGCCCCGGCCAGGAAGGTCTCCAGGTTGCGGGCGGTGATTTCCATCAGGCGCTTGAGGGCCCCGCCGGTGGCCCAGGCCACATGGGGGGTAAAGAGGGTGCGGGGAGCAGTGCGCAGAGGGCTGTCCGCCGGCAGGGGCTCCACCGCAAAGGCATCGGCGGCGTAATAGCCCAGATGTCCGCTGGTCAGGGCCTGGGCCACGGCGGCCTCATCCACCAGGGCGCCCCGGGCAGTGTTCAGCAGAATGGCCCCCGGTTTCATTTTGGCCAGAGCCTCCCCATTCACCAGGCCCCGGGTGACGGGGGTGGCGGGACAATGGAGGCTGACGATATCGCTCTTGGCCAGCAGGGTGTCCAGATCCACAAAGGTCACCCCGTCCTGCGCGTACTCGGGGCGGACGGTGCGGGTCCAGACCAGCACCTCCATCCCGAAGGCCCGGGCCAGGCGGGCGGTCTGGCGGCCGATGTTGCCGTAGCCGCAGACGCCGAAGGTCTTGCCGTACAGCTCCACCTGGGGAAGAATGCCATACCCGGCGGGGATTTCCAGCTGCCAGTAGCCGTCCCGGAGGGCTTTATCCTGCCGTTCGGGGCATTGGCAGATGGCCAGCAGCAGGCTGAAAGCCATCTGGGCCACGCTGTAGGTGGAATAGGCCGGCACGTTGGCCACGCTGACCCCATGCCGGCGGCAGGCCTCCAGGTCCAGATTGTCGGTGCCGGTGGCAATGATCCCCACCCACCGCAGGTTGGGGCATTTGGACAGAATCTCCTCGTCCATCCGGCACTTGTTCAGCACCACCAGCTCGGCGTCCCCGATCCGCTGGGCAATCTGATCGTAGGGGGTGCGGACGTACTCGGTGACATCCGGCACCAGCGCCCGCAGGCCCGACCAGTCCAGGTCCCCCGGTTCCATGACGTAGCTCTCCAAAATAACCAGTTTCATCTTTTGACTTCCCCTCTTGTTGATACGTTGTTATGTTCTGCCTCTCCCGCGGGAGGGGCTGAGCCTCTATGTTTGGGCCGGGATTTACACCGGGCAGAGGGCCAGCGTGGTGACCCCGGCGGTGGTTTCGCTGCCCACCGCCGACCAGCCCCGGCTCAGCAGAGCCGCCAGCCGCGCCCGGTCCGCCAGCGGAACCCACACCGGCTCGGCCCGGTTCATCCCCGGCACCCGGCTGAACAGCCAGCAGGGCGAGAGCCCGTTCAGGGGCCGCAGCGCCCGCAGGACCAGCCCTGCATCCAGATAGGCGGGCAATAAATCCTCGGCGTCGGGTGTGGACTCCAGCACCGCCCACACCGGACCTGCCCCCGCATGGCGGCAGGCCGGCACCAATGCCGCCCCCAAAAGCTCGGGCAGCAGGCTGCGGTCCCCCACCGGCGGAGCCAGCACCGAGCCCCGGCCCAGACCCTGACGGCCCAGAAACTGCCGCAGCGCCGCCGCGGCTTCCACGTCGGCGGTGAGGGGCAGCTCGATCATGGCGGCCAGAGGCTCCCCGCGGGGCCCGCAGACCCCAAAAGCCTGCCCCACCGCCAGCATCCGCAGCACCTCGCTGCGGGGGCGGTACAGGCTGGAGGCCTCCCGCCGGGCCAGCATACAAAATTCCTCGGCCGAAAGGCGGCGCGGCTGCACCGCCGGCTCACAAAGCTGCAACATAATGAATCCGATCCCCTTCCTGCAGGCCGTACGCCTGCACCGGATATTTTACCAGAGAGGACCGGATTCTTTTTGTCAGACGGTGTCGGCGGCGTCCAGGTCGATGTCCTCGCTGAGCACCTGGCCGATGGGCTTGGCGATGCACAGGTCGGCGGAACGGTCGGCCCCGGTGGGCTGCATATTGATCACTACCAAGTGCCGGCCCTGGAAATACCGGATCAGGCCCGCCGCCGGGTAGACCACCAGGCTGGTGCCTCCGATGATGAGGGTATCGGCCCGGCGGATGGCCGCAACGGCCCCCGCCATGGTGGACTCGTCCAGGCATTCCTCATAGAGGACCACGTCGGGCTTGACGATGCCGCCGCAGTCGGTGCACCGGGGCACCCCGGTGCTATTGGCGATGAACTCCACATCGTAGAATTTGCCGCAGCGGACGCAGTAGTTCCGCAGGACGCTGCCGTGGAGCTCATAGACCTTCTGGGAGCCGGCGGCCTGATGCAGTCCGTCGATGTTCTGGGTGACCACCGCTTTCAGCTTGCCTTCCCGCTCCAGTTTGGCCAGCCGGAGATGGGCCGCATTGGGTTTGGCCCCCCGGACAATCATCTTGTTGCGGTAAAAGCGATAGAATTCCTCTGGGTTCTGCTCCCAGAAGGTATGGCTGAGAATGGTCTCGGGCGGGTAGTCGTAGGTCTGGTGGTACAACCCGTCCACGCTGCGGAAATCCGGGATGCCCGACTCGGTGCTGACCCCTGCGCCGCCGAAAAAGACGATGTTTTTACTTTCTGCAAGAATGGCTTCCAGTGCCCTGAGCATAAAACCGCCCCTTTCCAAACAATGTGGTTTGTGCTATGGTAAAAGTATAGCATATTTTCACCAGAAAGGAAGCGGTGTTTTTGGTTCTCTGGCACTGGAACAGTCCCTTTGGCCCCCTCTGTCTGGCCCAGGAGGGGGACGTCCTGGCGGCGGTGAACTTCTGCGCTCCCCTCACCGGGGAGGAAGTCCCCTGCCCCACCCCGCTGCTGGCCGAGGCCCGGCGGCAGCTGGAGGAATATTTTGCGGGCTCCCGCCGGGTGTTTGACCTGCCCCTGGCCCCGAAAGGCACCGCCTTTCAGCGGGCGGTGTGGGAGGCGCTGCAGGCCATCCCCTACGGCGAAACCCGGACCTATGGCCAGATTGCGGCGGCGGTGGGCCGGCCCAAAGCTTCCCGGGCGGTGGGCGGCGCCTGCCACTGCAACCCCATCGGCATCATCATCCCCTGCCACCGGGTGGTGGGCAGCTCGGGCCGCCTCACCGGCTACGCCGGCGGGCTGGACCGCAAGGCCGCTCTGCTGGCCCTGGAACAGCCCAACCCCTGACGCAAAAACAGCGTGCCGTTTTTCTGCGGCACGCTGTTGGTTTTATCGGTCATGCTCTGCGAAGATTTCGCCCAAATCGGCCAGAATGTCGTGGGGAAGCATCCCATACTGACCCAAACGTCCGGCGGTGCGGTCGGCGGCGGCTCCATGGAGCCAGACGGCACAGGCTGCCGCCTCCGGGGCAGGCAGGCCGCAGGCCGCCAGCCCGCTGACCATGCCCGCCAGCACGTCCCCGCTGCCGCCCCGGGAAAGGCCCGCATTGCCGGTGGTGTTCTGCCACAGGCGGCCATCCGGCGCGGCGATCAGGGTGCGGTGGCCCTTCAGCACCAGGGTGCAGCCCCATTGGGCCGCAAAGCGGGTCGCCGTCCCGGCGGGATCGGCGGCAATTTCCGCCATGGTCAGACCGGAGAGGCGGGACATCTCCCCCGGGTGAGGGGTCAAAATCAGGCTGCCCGCCGGGCGGGGCAGGGGTTCCCCGGCCGCCATCAAAGCCGCGGCGGCGTTCAGGCCGTCAGCGTCCAGCACCACCGTTCCCCTGGCCTCTCCCACCAGGCGGCGGACCAGGTTTTGGGTGTGGGTGGTGTTGCCCATGCCGGGGCCCATCAGGAGGACGGCGGCCTTCTGAAGAGCCTGGGACAGGTTGTCCGCCTCCCCGGCGTGGATGCCGCCCTCCTCGCTTTCCCGACAGGGCAGCAGGCAGCATTCGGGCAGGCGGGCGGCCACCGCCGCCAGCACCGGCTCCACCGACGCCAGGGTTACAATACCTGCGCCGGTGCGCAGGGCCCCCTCGGCGGCCAGGCCGGCGGCGCCCCGATAGCGGCGGCTGCCTGCCACCTCCAGCAGGTGGCCGTAGCTGCCCTTATGGCTCTCCTGCGCCCGGGGGGCGATGCAGGAAAAGACGAATTCCTCACAAAGATGCTCCATGGTCACTCCTCCTGGCGGATCAGGGCGCGGATCTCCCGCTCCACCTCATCCACTTCCTCCCGGAACTGACGGGCCGACAACCGGTACGCCCCGTGGCCCAGGATAATCACCTGTTCCATGCCGTCCGAGGTGGCCACCCGGACCCGGCGCTCCCGGCCGATCTCATGGGTGACCCGCTCGATGAACATATCCGCCGTCTCGGCCTCCCGGGTGTAGACCACATGGATGTTGTGGTACTGCTCGATGGAGCCAGGGCTGCCCGGCACCCGGTAGGCGTCAAACACCAGGATCAGCACGCACTGCTTGAACCCCTGATAGTTGCACAGAATGTCCATCAGCTTCTGGCGGGCCGAGGCCAGGTTGTCCCTGGCCAGGGCGGACAAGTCATCCCAGGCAAAAATAATGTTGTAGCCGTCCACCAGCAGATATTCCGGCAGCACCTTCCATTGTTCGGCGTTGAAGTCGGGCCGGTCGTTCTTGACCGGTCGGAAGGCCGCCAGAGGGTCCCGCTTGATGGGGCCATAGGTCTGCTCGAAGATTTTCATCAGCTCGGCGTCGTTTTCCAGGGAGGCCCGGAAGGCCGCCGCCCGCCGCACCGGCTGCGGGTCCTCGGCCCGGGCGGGCTTGGCCTTGCCCCAGCCGCTCTCCACGTGCATATGCTCCCGCACCTTGTCCCAGGGCACCACATACCCGGCGCCGTGGGCGCAGAACACCGAGTCAGCGGGGTTTTCCAGGTCCCGCTCGGGGTCATAGCCCGACGCGGCGATGAGATCGGCGGCGTTGCGGCAGGGGCGGTAGCTGTCGGGGGTGAGGGTCAGGCGGCCCCGGCCATGGGTATAGCCTGCCAGCTCCCGGGGATAACCCCGCAGGCCGCTGACCGGCGCCGAACCCTCCAGAATGGCAGTCTCCCCTTCCTGGTCGGCGGGACCGAAGGTTCCCTCCATCTGCTGGATGTCGTTCATGGCCCGGCCCAGGTTCTGGGCGGGCAGTTCCAGCCGGAAGTGATACCAGGGCTCCAGCAGGACGTTTTTGGTCATCATCAGGCCCTGACGCACCGCCCGCAGCGCCGCCTGGCGGAAGTCGCCGCCCTCGGTGTGCTTGAGGTGGGCCCGGCCGGCGATGAGGGTGATTTTCACGTCGGTGAGGGGCGCGCCGGTGAGGATGCCCCGGTGTTCCTTTTCCTCCAGGTTGGCGATGACCAGCCGCTGCCAGTTCCGGGCCAGAACTTCCTCCCGGCAGTCGATATCGTACTGGATGCCGCTGCCCGGGGGCAGAGGCTCCATCTTCAAATGCACTTCGGCATAGTGGCGCAGGGGCTCATAGTGGCCCACACCCTCCACCGCCTCGGCAATGGTCTCTTTATAAAGGATGCCGCCCTCACCGAAAGTGACGTCCAGCCCGAACCGGCGGGACAGCAGGCTCTGCAGCACTTCCAGCTGAATTTCACCCATCAGCCGAATATGGATCTGGCCCAGAGTCTCATCCCACACCACATGGAGCTCGGGTTCCTCCTCCTCGATGCGGCGGAGGTTGGCCAGGGCGGTATGAACGTCCACTCCCTGGGGCAAAATCACCTGGTAGGTGAGGACCGGTTCCAGCAGGGGGTCCCCGGCATCCCGCTCGGCCCCCAGACCCTCTCCGGGCTTGGCTCCGGTGAGGCCGGTGACGGCGCAGACCTGGCCGGGAACCACCTCATTGGCCAGGGTATACTTGGCTCCCGAATACAGCCGCAGCTGGTCGGCCTTGGCGGACCAGCCCTCTCCCTCGGGGCCGCCGGACAGGGTATCCTTGACTTTCAGGACGCCGCCGGTGACCCGCAGCCAGGTGAGGCGGGCTCCCTGGTCGTCCTGGGAGACCTTGAACACCTTGGCCCCGAAGTGTTCTCCTGCCGGGGCAGGCCGGGTCCAGCGGTCCAGGCCTGCCAGCAGAGCGTCCACCCCATCCACCTTGAGGGCTGAGCCGAACCAGCAGGGAAAGACGTGCCGCCGGGCAATGGCAGTGACGATGTCGGTTTCGGCCAGGGGTTCCCCGGCCAGGTAGGCGTCCATCAAATGTTCATCGCAGAGGGCCAGGGCCTCATTGCGCTGGTCCTCATCGGCGCCGAAATCCACAAAGCCCTCCCCCAGCCGCCGGCGCAGCTGGTCCAGCAGGGCATCCCGGCCGGGGCCGGGCAGGTCCATCTTATTTATAAAGAGGAAGGTAGGCACCCGGCACCGCCGCAGCAGGGACCAGATGGTCTCGGTGTGGCTCTGGACCCCGTCGGGGCCGCTGATGACCAGCACCGCATAGTCCAGCACCTGGACCGTACGCTCGGCCTCTGCCGAGAAATCCACATGGCCCGGCGTATCCAGCCAGGTGATGCAGGCGTTTTCGGTCTCGAACAGGGCCTGTTTGGAAAAAATCGTGATGCCCCGGGCCCGCTCCAGGCTGTCGGTGTCCAGGAAGGCGTCCCGGTGATCCACACGGCCCAGTTTGCGGATGGCCCCGGCCCGGTAGAGCATGGCCTCGGACAGGGTGGTCTTGCCCGAGTCCACGTGGGCCAGCACCCCCACCACCAGGCGCTTTGTCTTGTCTGCCATGGCCGCCCTCCTCACAGAACGCCGGCCAGAAGCCCGATGGCGGTCATGGGGACCCCCAGGATCAGGCTGGACAGCATGCTGCAAAAGGACTTTTCCTCCGGGGACAGCTCGTCAAAGGAGACGATCTTCTCGTCGGCAAAGTCCGCCATGGTGTGGCTGGCGTGGCTGCGGCGCTGTCCGCGTTCCGACGACAGCTTGTCCCGGTCCAGGAAGGGAACCCGGACCCCGTCCAGCCGCAGGTAGCTGAGCCAGGCCCACCCCAGGAAGATCGCCCCCACCGCCAGGCAGGGGGCTTCCCAGATGGTGAAGTGTCCGTCGCTTAAAAAACGTTCCCACAGCAGGCAGACGCACAGGGCGACGGATGCGCGTGTCACCGTTTTATACAGGATCGCGCGGAACATATCCTTTTTATAAATGGAAAAAAGTTTCTTCATGACCAATCGTACCTCATCCTTGGTTTTGCAGCCCGGGCAATGGCCTGCACCACAGCGGCAATGTCTGTATTGTAACACGTTTTGCGCCAAAAAGATAGTCACCCGCCGTCCTGTGCGCCGCGGGCGCACATTTTGTCCTCGTGCATCAAGCACGATTCTTTTGCACATTTTACAGATGCAAGATGAAAGCAGCTCACTCATTTTCACCTTTTTTTCACTCTTTTTCGCCCTGAAGGGGCAATTTGTTGGCCTGAGCGCCGCCTGTTTTCTTGACATCCGCCCTTTATGATGGTAGAATACCTGTGTGTTAAGGATTCTGCGGCGGGGCACAGATACAGACGCTGAGGTCTGTATTTGGGCCTTTTTGTATTCGTTGGCAATACACTGACTCTGCAACCGCCGCAGGAATGGGAACAGGCAAAATCTGCAACTCTTGCCGTGACACGAAGAATAACAGGGAGGATACAACACATGAACGCAAACTATGAACCTCATGCATTTAGCCGCCGCTCCTTTTTGAAGGGCGCAGGCGCTGTGGGCGCCGCTGGTCTGCTGGCCGCATGCGGCAGCTCCAGCTCCACTTCGGGCAGCACCTCGGGCGCTGCTTCGGGCAGCACTGCCACCACCGGCGGCCTGACTGAGGTGTACAGCTACGAGTCCAACGTCCGTGAGATCGAGAGCTGGAACGTCCTGTACAGCCAGAACGCTTCCGACTTCAACGTCCTGACCAACCTGGTGGACGGCCTGCTGAGCGCCGACTGCTACGGCAAGCCCGTGGCCGCCATCGCCGAGAGCTGGGAGCACAACGAGGACGCTTCCGTCTGGACCTTCCACCTGCGCGAGGATGTGGATTGGTGCGACGTCAACGGCGAGGTCAAGGGCCACATCACTTCCAAGGACTTCCTGGTGGGCTCCGAGTGGGTTCTGAACCAGTTCAAGAACTCCGCTTTCAACACCTCCATGCCCCTGCAGACCATCGCAGGCGCTGAGGAGTACTATGAGTACACCGTGGAGCAGGGCGATGCCGCTGCTGACCTGACCTATCAGGACATGCTGGACCACGGCGTGGGCATTGAGGCTCCGGATGATTACACCCTGGTCTTCACCTGCAAGAATCCCTGCCCCTACTTCGACACCGTTGCAGGCTATGTCTGCTTCTACCCCGCTTCGGAGGATCTGATCAACGAGCTGGGTATCGAGGGCTTCCGCGCCGCCACCTACGCTGAGATGTGGTACTGCGGTCCGTACCTGATCGAGGAGTTCGTTCAGTCCAACACCAAGAGCTTCATCCCCAACCCCAACTGGTACGGCGCCAACGACCACAGCCGCTTCGAGCGCGTGGTGGTCACCATGCTGACCGATATGGTCACCGGCTACCAGCTGTACCAGAACCGTGAGCTGGACGAGATCGAGCTGACCGAGTCCACCGTGACCCAGATCCAGAACGATCCCAACAACGAGTTCAACCACCAGCTGTGCGAGCGTCAGCCCAAGAAGTTCAGCTATCAGTTCCACTTCAACTATCAGCGCTTCAACGACGACGGCACTCCCGACGACAACTGGAACAAGGCCATCGCCAACACCGCTTTCCGTCAGTGCTTCATGCAGGGCCTGGATCTGAGCCGTTACTACGCCCGTACCAACCCCATCAACCCCCTGAAGTGCGAGAACGACTACTACACCATGCGCGGCGTCTGCTACAACACCCAGGGTGTTGAGTACACCAGCCTGGTGGGCAAGAAGATGGGCTACGGCGAGTACGACGGCGAGACCATGATCCGTCTGCGCGACAACGGCGGCGACATTTCCGCTCTGAAGAAGCAGGCCATGGAGGAGCTGACCGCCATCGGCGTCACCTTCCCTGTCCACTGCTGGAACTATATCCTGTCCGGCAACACCTCCGCTCAGGACAGCGCTGCCGTCATGAAGCAGGCCTTCACCGACTGCTTCGGCGACGACTTCATCGTCCTGGATGTGGGCGAGTACGTCTCCAGCGTCACCAAGGAGGTCGTCAACGCTCACCGTCACAGCTATATCCAGAACGGCTGGGGCGCTGACTTCGGCGATCCCATCAACTTCCTGGGCCAGGAGACTCTGACCGACGCCAACGCTTACTACAGCTGGAACTACAGCTATATCGCCAAGGTCTTTGAGGAAGGCCCCGCCGACTGGCAGGCTGACCTGATCGCCACCTACCAGGAGTTTGAGCGCCTGGTCCACGAGGCTGACGCCATCGTCGACGACATCGACGCCCGCTACGAGGCCTTTGCCACCGCCGAGGCTTATATGCTGGAGAACTGCCTGACCATGCCGGCTCAGTACGAAGTTCTGCTCTGCCTGACCCACGTCAACGATTACTCCAAGATCAACGCTATGTACGGCATCTGCAACTACAAGTACGTTGACTGGGAGACCTCCGAGGAAGCCTATACCACGGAGCAGTATGAAGAACTCGCGGCTGCTTATGAGGCAGCCATGAAGGCTTAATGCTGAAATACACCGCTAAACGGCTGTTTCAGTCGTTTATCACCATTCTGATCGCCGTTACCGTCGTCTTCCTGCTGCTGCGGATGCTGCCCACGGACTACTACTTCACTGAAGACCAGCTGATGAAGTTCACCCCGGAGCAGAAGAACGCAGCACTGGAAGCCGCCGGTCTTCTGGACCCCATCGGGGAACAGCTGGTCCGCTTTTATGGGCAGTTACTCCACCTGGACTTCGGTACCTCGCGGAGAATTCAAAGCGGCATCGCTGTCACCCGTGTCATCGGCGACCGGTTGGGCGTTTCCCTGCGTCTGGGCGCAATCGCATTCTGCATTTCCTGGGTCTGCGGCATCATCATTGGTGTGGCGCAGGCCGCTTTCAAGGGCAAGTTTGTGGACTGGCTGGGCACGGCGTACACCGTCCTGGTGAACGCCGTCCCGGCGCTGGTCATGTACTCCCTGGTGCTGGTCATCGGCTCCACGGTGTTTGGCATGCCCACGCTGTACTCCACCCGAAACTTGGGGCCGTCCAGCGTGCTGCCGGTCATCTGTCTATCCATGGCTTCCACGGCCAGCTATGCGCTGTGGATGCGCCGTTATATGGTGGACGAGCTGACCCGTGACTATATCAAACTGGCCAAGGTCAAGGGCCTGAGCTACAGCCAGATCATGTTCCGCCACGTGCTGCGCAACGCACTGGTGCCCATGGTCCAGTTCATGCCTCAGTCCCTGCTGCTGACCATCAGCGGCTCGCTGCTGATGGAGCGGTTCTTCTCCGTTCCCGGCATGGGTCCCCTGTTGACCGATGCCATCCAGCGGTACGACACCAGCGTCGTCCAGACTCTGGTCATGTTCTACGCCGCGCTGAGCATCGTGGGCATCTTCCTTGGCGACATTCTGATGATGCTCGTTGACCCGCGCATCACCATCGCAGAGAAAGGGGGCAACCGCTGATGGCAAAAGCATCGGATTTTGCGGGCAAGACCGACGACGAACTGTTTTACGTCGTGGAGTACTCGCCCGAAGAGGCCGAGCGCATCGGTTACTCCAACTATTCCTACTGGGGCTCGGTGTTCCGCAACTTTCTGAAAAACAAGGTTGCAGTGTTTTTCCTGATCCTGTTCCTGGCTCTGGTGGTATTCTCCTTCATCGCACTGGCCATCGGCAAGTACGACTACGCCACTCTGATCCCGGACACTGCGCCGGCTTTCACCAAACCCAACTCGGAGTTCTGGTTTGGTACCGACAACCTGGGCCGTGACTACTGGTGCCAGGTGTGGTACGCCACCCAGATTTCCATCCGCCTGGCCCTGGTCGTGGCCACCGGCGAGTGCATTGTGGGCGTCATCTTCGGTCTGATCTGGGGTTATGTGCGCAAGCTGGACCGGTTGTTCACCGAAATTTACAACCTGTTCGACAGCATTCCCTATATCATCTATATGACCCTGATCGCCCTGATGGTGGGCCAGAGCTTCACCATCATGGCTGTGTCCATGATCTTCATCGGCTGGTTCCAGACGGCGCGCCGGGTGCGCAACATGGTGTTCATGTACCGTGACCGGGAGTACAACCTGGCTTCCCGGTGCCTGGGCACCCCGCTGTGGCGTGTTCTGACCAAGAACATCCTGCCCTACCTGGTGTCGGTCATCATCCTGCAGACGGCGCTGAACATCCCTTACACCATCAACATGGAGTCCACCCTGTCCTATCTGGGCCTGGGCCTGGGCATCGAGACCCCGTCGCTGGGCCTGTTGCTGGCAAAGGTTCGCACCTTCTTCCTGGATTATCCGTACCTGCTGATCTTCCCCGCGTCCATCGTGTCCATCATCTCGGTTTCCTTCTATATCATGGGCAACGCATTCTCGGACGCAGCCGACCCGCGCAATCACGTTTAACAGATGGGAGAGATAAACAACAATGGATAAAAAAGCGATTATCTCTGCCCGTGACGTGGAGATTCAGTTCAGCCTGCGCGGCCGGACGCTGAAGGCTATCCGCAAGTGCTCCCTGGACCTGTACGAAGGCGAGACCCTCGCCATCGTGGGCGAGAGCGGCTCGGGCAAATCGGTCTTTACCAAGACCTTTGTGGGCATGCTGGACGCCAACGGCAAGATCACCGGCGGCAGCATCATGTTTGAAGACCGCGATATGGCCAAGTTCACCGAAAAGGAATGGCTGAATATCCGCGGCAAGAAAATTTCGATGGTCATGCAGGACCCGATGACCAGCCTGAACCCGCTGAAGAAAATCGGCAAGCAGATTCAGGAGAGCATCGAGCTGCACCAGGGCCTGAAGGGCGAAGCCGCCAAGAAGGCCGCCATCGAGATGCTGGGCAAGGTCGGTATCCCCGATCCCGAGCGCCGGTACAATCAGTACCCCCATGAGTTTTCGGGCGGCATGCGGCAGCGCGTGGTCATCGCCATCGCCGCCGCCTGCAAGCCGCAGGTCCTGATCTGCGACGAGCCCACCACCGCGCTGGACGTGACGATTCAGGCGCAGATCCTGCAGCTGATCCGTGATCTGCAGAAGGATCTGGGCATGTCGGTCATCTACATCACCCATGACCTGGGCGTTGTGGCCAACGTGGCCGACCGTGTGGCCGTCATGTACGCCGGCCAGATTGTGGAGTACGGCACCGTGGAGGAGATCTTCTACGACGCATGGCACCCCTACACCTGGGCTCTGCTGCAGGCTCTGCCGCAGCTGGGCGTCAAGGGCGAGGCTCTGCCCACCATCGACGGCACCCCGCCGAACCTCTTCAACGAGATTCACGGCGATGCCTTCGCACCCCGGAACAAGAAGGCTCTGGCCATCGACTTTGTCAAGGAGCCTCCCTTCTTTGAGGTTTCGCCCACCCACGCCGCCAAGACCTGGTATCTGGACCCCCGGGCCCCCAAAGTGGAGCGCCCCCACTCGATCCAGAACCTGCGCAAGAAAATGATGGAGGACCACACCAATGGCTGAGAGAGAAAAGCTCATTGAGATCAAGGACCTCCAGATCTCCTTCGGCTCGGGGCGCAAGAAGTTCGTGGCCGTTGACCACGTCAATTTCGACATCTACAAGGGCGAGACCTTCTCCCTGGTGGGTGAGAGCGGCTCGGGCAAGACCACCATCGGTCGCGCCATCACCCGCATCAATCCCACTTCGGCCGGCGACATCCTGTTCAAGGGCCGCAAGATCAACGGCAAGATCCCCAAGGAGCTGGACCAGGAAGTCATCCGCAAATGCCAGATGATCTTCCAGGACCCCATGGCCTCGCTGAACGAGCGCGCCAAGGTGGAGTATATCATTGCCGAGGGCCTGCTGAACTTCCACCTGTACAAGGACCAGAATGACCTGCACGAAAAGGTTATGGCTGCCCTGCACGAGGTGGGCCTGCTGCCCGAGTTTGCATCCCGTTTCCCCCACGAGTTCTCGGGCGGCCAGCGCCAGCGCATCGGCATTGCCCGTGCTCTGATCATGGAGCCTGAGTTCATCGTGGCAGACGAACCCATCTCGGCGCTGGACGTGTCGATCCGTGCTCAGGTGCTCAACCTGCTGAACAACCTCAAGGCGTCCCGCGGGCTGACCTACCTGTTCATCGCCCACGACCTGTCGGTGGTTCGGTTCATCTCGGACCGCATCGCCGTCATCAGCAAGGGCCGTATCGTGGAGCTGGCCGAGACGGAAGAACTGTTCCGTCATCCGCTGCACCCCTACACCAAAGCCCTGCTGTCGGCTGTGCCCATCCCGGATCCCAGCCTGGAGAAGAAGAAAAAGCTGCTGGTGTATGATCCGTCGATTCACGACTACAGCACCGACAAGCCCGTTTGGCAGGAAATTGCCAATGGTCACTTCGTCTACGGCAACGAGAAGGAGCTGGAGGGTTACCGCAAGGAGTATGAAGCTACCCGCTGATTCCCCTGCCCCCTGAAAGCCTCATAAGCACAAAAAGACCCCGCGGCTTCCGGTGTTCACCGGGAGCTGCGGGGTTTTTGTTGTGCTGCGGCGGACGCCGCCCTCATGGGGCCAGTGGAGGCCCTACAGAGGTTTTTTGCGGGAGGGCATAAACTTTTCCGGGGCCAGGGCAAAGCGCGCAGGACGCCCCCAGGAGGCGCTGTGCGAAGGCTTCCCTGCCCCATGAGGCTTTCGGCTGCTATAACACAGGCCCGGACCGGCAGGTTTTGGCTCCGGACGGTCCCCTGCCCTGCGGGCGGAACCTTCTCACCAAGCACAAAAGAGCCCCGCGGGCGGTGCGTCGCTGGACGCAGGCCTGCGGGGCTCTGTGCTGTGTTTTATGCGGGGATGCGGGACTTTATCAGTTCCGGACGATCAGGCTCTTGCCAGTCATTTCCTTGGGCTGAGGAATGCCCATCAGCTCAAACATGGTGGGAACCAGATCGCTCAGGACGCCGCCCTCCCGGAGGGTGAAGTCGTTGCCTGCGCCGATCACCACACAGGGCACCGGGTTGGTGGTGTGGGCGGTGAAGGGGGTGCCGTCGGGGTTCTTCATCTTGTCGGCGTTGCCGTGGTCGGCGGTGAGGATGACCTTGCCGCCGGCGGCCAGAACTGCGTCGATGACCTTGCCTGCGCACTGGTCCACGGCCTCCACAGCCTTGACAGCGGCATCAAAGACGCCGGTGTGACCCACCATGTCGCAGTTGGCGAAGTTCAGGATGATGACGTCGTACTTGCCGCTCTCAATCCGCTTGACGCACTCCTCGGCAACCTCGGGGGCGCTCATCTCGGGCTTCAGGTCGTAGGTGGCTACCTTGGGGCTGGGGATCACGCAGCGATCCTCGCCGGCAAAGGGCTCCTCGCGGCCGCCGTTGTAGAAGAAGGTGACGTGAGCGTACTTCTCAGTCTCGGCGATGCGCAGCTGGGTCATACCCAGGTCGGAGATATACTGGCCCATGACGTTGGTCAGGTCCACGGGAGGATAAGCCACCTCGCAGTTGGGCACGGTGGCGTCGTACTCGGTCATGCAGACGTAGTGCACCGGGAACCGGCCATAGCGGCGCTCAAAGCCGTCGAAGGCGTCGTCCACAAAGATGCGGGTCATCTGGCGGGCACGGTCGGGGCGGAAGTTGATGAACACCACGGTGTCGCCCTCCGAGACGCGGCCGCCCTCGCAGGTGACGCAGGGCACCACAAACTCGTCGGTCACGCCGTTGGCGTAGCTGCGCTCGATGCATTCCTTCCAGCCGTTGGCCTTCTCGCCCTCGCCGTAGACGAAGGCAGCGTAGGCCTTCTCCTCGCGGTCCCAGTTCTTGTCGCGGTCCATGGCGTAGTAGCGGCCGGTGACGGTG
The DNA here is from genome assembly GCF_002160895.1 of Faecalibacterium sp. An122. Taxonomy (GTDB): domain Bacteria; phylum Bacillota; class Clostridia; order Oscillospirales; family Ruminococcaceae; genus Faecalibacterium. Next base: position 172,130 of record NZ_NFLL01000002.1, on the reverse strand, counting down.
GCAATCTTGCCGATGCCCAGCTTGTCCAGCTCGTTCTGGACGTTCTGCAGGAAGCCCTCACCGTCGTGAGGGTCGGTGTCACGGCCGTCCATGATGGCGTGGACATAGACGTCCTTGGCGCCCATGGCCTTGGCCATCTCCAGCAGGCCGAACAGGTGCTCCTCGTGGCTGTGAACGCCGCCGGTGCCCATCAGGCCCATGAAGTGGATGGCCTTGCCGGCGTCGATGGCGGCCTTCATGTTGCGGACCAGGACGTCGTTCTTCTGCATCTCACCGTCACGGATGGACTTGGTGATGAGGGTCAGCTGCTGGTAGACGATACGGCCGGCACCAATGTTGGTGTGGCCCACCTCCGAGTTGCCCATCTGACCGTCGGGCAGGCCGACGCTCATGCCCGAGGCACCGATGGTGACGTTGGGGCAGGTGGCAAACAGGTGGTCGATATAGGGAGTCTTGGCGGCGACGATGGCGTTGCCATCCACTTCGTCCGGCACCCAGCCGAAGCCGTCAAGGATGCAGAGCATCATGGGTTTCTTTGCCATAGTTTTTTCTTCCTCAGTTTCTATTGATTTGTCCGGGGCTCAGCCCTTGGAAGCAGCGTTGACAATCACTGCAAAGTCGGCAGCCTTCAGGGAGGCGCCGCCGATCAGGCCGCCGTCCACGTTCTTCTTGCTGACCAGCTCCTCGCAGTTCTTGGCGTTCATGCTGCCGCCGTACTGGACGGTGGTAGCCTCGGCCACGGCCTCGCCGTACAGCTCGCCGATGACCTTGCGGATCTGGGCGCAGACCTCCTCGGCCTGGTCCGAGGTAGCGGTCTTGCCGGTGCCGATGGCCCAGACGGGCTCATAGGCGATGACCACGTTGGCCATCTGCTCGGCGGTGACGTCACGCAGAGCAATCTTGGTCTGCATGCGGACCAGCTCCTCGGTGACGCCCTCCTCGCGCTGCTGCAGGCTCTCGCCCACGCAGACGATGACCTTCAGGCCGGCGTTCAGAGCGGCCAGGGTGCGCTTGTTGACGGTCTGGTCGGTCTCTGCGAAGTACTGACGGCGCTCGCTGTGGCCCACGATAACGTACTCCACGCCCAGGTCCACCAGCATGTCGGCGCTGATCTCGCCGGTGAAGGCGCCCGACTTCTCAAAGTGGACGTTCTCGGCGCCCACGTGGATGTTGGTGCCCTTGGTCTTGGCCACGGCGGTCACCAGGTCGGTGAAGGGGGTGCAGATGACCACCTCGCAGGTGGCATCCTTGACGGCGGGGATCAGCTCGTCGATCAGCTGAGCAGCCTCGGTGGCGGTCTTGTTCATCTTCCAGTTGCCGGCGATGATAGCCTTGCGCTTTGCCTTATCCATAATCGTATTCTCCTTGTCTTTCCCAGGGTCGGCCTCCAAAAGCCGCCCAAAAATAAAAGGGCGCGGCGGCGTGTCGCCGCCGCACCCATCACATCTTTGTGAAAAGCGACTGCCTTATGCGTTCTGAATGACCGCGATGCCGGGCAGATCCTTGCCCTCCAGGTACTCCAGGGAGGCGCCGCCGCCGGTGGAGATGTGGGTCATCTTGTCGCCCAGGCCCATCTGCTGGACGGCTGCTGCGCTGTCGCCGCCGCCGATGACGGTGGTAGCCTCGCTCTCAGCCATAGCCTTGGCCACAGCCAGGGTGCCGGCTGCCAGGGTGGGGTTCTCGAACACGCCCATGGGGCCGTTCCAGACGACGGTCTTGGAGGACTTGACGGCGTCGGCGAAGAGCTTCATGGTCTCGGGGCCGATGTCGCAGCCTTCCATGTCGGAGGGCATGTTGGTGACCGGGAAGACAGCGGTCTCAACCGGTGCGTCGATGGGATCGGGGAAAGCCTTGACACAGACGGTGTCGATGGGCAGCAGCAGCTTGACGCCCTTGGCCTTGGCCTTCTCCATCATCTCCTTGCAGTAGTCGATCTTGGAGTCATCGCACAGGCTCTGGCCGATCTCGTAGCCCTGAGCCTTGATGAAGGTGTAAGCCATGCCGCCGCCGATGATCAGGGTATCCACCTTCTCCAGCAGGTTGGAGATGACGTTCAGCTTGTCGGCCACCTTGGCGCCGCCCAGAATGGCGGTGAAGGGACGGACAGGATCGTTCACGGCGTTGCCCAGGTAGCGGATCTCCTTCTCCATCAGGTAGCCAACAGCGGTATCCTTGATGTAGTCGGTGACGCCGGCGGTGGAGCAGTGTGCGCGATGGCAGCTGCCGAAGGCGTCGTCCACGTAAGCGTCAGCCAGGCTGGCCAGCTCCTCCGAGAAGGCGGCCACGTTCTTGGTCTCCTCCTTGCGGAAGCGGGTGTTCTGCAGCAGGACCACGTCGCCGTTGTTCATGGCAGCGACAGCGGCCTTGGCGTTCTCGCCCACGACGTTGTCGTCGTCAGCGAAGACAACTTCCTTGCCCAGCTTGGCGCTCAGAGCCTTGGCGACGGGGGCCAGGCTGAACTTGGCCTCGGGGCCGTTCTTGGGTTTGCCCAGGTGGCTGCACAGGATCACCTTTGCGCCATCGTTCACCAGCTTCTGGATGGTGGGCATGGCCGCATTGATGCGGTTCTCATTGGTGATGACGCCGTCCTTCATGGGGACGTTGAAGTCGCAGCGGACAAGAACCTTCTTGCCGCAGTAATTCTGATCGTCGATGGTCTTCTTACCTAAACCCATTGTTCTAAACTCCTCTCAAATCCTTTTATTTGCCTGAAGTGAGTTTTGTCATCGTCGGGTCTCCCCGTGGATAGTTCTATTATATACAATTCAGCGGCCCAAAGCAAGCAGTTCTTTGATAATTCATTGGCAAACATGCTCCAATGGAGCAAAAAAATGCATTCTGGGTGCTTTTGGGAAAAACAGACTTGTCAAGAACGGAGCTCCGGGTCTATAATAGGCTCAAGCAGCCGGCTCCACATCCAGCGTGTCGGACGAACGACACACGCACCGCAAAACCGCGCGCTCAGCCTTACGGCCCTACCTCCTGCCGGGAATGTCCTGTCGGTGGCCGGCCTGTATGTGGATGCTGACCGGGCCGGCGGCGAAACCGAATATTGACAGGCTGGCATACAAAGGAGGAACACTTGTATGGATAAACCCGTTCTGGTCGTACTGGCTGCCGGTATGGGCAGCCGCTACGGCGGCATGAAGCAGCTGGACCCGGTTGGTCCTTCCGGGCAGCTGATCATCGACTATTCGATTTTTGACGCCCGCCGGGCCGGCTTTGAGAAGGTCATCTTCATCATCCGGCAGGAATTCGAGGCGGATTTCCGCAAGGCCATCGGGGACCGTCTGTCCCGCCTGATGGAGGCGGAGTACGCCTATCAGTCCCTGGACGACCTGCCCGCCCCCTACACCGCCCCCGAGGGCCGCACCAAGCCCTTCGGCACCGGCCAGGCGGTGCTCAGCGCCCGGAATCTGATTCACGGACCCTTCGCCGTCATCAACTCGGACGACTACTACGGCCCCGAGGCCTTCCGCGTGATGTATGAGTACCTGTCCACCCACGCCGACACCCAGCAGTACCAGTACTGCATGGTGGGCTACCAGGTCAAGAACACCGTCACCGAGAACGGCAGCGTCTCCCGCGGCGTCTGCGTCGTGGGCAGCGATGGGATGCTGGAGAGCGTCACCGAGCGGACCAAGATCGTCCAGGACAAGGACGGCGTCATCCGCTACGCCGACGGGGACAGCTGGGTGGATCTGCCCGGCGACACCCTGGTGAGCATGGGCATCTGGGGCCTGACCGCCAGCTTCATGCAGGAGGCACAGGACCGGTTCTCCGGCTTCCTGGCCGAGAGCCTGCCCAAGGATCCCATGAAGTGCGAGTACTTCCTGCCCACCATCATCTCCGATCTGATCGGTGAGGGCAAGGCCCAGGTTCGGATGCTCCACAGCACCGACAAGTGGTACGGCGTCACCTATCGGGAGGATAAGCCCGGGGTCATGGCCGCTCTGGCCCGTCTGACCGAGGAGGGCCTCTACCCCGTTCAGTTCTAACCTTTTCACTCCATAAAAAATACCGCGCATCCCTCACCGTCCGGCGGCGGGAGATGCGCGGTTTTCTTTTTGTCTTGTTCAGCCCTGGCGGGAGGCCAGAATTTCCTCACAGCTGAGGCCGTATTTGCGGGCGATGTCCTTGGCGTAGCTGAGGCCGTCGGGGGTGGCGCGGATCACCCGATAGCTGCGGGTGCCGTCGGCGATGTTCTCCATCTGGGCCACCAGGTTGTCAATGCAGCCGGTGCGGCCGGGGGTAGCGTTGAAGCGGTCCACCTCCTGGGTCAGCTCGTGGATATGGGTCACATAGACCCCGCCGCAGCCCATCACCGCAATGGCCGACAGCACTTCCCCGGCGATATAACCGCCCTCCAGCAGGCTGGTGGAGCTGAAGCTCTCGTCCATCAGCAGCAGGTCCTCCCCCGTCAGCAGGTGGAGAATCTGGCTCATCCGGGCGCACTCGCTCTCCAGGCGGCCCTTGCCGTAGTTGTCCTCGTCCGAGGTGGGAAAGTGGGTGAAGATACACCGGACCGGGCTCATGACCGCCTCTTTGGCGGGGACCAGCAGGCCCAGCTGAAAGAGGGCCTGGGCCATCCCCACCGAGTAGCAGAAAATGGATTTGCCGCCGTGGTTGGGGCCGGTGACCAGGTAAAAGCGGCCTTTAGCGTCATAGCCAAAGTCATTGGCCACCACCGTCCCCTTGTCCTCGCTGCGGAGAACCAGCATGGGGTTGTAGACGTCTTTCAGGTGGAGGGCTTTTTCCTCCATGGGGCGGATAGTGGGGCGGCAGAGGGCGCAGCCCTGGCTTTTCAGTTCCAGCAAAAAGCTGACCGCCGCCGACAGGAACCGGAAATCATCCAGCAGCCCGATGAAAAAGGCGGTTTCGTCCCGGAAATACTGGTCGATGACCGGCTCCCAGCTGCGGATGGTGCGGGCAAAAGCGGTGTCCAGCGCCCGGCAGACCGCCTGGTCCAGGGCGTGTTTCTCCTCCTCCCGGGCGGTCTTGGCCAGGTTGGCAAAACCCGAGATACAGACCATGGGGTCCTTTTTATCCCGGCCCAGCAGCTTGTCCAGGACGCTGCCCTGACGGTATTTGTCGGTGTTCAAAGCCAGCAGGCCCACGTCGGTGACCCGCAGGGTGCCGTCCAGGTTGATGCCCAGGGCGATGCTCTTGATATGGCCGATCTGGTATTCGGTCTGTTCCAGCTGGCGGGTCAGGGCCTGGTAGGAATCGCTGGTGCGCCGTTTTTCCACCTCCTGCCGCAGGGCGCTAAAGCCCGCGCTCCGGATGGGGGCCGACGCCAGGCGGCTGTGGAACAGTTCCACCAGTTCTAGGTAAATCTCCAGGTACCGCACCGAGGCCAGGCTGCTCTCCACAGAGGAAGAGGAACTGTTCAGGACTTTGCGCATCTCGGCGGCGTCCCGCAGCATGGGCAGGGCGTCCCGGATCAAATCCCGCAGGTCCTGGCTGGCCACCAGGTCCGCCACCACGTCCAGCCGCCAGGCCAGGACGTCGGTGTCGGTGGTGTAAAACTGTTCCAGGCGCAGGTCGGGCAGGCCCCGCCAGCTCTCCCGCCGCACCGAGACCATCTGGTCAATCTGGAGGGTGTGGAAAAAGCTGGAATCGGGCAGCGCGGCCCCTCTGGCTGGCTTATGCGGCGGATACAACAGGCGGAAACTCTCCCGCCCGGCGACCTGCGGTCCCTCTGGCATACAATCGCCCCTTCCCTGGAAATGTGGAGATAATCTTATTAAACTCTTTTAACCAACAAATGTCCAGCCTGCGGGGAAAATAAAGTGCGGGGCGGCCCGGACGGATTGGCCGGATGGAGCCTGCGATTTTCCCCGGCGCCCGCCTAAAACAGCGGCACGGCAAGCAAAAAGGGGCCGCCAGCCCGAAAGCTGGCGGCCCCTGATAAGCCCTTTGGAGTACCCTCAGTACTTAGCAGTTCTCAGCGAAGTACTTGATGGTGCGGACCATCTGAGAGGTGTAGGAGTTCTCGTTGTCGTACCAAGACACGACCTGAACCTGATAGGTGTCGTCGTCGATCTTAGCGACCATGGTCTGGGTAGCGTCGAACAGAGAGCCGTAACGCATGCCGATGACGTCGGAAGAAACGATCTGGTCCTCGTTGTAGCCGAAGGACTCAGAAGCAGCAGCCTTCATAGCGGCGTTGATGGCTTCCTTGGTGACGTCCTTGCCCTTGACAACAGCCACCAGGATGGTGGTGGAGCCGGTGGGAACGGGCACACGCTGAGCAGAGCCGATCAGCTTGCCGTTCAGCTCGGGGATGACCAGGCCGATGGCCTTGGCAGCGCCGGTGCTGTTGGGAACGATGTTCTGAGCGCCAGCACGTGCACGGCGCAGATCGCCCTTGCGCTGGGGGCCGTCCAGGATCATCTGGTCGCCGGTGTAAGCATGAACGGTGGTCATGATGCCGGAGACAACGGGGAAGGCCTTGTTCAGGGTGTCGGCCATGGGAGCCAGGCAGTTGGTGGTGCAGGAAGCAGCGGAGATGACCTTGTCCTCAGCGGTCAGGGTCTTCTCGTTGACGGAGTAGACGATGGTCTTCAGGTCGTTGCCGGCGGGAGCAGAGATGACGACCTTCTTAGCGCCAGCCTCGATGTGAGCCATGCTCTTATCCTTGCTGGTGTAGAAGCCGGTGCACTCCAGAACGACATCGACGTTCAGCTCGCCCCAGGGGCAATCCTTAGCGTCCTTAATGGCGTAGATCTTGATCTCCTTGCCATCGACAACGATGGAGTCCTCGGTGGAAGAAACGGTGTGCTTGTTCTCGCCGATCTTGCCGCAGAAGGAGCCCTGAGCGGTGTCGTACTTCAGCAGGTGAGCCAGCATCTTGGGGCTGGTCAGATCGTTGATAGCGACAACCTCGTAACCCTCAGCGTCGAACATCTGACGGAAAGCCAGGCGGCCAATGCGGCCAAAACCATTGATAGCAACTCTTACAGCCATTTTATATACCTCCTAAAATTTTTACCCTTTGAAATAGGATAAATCTCACGGTGTCTTTATTATAGACCAAAAACGCCAAACCTTCAAGTGCCCGACAAAGAAATAACAAGCGGTTTTTCGTTTTTATAGATTTTATATCATTTCACTCAAACGTTTTTAGTACTTTTGGCAAATCAGCCCGCCGCGTGGGAGCCTTTGCTGTGGGGGGACGGCGCGGCGCACAGCACCGCGCAGACGCCGCCCAAAAGGCCGATGGCGGCCAGAGCCCAGTCCCCCGGGCCGGCGGTCCACAGGACGCACCGGGGCAGCTGCCAGCACAGGCACAGGCAGAAAGCCAGCAGCCCATAGCCCCCCAGCGCCCGGCCGTCGGCCGCATCGGGCAGGCAGAGCGCCCGCAGCAAAGCCGCCAGGAACAGCAGGGCGGCCAGCTGCTGCCAGACCGCCGAGGTGGGGACGGTGCGGTGCCAGCTGGAGCCGTTGGTCATAAAGCTCAGGAGAATCTCCCACACAAAGAGCAGGCTTCCCGCCACGCCGAACCAGGCCGGAGGCGGATTTTTGCGGGGCGCGGCCAGCCAGCCCACCCCCAGATACCCCAGCCAGGCCCCGCAGGCCAGAGCCAGGACGCTTTCCACTGCCGCGGCCACACCGGCGGCTCCCAGCAGGCCGGCGATCCCCTGCCACAGGCAGAGGACAGCCCCCGCCAGAGCGGGCAGGGCAGCCAGAGGCTGGCGGCGGTTCAGGGGCGCCGGGCTGCCGCCGGCAAGCCGTCCCACCAGAAGGGCGGCCGCCGCGAACACGGCCAGCACCAGATACCGCTGCCACACGGCCCCCGCGGTCACCAGGCCGGTCTCAGGGTCGGTCCAGAGGGCAAGGTCCGCCCAGCGGATGCCGCAGAACACCGCCCCCGCGGCCAGGTATGCCATTACCTTTGCTTTCATCTTCGGTTAACGCTCCTCGAGGGGCTTATAGCGCTGACGCACCCCCAGATATTTATAGGCCGGACGGATGATCCGGTTGGCAAAGACCACTTCTTCGATGCGGTGTGCGCACCAGCCCGGCAGACGGGCGATGGCGAACAGCGGGGTGTACAGGTCCTCCGAGATGCCCAGCATCTGGTAGATCAGGCCGCTGAACAGGTCCACGTTGGCGCAGACCGGCTTGGAGCTGCCCTTCTCCTCGGCGAAGATGGCCGGGGCCAGGCGCTCGATGCTGCACAGCATATTGTACTCGGCCTCAAAGCCCTTCTCGTAGGCCAGGTGGCGGGCGCGCTCCTTCAGGATCACCTCACGGGGATCGCTGATGGTGTAGACGGCGTGGCCCATGCCGTAGATCAGGCCGCTGCCGTCGCCGGCCTGCTTGCGCAGGATGCGGCGCAGGTACTCGCGGACCTCATCGTCATCGTCGTAGTTTTCCACGTGGGCCAGGATATCTTTCAGCTGGCGGTTGACGGCCAGGTTGGCGCCGCCGTGCTTGGGGCCCTTCAGGGCGCCGATGCCCGCCGCAATGGCCGAATAGGTGTCCGACCCGGAGGAGGACACCACGCGGGTGGCAAAGGTGGAGCAGTTGCCGCCGCCGTGGTCGGCATGGAGCAGCAGACAGGTGTCCAGCAGCTTGGCTTCCTCGTGGGTGAACTTCTGGTCCGGGCGGTAGGTGCTGAGGATATGCTCCGCCGTGCAGTGGCCCGGCTGGGGCAGGTGGAAGAACATGCTCTGCTTATCGTAGAAGCGGCGCTTCATCTGGTAGGCGTTCACCATCATGGTGGGCATGCCGCCGATGAGGGCGATGCTCTGGTGCAGCAGGTTCTCCAGGCTCAGGTCCTCGGGGTTCTCGTCGTAGGAGTACATGCCCAGGACACACCGCTGCATTTTGTTCATGATGTTGGGCGAGGGAGCGTTCATGGTGTCCATGAAGCCCTCCGGCAGGTCGCGGTGTTCGGCCAGAATGTCGCGGAAGTTCTCCAGCTGCTTTTTGGTGGGCAGGCTGCCGAACAGCAGAAGCCAGATGACCTCCTCAAACACAAAGTGGTCGTTGCGGTAGGCTTCCTCCACGATCTCGTTGATGTTGACGCCGCGGTAAATCAGCCGACCAGGAATCGGGATGATGTGCCCTTCCTGATCCTTTTTGTAGCCCACAACGTCACAGACGTTGGTCAGGCCTGCCAGAACACCGGTGCCATCCGGGTTGCGCAGGCCGCGCTTGACGCCCAGCCGCTCGCTGGTCTCGGGGTCGATGTAGTTATTGGCCAGATACTCCTCACAGAGGGTTTTCATGGCCTCGTGCTCTTTGGTTCCCGAATTTGTATTCATCATGACGAATCCCCTTCCCTTCTCCATACGGCCGCAGAGAGCACCCGCGGCCGGTATCGTTTGTTTTGCCTCTCTGGTGTGCAAAGATCCCCTTTCCACTAAAATGCGATGGATGTGCTTATGATATCGCTTTTGTTAAATAAATTCAAGTCAAAACTGTCCAAACCCGGCCCGAAATACGAAATATTTTAAGAATATTCGGATTTTATTCACATTTCGTCGCTGGGGCACGCACACATCCAGGCGCGTTTCGGCCTTTCCCGCGAGGGTTCAGTGGTATCCTGTACCCCAGAAAGGAGGCTTGTTCCGGCTTGAAAAAAGCGATTATCCTATTATGGGCCCTGCTGCTGGCGCTGGGCACGGCGCTGCCCCTGGCCAGCTATCTGGTGATGGAGCAGCTGCTGGGGGCTTCCGCCCCCGGGCTGGCGGACAGCGGGGCGGCCCCGGCGCCCCAGTCCCAGGAGCCGGGAGGCCTGGCGGGCCTGGCCGGCACCGGCACGGAGGGCGACAACACCACCGTCCTGCTGCAGGACGAGAACAGCGGCCAGACCCTCACCCTGTCCATGCGGGACTATCTCATTGGGGCGGTGGCGTCCGAAATGCCGGTCAGCTGGCCGGACGAGGCCCTCAAGGCCCAGGCGGTAGCCTGCCACAGTTACATTCTCTACTGCCGGGACCACTGCGACGATCCCGCCGGCCCCTGGCTGGCGGTGGACCCGGCCCGGCGTCAGGGCTGCCTGACCGACACGGTGCTGCGGAGCTACTGGGGCACCGCCTACGAGGCCAACTACGCCCGGCTGTCCGCCCTCATCGACCAGGTGGCGGGGCAGGTGCTGTACTACGACGGGGCCCCGGCAGGGGCCAGCTACTTCGCCATTTCCAACGGCATGACCGAGGCCAGTGAAAACGTCTGGGACACCGCCCTTCCCTATCTGACCGCGGTGGACAGCAGCACCGACCTGACCGCCCAGGACTATGAGGTGACGGTGACCCTGTCAGTCGAACAGGTCAGCGGGGCGCTGGGGTCGGCCCTGGGGATTTCCACCGCCGGCATCGACCCTTCGGCCTGGTTCGGCACCCCCAGCTACACCCCCTCGGGCTATGTGGACAGCCTGCCGGTCTGCGGCCAGACGGTGAAGGGCACCGCCCTGCGGTCGGCGCTGGGGCTGCGGAGCGCCTGTTTCACCATCCAGGCCCAGGGGGATGCATTTTCCATCACCACCCGGGGCTACGGCCATGGGGTGGGCCTGAGCCAATGGGGCGCCAAGGCCCTGGCCGAGCAGGGCAAGAGCTGGATCGAGATTCTGGCCCACTACTTTCCCGGCACCACCCTTGATCCTTAGACTTAGGATTCCCCTTTTTCAGGAACAAAACGGCCCCGGCGTTTCAAGACAGCGCCGGGGCCATGTCTTATTTCAGGAAAAACTCAGAACAGAGAGCCAAAAAGTCCGAACAGATCTTCCAGGCCCATCAGGCTGCCGCTGGAACTGTCGGCGGCGGGCTGTGCGGCGGGCTCCTCCTGGAGCATGGAGCCGTCAGGGTCCTGAACGGACCAATAGGACCCGCTGCTGGCGGCGGCATCCGACACCGTGAAGCTGCTGGTGAAGCAGAGGCTTGCGCCGGTGGTGTCCTCGGCAATCACCAGATAGGTGTAATTGCCGGCGGGCAGGATGCCGAAGGGAATCTGGCTGTCCACTTCCCGCACCGACCAGCTGCTCTCGGCGCCGGTCAGGTTGGCGGAGGCACTCAGGACGGTGTTGCCGGCGGCGTCCTCCACCAGGACGGCCACCTCCGCCAGGGTGCTGCCTGCGGTGGCGGTGACGGTGCCGTTCAGGCTCAGGCCCGAACCGGCGTGGACATTGATGGGATATGTAACCCCCACCAGCTGCAGTTCCCCGGTCTGGGGCGCGGCTGCGGCGGCGTTCTGGTCCTCGGCGATGTACCAGTAGCAGGAGGCATCCGCCAGGGAGACCATGGCCTCCGAGAGGGGCACCCGGCCGGCCGAGATATTGCCGGCGGGGTCGGAGCAATAAAACACCCCGTTGGTGTAGTCGGTCAGCAGAACCGCGTGGGGCTCGGTCCGGTCATACAGGACGATTCCCTCGGGGTGTGCGGCCAGCAGATTGATGAGGGTCTGGGTTTTGACGGTGTTGTCCGAGGGAAGGGTGGCATAAAGCACCTTCATGGACTTGTATGTAAAGCTGTGGGCCAGGCCATTGGACCAGGCAGCCGGACGAACCGAGTTCTCGGTCACATCCACCCAGTCGGACAGGCCGTCCAGGTAGGCCCGGCGGCGCAGCATCATGGCCGCCGCCGTCAGGGTGCAGGTTCCGCTCCGGCTTTGTTTCATGTAAAAGCCTGCGTCTACGTTCAGGTCGGCTGCCCATGCACCCGGCATACAGGTGACCAGCAGCACGACGGTCAACATCAGCGCCGCAATCCGGCGGCGCCATCTGCACTGTGTTTCCAAGTTTGCCTCATCCCTTCCGGTGAACTTTCTGTGATTAGTTTAACGCAGCTGTTACCGATTTGTAAATAGTTTGAGGACAAACTTTCACCGGATTTTCTCATTTGTCGAACGGCGTCGCGCAATTTTTATGCACCTTGTCCAAAATATAGGTCTTTTTCTCCACGCCGCGGAAAAGAGGCGTACTTTTTACCGCCCGCGGCGGGCCCGCTCCTTCTCTTTCACCTGGCGGATATGGGCCTGTTTCTGGAACCAGGACACCTGGGTATAGGGCTCCAGACGCCGGTACAGGTCCTCCACCTCCCGCCAGGACAGGGGTTTGCCGCGGCCCAGCTTCCGCAGGACCCGGGGCAGCTCCTCCACCCGGCAGACGGCGGTGTCGTCCCGGTCCCACCGGACATCCGCCAGGCGGCACCGGCCCGAAAACACAATCACCGACCACAGGGGCACCTCCGGCCCCACCAGGCGGGACAAGGCCCGCATATGCCCTGCATTCTGCCAGATGGGGTTGTACAGGCTGTGCTTTTCGGTCTTGACCCGGCCCAGCCAGCCCCGGCCCGCATACACGGCGGCGGTCCACTGGGGCCGGTCCTCGTCGCCGTAGATCCGGCCGGTGTAGTTTTTGCTCTCGATGACGTAAATCCCTTTCCGGGTCAGGTAGATCATATCCACCTCGGTGGTGGCGTTCTCCCCCGCCGGCAGGTACAGATTGCGCAGGCACAGGCCCTTGACCCGGAACCAGCCTTTTTCGGCCAGGCGGGCCGCCACCTGATTTTCTCCTCTCTCCCCTTTCTCCCGGGCAGGGTCCGGCCCCAGCAAAGCCCGGAGACAAGCAAACCATTTCATAGACGTTGGTGAATCCCTTTCTGTGTGGAAAATAAAAAAATCCGGGCTGCATCTCCTGCGAGATACAGCCCGGAGTCTGGTCCGAGTGGCGAGAATCGAACTCACGGCCTCTTGAACCCCATTCAAGCGCGCTACCAAAACTGCGCTACACCCGGATATCGGCCCCCGATCCTACCAGAGCGGGGCGACATGGGCTATTATACTCACTTTGGGGCCGCTTGTCAACCCATTTTTTTATTTTTTCTGTTCTTTTTCGGCCTTCTCCTGGGCGCGGGCCAAAAGATCACGTTCCAGCAGCGGTTTCAGGTACTGGCCGGTAAAGCTGCCCGGCACCTCGGCCACCTGTTCGGGGGTACCGACGGCCACAATCTCGCCGCCGGCGCTGCCTCCCTCGGGGCCTAGGTCAATGATATAGTCGGCGCACTTGATGAGATCCAGGTTGTGCTCGATGACAATCACCGTGTTGCCGGCGTCCACCAGTTTCTGCAGCACCTCGATGAGGCGGTGCACGTCCGCAATATGCAGGCCGGTGGTGGGCTCGTCCAGGATATACACCGTCTTGCCGGTGGAACGGCGGGCCAGCTCATTGGCCAGCTTGACCCGCTGGGCCTCGCCGCCCGACAGGGTGGTGGCGCTCTGACCCAGAGTCACATAGCCCAGGCCCACATCCAGCAGGGTCTGGAGCTTGCGGGCGATCTTGGGCTGATTGGCGAAAAAGACACAGGCCTCCTCCACCGTCATGTTCAGCACTTCGGCGATGGTTTTCTCCTTATATTTGACCTCCAGGGTCTCCCGGTTGTAGCGGGCGCCCTTGCAGACCTCACAGGGGACATAGACGTCGGGCAGGAAGTGCATCTCGATCTGAAGGATGCCGTTGCCCTCGCAGGCCTCGCAGCGGCCGCCCTTGACGTTGAAGCTGAACCGTCCCGGCCCATAGCCCCGCATCTTGGCGTCCTGGGTCTGAGCAAAGACGTTGCGGATGTCGTTGAACACCCCGGTATAGGTGGCGGGGTTGGAACGGGGGGTGCGGCCGATGGGCTGCTGATCGATGCCGATGACCTTATCCACATATTCCAGGCCGATGATGCCGTCGTTTTTGCCGGGACGGCTGCGGGCGCCGTTCAATTCCCCGGCCAGAGTCTTGTACAGAATCTCATTCACCAGACTGGACTTGCCCGAGCCGGAAATGCCGGTGACGCAGGTGAAGGTCCCCAGGGGGAAGTCCACCGTCAGGTTGTGGAGGTTGTTCTCCCGGGCGCCGGTGACCCGCAGACAGTGGCCGTTGCCGGGGCGGCGGGTCTCGGGAACCGCAATCCGCTTGCGGCCGGACAGGTATTCTCCGGTGATGCTGCGCTTGGCCTTGCAGATATCCTTTACCTTGCCGGCGGCCACGATTTCGCCGCCGTGGACGCCCGCGCCGGGGCCCACGTCCACGATATAATCCGCCGCCCGGATGGTGTCCTCGTCGTGTTCCACCACAATGACGGTGTTGCCCAGGTCCCGCAGGTGCTTGAGGGTATCGATCAGTTTGTCGTTGTCCCGCTGGTGCAGGCCGATGCTGGGCTCATCCAGGACGTACAGCACCCCCGACAGGGCGCTGCCGATCTGGGTGGTGAGGCGGATGCGCTGGCTCTCGCCGCCCGACAGGGTGCCCGCCGAGCGGGCCAGAGTCAGATAGTCCAGGCCCACGCTCTGGAGGAATTCCAGGCGGGTGCGGATCTCCTTCATGATCTGATCGCCGATCTGGCGCTGTTTTTCGGTGAGGTTGCCCTCGTTGGCCCGGATAAAGGCCAGCTCGTCCCGGATGGACATCTCACAGAACTGGCTGATGTTCAAATCCCCCACCGTCACCGCCAGAACCACCGGCTTGAGCCGCTGGCCATGGCAGGCGGGGCACTCCACACTCGACATCACCCCGGCGATCTCTTCCTTGATCCACTCGCTGTTGGTCTCCCGGAAGCGGCGCTCCAGGTTTTCCACAATGCCCTCGAATTCGGCGTAATACTGGCCGCTGCCAAACTCATTGGTGCGGTGGAGCTCCAGTTTTTCCCCATTGGTGCCGTAAAGCAGGGCGTTGAGGGCGGGGCGGCTGAAATCTTTGATGGGGGTATCCAGGTCGAAGCCGTACTTTTTGCCCAGGGCAATGTAGTACATTTCACTGACCGAGCCCTCGGCGTAATACCAGCCGCTGGCCTTGATGGCTCCCTCGCGGATGGACAGGCTGCGGTTGGGGATGATGCGGTCCTCGTCCACCTTCATAAAGATGCCCAGGCCGGTGCACTTTTCACAGGCGCCCTGGGGATTGTTGAAGGAGAACAGCCGGGGGGCCAGCTCGCTGATGGAGATGCCGTGTTCGGGGCAGGCGAAGTTCTGGCTGAAGGTCATGGTCTCGCCGCCGATGACTTCCACCTCGGCCACGCCGCCGGTGAGGCCCAGCGCTGTCTCCAGGCTGTCGGCCAGGCGGCTGCGGACGCCTTTGCGGATGACCAGGCGGTCCACCACGATTTCCACCGTGTGCTTGATGTTTTTCTCCAGGGTGATCTCCTCGTCCAGGTCGTAGAGACTGCCGTCCACCTTCACGCGGGTGTAGCCGCTGCGGCGGGCTGCGTCCAGCTCTTTCTGCTGGGTGCCCTTGCGCTGGCGGACCACCGGCGCCAGAACCTGGAACTTGGTGCCCTCCTCCAGTTTGAGGACGGCGTCCACCATTTCATCCACCGTCTGCTGGCTGATGACCCGCCCGCACACCGGGCAGTGGGGCACGCCGATGCGGGCGTACAGCAAACGGAGGTAGTCGTAAATCTCGGTGACGGTGCCCACCGTGGACCGGGGGTTGTGGCTGGTGGTCTTCTGGTCGATGGAGATGGCCGGCGACAGGCCGGTGATCTCGTCCACGTCCGGCTTGTCCATCCGGCCCAGGAACATCCGGGCATAGCTGGACAGGCTCTCCACATAGCGGCGCTGGCCGTCGGCGTAGATGGTGTCGAAAGCCAGGCTGGACTTGCCCGACCCCGACAGGCCGGTCATGACAATGAATTTCTCCCGGGGCAGGGTGAGGCTGACGTTTTTCAGGTTGTGTTCCCGGGCCCCTTTGATGACAATTTTATCGTTTGCCAAAGTATTTTCTTCCTTTTCTCTGTGTCTGTGCGTGGTTCTGGCGGCGCTCGTTCTCGGCGTCCGAGTCGGTGGTGGGGTTTTCGCCCCGGCGCAGCCGGTCGATCTGATCCCGCAGGAAGGCCGCATGCTCAAAGTTCAGCAGCTTGGCGGCCTCCTTCATCTCCCGGGTCAGGCGGTCGATGGCAGCCTCCCGCTCTTTGGCCCCCATCCGGCGGGTGTTGGCCTTGGCGTTTTCGGCCTTGTCGCTGATCTCGATGGTATCCCGAATCTCCTTGACGATGGTCTTGGGGACGATGCCGTGGGCCTCGTTGTAGGCCATCTGGATGGCCCGGCGGCGCTCGGTCTCGGTGATGGCACGCTCCATGCTGTCGGTGACGGTGTCGGCGTACATGATAACCAGGCCCTCGGCGTTGCGGGCCGCCCGGCCGATGGTCTGGATCAGGCTGGTTTCACTGCGCAGGAAGCCCTCTTTGTCGGCGTCCAGGATGGCCACCAGGCTCACCTCGGGCAGGTCCAGGCCCTCCCGCAGCAGGTTGATGCCCACAATCACGTCGATGGCGCCCAGGCGCAGATCCTTGATCAGTTCCATCCGCTCAAAGGTATCCACCTCGTGGTGCATATACTTGACCTTGACCCCCTGGTCGGTGAGGTAATCGGTCAGGTCCTCGGCCATCTTTTTGGTCAGGGTGGTAACCAGAATCCGCTCGCCCTTGGCGGTGCGGGCTTTGATCTCGCCCAGCAGATCCACCACCTGGCCCTCCACCGGGCGGACCGAAATCAGCGGGTCCAGCAGGCCGGTGGGCCGGATCACCTGCTGGGCCACCTGGGTGCTGTGCTCCTTTTCATAGGGGCCGGGGGTGGCCGACACAAAGATGATCTGGTTCAGCTTGGACTCCACCTCCTCAAACTTGAGGGGGCGGTTGTCAAAGGCGGAGGGCAGCCGGAAGCCGTACTCCACCAGGGTCTTTTTGCGGGCGTAGTCGCCGCCATACATGGCCCGCACCTGGGGCAGGGTGACGTGGCTCTCGTCCACAAACAGGAGGAAATCCTCCGGGAAATAATCCAGCAAGGTGGTGGGCATGCTGCCGGGAGCCCGGCCCGACAATACCGCCGAATAGTTCTCGATGCCCTTGCACACACCCACCTCGTTGAGCATCTCGATGTCGTAGTTGGTGCGCTGGGCGATGCGCTGGGCCTCGATGAGCTTGCCCTCGGCGGTGAACTGTTTGACCTGGGCGTCGCACTCGGCCCGGATTTTTTCGATGGCGGCGGCCTTTTTCTCGGCGCTGACAATGTAGTGGCTGGCCGGGAAGATGGCCACATGCTTGACGATGTTCTGTTTGGCTCCGGTGAGGGGGTTGAACTCGGTGATGCGGTCGATCTCATCCCCGAAAAACTCCACCTTGATGGCCATTTCGCTCATATAGGCCAGGTAGATGTCCACCGTATCTCCCCGCACCCGGAACTTGTTGCGGACGAAATTCACGTCGTTGCGCTCGTACTGCAGGTTCACCAGGCGGCGGCACAGGTCGTCCCGGCTCATTTCCATGCCGGGGCGCAGGCTGATGACCATGCTGCGGTAGTCGATGGGGTCGCCCAAGGAGTAAATGCAGGACACCGACGCCACAATGATGACATCCCGCCGCTCAGACAAAGCCGCCGTGGCCGAATGGCGCAGGCGGTCGATTTCGTCGTTGATGGCGCTGTCCTTTTCAATATAGGTGTCGGTGCTGGGGATATAGGCCTCGGGCTGGTAGTAGTCGTAGTAGGAGACAAAGTACTCCACCGCGTTTTCGGGGAAAAACGCCCGGAACTCGGTGCACAGCTGGGCGGCCAGGGTCTTGTTGTGGGCCAGCACCAGGGTGGGCCGGTTGCACCGGGCGATGACATTGGCCATGGTAAAGGTCTTGCCGCTGCCGGTGACGCCCAGCAGGGTCTGGCAGCGGTCTCCCCGCTCCACCCCCGCCGTCAGCTGTTCGATGGCCTCGGGCTGGTCGCCGGTGGGCTGATAGGGCGACACCAGTTTGAATTGATTTTCTGCCATAGACGGCCTCCTCCCCGCCGGGATTCCGGCGCAGGCTTCACAATCAATAGTTGTATCTCTCGCAAAGATTATACCACGTTTGATTTATTCTGTACAGTCCATCCCACAAATCTTTTTCCCGCCTTTTTCTCTCAGTCTGGCCCGGCGTCCCGCCGGTATGCATCCGGGGCCTTCACCCGCCGGCGGGGTCGGGCTCGCCGGAAGCGGCGGCTTCCTCGGGGTCGGGCGTTTCTGCGGCATCCGGCTCCCGCAGCATGGCCATGCGGGGCTGGTCCACCGTCACAAGGTCCAGGCCGCACCGCTGGCGGAGGGAGGCGTATTCGGTATCGGTGACGATGATATGATCCAGCAGCTCGATGCCCACCACGGCCATTCCCTTGGCCAGGCTGGCGGTGGCCTCCAGGTCCTGGCGGGAGGGCAGAACGCTGCCGCCGGGGTGGTTATGGCAGAGGACGGCGCTCTCGGCCCGGGCCCGCAATGCCTGACGAACCGCCTCCTGGATGGGAAGGGCCACCCGGTCTTCCCCGCCCTGCTTGATCCAGGCGGTGGAGGTGATCCGGTGCTGGCGGCTCAGACAAATCAGCAAAACCCGCTCCTTCTGGATGCCCTGGTAGCGGGCCATGGCGTAGGCGCCCAGCTGTTCGGTGGTCCGCAGGCGGCGGCCGTCCTTCACCCGGCTGTGCTGATAGCAGGCCGCCACCTGGGGCAGCAGATGCAGCAGACGGGCCGACGCCGGCCCGATTCCCTTCACGGCGCACAACTCCTTTTCATCGGCCTCCAGCACCCCGGCAAAGTCCCCGAAGGTCTCCAGCAGGTCATGGGCGATGGCGTTGGTGTCCTTCTGGGCGTTGGTGAAGTAGAGCAGATACTCCAGCATTTCGTGTTCCGCCAGGCTCTCCAGGCCATACTTCTCCACACGCTGATGCATCCGCTGGCGGTGCCCGGCGTGTATGCTCTTGTTGGGTTCCTTTTTCTGCGCCATGACGCCCCCTCCTCTCTCCGGCCGGCTGCCGGCGCGGTCTGGTCTTTTTATTTAAAGGATACTTTTCTTTGGGCCAAAAGACAAGACCCCGGGGGCAAATTTTCCCCACGAATTGACTTGCACCCCGAAATCGTTTATCATGGGTACAAAGTGAGGAATCTGCCATGAAACAATTTACCGCAACCCCCAACGACGAAGGAGTACGCCTGTCCCGCTTTGTGCAGAGCGTGACCCAGGGCCTGCCCACCAGCCTGCTGTACAAGAGCTTCCGCAACAAGCGGATCAAGGTCAACGGCAAAAAGGCCGCCCCCGACGCCCGTCTGGCCGCCGGGGACCTGATTGAACTGTACATCAACGACGAGTTTTTCCCGCCCGAGGCCGCTCCGGCCCGGGCATCCAAGCCGGCCAAACCCGCCCGGCCCCATCAGCCCAAAGTCCAGGTGATTTACGAGGACGAGAACATCGCCGTCCTGTACAAGCCCGCCCATCTGCTGTGCCACAGCGACCGCACCGGCGACGCCAATCTGGTGGACGCCTTCACCCAGTATCTCACCGACAAAGGGGAATACACCCCCGGCGGGGAAAACCGGTTTGCGCCGGCCCTGTGCAACCGGCTGGACCGGGGCACCGAGGGCCTGGTGATTGCGGCCAAAAACTACGCCTCTCTGCGGGACATGAACGAAATCATCCGCACCGACCGGCTGAAAAAGGAATACTACACCATCACGGTGGGCATCCCGCCCCGGGGCCGGTTCACCGCCTGGTGGGAACACGACGAAAAGACCAACAAGGTCAGCATCCACGCCCATTCCGACCAGGCGGGCCGCCGCAAGCAGATCATCACCGATGTGGACGTGCTGCGGACGGCGGGGCCCTATGCCCTGTGCAAGATCGGGCTGATTACCGGGCGGACCCATCAAATCCGGGCCCATCTGGCCTATCTGGGCCGGCCGGTGCTGGGCGACATCAAGTACGGCAACCGCAAGGCCAACGAGCGGGCCGGGGCCAAAACCCAGGCCCTGTGTGCGGTGCGGGTGAGTTTTCTGGACATTCCCGAGGAAAACACCCTGCACTATCTCACCGGCAAGGTCATCAAGCTGAAAGATCCTCAGATCATCCGCCAGTTTGACGCCCTGGACAAGTCCAAACCGGTCGGCTGACCGGTTCACGCGGGAGGAGGGACCCATCCATGTACGCTGTATTGCAGAGTTTCGGCCTGAACGGGCTGCAGGGTTTCGGCGTGGCCGTGGAGGCCGACGTGTCGGGCGGCGTCGACGCCTTTTCCATCGTGGGCCTGCCCGACTCCGCGGTGCGGGAGAGCGCCGACCGGGTGCGGGCGGCGGTCCACAACCTCCATTACCGGTGGCCTTCCGGGCGAGTGACGGTGAATCTGGCCCCCGCCGACGTCCGAAAGACCGGTCCTGTCTACGACCTACCCCTGCTGCTGGCGGTGCTGGCCGCCGCCGGGCAGATTGACCCGCCCCAAGCGGACACTGCCTTTCTGGGGGAGGTGGCCCTGGACGGCGCACTGCGCCCGGTGACCGGGGTGCTGCCCATGGCGCTGGCCGCCGCCGAACGGGGTGTGAAAGCCCTGTACCTGCCGGCCGACAACGCCGCCGAGGCCGCCGAAGCCTGCGGGGACAGCGGAATGCAGGTCTACCCTGCCCGCACCGTCCACGAAGTGGTCCACGCCCTGGACGGGCGCATCCCTCTGGAGCCGGTGCAGCCCATTCCTTTTGACCCCGACGCCGGGTGGTCGGCCTACCCCGACTTTGCCGACGTGCTGGGCCAGTCGGTGGCGCGGCGGGCCATGGTGGTGGCGGCCGCCGGCGGACACAACGTCCTGTTGATCGGGCCGCCCGGCACCGGCAAGTCCATGCTGGCCAAGCGTCTGCCCGGCATTTTGCCTCCCATGACCCGGGAGGAATCGGTGGAGACCGCCAAAATCTATTCGGTGGCGGGGCTGATGCCCCGGGGCGGCGGGCTTGTGACCGCACGGCCCTTCCGCAGTCCCCATCACTCGGCCAGCCCCGTCTCCCTGGCGGGAGGCGGCAGCCAGTTCCGCCCGGGGGAGTGCAGCCTGGCAAACGCGGGGGTTCTCTTTTTGGACGAATTGCCTGAATTTTCCCGGGAAAGTCTGGAGGTGCTGCGCCAGCCCCTGGAGGACGGACAGATCACCATCAGCCGGGCCGCCGGCAGCGCCACCTATCCCAGCCGGTTCCAGCTGGTGGCCGCCATGAACCCCTGCAAGTGCGGCTACTACGGCCATCCCACCCGGCCCTGTACCTGCACCCCCACCGCCATCCGCCAATACCGCAGCCGCATCTCGGGACCCCTGCTGGACCGCATCGACCTGTGCGTCGAGATGGACCCCATCGCGTTCAGCGAGCTCCACGGCGCGGCTCAGGGCGAGAGCAGCGCCCAGCTGCGGCGTCAGGTGCTGGCCGCCCGGGAGATCCAGACCCGGCGTTTTGCCCAGCTGGGCTACCGCGGCACCCACTGCAACGCCCAGTTGTCTGCCGGGCAGGTGCGGCGGGTCTGCCGCCTGTCCCCCGCCGCCCAGCAGGTGCTGCAGGCGGCCTATGACCGTCTGGGCCTGTCGGCCCGGGCCCACGACCGCCTTTTGCGGGTGGCCCGCACCATTGCCGATCTGGCCGGCACCGACGACATCCAGCAGGACGCCCTGTTGGAAGCCCTCCAGTACCGGATGCAGGACCGCACCCAGGTGCGATGAACACAATACAAACAAAAAGACCCGGCCGGGTACCTCCCTGGCCGGGTTTTTCTATGATACGATGTGTGGGGTTTACCGGGCGCTGTCCGAATCCTCCGGGCTGTCCGGGTTCTGGTCGGCCTGCTGGGCCTCCTGCTGGCGGCGCAGGGCGCGAATCCGCTTTTTCTCGCTCTGGGTGTGACGCCAGGGCCAGAAGTGTCCCTCCTTCTCCTTGCACCAGCGGCCCAGGGGGTAGAAGGCAAAGGCCAGGCCAAAGACGTACAGCAGCACGTACAGCAGGCCATCCAGCCAGCCCAGGGCGTCCATCGCCCCGATGACGCAGATGATGAACCCCGCTTTCATGAAGAACAGGCCGTTCTGGCGGGCATACTCGGCAAAGTTTTCGGGCTTGACGCTTTGGCGGCCCTGATCGCCCCAGACCCGGGGATTTTTCATGACGGTGTAGCCGTAGTACAGCAGCATCATGCCGCAGGTGAGCTGAAAACCAAAAAACATCGCTTTTTCCTCATCTCAGGCCGGGCCGTGGACCGGCGGCCTTACTTTTCCTCGAAGTCACCCGGGAACATCTGCTTGAAGAAGGGGGTAAAGTCCAGGGTGGCAAAGTAATCGTGGGGGGTCTCGGCCCGGCGGATCAGCCGGTGAGAACCATCCTCACACAGCAGCACCTCGGCGCTGCGGAGTTTGCCGTTGTAGTTGTAGCCCATGGCCGAGCCGTGAGCGCCGGTGTCGTGAATATACACCAGGTCTCCGATGTCGATCTTGGGCAGGGCGCGGTCGATGGCGAACTTGTCGTTGTTCTCGCACAGGCCGCCCACCACGTCGTAGACGTGGTCACAGGGGGCGTCCTCCTTGCCCAGCACCGTGATATGATGGTAGGCGCCGTACATAGCGGGGCGCATCAGGTTGGCCGCGCAGGCGTCCAGACCGATGTACTCCTTATAAATGTGCTTCTCATGGATGGCGGTGGTCACCAGAGCGCCGTAGGGTCCGGTCATGAACCGGCCCAGCTCGGTGAAGATGGACACATCCCCCATGCCGGCGGGCACCAGGATTTCCTCGAACTTCTTGCGGACGCCCTCGCCGATGGCCATGATATCGTTTTCGCGCTGGTCGGGGCGGTAGGGGATGCCCACGCCGCCCGACAGGTTGATATAGCCGATATGGACCCCCGCTGCCTGGGACACCCGCACCGCCAGCTGGAACAGAATGCCGGCCAGCTCGGGGTAATAGTCATCCGACAGGGTGTTGGAGGCCAGGAAGGCATGAATGCCGAAGTTCTTGGCGCCCTTGGCTTTCAGCTGCTTGAAGCTCTCCACCATCTGGGCCTCGGTCATGCCGTACTTGGCGTCGCCGGGCTTGTCCATCACCTGGAAGCCCTCTTTGCTCTGGCCCAGGCTGAAGGTTCCGCCCGGGTTGTACCGGCAGAACACCGTCTCGGGCACACCGGCCACCCGCTCCAGGAAGCCCACCATGGTGGCGTCGTCCAGGTTGATATAGGCGCCCAGGTCATAGGCCTTCTTCATGTCCTCGCTGGGGGTCTGGTTGGAGGAGAACATGATCTCGCTGCCCTCAAAGCCCACCGCCTCGCTGAGCATCAGCTCGGTGAGGGAGGAGCAGTCCACGCCGCAGCCTTCCTCCCGCAGAATCTCCAGGATGGAGGGGTTGGGCAGGGCCTTGACCGCAAAGTATTCCTTGAAGCCCTTGTTCCAGCTGAAAGCCTGGTTGATCCGGCGGGCATTTTCCCGGATGCCCTTCTCATCGTAAATATGGAAGGGGGTGGGCACATCGGGCAGAATGTTCTGGATCTGTGCCTCGGTGACAAACGGTTTCTTTTCCATCATAACATCGACTTCCCTCTCATGGTATTTGGATGGGGCCGCGGCCGGCCCGGGGTTACTTTTTCAGGCTGTCCCGCACCGGGGTAAAGGTGGGGATCATCTTCTGCAGCTGCTCCACCACGCCCTCGTCGTTGTGCTCGGCGGCGTGGAACAGATCCTGCAGCTGCTGATAGAACACATCCAGCTGGATATTCCGGGCCGGGGCCACGAAAATCTTGTTGTGCTCGGTGCGGCGCATCTTGTCCTGCTCCTCGTCCATCATCAGCTCCTCATAGAGCTTTTCGCCGGGGCGCAGGCCCACAATCTTGATCTCCATATTGACCCCCGGCTCATAGCCGTAAAAGCGGATCATCTGGCGGGCCAGATCGATGATCTTCACCGGCTCGCCCATATCCAGCACGTAGATGCTGCCGCTCTCGGCCAGGGCCCCCGCCTGCAGCACCAGCTGGGCCGCCTCGGGGATGGTCATGAAGTAGCGCTCAATGTTGGCGTCGGTCAGGGTCACCGGGCCGCCCTGCTTGATCTGGGACTCAAACAGCGGGATGACGCTGCCGTGGCTGCCCAGCACGTTGCCGAACCGCACCGCCATGCACTTCATCTCGGTGTGCTGGGCAAAGGTCTGGATCAGCATTTCGCACAGGCGCTTGGTGCAGCCCATGACGCTGGTGGGGTTGACCGCCTTGTCGGTGGACAGCTGCACCAGCCGCTCCACCCCGTGCTCGCTGGCGCTGGTCAGGAGGTTTTTGGTGCCCATGACGTTGTTTTTCACCGCCTCGGCGGGGCTGACCTCCATCAGGGGCACATGCTTATGGGCCGCCGCATGGAACACCACCTGGGGGTGGTAGGTCTCGAACACTTCGTCCAGCCGGTGCTTGTCCCGGATGGAGCCCACCAGCACCTCAATGGGGGCATTGCGGCCATATTTGCGCTGCAGCTCCATCTGGAGCTCGTAGGCGCAGTTCTCGTAAATGTCGAAGATCAGCAGTTTGGCGGGGCCAAACCGCATCACCTGGCGGCACAGCTCGCTGCCGATGCTGCCGCCGCCGCCCGTCACCAGCACCACCTTGTCCTTCAGGTAGCCGCTGATCTTCTCGGTGTCCAGGGTGACCTCGTCCCGGGAGAGGAAGTCGGCGGTATTCAGCTCACGGAAGGCGTTCTGGGGCATGCTGCCCGCACCCACCGACTGGGGATCGCTGAGCATCTGGACCTTGCAGTGGGTGGAGGTGCACAGGTCGATGACATGGTTGAGCCGGCTGCCCCGCAGGGTGGGGATGGCGATGATGATGCCATAGATATTATAGCGGGTGCACAGCTCGGGGATATCCTCCAGGGTGCCCTTGACCGGCACGCCATGGATGGTCTGATCGAGCTTTTCGGGGGCGTCGTCCGCCACCACCACCGGACGTCCATAGGTCTTGTTGGACTTGCAGACGTTGATGGCCCAGGCGCCGGCCTCTCCGGCGCCCACGATCAGAACGGGGCGGTTGGGGTCGTTCGCCGGCACACCCCGCAGGGCAGCGCCCAGGGGGTGGTCCAGGAACAGCCGCCACGCCATCCGGATGCCGCCCACAAACAGCAGGATGAACACCGCTGCGATGCAGTTGGCCGAGTTGAACAGCACGCCGTGGACAAACAGCCGGTTGACAAAGTACACGGCCACCGTGGGCGCCGCCACCATGAAGGCCAGGCGGATCAGGTCCCGCTCGCCGGCGTACTTCCACAGAATGGTGTACAGGCCGCCCGCCAGGAAGGACAGCATATACAGCGCCGCGATCCAGGGCAGGTTCCGATAGAGCAGGGCCAGGTTATGGGGCCACCAGACGTCCACCTCGGGGGCGCCGTCGGCCCGCAGCAGCAGGCCCAGATAAAAGCTGAAGCATACGATCACAAGGTCGATCAAAAACAGCAGTCCCCGCCGCAGCATGATCCCGCCCTTGCGTTTGGTTTCCTTTTTCAAAGACACGTCCTCATCTTCTCCCGGCGGCGCACCGCCGTTGATTTCGGCCCGCGCAGGGCCAGACAGCCGCTGTCTCCGCGCAGATACACATCCTATATTATACTCCGTTCACAGGCCGGTGTCCAGAACTTTTGGTTTTTGGCGGCGGCTTTCCCAGATGGCCCGCACCTCCTCCGAAAGCCCCAGAGGCCAGCCCGCCCCCAGACACACTGCCGTCATGACCGCAGCGCCGGCGCACACCGCCGCCAGCTGGGTCACCCGGCCCCCGGCCAGCCAGGCCGTCAGGCCCTGGCGCACCCCCCAGCCTGCCAGACCAGCCAGGCCCGCCGCAAAGGCCGGGCCCGCCAGCCAGCCCAGCCAGTCGGGCCGGATGGAAGCTGCTTTCACCAGGTGGAGGGTATTGGACACGCAGGTGAACAGGCTGGACAGCAGGATGACAAACAGAAAGCCCTTCATCCCCCACCGGGGCAGCAGCACCATCACCCCCGCAATCCGCAGAATGGAGTCCCACACGCTGTAGCGGAACACAGCTTTTTGTTCCCCGATCCCCTTCATGGCCCCGTCCACCATGCTTTCCAGGTACAGCAGAGGCATGGCGGGGGCCAGGATTTCCAGATAGCCCCCGGCCTCGGCGCTGCCGTAGAGGGCCTCGGTCAGAGGGCGGCCCCACACCCAGAACACCGCCCCCACCAACGCCGACACATACATGGTGAGGCGCAGCATCCGCCGCAGAAGCGCTTCCAGGCGCACCCGGTCGGCCCGGATATGGGCCCGGGTGATCTCGGGCATCAGCAGCACCCCCAGGCTGCCCAGCAGGCCAAAGGGAAAGTTCATCAGGGGCAGGGCCATTCCTTTCAGACAGCCGTACTGGGTCACCGCCACGCTCCGCTGTCCGCCCAAATAGGCGGTCAGGCAGGCGGGGGCCAGCATGTTTTCGGCGGTATGGAGGGCGCTGGACAGGCACCGTCCCCCCTGCACCGGCCACAAAATCTCCCAGATCCGCCGTCCGGCGTGGAGCGGGGCCCGGCTGCGGTCATGGCCAAAGGCCGCCGTCCCTTCCCGCCGGGCAAAGAGGGCCATCAGGCCCGCCGACACCATTTCGCCACCGGCGGTGGCCGCCATCACCCAGGCGCAGCGGACTCCCACGTCCTGGCCCTGGGTCAGTTCCAGAGCCGCCACCATCACCCCCATCCGGAACAGCTGTTCGGCGGCCTGGCTGGCCACGTTGGGTCCCACCTGCTGCCGCGCCACAAAAAAGCCCCGCAGCACCGCCGCCACCGCCATAAAGGGCATCCCGAAGGCCCCTGCCCGCAGGGCGGCCGCCGTCCGGGCGTCGCCCAGCCACCACCGGGCCGCCGGCTCCGCCAGAATCCACTGGGCGCCCATGGCGGCCCCGCCCAGAGCCGCCGCCATACCGCACAGCCGCAGCAGCATTCCCTTGGCCCGGGCCGGGGAACCGGTCAGTTCCTCGGCCATCAGGCGGGTGGAGGCCACCGACACCCCCGAGGTTGCCAGCGTGACAAACAGGGAGTACACCGCCAGCACCAGCTGATACAGGCCCATCCCCTCGCCCCCCAGGACGTTTGCCAGGTAAATCCGCAGGCCCATGCCCGCCAGCCGCAGCCCTACGTCCGACACGGTGAGCAGGGCGGCATTTTTCAGATAGCTCTGCCGCACAGCGACCCCCTCCCTTCCTGACAGGATATGCGGCCTGGATCTACGCTATCCCTACTTTTCTGGAAGAAAAGTAGGCAAAAGACTTTCACCCGGTACCGCTGACTGCTGTAGGCTTCATAAGGCCCTGCCGGCGATCAGGTTTTCACCTCTTTAGAAGGCTCCCGGCCTGCGGCCCGGTGAGTCCGGGGTTTTGTCCAGTCTGTTTTCCTATAAAATATAGTTTTCCTGTTTGGGCTGGGCAGGGGGTATTGTGTTTTATGGGTTTTCAGGGCGTACCGGGTGAGAAAAGCAGGCTATGCGAAACTTTGCATCGTACCGCGCCGCAGGCGCAAACGCCGGGGGCGAGCGGGGGCGTAACGGCCCCGCGGAACCTTCGGAGACCCGGAAAGTGTATGGTACACAGTGAATCCTTGTACTTGGCGGCGTTTTGTGCTATCATAGGTAGGCAAGCCAAACGGGGGCCCGCGCCCCTGGCATTATTATGATCAAACAGGAGGTACGCCCGCTTTCACCGGCGGGCGCAGGAGAGAATGAGCGAAGAATGCACCCATGATTGTTCCAGCTGTGGGGCAGACTGCCCGTCCCGGCAGCAGGCCCCCCAGCATGAAGCACCCAACCCCCACAGCAGCGTCAAAAAGGTGATCGGCGTGGTGTCCGGCAAGGGCGGCGTCGGCAAGAGCATGACCAGCGCCCTGCTGGCCTGCGCCATGCGCCGCCGCGGCTATCACTGCGGCATCCTGGACGCCGACATCACCGGCCCGTCCATTCCCAAGCTGTTCGGCATCCATGGCCGCGCCATGGCCGACAACCAGGGCTGCTGGCCCATCCAGAGCCGGATGGGCATTGATGTCATGAGCATCAACCTGCTGGTGGAAAACGAAGAGGACCCCGTGGTCTGGCGCGGCCCCGTCATCGCCGGCGCCGTCAAGCAGTTCTGGACCGATGTGGTCTGGAAGGACGTGGACTTCCTCTTTGTGGATATGCCTCCGGGAACCGGCGACGTTCCCCTGACCGTGTTCCAGAGCCTGCCGGTGGACGGCATCGTGGTGGTGGCCAGCCCCCAGGAACTGGTCAGCATGATTGTGGCCAAGGCCGTCAACATGGCCCAGAAGATGAATGTCCCCATCCTGGGCATCATCGAGAACATGAGCTATCTGGTCTGCCCCGACTGCGGCAAGCACATCTCCCTGTTCGGCGAGAGCCACGTGGAGCAGATTGCCGCCAAGTACGGCCTGAAGGTCCTGGCCAAGATGCCCATTGACCCCTCTCTGGCCGCTCTGGCCGACGAGGGCCGGGTGGAGGCCTACGGCGGAGAGTATCTGGAGGGCGCTGCCGACGCCGTCCAGGCCCTGCTGTAACCCTGTTTTTTCGCTCTGCCCCCGCTGCGGGGCAGGGCGCTGTGTTTCCGGCTTGGTCCGGGCTGTGGGTGCGCTGCGCCCGGCCCGGACGTTTTTGTTTGCCCCCATTCGCTTTACGATCGGAAGCAAAGCTTGCTTTTTCGGTTTTATTTTTGGTTTTCTGAAGCGGTTTGAGGTTTTATTCTGTTTTTTTAAATTTTATCACCCCGCTTCTATTGAAAATTTTTCCTGAATGCTTTATAATAATAAAGCACCCCGCTGCAAAGAGGGAACCGGCTTCCCCCGCATCTTCCGCCGGTTGGAGCGGCCGGGGTCTGGCATCTGGTATAGAGCGGCCCGCGGCCCTGCCGCCGGCCTCAGTAGGGAAAGGAGTTTCTGTTATGCTGACAAACGAATACCTCAAGCGTGTTTACGAGGGTCTTGCCCAGCGCAACGCCCACGAGCCTGAGTTCCTGCAGGCTGTGGCCGAGGTGCTGGAGAGCATCCAGCCCCTGGTGGAAAAGCACCCCGAATATGAGAAGGCCGGCCTCATTGAGCGGCTGGTGGAGCCCGAGCGGATCATCACCTTCCGTGTGCCCTGGGTGGACGACCAGGGCAAGGTCCAGGTCAACCGCGGCTACCGCGTCCAGTTCAACAGCGCCATCGGCCCCTACAAGGGCGGCCTGCGGTTCCATCCGTCGGTCAACCAGAGCATCCTGAAATTCCTGGGCTTTGAGCAGATCTTCAAGAACAGCCTCACCACCCTGCCCATGGGCGGCGGCAAGGGCGGCTCCGACTTTGATCCCAAGGGCAAGAGCGACATGGAAGTCATGCGCTTCTGCCAGAGCTTCATGACCGAGCTGTACCGCCACATCGGCCAGTTTGTGGACTGCCCCGCCGGCGACATCGGCGTGGGCGGCCGCGAGGTGGGCTACATGTTCGGCCAGTACAAGCGTCTGACCAACAGCTTCCAGGGCGGCATGCTCACCGGCAAGGGCCTGACCTTCGGCGGCTCCCTGGTCCGCACCGAGGCCACCGGCTACGGCCTGTGCTACTTCACCGCCGAGGCCCTCAAGTGCATGCGCAACGACAGCTTCGAGGGCAAGACGGTGGTCATCTCCGGCTCGGGCAACGTGGCCATCTATGCCTGCGAGAAGGCCACCCAGCTGGGCGGCAAGGTGGTCACCATGAGCGACTCCAACGGCTATGTCTATGACCCCAACGGCATCGATCTGGATTACGTCAAGGATCTGAAGGAGGTCCGCCGCGGCCGCATCAAGGAGTACGCCGAGACCCATCCCGGCGCCACCTATGTGGCCGACTGCACCCGCATCTGGGAGACCCCCTGCGACATCGCCCTGCCCTGCGCCACCCAGAACGAGATCAACAAGGCTTCGGCTGAGATCCTGGTGAAGAACGGCTGCACCGTGGTGTGCGAGGGCGCCAACATGCCCAGCACTCCCGAGGCCATCGAGGTCTATCTGGCCAACGGCGTCCTGTACGGACCCGCCAAGGCCACCAACGCCGGCGGCGTGGCTACTTCCGGCCTGGAGATGAGCCAGAACAGCGAGCGCCTGAGCTGGAGCTTCGAGGAAGTGGACGCCAAGCTGAAGGGCATCATGGAGGGCATCTTCCACGCCAGCTACGACGCTTCCGTCGAGGTGGGCGCCGAGGGCAACCTGATGGTGGGCGCCAACTGCGCCGGCTTCCTGAAGGTCGCCACCGCCATGCTGGCCCAGGGCATCACCTACTAATCCCCGCTTTTTCGAGAAAAAGCTTGGCAGCGGCGGCGACCGCATCCGGTGGATGAAACAGGGAGCCGCCGCTGGCGCAGCGCTCCAATTTTTACAAGGGCATTCATGCCCGCAGAGAAAATTGGCTAAGCGCAAGAGGACTTCACTGTGTACCATACACTTTCCGGGTCTCCGAAGGTTCCGCGGGGCCGTTACGCCCCCGCTCGCCCCCGGCGTTTGCGCCTGCGGCGCGGTACAATGCAAAGTTTCGCGTAGCCTGATTACCTCGTCCGGTACGCCTTGAAAGCCTATAAAATACCTCAACCCCTGCCCATCCTTTGGGCGGGGGTTTTCTGTTGGTGTCGGCTCACTCACGGGCCCCGCAATCGGAGCGGCGAGTGGTGGTTCACTGCGTCTTTTGCTGCCGCAGGACGAGAGTGGGACGAGGCCCGTTCACAATTTGTTCATGTGCCACTCTCACCACTCTCACCACTCTCACCACTCTCACCACTCTCACCACTCTCACCACTCCCACCACTCTCACCACTCTCACCACTCCCACCGGCGGATGGGCCAAAGACGGCCTCCTCCTCCGACAGACGGCGGAAGATATGCACCCGAGAGCCGCTGCTGTACCGGCTGGTATGTTGGATGCAGTCCCGTTCCAGCAGCAGGGGGAACAGTGCTTCCAGCTGGCGGCCTGCCGCCTGGGGCGTATCGGCGGGACACCGGCCGTACAGGGCCGCACATCCCTTCATCAGGCCCACGGCCGTGGCCTGCCACCGGTGGTCGGGGGCCTGGTCCACCCCGCGCCGTATGGTCTGCACCCATAGGTTTTCCTCATAGGCTGCGGCCAGGCGCTGGGTTTCCAGGTCGGCGGCATCCCCCATCACCTCCCACCGGAACCGCTCCTTATTGAACCGGATGGCCAGGTGCTGCTCTTCCACGTCCCGGCCGGTCAGGTGAAAGGCGGTCTCGGCGTCCTGGCGGCTGGCCCGGGCCAGCACGATATTGGTGTCCGCCGCGCCCGACAGGCCGTTGGTGCCGGCGATCCGGTTAAAGGGATCGGAGGTATCCTCCATCTTTCGCAGATGGTGCACCAGCACCAGACACAGCCCCAGCCGGTCGGCCAGCTCTTTCAGCGCGCCGGCGTCCCTGTAGTCCGCCGCATAGGCCCCGCCGGCGGTGCGGTCGGCGTTGGTGCGCACCTTCTGCAGGGTGTCGATCACCACCAGCCTGCAGTCGGGATGCCGCTGGGCAAACAGTTCGATGTTGGCCAGCAGCCCCTCCCCGATGCCGGGGGAGCTGGTCTGGTAATAGAACCCCGGCGGGCAGGGCTGGCCTGCCAGCAGCTTGCACAGACGGTCCTGCAGCCGCCGGGGGCTGTCCTCCAGAGCCAGATACAGACAGCTGGACCGGCTGCACCGGCGTCCCAGCAGCTGGCCGCCCCGGGCGGTCTGGACGCATAGGTCCAGCATCAGCCAGCTCTTGCCGTACTTGGGGGGCGATGCCAATATGGTGAGCCCCTGGGGCAGCAGGCCCTCCACCACATAGTGGATGGCGGGCAGGGTCCGGGCGGTGAGCACCGCCGCCGATTCCCACAGCCCGCCCGACAGCGCCTGTTCCAGAAAGCCCTCCTTGTCGGCCTTGTAGGCCTCCCAGGCGTTGGCCCGGGCCTCCTGGAACCGTTCCAGGGCCAGCCCCCACCCCGGCAGCGGGCTGGAATCCATAGGGTTGGTGGCCCGCAGCTGCAGCGCATGGGTGCGGTCGGCACGGGTGCCCTGGTCGGGACAGTCCCAGCACAGGGCAAAAGCCCGGCTGCTCAGCACCTCGGCCCGGGTCAGCTTCATCAGCTCCTCCAGAAAGCGGTCCTCCTCCATCATGCGTCCTCACCTGCCTTTCGGCTCCGGGCGGGCGCGGTATGGGCGTGATTCATCTATCATCTCTCCTTTCGTTTGACCGGGGATGCTCTCCCCTTTCCGCATCCAGTCTACACCCCGCCCCCTCCGGCGGCCAGTGTGTCCTTTGGGCCGCGGTTTTCTGGCGCTTTTCCCACAGGATGCTGCGTCCCCCGGTGGGAGTGGTGAAAGTGGTGAGAGTGGTGAGAGTGGTGGGAGTGACACATGAACAAATTGTGAACGGGCCGCCGGTTCCATCCGTCTCTCTTGTGGTTTTCGCAGAAAATCCGCGGGCGGGGTGGTGTGTTGTTTGTTGCATCCGTCACTTGAAACTATTTCAATACGCTGTATAATAGATCCAGGGAAACAAAGGTGTTTCCGGCGGGCACGCTATGCCTGTCGGAAACGCCTTTTTTGTTTTTCCCGCCGGCCGGGGATGGTGCCCCGGCGGCCTGCCATTTCAGATACGATAGAAGGATGGGAAAGGAAATGGATCATTTGACCGAACGCACAGCGCCTGCCGGCCTGTATGACCCCCGGTTCGAGCACGATGCCTGCGGCATCGGGGCCGTGGTGGACATCCATGGCCGCAAAACCCACCAGACCGTCAGCGACGCGCTGACCATCGTGGAACACCTGGAGCACCGCGCCGGCAAGGACGCCGAGGGCAAAACCGGCGACGGCGTGGGCATTCTGCTCCAGATCAGCCACCGCTTTTTCTCCAAGGTCGCCGACCGGCTCAACATCGACATCGGCGGCGAGCGGGAATACGGTGTAGGTATGTTTTTCTTCCCCCAGGACGAACACCTGCGGGCCCGGGCCATGAAACTGTTCGAGGTGGTGGCCCGGAAGGAAGGGCTGGAGTTCCTGGCCTGGCGCGGGGTGCCGGTGGCCCCCGACGCCGTGGGCCAGAAGGCCCGGGACTGCATGCCCTCCATCTGGCAGTGCTTCATTAAGAAGCCGGCCAAGGTCAGCAAGGGCATCGACTTTGACCGCCGGCTGTATGTACTGCGGCGGGTGTTTGAGCAGGCTTCCAGCGGCACCTATGTGGCCAGCCTGTCCAGCCGCACCATCGTGTACAAGGGGATGTTCCTGGTCCACCAGCTGCGGCAGTTCTACCTGGATTTGCAGGACGAGGACTATGAATCCGCCATCGGCATGGTCCACAGCCGCTTTTCCACCAACACCACCCCCAGCTGGATGCGGGCCCACCCCAACCGGTTCATCCTCCACAACGGCGAGATCAACACCATCAAGGGCAACACCGACGCCATGCTGGCCCGGGAGGAGTCCATCTCCTCCCCCATCCTGCAGGAGGACATGAACAAGATTCTCCCCATCGTCAACACCGCCGGCTCCGACTCGGCCATGCTGGACAACACCCTGGAATTCCTGGTGATGAACGGGATGGACCTGCCCCTGGCGGTGATGATCACCATTCCCGAGCCCTGGGAGAACAACCAGAACATCAGCCCCAAAAAGCGGGCGTTTTATCAGTATTACGCCACCATGCTGGAGCCCTGGGACGGCCCGGCGGCCATCCTGTTCTCGGACGGCGACGTGGTGGGCGCGGTGCTGGACCGCAACGGCCTGCGGCCCAGCCGCTACACCATCACCCGGGACGGCCGGGTGATTTTGTCCTCGGAGGTGGGGGTGCTGGACTGCCCGCCCGAGAACGTCCTGGTAAAAGACCGGCTGCGCCCCGGCAAGATGCTGCTGGTGGACACGGTCAAGGGCGAAGTGGTGGACGACGAGCAGCTGAAAGAAGCCTATGCCGCCCGGGAGCCCTACGGCGAGTGGATTGACCGGTGCCTGGTGCAGCTGAGCAGCCTCAAGATTCCCAACCGGAAGGTTCCGTCTTACACCGCGGAGCAGCTCACCCGGCTGGAAAAGGCTTTCGGTTACAGCTACGAGCAGATTCACGAGCTGCTTCTGCCCATGGCCCGCCAGGGCGCGGAGCCCAGCGGCGCCATGGGGGCCGACACCCCCCTGGCGGTGCTCAGCAGCCGTCACCCGCCCCTGTTCAGCTATTTCAAGCAGATGTTCGCCCAGGTCACCAACCCGCCCATCGACGCCATCCGGGAAAAGGTGGTCACCTCCACCAGCGTCTATATCGGGGCCCACGGCAACCTGCTGGAGGACCGGCCCGAAAACTGCAAGGTGCTCAAGGTCCACAACCCCATTCTCAGCGAGACCGACCTGCTGAAAATCCAGGCCATGAACGTGCCGGGGTTCAAGGTGGCCACCGTCTCCATCAACTACTACAAGAACACCAGCCTGGAAAAAGCCATCGACCGGGTGTTCCTGGAGGTGGACCGGGCCTATAAGGACGGGGCCAACATCATCATCCTGTCCGACCGGGACATCGACGAATACCATGTGGCCATTCCCAGCCTGCTGGCGGTGTCGGCGGTGAGCCAGTACCTGGTCCGCACCAAAAAGAGCACCGCCCTGGCCCTGATTCTGGAGAGCGCCGAGCCCCGGGAAGTCCATCACTTTGCGGCCCTGCTGGGTTACGGCGCCTGCGCCGTCAACCCCTATCTGGCCCATGAGGCCATCGGCCAGCTGATCGGGGACGGCCTGCTGAACAAGGATTTTTATGCCGCGGTGCAGGACTACGACAACGCCGTCCTGAACGGCATCGTCAAGATTGCCTCCAAGATGGGTATTTCCACCATCCAGAGCTACCAGGGCAGCCAGATTTTCGAGTCGGTGGGCATCTCCAAAGAGGTCATCGACAAGTATTTCACCGGCACCGTCAGCCGTGTGGGGGGCATCGGGCTGGAGGAGATCCAGGCCGACGTGGAGGCCCGGCATTCCGCCGCCTTCGACCCCCTGGGGCTGGACATCAATATGCAGCTGGCCTCCAGCGGCGACCACAAGTACCGCGCCGGGGGCGAAGATCACCTGTTCACCCCCCAGACCATTCACCTGTTCCGGAAGGCCTGCTTTGAGAACGATTACGATGCCTTCAAGCAGTTCACCCGGGCGGTGGACCAGATGGGCGACAACGGCGTCCACCTGCGCAGCCTGCTGGAGTTCGCCTATCCCCAGGAGGGAGGCATCCCTCTGGAAGAGGTGGAGCCGGTGTCCTCCATCCTCAAGCGGTTCAAGGGTGCGGCCATGAGCTACGGCGCCCTCAGCAGCGAGGCCCACGAGACCATTGCCCTGGCCTTCAACCAGATCGGGGCCCGCAGCAACACCGGCGAGGGCGGCGAGCCCCCCGAGCGGTACCACAGCCCCAGCAACTCCAAGATCAAGCAGGTGGCCTCGGCCCGGTTCGGCGTCACCAGTCAGTACCTGGTGTCGGCGGAGGAAATCCAGATCAAGCTGGCCCAGGGCGCCAAGCCCGGCGAGGGCGGCCAGCTTCCCGGCAGCAAGGTCTACCCCTGGATTGCCCGCACCCGTCACAGCACCACCGGCGTGGGGCTGATCTCTCCCCCGCCCCACCACGATATCTATTCCATTGAGGACCTGGCCCAGCTGATTTACGACCTGAAGAACGCCAACCGGGACGCTCGGATCAACGTGAAACTGGTCAGTGAGGCGGGCGTGGGCACCATCGCCGCCGGCGTGGCCAAGGGCGGAGCCCAGGTGATTCTGGTGTCGGGCTACGACGGCGGCACCGGCGCAGCCCCCCGCACCTCCATCCAGAATGCGGGCCTGCCCTGGGAGCTGGGCATCGCCGAGACCCATCAGACCCTGATCCTCAACGGCCTGCGGACCCGGGTGCGGATCGAGAGCGACTCCAAGCTGCTGAGCGGCCGGGATGTGGCCATCAGCTGCATGCTGGGCGCAGAGGAATTCGGCTTCGGCACCAGCCTGCTGATGGCCGAGGGCTGCGTCATGATGCGGGTGTGCAACCTGGACACCTGCCCCATGGGCATCTGCACCCAGAACCCCGAGCTGCGCAAGAACTTCATGGGCAAGCCGGAGTATATCATCCATTACCTGACCTTTGTGGCCTCCGAGCTGCAGGAGTATATGGCGAAGCTGGGTGTGCGCACCATCGACGAGCTGGTGGGCCGCACCGACCTGCTGCGGGTGAAACCCGCCGCCGGCCGGGCCGCCAAGCTGAACCTGGAGTCCATCCTCCACAACCCCGCCATTGACAACCTGAACGTGCACTATCAGCCCGCCGACGCCTACGACTTCCATCTGGAACAGACCCTGGACATGCGGGTGCTGATGAAGAAGTTCCGCCTGAACAGCAAGAATCCCCAGACGGTGGATGTAGCGGTGTCCAACACCGACCGGGCTTTCGGCGCCATCTTTGGCAGCGAAATCACCCGGAAATACGGCAACGCCCTGCCCGACGATACCTTTACGGTGCGGTGCACCGGGGCCGGCGGCCAGAGCTTCGGCGCCTTCATTCCCAAGGGCCTGACCCTGCGCCTCACCGGCGACTGCAACGACTATCTGGGCAAAGGCCTGTCGGGCGGCAAGATCATCGTCCGGCCCCCCGAGGGGATGGCGTCCCGTCCCGAGGACAACATCATCACCGGCAACGTGGCCCTGTACGGCGCCACCAGCGGCACAGCGTTTTTGTCGGGCGTGGCCGGCGAGCGGTTCTGCGTCCGCAATTCGGGAGCCACGGCGGTGGTGGAAGGCGTGGGCGACCACGGCTGCGAGTATATGACCGGCGGCACGGTGGTGGTCCTGGGCCCCACCGGCAAGAACTTTGCGGCCGGCATGACCGGCGGCATCGCCTACGTTCTGGATGAAAACTGGGACTTCTACCAGCGGGTCAACAAGGAGACGGTCAGCCTGGAGCCGGTGGAGCACAAGCACGACGTGGCCGCCCTGAAAGAGCTGATCCGGGCCCATGTGGAGGCCACCGGCAGCCCCCGGGGCCAGGAAATCCTGGATCAGTTCAGCGACTACCTGCCCAAGTTCAAGAAGGTCCTGCCCTACGATTACGACCGGATGCTTCGGATCATCGCCTCCATGGAGGAGCGCGGCCTGGACGGCGAGCAGGCCCAGATCGAAGCCTTCTACGCCCAGCAGAAAGTCAAGTGAGGGAGGGAACCTATCATGGGCAAAACCACAGGATTTATGGAGTTTGAGCGCAAAGTCAGCGCCGACGCCGAGCCCCTGGCGCGGCTGGAGCATTACAATGAGTTTCACGCTTTCCTCTCCCGGGAGGAGCAGCAGACCCAGGCGGGCCGCTGCATGGACTGCGGGGTCCCCTTCTGCCAGGCGGGGCTGATGATCGGCCCGGCGGCGTCGGGATGTCCCCTGCACAACCTGATTCCCGAGTGGAACGAGCTGGTGTGGCAGGGCAAATGGGAGCTGGCGCTGCGGCGGCTTCTGGCCACCAACCGGTTCCCTGAGTTCACCAGCCGGGTCTGCCCGGCCCTGTGTGAAGCGGCCTGCACCTGCGGCAGCGTCACCGGCAGTCCGGTGACGGTGCGGGAGAACGAGCACGCCATCATTGAGACGGGCTACGCCAAGGGCTGGATGAAGCCCGCCCCGCCTCCGGCCCGCACCGGCAAGAGCGTGGCGGTGATCGGCAGCGGCCCGGCGGGCCTGGCGGTAGCGGAATACCTGAACCGGCGGGGCCACAGCGTCACCGTCTACGAGCGGGAGGACCGGCCCGGCGGCCTGCTGATGTACGGCATCCCCAACATGAAGCTGGAGAAAGAGGTCATTGAGCGGCGCATCCGGATCATGCAGGCGGAGGGGATCGAGTTCCTCACCGGGATGGATGTGGGCCATACGGTGGACGCTGCCGAGGTGGCGGCCCACTACGACGCAGTGGTGCTCTGCTGCGGGGCCAAGCGGCCCCGGGACCTGAACGTTCCGGGCCGGGAGGCACAAGGGGTCTGCTTTGCGGTGGATTACCTGACCAGCGTCACCCGGAGTCTGCTGGACTCGGACCTGTCGGACGGCAAAGCCATTTCGGCGGCGGGGAAAAACGTTCTGGTGATTGGCGGCGGCGACACCGGCAACGACTGCCAGGGCACCGCCCTGCGCCAGGGCTGCACCGACCTGCTGGCCCTGGAGATGATGCCGGAGCCCCCCGCCCAGCGCACCGCATCCAATCCCTGGCCCGAATGGCCCCGGGTGAAGAAGACGGATTACGGTCAGGTGGAGAGTCTGGCCCGGCTGGGCAAAGATCCCCGGGCCTACCAGACCACGGTTCAGGAGTTCCTGACCGACGAGGAAGGCAAGCTGTGCGGGGCGGTCATTGCCCGGCTGCGGCCCGAGCGGGACCCGGAGACGGGACGCACGTCGATGGTGCCCACCGGGGAGACCTTTACCTACGAGTGTCAGCTGGCGCTGATTGCGGCGGGTTTTGTGGGCTGCGAGCCCTATGCAGCCGAGGCTTTCGGGGTGAATCTGAACGCCCGGGGCTGTGCCGACGCACCCGATTACCGGACCAGCGCGGACAAAATCTTTGCCTGCGGCGATATGCGCCGGGGCCAGAGTCTGGTGGTCTGGGCCCTGCGTGAAGGCCGCGACTGCGCCGCCCAGGTGGACCAGTACCTCATGGGCTACACCAACCTACTTTTCTGAAGAAAAGTAGGCAAAAGACTTTTCACTGTGTACCATCAAGCTGGCGGGTCTCCGAAGGTTCCGCGGAACCTCTACGCTCCGGCTCGCTCGTTGCGTTTGCGCCTGTGGCGCGGTGCGATGTAAACGGACTCAAAACCTGATTTTACAGGTCAAGGATTGTCAGCCGCTTTAGAAAGCTCCCGGTCTGCGGCCCAGTGAGTCCAAGGTTTCGGATAGCCCGCTTTCTTCACCCGGTACGCCCTGAAAAAACTATAACAAAACCCCCGCTTCTCAAAAAGAGGCGGGGGTTTTCTGTTGGAACCTTCAACGAGGCAAGTGATATGTTTTCCTCTTGTGCTTAGCCAATTTTCCCGGCGGGCGGCGGTGCGCCCTTGTGAAAATTGGAGCACTGCGCCAGCCTCGCCTCCCTGTTTCATCCACCGGATGCGGTCGGCTCGGCTGCCCGCCAAAGCGGGCGCTCTCAGCAATCGGAGCGGCGGGCAAAAGCCGTTAAGAAAAACACCCGTGCCGCCGTTTGAGGCTCTCTAAGTTTAAACGGGCCAGGCATGACAGTGTTTTTTAGGCTTTTGAACGCCGCGACTTCCTCATTTGGGTCCAGGGTTTAGACCCTGGTCGTTAGGGTGGGTAGGGAGTCCAGAGGGCCTAGGGAGGGGGAGTCGAAACCCCCTCCCTGGCCCTCTGGCCCCAGCGGAGCGGACAAAGACGAAAAAGAAAAAAGTGTTAAAGGTGGGGCGGCGGATGCTTGCAAAACCGGAGTACTGCCTCAGTCGGTATCCACGCCGCTGGTGTCGATATCCTCCTCGGTCAGGGTGCCGCCCGCATCCGGGACGGTATCGGGTGTGGTGGTGATCTGGACATCCCGATCGGCGGCAATATACACCACAATGGTGCTGCCCGCCTCCACCATGGTGCCCGGCTCCACGCTGCAGGCTACCACGCAGCCCGACGCATAAGACCCATCGTTCACCACCATGAAGCAGCTGGGCACCAGGCCCCGGCTTTCCAGCTCCCGGATGGCTCCCTCCTGGGTGAAACCGATGGTATTGGGCATTTCCACCATCTGGGGGCCCTTGCTGATGACCAGGCGGATGGTGGAGTTTTCCCCTTCGGTGATGGCGGTGCCGGGGGCGGGGTCCTGGGTCAGGACGGTGCCCGCCGGGGCGCTGTCGCTGTATTCTTCGGTGACGTAGAACAGATAGATGCCGGTGTATTCCCGGTTGTTCTGAATCTGGGAATAGCTCATCCCCACAAAGTTGGGGACATAGTTCACCGTCACGACGCTGGGTGCGCTGGTGGACTCGGAGGGGGCAGTCTGGTCGGCGGGAGGCTGGCTGCGGCCCAGCAGGCTCCACAGCGTCAGCAGGGTCAGCACCGCCAGCAGAACCAAAATGCCGGTCAGGATGGCCGTCAGGGTCAGGGCGGGCTTCTGCTTTTTCTCCCGCGCCTTGCGGCGTCCGGCCGCATGGACGGTGCGGGCTTCCTCCTCCGCCGCCGACGGCGAGGACAGGGCCCGGCTCAGCTGGGGCACCGTCTGAATCCGGCGGGCCGGGTCCAGCTGCAGGCCCAGGGCCAGTGCTTCCGATACATAAGGCGGCACCGCCGGGTTGACGGTGCGGGCTTTGGGGTTGGAGTCGGTGACCATCCGCTGGGCGGCCGGCACCGGGCTCTGGCCGCACACCATCCGGTACAGCACCGCCGACAGGCTGTACACGTCGGTGTAGCGGCCCTCAAACTCCACAGCCGAATACTGTTCCGGGGCCGAATATCCCTCGTACAGCTGGCCATGCAGGCCGCTGCCTGCCGTCCGCAGGCCGATGGTGGCGTAGCCGGTCAGCCGGGCCCGGCCATTGTCCAGCACCCGGATGTTCTCGGGGCAGATGCCCCGGTGAACCAGCCCCACCTGATGCATGGCCGCCACCCCGTTGAACACCGGCTGCAGCATGGCGCAGGCCTCCTCGGGGGTGATGGTGCGGCGCTGCTTGTCCAGCCACTGGTCCAGCGGCACGCCGCCGGGGTTTTCCAGGACGGCATAGACGGTGTTGTTGGCCTCCACCACATCCAGCACCGCCTCCAGGCCGGTGGCCGGGGTGATCCGCTGGATGGACCGGTACAGGTCAGCGAAATCCATTCGGGTGGTCTTGAGCAGCACCTCGCTGCCGGGCTTGGCCCGCAGCTGACAGTCGCTGCCCCGCTCCGCCGACAGGGTGATGGGCAGGTATTCCTTGATGGTCACCCGAAACCGGCCCCGGTTTTCCACGCCGCGGTAGAGGATGCCTTCGCCGTCGATGCTCAGCATCTCCCCCACCGTGTACCGGCCCGCCAGCAGCGTGCCCACCGGCAGGGCCCCCGCCGGATTCCGCCCGGCAAAGCTCCGCCGGCAATGGGGACAGCTGGCGGCCCCCTCGGTCAGTTCGGCCCGGCAGTACGGGCAAAGGATCTTCTGCGGTTCCATCTGCGCTCCCCCTCTCCGGTGGTTTG
This sequence comes from Faecalibacterium sp. An122, assembly GCF_002160895.1. GTDB lineage: Bacteria > Bacillota > Clostridia > Oscillospirales > Ruminococcaceae > Faecalibacterium. The sequence continues at coordinate 131,231 of NZ_NFLL01000002.1, read as the reverse complement.
TGTTGATTTATCAACCTGTAGAAAAAGTCCAGACCGGACGACAAGTGCGTACGGTCTGGACACATACAGGGAAATTGCCCGCAGAGAGTGTGCGAGCCCATCAGGGCGAGTGCGCGGTTCTGCGGGCAATTTTGTCCCCTGGGCAGCGGCGGCAACTGCATCCAGTGGATGAATCAGGGAGCCGCCGCTGGCGCAGCGCTCCGTTTTTGCAAGCGCCGCCACGGCGTGCTGCAAAAATCGGCTAAGCGCAAGAGGGATATACCAGGGGGAAGGAATTTCTGACCTGCGCAGGCAGGCAGAAATGGGTTCCCCCTGGAGCGTGTCACAGACACGCTTCATCCGGGCCAAAACCACGGCCCGGCTTGTGTGTGCGGATTATTCCGGCAGGTCCTCTTCGTTCTCCAGGCTGTGCCAGACGTTCTGGACGTCGTCGTCCTCCTCCAGAGCATCCAGCAGCTTGCCCATCAGCTTGAGCTGATCGGGGTCGGTCAGCCGGGTGGTGGTCATGGGCACCATGGCCAGGTCGGCCGAGATGAACTCATAGCCCTTGGCCTCCAGTGCGTTGCACACGGCCGAGAAGCTGTCGGGATCGGTGGTGATCTCGGCGGCGTCCTCGCCTGCGTCGAAGTCCTCGGCGCCGGCATCCAGAGCGTCCATCATGGCCTCGTCGGCGTCCTTGTCCTCCAGCGAGATGTCAATGACGCCCTTCTGGGTGAACAGGAAGCCCACACAGCCCAGTGTGCCCAGATTGCCGCCGTTTTTATCAAAATAGTGGCGCAGGTCGGCAGCGGTACGGTTGCGGTTGTCGGTCAGGGTTTCCACCATGACGGCCACGCCGCCGGGGCCGTAGCCCTCGTAGTTGATGGCTTCGTACTCGGTCTTGTCGCCGCCCTCGGCCTTCTTGATGATGCGCTGGATGTTATCGTTGGGAACATTCATCCGCTTGGCCTTGCTGATCAGGTCGGCCAGCTTGCCGTTCGAGGCGGGGTCAGGGCCGCCGTTGCGGACCGCGACGCTGATCTCGCGGCCGATCTTGGTAAAGACTTTGGCGCGGGCGCCGTCGGTCTTTTCCTTCTTGCGCTTGATGTTGTTCCATTTGCTGTGTCCTGACATGGGATTGAGCCTCCTAGCTGTATCTTTCACGTGCCGCCCCGATGCCAGCCGACCCGGCGCGGCGTGTCCTTTCCCTCTGGTGAAGTCCTGAAGGTATCTTTCATCAGACTTTCTTATCAATTTTAGCACAAACTGGTTCTTTCTTCAAGCGCCAGTTTGGCCGCCGCCTCAGCCCAGCAGCCGCAGGGCCTTGGGATAGTGGTTTTTCACCCGTCCCCCCGACACCTTGCCGCCGCCCAGGGGGCAGCCGTCCACCGTCACGCAGCACCAGCCGTCTTGGGCCGATGCGGCCTCGATCTCCTGCCCCAGCAGATAGGCCCGGCAGCGGGGATCGCTGCGGGTCAGGGCCTCTGTATTGACGCACTCTTTGCCGAAGGCGGTGAACAGGTGATGTCCCGGCACAAACCGTCCCTTCTGGACGGTGCCGGCCAGCACCCCCGCCCGCAGGATATGCAGGCCCAGGGCCGGGCAGACCGGGGGCAGCAGCACCGATTCTCCCAGCACCACGGCGGGCTTGTCCGCCAGGGCGGGGAAAAACCGGGCGGCAAAATCCTTCCACGCCGCCAGCATCTGCCCCGCCGGGACGGGTTCCGGCTTTCCGCCCCGGGCAGGGCGGTTTTTGGATTTGGGGCCGGAGGATTTGCGGTCGGGCTGGGGCTTTTGGAGCCGGGCCATCCACACCGCCTCCTCGGCGGCCCGCTGGGCGGGATCGGTGGTTCCCGCCTTCACCAGACGGGCCATAAAATGCCCCTCTCCCCCCTGGCAGGGCCAGATCCGGCGGACCAGGCTCACATCCAGCGGCAGGCCGCCGGTGCGGTTTTCCTCCCCCGGGCTGCCGAAGGGCGCAAAAGCCCGTTCCATCACGTCGGCCAGGGCAAATTCCGGGTGCCGGGCCAGAAAGGCCGCCACCTGGCCCTCGTCCTCCTCGGGGGCAAAGGTGCAGGTGGAGTAGACGATTTCGCCGCCGGGGGCCAGAGCCGCCGCGGCGCTGTCCAGAATGGAGGAGCCCAGGGCGGCGCACTGGGCCACCAGGGCCTCCGAATGCTGGGCCAGGGCGGCGGGCTCCTTGCGGAACATGCCCTCGCCCGAGCAGGGGGCATCCACCAGAATCCGGTCGAAGAACTCGGGCAGGGCCGCCACGATCCGCTCGGGGCTCTCGTTCAGAACCACTGCGTTGGCCACGCCCATACGCTCCAGGTTGCTCTTGAGGATTTCGGCCCGGGCGGCCACGTATTCGTTGGCGATCAGCATGCCTTCCCCCGCCAGGGCAGCGGCCAGCTGGCTGGTTTTGCCTCCCGGCGCGGCGCACAGATCCAGCACCCGCATCCCCGGCCGGACCCCCAGCAGGGGGGCCGCCGACGAGGCTGAGGGCTCCTGGGAATAGAATACGCCCGCATGGTGCCAGGGGTGCCGCCCCGGCTTGAAGTCCTCTTCCTGCACCAGGAATCCCGCCCCGCAGAAGGGGGAGGGCGTCACGGCAAAGCCGGCCCCGGCTGCAAAATCCGCCGGGGACATCCGCAGCGGCGAGACGGTAACCCCCCGGGCGGCCTGGGCCGCCGGCGGGGCATACAGCTCCTCATAGCGGGAACCCAGCAAAGCCCGCTCCCGCTGTTCAAAGTATTCGGTCGGCAAGAAAATCTCCCCCTTGTGCCCTTGCGGCAGATGTATAAAGCCGTCGCAAACGGCCAAACTATGACCAGCGGGGGCAGCCGTCCCCGCAGGAAATGCGACCACAACCTGACCACAATCCGAAAGGAGCAATCAAATCATGGAAAATCGCAGCAACAATGTCAAGCAGTCCGGCGCCCAGTCCAGCACCCACAGCAACCGTGCGTCCAACAGCCGCACCCCCAGCTCCACCAACGAGCACAAGCACCCCAACCAGTACACCAAGGGCGCTGACGACGAGGGCGCACAGAACACCAAGTCCACCAAGACCAGCAGCAAGAACTGCCGCTGATTCCCCGGCTTTGGTCCGGGAGCGTAACCCGTTTCCGGGCGCATCTTCCCTTCCCTGACCTTTCACACACCTGAAAAGCCCGCTGCCTCCCCTTCACGGATTCCCGTGCGGGAAGCAGCGGGCTTTTTCCGTCGGGATGGCGGGCCCTCTGGGGGTCAGGGTCAGCTGCCGGGCGCGGCGGGGTCATACCCCGCCCACAGCGCCTCGAACAGCTCGCCGATGCGGGCGGTGTTCCCCTGGAGGTACAGCCAGCCCAGCAAACACTCAAAGCCGGTGGAGGCCCGGTATTCCTGGGGTGTGGCGTGCTTGGAGACGGCGGCGCGGCTGGCGTTGCGGCCCCGCTTGAACATCTCCAGCTCCTCCGGGGTGAACAGAGGTTCCAGCAGCTGCTCCTCCCGGAACTGGGCCCGGGCGGATACATATTTGATCTTTTCGGCGTTCAGGCGGCCGGGAGCCAGCCGGTGATATTCCACCAGCCGCCGGCGCACCAACAGTTCCAGCACGCTGTCCCCCACAAAGGCCAGGGCCAGGGGGCTGATCTCACGCAGGTCGATCTTTTCCGCGGGTGTCTTGTCCATGGCGCTGCCCTCCGGTTAGAAGATATAGTCGAACTGATAATCGCCGATGAGGATGGTGTCGTTTTCCTCCACGCCCTTGTCCACCAGGGCGTCCAGGATGCCGCTCTCCCCCAGCTGCCGCTGGAAGAACTGCAGGCTCTCGTAGTCGTCCACGTTGCTGCCGGCCAGAATCCGCTCCAGCCAGGGAGCGTCGATGGACCAGCGGTGCGCTTCCAGCCGGGTGATGGTAAAGCTGCGGTCATCGGGCTTGACCTCCGGCTTTTTGTACTCGGCCGCAAAGACCGGCACCGGCGGGATATCCTTCAGACGGTTGTACACCAGGCCGGGCAGGGCCTTGACCCCCTGCATGGTGGCTGCCGAGATGGGCACAAAGGTCAGACCCTTGGCCTCCACATACTGGCGGAAGGCCTCGATCTGTTCCTCGGTGGCCAGGTCGCACTTGTTGCCCACCACGATCTGGGGCCGCTGGGCCAGGGCCGGGCTGAACCGCTCCAGCTCCTGGTTGATCTTCTCAAAGTCGTCCATGGGGTCCCGGCACTCGCTGCCCGAGACGTCCACCACATGGAGCAGCAGACGGCACCGCTCCACATGGCGCAGGAAATCGTGGCCCAGGCCCACGCCCTCGCTGGCGCCCTCGATCAGGCCGGGGATGTCGGCGCAGACAAAGCTGGCGCCCTCACCCACCGACACCACGCCCAGCGTGGGCACCAGGGTGGTAAAGTGGTAGTTGGCGATCTTGGGCCGGGCGGCGCTGATGGTGGAAATCAGGGTGGACTTGCCCACGTTGGGGAAGCCGATCAGGCCCACGTCGGCGATCAGCTTCAGCTCCAGGGTGACCTGGATGTCCTCGCCGGGCATGCCGGGCTTGGCGAACTTGGGCACCTGGCGGGTGGGGGTGGCGAAATGGGCGTTGCCATAGCCGCCCCGGCCGCCCTTGGCCACCACCGCGGGATCGTGGGTGGACAGGTCGGCAATGACCAGGCCGCTGGCGGTGTCCTTGATGACAGTGCCCATGGGCACCTTGATGATGAGGTCGGGGGCGTTGGCGCCGTGGCAGTTGCTGCCCCGGCCCGGGCCGCCCTCCTGGGCGGTGTACTTGCGCTTATAGCGGAAATCCATCAGGGTGGTCAGGTGATCGTCCACCACAAAGATGATGTCGCCGCCGCGGCCGCCGTCGCCGCCGTCGGGGCCGCCCGCCGCCACGAACTTTTCCCGGTGGAAGCTGACCGCCCCGTCGCCGCCCTTGCCCGCGTGGAGCCAGATGGTGGCGATATCAATGAAATTTGTCTGTGCTGCCATGTGTTTCTCCTTTATTCTGCCGCAGGTGAGCGGGCCGGCGCCCGGGCTGCGGGGATTCTGCTCTCAGCATTCCCCTGCATCCGGGGCGTCATCCAAACTCTCTTACACATAAAAGAGCCGGGCCAAACGGTCCGGCTCTTCGATCTGCAGTTTGTCAGGTCCTTGGGAAGTTACTGCTTGACGCTGCACTTCTTGCCGGACTTGCCCACGCGCTCAAAACGGACGGTGCCGTCCACCAGAGCGAACAGGGTGTCATCGCTGCCCTTGCCAACGTTCTCACCCGGCTGAATGTGGGTGCCGCGCTGCCGGACCAGGATGTTGCCAGCCAGAACCTTCTGCCCATCGGCACGCTTCACGCCCAGACGCTGGGCCATGGAGTCGCGGCCGTTCTTGGTGCTGCCTACGCCTTTCTTGTGTGCCATTGTATACTTCCTCCTTAGCCGTTGATCGCAGTGATCTCAACCTTGGTGTAGGGCTGACGATGGCCCATGCGGCGAGCACTGTGCTTCTTGGGACGATAGGTGATGATGTTCAGCTTTTTGCCCTTGCCATTCTTGATGACCTTGGCAGTGACCGAAGCACCCTCCACGACGGGAGCGCCCACCTTCACCGAGCCTTCCTCGCCCACAGCGAGGACCTGATCGAACTTCACTTCGGAGTCAGCCTCAACGTCCAGCTTTTCAATGTAGACGATGTCGCCCTGCTCCACGCGGTACTGCTTACCGCCGGTAACAATGATTGCGTACATGTGTTTCATCCTTTTCTGTGTACTCGCTGGCTGTCAAGGCAGGCCCGCATCCGGGCCATTTTGGGCGCCCACGCCAAGCGGCTGATACAGTATACCAGAAAATCGGGGGCATTGCAAGGGGTTTTTCGGATTTTCCGGCGAATCTTTTCGCCTTGCAGCGTGGTTTCGGCGGGGAGCCGTCCCGGCCGGCCGCCGGGGCCGGGGTTTTCCAGCCAAAAATGGCCGCCCTGCGGAATCTCCACCCGGGCGGCCGTCTTCAGAGTGTCATGCAGGGGCTCAGACTTTCAGGCTCTCGCCATTGGTGGCGATGACTTCCTTGTACCAGTCAAAGCTCTTTTTACGCCAGCGGGCCAGGGTGCCGGTGCCGTCGCTGTTCAGGTCCACGTAGATCATGCCATAGCGCTTTTTGATCTCGGCGGTGGAGCAGGAAATCAGGTCGATGCAGCCCCAGGCAGTATAGCCCATCACGTCCACCCCGTCGTGCAGCGCCTCGCTGACCTGGACCAGGTGGTCGTTCATATACTTGATGCGGTAGTCGTCCTCCACCGTGAAGCCGCCCTTGCCGTCCGGCACCAGGGTGTCGTTGGCGCCCAGGCCGTTCTCGGCGATGAACAGGGGCTTCTGGTAGCGGGCGTAGAGCCGGTTCAGGGTGTAGCGCAGGCCCTGGGGATCGATCTGCCAGCCCCACTCGCTGACCTTGGAGTAGGGGTTGCGCTTGAGGTTGGTGGTCATGTTGCTGCCGGTGGGCTCGCCCTTGGTGGGGTCGGCCGAAGCGCAGTTGCTGGAGTAGTAGCTGAAGGAGACAAAGTCCACCGTGTGGGTCAGGGCCTCCCGGTCGGCGTCGGTGATCTCCAGCTGAACCCCCTTCTCCTCAAACAGCCGCTTGGCAAAATAGGGGTAGGCGCCCCGGGCCTGGACGTCGGCAAACAGGTAATTTTCGTCGTCCAGACGCATCACCTCGATGATGTCGTCGGGGTTGGGGGACAGCGGATAGATGGTCACCGCCAGAATCATGCAGCCCACTTTGTAGTTGGGGTCGATCCGGTGGGCCAGCTCCACCGCCCGGGCACTGGCCACCAGCTCGTGGTGGATGGCCTGGTACAGGTCCTGGTTGCTCAGCTGGGCCTTGGGGGTCAGGATGGCCCCGCTCATGAAGGGCTGATGCAGGATGGAGTTGATCTCATTGAAGGTGACCCAGTACTTCACCTTCCCCTTGTACCGCTCAAACAGCACCTGGCAGTATTTCAGGTACAGGTCGATCATGATGCGGTTGCTCCAGCCGTTGTACTTTTTGGCCAGGGCCAGAGGGGTCTCGTAGTGGGAGATGGTGATGAGGGGCTCGATGCCGTACTTGAGGCACTCGTCGATGACCGCGTCGTAGAACTTCAGGCCGGCCTCGTTGGGCACAGCCTCCTCCCCGGTGGGGAAGATGCGGCTCCAGGCGATGGAGAACCGGTAGACCTTGAACCCCATCTCGGCGAACATGGCGATGTCCTCTTTGTAGCGGTGGTAGTAGTCGATGCCCTTCAGCTTGAGGTTGTCGGGGGTGGGGCCGTCGGTGATGACCTTGAACCCCTTGGGCAGGACGTCCTGGATGGACAGGCCCTTGCCGTCCTCGTCATAGGCGCCCTCGCACTGGTTGGCGGCGGTGGCGCCGCCCCACAGGAAATTTTCCGGGAAATACATAGGCTGCAAGCTCCTTCTTTTAGAGAATCAGGCGTTTTCCTGGCCTTCCACGGGGTCCTTGTACAGGATGAAGGACACCACGAAGCCCACCACAAAGGCGATGGCTGCGCCGGCGCAGGCAAAGTAGAAGTTGCTCATGGGTGCATCCAGGCCGATGTAGCTGGGCAGGGTCAACAGGCCCGGAGAACCGCCGGAGTAGTTCTTGGTGTTCATCAGGCCCATGAAGAAGCCGCCCACACCGCCGCCCACCATGGCGGCGATCATGTTGGTGCGGATCTTCATGGTGACGCCGTACAGCACCGGCTCGGTGATGCCGCAGACGGCGGTGATGCCGGTGGAGGAGGTCAGCTCCTTCAGCTCCATGTTCTTGGTCTTAAAGGAGACAGCCAGAGCAGCGGCGCCCTGAGCGATGTTGGAGGCCAGCTGGCCCGGGTAGATGATGGTGTCGAAGCCGATGGTCATACGGTTGTTGATGCCAATGGGGGTCAGAGCGTGGTGGGTGCCGGTCATGACCAGGAAGGGCAGCAGCGCGCCGTTGATGGTGGGAGCCAGCCAGGGAGCGATGGCGCTCAGGCCGTTGATGGCGGAGGCCAGGATGTTGGAGATCACGTAGCCGATGGGGCCCAGGACGCACAGGGTGGCGATGCCCACCACCAGCATGGTGATCAGCGGTGCGGTGAAGAAGCGGACCGCCTTGGGTGCAAACTTGTTGGCCAGAGGCTCCACCTTGGACATCAGCAGCACGCCCAGCAGGATGGGAATGACCGAGGAGGAGTAGGTGGCGTTGTAGATGGGCAGGCCAAAGACGGTGATGGCGTCACCGGTCTCTTTGGAGGCGGTGACCATGCTGACAAAGTTGGGGTGGATGAGGATGCCGCCCAGCATCATGGCCAGGTAGGGGTTGCAGCCCAGCTTTTTGGCGGCCGAGTTGGCCAGCAGGATGGGCAGGAAGTAGAAGGTGGCGTCGGCCATGAAGTTGATGACCTGGTAGGTGCTGGAGGCGCTGTCCACCAGCTTGAAGGCCACCAGGATGGCCAGAACGGCCTTCAGCATGCCGGCGGCGGTCAGCGGGGGCAGGATGGGGGTGAAGATGCCGGTGATGGTGTCGATCAGGCGGCTGACGAAGGAGCCCTCCTGCTTGGCGGGAGCGGCAGAGCCGCCCTCCAGATTGTGGAGCTGGGCCGCCACTTTCTCATACACCTGGGTGACCTCGGCGCCGATGATGACCTGATACTGGCCGTTGGCCGAGGTGACGCCCACCACGCCCGGGGTGCTGCGGATGGCCTCGGTGTCGGCCTTGCTCTCGTCCTTCAGATTGAAGCGCAGGCGGGTGATGCAGTGGGTGACGTTGGCGATGTTGGCCTCACCGCCCACCAGGGCGATGATCTTTTTGGCCAGCTCGTCGTAGTTTCCTTTTTTAGCCATGTACAATTCCTCCTGAGAGTCTGGTTGTACCGTGATGCTCAGGCGGCTGCGGCCCAGTTCTGCCGCCGCCACGCCGGGCACCCCGCGTACCGATGCGAGATCCACCATGCTGCGGTCCTTGACGGTGATATACAGCTTGTCTCCGCTGGCCTGCCAACGGCCCACGTTGGCCTGGCCGCCGATGTACGGGTATACCTGCTGCAAAAACTGCTCCTGATTCACGGTTGATCTCTCCTTTTTATCTGCACCGGGCCACGCGCGCCATAGACCGGTCCATTCTGATTGCGGGACAGGCAGGGCCTGTCAGTCCCCTTTCTGCTGCACGCGGTAGATGTGCAGCATCAGGTACAAAAGTTCTTCGTCGTTGCACTGCCAGCTCCAGGCGGAGGCGAAATACTCCACCACCGCTTTGGCGCAGACATAAATCTGGGGGTATTCCCGCCGCATCTGGCCCAGCAGGCCCACGGCCTGGTCCTCCACCTGGCGGCCGCTCATCAGCCGCTGGATCAGGTAGCGCAGGTGCATGGCGAACCGGGAATACTGAAAGCTGTCCTTGTCCAGCCGGATGTGCAGCTCCTTCTCAATGATGGCGTCCACGTCCTCGGTGATCTTGAGGGCCAGCATGGTGGAATGGATATCCCCCGACTCGTTCTCGGCGTTGATGAGGTGGAGGGCCACGCTCACCGCCTCACAGTCGGGCAGGCGGGTGCCGGTATAGGCTTCCATGATGTCCAGGGCCCTGCGGCCCAGGGCGGCCTCTTTGGGGTACAGGTGCCGCACGTCGTAGGACAGCGGCGTGGACAGGACGGTGCCGCTGCGCAGCCGCTCCTGTGCAAAGTTCAGATGGTCCGCCAGTGTGAAGGGCAAATTGGGGTTCAGCTCGCACTCCAGCTCCATCTCGGCCAGCTCGGCAATGTCGGCGCTGGCCTCCAGCACCGCGTCCGGGATGCCGGCCGCCATCTGGACATAGCGGGGGTCCATATCGTAAAAAGTACGCTGTATCTTGGAATAATCGGTCAGTTCGTAGGGCATGTCGGCAAAGCCGATCCCCTTGCCCAGCACCACCACTTCGGTGCCGCTGCCATCCAGCCCCAGCGCTGCGTTGTTGTTGATCTTTTTGATGATGCGCACGTCGGAACCACTTTCCTCCCCGGCCGGCCCGGTCACGCGGGCACCGCTCAAACCAATAAAAAAATCCCCTGAAGCGACTACAACATACACCTACCCCCTCTAAGGGGCAGATGTACAAGTAGCGCCTCCGGGGAGTAACGCCTTGATTTCTTCCTTATTCTATCACAATCGCATTTTCCCGTCCATCGGCACAAAGCACAAAAAACCGGACTGCTTTTTGTGAGAGAGCACCATCCGCCGGGGCCTTACTGGCCGTCGGCGCCGGTGTCCGCGTCGGTATGGGCGTCGGGCTGGGGCTCGCCCTTCAGGCGGGCTTCCAGCATTTCCTTCAGCTGGTCATTGTAGGTCTTGGTGCGGTCGGCAAACTCTGCACGGGACAGGCCGGCATAAGCCTCCTCCACCGGCAGGACCACGTCCTTGACGGCGACGCCCTCCTTTTTGGCCACCTGGGCCTGCAGTTTGCGGTTGTCCGCCGTGATGGCCAGATGCACCATGAGGGTCTGATCCTTGCACTTGCGGCGGAGGATCACCTCGGCGATGATGCCGCCCACCACAGCGATGGCCGCCACCAGCTGGGACGCACGCAGGCCCATGGAGGGCACCAGCAGCAGGCTGTCAGTCCGCAGGCCCTCGATCCAGAACCGGCCCAGGCCGTACCAGATGGCATACAGCAGGGCGATATCGCCGTTGAAACGGCGTTTTTTCATGTGGAACCGCAGCGCCACAAAGCCCACCAGGCACCAGATGCTCTCATACAGGAAGGTGGGGTGCACCGGCATGGTGGGGTCGATGGTGACGCCGGCGGGCACCGTCACGGTGCTGCCCCGCAGATAGGCCTCGGTGGCGGCGCTGTACATGCCCCAGGGCAGGGTGGTGTTGCAGCCGAAAGCCTCCTGGTTGAAGAAGTTGCCCCAGCGGCCCAGGCACTGGCCGATGAGGAAGCCCATGCCGGTCAGGTCAAACATGGGCAGCACCGGCACCTTGCGCCATTTGCAGGCCAGGCCGCCAAAGACCACCGCCCCGATGATGCCGCCATAGATGGCCAGACCGCCGTCTCGGAGGGACAGGATCTCCCGGATGGATTGGTACTTGAAGGGGGCCATGGCCACATAGTAGGCACGGGCGGACAGGATGCCCAGCACCACGCCCACCACCAGGACGTCCACCATGGAATCGCCGTCGATGCCGAACTCGGTGCAGTGGCGCATAGCAAAGATCATAGCCAGCACAAGGCCCACAGCGATGACCACGCCGTACCAGTAGATGTTCACGCCCCCAATGGTGAAGGCGACCCGGCTGATCTCAAAGCTGAGGCCCAGCCCGGGAAAGGTCACAAGATTTGTCATAATTACGTACCTCCTTGGGGTTTCAGTCGGTCTCGTCGGAATCGGGGGCGGCGGAGCCGTCGGGCAGAATCCGCACCCGGGCCATCCGGCCGGGCTGCAAAATCCGCTGCAAAGCGGCGTCGGCGTCCTCGGGGGTGAGGCCGGCCAGCATCTCGATCTGCTGGGCCACCGTCTGGCCCATGAGGGCAAAGTCTGCCATCTGGCTGGCGGAATCCTCCACATTTTCCAGGTTTTCCACCAGCTGGCCGTACTTTTCGTTTTTGCACAGGGTAAAGATCTCCCGGTCCACCCCTTCGGCGCGAATCCGCTCGATCTCCTCCAGCAGCAGCTGTTCCACCGTGTCGGGGGTGTCGCTCTCGCCGGTGAACAGGATGCAGCAGCAGCCGTCCACCCGCAGCACCTCGCCCCCAAAGCCGGGGTTCACCAGACCCTCATCGTAGAGGCGGCGGTACAGCCGGGACATTCCCCCGCTGACGCAGCAGAGGATCAAATCGTACAAAGCCTCGGTGCGGCCGTCGCCGGGGGCCAGAGGCTCCTCCTTGAAGCCGATGCCGAAGCAGGGCTTGGCCACCGCCATTTTCAGGGTCTTTTCGGCGCAGGGCAGGGTCATGGGCTCGGGGTCAAACAGGCGCCGGGCCGCCGGAGCGGCGGCGGGCTTGTCCAGCCCGGCCCGGGCACAGGCGTCCAGCACCCGCTGGGCGGTGATGTTGCCCGCCGCGGCCAGCACCAGGTTGGAGGGGGCATAGAAGGCCCGGCAGCAGTCGTAGAGCATGGCGGGGGTAATCCGGGCGATGCTCTCGCAGCTGCCCGCAATGTCGCTGCGGATGGGGTGGGTATAGTACAGGCACTGGCACAGCTCGGTAATCAGACGCCAGTCGGGGCTGTCCTCATACATCTTGATCTCCTGGGCGATGATTCCCTGCTCCTTGGCCACCGTCTCGTCGGTGAAATAGGGATGGGTCACCATGTTCAGCAGGACGTCCAGGCTCTCGTCCACCGCGTTGGTGGCGGTGAAATAGTAGCAGGTGCGGTCAAAGCTGGTGAAAGCGTTGGCGTTGGCGCCGGTGCGGGCGAACTGGGCGAAAGCATCCCCTTCCTGGTCCTCAAACATCTTGTGTTCCAGGTAGTGGGCCACGCCGGCGGGGAGGGTCAGTTCCTCCTCCCCCAGCCGGAAATGAAGGTCAATGGAGCCGAACCGCGCCGCCACGATGGCGTGGGCGGCGGCGTAGCCGGGCATGGGCCGCACCAGAACGGTGAGGCCCGAGGGCAGGACGTACCGTTCATTCCCGGCACAGTCCAGAATGGCGCGCAGATGCTCAGACATAGGGCCCCTCCTTTTTGGTCAAGAGATAGCTGACCGACAGGCTGAACCGCCGCAGCACCGCCCGGACCTGGTCCACGGTGACGGCGGCCAGGTCGGCCCGGGCCTGGGCGGGGGTGGTAATGGCCCCGCCCCGGATGATTTCCATGCCGTACCAGCTCTCCAGGCTGCTGAGGGAGTCCTCCACCCCTTCCAGCCCGTCGATGAGGCCCCGGCGGCAGTCCTCCAGCTCCTGGTCGGTGATGGGGCCGGTGCACAGGTCGGCCAGCTCGTTCAGGATGGCCTCCTCGGCCCGGGCGGCGTCCCCCGGCTCGATGCCGCTGGACACCGTCATGCTGCCGGTGAAGCTCTGGAAGGAGGAGGCGCAGTAATAGCACAGGTGATCCCGCTCCCGGACATTCAGGAACAGGCGGCTGGTGACGCTGCCGCCGTAGAGAGCCATGGCCAGGCGGCAGGCCGCCAGGTCGGCCAGGTCCATGGGCTGGCCCAGGGTGAAGGCCATGCACAGCTTGGCCTGGACCATATCAAAGTATTCGGTCTTGTGGACGGTGGTCTGGCGGGGCATGGCCAGGAAGGGGGCCATGGGCTGGGGACGGCGGGAAATCTTGTCCAGCTCAGCCCGGAAAGCTGCCTCGATGCGGGCGGTCTCGTCGGGGGTGCAGCCCAACACCATCAATTCAATGGAGGCGGTGCGGAGCATGTCCTCATAGGCGGCGGCCAGGTCGGCCCCGGTGAGGCCGTCCACTTCTTCCAGATAGCCCTCCTGGCGGATGCCCATGGGGCTGTCCCCATAGAATTCCCGGGCGGTCTGGCGCATGCAGTACAGCCGCTTGTCGTTCAGTTCGTCCTCCAGGGACTGGCGGAGCATCTGTTTTTCGATGGCCACCGCCTCGGCGTCAAAGGCGCCGTCCGCCATGCAGGGATGGAAGGCCACCCCCAGCACCAGCTGGGTGTATTCCTGGCTCAGGTCCTCCCCGGCCAGGGCAAACCGGTTCTTGATGCCGGTGACGCTGATGCACAGGTTCCGGTTGGCCCCCATGGGGCGGCCGTCCACCGTCAGGTCCGCCCCATAGAGGCGGGCCAGCTTTTTGGTCAGGCCGGTCATGTCGGGACAGCCGGCGTAACCCCGCTCCATCACCAGCGGCAGCAGGGCGTGGGCGGTGGCGGTGTCCCGCTGGGCGGGAAAAGTAAAGTGAATGCTGATCCGGCAGCGGTTGAGTTTCTCGGCCGGATCGCAGGAGAGATGCACCCCAGGTGCAAGCTGCTTACGTTCCAATCTGTCTATCCTCCTGGCCCGTCTCCCCGGGCCGTATATGTGTCATCGCAAAAGGTGCGGGCTCAGCTGAGCTGATGCACCGCCACAAATTCCTCCAGGGACAGGCCGCTGGCGGCGATGGCGCGGGCGTTGTCCACACCCACATAGCGCCAGTGCCAGGGCTGATACACCATGCCGGTGACGGCCTGGCAGTCCTCCGGCCAGCGGAGGATGAAGCCATAGTCGGCGGCGTAGGCTTTCAGCCAGCGGAAAGCGTCGGTGTCGGCGAAGCCGGTGTCCAGGGCGGGGTAATCCGCCGAGGTGATATCTGCCGCCAGGCCGGTGCCGCTCTCATTGCAGCCGGGCCGGGGCACGATGGCCGCCGCGCGGGCGTCGGCCTCCTCCTCGCTCTTTCCTTCCTGAAGATAGGTCTGTTTGCGGGCGTCAAAGGCCTCCTGCTGGCGCTCGGGGGTCTGGTAGCCCTCGGTCAGGGTGAGCTCAATCCCCACTTCCCGAGCGGCGGCCGCCATGGCCTTCCAGGCAGCGGCGGCCTGCTGTTCCAGCTGCTGGCCGGTGGACTCGTCGGCCACCTCCAGAATGGGGGCCTCGGTCTGTTCCAGGGGAAGGTTGTTGTTCACCAGAACCAGATAGGGGTCGTCGGGGTCAAAGACATAGCCCGACAAATCGTAGGTGGGGGCGGTGAATTCCTGATGCTTGCCCAGCATGCCGCTGATCTGGGGCAGGGCCCAGAGAATCACGCCGGTCATCAGCCCCACCAGGACGGCGCAGGCCGACAAAAAAAGAATCCAGTTGCGGATCAGCCGGATGCGGCGGCGACGGCGGCGCGCCAGCCACTGTTCCCGCGTCAGGCGGGACCTGCCGGCGGTTCCTGCCGGGGGTCGTTGTTTCTGTTCCATGATTGCTCCATCGTTTGGTAGTCCGCGCTCCGGGCCGGGGGACGGGCCCCCGCAGAGCTCGGATGTTAGTATACCGCTTTTGTGTCGGTCTGTAAACGATGAAAAAAGTTAAAAAATTGTGTCACAGCGCGGCAAAAGCGGCCTGCGTCCCCAGCCCCGCCCCGCCGGGGGCCGGGCTGGGTTTCCCCTGCAAAAAAGCAAAATTTTACGGCAGACCGTGTACTTGGCCGCTGGCCAGGCGCACAATCTGCCGTAAAAGACGCTCATTTTCTGCCCCTTCGCGGGGTTTTCTGCAAAAGCGGCGGAATCAGTGGAACAGGCTGTCGTGGATAGCGCTGACAGCGCGGTCGGCCTCATCCTTGTCGATGATGCAGGAAATCTTGATCTCACTGGTGGAGATCATGTGGATGTTGATGTTACTGTTGGACAGGGCCTCGAACATGCTGGCGGCCACACCGCTGTGGCTCTGCATGCCGGCGCCCACGATGGACACCTTGGCGTAGCTGTTGTCGCAGCTGACCTCAGAGAACTTGCCGCTCTCCTTCAGAGCGCGGACCGCAATGGGGGCATCGCCCTGGGAGCAGGTGAAGATGATGTCCTTCTTGCCGCCGCGGCCGGTGGACTGCAGGATGATGTCCACGTTGACCTTCTTCTGGGCCAGCATGCCGAAGATCTTAAAGCTCATGCCGGGTTCGTCGGGGACGTTCATGATGGTGATAACGGCCACATCGGTGTCTTTTGCAACACCCTTAATCAGCATACCTTCCATTTCTTTTGCAACCTCCTTAACCACTGTGCCCGGCACCGGGTTCAGACTGGAGAGGACCTCCAGCTCGACATTGTATTTCTTGGCAAGCTCCACGCTGCGGTTGTTCAGCACCTGAGCGCCCAGGCTGGCCAGCTCCAGCATCTCGTCAAAGGTGATCTCAGGCAGCTTGCGGGCGTTGCGCACCTTGCGGGGGTCGGCGGTGTAGACGCCCTCCACATCGGTGAAGATCTGGCACCGGTCGGCGTGCAGGGCCGCTGCAATGGCCACTGCGCTGGTATCCGAGCCGCCGCGGCCCAGGGTGGTGATGTCATCCAGCTTGTTCAGACCCTGGAAGCCGGCCACAACCACCACGCGGTTGCGCTCCAGCTCCGAGGTGATCCGCTCGGTATCCATCCGCTTGATGCGGGCCTTGGTGTAGGCACGGTCGGTGCGGAAGCCTGCCTGCCAGCCGGTGAGGCTGGTGGCGTGGCAGCCGATCTCATTCAGCGCCATGGCCAGCAGGGCGATGCTGATCTGTTCGCCCGAGGCCATCAGCATATCCATCTCACGGGCGGAGGGATTATGGGTAATCTCTGCCGCCTTTGCGATCAGGTCGTCGGTGGTGTCGCCCTGGGCGGACACCACAACCACCACGTCGTTGCCTGCGTTGTGGGTGTTGGCCACAATGCGCGCCACGTTGAAAATACGCTCGCGGTCACGGACCGATGAGCCGCCGAACTTTTGTACGATCAACGCCATACTTGTCACTCTCCTCTTTTTCTTCCTCTGTCAACAGTGGGCGTTCATCCCCAAATGGTTTTGGTTCTTCCCTTTTCCCTCTGTCATTCAACTGTCGCGCCGGTGTTGTCCGCGTCCAGGCGCAGCAGTGTAAATGCTTCACATCCGTCCAGCCCTTCCAGAGCCTCCAGGCCCTGCTCCAGACCGGCGTAGAACTTCTCCGCCCCGCTGCGCTCGGCCACCGCCATGACGGTGCTGCCTGCGCCCGAGACATAAACAGCCAGAGCTCCGCACTCTTTGGCCAGGGCAAAGACCTCTTTGGACCCCGGCATCAGGGGGATGCGGTAGGGCTGGTGGAGGCGGTCGCCGGTGGCGATGGGGAGCAGATCGTGCCGCCCGTCGCAGAAGGCCGCCGGCAGCAGCGCCGCCCGGGACAGGTTATAGACCGCATCCTTGTGGGGCACCTGGGCCGGCAGAGCCGCCCGGGCCGCCTCGGTCAGCAGCTTGTAGTCGGGCACGATGGCCGCAAAGCAGAGGCTGGGGTCCACATCCCGCTTGACCGAATAGACCTGCCCATCCTCAAAGACGCTGGAGGTCAGGCCGCCCAGCAGAGCCGGGGCCACGTTGTCGGGGTGGCCCTCGATGGCGGTGGCCAGGGTCAGCAGTTCCTGGGTGTTGAGCACATCCCCCAGCATCCGGTTGGCGCCCAGCAGGCCCGCGATGATGCAGGCCGACGAGGAGCCCAGGCCCCGGGCCATGGGGATGGGGTTGGTCTGGACGATCTTGAGGGGCGGCATCTTTTTGCCCACCCGGTCAAACAGGCTCTTGGCCGAGCGATAGATCAGGTTGGACTCGTTGCGGGGGATGCGGGTGCCGTCTGCCGCCGAAATATCCAGTTTGTCGCTCTCCTCAAAGGTTGCGGTATTGTACAGGGTCACGGCCAGGCCCAGGGCGTCGAAGCCCGAGCCCACGTTGGCGCTGGTGGCCGGGACGGATACCTTAATTTTCATCTTCCGTCTCTCCCCTCTTTATTCTTCCTCGGGCAGGCGGCGGAGCACCAGCTTGACGCTGCCGCCCACGGCGCCGATCTTCCGGGCTGCTTCCTCCAGGGCGGAGGCGTCCGCCTTCTCAACCAGGTAGGCGCAGCCGTCGAAGTGTTCCGCCACCAGACGGCCCTTGCCGTAAATGGCTTCCACCACCGCCGGCGCGGCCCCCTCCACACGCACATAGTATGCCGCGGGGGCGGGGTCGGTGAGCATCCCCTCCGCCGGCTGGGCGGGCTGCCAGAAAAGGCTGTCGTGCATCTGGACCCCGTGTTTCAGGGCGTCCACCACGTCGGCCACCACCGCGCTGGCGGTAGGAAGCTTGCCGGCGCCCTTGCCGTAAAAGACCACGTCGCCCAGCATATCGCCCTTGACCTTGACGGCGTTGAACACGTCGTCCACGCCGGCCAGCTGGTTGACCTTGGGCACCAGGCAGGGCTCCACGCCGGCGGCCACACCGCCGCCGGGCAGCAGCTTCATCCAGGCGATGAGCTTGATGACGCAGCCCAGCTTGTCGGCGGCCTGGATATCCTCCACCGTCACGTCACGGATGCCGCGGGTGGGGATGTTCTGGGGGTAGACGTGATGCCCGCAGACCAGCGAGGACAGAATCGCGATCTTGCGGCAGGCGTCGCGGCCGTCCACGTCGTCGCTGGGGTCCTTGGTCTCGGCATAGCCCAGCTGCTGGGCGATCTTGAGGGCCTCATCAAAGCCCATATTCTCCCGGGCCATCTTGGTGAGCATAAAGTTGGTGGTGCCGTTGACGATGCCCTCCACCTCGGTGATGACGTTGGCGGCCAGGCACTGGTGCATGGGGGTGATGATGGGGGTGCCGCCGCCCACCGAAGCCTCAAACAGGAAGGCGCAGTTATGGCTCTTGGCCAGGGCCAGCAGCTCGGCGCCATAGGTGGCCACCATCTCCTTGTTGGAGGTACAGACGCTGCGGCCGCTCTCCAGGGCCTGCTTCACATAGGGATAGGCGAAGCGGGTGCCGCCGATGGTTTCCACCACCACCTTGACCTCGGGGTCTGCCAGAATGACGTCGATGTTCTTGACAAACAGGGCCGCGTCGGGACGGTCCGAGAAATCCCGCACATCCAGAATGTACTTGACCTCCACCGGCTCGCCGGCCCGGCGGGCCACGCTGGCGGCGTTGCGGTTCAAAACCTCATACACGCCGCTGCCCACAGTGCCGAACCCTAAAATTGCAATCTTAGCCATAGTCTTGCCCTCGCTCCTATCCTTCTGTTTTGCGGCTCAGACGTCGTAGCCCAGCCGGACCCCGACCACGGTGCTCTGGCGGCCCAGCATGGCGGCCAGCTCGTCGGGGGTCATCTGCATGGTGTCGGTGCGGATGGTCACCGCCACCTGGGCCGTCCCGTTCTCGGGGGTGGCCTGGTTGATGGTGACGATGCTGGCCCCGGCGCTGCTGATGCCGGCCAGCAGGCTCTGCAGAGCACCGGTCTCGTCCCGGAGGGTGGCCATCACGGTGATGAGCTCCCGCCCGTTCTCTGAGTCGAAAATGCAGTCTTTGTACTTATAAAATGCGCTGCGGGATAGCCCCACGCTGCGGGTGGCCGCGGAAATATTCCGGGCCTGGCCGCTGGCCAGCAACTCTTTGGCGCGGATCACCTTCAGAAAAACCTCCGGCAGCACCTGCGCGTCTACAAGATAAAATCGGCGCTCCAATCTGTTCACCTCTCAAGCACAACTGTTCTTGCAGGAAATATAATAGCATCCGCCCCCCTGCAATGCAAGAGGACGGATGCGTTTTTGGCAGAATCGCCAGTTTTCACTTGAGTGAACACGGTTTAGGTGTCCGAATTGCCCCGAATCAGTCGGTATCCACGCCCTCGGTGTCCACCGATGCAGGCACGACGCCGCCGCTGTGGTCGTAGTTGCAGGTGGCGGGCAGGTCATCGGCCTTGTAGTAACCGACCGCGGTGCTGGGACAGCCCGAAGCGGCCAGCAGGCCGCTCTGGGTGCAGTAGGACCGCTGGACCACGCCGTCGGCCACCGGGAATTCCTTGTAGGCGTAGCCTTCCTGGACCTCGTTCATGAGCGCCTTCCAGGCCTCGACGCAGGTGCGGGTCTTGGCCTGGCTGCCCAGGGTCTTGGTCATGTCGTAGGGGGAGTCATAGCCCCACCAGACGGCGGTGACGTAGTAGGGGGTGCCGCCCACAAACCACAGGTCCTTTTCATCGGTGGTGGTACCGGTCTTACCGAAGGAGCGCATTCCGCCGGTGGTGGGATAGCGGCCGGCTGCGGTACCGACGCTGCTGTACAGGACGTTCTGCAGCAGCTGGTTCATGATGGTGGCGGTCTGGGGGGTCAGAGCCTGGTAGCTGGTGGCGTTGTTCTCCAGATAGATGTTGCCGTCCCGGTCCAGAACCCGGCTGTACAGGTGCGGTGTGGTGTACTGGCCGTCGTAGAAGATCTGGAAGGCCGCCGCCAGAGCCAGCGGCGTGACGCCGTGGGTCTGGCTGCCCATGACCATGGGGGCCAGGCCGACGTCGTTGACCGGGTCCAGGGTATCCAGCTGGAGGGTGTTATAGACGAAGTTGAAGATGGTGCTGGCGCCCACCAGGTCGCCCACACGGACGGCGATGGTGTTCAGGGAGCGGGCCAGACCGTTCCACAGGGGAACATCCTGGTTGTCGCCGTAGTTGCCGCCGTAGTTCTGGGGCCAGCTGCGCCATGCGTTGGGGTAAGCCCGCAGAGCCTGGTCGGACAGGCCGGACAGGCCGTTCCGGCGGCAGTAGTCGTCGTCACGGATGACCATGTCGCTCTTGAGGTAGAGGGGCGAGTTGTTGAGCATGGTGGACCAGTTGACCAGGCCATACTCGATGCCCAGGGCGTAGGCGCCGATGGGCTTGATGGACGAACCGGTCTGGCGGGTGACGCTGTAGGCGCGGTTCAGGGTCAGGTCCCGGGTCTTTTCGCCCAGGCCGCCCACCATGGCCACCACGTTGCCGTCGTAATCCAGCATAACCATGGCCGCCTGGGTGCGGACGTTGCGGTAGTAGGTGACGGTGCCGTCCTCGGCGGTGGTGGTCTTGAGGGTGCCGTCGGCGTTGTAGACGGGGGTGTCGTCCTCCGACAGGGAGGACACCGGCTCCTCATGCCAGCCCGCCGGGAAGTAGGCGTCGCCAGTGTTGAGCATCAGCTCTTCCATCTGGGTCTGGATCTTGGGATTGACGGTGGCCTCGATGGTGAAACCGCCGGTGTACAGCATCTGCTGGGCGGCCGCCTCGGTGATGCCCTCCTTCTCCATGATGTCCTCCACCACTTCCTCAAACAGGGCGTCGGTGAAGTAGGAGTTGTTGGTGGCTGTGGTCTTGGAGGCGTCCTCCTCCGCCAGCACCAGGGGCTGGGCGATGGCCTCGCGGTAGACGTCCTCCGAGATGACCCCCTGATCCCACATATTATAAAGGATGAAATTCCGGCGGTTGATCAGGTTCTCGGGGTTGGTGTAGGGGTTGTAGTTGGTGGGGTTCTTGGTGATGGAGGCGATGGTGGCGCACTCCCACAGAGTCAGCTGGCTGACATCCTTGTTGAAATATTCCAGAGCCGCCGTCTGGACGCCCTGGATGGTGCCGGTGAAGCTGATGGTGTTGAGGTACGCCTCCAGAATGGTCTCCTTGGAGTAGTTTCGGTAGAGGGTATAGGCGCGGTAAATCTCGCGCACCTTGCGCAGGGCGCCCTCGATGCCGCTGGCGCTGTCATCATCGGTCAGGTTCTTGATGAGCTGCTGCTCGATGGTGGACGCGCCCTGTTTGGAGCTGTAGATGGGGATGATATACTCGTTGATCATGGCGCCCACCGTCCGCTTGAGGTTGAAGCCGGGCTCACTGTAGAAGTCCTTGTCCTCGGTGCAGATGAAGGCGTACTGGAGGTAGGTGGGGATCTGTTCCAGATCCACCCACATCCGGTGGCTGTTGCTGGAGCGCAGGGTGGCGTACTCGATCTGTTCCCCGGTATCGGGGTCGGTGGCCATCACCACGCTGGACTGGCTCAGCTCGATGTTGTCCAGGTTGAGCAGGTCGCCGTCGTTGGCGGTGGCCTGCACCACATAAAAGACCAGGCAGACCGCCAGGGCACACCCGGCCATGATGCCCAGGCAGAACAGGGTGGCGATGACCCGCATCACACCCCGCAGGATGGGATGGCCTTTCTTTTGCTTTTTGGGCCCGCGGCCCCGCTGGGGGTCACCCGGCTCACGGGGGGGCCGCCCGCTGCCCGACGGCGCGGATTGTGCAGACTCTTTGCGGCTGTGGGTGGTGTTGACCACCCGGCGGCCCGAGCCCGACGCGGCGCTGTGGCTGCCGCTGCCCGTGCTGTCGCTGCGGTGAATGCGCCTCATTTCATTCATAGCGATGCAAATTGCCTCCTTATCCGGATTGTTCCGGTTATCTGTTCCCCGTCTGCCGCCCGGCGGCAGAGGGATGATCTTCGGCGTTTTCTGCGGCCGCCGTCCATGCCTGGCGGCGCACAGTCCTGCGTGTTATTATAACACACTTATCCGGTGAAAGTACAGCACCCCGCTGTGAAATTTGGCATCTATTGTGTGAAATGGGCCCCTTTTGCCCATACTATCGCCGAAAGGAGCCCGGCTTTTATGCGTAAACTTTGGTATTATCTCTATTATGGCCTGTGTGCCTTCACCATCGTCTTCAGCCTGTACTGGATGGCCACCATGCCGCCCCGGTCCGCTTCTTCGGTTTCCCCCAGCTCGTCCTCCTCCAGCAGCACCCCCAGCCTGCGGGCGGGCAACTCCCTGGCGGACGTGCCCCAGGAAACCCAGCAGGAGGGCTACTATCTCTGCGACGAGGGCGGGCGGCTGGCGGTGTACAGCTGCACCGCCGACGGCACTCCCCGCCAGCGGCTGGAGCTGACCGACATCTACGTCAACCTGCTGCCCGAACAGGACGCGCTGCGGTTCAAGGCGGGGTATCTGGTCTGGAGCCGCCAGGAGCTGGAGACCCTGCTGGAAGATCTGGGCGCCTGAACGGTTGACAGCGGCCCGCCTGTTAGGGTATACTGACTTGTAAGAATTTTGTAACTTACCAGGAGGGCTTTTTATGTCCAACATTTATTTGATAACCGGCGCCACCTCTCCCCTGGGCCTGGCCCTGATGGAGCGGCTGTTGTCCACTCTGGCGGAAGGAGATCTGATCCTGGCCCAGGGCTGCGGCGATCTCTCCCGGCTGGCGGGGCTGTGCCAGGCCCGCCCCGGCTTCATCCGCCCCTACGACGTGGATTTCACCCAGCCGCTGGCGGTACGGGCATTCCTCAGCGATCTGACCGATACCTACCCCGCCCCCACCCATCTGATTCATCTGGCCGGGCTGCGGACCATTCCCGCCGCTTACGCCTGCTTTGACGAGGAGCGTTTTGCCGAGGAGCGGGCTGTCCAGCTGGACAGCGCCCTGCTGCTGTGCAAGACCTTCCTGCCCCGGATGGCTGCCGCCGGCGCCGGCCGGGTGCTGTTCCAGCTGAGCGGCGCCCTGCCGGGCGTTCCCGCCGGGCAGACCGCTTCCGCCTCGGTGGTCCAGAACGCCCTCACCGGCCTGGCCCGTTCTCTGGCGGACGAGTACGCCTCCGCCGGCCTCACCGTCAACTGCGTCCAGGCCGGGCCGTTCCAGACCGAGACCGGGGAGCCCGGCCCCGTCAGCCCCGCCGATGTGGTGCCGGCCATCCTGTTCCTGCTGAGCCAGGACGCCGCCAAGATCAACGGCGTCACCCTGCCGGTGGGCACCCTGTAACCTCAAAAAAGAGCCCCGGCGCCATCCAGCTGCCGGGGCTTTTTTCAAGTTGTCTCGGGTTCTCTGGTCAGGAGTTTCCTGTAGGTCAGGTCCATCCCCAGAGCGCCCAGCGGGGCGGTGATGAGGATGGCCAGCACCGCCACCGACAGCACCATCTGACCGCAGGGCAGGCCCATGGCCAGGGGCACCGAGCCGATGGCCGCCTGGACGGTGGCCTTGGGCAGGTAGGCGATCATGCAGAACAGCCGCTCTTTCCAGGTCAGCTGGGTGCCGGCCACGCAGAGGGCCACGCCCACCGACCGGAAGGCCAGCGCCGCCAGAATCATCCGAACGGCGGCAGGTCCGGCGGTGAGGGTGTAGCGGATATCCACCGACGCGCCCACCAGGACGAACAGGATCACCTCAGCGGCCAGCCACAGCTTGCCGAATTTTTCGCTCAGGCGCTTGGACACAAAGCTGGTGCTGCGGATTTTCAGGACACAGGCCATGCTGACCACCGCCAGCAGGCCCGACACCGACACAATCCCCTCCAGCCAGGTCTCCACCGCCATCAGCAAAAAGGACACCCCCAGCACCACAATCACCTTCATGCTGTTGCGGACATAGTGCTTGTGGGCGTAAGCGGTCTCAAAGAACTGGCTCAGCAGCCAGCCCGCCGCAGCGCCCAGCAGCACCCCCAGCACAATGGACACCGGAATATTCACAAAGTCCATCACATGGGCCGCGCCGCCCTGGGCCATGCTCACAAAGGAGGAAAAGAGGACGATCACATAGATGTCGTCGCAGGAAGCTCCCGCCAGCACCATCTGAGGGATGCTCTTGCCGGTGCCGTAGCGGCTGTCCATCAGCTGGACCATCCGGGGCACCACCACCGCCGGGGACACCGCGCCCAGCACCGCGCCCATGACGGCGGCCTCGATGCGGTTCACCCCCAGAATGGCCGGGGCCAGCAGAAAGAAGGCCAAAATCTCAAAGCTGGCCGGGACGCAGGCCATCATCACCGCCGGCCGGCCCACCTTTTTCAGGTCGGCCAGGTCCAGGGACAGGCCCGCCTTGAGCAGAATGATAATCAGAGCCATCTGCCGCAGGTCGGCCGAGATGGACAGGATGGACGGGTCCAGCACGTTCAGCACATAGGGACCCAGCAGGATGCCGGTGAACAGCATCCCGATGATGCGGGGCAGGTGCAGACGCTGGCACAGCGCCGCCAAAGCCAGCCCCACCAGGAAAATGAACGCCAGAGATGTGAGCATAAAATCGTTTCCTCCTATCGAATCGGGACAGGACGCAAAAAAGCCGATGCCTTCTGCGACCTTGCAATCACAGAAGTCATCAGCTTGTTCAAGCGGTTCAGGTTGCCCTGGGGAGAACTTCATTCCCCGGCGCACGCCCCATCTGCGGGCCCGGAACGGGCCGGCGGGGACGTCTCCGCGGGAGATTATACACCCCCGCTGCCGGTTTGTAAAGGACTTTTTTCAGCTCTGCAGCTCCTCCATGGCCTCCCGCAGGTTGTCGGCAGAGAAGAGGAACGCCCCATTTCTGCTGTATACCTCCACATGTCCGCCCACATACCGGATCTCGATTTCGCTCATCTTCTGTCTCTCCTCTCTGTCGGATGTTTCGGGGAGGGTTCCCTCCCTCGTCCTGACAAGAGAATACCAGAACAAAAGCCCTATAAACTGTACTTTCAAGTTTTTTCTGCGGCTTTTGGCGCAAAATTTGATGGGATGGACCCTCCGGGGGCAGAAAAAAACCCCCGCCGGGCGGCAGGGGTGAAGCGATCTTGTTCAGTTGCGGGCGGTGCAGACCGCCATGCCGGCGTTCTGGTCCGGGCTGTTTGCCTGTTCGCACCGGCGGGATTTGTCGTAGCAATAGCGGATGATGGCCTGGCGGCGGACAATCCCGATGAACACGCCCCGGTCATCCACCACCGGCACAAAGTTCTGGTTCATGGCGGCCTCAATCAGCTGGTCCATGCTGGTGTTGACCGTCACCGGCAGGTAATCCCTCTTGCGCTCAAAGCTGCTGATGGGGATATCCTCGGCCCCCTCAATGTCCAGGCCGTGGTACCGCTTGATCCCCCACAGCAAATCTCCCTCGGTAAGGGTGCCCACATATTCCCCTTTCCGGTTCAGGATGGGAATGGATGCATAGCGGTTGTTCTCCCACTTCTCCAGGGTCTGCCGGAGGGTGAAGTCGTCGTAAACGTACATCAGGTCCTGTTTGGGGGACAGGAAAAACAAAATATTCATTTCGATGAAGCTCCTGCTTGTATAATTGTCGGTTGGCCGGGTCTGAATAAAGTCTGTCTGCGGCGCATGGCCACAGGGGGGTTCCGTCCATGGCGTCCGCCCCCTTTCTCCTTCCTATTTTAGCACTTTCGCACAGCAAAATAAAGTTCCGCACAGATTTTTTAGATTTTATTCACAACTGCCCTTCAACTTTTTCGAAAATCCATGCCAAATCCATGCACAAGCTGCGGTTTTGTGCTATACTAAAGTTATCCCTGGGCGCGCCGTCTGCTCACCTGTTCAGTATAGCAGACCTCTGCGCCGAATCTTGCCAAAGGAGGCCGGAAAGCCCATGCACCTGTTTTCCTTCGTCCGCCGCGGCACAGCGGCGGTGCTGGCCTGTCTGGTGCTGGCCAGTTGTTCCCGACCTGCCGTCCTGCAGCCCTCCTCGTCGGAGGCAGAGAGCGCAGCCTCGGGGACGGACGGGTCCGGCGCCAGCCAGAGTCAGCCGGCCCGCTTCGCCATTGCGGTGAGCGAGGGCAACTATAACCCTTACCTGAACACCAACACCCTCACCGAACAGGTGGCGGGGCTGGTTTTTGAAAAGCTGGTCCGCATCTCCCCCCGGATGGAGCTGGAAATGCGGCTGGCCGAGTCGGTGGTGTCCACCGGCACCACCGTCACCATCCGGCTGCGCAGCGGCTACACCTTTGCCGACGGGGTTCCCATCACCGCCGATGACGTAGCCGCCAGCCTTCTGGCCGCCAAGGCCAGCGGCTTTTATGCCGGACGGCTGGCCAACCTCACCGACGCCCAGGCCGTGGGCAGCGACACCGTTGTGCTGACCCTGGCCTCCCCCGACAGCCTGTTTGGCTATCTGCTGGATCTGCCCATCCTGAAGGCAGCCGAGGTGGCCTCCCCCCAGCCCACCCCCAGCGGGCGCTACACCTATGGGGCAGAGGAAAACACCCTCACCCCCAATCCCCGGGCGCCTTTCCCGGAGGAAGGGCCCGACACCATCTGGCTGACCCCTGTCAGCGACTACGCCGAACTGGTCTCCCAGCTGGCCATGGGCCAGATCAGCTTTTATCTGGCGGAGGAGAGCGCCTCCTCGGCGGTGGCCACCTCTGAGAGCTATTTCCGCACCAACACCCTGTTGTTCCTGGGGGTGAACGGCTCGGCGGACAATCCCCTGTGCTCCACCAGCCAGGGCCGCGTCCTGCTGAGCACTGCCCTGTCCCGCCAGGACCTGGCCGACCGCTACGCCAGCGCCACCCCCGCCACCGGCGCCCTCAACGGGCTGTATGAGTGTGCCCGGGGCCAGCAGGTCATCTCGGCTGAGTCCGATCCCAACGCCCTGCCCGCCGCCATGGCGGCCCTGGGCTACACCCTGGACGAGGCCTCCGGCTACTACCAGAACGCCGCTGGACAGCGGGCCAGCGTCAGTATTCTGGTGTGCGGCAGCTCGGCCGACCGGATCTATGCGGCCCGTCTGCTGCAGCAGCAATGGGCCGAGGCGGGCATCGAAGTCACCCTCACCCAGGCCGAGGATTTCAACGCGTATCTGCAGATGATTCAGAGCCGCGAATTTGAACTGTACATCGGTGAAATGAAGTTGTATAATAATATTGACCTCTCGCCGTTCTGGAGCGGCAGCGCCCGCTATGGTCTGGCCGTCACCCAGCAGCTGCTGGACGCCTACAACCTGATGCGGGCCGACAGCTCCACGGCCGGTGCATTCGAGAGTCTTTTCGCCGAACAGATGCCCTATATTCCTCTGCTGTGGAGGGGCGGGGTCACCGTTTCCAACCGACGCACCAGCGGCGTGGTGTCCAGCGTCAGCGATTTGTATTATTCGCTGGCCAGCCTTTCCATTGCAGAGTAAGCGCAAAACGCTTTATTAAATTCAAATTTTAATAAGAAGGAGCAGAGCGATTATGATCACTACGCATTTTCCCTTGGGCGATGTCCGCTTTTCCGCCGAGTACTTCTCGACGCTGGTAGGCGAAGCCGCCAAGAGCTGCTACGGCGTGGCCGCTATGGCGCCCCGCGGGGTGGCCGACACGGTCAAAAGCCTGGTGCGCGGCGAGGATTTCGCCGAGAAGGGCGTCCGTGTCACCCCTGAGAATGGCCGTCTGGTCATCGAGATCCACATCGCTGTCGGCTATGGGCTGAACATTTCCACCGCAGCCCAGAGCATTACCCATCGCGTGCAGGATGAAGTGGAGCATGCCACCGGCCTGCGCGTGGCCCGCGTGATCGTGTCGGTGGACGACGTGATTGCCTGATCTGACCAAACACAACTCCCCGGGCGCGCCCGTGGGCTGACAAGGAGTAAAAAGCAATGATTAGTGGTAAAATTCTGCGTGACGCCATCATTTCAGGCGCAAACAACATCAACAACCAGCGCTCCCGCGTGGACGAGCTGAACGTCTTCCCCGTGCCCGACGGCGACACCGGCACCAACATGGGCATGACGGTGGGCGCTGCCGTCCGCGAGCTGGAAGCTCTGGGCGCTGACTGCACCGTGGGCGAGGCCGCCAAGACCGCCGCTTCCGCCATGCTGCGGGGCGCCCGCGGCAACTCGGGCGTCATCACCAGCCTGCTGTTCCGCGGCTTCTCCAAGGCCCTGGAGGGCAAGAAGGAGGCCGGCGCCGACGATCTGGTCCTGGCTCTGGAGAAGGGCGTGGAGGCCGCCTACAAGGCCGTCATGAAGCCCACCGAGGGCACCATCCTGACGGTGGCCCGCATCGCCTCCGAGGAGGCCAAGGCCAGCAAGATCGCCGATGTGGCCGAGCTGTGGGATCTGGTGCTGGCTGCCGGCCAGCGCGCCCTGGAGGACACCCCCAACCTGCTGCCCGTCCTGAAGAAGGCCGGCGTCGTGGACGCAGGGGGCCAGGGCATCATGATTATCTTTGAGGGCATGGGCAAGGTGTTCCACGGCGAGGACATCATTCCTCCCGCCGAGGAGACCCAGCACAAGGCCAAGCTGTCCACCGCCAACGCCGGCCGCGGCGTCTTTACCGACGACCTGATGAAGGTGGAGGACATCAAGAACGGCTACTGCACCCAGTTCCTGATCCACAAGGACGACGGTGCCAGCGCCGCCAAGATGCGCGCCTTTGCCGAGTCCAACGGCGACAGCGTGGTCTGCATCGAGGATGACGATGTCATCAACCTGCACGTCCACACCGCCGACCCCGGCAAGATCCTCACCGAGGCCATCAAGTACGGCTACCTGACCAACTTCAAGATCGAGAACATGCACGAGCAGTTCCTGGCCCGCCAGAAGCAGGGCAAGAGCCTGGAGAAGCAGGCCGAGGCCGAGCAGAAGCAGCGCGCTTCCGACGCCATCGCCAGCGAGTTCGTCTACGCAGCCGTAGATCCCAGCCGTGACTATGGCTTTGTGGCCGTGGCCGCCGGCGAGGGCCTGAAGGCCGTCTTTGCCGACCTGTCGGTGGATGCCGTGGTGTCGGGCGGCCAGACCATGAACCCCGCCACCGAGGACATCCTGGCTGCCGTCCAGAGCGTGCCGGCCAAGACCGTCTTTGTGCTGCCCAACAACAAGAACATCATCATGGCCGCCGAGCAGGCTGAAAAGCTGGCCGACCGCCGTGTGGTGGTCCTGCCCACCCGCACCATCCCCATGGGCATCACCGCCATGCTGAACTTTGATCCCACCGCCTCGGTGGAGACCAACACCATCAACATGATGAAGGCCGCCGACAACGTCTCCACCGGCCTCATCACCTACGCCGCCCGCGACAGCGAGTACGACGGCCGCCGCATCCGCAAGGGCGACATCATGTCCCTGGAGAACGGCAAGATTGTGGCCACTTCCAGCGACCTGACCAAGGCCACCTACCGTCTGGCCCGCAGCATGTGCAAGAAGGATTCCAGCTTTGTGACCATCATCTCGGGCTGCGACGTCAGTGATGAGGACGCCGAGCGCACCACCGAAATCGTCAAGGCCAAGTGCCCCAGCCATGTGGAAGTCAGCCACATCCGCGGCGGCCAGCCTGTCTACTATTATATGATCAGCGTCGAGTAAGACGCAGCTGTATGCCCCCTGACCGGTGCCGGAGGCTGTCTATGGGACAGGCCTCCGGGCCCGCGGGCATGGGAATGCGGCGGGCCCGGGCGCTTGCCTGTTTTACAAAGAAACGGGTTTGCTTATTGACAAATCTTCCCTCATCCTCTATAATCATGTACACATGAGGGAGTAATTCCGCGTGAAAACGCGAGGCCAGCCCGTCAGGACGACTCATCTGTGAATGAGTTCGGGCAGCTTTGATCAGAATGAGACTCATGCACCGGAAACCGATCCAGTGCAGGGGTCTTTTTGTTTTCTGAAAAACCGACGGTCCCGGGCTGCCCGCTGCTGCGGCGCAGCGCCCCGGGGCGGCCCCCATGCGCACAATCAGGGCGGGTCTGAGAATGCAAACACATGGAATCCTTCTTCCAAAAAAGGCAGCCGCAGCGCGGCAGATGCACTTTGGGGCAGAATGAGACAGTGTGGATGCGTTTTCCGATCCACCCCAGGAGGGAGAATATCGAGAATGAAACAGGAGTATGTACAAACCCCGCAGGAGCTGATGGAGCAGCTGAACGCCAGCCCCGACGGCCTGAGCAGCACCGACGCTGCCGCCCGGCTGGAGCAATACGGCCCCAACAAGCTCAAGGACGCTGAGAAGCCCACCCTGCTCCAGCGCTTCATCGACCAGCTGAAGGACCCCATGCTCATCATCCTGATGATCGCGGCGGCCGTGTCGGCTGTGACCAACTTTATTTCCCACGAGAGCTTTGCAGAGGTGTTCATCATCCTGATCGTGGTGCTGCTGAACGCAGTGCTGGGCGTTTTTCAGGAGAGCAAGGCCGAGGCAGCCATCGAAGCGCTGCAGACCATGACCGCCGCCACCTGCAAGGTGCTGCGGGACGGCAAGCAGATTTCCCTGCACAGCGATGAGCTGGTGCCCGGCGACGTGGTGCTGCTGGAGGCCGGCGACGCCGTCCCGGCAGACGGCCGCCTTCTGGAGAGCGCCAGCCTGAAGATCGAGGAGGCCGCCCTCACCGGCGAGAGCGTCCCGGTCAACAAGATCATCGACGCCCTGGGCCTGGCCAAGGGCCAGGAGGACGTTCCTCTGGGCGACCGTAAAAACATGTGCTATATGGGCTCTACCGTGGTCTACGGCCGCGGCAAGGCCCTCATCACCCGCACCGGCATGGACACCGAGATGGGCAAGATTGCCGGCGCTCTGGCCAACACCGACCAGGAGCAGACCCCGCTGCAGCGCCAGCTGGAGCAGCTGAGCGGCGTTCTGTCCAAGCTGGTGCTGGGCATCTGCCTGTTTATCTTTGTCTTTGACCTGATCGTGGCCGGGTCCTTCACCCTGGACTCGGTGCTGTCCACCTTCATGGTGGCCGTGTCTCTGGCCGTGGCCGCCATCCCCGAGGGCCTGGCCACCGTTGTGACGGTGGTGCTGTCCATCGGCGTCACCAACATGAGCAAGCGCAGCGCCGTCATCCGCCGGCTGACCGCTGTGGAGACCCTGGGCTGCACCCAGGTCATCTGCTCGGATAAGACCGGCACCCTGACCCAGAACAAGATGACGGTGGTTCAGCACCTGGGCGAGACCGCTCCCCTGGCCACCGCCATGGCCCTGTGCAACGACGCCCATCTGAACGACGCCGGCGAGGCCGAGGGCGAGCCCACCGAGGCCGCTCTGGTGAACTTTGCCGCCAAAGAGGGCCTGCCCAAGGACCAGCTGGCCGCCGCTGAGCCCCGTGTGGACGAGGCACCCTTTGATTCTTCCCGCAAGATGATGAGTACCGTCCACACTTCGGCCAAGGGCTTTGTCCAGTACACCAAGGGCGCCCCCGACGAAATCCTCAAGCGCTGCACCAGCTATCTGGAAAACGGCCAGGTTCTGCCCATGACCGACGCCAAGCGGGAGGAAATCCTCAAGGCCAACAAAGAGATGGCCGACCAGGCTCTCCGCGTTCTGGCTGCCGCCAAGCGGGACTGGACCGAAAAGCCCGCCAGCAACGACGCCGCCTATCTGGAGCAGGATCTGTGCTTCCTGGGCCTGACCGGCATGATTGACCCGGTCCGTCCCGAGGTCAAGCCCGCCATCCAGGAGTGCCGCGAGGCCGGCATCCGCCCCGTCATGATCACCGGCGACCACAAGGACACCGCTGTAGCCATCGCCAAGGAGCTGGGCATCATCACCGACGCCAGCCAGGCCATCACCGGCGCTGAGCTGGACAAAATCCCCGACAGCGAGATCGGCGAGGCCGTCAAGAAGTACGGCGTCTACGCCCGCGTCCAGCCTGAGCACAAGGTGCGCATCGTCACGGCCTGGAAGGCCAACGGCGCCATCACCGCCATGACCGGCGACGGCGTCAACGACGCGCCCTCCATCAAGTCGGCCGACATCGGCGTGGGCATGGGCATCACCGGCACCGACGTCACCAAGAACGTCGCCGACATGGTCCTGGCCGACGACAACTTCGCCACCATCGTGGGCGCCGTCGAAGAGGGCCGCCGCATCTACGCCAACATCCGCAAGGCCATCCAGTTCCTGCTGGCCTCCAACATGAGCGAGGTGCTGGGCGTCTTCTGCGCCACCCTGCTGGGCTTCACCCTGCTCAACCCCGTCCACCTGCTGTTCATCAACCTGATCACCGACTGCTTCCCCGCTCTGGCCCTCGGCATGGAGCAGGGCGAGTCCGACATCATGAAGCGCAAGCCCCGCAACTCGAAAGACGGCATCTTTGCCGGCGGCCTGGGCTTCGACATCGCCTACCAGGGCCTGCTGATCGCGATCATCACCCTGGCCTCCTATATCATCGGCCACTGCATGGAAGTGGGCTACTTCGAGATGCCCCACGGCGTCAGCGAGGACGGCATGACCATGGCCTTCCTGACCATGAGCATGTGCGAGATCTTCCACAGCTTCAACATGCGCAGCCAGCGCAAGAGCGTCTTTACCCTCCACACCCACAACAAGGTTCTGTGGGGCGCTATGCTGGGCAGCCTGGTGCTGACCACCGTGGTGCTGGAGGTGCCTTTTGTGGCCAACATGTTCGGCTTTACCCCCGTGGACTGGAAGGAGTACCTGGTCGCCCTGCTCCTCGCCTTCGTGGTCATCCCGGTGGTCGAGGTCGTCAAGGCCATCCAGCGCGGCATGAGCAAGCAGGCCGCCTGAGCCTGCGCGCTTTCCTCCCTGCCTTTTTGAAATGGGCCTGTGTTCCCGCCTTTGGGGGCACAGGCCCCTTTTCAAAGCAGTAATGTGGAAACCGAAAAACTTTCACCCCGCTTTTTTCCAGAAAAGCGAAAAAAGGCTCTTCCCTTTTGGATATTTCCTGCTATACTATGGGGTAACTCGACAGGTCAGTTTCCTGAACAAACCGGCCTTTCGAGCCGCGATCCCCAGTCTTCAATGGCGCGGCCCGGCGCACGGGCCGCAACGGCAAGCAAGGAGATTTTATGTTTGAG
This sequence comes from Faecalibacterium sp. An122, assembly GCF_002160895.1. GTDB lineage: Bacteria > Bacillota > Clostridia > Oscillospirales > Ruminococcaceae > Faecalibacterium. Next base: position 98,429 of record NZ_NFLL01000002.1, on the reverse strand, counting down.
TTCATCAAAAAGCAGTCGCCGGTGCGGGTCATTGCCCTGGGCTTTGCACTGGTGATCCTGCTGGGTTCGGTGCTGCTCATCATGCCTTTCAGCGTACAGGAAGGCGTGGACGTAGCCTACATCGACACCCTCTACACCTCGACGAGCGCGGTCTGCGTCACCGGCCTGATCGCCACCGACGCGGGCGACACCTTCACCTTCATCGGGCAGTTCATCCTGATGCTGCTGATCCAGGTGGGCGGCCTGGGCGTCACTTCGGTGGGCGCGGGCATCATCCTGGCGATGGGCCGCAAGATCAACCTGAAGGAGCGCAGCGTCCTGCAGGAGGCCCTCAACCTCGATTCGGCCCAGGGCATCCTCCGCTTCCTCAAGAGCATCTTCCTGATGACCCTCTGTTTCGAGGGCGCGGGCGCGGCGCTCAGCTTTCTGGTCTTTGTGCAGGATTACCCGCCCCTGCGGGCGCTGTGGATCAGCATCTTCCACTCGGTCGCAGCCTTCAACAACTCGGGCTTTGATATCCTGGGCAACTACCAGAACCTGATCCCCTACCGGGACAACGTGCCCCTCAACCTGATCACCTGCGGGCTGATCATCTTCGGCGGCATCGGCTTTCTGGTCATCCGGGACGTGCTGCACAACCGCTTCCGCTGGAAGAAGTTCTCGATGCACACCAAGGTGGTCATCTCGGTCAGCGCGGTGCTGATCGTGGTGGGCGCGGTGCTGCTCAAGCTGACCGAGGACATCACCTGGCTGGCAGCCTTCTTCCACAGCGTATCGGCCCGTACCGCCGGCTTTTCGACCTACGCGCTGGGCGAGTGGAACAGCGCCGGCCTGCTGGTGCTGATCGTGCTGATGTTCATCGGCGCCTCCCCCGGATCGACCGGCGGCGGCATCAAGACCAGCACCTTCTTCGTCCTGCTGCAGGGCATCAAGTCGGCCGCCACCAACCGGGGCGAGAAGGCTTTCCGCTACTCCATCCCCTCCGGCGCCTTCCGCAAGGCCGCGGTCATCACCCTGATCGCCATCAGCGTGGTGCTGACCGGCACCTGGCTGACCATGGTCTTTGAGCCGCAGCTGCGGCTGGTCGACGCCCTGTTCGAGCTCACCAGCGCCTTTGGCACCGTCGGCCTTTCGACCGGCATCACCACCACCCTGGGGGTGCCCGCCAAGCTGGTGTCCATCCTTACCATGTATATTGGCCGCCTTGGCCCCCTGACCATCGCCTCGGTCTGGTACTTTGACAAGGGCGAACGCATCCGCTACCCCGAGGGCAACATCGCCATCGGCTGACAGGAGGAAACAACATGTTTGGCAAATCGAAGAAAGCAAAAGCGTCCTATGGCATTGTGGGCCTGGGACGGTTCGGCATGGCCCTGGCCATTGAGCTGGCCGAGGCCGGCGAGGACCTGGTGGTTCTGGACCAGGACGAGGAAAAGGTCCGCATCATGCGGGATTACACCGAGAGCGCCTATGTGGTCAAGGGCCTGGACAAAAAGACCCTGGAGGAGACCGGCATCCAGAACTGTGATGTGGCGGTGGTCTGCATCGGCGAGAAGATGGACGTGTCCATCCTGACCACCCTGCACCTGGTGAGCCTGGGCATCCCCAACGTCATCGCCAAGGCCGCCAGCGAGGAGCAGGGCCAGGTCCTGCGGAAGCTGGGCGCCCAGGTGGTCTATCCCGAGCACGACATGGCCATCCGTCTGGCCCACCGGCTGGAGACCACCGGCATGCTGGACTTTGTCCAGCTGAGCGAGCGGGTGAGCATCTCCAAGCTGGCCGTTCCCCCCAAGATGATCGGCCGCACCGTCGTGGATGTGAACCTGCGCGGCCAGTTCGGCCTGAACATTATCGCCATCGAGAACGGCGGCAAGGTCAACGAGACCGTCGGCCCCCACACCGTTTTCCAGGAAGGGGACATTCTCTTTGTGTCGGGCGGCAAGAACGCTGCCAACAACCTGATCGAGTGGCTGGATAACCACTGATCCCCTCCCCGTTTTCCCCATCAAAGCAAACAGCCCGCCCTCCGGCAAAACCGGCAGAGCGGGCTGTTTTTTGTTTGTTTTTGGGTCCGGGTCAGAAGAAAGACACCTGGCTGCTCTCGGGCAGATCGCCCAGGGCGCCCACCTGGCGCAGGCGGTCGATGACCGCACTGGTGACGCCGGCGGCCTGCTGCAGCTCCTCCACCGAGAGGTAGTCCTCTCCATGAATGGTGACGTTTTCCAGCGCCAGCGCCGCGCTGGCGCCCAGGCCCTTGATGGCCGCAAAGGGCAGCCGGACCTTGTCGTCCTCCAGCACGTACTTGATGCCCCGGCTCTTGCCGATCTGGATGGGCAGGAACTCATATCCCCGCATCAGCATCTCATTGACCAGCTGGAGGGACACCAGCAGGTCTTCATCCTTGGCGTTCTTTTCCTCCTTGAGGCGGCGGTTTACCTCGTTCATGTGGGCGCGGGCCACGTCGGGGCCGCCCACAGCCGCCTCATAGTCGATGTCGTCGCCGCGAACGGTAAAATACACTGCGTAGAACGCCTGCGGATAATACAGCTTGTACCACATCAGCCGGATGGCGCTCATCAGGTAGGCCACCGCGTGGGCCTTGGGGAACATATATTTGATCTTGCGGCAGGACTCGATGTACCAGTCGGGGACATCGTGTTCCCGCATGGCCTCCTCCCAGCCGGGCTGGAAGCCGCCCTTGGCCACCTTGCCCTTTCGGACCGCCTCCATGATGTCAAAGGACATCTTGGGTTCCAGGCCCTTGCGGATCAGGTACAGCATGATGCTGTCGCGGCAGCCGATGACCTCCGCAATGGTACAGGTGCCGTTGCGGATCAGTTCGTCGGCGTTGTTGGTCCAGACGTCGGTGCCGTGGGACAGGCCCGAAATCTGGATCAGCTCGGAGAAGTTCTTGGGCCGGGCCTCCACCAGCATCTGACGGACAAAGTTGGTGCCCATCTCGGGGATGCCGAAGGTGCCGGTCTGGCTGTCGATCTGCTCCGGGGTGACGCCCAACGCCTCGGGACTGGTCAGCAGGCTGTAGACCTTGGGGTCGTTCATGGGGATGCTGTCCACCGGCACCCCGGTATACTCCTCAAAGTACTTGTAGAAGGTGGGCATATCGTGGCCCAGCTCGTCCAGTTTGAGAAGGGTGTCGTGGAGGTATTTGAATTCGAAATGGGTGGTCAGCAGGCCGCCGGCCACGTCGTCGGCGGGGTGCTGAATGGGGCAGAAATCGTAAATCTGACTGGTGGCCGGCACAACCACCATGCCGCCGGGGTGCTGGCCGGTGGTGCGTTTGACGCCGGTGCAGCCCAGGGTCAGGCGGTTTTCCTCGGCGTGGTTGACCGTCATCCCCCGCTCTTCCAGATACCGCTTGACGTAGCCGTAAGCGGTTTTATCCTGAATGCCCGAGACGGTGCCCGCCTTAAAGACGTTCTCCTTGCCGAACAGTTCCTCGGTGTAGCGGTGGACGCTGCTCTGGTACTCGCCCGAGAAGTTCAGGTCGATATCCGGCTCCTTGTCGCCGTAGAAGCCCAGGAAGGTCTCAAAGGGGATGTCGTGGCCGTCCACCAGCATGGGGGTGCCGCAGACGGGGCAGTCCTTGTCGGGCAGGTCGAAGCCGTCCTCCACGCTGCCGTCGGTGATGAATTCGCTGTGCTTGCACTTGGGGCAGCGGTAGTGGGGCGGCAGGCTGTTGACCTCGGAAATACCCGAGAAGTGGGCCACAGCCGAGGAGCCAACCGAGCCTCGGCTGCCCACCTGGTAGCCGCCGGCATTGGAATAGGCCACCAGCTTGACCGCGATGACGTACAGAACCGCGTATCCGTGGCCGCAGATGGAGTCCAGCTCCTTCTGGAGCCGTTCCCTCACCAGATCGGGCAGGGGGTCGCCATAGTCCTCTTTGGCCCGTTTCCAGGTAGCCTCACGCAGCTGTTCCTCCGCGCCCTCGATGCTGGGGGGATAGGTGCCCCGGGGGATGGCCCGGACGGTGTTGTCCACCATGGCCGCAATCTTGTTGGGGTTGGTGACCACGATTTCCAGGGCCTTTTCCGGGGGCAGGTAGTCGAACTGGGCCAGCATATCCTCGGTGGTGCGGTAGTACAGAGGCGGCTGATGGTCGGCGTCCTTGTAGCCGCCGGCCGCCTGCATCACCGTCCGGTAGATGGCGTCCTCCGGCTCCTGGAAATGGACGTCGCCGGTGGCGATGACCGGCTTGTGCAGGTCCTCGCCCAGCCGGATCACCGTCCGGTTGAAGTCCTTCACCCGCTCGATGCTGTCCACCCGGCCCTCTCGGACCATATAGGCGTTGTTGCCCAGGGGCTGCACTTCCAGGATATCGTAATAGGCCGCGATCTTTTTCAGTTCCTCATAGGGCCGCTCGTCCACGATGGCCCGGTACAGCTCACCCGCCTCACAGGCCGAGGTGATGAGCAGGCCTTCCCGGTACTGGTTCAGCAGGCTGCGGGGCACCCGCGGCTTTTTGAAGAAGTAATCCAGATGGGCCTTGCTGACGATCTGGTAGAGGTTTTTCAGGCCCGACTGGTTTTTCACCAGCAGGATGATGTGGTAGTATTTCTTCTTGAGGACTTCCCGGTTGCCGCCCAGGCCGGTGTTGATGCCGCTGATATCGGTGATCTGTTTTTCTTCCAGATCCCGCAGCATGACGCAGAAAATCCGGCCCAGGGCCCCGGCGTCCTCACAGGCCCGGTGGGCCTCATAGTCGGGCAGCTCCAGGTGTTTGTTGATGGTGCCCTGTTTGTAGTTGTGGAGGCCGGGGTACATGGTCTGGGCCATGGTCAGGGTGTCGATGTAGGTGGGCTCAAACTTGATGCCGCTGCGCTTGGCCGCCGCCCGCATAAAGCGGATGTCAAAGCCGTTGGCGTTGTGGGCCACCAGCACCCGCCCCCCGGCAAAATCCAGAAACGCCTGCAGCGCCTCCCCTTCCAGGGGGGCGTCGGCTACCATCTCGTTGGTGATGCCGGTGAGCTCGGTGATCTTGGGGGTGATGGACTTGGGGGGCTTGACAAAGGTGTCGAACTCGTCCACCACTTCCCCGTCCCGCACCAGCACCGCGCCGATTTCGGTCAAGTACTCACAGCCGGGGTCCAGGCCGGTGGTCTCGGTGTCAAAGACGCAGAACTCCCCTTTCAGGGGCTGGTCCTGGGTGCCGTAGACACAGGGGACCATGTCGTCCACAAAATAGGCCTCACAGCCATAGATCAGTTTGAAATTGGGGTCGGATTTATGGATGTCGTCGGCGGCCAGCATGGCCTCGGGATAGCCCTGGCAGACGCCGTGGTCGGTGATGGCGATGGCGGGATGGCCCATCTTATGGGCCAGCTTGACGATGCCGCCCGGGTCACAGAAGCCGTCCAGGGCCGACAGTTTGGTATGCAGGTGGAGCTCCACCCGCTTCTGGGGGGCATGGTCCTCCCGATGGCGGCGCTCCACAATCAGGACGTCGTAGGGATAGACGATGTAGTCGTGCTCATACTTGTCGTAGGCGCAGTCGCCCCGCACCAGCAGGGTGGTGCCGTTCTTGATGCCTTCCCACTTGGAGCAGTCCTCCCCTTCCTGGGCCCGGACCTTCAGGTTGATGGAGCCGGTATAGTCGGTGATGGAGACGCTGTACATCTTGCGGAAGCTGCCCTTCACCTCGGTGGCAAAGACATCGCCCCAGATCATGCACTTGCCGCCCTCGCCGCCCAGATTTTTCAGGGGGGTCAGGTCCTTGGGCTTGAACATCTTGCCGTGGAAGATCTGGACCGGCTTGTCGGTCAGGTCCAGGCCCTCCACCTGGATGGTGGGGCCGGTGCGCTTGGCCTCGAACTGGACCACCGGCGGCGCCGCCTTTTCTTCCAGCTTCTTTTCCAGCTCCCGGCGCTCGGCCTCTCCGGCGGCCGACACCAGGGTCACGGTGGGGCGCTCGCCGGTATGGCTCTCCACCCGGTCGGCCAGCAGGCGGTCAAACTCCAAATCCTGCAGAAAACCGGTGCCGTTGCGGACCCCCACCGTGATGTGTTTGCCCTCCAGAGCCAGGGTGCACCGGTCCAGAAAGCCGTTGATGGGGATGCTGTCCTTTTTCATCTCCTCAAAGAGGTCCTGCAGGGTCTCCTCGGTGAGGCTGGCGTAGGGGTAGCAGTTGTGGATCAACAGCTCATAGCCCTCATAATCGGGCTGCAGAGACGCCAAAAGCCGCGCACACAGGCCCTTGTCCAGCGGCGCGGCACTCTGCAGGGTAAAAATCACCTTTTGCTCGGTCCGCAGCATCAGGGCGTGCTCCACAATCACCCTGCCGAAACAGGCGGCAAAGTCGGGGTCGGCCATGAACTGGGGCCAAAGCTGGGATACCAGTGGTTTCAATGCGTTTCTCCTCTAAAACAGCTCTTTTTCAAAGCAGTCAAAGTCCATTTCGTACAGCCGGGCCTCCCCTGCGCGGCGGAATCCCAGCCCGGCATACGCCCGCAGGGCCCGGACATTCCCCCGGCCCACCAGGATGCGGCAGCTGCGGCATCCCTGTGCCGCCAGCCGCGCCATGGCATCGGCCAGAAGGCGCCGGCCCAGGCCCTGGTTTTCCCAGGCGGGGGCCACCACCAGCCGCGCCACCTCGCCGGCGGGCTCCAGGGTGCGGTCCCAGCAGGGCAGGGCGTCGGTCTCGGGGTCAAAGGCCAGGGCATAGCCTCCCATCAGCTGCCCTGCCGGCCCCCAGGCGCAAAAAAGCCTACCCTGGGCCTGGTCGGCGGCCAGGGTGGCTTCATCGGGGTACCATTCATCCCAGGGGCAGTCAGGCCGGGCCGCCGCTCCGCGGCAGAGGGCCAGCATGGGGGCCACCTGGGCGGGGGCCGCCGGGGCAATCCGAAGGGCTGTCACAGCTTTCCTCATAGTTTATAGATCTCCTCCATGAACTGGTCCAGGATATTGTCCCCGGTCAGCTTGCGGACCGGCTCGCCATGGACAAACAGCAGGGCCTCGCCCTTGCCGCCGGCGATGCCGATATCGGCCTCCCGGGCTTCGCCGGGGCCATTGACCACACAGCCCATCACCGCCACCTTGATGGGCTTTTTATAGCCCTGGAGCCGGCGCTCCACCTCGTTGGCGATTTCGGTGCAGGGGTACTGGGTGCGGCCGCAGGTGGGGCAGGTAATCACCTCGGGGCCCGCCACCGGGAATCCCACCGCCCGCAGAATGTTGTAGCCGGCCTCCACTTCCTTCTCGGGTTCGGCCGCCAGGGACACCCGGATGGTGTCGCCGATGCCTTCCAGCAGCAGCCCGCCGATGCCCATGCCGGATTTCAGCAGGCCCATCTGGTAGGTGCCGGCCTCGGTGACTCCCACGTGGAGGGGGTAGTCGGTGACCGCCGACAGCTGCCGGTAGGCCTCCATCATCCGGGGGACGTTGGAGCTCTTGATGGAGATGACAATATCGTGGAAATCAAACTTTTCCAGCAGGCGCACATGGTACAGGGCGCTCTCCACCATGGCCTCGGGCACCGGCGCGCCGTACTGGGCCAGGATGTGCTTTTCTAGGCTGCCGCCATTGACGCCGATGCGGATGGGGATGTTTCCGGCCCGGCAGGCCCGGACCACTTCCTTCACCCGGTCGTCGTCGCCGATGTTGCCGGGGTTGATGCGGATTTTATCCACGCCCACGGCGGCGCAGGCCAGAGCGGCCCGGTAGTCAAAGTGAATATCCGCCACAATGGGGATATTCACCGCCTTTTTCACCGCCTCGATGCACTTGGCGTCGGCGGGGGTGGGACAGGTCACCCGCAGAATCTGGCAGCCCGCCGCCTCGCATCGTTTGGCCTGGGCCACGTTGCCCTCAATGTCCTCCACGGGGACGTTGAGCATGGTCTGGACGGCGATGGCGTGGTTGCCGCCGATGGTGAGATTGCCGATTTTAACTTCACGCTTGAGCTGGCGCATGGGGATACCTCCTGTTGATGGGTCAGGCGCCGGTGATGAGACGCAGCACGTCGTTGTAGGTGGCGAAGATCATCAGGCCGAACAGCAGAATGAAGGTCGCCAGGGTGAGATTTTCCTGGACCCGCTGGGACACAGGCCGCCGGAGGACGGCCTCCACCGCCAGAAAGACCAGACGTCCGCCGTCCAGCGCCGGAATGGGCAGCAGGTTAAGGACGCCCAGGTTGACGGTGATGAGGACCAGCAGCTCCAGCAGGTCGGTGAGGCCGTAGCTGGCGGCCTGGCTGATGGCGGACACAATGCCCACCGGGCCCGACAGGTTGTTGATGCTCTCCCGGCCCCGCAGCAGGTCGATGAGGGATGTGAAGATGATCCGCCCATAATAGAGCTCGCTGTTGAAGATCTCTTTCAGTATATTGACCGGCGTTTTTTTCAAAGCGTAAACGGTGAAGCCGATATCCATCCGGCTGTTGCCGTTTTCGTCGGTGTAGCTGTCAAACTGAACCCCCTGCAGCTGGACCAGTTTGCCGTCCCGGCGGACGGTGAAGTCGGCCTGGGTGTTCTGGGTGCGGACCAGTTCGTACAGAATGTCGTTGGCGATGAAGCACCGCCGGCCGTTGACCGCCACAATCTCGTCCCCGGCCTGCAGGCCGGTCTGACCGCAGCGGGCCCCGTCGGCGATGTTGTAGATGACCCGGCTGGCGATGGGGTCGGACCGGAACGAAATCAGGCCCAGCAGCACCACAAATCCCAGCACAAAATTCATCAGGGGGCCGGCCACCATCACCAGGGCCCGCTTCCAGATGGCGGCCTCTGGGAAGGGAATGCCGGTGCGCAACTCAGGGGGAATGGGGCACAGGTCCTCCTCTTCCTCCTGGTCCTCCCCGTCCCGCTCCCGCTGGGCCGCGTTGGCCTCGGGGCTGCCCTCCCCTTCCATGGCCACATAGCCGCCGATGGGCAGCAGCCGGAGGGTGTACTGGGTACTCCCGATGATCTTTTTGAACAGGGTCGGGCCCATTCCGATGGAATACTCGTTCACCTGGATGCCCGAGAGCTTGGCGGCGCCGAAGTGCCCCAGCTCATGGATGGCGATGACCGCGCCGAACACCAGCACAGACGCCAGAAAGGTTATCAGCATTGACATAGATTTCCCTCTGCGGCGCCCCGCGCCGCCTGCCCCCTCTCGCCGGGGCTCTCAGTTTTTACAGGTGGCTGTGGACAAAGGCCCGGGCCATCCGGTCGCACTCGTACACATCCGCCAGGGTATAGCTGCCGCCGAAGCGGTCGCTGTCCACCACCGCCTCCACCAGGCGGCCGATATCCAAAAAGCCGATCTTATCCTCCAGGAACAGCTTGACGGCCTCCTCGTTGGCGCCGTTGGCGGCGCAGGGGCCCAGGCCGCCCTTGGCGATGGCCTTTTTGCAGGCCGCCAGGCAGCGGAAGGTCTCCTCGTCGGCCACATCGAAGGTCAGCACCTTGAGGGCTGCAAAGTCCAGCTCGGGAGCCACCGGCCCGCCGCGGCGGGGCCAGGTCAGGGCATACTGGATGGGGATACGCATATCCGGCACGCCCAGCTGGGCAATCACCGAGTTGTCGCTGAACTGGACCGCCGAGTGGATGATGCTCTGGCGCTGGACCACGATCTGGATTTTCTCGGGGGGCAGGCCGAACAGCCACACCGCCTCGATCAGTTCCAGGCCCTTGTTCATGAGGGTGGCGCTGTCGATGGTAATTTTGGCCCCCATATTCCAGTTGGGATGGCGGAGGGCATCCGCCTTGGTCTTGCCCCGCAGCTGGTCGGTGGTCATCCCAAAGAAGGGCCCGCCCGAGGCCGTCAGCAGGATTTTGGTGAGGGACTTGGCGCTCTCGGTGTCCTGCAGGCACTGGAAGATGGCCGAATGCTCGCTGTCCACCGGCAGCAGCTTGACGCCGCAGCGCTCCACCGCCTGGGTGACCAGGTGACCGCCGGTGACCAGGCTTTCCTTATTGGCCAGGGCCAGGTCGTGGCCGCTCTCGATGGCGCTGAGGGAGGCCCCCAGGCCCGCGATGCCCACCACGCTGTTCAGCACCACATCGGGGCCGTCCAGGGCGGCCAGCTCCCGCAGGCCCTCGGGACCCCGCAGCAGCCGGGGTGCGCCGGCGCGGCCCGCCAGGGCGGCGTCCAGCCGATCGGCGGCGTCCGGGCTGGTCATGCAGACCACCTGGGGGTGAAATTCTTCGATCTGACGCACAAGCAGATCCACCTGGCTGTGGGCCGACAGGCCAAACACCTCATAGCCCTCGGCCCGGACCACGTCCAGGCTCTGGGTGCCGATGGAGCCGGTGGAGCCCAGCAGAGTAATCTTTTTTGCCATAGGAGCCTTCTTTCCTTTTGGAGCGCCTCAGCGGTAGAACATGGCGGTAATCACCATGGACACAAAAGGCGCAATGAACATGACGCTGTCAAACCGGTCCAGGATGCCTCCGTGGCCGGGGAAGATGGTGCCGTAATCCTTGATGCCGCACTGGCGCTTGACCACGCTGGCGAACAGGTCGCCGTAAATGCCCAGCACCGCGGCCACCACGCCCAGCAGAGCGATGATGACGTACATGGACACGCCGATGTTGCTGCGGGTAAAGGCCTCGGTGCGGTCGGCCAGCAGGGAGTAAATCACCGTGATGATGACGCCGAACAGCATGGTGCCCAGCACGCCGCCGATGGCGCCCTCCACCGTCTTTTTGGGGCTGACCTTGGGGCAGAGCTTATGCTTGCCGAAGGCGCGGCCGGCGAAATAGGCGCAGGTATCCCCGCCCCAGGCAAAGCAGAGGATCAGCAGGATAAAGAAGATGGCGTCGTAGCTGTACTCCTCCACCGGCAGCAGCATCTTCAGGTGGATCAGGGAGTAAAAGCAGAACAGGATAATCCCTGAAAAAAGCACCAGGCCGCTGACTTTTTGATAGCTGACGCTGCCGTTGCGCACCACCAGATAGATGCAGTAGAACAGCATCAGGGCGAAGGAAACCGCCATCACCATTCCCCGGGCGACCTGGTAGCTGGACAGCATCACCAGCAGGGTGTAGGGCACCAGAACGGCGTACAGTAGCCAGTCCTTCCGGTCAAAACCCAGGGCGGCGTAGACCTCGTGCATTCCAATCAGGGCGACGGCGGCCACCACCAGGTTGAACACCATGGTGTTGAAGGTCAGCATGACCAGAACCAGGACGGCAATGCCCACCAGGGCTGTAATCACTCGTGTTTTCATCGTTTCTCCTTACTTCGAGGTGTCCCCGGTCAGATGCCGCCGAACCGGCGGGAGCGCCGGTTGTACTCCTCAATGGCGGCGTCCAGGTCGGCCGGGGTGAAGTCGGGCCAGAGGACGTCCATCTCCACCAGCTCGGAGTAGGCGGCCTGCCACAGCATGAAGTTGGACAGCCGCTTCTCCCCGCTGGGGCGAAGGATCAGGTCGGGGTCCCGCTGACCGGCGGTATACATATGGGCCGACAGCATTTCCTCGGTGATGGAGGCGGGGTCCAGCTGACCGGCGGCGGCCTGACGGGCCAGGGCCTGGGCCGCCCGGACAATCTCCTGGCGGCCGCCGTAGTTGACGGCGATGTTCAGCACCATGCCGGTGCGGTCGGCGGTGCCCTCCTCGATCTCGTTCATCAGCTTCTGGTAGCGGGGCTCCAGGGCCGTGCGGTCCCCCAGAAAGACAATCTTATTGTTGCGGCTCTTGTAATCAAAGGCCTTGATAAGATATTCCCCCAGCAGCTTCATAATAGCCCCCACCTCGTCGGCGGGGCGCTTCCAGTTTTCGGTGGAAAAGGCATAGAAATACACCGACGCCAGGCCCAGCTGGTCGCAGTAATCGGCGATCTGCTGGAACACCTCGGCGCCCTTTTTATGGCCGGCGGTGCGGGGCAGGCCCCGCTTTTTGGCCCAGCGGCCGTTGCCGTCCATGATGATTCCCACCGACAGCCCGCGTGCAAATGAATCGGGATGCTGCGGCATTGTTTCAACCTCCTGTCCCGTCCGGCACTTCCCCGGCCGGTTATCGCAAAAAGTGCCGCGCACCTCCCAGCACACGGCACCTCCTGTTCCTTTGCTTGTGATCGATCAGACCGACATGATTTCCTTCTGCTTTTCCTCGACTGCCTTGTCGACCAGCTTGATGAACTTGTCGGTGACCTTCTGGACATCTTCTTCCATGGTCTTCTGGCTGTCCTCGGTCAGCTCGCCGGCCTTCTTCATGGCCTTGGCCTTATCCATGGCGTCGCGGCGGACGTTGCGGATGGCCACCTTGGCCTCCTCGCCCATCTTGGCCACGTCCTTGGCCAGCTGGCGGCGGCGTTCCTCGTTGGGTGCGGGGAAGTTCAGGCGGATGGTCTGGCCGTCGTCAATGGGGTTGATGCCCACGTCGCTGGCCTGGATGGCCTTGCTGATGGGACGCAGCAGAGAGCGGTCCCACGGGGTGATGGTCAGGGTGCGGGCCTCGCTGACGGCCACCGAAGCCACCTGCTGGATGGGGGTGGGGGAACCATAGTAGTCCACCGTCACCTTATCCAGGACGGCGGGGTTGGCCCGGCCGGCGCGGACAGCGGCCAGCTCCCGCTCCAGATGCTCCACCGCGCTTTTCATCTTGTCCTCAAACACCTTGGTATTGCTGCTCATAGTCGTCTATCTCCTGTTCGTTATCGTAATCCTGCCGGGCTGCGCGCCCAGTCTGATCCTGATTCCAGCATCGCGCTGCGGCGAAAAGCTCTTCGCCGCGGCTCGCCCCGCGGGCCGGGGCCCGGACGGAGGGAGCAAGTTCTTTCAGATTAGTATAGCGCCGGGTTACTCCTCGTAGACCAGAGTGCCCACATTTTCGCCCTGGACAGCCCGGGCGATGTTGTCGGGGTCAGCCAGGTCAAACACCAGGATGGGCAGGTGATTTTCCCGGCAGAGGGTAGCGGCGGTGCCGTCCATGACGGCCAGCTGATCCTCCAGCACCTTGGTGAAGGTGAGGGTATCGTACTTCTTGGCGTCGGGGTACTTGTGGGGGTCCTTGTCATAGACGCCGTCCACCATGGTGGCCTTGAACATCACATCGGCGGACACCTCCACGCCCCGCAGAGCGGTGGCGGTATCGGTGGAGAAGAAGGGGTTGCCGGTGCCGCCGCCGAAAATAGCCACCTTGCCGGCGTTCATGGCGTCCAGAGCGGCCTTACGGTCAAAGACCGGGGCCACCTTGGGCATCTCGATGGAGGTGAAGACCTCGGCGGGAACCCCCAGCTGGGCCAGCTTGTCCGAGACGGCCAGAGCGTTCATGACGGTGGCCAGCATTCCGATCTTGTCGGCCAGGGTGCGCTCCATCTTGCCGCTGGTGCGGCCGCGCCAGAAGTTGCCGCCGCCCACCACGATGCCGATCTGGACGCCCAGGTCATAGGCCTTCTTGACGCCGCCGCAGATGGAGTCCATGGCGGCCTCGTCAAAGCCCGAGCCCTTGTCGCCGCCCAGGGCCTCGCCGCTGATCTTGAGAAGAATACGATTATATTTCAGTGCCATACAATTTATCACTCCGCGCAAATTGAGATTCTCATTGTGCCTATTTTACAATAAAACCGGCCCAAAGTAAACAGGAAAAGCATCTTCCGCCGCCGGGTATTTGCCAAAAGGCCGGTGCCAGGGAACGGGGGCGGCTATTTCCCCGGGAAATGGCCCTCAGAGGCTGTCCCGCAGGGCCCGGAGGGCCTGTTTTTGTTCCGGGGTGATGCGGCGGCTTTCCAGAGCTTTCTGGATGGCCTTGGCCCGGACCCAGGGGGACAGCCGGGGCTCGGCCACCCAGGGCCAGGCGGCCTCGGGCTGTTTGGCCAGGGCGGTGGCAAAGAACCAGGCCACCATCATCCGCACATAATACTCCTCCGAATCCACCGCCCCCGCCCATTCCAGGTACTCGGGCCGGAACCCATCGTCCAGATAATAGCGCATCAGCATCCCCAGACCATAGCGGACGGTATAGACCCGGTCGGAACCCATCCACCGCCGCACCGGTTCCAGCAGGCGGTCGGTGTTTTTGGCGAATACCCTGGGGCTGGTGGTGTCGCAGGTGGCCCAGTTGTCGATGTAGGGCAAGAAGGCCTCCACCCCCGCCAAGGCTGCGTCGTAGTCCCGGATTCGCTCCAAAAGGAAGCCGTGGAGGTTGTCCTCCTCATAGTAGGCGTGGGGCAGCTGGCCCAGAAAGGCCTCCCCTTCGGGGGTGCCGGCCAGCTCCCTGGCCAGGGCCCGCAGAGCCGGAATCCGAACCCCGATCACCCTTTCGGGCGGAACGGTGGGCATCAGTCTGCACTGAAAGGCCTGATAGCTCTCATCCTGCATGGCAAAGAGTTTTTGGCGGATCTGCTGGGCCGCATCGGACATGGAACACCCCTCCTTTCCCCTATCTTACCGGAAAGCCGGACCGGTGTAAAGCAGGATTTTTCATTTTTCGCTCTGGACTTTTTGAAAAAAGTGTGGTAAAATACTACTCACACATGCGGGTATAGTACATCGGCTAGTATAACAGCCTTCCAAGCTGTGGAGGTCGGTTCGATTCCGATTACCCGCTCCAATCGCCCCACAGGTTTCGGCCTGCGGGGCTTTTTTGTCGTTCTTTTTCCCGTGAACCCCAAGGAGGCCCATCATGTCCGCTGTCATCCAGCTCAAACCCTACCAAAACGAAACCGACACCGCCCTCTCCCTGATCCAGGCCTTCTGGCTGCGCCACAGCCATGTGGAGCAGACCGCCGAGGAGGCCGCCCGGGACCTGAAGGCCTGGACCGGCGATGGCCACGCCTTTTATCTGATCCAGCGCCAGGGGCAGGTGGTGGGCTTTCTCCATCTGGGCAGTCGGGGCGGCCCCATCGACTGGCTGGAGGAGCTGTTCATCCTGCCCGCCTGGCAGAACCAGGGCATCGGCACCGAGGTCATCCGTCAGGCAGAGGAGATGGTCCGGGCCTATTCCGACGCGGTCCACATCGAGGCCGTCGCCCGGAACGAGGGCGCCATCCGGCTGTACCGCCGTCTGGGCTATGACTGCCTCAACTCCATCACCATCCGCAAAGACCTGCGGGACACCGGATTCCGCTGCGTGCGGCAGGAAAAACTCTACGATCTGCCCTTTGAAATCCGCAAAAAAGACTGAGCCGGAGGCGCCCGTAGAATACATCATCCATTTGCTTGAAAATTATTTGACAATCACCGCCGAAAGTGTATAATATCACTAAAGCCTTTGACTCACACGAAAGTCTCTGGCTTTTATGACTTTCATGGACTTATATGGAGGAGATTGTATCATGTCCAAGTTGGAAACCCGCAGAACGTTCCTGAAGCAGACCGGCCTGTCCCTGGGCGGCCTGGCTCTGCTCGGTCTGACCGGCTGCTCTCAGCCCGCCGCCAGCTCCACCGCAGCATCCTCTGCCGCGTCCTCTGAGGCCACGGCCACCGCTGCTGCCGCAGAAGCCACCATTCCGGCCCATCCCTATCCTTCCTGTGAATTCGATCTGGACCGGGTGCAAGAACTGGGCTATGAGAGCTTCTATCAGAACGGCTGCTGCTTTGCAGTGTCCAACGCTCTGCTGACCGAGCTGAAGGAAAAGGTCGGCTTCCCCTACACTGCCATCCCCGCCGAGATGTTCGTCAACGGCAAGGCAGGCTACGGCGCCGGCACCCTCTGCGGCTCTCTGGGCGGCGCAGCCGCCGTCATCGGCCTGATGTGCTCTCCGGAGGACGCTTCGGCCATCACCAAGGAGCTGTTCAGCTGGTACACCTCCACCAATCTCCCCATCTATCAGCCTGAGATCACGGCCGAAACCCCCACCATCGCCAAGACCGTGAACTGCTCCGACAGCGTCACCACCTTTATGAACGCCGCCGGCATCACCGAGATGAGCGATCCCCGCCGTATGGCCCGCTGCGGCGGCGTCAGCGCCGACGTGGCCCGCAAGACCGCCGAGCTGCTGAACATCCACTTCGGCTACATGGATGCCGCCCTGGCTGAGAACACCGCCGAGGAGGCTCTGGCCGACAATGAGTACATCGGTGAGGGCGAAGGCTTTGGCGGCACCATCAAGGTCAAGGTCACCATGGACGGCGACAAGATCAGCAAGATCGAAGTGCTGTCCCACGGCGAGACCGCCGGCGTGTCCGACCCCGCCTTTGAGACCATCCCCGACACCATCATCAAGGCCCAGTCCACCGACGTGGATCTGGCTGCCGGCGCATCCTTCTCCAGCCAGGGCATCATTGACGCCGTGAACGACGCTCTGTCCAAGGTGGCCAAGTAAGCGCCTGTCCCCTTTTTTCTGAACAAAAAGAAATCCGCATCTTTCCTGTGCCGTTTTGGCCGGAGGGATGCGGATTTTTCTGGTTTCAGAGGATGTTCCCGGGCCTCACAGCAGGGCGAGACGGATCAGGCCCAGCACCAGCAGGTGGACCGGGTAGAACAGGTAGAAAAACCACTGGGCGAACCGGCGGCCCTTCTCGGCCCGCCGGCCATTGTAGAGGCACAGGATGACAAAGCCTGCCAGCACCACCCCCAGGGCGCCCCAGGGTCCGGTCTGGCTCAGCAGGCCCATGACGGCAAAGAGGACCGCGGCCCAGCCAAAGGCCTGGATGGTCCGCCGGCGGGAACCCCTGGCCCAGGCGAACAGGAGGGTGTAGCAGGGAGCCAGCAAAGCCCAGTCGCAGATGCAGGACAGCAGCACCAGACCCGTCAGGGCAGTTTTGCGCCGCAGACCGGGGGCCAGGCGCTCCCGCACCTCCAGAAGGCCAAAGCAGATCAGGAGGGTGAACAGCATGTTCAGACCCTGGAACTGGATGCCTGTTCCCTGGCTGAAGGCCAGGCTGAAGGGCAGCTGGGACAGCAGGGCGAACCCTGCCAGCCGGAGGGCATATTTTTTCTTGGAGCGGGTGTAGCCGTATCCCTCCACCAGAAACCAGCACATGACCGGCGCGGTGAAATAGCCGATGTCCACCATCACCTCATACAGAAGGCCGGGGGCCAGAAAGATATTGGCGATGTGGTTCAGCAGCATGGTGAACATGGCGATGTACTTGATCTGGTCCCGGTTCAGCACCGGCCAGCGCGCGGCTTGTTCATCCATTGGAAACAACTCCTTTCCCGTTTCCTCAGCCCTGCCAGCCCCGGGCGGCGGGGTCCAGCTGGCCGGCGGCGGTGTACAGCAGGGCGTTGCAGACAGCCGCCGCCACGCTGCTGCCCCCCTTGCGGCCCATGGCGGCAATGGCCGGCACCCCCAGCTTTTCGCACAGGGACATCAGCCGTTCCTTGCTCTCCACCACGTTGACAAAGCCCACCGGCACCCCGATGATGAGGGCCGGGCGGAAATCCCCCGCCTCCATGGCGTCACAGAGGGCAAAGAGGGCGGTGGGGGCGTTGCCCACCGCAAACACTGCCCCCGGGTGCTGCCGGGCGGCATACTTCATGGCCGCCACCGCCCGGGTGGTGCCCGCCTCTTTGGCGGCGGCTGCCACCGCCGGGTCGGCCATATAGCAGAAGGCCGCTCCGCCCAGTTTGACCAGGGCCGGCTTGCTCACCCCCGCCAGGGCCATATTGGTGTCGGTGACGATAACTGCCCCGGCGGCCAGGGCTTCCGCCCCCCGCCGGACCGCCTCCGGGGTGAACCGGAGATTTTCGGCGTACTCGAAATCCGCCGTGGCGTGGACCACCCGGCGGACCACCGCCTCATTCTCAGGCGGCGGAGTCAGACCCCGCTGGGCCAGCTCCTCCGCAATGATGGCCAGGCTGGTCCGCTCGATGTCGCCGGGCAGTTTATGGGTTTGTTCGCTCAAAATTCCACCCCTTTCCGGGCTTTGACCCCTTTTTCGTAGGGGTGGCGCCAGCAGTGCATCTCGGTGGAATAGTCGGCCAGCTCCTCCATCCAGGGGGCGGGCTTGCGGCCGGTGAGGACAATCTCCTGCCCCGCCGGGCGTTCCCGCACCGCCTGTTCCAGCAGCTGCCGGTCCACCATGTTCAGTTCCCAGGCGGCGCAGGCCTCATCCAGCACCAGCAGGTCCGCCGGGCGGGCCAGCGCGGCCCGCAGATTCTCATTTTGCAGGGCCCGGGTGGCGGCTTTTTCGGCGTCGTTCATCTGAAAGACAAACTTCTGCCCCGCCTTGCCCCGGTAAACCTCGGCCCCCAGCTGCCGCAGCAGAGGGATTTCGCCGGTGTCGGCTCCCTTCAAAAACTGCACCACCACCACCCGGCATCCATTGCCCAGGGCCCGCAGGGCCAGGCCCATGGCGGCGGTGGTCTTTCCCTTGCCTTCTCCCCAGTAGAGGTGTACCATTCCCAGTTCCATTGTCAGCCCTCCATCATTCGATAAATGGCGTCCATGTCCAGCGCGGCCCGGACCGCTTCGGCCAGGCGGTCAAATTCCCGCTCCTGGAACGCCCGGTGGGACAAAGGCGCCGCCCCGGCCGGGTCGATGCCCTTGGTTTTGCACAAAAGGTCCGCCAGGCGGGCGGTGGCCTCGCCGGTGTCAAACAGGCCGTGGAGGTAGGTGCCGTAGACATTGCCCGCCGCACAGCCCTCGGCCCGGCCGTCTTCCAGGCGGCAGAAGGGTTCCCCATCCACCCGGGTCTTGCCCATGTGGATTTCGTAGCCCTCCAGCCGGGCCCCTGCGAAGGGCCCCGCCAGGGCCCGGGCTTCCACCCGGGTGCGGGTCTTTTGGGCACAGAATACCGTATCCACCGGCAGCAGGCCCAGACCCCGCACCACCGCCCCGGGAACGCCGCCCTCGGTGCCCTCGGGATCGGAGAGGGTGCGGCCCAGCATCTGATACCCGCCGCAAATCCCCATCACCGGCACGCCGGCGGCGGCCAGCTTCAGGATGACGGCTTCCAGGCCGTTCTCCCGCAGCCAGACCAGGTCGTCCAGGGTGCTCTTGGTCCCGGGCAGAATCACCACGTCGGGCCGGCCCAGCGTCTGGGTGCCGCTGACATACCGCACCCCCAGCAGCGGATGCTGTTCCAGGGGGGAAAAGTCGGTGAAGTTGGAGATCCGGGGCAGCCGGATCACCGCGGCGTCCAGAGGCTTGTGGGCCTCGGTGCGGCCCAGGGACGGGGCCAGAGAGTCCTCGTCGTCGATCTCGGTCCGCACATAGGGCACCACCCCGATGACCGGCACCCCGGTCTTTTCCTCCAGAGGGGCCAGGCCGGGGCGCAGGATTTCCACATCGCCCCGGAATTTGTTGATAATCAGGCCTTTGACCCGGGCCCGTTCCTCCGGTTCCAGCAGGGCCACCGTGCCGTACAGCTGGGCGAACACCCCGCCCCGGTCGATGTCTCCCGCCAGCAGCACCGGCGCATCCACCAGCCTGGCCAGGCCCATATTGACGATATCGTCGGCCTTGAGGTTGATTTCGGCGGGGCTGCCCGCCCCCTCAATGACGATGACGTCGTTTTCCTCCGCCAGGCTGTGATAGGCCGCCAGAATCTCGGGCACCAGCTGCTTTTTGTACCGGAAATAGTCCCGGGCCGGCATCTGGCCCCGGACCTCGCCGTTGACAATCACCTGGCTGCCCACGTCGCTGCAGGGTTTCAGCAGGATGGGATTCATCCGCACATCCGGCTCCACCCCGGCGGCCATAGCCTGCACCACCTGGGCCCGGCCCATCTCCAGGCCGTCCCGGGTGACGTAGCTGTTCAGGGCCATGTTCTGGCTCTTGAAGGGGGCGCACCGCAGCCCGTCCTGATGGAAAATCCGGCACAGGGCTGCACACAGCAGGCTTTTGCCTGCCCCCGACATGGTCCCCTGCACCATGATGCAGCGGGTCTTTTTCATCCCAGCACCTCCTTCAAAGCCGCCAGCAGGCGGTCATTTTCCGGCCCGGTGCGGACCGCCGTCCGGTACCATGCATCGTCCAGGCCCTGATAATTGCCGCAGCTGCGCAGCAAAATCCCACGCTGCCGCAGAGGATCTATCAGGGGCTTTTCGCAGCGGAACAGCAGATAGTTGGCCTCGCCTTCCACCACCCGGCAGCCCAAAGCCCGCAAGCCCGCTGCCAGCCGGGGCCGCTGGGCCCCGATCAGGGCCCGCACCCGCTCCACATAGGCCGTTTCGTTCAAAGCAGCCAGACCCGCCTCCTGGGCCGGGGTGGACACCGCCCAGGGCTGGCCGGCCCGGCGCATCCGGTCCAGCAGGTCCTCATTGGCGGACAGAGCATAGCCCAGCCGCACCCCCGCCATGCCGTAAATCTTGGTGAAGGCCTTGAAAATCAGCAGGTTGGGAAAATCCTTCAGTCTGCCTTTCAGCGTGTGGGCGTCGGGGTCGGCCAGAAAATCCCCGAAGCACTCGTCCAGGGCCAGCACCGCCCCCACCTCCCGGCAGCGGGTCAGAATCCGTTCCAGCAGGGGCCGGGGGGTGGTGCGGCCGGTGGGGTTGTTGGGCTCACAGAGAAAGACCATCTCCACCCCGGGGCGGATGGCCTCCAGAATCCCCTCGTCCAGGGCAAAGTCCTTTTCTTCCCGCAGGGCATAGTGTTCCACATTGCATCCGGCGGACTGTTCCAGGGCTTCCTGGTATTCCGCAAAGGTGGGCGCGGTCACCAGGGCCTGTTTGGGCCTCAGGGCCAGCGCCGCCCGCCAGATCACATCTGCGGCGCCGTTGCCGCAGAGAATCCATTCCGGCGGCAGGCCCTCCGCCTGGCCGATGGCCTCCCGCAGGGCGCGGCAGAGGGGGTCCGGGTAGCGGGTGCACCGGTCGGCGCAGGAGGTCAAGGCCCGGGCCACCCCTTCCGGCAGGCCCAGCGGGCTGACATTGGCCGAACAGTCCAGCAGCGGGGCGTCGGGGCCGTACTGGGCCGCAAAGCCCGCCCAGTCCCCGCCGTGGGTCAGCGTCACATTCTGCTTCATAGCCACCACCTCAGCCCAAACCACACACCCAGCCGGAGGGCCAGACCCAGACCCAGAGCCAGGAATCCCGCCAGGTAGAGAATCCGGTCGGCCCGGAGAATGTCCTCCGGCTCCACCGGGCGGCCGGGGTCGCCGATGGTGGGCTTGTCATAATATTCCCCAAAATACCAGGCCGGACCTGCCAGCTGGACCCCCAGGGCTCCGGCGCAGGCCGATTCGGTCTGGGCCGAATTGGGGCTGGCGTGGCAGCGGCGGTCCCGCCGCCAGATGCGGAAGGCATTTTTGGCGTCAAAGCCGGCCAGGGCCGAGGCCGCAATCCAGACCAGGGCCGCCAGCCGGGCGGGAATCCAGTTGGCCGCGTCGTCCAGATGGGCCGCAGCCCGGCCAAAGTAGAGATACCGCTGGTTTTTGTAGCCCACCATGCTGTCCATGGTGTTGACGGCCTTATAGGCCAGGCCCAGGGGCGCGCCCCCGATCAGCAGGTAAAACAGCGGCGCCAGCACCCCGTCCGAGAAGTTCTCGGCCACCGTCTCCACGGCGGCCTTGGCCACTCCTTCCGACGACAGGGCCGCCGTGTCCCGGCCCACAATCCGGCTCACCTGACGCCGGGCCGCCGGCAGGTCCCCGGCTTTCAGGGGCGGATAGACCCGGCTGCTCTCGTCGGCCAGCCCCTGCAGGGCCAGCGCCTGCCAGCACCACAGCAGTTCCACCCCAAAGCCCAAAGCCGGGTGGATGTGATAAGCCAGGGCGCAGACCGCCGCCGTGACAGCCCAGGTGCCCAGAGGCAGAACCGCCGCCAGCACCCGCCCCGCCGTCTGCTGTCCGGCGGGGGTGTCGGGAAAGATCCGCCGCAGCAGCTGTTCCAGCCGGGCAATGATTTTGCCCATCAGCACCACCGGGTGGGGCATCCAGGCCGGGTCGGCCAGCAGCAAATCCAGCCCAAAGCCTCCCAGCACCGCCAGCGCCGTCAGCATTCAGCCTCCGGGCGGGTATACTGGACGGTGCCCAGGCAGCGCAGATGGTGTTCTTTCTGCCAGGTGTCGGCGTCCCCCTCCAGCACAAAGCCGCCGGCGTTGGGGCCGCACCATTCATGGTAGGTCTTGCGGGGCAGGGCATACCGCTCCATGGAGGCCATCTGGGTGCCGCCATGAGCCAGAATCACCAGCTGGTCCTTTCCCTCGGCAAAGGCCTGGTCCACCAGACGGGCAAAGGCCGCGCAGACCCGGGCCGAAAAGTCCTCTTTCCGCTCGCCGTCGGGGCAGGTGCTCTCACAGTTGGAGGCCACCCAGGCCAGATAGTCGGGGTCCTGCTCCATCTCGATGTAGTTGCGGCCCTCAAAGGTGCCGAAGTTCATTTCCCGCAGATCGGGCACCACCACCTGGCGGGCCTCCGGGAACAAAATCTTGGCGGTCTGGCGGGCCCGGGTCAGGGGGCTGACATAGACCACCTCGGGGTCAAAATCGGCCCGGCGCAGCATGGCCCGGCCCTTGGTGGACAGGGGGATATCCCGCTGTCCCTGATAGCGCTTCTGGGTATTGTACTCGGTCACGCCATGGCGCAGCAAATAGATTTTCACAGTGCACACTCTCCTTTCAATACCAGCGGCAGCCCGCAGAACACCCGCACCACGCAGTCGGCCCGGGCCGCCAGCAGGCAGGCCAGGCGGCCCGCCGCTTCCCGGCTGGCCCGCTGGGCGGGGTCGGCCGGCACCACGCCGGCCCCCACCTCGGTCATCAGGACCGCCTCCCGGGCGGACAATTCCTCCGCCAGGGCTTCCAGATTCTCGCAGTCTGCCGCCAGGTCCTGGGCATCCCAGACGGCGCGGGAGGACAGTTCCTCCGGGGTGCAGCCCAGCACACGGCAGGCAAAAGCCCGCTTCCCACTCCAGAGCGGGCCGGTAATCAGCATCATTTTACCCTTTCCCCCTCTCTGCGGGCCTCAAAGGCCCGCCAGCTGCACCGCTGTCAGGGCGGCCAGCATCCACAGCTCACACCGCTGGAGGAACCATCCGGCCAGGTCCCCGGTGATACCGCCGAAGTCCCGCCGGGACACCACGGTATACCGGCCCAGGGCCGCCAGGGCGGCGGCCAGCACCGCCCAGCCCGAGGCGCCCCCGGCCCCCACCAGGATCATGGATACCACCAGAATCACCCCGGTGAGGATGGCTTTCACCCGCCTGCGGTCGGCGGCGGTGGAAAAGGTATAGGCCAGGCCGCTGTGTTTGGCCAGCGGCAGGGCGGCCACCGCCCAGCCCGAAATCGCCCGTTCCAGCACAAAGCCCAGCTGCATGCAGCCCACTGCTTTAGGGGTCAGGGGCAGGGTTCCCCACAGGGCAAAGCTCAGCACAAACCAGCTGCACAGCCGGATCACCGCAAAGGCCCCGCAGTGGGAGTCCTTGAGGATGGAAAGGCGTTTTTCCTGGTCGCCGTAGCTGGCCAGGGCGTCGCAGGTGTCGGCGTAGCCGTCCAGATGAATCCCGCCGGTGATCCACACCGGCAGCAGGCAGAACACCGCCGCCCGCAGCAGCACCGGCAGTTCCAGCGAGGCCGCCAGCCAGCCCCAGATCCCGGCAGCCGCGCCGCACACCACTCCCACCAGGGGGAAGGCGCACAGGGCGTACCGCATGTTCTGTTCGTTCCAGATGGGCTGGGGCACCGGCACCGCCGAGAACATCCCGAAGGCCACCGATACCGTCTGGCCCATGATTTTCAGCCGGCCCGGCATCTTTGCGCCGGCCCGTTCGGTCCAGTCCTTCACCCGGGCCGTTCCCCGCGCCCAGCCTGCCCGGATTTTTTCCCGGGCCTTTTCCATGGTTTCCTTGTTCATTCCTCTGCCCCCTTGTAGTAATACGGCAGCCCGCAGACCACCTCGCAGACCCGGTCGGCCCGGGCCGCCAGCGCCCGGTGCGCCCGGGCCATCAGGCTGAGATAGTCCTCGGTTCCCGGGGCGTAGTCCCGCCCGCCGGCAAAGATCTCGTTGGAGACCACCACCAGTGCGCGGCACTGCACCCGCAGATGTTCGATTCCGCCCAGAATGGCGTCCAGAGCCCCTTCCGGGCCGGCTCCCGCCGGGCTGTACAGCTCATTGGCCGCCAGGTTGCCCAGATCTTCTAGCAGCACCGTCCCGCCCGGCCCGGGCAGGGTCAATCCCGCCAGGCCGGTGTACCGTTCCACCGTCACAAAGCCTTTCTCGGCCCGCATGAGCCGGTGGCGGTCAATCCGGGCATGGCACTCGCCGTCCATGGGCTCCATGGTGGCCAGATAGTACCGGGGCCCCGGCCCCGCCGCCAGCACCAGGCTTTCGGCGTATTCGCTTTTTCCCGAGGCCGACCCACCAATCACCAGCGTCAGCATCTCACACACCTTCTCCCTGGGGCTGGTAGGCCTCCACCCCGCACTGGTCAAAGCTGTAGCTCTCGGCGTAGACCGCCCGGGCCATATCCCACAGGGGGATGGAGGCCACCGCACCGGTCCCCTCTCCCAGCCGCATCCCGGCGGTGATGAGGGGCTGTTTGCCCAGAGCGTCCAGCACCGCACGGCCGGCCGGCTCCGCCGACACATGGCTGGCAAACACCGCCTTGGCCGCGCCGGGGCAGAGCCGCACCGCACACAGAGCCGCCACCGTACTGATGAGGCCGTCGGCCAATACCGGCACCCGGTACGCCGCGCCCCCCAGAAAAACGCCGCACAGGCCCGCCAGGTCAAAGCCCCCCACCTTGGCCAGCACGTCCAGGGGATCGGCGGGGTCGGGGTGGTTGACTTCCAGCGCCCGCCGGACGGCGATCCGCTTGCGGGCCAGGCCGGCGTCCGACAGGCCGGCGCCCCGGCCCACAAAGTCCTCCGCCGGGCGGTCCAGCAGAGCGCAGGCCACCGCCGCCGAGGTGGTGGTGTTGCCGATGCCCATTTCGCCGGTGGCCAGAAGATTCACTCCGGCCTCCGCCTGGCGGGCCACCAGGGCCGCCCCGGCCAGCACCGCCTGTTCCGCCTGGGCCCGGGTCATGGCCGGGCCGCAGGTAATATCTCCGGTGCCATTGCCCACACGGCAGGACAGCACCCCCTCTGTGGGGGGAAAGTTCAGAATGCCCATGTCCACCGGCACCACGGCGCACCGGGCGGCGTGGGCCATCCGGCAGACGGGGCTCTCCCCTGCCGCAAAGCCCCGGGCCACTGCTGCGGTGACCTCCGGCCCGGTCTGGGTGACCCCCTGGGCCACCACTCCATTGTCGGCGCAGAGCACCAGCACCGCCCGCTTGTCAAAACACAGCTCGGCGCTGCCGGTGAGGGCTGCCGCATCTTCCAGCATGGTCTCCAGCAGGCCCAGACTGCCCAGCGGGTGGGCCAGGCTGGCCCAGCGCTGATGGGCCGCCGACCGGGCGGTCTCATCCGCCGGGGCCGAGGCCCGTTCCAACAGGGTTTCGATGTGCTCTAACTGTTCCATTTTCTTCACCTTCCCTTTCGATAGGCTGCCGCCGCGGCGGCAAACCGTTCCGCCAGCCGGGGCTGGCCCGCAAAGTACAGATGCGGGAATCCGGCGTACAGGCTGGGGGAACTATACCCGCAGGCCCAGCGGCGGCCGTCCGGCTTTTGGGCCTCGAAGGCCTCTCCCGGCCGGGTGGAGTCCCAGTGGTGGAACTCATGGGCCGGAGCGGTCTCCCCCGCCCGGAACAAAAGGCTGTCCTCCCGGGCAGTGAGGGCCGCATAGCCGAACCGCACCAGCCGTCCCACCCGGATTCCTTCTCCGGGCAATACTCCTGCCATGGGCCACACCGTCCCGGCCTCATCCGCCAGGCTCTGGCCCAGGTAGAGAAAGCCTCCGCACTCGGCCACGGTGGGCATCCCGGCCTTTACTGCCTCCGCAATGGCCCGGCGCATGGGCTGATTTTGGCTCAGGGCCCGAGCGTGCAGCTCAGGGTACCCGCCGGGCAGATAGAGGCCGTCGGCCTCGGGCAGGGCCGCATCCGCCATAGGGCTGAAAAAGACGCACTCCGCCCCCGCCTGCCGCAGGGCTTCCAGCCCTTCGGGATAGCAGAAGGAGAAGGCCGCGTCCCGGGCCACTGCAATGCGGGCCCGCACCGGGGGCAGAGGCTGGGGCGCGCCGACCGGCGCCGGCCGGCGGCACAGATCCAGCAGCTTGTCCAGGTCGGCGTTGGCCTCCAAAGCATCCGCCAGAGCGTCCAGACGGCCGGTCAGGTCCTGGATTTCCTGGGCGGTGTACAGGCCCAGGTGGCGGCTGGGCAGTTGGGCGGCCTCCAGCCGGGGCAGGCAGCCCACCACCGGCAGGCCGGTCTCCTGTTCCAGCAGGGGGGCCAGCCGGGCGGCGTAGGCCGCCGAGCAGTCGTTCAGCAGCAGAGCCGCCAGGTGACTGTTTTGCCGGAAAGCCTGCAATCCCTTGATCTGGGCCGCCAGGGTCAGACTGGCGCCCCCAGGCCGCACCACCAGCATCACCGGCAAATCCAGCGTGTCCGCCACCTGCCAGCCGCTGGCGGCGTCAGTGAGACCTGCGCCGTCGTAGTACCCCATGGCCGACTCCACCACCGCCGCCCCACGGCCCGCCAACCGGGCCTCATAGAGGGTTCGCAGCCGCTGGGGCGGCGTGAGGTACAGATCCAGGTTGCAGCTGGGCACCTCCAAAGCCGCCCGGTGAAACATAGGGTCGATGTAATCGGGGCCGCACTTGAAGGCGCAGGGCTTCATCCCCCGCCGCCGCAGCGCCCGCAGCAGGGCGCAGACCACCGTGGTCTTGCCGCTGCCCGAGGCCATGGCCGCCGCCATCAGCTGGGGAATCTTTGGGTTTTCCATGGCCGCAGCCCTCCTTTAATCCTGTGCGGTGAGAATGAAAATCGGGTTTTCGGCCCGGAGGAGATGGATTTTTCCGCTCCCGGTATGGGAGGCCGCAATCTGGCTGACCTGCACCGTCCGGCCCAGAGCCGTCAGGGCCGCCACGGCCGAGGCCAGGGTCTCCACCGTCACGGCGGTGATGCAGACCCGGGCGGCGGGGTTCGACCGATACACGGCGGCCAGAATCTCCCCTATCTCTCCCCGGGTGCCCCCGATAAAGACGGCGTCGGGGGCGGGTAGGCCCTCCAGAGCCGCAGGGGCTCGGCCCTCCACCACCCGGACGTTCCAGCCGCCCAGACGGCGGCGGTTCTCCCGGATGAGGTCACAGGCCTCGGGCAGGCATTCCACCGCCCACACCGGGGCCCCGCCGTTGGCAAAGGCCAGTTCCAAGCTGACGCTGCCGGTGCCGGCCCCGATGTCCCAGACCGTCTCCCCGGGGCGGATGGCCAGTTTGGCCAGCACCTGGGCCCGGACGGCCTGTTTGGTCATGGGGATGGCCTCGGCCCGCACAAAGGTCTCGTCGGGCCAGCCCGGGGTCCGGGCCGGAGCCCGGGAGACCGGTTCCATCAGCAGCACCGCCAGGGGGCCGAAGGTCCGGCCGGCCAGTTCTCCGGCCGTGCCGGCGGTAATGGTCTCGCCGGGGCAGGCCAGGTTCTCCCCCACCGTCACCGGCAAATCCCCCAGTCCGGCCTCAGCCAGGCGGGCGCAAAGGTCGGCGGGGCCGGTGTCCTTTCCGCCGGTGAGGAAAAACACCGGCTGTCCACTGCAGACAGCGGCCACCGGGTCACAGGCGGTGCCGTGGGCCGACACCAGTTTCCAGTCCTGCCAGGGGCGGCCCAGACAGGCGGCCAGCAGCTGGACGCTGGAAAGTCCCGGCAGCACCCGGGCAGGGATGTTTCTCTGGGCCAGCCGTTCCAGCAGGCCCACCGCCCCCGAGTAAAACCCGGTGTCCCCGCTGTAGAGGGCCACGCAGGGCCCCGGGGAATCCAGCACCGCCGCCAGCACGTCATCGGCCCGGGCGGCGGCGACTCTCTCGGCGGTCAGGTCCTGGGGCAGGGCATCCAAAAGGCGCCTGGCCCCCACAATCCGCACCGCCTCAGCCAGGGCCCGGGCGGCCTCGGCGGTGAGGGTGGCGGCCGAAGCCCCCATTCCCACCAGCGTTACCTGTTCCATGATGCCACCGCCTTTCTGCACTGGCCCAATACTTCCTCATAGGATGCGCCGCCGTCGGCGGGACGACGGATCACCACCAGGGTGGCCCCCGCTGCCCGGGCGGCTTCCACTTTGGCTCCAAAGCCTCCGGCCTCGCCGCCGTCCTTGGTGACCAGATACCGGGCCGAGAACTGCCGCAAAAGGGCTTCGTTCATCTCCCGGGTGAAGGGCCCCTGCATGGCCACGATGTTCCGGGCCGGGATGCCCGCCGCCGCGCAGGCGTCCAGCCCTTCATGGCTGGGCAGGACCCGGGCGATCAGCCGCTGGCCTCCCAGAGGCCCAAAGACCACCAGCTCCTTGGCCCCGGTGGTCAGCAGAATATTTCCCTGGGTGCCGGCCAGCAGCCGGGCCGCCGAAGCCGCATCGGGGGCGGTCAGGGCGTCCTCGGGCAGAGGGCTGGCGGGGCGGAGCAGCCGGAGACAGGGCACCCCGGCCTGTTCACAGGCCGTCCGGATGTTGGCGCTAGCCTGGGCGGCGTAGGGGTGGGTGGCGTCCACACAGAGGGCCGCCCCCGCCACCAGAGCCGCCATGCCGGCAGGGTCCAGCCGGCCGGTGTGAACCGTGATGCCCGGGGCTTCCCCCTGCTGGATCTGGCCGTATTCGGTGGCCACGCAGACGGTGACCGGGATTCCTTCCGCCGCCAGCTGATGGGAGAGGGTCCGCCCCTCGGTGGTGCCGCTGAATACGGCAATCCCTGTCATTTCCGGTACCCCCGCGGGGTGATGAGGCATCCGTTCTGGACCCGGGTCTCGGAGGAGCCCACAAAGACGGTGGTGAACATATCCAGCTCGGCGCTGTGCAGCTCTTCCAGGGTCAGCAGGCGGGCGGTCTGGCCGCCCCGGGCAATATTCCGCACCCAGCCGCAGGCGGTGTCGGGGCGCAGGCCCGCATCCAGCAGGATCTCACAGGCCCGGCGGAGGGTATCTTTCCGCCGGTGGGAGGCGGGGTTATACAGGCAGAGGACAAAATCCCCCGCCGCCGCGGCCCGCAGCCGCTTTTCCACCATCTCCCAGGGGGTCAGCAGGTCGGACAGGGACACGGTGCAGAAGTCATGCCCCAGAGGCGCACCCAGCACCGCCGCCCCGGCCAGGGCCGCGGTCACGCCGGGAACCACTTCCACCTCCACCATGGGATAGTTCCCCGCCAGTTCCAGCAGGGGCGAGGCCATGCCGTACACCCCCGCATCGCCGCTGCACACCAGAGCCGCGGTGCGGCCCTCGGCGGCCAGCTCCAGCGCCATCCGGCACCGGTCGATCTCCTTGGTCATGGGGGTGGAGCGCATCTCCTTGCCCGGGAACAGGGGGGCCACCAGGTCCAGATACACCGTGTATCCGCAGATGACATCCGCCTCCTGCAGGGCGGCACGGGCCGCCGCCGTCATTCCCAATGCGCTGCCGGGCCCCAGGCCCACTACATAGACTTTGTTCATTCCATCCACTTCCAATCCGGCTCAAAAGCCTTTGCGGCCAGGGCCAGCGTCGCGCCGTCCCCGGCCTGTTTGGGTATTTGCAGCGGCCCGCCCTCTGCGCCCAGCACGGCGGCCCGCTCACACACGTTGTCCACCCCCACCGTCCGGGCCACAAAGGCCGAGGGGGTGAAGGTTCCTTCCACCTGTTCCAGCTGCTGCGCCGAAAAGGTCCGCAGGGGCCAGCCGTGGGCCCGGCAGAGGTCCAAAAGCCCCGGTTCCCGGGCTTTGAGGTCAATGGTACAGACCATGGCCACCGCCTGGGCCGGGATGCCGGCCACTGCAAGGGCCTGCTGCACAGCTTGTTCCAGCCGCTGGACCGGCACGCCCCGGCGGCAGCCCATTCCCAGTACAGCGGCCCGCGGGGCAATCCAGAGGGGGCCCGGGCCGGGGTCGGTAAGGGTGACGGCGGCGTCGCAGGCCGACTTGTCCCCCGTCAGCTCCACCCCGGCGGGGGGTGCGCCGGCAATGGGCCAGTCGCTGTAGATGCAGCAGGTTTTCCCCGCCAGGATGGCGGCGGAAAAGTACTTGATGGTTTCGGGCCGCGGGATGACGCAGCCCTGCGCCCGGGCCCAGTCGTCCACCGGGAACAGTCCCCCGGCATCGGTGGCGGTGGTCAGCACCGGCACCGCGCCGCAGACTTTGGCGATGGACCGGGCCAGAGCGTTGGCCCCGCCCAGATGGCCCGACACCAGGGGCACCGCAAAGTGTCCCTGCTCGTCCACCGCCACCACGGCGGGGTCCTCGGCCTTATGGACCAGGTGGGGGGCCACCGCCCGGACGGCGATGCCGCAGGCCCCCACATACACCAGCCCCGCCCCGGAGGCGAAATGTTCCGCCGTCCAGCCGGCCAGGGTCACCGGCCCGCCGCAGCGGACCGCCTCCCCGCCCAGGGCGCGGGCCAAATTTTCGGCCAGAGCCAGACCCCGGGCGCTGAAGGCCAGATAATACAGCCTCACAGGGAGGCCTCCCGGTATTCGGTGGTGAA
This sequence comes from Faecalibacterium sp. An122, assembly GCF_002160895.1. Taxonomy (GTDB): domain Bacteria; phylum Bacillota; class Clostridia; order Oscillospirales; family Ruminococcaceae; genus Faecalibacterium. The sequence goes on along the minus strand of NZ_NFLL01000002.1, from coordinate 68,134 downwards.
CGAGGGGTCGTAGAGCTTGCTCCGCTCATAGCCCCCCTGCCCCAAAAAGCCCCCCACCAGCACCAGAGCGGTCTTGCGGATGCCGGCCTCGGCCCCTTTGGCCGCCAGGGTGCCCACGGTGCACCGGACGATTTTTTCCTCCGGCCAGGTGGCCTTATAGACGATGGCGGCGGGGGTGTCGGGGGTATAGGCCCCCTTCAGCAGCTCCTCCTGGACCTGGGGCAGCATCCCCGACGACAGGAACAGCACCATGGAGGCCCCATGGGAAGCCATGGAGGCCAGGCTTTCTTTCTCAGGCACCGGGGTCCGGCCTGTCAGCCGGGTGATGATGACGCTCTGGCTCACCCCCGGCAGGGTGTATTCTGCCCCGAGAGCCGCCGCCGCCCCGCAGAAGCTGGACACCCCCGGGGTGTCGTCCCAGGGGATGCCGGCGTCGTCCAGGGCGTCCATCTGTTCCCGGATGGCCCCATAGACGCAGGGGTCCCCGGTGTGGAGCCGGACGGTGTCCCGACCGTCGGCCTCGGCGGCCCGGATGGTGTCCAGAACCTGTTCCAGGGTCATTTCGGCGCTGTTGTAGATGGGGCAGCCCTCCGGCGCCATCTCCAGCAGGGCCGGATTCACCAGGCTGCCGGCGTAGATGATGCATCCCGCTTCGCCCAGCAGTTTGGCCCCCCGCAGGGTCAGCAGGTCGGGGGCTCCCGGCCCTGCTCCCACAAAATGTACCATCTTCTCACCCCTCCTTGACCACAATGGTCACAAAGTACCCGGCGTCCAGGGCGCGGACGGCGTCCTGGTCCAGGCTGGGCAGCACCAGCTCCCCCGGCAGGCCGCAGTTGGCCACCAAAGCGCTGCGGTCCGACAGGCCCTTCTGCTCCAGGGTGTTCAGCACCTGGGGCAGGCGGCGGGCGCTCTTCATCAGGATCTTGGTGCCGGGCCAGTCCAGGGCCGCCGCCAGATCTTCCTCCTGGCCGCTGGGAATGATGTGCAGCGGGGTGTCGATCTCGGTGAGGCTGATGTTCAGCCGGGCCGCCGACGCGCAGAAGCTGGGCACTCCCGCCACCCGGGCGGTGGCAAAGCCCTCCTCGGCCAGGTGTTCCATGAGGTAGGAGCAGGTGGCGTAGATGGACACATCCCCGATGTTCAGCATGGCCACATCCCGGCCGGCCTCCAGCCGGTCCCGGACCAGGGCCATGGCCGCGTCATAGGAGGCTTTCCGCTTGGCCGGGTCGGGGGACATAGAGATATCCAGAGGGAGAATTTCTTTTCCCTCCAGGTCCACCGCCTGGCGGGCGATGTCCAGGGCGATCTGGTTGCCCCCGGCGGTGCGGGGGGCGGCAATCACCGGGCATTCCCCGATGATCCGCACCGCTTTCAGGGTGAGAAGTTCGGGGTCCCCCGGGCCGACGCCCACCCCATAGAGTGTACCTTTATTGTTCATGATGTTCTTCCCTCCAGCTATGGATGATGGCCTCGGCCTGAGGGCTGACCCCCAGGGTGCCGTATACGTTGGAAAAAAGCAGGATCCCCGCCTCATAGGCGCCGGCGGCCCGGCGCTCCACATGGCGCTGGGCGGCGGCGGTGAGGCTGGCCAGCACCGGCGGACGGAGGTTTTCCTCTTCCAGCAGGGCAATGCAGGCGTCGGTGGTGGCGGCTTCCATCAGCCGGGCGCAGAGGCTCCGGCTGGCCCCGGCCACCGCCGCATGGGCACAGAACAGCTCACAGCGGCCGTCGGCCTGGCGGGAGTGGGTGTTCATGATCCCCCCGGCCAGCTTGACCAGCTTGCCGATATGGCCCGCCAGAAGCACCTGGGCAAAGCCCTCGGCGGCGGCCATGTCCAGAGCGTCGCCGATGAAGTTGGAACACCGCACCACCGGCACGCCCAGCCCGTCCAGGCCGTGGGCCGCCAGAAAGTCCGCCCCATAGTTGCCGGGGGTCAGAATCAGCCGGCGGCTGGTCTGGGCGGCCTGGCGCACCTCCACCGCAATGGTGTCCACAATGGCCTGTTCGCTCATGGGTTCCACGATTCCCGAAGTCCCCAGCACCGACAGGCCGCCTTCGATGCCCAGCAGGGGGTTGAAGGTCCGTTTGGCCCGCTCCTCCCCGCCGGGGATGGAGACAATCACCTCCACCCCGCCGGCATAGCCCGCCTCGCGGCAGATGTTTTTCACCGCCTGGGCGATCATCTGCCGGGGAACATGGTTGATGGCGGCGGCCCCCACCGGCTGATCCAGGCCGGGCCGGGTGACCCGGCCCACCCCTTCCCCGCCGTCGATGCGGACCCCCGGTTCCTCCGTCCGCCGCACCAGCGCGGTCACCAGCATTCCATGGGTGACGTCGGCGTCGTCGCCCCCGTCCTTGCGGACCGAGCAGACCGCCCCGTCCTTCGTGCGGGCCAGGCCCTCGGGGCAAACCTCCACCGTCCAGCCCTTGGGGGTGGGCAGAGAGAGGGTTTCGGGCATCTCACCCAGCAGCAGAAGCCGCGCCGCCCCCGACGCCGCCAAAGCGGCGCAGGTGCCGGTGGTATAGCCGCAGCGCAGCATCTTCTGGCCGCTGCGGATGTAATGTTCAAAGGCCACGGCCTGTTCCTCCTTGCGGATGCGTTTAGTTCAGGTCCTGGGTCAGGTGGGCGGCATACAAGGCCTGGATCTCCTCCCGGCGGCCCAGACCCTCCAGGGTGGCGGTGACGGCATAGCCGTCCTGCTCCAGCAGGGTTTTCCAGCTGTCGGGGCCCTCCCCGGCCATGTCGTTGAGGGCATGGTCCCCGGCCACCAGCATCAGGGGGGCCAGGTGGACCCGTTCCACCTTCATACTGCGCAGGGTCTCGCGCACTTCCTCCAGGGTGGGCCAGCCCTCCACCGTACCCACGCGGATATCCGGCCGACCGGCCAGCTCAAAAATGGTCTGGATGGCCGGATACACCACGTTGGCAAAGTGGGTGGAGCCGTGGCCCATCAGGACCACCGCCCGGCCCGCCTCGGCGGGGAAACGGTCCGCCACCATGGCGGCCACCGCCCGCAGGTCTTCGGTGGAGGCCAGCAGGGGCCGGCCCACCCGCAGCCGGGCAAAGCCGGAGGCGGCGAACAGGGCTTCGGCCCTTAGTTTATCATATTCGACGCCGCAGAGGAAGTGGGTGGGCTGGACAAACACGTCCTCCACCCCGTCCCGGCGCAGCGATTCCAATGCCTCGGGCAGGCTGGGCACCGGCTGGCCCCGCCCGGCCAGCACCCGGCGGATCATGCCGCTGGTGAAGGCCCGGACCATGACCCGCTCCGGAGCGGCGGCGGACAGGGCCTGTTCCACCGCCTCGATCTCCTGGCGGGCCGAGGGCACTGTGGTGCCAAAACTGACGCAGATAAGGGCTTGTTTCATGGGTTGGCTCCTTTCATGGGCCGGTACCAGATGGCGGGCCGGCCGTCCATTTCGGTGACCCGGGCGTCCACATGGTAGACCTGCCGGATCAACTGTGGTGTGAGTACATCCCGGGGCGTGCCGCTGCCGGCCAGTTCCCCGTCCTTCAAAGCGTACAGCCAGTCGCAATAGGCCGCCGCCAAATTCAAATCGTGCAGCGCCGCCACCACCGTCAGGCCCAGACCCCGCACCAGCTCCATCATGGACAGCTGGTACTGAATATCCAGGTGGTTGGTGGGCTCGTCCAGCAAAAGGCACTTCGTCTGCTGGGCCAGGGCCCGGGCCAGCATCACCCGCTGGCGCTCCCCGCCCGACAAGGTCCCGAAGCTGCGTTTTTCCATGCCGGCCATTCCCACCGCCGTCAGGGCGTCGGCAGCTATCTGCCGGTCGGCGGCGGTGTCCCGCTGGAGGGGTTTCTGGTGGGGCGCACGGCCCATCAGCACCAGTTCCTCCACCGTGAAATCAAAGGCATAGGCATTGTGCTGGGCCACCACCCCGATCTTTTGGGCCGACTGGCGGAGGGTATAGTCCTGCAGGGGCCGGCCATCCAGCAGTACCGCCCCGCCGGTGGGGGCAAGGGTGCGGTAGATGCATTTGAGGAGGGTGGATTTGCCGCTGCCGTTGGGGCCGATCAATCCCACAAACTGCCCCGTGTGGGCGGTCAGGTCGATGCCGTGGAGGATTTCCCGGCCGCCGGCGGCGGCGCGGAGGGCTTTGGTTTCCAGTTTCATGGGTTGGGCCCTCCAAAACCGTAGCGGCTGCGGGCCATCAGGCCCAGAAACACCGGGGCGCCCAGCATGGCGGTCAGGATGCCCACCGGCAGCTCGTTGCCGGGCAGAATCACCCGGCAGAGGACGTCGGCCCACAGCAGGAACAGCGCCCCGCCCAGCGCCGACAGAGGAATCAGGCGGCGATGATCGCTACCGAAGGCCAGCCGCACCAGATGGGGAATCACCAGGCCCACAAAGCCGATGATTCCCGCCGCCCAGACCGACAGCCCCACCAGCAGGGAGGCCGCCGCCAGGTAGACCATCCGCCGGCGGCGCAGGGAGACCCCCAGGGTCAGGGCGGTGTCCTCCCCCAGCAGCATCAGATTGAGGGGGCGGCACTGGGTGAGGAAAAAGGCGGTGCCGCCCAGGGCGGCGGCCAGCAAAACGCCGTTCACCGGCCAGGACGCCCCCGCCAGGCTTCCCATGGTCCAGCGGACAATCTGGCTGGCGGCCCGGTCGGGGCCGGCCTGGTAGATCAGGAAGTTGGAGAAGGCCCCGCAGACCGCCGACAGGGCCGCCCCGGCCAGCAGGAGCTTGACGGTGCTGGGCCGGCCGCCGGCGTTGGCCAGCAGGACCACCGCCGCCGACACTCCCATGGCCCCCAGAAAGGCCATGACGCCCACAAAATTCTCTCCAAAGGCGGCGCCTACCCCCAGCAGCAGGGCCAGGGAGGCCCCCAGCGACGCCCCGGAGGAAATCCCCAGCACATAGGGGTCGGCCAGAGGGTTCTGGACCACCGCCTGCATCACCGCGCCGCACAGGGACAGACAGCATCCCACCGCCGCGGCCAGCACCAGCCGGGGCAGCCGGATCAGCCACACCACGTCGTGGATGGGGGTGCCGGGACCCCAGCCCTCCGGGATGGGCCGGCCCAGCACCTTCCAGGCCAGTTCATCCCGGAGGACGGCGTAGACCTGGCCGGCGGGCAGCGGGTTGGTGCCCATGCACACCGCCGCCAGAAAAGACAAAGGCAGCGCCGCTCCCAAAAGGGCCAGCGTCAGCCCGAAGGCGGGCCGAAAGCTCCGGCGGGCCATCAGGCTGCATCCCCATACAGGCCGGCGGCAATGGTGCGGATGCCGTCCACCGTGCGGGGGCCGGCGGCATAGATATCCCCCAGCATCACCGGGTATACCCGGCCGTTCTGCGCCGCCGACAGGCTGGCCAGGGCGGGGTCCTCTGTGATGGCCGCCAGCTGGCTGGCCATGACCGTCTCAGGGTCCTCCCCCGAATAGGCCATATACACCACGAAAATCACCTCGGGGTCGGCGGTGACCAGGGCTTCCTTGCTCATTTCGCTGCCCTCGGGCTGGACCAGCTGGCCTCCCAGCTGGGTCACCATATCCCCTGCCAGGGTGTTGGCCCCGTAATTGGTCACCGTCCCGCCGATGGGCTCCACCACGGCGGTCCGCACCGCCGGGCGGCCCTCCACTGCCTGGAGGGTGGACTCGATCTCCTGGCGCATTTCGGCCACCAGGGCCTCGGCCCGGTCCTCCACGTCAAAGATTTTGCCCAGGTTCAGAAGGTCGGTGTATTCGTTTTCCAGGGTGCGGGAGCCGCCGGGGCAGGTGTTGCTGTTCATGTAGGTTCCCACTCCCTTGGCGTTCCATGCGGCGGTATCACCCAGGTTCTTCTCGCTGAACAGGGACCCCCAGGACAGGATCAGGTCGGGCTGAAGCAGGGTCACCGTCTCCTTGTCGGGGGCAAAGACATCGGCCTGGTAGTTCATTTGGGCAAAGCCCTCCTGCCACTCGGCCTTGACCTCATTGTCCAGGCCATAGGAGGCCACCACATGGTCCTCCAGGCCCAGGGCGATCATGCTCTCGATGGAGCCCTGGTACACCGCCACCACCCGCTGGGGGGCCTGGGTGTAGGTATAGGTCACCGGCTCGCCGGCGTAGTTGTAGTTGGTGATGGTCACCGGGTAGTGGCTGTTTTCCGGGGCGGATGTCTGGGGGACGACGCTGGAGGCCGGCGGGGTGGTGCCGGCGGCGCAGCCGGCCAGCTGGACGGTCAGGGCCATGGCGGCCAGGGCTGCAAGGAAGGTTCTGCGTTTCATGGGATCTTCTCCTTTCGCCTGTACTGCACAGCGCTGCAAAAAGAAAACGCCCCTCTCATAATTCCCTTATGAGAAAGGCATCCCAAAGACAAAGCTCCTCCAAGGGCAGGCCGCGGGGCCCGCCCTCCAAAAATCAGCGCACTTGTTTTCCGCGCCGGCGTTTGGTCCGTCCGCAGCGCGGGTTCTGCCCTTCCGCCGCCGGACAGGCTCCGGGGCGTGCAGTATGAACCGACAGGGCAGGTCTTCCGGCTCGGGCGTCAGCGCCCCGGCCTGCCTTCCCGCATGATCGCATGCAGTGACATCGTTGGCCGGAGCTCCTCCCTTACGGCGGCGGTCCCGCACAGGCTTTGCACCTGTTTCCCTATTCTCCCGGCCGGCCCTGCGGCCCCGGGCACCCTGCGGCGCTTTGTGTTTTATAGCATAGCATAAACCCGGCTCTGCCGCAAGGTTATTCCTCGTCTCCGGCGGCCCGGCGCTGCTCGGCAAACACCGTCTCGATCAGCTCGTCCAGGTCGGACAGGTAGGTCAGCTGGCAGCAGGCCCGGCGCAGGGCGGCCGCCCCTTTCAGGCCCTTCATATAGTGGATGGCCTGAGCCCGGGCCTGGGGCATGGCGGTGCGCTCCCCCTTCTGCTCCACCATCTCCTCCACCTGGCGGCGGAGGGCGTTCATCCGGGCCTGGAGGTTGGGCTCGGGGGGCGCTTCGCGGCCCTCGATGGCGGCATTGACCCGCTCAAAGAGCCAGGGATCCCCCAAAGCCCCCCGGGCGATCATCACGCCGTCGCACCCGGTCTCCTGCATCATGGTCAGAGCGTCGGCGGGGCTGTTGATATCCCCGTTGCCCAGCACCGGCACCTTCACCGCCTCTTTCACCGCACGGATGATGGACAGGTCGATGCCGGGGGTGTACATCTGCTCCCGGGTGCGGGCGTGGACGGCGATCAGCACTGCGCCGGCCTGCTCACAGGCTTTGGCGCATTCCACCGCCGTCACATGGTCGGCGTCCCAGCCCTTCCGCATCTTGACGGTGACGGGGCGGCTGGTATGGGCCACCACCTGGGCCACGATCTCTCCGCACACCTCGGGGTGAAGCATCAGCTTGCTGCCGGCGCCTCCCGATACGATCTTGGGGGCGGGGCAGCCCATGTTGATATCCAGAAAGTCGAAGTCGTATTCCTCCAGGGCGGCGGCAGCCTCGCCCATGATGGAGGGCACTTCCCCGAAGATCTGCACCCCGTAGGGGGCGCCGTTGGGCTCGGCCTTTACCAGGCTCAGGGTCTTGTAGTCGTGGTAGGTCAGGGCCCGGCTGGACACCATCTCGCTGACGGTGAACCCCGCCCCGTGCTGGGCCATCAGCCGCCGGCAGGGGGCGTCGGTGAAGCCGGCCATGGGCCCGAACACCGCCCGGTGGGCCAGGGTCACCGGCCCGATTTGGATTGTCTGCATAGTCTCTCCCCGCGCCGTTTTTCCGCCGGCGCGCTGCAAAAAAGGGAGGCCAGCCCCTGCGGCTTTGCCGCCGGGCCGGCGTCCCCTGGTGTGTCGCTTATTCGCCGAGGTGAATCCGGTCCAGGACTCCTTCGGCCTTGGCCCGGGCCAGTTCCAGATGATGGGTCAGGGCGTCGGCGGCCGCCGACCAGTCCCCGGCCAGAGCCGGCTCCAGAATGGCCAGATGCTCATCGCAGGTGTCCCGCTGGCCGATCATGCCCACCTTGCCGGTCATGATCCGGAACCGGGTGTTCTGGCCGGTGATGGAGTCATGGGCCGACCGGAGGTACCGGTTGGGCAGGGTGCTGATGAGCAGCTCATGGAACGCGTCATCCCCTGCGCAGAAGTCCGGCATCAGTTCCGGATGCTGCATCAGGGTGACGAAATGCTCCAGCTGGTCCCGCGGAAGCTGGGATCCATACATCCGCAGCGCGTAGGGCTCCACCAGAAGCCGCACTTCGTAGATGCTGTGGACGTCCTCGTCGGTGATGGGGGACACCATCAGGCCCTTCTTGGGCAGGATGGTGATGAGCCCCTCCTGCTCCAGGCGGCCCAGCGCATCCCGCATGGGGGTGCGGCTGATGTTGCCCATCTCGGCGCACAGCTTCTGTTCGTTGAGGAACTGGCTGGGCGCATACTCACAGTTCAAAATTTTGGTTTTCAGGTATTGGTAAGCCTGCAGCTTTAAGCTGGGCTTGGCGGTGGTCTCGTTTTCTTTCATTCTTCTCTGCCTTCCCTTGAAATGCCGGCCCTGCAAACCGGACTTTGGACGCTGATGCCCCGGCCCTCTGAGGGATTCTGCACCCTGTGCGCAGCGCACCCGCGGCCGATGGCAATAGTAATACAGTTTTATTATTTCACATTTCGGGCCAGATTACAAGGTTTCGGAACGGGTTTCACTTTCCTTCCACGTTTTATACAAAATTTTGCCTTTTTTTCTTCAATTTTGCCCAGTTTTTCTATCCGGAGTTTTGGGGCGCGATTTTCCGCTTGCGCTTTTTGGCCGGGATGCTATACTAAAATGACGCAGAACTTACCCCCAAAACCTCGATCGAACGCAAAGGAAGTGTACCATCCCATGGCCCGCAGCAGCAGCTACAACACCCACACCCGCCAGCTCATTCTGGATTATCTCACCGAGAACCGCCGCCGGGCGGTGAGCGCCGCCGACATCGTCTCCCACCTGGAGGCCGCCGGCCAGCGCACCAACCCCACCACCGTCTACCGGTATCTGGACAAGCTGGCGGGAGAACAGCGGGTGATGAAATACGTGGCCGACAAGGGCGAGCGGGCGGTGTACCAGCTCACCGACGCCCAGCGCCATTGTCACCAGCACATCCATCTCAAGTGCACCCGCTGCGGCGAGATCTTCCACATGGACTGCCATTTCATGGACGAGGTGCGGCGGCATCTGCTGGCCGAGCACGGGTTCACCCTCCAGTGTGAGGGGAGCATCCTGTACGGTCTTTGCCGCCGCTGCGCGGAAAAAGAGAATTCGGCGGTTGACAGCGAGGCTCAGCCGTGATACAATGCTCCCATCAAAAGCTGTGACCGGGAAAAGTAAGGTCCAACAGGCTTTCTCCCAGAGAGCGCGGGCAGGTGCAAGCCGCGCAGAAGGCCGGACCCGAACGAACACCCGTGAGCTTCCCCCTGAACCCGCCGGCCATGCCGGGGCAGTAGGGCCGGACGGCGGCCGCACGTTACGCGGCGGCGCTTTCAATGAGGAGAGCGCAGAGGGGCCGGCTCATGCCGGCAAACTAGGTGGCACCACGGATACGGCAGCATTCGTCCTAACAGAGGATGAACGCTGCCGTATTTTTGTTTGCAAAGGAGAATCGCCATATGTGTTGTATCATGGGTTACACCGGGCACGATCTGTCTGCCGCCGCCTTCAAAGAGTACCTGCTGCGCACCGTCAGCCGCGGTCCCGACGACCAGCGGGTGGTGGAAGGGCCCTTCGGCCTGCTGGGCTTTGGGCGTCTGGCCATCATGGGCCTGACCCCCGAGGGAATGCAGCCCTTTTACCGCGGGGCCGACTGTGTGGTCTGCAACGGCGAGGTCTACGGCTTCCGGTTTGAGAAAGAGATTCTCAAGCGGGCGGGCTACAAGTTCGCCTCCGACTGCGACTGCGAAATCCTGCTGCCCCTGTACTACGAGTACGGGCTGGATATGTTCCGCCACATGGACGCCGAGTTCGCCCTGATCCTCTACGATTCCCGCAAGGACCGGCTGATTGCCGCCCGGGACCCCATCGGCATCCGGCCCTTGTTCTACGGCTATTCCAAGTCCAGCCATCAGATCGCCTTTGCCAGCGAGATGCAGAACCTGGTGGGCTGGTGCGAGGACATCCGTCCCTTCCCCATCGGCAGCTATTACTGTGACGGGCGGTTTGTCCGCTACGAGGACATCGCCGACGTCCCCGCCCCCCACGCCGACGGGATGGAGACGGTGCTGCGCAGCATCCGCGAAAAGCTGATCGCCGGGGTGGAAAAGCGTCTGGACGCCGACGCGCCGGTGGGCTTTCTGCTGTCGGGCGGCCTGGACTCCTCCCTGGTCTGCGCCATTGCGGCCCGCAAGCTGGGCAAGCCCATCCGCACCTTTGCCATCGGCATGGACACCGACGCCATCGACCTGAAATACGCCCGCCAGACGGCGGAGTATCTGGGCACCGAGCACCACGAAATCATCATCAACCGGGACACCGTGATCCAGAGTCTGGAGGAAGTGATCCGAATCCTTGGCACCTGGGACATCACCACCGTCCGGGCCAGCGTGGGCATGTATCTGCTGTGCAAGGCCATCCATGAACAGACCGACGTGCGGGTGCTGTTGACGGGAGAGATTTCCGACGAGCTGTTCGGCTACAAGTACACCGACTACGCTCCCACGGCGGACGCCTTCCAGCAGGAGTCCCAGAAGCGGATTCGGGAGCTGTACATGTACGACGTACTGCGGGCCGACCGGTGCATCTCGGCCAACAGCATCGAGGCGCGGGTACCCTTCGGGGATCTGGATTTTGTGCGGTACGTCATGGCCATCGACCCGGAAATGAAGCTGAACAGTTACGGCAAGGGCAAGTATCTGCTGCGCAAAGCCTTTGAGGGGGACTGGCTGCCCCCGGAGATTCTCTGGCGGGAGAAGGCGGCCTTTTCGGACGCAGTGGGCCACAGCATGGTGGACGACATCAAGCAGTATGCCGAGGAGGTCTACACCGACGAGATGTTCCAGCTGCGGCGGGCCAACTATTCGGCCCACTGCATGCCCTTCACCAAGGAGAGTCTGCTCTACCGCGAAATCTTCGAGAAATACTACTACGGCCAGGCCCGGACCATTGTCAGTTTCTGGATGCCCAACAAAGCCTGGCCCAACTGCAACGTCAACGATCCTTCCGCCCGCGTCCTCGCCAACTACGGCGCCTCCGGCCTATAACCTCCTACTTTTTCGAGAAAAAGTAGGCAAAAAGCTTTTCACTGGGTACCATCAACTCGGGCCGCTCTTTAGGAGGTCCAGCCGGCGGCACACTTTGCCGCGCTCACCCAGGTCCGGGCTGCGCCCGGGTACGATGCAACGTTTGTTACAATCGGATGCTTGCACCGGTTTCAGGTGCAGGGAACCGCAGGTCAAGCCCTTGACTTGGCCCGATTTGCGTTCTTACAGCCGGATGACATGAAAAATCCCTGTTCCCGTCCAGGAGCAGGGATTTTGCTTTTTTCAGAGCAAGGCGGCCGGGCACACAAAAAGGCCCCCGCCGGGCCGGCAGGAGCCTTTGAAAGCGATATCCGAATACAGGTCAGCCGGTGAAGCGCAGGTTGATGGACCCGTTGGTCACCCGGAAAGACCCGCTGGCCACCCCGCCGCCCTCCTGGTTTGCCAGGTTGCTGCGACCGTTTCGGGCTTCCACTTCCAGCCGGTAATCCGCTTTGGTTCCGGCCAAGGTCCCCTGAATATTCCCGTTTCGGGTATTCAGGTGGTAGTCCAACCCGTAGGTCTCATACAAATGAATCCCTCCGTTGGTGGTTTTGGCCTGTACCTTCACCCCACGGGTGTTTTCCAGGGTCACATTGCCATTTGCGCTGTCCAGGGACAAGGTTTCAGCCTCCACCTCTGATGCCGTAATACTGCCGTTGTGGGTTTTACCCTCGATTTTCTCATACACTGCCTCTGGCAGGGTGATGGTGATTTCGTTTTCACACACCACGGCATCCCCCATCACAGTCACATGGATCACCGGAATGTGAATCGGCTTGATCTTTTCCCCTTCGATGGCTTCCACCCGCACCGTCAGAACGCCGTCCTTTAGGTTGATGTCATAGGAATATTCTCCTCTGGCGTCGGCGGCGGAGTCCACCTGGATGGTATTCCCTGTCCCCTTCCGAATCACAAGGTCGGCGTTTTCCACATCCGCCACAACCGATGTCACCGGCTGGGACGTCTCATACCGGCGAATCATGGATTCTTCCGCCGAGGCCGGCAGGACCGAGCCCAGCATCAGCCCCGCCGCAGCGGCCGCCGCCAGGCATTTCACAGACCATTTGGACATGATATACCTCCTTTGTCTACCGGAAAGATCTTTTGATCCAGTATAGCACCAACCGGCGTTTTTTTGTACGGTTTTGCAGCAAACGGTGGAAAAATGCAGCCAAACGAGGGTTCTTATACCGGCTGGCCCACGATGGCGTACAGATCCGCCCCGGCCCAGTGTTCAAAATAGCCCTTCAGCTCAAAATTGCGGTTCCACTTGTCCTGGGGATAGCTGCCGTACCGGCGGCGGACGTCCTCCATCCGGGCCGCCATATCCACCGGGCCGTCCACCCCCGCAATCGAGTCGCACAGCTGAATCAGGCGGTCATAATCATCGTAGACCACCGCATCCAGGGCCGCGGTCAGTTCCTCCAGAGCGTCGGCCGGAATATCCCGGTGGCCGATATAGGCGTCGATGCCCTGAATCTGGAACGAGTGGGTCAGGCAGATGCGGGCCACATCTTCAAAGCCCTGTTCCTGCATATACTTCCAGCCATAGTAGACATGGCGCAGATGGCCGTCCCCGTACCGGCGGCCGATATCGTGGAGCAGACCCAGCACATAGGCCTTGTCGGGGTCCAGACCGGGGCACCGGGCTGCGATTTTCTCGGCGCAGGCCGCCGCCGTCCGGCAGTGGTCCGCCCAGCGGCCCTGGATTTCGCTCACCTCGCTGTAGCGGGCCTGAGCCTCTGCCAGCAATGCCTGCGCTTGTTGACGGGTGGGGTACATAGGCTTTCTCCTTTCTCTGGACCACCGGGGATTTTCCTCCATCAGGGGTCCGATGTTCTGGGCTGCCCGGGACACCGCCCCCAGCACCTGCACCAGGGCCGCCTCGTCCAGCCGGCCGGAATTATTTTGAAAGGCATAATAGCTCCCCTGCACGCAGAAGGACAGCACCACGCTGCGCACCGGGTCGTCCCAATAGCCGGGAATCTCCCGGCTGGTCAGCTCCCGCAGGCCCCGTTCCAGCCGATCCACCAGGGCTCCCCGCCGGGAACCCGAAAACAAAATCTCCACCTGGCGTCCATGGGCCGTGAAGGCCCGGAACAGCTCCCGGGTCAGCCATTCCGGCCTGCCCCGCAGGTCCTCCGTCCGGATCTGGGCCACCTGGGCCAGAATCGATTCCACCAGCTGGCCCTCCATGGCGTCCGCCAGGGCGTATACATCCTGATAGTGGGCGTAAAAGGTGGATTTGTTGATCTCGGCCGCTTCGCACAGCTCCCGCACCCGGATCTTTTCCAGCGGCTTTTCGGCCCGCTGGGTCAAAAACGCCTCCCGAATCGCCCGCTCTGTCTTTTCAATCCGCCGGTCCAAGGCTACCGGTCCCCTCCTTTTCTGGTCTGTGTGCGCAAAGGCCGGCAGCCGCTGCGCTTGCCTGCGCAGGGCCCCGGCCAGAGCACATATCCCACTGTTTTCCAACGAGTGTCGGTTATCCAACGCTTTTCGGTTTTTGCCGCTGGACACCAACCCTCCATCAACGTACAATTGGGATGGGTATTACTCTTTCCGGTAGAGGAGGCCGGCCGCATCCAGCGCCGCCTCGATCCGCCGGAACGCTTCCTCATCGGCGCACCGGATGGTGTGCAGATGAACGCCCCCGGTCATCCGGCTCAGCAGGCTCTCGGGAGAGGCCTCCGCCTGTTTCACAAAGGCGTCGGCGTCGTACCGGCTGGCCACATTCAGGTTGGCCCGGATTTCCCCATAGAGGGCGTTTTCCACCATGACGTCCACCACCGTGCCCCCCTGGTCTGCCACCGTGTACAATTCCAGGCGCATTTCCTCGGGGGTGTTGTGAACGCAGGCCACCAGGCCGGTATATCCCGCCATGGCGGTCCGCATCCGGTAGCCCCGGGGCGTGGCGTCAATCTGGGTGCCGCCGGCACGCAGCAGGGCTACATCTCCCACCACGATCTGGCGCGACACCCCCAGCTCCCCCGCCAGCACGCTGGCGCTCACCGGGCCGCTGGCTTTCGACAGTTTTTTCAAAATGGCTTCACGCCGGGCTGCAGCATCCATACTCTGCCTCCTCCTTTCAGCCGCCCAGGCCCAGAACGGTGCCGTAGTTGCCGGGCAGCTCCACAATCAGCCGTCCATCTTCGATGCGGGCGTGCACCGGCTGGCTGCCTGCGCAGTCCTCCAGCAGGTCCTCCACCGTGTCGGCGGGCACCGGCAGGTTCATCTCCAGACGGGCGGGGGCGTCGGCGTTGTTCAGAACCGTCAGCAGCGCCCGGCCGTCCAGCACGCGGGCAAACACATACCGCTCGGTGGTCAGGATCAGTTCCTGGGGCTTGCCGTAGGTCAGAGCCGGTTCTTCGGCTTTCAGCTTGCCCAGGGCGGCGTAGACGCTGGTCACCGGGTTGGTGTTCACCGCGTCGGGATAGTCTTCCAGCTCCAGGCAGGGCCGCAGAGGCCAGTCGCTGCCCCATTCCTTCTTGCCCTCGATGCCGAACTCCGAGCCATAATAGATGGACGGGATGCCCCAGAGGGTGTACACCAGGATGGCGATGTGCCGGATATGGTCCCGGTTGCGCAGCTTGTTGGGCAGGCGCTCCACATCGTGGTTGTCCGAGAAGGTATACAGGCGGGTATCGTGGCACAGGCCGTCCAGACGGCGCATGGTGTGGGCGATCTCAAAATAGTTGTGGTCATTGTGGCCGCTCCACAGGCCCTTGTGCAGCTCATAGTTGGTCACCGAGTGGAGGGTCTGGGGGTTGGCCCAGCGGCTGTAATCCCCGTGGATCACCTCGCCCATCAGCCAGAATTCGGGCTTGAGGCCGTCGGTGAAGCGGCGCAGATTCTGCATGAAGCCGAAGTCCAGCACGTCCGCCGCATCCAGACGGATGCCGTCGATGTCGAATTCCTCCACCCAGAAGCGGACGGTGTCAAAGTGATACTGCTGCACCTCGTGGTTGCGCTGGTTCAGCTTGACCAGCAGGTTGTGGCCGCCCCAGTTGGCATAGGAGAAGCCGTCGTTGTATTCGTTGTTGCCCCAGAAGTTGACGTCGCAGAACCAGTCGCGGTAGCGGCTGCCCTCCCGATGGGCCTTCAGGTCCTCAAAGGCGAAGAAGCCCCGGCCCACATGGTTGAACACGCCGTCCACAATCACCTTCTGGCCCCGGTCATGGCAGGCCGCCACAAAGGCCTTGAATTCCTCATTGGTGCCCAGCCGGCGGTCCACGCGGCGGTAGTCCACCGTATCGTAGCCGTGGGAGCCGCTCTCAAACAGCGGTCCGATATAAATGGCGGTGCAGCCCAGCGTATAAGCGTGGGCCGCCCAGGCGTCCAGCTTCTTGAACGCGCCGGGCACAGCCTGCCCGTCGTTCTCATGGGCGCACCCGCACAGACCCAGCGGATACATATGATAAAATACAGCGCTGTCATACCAAGCCATAAAATCATTCACTCCTGTAATTGCATTTTCGGACAGTCGTCGGACTATCCCCCGACAGTATACCACAAAACTGGGTATTTTGTATCGGTTTTTTCCAAATTTTCCAAAATTTTGTTGCCCGTTTAACAAATTCCACACATTCTTTTTGTATTCTGAACCCATTGCAGTTTGAACCAAAGGAGAGCAATCTATGAGTTATCCTGAAATCCCGCAAGCATTTTGGGACGGCGGGTGCTTCGACGCCTACCGTTGGATGGGCGCCCACCCCGCCGCCGGGCCCGACGGCGAGGCCGGCTGGCAGTTTGTGTTCTGGGCGCCGGGCGCCACCGACGTCCAGCTGGTGACCGGCGGACGGGATATCCCCATGCAGCGGGCCGAGACCGGATTCTGGAGCGTCTTTGTTCCGGGCCTGGCCGAGGGAGACTGCTACCAGTACCGGGTGACGGGGGCGGACGGCAGCGTCCAGCTTCACGCCGACCCCTACGCCTTTGCGGCCGAACTGCGCCCCGGCACCGCCAGCCGTCTGGCTGTGCTGGACTTTGCCTTTGACGACGGGGAGTGGATGGCCCAGCGCACCAAGGGCCGGGACCTGCCCATCAGCATCTACGAGATGCACGTCGGCAGCTGGAAGCACAAGCCCGATTCCTGCGCCCCCGACGGGTCGGACGGATGGTACAACTACGAGGAACTGGCCCGGGAGCTGATTCCCTGGCTGAAAGAGCACCACTACACCCATGTGGAGCTGCTGCCCCTGGCGGAACATCCCTTTGACGGCAGCTGGGGCTACCAGACCACCGGGTATTTCGCGGTGACCAGCCGGTACGGAACCCCGGCCCAGTTTGCCCGGTTTGTCAACGCCTGCCACCGGATGGGCATCGGGGTCATCATGGACTTTGTGCCGGTGCACTTTGCCGCCGATCCCACCGGCCTGGCCCGGCTGGACGGCACCTTCCTCTACGAATACGACAGCGACGTGGGCCAGAGCGAATGGGGCACCTGCAACTTCAACTACTACCGCGGCGAGGTGCGCAGCTTCCTGAACAGCGCCTGCGCCATGTGGATGGACGTCTATCACTGCGACGGCATCCGGATGGATGCCATCTCCCGGGCGGTGTACTGGCTGGGGGACCCCGCCCGCGGGGTGAACCAGGGCGCCCTGGATTTTCTGCGGAACCTGAACCACGGCCTGAACCAGCGGTGGCCCACCGGCCTCTACATCGCCGAGGATTCCACCAACTACCTGAAAATCACCGCCCCCACCCGGTACGACGGCATCGGCTTTGACTACAAGTGGGACATGGGCTGGATGCACGACACCCTGGACTATTTCGCCACCCCCTTCGGGGAGCGGCCGGGGCAGTACGACAAAATCCTGTTCAGCATGCACTACTTCTACCACGAGCTGTACCTGCTGTCTTTGAGCCACGACGAGGTGGTCCACGGCAAAAAGACCATCATCGGCAAGCTGTGGGGCACCTACGAGGAAAAGTGCTGCCAGCTGCGGACCCTTTACTTTTATATGTTCACCCATCCGGGCAAAAAGCTGAACTTTATGGGCAACGAGCTGGCCCATTTCCGGGAGTGGGACGAGAAAACCCAGCTGGACTGGAACCTGATGGCCTATCCCTTCCACGACAGCTTCCAGAAATTTTTCGCCGAGCTGTCCCGGATTTACGCCAGCGAGCCGGCCCTCTATGTGGGGGAATACGACAGCCGGTGCTTTGAGTGGGTGGCCTGCGAGAGCCGCACCGAAGGGGTATACGCCTGGCTGCGGCGGGGCCGGGGCCAGAGCCTGCTGTGCGTCATGAACACCCAGGACAAGCCCCACCATCAGTTCCCCCTCTATCTGGAACTGCCCGCCGGGGCCCAGGAACTGCTCAACACCGAGGACAGCTGCTGGGGCGGCTGCTTTGAGGGGGAGCGGAACCTCCACACAGTGGACGGCGGTGTCTATGGCCGGGACTACACCCTCTTTGTGGACCTGCCCGCCATGGGCAGCCGGCTGTTCCGCCTGATCCCCGAGGCGCCCCATCCCGGCGCCGCCCAGGTCAGCGCCGCCAACGCCGCCCGTCTGGCCCGCAACGCCAAGGCCCGGGCCGCCCGCGCCGCCAAAAAGGCAGCCAAATCCAAAACCTGAACTTTTTCCTTCTTTTTCTCCTCCGGGCCTGCGCCTGTGTTCATCCGAACCGGCGCAGGCCCCTTTGTTTTGACCAAAAATGCCTTTTTCTGTCTTGACTGGACAGGATCGGTCCGACTTTGGTATACTGGTACTACAAATCCCCACCGAAAGGAAGTCTTTGCCATGCCGACCACCGTCGTCCGGCCCCGGCTGCGGGGGGCCGTCCCTGCGGCCCTCGCCCTGTCCCTGGTCCTGCTGTGCGTCTGCAACGCCGCGGGCCTGACCGGGTCCTTCTTTTTCCCGCTGTTCAGCCTGTGGGCTGACGCCTTGCTGTTCTGCCTCACCCTGGCGGCCATCCGCCGGGCCGGCGTCCGGTTCCAGCTGTTCCACGGCTCCATCCTCGTTGCTGTCTATCTGGTGCTGGCCATCTGCCTCACCCTCCAGGTGAACAGCCGGGCCTTTGTCTATGTCTGGGACTACAGCAACTACACGCTGCTGCAATACCAGGCCGAGGCCGCCTTTGAGGGCGGAGCTCTGGCGGGCCTGTGGCACCTCATCTCCACCCTCACTGAGGACTACACCAGTTTTATCTGTCTGTTCACCGAGTTTCCCTTCTTCCTGTCCGCCCACACGGGGGACAGCTTTGTCCTCAGCCAGCTGGTCAGCATCCTGCCCACCCTGCTGGTGGCTCTGGGCGGTCTGGCCGTCAAGCTGGGCCAGATGCTCCAGGTCCGCAACGAAAACGGCTTTTTCCTCATCGGCGTCAGCCTGGCGGCCTCCTTCCCCCTGCTGCGGATGGCTGCCGCCCTGGGCCAGCCCGACTGGTTCGGCCTCATTTTCACCCTCATCATCCTGCTGCTGACCATTGACTTCCGCTTTGATACCGGGGACCCCCTGCGGTGCATGGGCATCTTCTTCGCCACCGCCGCCCTGGTCCTCACCCGCCGGTGGTATCTGTATTTCATTGTGGCCTACTACGCCGTCTATGCCGTCACCGTTCTGGCCGGGTCGGTCCGCCTCATTCAGGAGGGAGACGGCCGCCGGGCCGCCGACCGTCTGCGGGGCCTCATCACCTTCGGGGCCGGGTCGGTGGCCGCCATGATCATCCTGTTCTGGCCCATCGTCCAGCACATCCTGACCTACAGCTACAGCACCTACTACGCCGCTTACAACGTGGGCGGCCTGGCGCTGGAACTGGCCAGCCAGTCCATGCGGCTGGGCCCCATGTTCCTGCCGCTGGTGGTCTGCGGGGCGGTCTGGGCGGTTTTCCGGGGCAACCGGGCTCTGACCGTCCAGACTCTGGCGGTACTGGCCATCAGCGTGGTGCTGTTCACCCGGGTCCAGAACATGGGCTCCCACCAGTCCCTCCTGCTGATGCCGGGGTATTTCATCCTGATGCTGATGGGCGCCGCCGCCCTGGCCGACAGTCTGGACCGGCTGCGGTATCTCAAGCTGGGGTACTGGATGCTGGCTCTGGCTTTCAGCCTGTCGGCCCGGCTGTCCCCCCTCACCACCATCGCCCTGCCTGACTTCCTTTTCGACTACATCACCGCCCCCTCGGTGCAGGAGTTCATCCAGCTGGACACCCTCATCTATGACCGCTCCGACATCGACCAGATCCGCCGTCTGGCCCGCTGGATCGACAGCCACTGTGGCGACGGGGAGTTCGCCTACATGATCCCCCACTCCATGACCTACTGTCCCGATACCTTCAAAAATGTGGACCTGCCCGAGCAGCCTCTGGAGGACAAGCTCTCCTTTGGCTTCGGCATTCTGGGGACCCACACCTTCCCCACCGATCTCTTTGAGGCCAAGTACGTCATCACCGCCGACCCCTTCCCCTGGTGCTACGAGGTGAGCGGCGTGGCCGCCAAGCTGAACGACCAGTTCCTGGCCCTCAAGGACACCTATTTCGCCTACGAGGCCAGCTTTGACATGGGCAACGGCACCGTCTTTACCGTCTACCGCCGCATCGTGCCCGCCACCCGGGCCGAGGCCAACGCCTATCTGTCCGCCTTCGCCGCCGAGGACGCCCAGTTCCCCGAGCTGTACAGCCAGGTCATCAACAGCTGGTGCGACCAGCACGGCCTGTGAGGTGAATTTTCCCAAGGGCCTTGCCCAATTCACGGTCCTGGTGTATACTTACTGGATGGATACTTGCTATTCCAATCCTTTCGATATACAGGAGGTCAAATCACCATGATGAAGTTATACGGTGCGCCCATCTGCGTCAACTGCCGCGAAGTCAAGCAGCTGCTGGACGAGAAGGGCATCCCCTACGAGTACGTGGACATCACCGAGAGCACCAAGAACCTGCGGGCCTTCCTGGCCATGCGGGACACCCTGCCCGTCTACGACGCCGTCAAGGCTGAGGGCCGCATCGGCATCCCCACCTTTGTGTGGGAGGACGGCTCGGTCACCCTGGACACCGATTGGCTGAGCGCCGGCGGCGCCTGCACCGACTGCTGAGAACAGGAGCGAAGCATGGCAGACAAACATCCCAACATCACCCTGGGCCAGTACAAAGGTCTGGCTGTCACCCGGCACGTCCGGCCCGTTCTGGACCAGACCGTCGAACAGGAGATCGGCCACCGCTGCCGCCTCCACGCCCGCTACGTTCCCACCAGCGCCCCCGCCAAGCGGGGGGACAAGGTCACCCTGGACTTTGAGGGCTTCCGGGACGGTCAGCCCATCCCCGACAGCAAGATGGAGAACGTCACCGTCCTGCTGGGCACCGGCAAGCTGATGCCCGCCGCCGAGCAGGCGGTCTATGGCCACAGCGCCGGCGAGACCTTCCAGTTTGATTTCACCTATCCGGCCGACTTCCGGGTGGAAAACCTGTCGGGCGTCACCGCCCAGTTCACCATCACCCTCCACTCGGTGGCCGAAAAGCACACCCCCGCCGCCGACGAAGCCTTTGCCAAGAGCCGGGGCTTTGAATCCATGGAGGCCATGCGGGCCCAGATCCGCAAGGAGAAAGAGGCCATCCACGAGCAGGCCGCCGACCGCAAGGCCGGCCAGGACCTGCTGGACATGGCCGGGGCCAACCTGACCGCCGACCTGCCCGAAAAGCAGCTGGCCGCCGAGGCCCAGCGGGAATACCGCCTGCTGGAGGACAAGCTGAAAAAGAGCGGCATCCCTCTGGACGCCTACTGCAAGTCCTGCCGCACCACCCCTGAGCAGCTGAAGGCCAGCTACCGCCAGATCGCCGAAAAGCGCCTGCGCAGCATCCTGGCCGCCAAGGCCATCTCGGAGGCCGAGGGCATTGTAGCCCGCAAGGACGAGGTGGACGCCGAATACCGCCGTCTGGCCGCCCAGCACGTCACCTCTGAGGAGGAGATCCGCAAGGTTCTCTCCCCCGACGCCGTGGCCGCCGCCCTGGTGGCCCAGAAGGTCCAGGCCTTCCTGCTGGAAAACGCCCAGGTGACCACCATTCACGACAAGGCCCCCGAACGCCCTGCCAAAAAAGAGGACTGAGCACCCATGAGCATCTTCACGAAAGTTGCAATGAACGTCCTGCTGAACAATTCTCACCCCGAGATTGAGCGCAAGCAGTGCTGGAACCTGCATCCCCACCGGGAGCAGTGCACCGACTGCAAGGATATCTGTCCCTACGGTGAGGATATTTTCAGCCGGCCCAACCTGGTCAAGGACTGGGACCCCTGCACCGACTGCGGCCTGTGCGTGTCGGTCTGCCGGGCCCGGTGCATTATTCCTTCCACCGAACAGGTCCAGCGGGACCTGGCCCCCGCCACCTCGGACAACGACACCGTGTGGATCGGCTGCGAAAAGAGCACCCGCCACAACGATCTGGTCCGGGCTTGCGTGGGCGCTTTGTCCTGGGAGGCCCTGGCCTATCTGGCCCTGAACAAAAAGCTGGTGCTGGATCTGACCCCCTGCGGCGAGTGCGAGAACGATCTGTGCGCCCAGATGCTGCGGAACAACCTCACCCGCCTGGTGGAATTCCTGGGCGAGCCTCTGTTCAACGCCCGTTTCACCCTGGCCTACCAGCCCGAGGACGCCCCCTATGAGGCCAAGGAACTGTCCCGCCGGGAGATGTTCACCCACATGAGCGACAGCTCCAAGAACGGCACCAAGCAGCTGCTGCGGCGGCTGCCGGTGCTGCAGGACGACGAGGAAAACCGGATTCAGCCCTTCCGCTACGCCCTGAGCGAGCGGGTCAAGCAGCTGAAAACCGCCACCGAGACCCCCTTCCACTACGGGGTGTACCTGCCGGCCTTTACCAGCAAATGCTTTGGCTGCGGCCGGTGTGAAAAGAACTGCAAGGCCGGCGCCATCCGGCTGGAGGACCTGCCCGACGGCCAGACCCGGGTGGTCATCACCCCCTGGAAGTGCAGCGAGTGCGGCATGTGCGTGTCCTCCTGCAACCACAAGGCCATCGACGGGATGAAGCTGCGTTCCCTCACCAGCCTGGGGCCGGTGAGCGTCCTTCGGTTCAAAAAGAATCTGTGCAAGGACTGCGGCAAGCCCATCCCCCCCGAGACCACCGATGGCGTCTGCGCCACCTGCCGGGTGAAGCTGCGGACCAAGCAGCGCCAGGCCGCCGCGGCCGAGCGGGCACGGGCCCGGGCCGCCGAGCGGGCCGCCCAGAAAGCCGCCCAAAAGGCCGCCGCCGAAGCCGCCGAAACGGCTGCTTCCGCCCCGGCTCCGGCCCCTGCGGAATCTGTTTCCGCCCCCGGAACCCCCCACTAAGCCGCCCTGTGCGGCTGGTGTAAGCCCTGTGTAAAATATTGACAGACGCCGGTTTCAATGCTATACTTCATTGCAAGCCGAAACATAGACCGGCGGACTGTTACAACGGAGTAACGGATGTGTTTCCGTTGCTCCGTTTTTGTTTTCTGTAGAAGCAGGGCTTTTGCAGAGCGGTCAACTTTAAAAAATAAAGGGGAGTTTTTCATGCGTCACATGCTTTCACGCCGCCAGTTTCTCAAATCTGCCGGCATGACCACCGCCACCGTCTGCACCGCCGGGCTGCTCAGCGCCTGCGGCTCCGGCTCCTCGGGATCTTCTTCGGGCGCCGCATCCGCCGACACCTCCAGCTACACTATTCTGTATTCCAGCCAGCCCTCCACCCTCAACTACCTCACCACCTCCTCCGACGTGGAAATGGTGGTGGGCGCCAACTGTGTGGACACCCTGCTGGAGTTTGACAACAAGGGCGCCCTGAAAGAGGGTCTGGCCACCTCCTGGGAGTTCGACGAAGCCACCCTTACCTGGACCTTCCATCTGCGGGACGAGAACTGGGTGGACATGAACGGCGAAGTGGTGGCCCCTGTCACCGCCCAGGACTTTGTGGACGCCCTGCGCTATCTGCTGACCCCCGACTATGCCGCCTCCAACGTGGGCCTGGTCACCTCCTACATTGCGGGGGCCGACGAATACTACAACTACCAGGTCAACCTGACCAACGCCAACAACGGCTATGTGGGCGACGACGGCACCACCTATACCGTGGACACCGCCGGCGTGGTCACGGTGGCCGCCCCCGGCGCCGAGGCCCAGACCTTCCAGCCGGTGGACTTTGACGCCGTGGGCGTCAAGGCGGTGGACGAGCACACCCTGACCTACACCCTGACCTACAATTTCCCCGGCTTCCTGAGCCTGCTGGTCTACCTGCCCTACGAGCCGGCCTACGGTCCCCTGCTGGAGGAGATGGGCGACCAGTTCGCCACCTCCGCCGAGACCACCTACAGCTGCGGCGCCTTCTATCTGGCCGAGTACATCCCGCTGGAGAGCTGGGTCATGAAGAAGAACCCCGAGAACTACGACGCCGACAACGTCTTTATTGAGACGGTGAGCCGCATCTACAACGCCGAGGCCGACGTCAACGGCCCCGAGATGGTCAAGCGCGGCGAGATCGACGAGGCCACCATCGGCGCCGACATTCTGGACAGCTGGCTGGCCGACGAGTCCACCAAGGACCTGGTGTCCATGGACCGTCCCAACACCAACTACACCTATTTCTACCTGTTCAACTTCATGCCCTTCTACCACGAGTTCTCGGGCCAGACGGTGGAGGGCCTGGACGACGCCTATGAGCCCGAAAACTGGGCCAAGGCCATCAACAGCACCAATTTCCGCAAGGCCTTCCTGTACGGCATCAACAATTCCGTCACCCTGGCCGTCACCGCTCCCGAGGGCTACGAGGGCTACAAGCTGAACACCGTCACCCCGCCCTCCTTCTGCGCCAACGACGACGGCGTGGACTACACCCAGTGCGGCGACCTGGCCTCCATCACCGAATTCTTCGACGAGGCCAAGGCCAAGGAATACCGTGACGCCGCCATCCAGGAGCTGACCGCCCAGGGCGTCACCTTCCCGGTGAAGGTCCAGCTGCCCTACAACCCCTCCACCAACAACTGGGACCGCCAGTGCCAGATCTTCAAGCAGCAGCTGGAGGGCGTGCTGAACGACGGGGCCGACTTCATTGACATCATCATCACCGAGGGTCCCTCGGACAACTATCTGTCGGCGGTTCGCCGGGCCGGCAAGTACTGCTTCCAGCTGTGCAACTGGGGCGCCGACTACTCCGACCCCGAGACCGAGACCGATCCCTTCTACCAGGCCGCAGGCGAGCGTGGCGGCCGCTACGCCTATCTGCGGACCGGCGTGGAGGACGGCTTTATCACCGGCGAGACCGCCGACGCCATCATGGCCTACATGACCGCCGTGGAAGAGGCCAAGGCCATCACCGGCGACATCAACGCCCGGTATGACGCCTTCGCCAAGGCCGAGGCCATGCTCATCAACAATGCCCTGGTCATCCCCATGGGCATGAGCGTGCCGGCCTACCTGGCCACCCGCCTGAACTACTGGGAGGGCCAGTACGCCTCCACCGGCTTCTCCAACAAGCGTCTGAAGGGCATCCACGTGCTGGACCACTACGTCTCCATGAGCGAATACGAGGCCAACCGCGACGCCCGCTGACGTCTCTTTGGCTCACAGGCTGCAGGGGCCGCACCCGTGCAAATCCGGGCGCGGCCCTTTATTTTGTCCCGCGGCGGGCTCTGATGCCCTCCGCTGAGAAAGGAAGTGCGCAAACCCTATGGCGAGCTATCTGGCCAAGCGCATTGGGCACTCGATTTTGACCCTGTTCATCATCGTGACGCTCGTGTTCTGCCTGCTCCGGCTGATGCCGGTGGAGGGCTATTTTGCCAACTACGAAAAAATGACCGAGACCCAGATCCAGGCCGGCCTCCAGTCCATGGGCCTGCTGGACCCCCTGCCGGTCCAGATCTTCCGCTTCTGGCGGGACGCCCTCCAGGGTGATCTGGGGGTCAGCCACATCTACCGGGTGAATGTGCCGGTGGTGGACATCCTCAAGGACAAGCTGCCCATCTCGATCCAGATGGGCGTGCTGGCCATGCTGGTGTCTCTGGTGGTGGGCATCCCGCTGGGATCGGTAATGGGCCGGTTCAAGCACCGGCTGCCCGACAAGATCGGCACGGCGGTGGTCATCCTGATTCAGGCCGTCCCCGCCGCCGTCTACTACCTCTATATCCAGATGTACGGCACCACCGCCCTCAACATCGGCCTGCTGTTCAACGCCGACCGCTGGCAGTACTGGGTGCTGCCGGTGTTCTCCATGAGCCTGGGCAACATCGCATTCTATGCCATGTGGCTGCGGCGGTACATGGTGGACGAGAGCAACAAGGACTATGTGCTGCTGGCCCGGGCCAAGGGCGTCAGCGAGGACCGCATCGCCCTGAAACACATCTTCCGCAACGCCATGGTCCCCCTGGTGCAGTATATCCCCTCGGCGTTCCTGAACACGGTGGTGGGCTCCATCTACATTGAGAGCCTGTACAGCATCCCCGGCATGGGCGGCCTGCTGGTCACCTGCGTCCAGCGCCACGACAATACCATGGTCCAGGGCATCGTCCTGCTGTACGCCTGCGTGGGCATCATCGGCCTGATTCTGGGCGACCTGCTGATGGTCCTGATCGACCCGCGGATCTCCCTGGCCAAGAAAGAAGGTGGTCGCTGATGCTGTTCTTTTTCAAAAACGCCAAGTCCGCCCCGCTGGAAGCGGCCCTGAACCGCCAGCAGGCGGCCGACGGGCCCGACGCCTGGGCCCATCTGCCCGAGGAGGAACTGTTCACCCCCGCCGGGTTCAGCGAAAAGCAGGCCGAGGCCACCGCCTACTCCAACTACAGCTACTGGGGCAGCACCCTGCGCTCCTTCTTCAAGAACAAGTTTGCGGTGGCGCTGCTGATCGCCCTGGTGGCGGTGGTGGGCTTCGCCTTCCTGCAGCCCCATCTGCCCGGTCAGGTGGACCCCAACTACTGCCGTGTGGACCCTGACACCGGCATCCAGCTGCGGAACGTGGCCCCCGGCGTGGACGGCTTCATCTGGGGCTCCAACGCCATCGGCCAGGATCTTTGGGCCCGCATCTGGGCCGGCACCCGCACCAGTCTGGTCATCGCTTTCTTTGTGGCCATGATCGAGGCGGTGGTGGGCATTACGGTGGGCGTGCTGTGGGGCTATGTCCGGCAGCTGGACTTCTTCTTCACCGAGCTGTACAACATCTGCGACAACATCCCCTCCACCATCATCCTGATCCTGATCTCCTATGTGGCCAGCCCCAGCGTCCCCACCCTGATTCTGGGCATGTCCCTCACCGGGTGGATCGCCATGGCCCGCTTCATCCGCAACCAGATCCTCATCATCCGGGACCGGGACTACAACGTGGCTTCCCGCTGCATCGGCACTCCCACCTTCCGCATCGTGCTGCGGAACCTGCTGCCCTATCTGGTGTCGGTCATCATGCTGCGGATGGCCCTCACCGTCCCCGCTGCCATCGGCAGCGAGGTGTTCGTCACCTACATCGGCCTGGGCCTGTCGGTGGAGACCCCCTCTCTGGGCAACCTCATCAACGACGGCCGCCAGGTCATGATGCAGGCGGGGCTGCGCTATCAGCTGATCTATCCCACCATCATCCTGAGCTTTGTCACCATCGCGTTCTATCTGATCGGCAACGCCTTCTCGGACGCCGCCGATCCCAAGAACCACATGCAGTAAAGGAGGGCTGAAATTATGGACAACCAAACTCCCATCCTTTCGGCCCGCAATCTCCACATCTGCTTCAACCTGCGGGGCCGGGTGCTCCACGCCATCCGGGGCATCGACCTGGACATTTACAAGGGCGAGGTCCTGGCCATCGTGGGCGAGAGCGGCTCGGGCAAATCGGTGTTCACCAAGTCCTTCATGGGCCTGCTGGACGCCAACGGCTCCATCACCGAGGGCACCATCGACTACTATGGCGCCGACGACGGAAAAACCATCCGTCTGTCCGGCCTGAAAAAGGAAAAGGACTGGCTGAAGGTCCGGGGCCACGAAATCGCCATGATCATGCAGGACCCCATGACCAGCCTGAACCCCCTGAAAACCATCGGGGACCAGATCGCCGAGGCGGTGGAGCTGCACCAGCATCTGAAAGGCAAAGCCGCCCGGGAAAAGGCCATCGAATACCTGCGGGACGTGGGCATCCCCGACCCGGAGCGCCGGGCCAAGCAGTACCCCCATGAGTTTTCGGGCGGCATGCGCCAGCGGGTGGTGATCGCCATTGCGGTGGCCTGCAACCCCCAGATTCTGATCTGCGACGAGCCCACCACCGCCCTGGACGTCACCATTCAGGCCCAGATTCTGGAGCTGCTGAAGGAGATGCGGGTCAAGTACAACCTGACCATCGTCCTCATCACCCACGACCTGGGCGTGGTGGCCAACATCGCCGACCGGGTGGCGGTCATGTACGCCGGGGACATTGTGGAGATCGGCACCGCCGACGAAATCTACTACGACCCCCGCCATCCCTACACCTGGGCGCTGCTGTCCAGCATGCCCCAGATGGGAGTCAAGGGAGAGGACCTGTTCAACATCCAGGGCACCCCGCCCAACCTGTTCGCCGAAATCCGCGGGGACGCCTTTGCGCCCCGGAACCCCCAGGCCCTGAAAATCGACTTTGTCAAGCAGCCGCCCTACTTCACCGTCAGCCCCACCCACCGGGCCAAGACCTGGCTGCTGGACCCCCGGGCGCCCAAGATTGAGCCTCCGGCGGTGGTGCAGCGGCTGCGAGAGGAGGGAATCTGAATGCCGGAACCCAACAAGGAAGTCCTGCTGGAGGTCAAAGACCTGGAGGTGACCTACGGCACCGGCCGCAAGAAATACCGGGCGGTGTCCCGGGCCAACTTCACCATCTACAAGGGCGAGACCTTCGGCCTGGTGGGCGAGAGCGGATCGGGCAAAACCACCATCGGCCGGGCCATCATGCGGATCATCCCCACCTCCGGTGGCCAGATTCTCTACAAGGGCCAGCAGATCAACGGCAAAATCTCCAAAGAGCTGGACCGGAAGGTCATCAAGGAAATCCAGATGATTTTCCAGGACCCCCAGTCCTCTCTGAACGAGCGGGCCAAGGTCAGCTACATTGTGGGCGAGGGCCTGATGAACGTCCGGCCCGACCTGACCGCCGCCCAGCGGGAGGAAAAAGTCCGCCAGGCCCTGCTGGAAGTGGGCCTTCTGCCGGAATTCGCCTCCCGGTTCCCCCACGAGTTCTCGGGCGGCCAGCGCCAGCGCATCGGCATCGCCCGGGCCCTGATCGTGGAGCCGGACTTCATCATCGCCGACGAGCCCATCTCGGCCCTGGACATGTCCATCCGGGCCCAGGTGCTCAACCTGCTGCGGCATCTCCAGCAGCAGCGGGGCATCACCTATCTGTTCATCGCCCACGACCTGTCGGTGATGCGGTACATTTCGGACCGGATCGCCGTCATCCACAAGGGCGACATTGTGGAGCTGGCCGACGCCGAGGAACTGGTGACCCACCCCATCCATCCCTACACCCGCAGCCTGCTGTCCGCCATTCCCATGCCCAGCCCCCGCCGGGAACGGGGCAAAAAGCTGCTGGTCTATGACCCCTCCATCCATCACTACGACGCCTGCCCGCCCGAGTGGCGGGAGCTGCGGCCCCGCCACTGGGTGCTGTGCAATGCCCAGGAGGCCGGCGCCTGGCTGGAGGAACCGTGACTTTTATTTCATAAACCGCCTGCCGGGCCATGCCTTTGTCAAAAAGGGGCATGGCCCGGTACTTTTGTTTCAAAAATGGGCTGCGTTCACTCTTTAGACAAAAGTTTCTGTTATACTGGCATCCAGCGGCGGGGGCTCCGGTGTTTGTATTGACTTGCCCCTTTCCGTGCTTCTATAATAAGGGATGTGCGGGGTCCGCCGTCACAGCCACATCCGGCCTGACCCCCATCCACGCATCCGTCCATGAAAGAAAGGAATACTATGCCTGTCACCAAAGAGCTGGTCTATGCATCCCAGGCAAAGCCCTGGCTTGGGTCCTATGACCCCAAGTTCCGGGATATGCCCGTTCCTGAATGCACCGCATTTGAGTACGTCTGCCGCCAGAACAAAGGGCACCTGTCGGATATCGCCCTCAGCTATTACGGCAACCAGATCACCTACGCCTCCCTGTTCGTCCAGGTGAAAAAGACCGCCGCCGCCCTCCGGGCCGCCGGCGTCCGCAAGGGCGACATCATCACGGCGGTCAGCGTCATGACCCCCGAGCTGATCTATCTGTTCTACGCCGTCGACATGGTGGGCGCCACCCTGAACCTGGTGGACCCCCGCTACAGCCCCGACGGCATCCACGAGTACATTGAGGAAGCCCAGTCCAAAATGCTGATCTCCCTGAGCGTCTGCTACGACAAGTGCCATCAGGCCGTCCGCCGGACCACCGTGGAGAAGATTCTGCTCCTTTCCCCCGCCGACTCCCTCAAGGGACCCATGAAGCTGGCCTACATGGCCGCCAACCCCGACCGCAACCGCTACGCCTCCAACGTCATCCCCTGGAAGCAGTTCATGGCAGCCGGCAAGGACGCCAGTACCGCCAGCGAGCCCTTTGACCCCAAGCACAGCTGCGTCATGGTCCACACCGGCGGCACCACCGGCTCCCCCAAGGGGGTTATGCTGGGCGACACCGCGTTCAACGCCATCGCACAGCAGTTCTCGGCCTTTGAGGCTCTGTTCTCCCGCCAGCAGCGGCTGCTGAATGTCATGCCTCCCTTCATCGCCTACGGCTACGCCTGCGGCGTCCATCTGCCCCTGTCCCTGGGCCTGACGGTGGTCATCGTCCCCAATCTGGACCCCGCCGAGCTGGGCAAGCTGATCCTCAAGCACAAGCCCTCCCACATGTTCGGCGTGCCGTCCCACTATCAGGTGCTGGCCGCTGACCCCCGGATGAAGAACAAGGACCTGTCCTTTGTGCTGAACCTGGCCTGCGGCGGCGACGCCATCTCGGTGGGCGCCGAGCGGTCGGTCAACGACTTCCTGATCGGCCACGGCGCACCCTACGGCCTGGCCAAGGGCTACGGCATGACCGAGGTGTGCTCGGCCGCCACCGCCGCCGCCGGCATCTACAACAAGCCCGGTTCGGTGGGCCGTCCCCTGCCCAGCACGGTGGTCTCCATCTTTGAGCCCGGCACCGAAAAGGAACTGCCCATCGGCGAGCGGGGCGAGATCTGCATCTCGGGCCCCTCCATGATGCAGTGCTACTACAACAAGCCGGACGAGA
Organism: Faecalibacterium sp. An122; assembly: GCF_002160895.1. GTDB lineage: Bacteria > Bacillota > Clostridia > Oscillospirales > Ruminococcaceae > Faecalibacterium. The sequence continues at coordinate 37,791 of NZ_NFLL01000002.1, read as the reverse complement.
CCGCTTTCGTCATGCGCAAGCACGCCGACGGCCGGGTCTGGGTCCACAGCGGCGACATCGGCTACATGGACGAGGAGGGCTATGTCTTCCTGGACAGCCGCATCAAGCGGATGATTATCCGTCACGACGGCTTCAAGATCTTCCCCTCCATGATCGAGAATGTCCTCAGCACCCATCCCGCCGTGGCCAACTGCTCGGTGGTTGGCTGTGTGGACAAGGACCACGTCCAGGGCCGTCTGCCCCTGGCCTACATCGTCCTGAACAAGGACTGTCAGAAGAAAAAGCGCCAGATCATCCGGGAGCTGCGGGCCATGTGCGCCGACGAGCTGCCCGAATACATCCTGCCGGTGGCCTATAAGTTCATCGACCAGCTGCCTCTGACCCCCGTGGGCAAGGTGGACTATCTGGAGCTGGAAAAGCAGGTCACCCCCCGGGACTACTAAGTCCCCCGACTGGAAACACAGCGGCTCTGTGCAGGGAGCCGCCTCCCAATTGAACCCGGCGGACGGCCTCTCCGAAACGCCGTCCCATCAAGCCGCACCTGTATGACAGGCAGCTGAGCCGAGCGCGTCCAGTGGACGAAACAGCGAGGCGAAGCTGGCGCAGCGGTCTGAATTTTCAAGCATCATCTTTGATGCGCTGAAAATTCAGGGCACCGCAAGAGGCTAACATACCGAGCGCGTCCGGCAGGCGAAGCTGGCGCAGCGCTCCACTTTTTGCAAGGGCATTTATGCCCGCAGAAAAAAGTGGCTAAGCGCAAGAGGACAACACAGCTGCTGCGTTCCATTGTTGAAACGAAAAGCTGTATTTTGTGCCGCGCTTTTAAAAATGCAGCGCGCCGCAAAACCGGCTCTGTGCAGGGAGCCGCCTCCCAATTGACCCCGGCGGACGGCCTCTCCGAAACGCCGTCCCATCAAGCCGCACCTGTATGACAGGTTGCGGCTTTTTTATTTGAAATTTCCCCGCCCGGGGTTGACATTTGGGGCCCGGGCATTTATGATGAAGAGGTAAAATTTCCCCAAAATCACGTAATTCGTCCTTATTTTACCGGCTTTTTGCCGAATTCGGGACGAAAAGGAGTCTGCTATGAAAAAACGCATTCTCAGCTTCCTGCTGGCGGCTGCTCTGGCGGCATCCTGTCTGCCCATGAGCGCATTTGCTGAGGAACCCGCCGCCCCTTCCGGCCCCGCATCCGTTGGCATCATCGGCAGCGCCGATGGCCCCACCGCCATCCTGATCTCCGAGACGCCCGAGACCGACGGTCCCGCGGCCCCTGCCGCACCGGAAGCCCCCGCCCCCGCGGCGGAAGCTCCGGCCCCTGAAACGCCCGCCGCGCCTCCCGCTCCCGATGCGGCCGCCGAGGATTCGGCCCAGCCCGCCGCACCGGAAGCCCCCGACGCCCCGGTCCTGGTGCCTGAGACCCCCGCCGAGGACGCCGCCGAAGGCCCCGAGGAGGACCACAGCCTCACCTACATCGCCTTTGGCGACAGCATCGCCGCCGGCGTGGGCCTGACCGGCTTCATGTACGACGATTCCAACGTGTTCTATGACATCCGCCCCAACTTCAAGGGCTATTCCAACGAGTGCTACGTCTCCTACGTGGCCGAGGCTCTGGGTCTGGACCGGGATCACGCCATCAACCTGGGCCTGCCCGCTCTGATGACCAAGGACCTGCTGGAAATGGTCCGGGACGGCCAGATGTCCGAGTTCAACCAGCCCGCCGGCACCTACTACTCCTATCCTGAGTTCCAGGACTACATCCGGGAAGCCGACGTCATCAGCATTGAGATCGGCATGAACGACGCCATGGTTCCCTTCATCGTCTCCATCGGCGAGGCCACCAACTGGAAGTCGGAGCAGCTGGCCAACACCATCGTATCGGGCGGCTACCGGGATATGTCCTTCTCCAGCTTCGTCCAGATGGTGCAGCAGCTGTTCAGCATCCGTCTGACCTTCAAGGAGACCTCCGACCTGTTCTACGCCCTGACCACCGGCGCCTCCAACGTCTGCCGCGACGCCTACACCAGCGTGGAAACCTATCTGCCCCAGATCATCGAGGCCATCCGCGCCCAAAACCCGGACGCACAGATCCTGCTGCTGGGTTGCTACAACCCCGTCCCCCTCATGTGGACCTGGAGCAACTTCTTCAACAAGTACAACCGCTTTGTCCGTGATCTGGCCGAGGATACCGGCTGCACCTATGTGCCCATCCCCCGCACCAAGGTCGCCAACGACGGCCATCCCACCATCGCAGGCCACAAGTACATCGCCCGCCAGATTGTGGACGCCATCGAGCAGTAAAAAATTTTTTCGGACACTTTTTTCAGATTTTTCCGCGTCCCCGGAGTTTCTCCGGGGATTTTTTATTGCCCGGGCGCTGTTTCAAACGCACGTTATTGCGTTTATTTTCAAGTGTGCAGCGGTACCCGCACAAAAATCCGAAAAAATTTTCCCATTTTTGCTTGACAGATCCACCCGGTTGTGCTATTATACTTCTCGCAGCCTGTGCCGAACGGCTGTCCCTGATATAAAACCCCATGGGATAAGGACATGCGCCCGTAGCTCAGCTGGATAGAGCAACTGCCTTCTAAGCAGTGGGCCGGGGGTTCGAGTCCCTTCGGGCGCATTGCTGTGGTGCCCATAGCGTAGTCGGTTAACGCGCCAGATTGTGGATCTGGAGATCGAGGGTTCGAGTCCCTCTGGGCACCCCACCAAACGACATCCGCTTTTGCGGATGTCGTTTTTTTTTTTCCCTCTTGTTCCCTCTTGACAGCTCCGCCGCCCCTGTGGTAAGATAAGGCCGTTAGATATAGCTAACCTTCTCCCCGACGGGAGAGGCCCTCCGGCGCGCGGCGCCTTCTTTTTGGGCCAGGAGGTTAGTATAAACTTACCACATTTCACCGGGCCCCGGCCCCAGACCAAGAGGTACAACCCATGGAGAGAAATTTCGAGACCGTCATGATCGAGCAGTGCTCCCCCGTGCTGGCGGGGATCAAACCGGCCAATCTGTTCCGGTATGTGACCCGGGACAAGGCGGGGCTGTACCGGACGGTGGAGGACTGGAACGCCCAGCTCAACGGCCGCGGGCTGCATCTGCGGGTGATGAAGGAATGTCCCCACGGGGAGTGGTATCTCCTCTACCTCTACCGGCCCGCCCGTCTGGGCCCCATTCTGGCCGGGGAGGAAACCGGCCGCTTTCTGGAACAGGAGGGCTACACCCTCCCCGCCCGGCCCGACAGCCCCGCGGGCTGTCAGGTGCTGCTGGACCAGCTGGCCCGGCGTCTGGAATGCGGGGGCGAGTTCCCCCACGAAATCGGGGTGTTCCTGGGCTACCCGCTGGCCGACGTCATCGGGTTCATCCGGAACCGGGGGCAGAATTTCACCTTCTGCGGCTTCTGGAAGTCCTACAGCGACCCCGACGACGCCCGGCGCTATTTCTGCCAGCTGAAAAAGTGCACCGACGTCTACCTCCGGCTGTTCCACAGCGGCACCCCCATTCTCCGGCTGGCGGTGGCGGCGTAAGTTGTGCCAAACCTGCCCAAAAAATCCGGTCCCTGGAGGGAAACAAGTTGTTTGTTTTCACAAACTTACTGATTTTTCGCAAAAGCGATTGACTTTTGAAGTTAGTAAGTATAAACTTACTGCCAGAACGAAGTTTGACAAAGAGAACCAACAGGAGGAATTGCCTATGATGCCCCTGACAACAGCCCGGCCGGGCGAGACGGTGACCATCCGGCGGATCACCGGACGGGACCAGGTGCGCCAGCACCTGGCGGAGCTGGGTTTTGTGGTGGACAGCGACGTGACGGTGGTGAACGAGATCGCCGGCAGCCTGATTCTGCAGGTGAAAAACGGCCGGATCGCGCTGGACAGCCAGATGGCCAACCGGATTCTGTACTAAGGCAAAGCGGCCGCCCTGCCGGGGCGGCGGTTTGGATACAGCAACAATGTGGGAGGAAAACGCTATGAAAACCCTGAAAGACGCCAAGGTGGGCCAGACAGTAACGGTGGCCCGGCTGAACGGAACCGGCCCGGTCAAGCGGCGGATCATGGATATGGGCATCACCAAGGGGGTCCAGATCTATATCCGAAAGGTGGCCCCTCTGGGGGACCCCATGGAGCTGAACGTCCGCGGCTATGAGCTGAGCGTCCGCAAGGCCGACGCCGAGATGGTGGAAATCAACTGAGGACAGCGGAGAAAGGAGAGACAGCAGATGGCACAGATCAAGATTGCCCTGGCGGGCAACCCCAACAGCGGCAAAACCACCCTGTTCAACGCCCTGACCGGCTCCAACCAGTATGTGGGCAACTGGCCGGGCGTCACGGTGGAAAAGAAAGACGGCCGCCTGAAGGACCACAAGGACGTGGTGATTCAGGACCTGCCGGGTATCTATTCCCTCTCCCCCTACACGCTGGAGGAAGTGGTGGCCCGGGGTTATCTGGTGAGCGAAAAGCCGGACGCCATCCTGAACATTGTGGACGGCACCAACATCGAGCGCAACCTCTACCTCACCACCCAGCTGATCGAGCTGGGCATCCCGGTGGTGGTGGCGGTGAACATGATTGACCTGGTCCGCAAAAACGGGGACCAGATCCATCTGGACAAGCTGGGCCAGGCCCTGGGCTGTCCGGCGGTGGAGATCAGCGCCCTCAAAGGCGAGGGCTGCAAGGCTGCCGCCCAGGCGGCGCTCCGGGCCGCCCAGAGCCGTGCGAGCGTTCGCCTGCCGGCGGTCTTCACCGGCGAGGTGGAACAAGCTCTCCAGGCCATCGAAGCCCTGCTGAAGGGCAAGGTGGAGGAGCGGTTCCTCCGGTGGTATGCCGTCAAGCTCTTTGAGCGGGACGAGAAGGTCACCGCCGAGCTCAAGCTGGACGAGGCTGCCGCCGCAGGCATCGAACAGGCCGTCGCCGCCTGCGAAAAGGAGCTGGACGACGATGCCGAGAGCATCATCACGGGTCAGCGCTACGCCTTCCTCCACGGCGTCATGCAGAAAGCCTACACCCGCAAGGCGCGCAAGGACAACCTGACCGCCTCCGACCGGATCGACCGCATCGTCACCAACCGCATCCTGGCTCTGCCCATCTTTGCGGTGGTGATGCTGGCCATCTACACCATCGCCATGGGCAGCACCGCCTTCTCCTTCGGCACCATGGGCACCGACTGGGTCAATGATGTGCTGTTCGGCGAGATCGTACCCCCTGCGGTGGAGGGCTTCCTGGTGTCCATCGGCTGCGCCGACTGGCTGGTGGGCCTCATCAACGACGGCATTGTGGCCGGCGTGGGCGCAGCCCTGGGCTTTGTGCCCCAGATTCTGGTGCTGAGCTTCCTGCTGGCCATCCTGGAGGACGTGGGCTACATGGCCCGCATCGCCTTCGTCATGGACCGGATCTTCCGCCGGTTCGGCCTGTCGGGCAAGAGCTTTATCCCCCTGCTGGTGGCCTCGGGCTGCGGCATCCCCGGCGTCATGGCCTCCCGCACCATTGAGCAGGACCGTGATCGCAAACTCACCATCATGACCACCTGCTTCATCCCCTGCAGCGCCAAAATGCCCATCATCGGCCTGCTGGCCGGCGCCATCTTCGGCGGCAGCAGCCTGGTGGCCACCAGCGCCTACTTCATCGGCGTGGCTGCCGTGGTCATCAGCGGCGTGATGCTCAAGAAAACCCGTGCCTTTGCCGGCGACCCCGCCCCCTTCGTGATGGAGCTGCCCGCCTACCATGTGCCCGCCTGGGGCAACGTCCTGCGCTCCACCTGGGAGCGCGGCGCCTCCTACGTCCGGCGGGCCGGCACCGTCATCCTGGCTTCCACCGTGGTGCTCTGGTTCCTGCAGGGCTACGGCTTTGTGAACGGCGCCTTCGGCGCGGTGGAGGACGCCAACGCCTCCCTGCTGGCCGCCATCGCGGGCGTCGTCGCCCCCGTCTTTGCGCCGCTGGGCTTTGGCAACTGGCGTGCTACGACCGCCTGCGTGGGCGGCCTGATCGCCAAGGAGAACGTCGTTTCCACCCTGGCCGTCACCTTCGGCGTGGCTGAGGTCGCGGAGAACGGCGACGAGATCTGGAGCCTCATTGCGGCCAATTTCACCGCCCTGGCCGCCTACAGCTTCATGGTCTTCAACCTGCTCTGCGCCCCCTGCTTTGCCGCCATGGGCGCCATCAAGCGGGAAATGAACAACCCCCGCTGGACGGCCTTTGCCATCGGCTACATGTGCGCCTTTGCCTACGTCACCTCCCTGATCGTCTATCAGCTGGGCGGTCTGGTGACCGGCGAAGTTTCCTTTAACCCCTTCACCGTGGTGGCCCTGGTCCTGCTGGCCGGGCTGCTGTACCTGGTGTTCCGCAAGAATCCCTACGAGGACGGCGACGGCGTCCGCCTGCGCAAAAAGACTGCGCTGCAGGCCTGAGCCCCTCGTTCCCATTGCTTTCCCACAAGGAGGTCCTGCCGTTATGCTGGAATTTATCACCGCCAACCTCTCCACCATTCTGGTGGCCGCTGTGGTCTTTGGCCTGACGGGGCTGTCGCTCCGGGCCACCATCCGCAGCATGCGCTCGGGCAAGTGTTCGGGCTGCAGCAGCTGCGGCGGCCATTGCAGCGGCAGCTGCCACGGCTGCGGCCACTGACCCTCCCCGAAAGGAGCTGGTTCCCCCATGGAACTTTCCCCCGCCCATCTGCGCTATCTGCTGGCCATCTATGAGGCCGCCCGGACCCAGCGGGACATCTCCTCCCGCACCATCGCCGAGCGGCTGGGGGTGACCCGGCCCTCGGTGGCCCGGGCCCTGGGCCAGCTGATGGAGCGCGGGATGATCGTCAAAGCCCATTACGGCAAAATCTATCTGACCGACCGGGGCTCCTTTGTGGCACGCCGGGTCCAGCAGCAGCTGGACAGCGTGCTGGAAAACTTTCCTCCTTTGGCGCTGGACGCCGCCCCCCTGACCGACCAGGAAAAACGCCAGGCAGCCCTGGCCCTGGCCGCCGCCCTGCCGGAACGTCTCTACTCCGGCGCCTACCAAAACCTCCTGGACGACGCCAGCGTCTGATCCCATCAAAAAGACCCTGCCCGGACCAAACGGTTCACGGACAGGGTCTTTTTGTTTTGTACCGTTACAGCAGCATGCCCAGGGCCCCCAGGCCGAAGCCCAGAACCGCGCCGGCGGCCACATCCCTCACCCAGTGGACCCCGGCCAGCACCCGGGTGACGCAGATGGCCAGGGCCGACACCGTCAGCACCCCGGCCACGGCAGAGTTCACCGGCAGCCAGGCCATGGCGATCACCGCGCCGCTGAGGGCGTGGCGGGAGGGAAAGGACTTGCCCCCGGTCTCCTTGGGCAGCAGAGGGGTGAAGCCGGGCTGCTGGTAGGGCCGAGGCCGGTTGAGGGCGGCCCGCAGGGCGCTGCCCCCCACAAACACCACCCCCGGCACCAGGACTGCCCGGGCCAGCAGCTGCATACAATCCTCACCGGCGGCTGTGCGGGCCGCCAGCAGCCCCAGCAGGGCCAGATACATCCCGGCCTGGGCCAGCGGCAAAAGCCTCGTACAGGCCGCCAGAGCCGCCCTGGCGGCGGGCCGGGCGGCAAACCACCGGTACACCCGGCTGTAGCGCTCAGGACTCACAGCGGCCCCCTCAGAAACAGGTGTCGAGGTATTCCTCGATGTCAAAGGGATCGGGGGCGGCATCCTTGCGCAGATAGAGGGGGTGGTGAGGATGCCCCTTCTTGCTCCGCTTGCCGATGGTGACCCAGGGGATGTTTTTCTCCCGGGTGAGGGCCACCATCTCCCGCATCAGCCCCGGCAGGTAGGCCCGCTTTTCGATCAGGGTGCCCCAGGCTGCCCACATGGTGGGCTGGGTCTGGCTCAGCACCGCTTCCAGCCAGCGCAGGTTCTCATCGCAGAGGGCACGGTCGGGAGTCTGGTCCATGTCGTTGGGATCGGTGGCCCGCTGGGGGTAGACGTTGAACATGATCCAGCTGTCAAAGCCATTGGCCGCCGCCAGCCGTTCCACGCTCTTGACGGTGGGGTCCAGCGCCCCGGGCTGGGCGGTGCTGGGATTGATGCCGATGCACACCAGGGGCCGCCGGCCCGGCTTTCCCAGCACAAACCGGTAGGGCATGTACACGTGGGGCTCATAGTACCACAGGCCCCCGGCGTATTCCCCCGCCTCCAGGACGGGAAGTTGTTTTGTCTCCATAGCGTTTTGGATTCCCTTTCGTTTTTTCTTCTATCCTACCTGAAAACCCCGCCCGGCGCAAGATGCAAAAAAGCCCGCAGGGCCAAACGCACCCGCGGGCAGGATTCACTTTCAGGCCAGGAACGCAAACCACACAAAGGAAACCACAATCGCCGCCAGCATCAGCAGCATGGCCCCGCTGGAAAAGCCGGTGGTCACCGAGGTTTCTCCGTGCTCATAGGTCAGCATCCGGCGGTACTGTTCCAGGAACGAGTCGTCCACGTCCCCATAGAAGTGCCTCCACAGCCCGGGGCGGCCGCGGAGCAGCTGCCAGTCGGTGAGGATGCGCACAAAAAACACCAGGCCGAAGGCGAACATTGCAACGCATATCCACTCCCAGGGGTACAGAGATCCCAGTGCCTGATGCAGTTCATCTGCATCGAGGAAATACAGGATTGCAATATACTCCATCGTATTCAGAAAATGCTGCGTCAAAGGGCCTCTTGGCAGTTCCATACACCCGGCCTCCTTTCGGTCTTTGGGGAACAACTTGTATGACAAGTTTATTATACCGCCCGCCGCCGGGGAAGTAAATGGACGGTTTTCACGTATTTTTCACGTTTTTTTGTTCTTTTGCCCCAGGCCGGGGCCGGGTTTTTATGCATTTTCCCGCTTTTGTAAAAATGGGTGCGGCTTTTCCTTCACGGCCCATGCTTCTCCTAAAGACAAAAACAGGAAAATGTGGTATACTGAAACCAGGACGCGCCAAACTTGGACGTTCTGTGTGTGATTTTCGGCTTTTCGATCTTTGAGAAAGGAGCCTTTATCTTATGTCTTTGGAAGAATACAAACTCGCCCTCAAGGCAGGTCAAAAGGACTACCGGGCCCACGTCGCCCGGGGCCAGAGCCCTTACCTGCCGGTTCTGGACGATATTCTGGTGAACGTCAAGATTGTGGCCACCGAGCCCCTGGGCCTGGTGAACATGCCCAGCGAGAGCATCGTGGGCACCAAGACCAGCGGCCGCCACACTGCCTTTGCTCCCAACTTCATGCCCCTGCTGGACGTGGACACCGAGTTCGCCAGCAAGTGGTCGGTCCTGTGCGAAGCGCACCTGGAGGAGGGCATCCGCAACCCGGTCACCGCCTATGAGTTCCTCAACCAGTTCTATATCGAGGAGGGCAACAAGCGGGTGTCGGTGCTCAAGCACTTCGACGCCGCCAGCATCCCCGGCACCGTCACCCGGCTGATCCCCGCCCGCAACAACAGCCTGGAGAGCCGCATCTACTACGAGTTCATGGACTTCTACAAGCTGTCCAAGGTGAACATCGTCCAGTTCTCCCGCCCCGGTAGCTACGCCAAGCTTCAGAAGCTGGTGTGCAAGGCCTCGGGCGAGGAGTGGACCGACGAGGACCGCAAGAACTTCAACGCCCTGCACACCAAGTTCCGCCAGCAGTTCCGCGCCCTGGGCGGCGCGCGGCTGCCCCTGACGGTGGGCGACGCTCTGCTGGTGTACCTGTCGGTGTACCGCTATTCGGACGCCTGCGACTCCACCCCCGCCCAGATCAAGGAGAATCTGGCCCGCATCTGGGACGAGATCACCGTCCTGACCAAGGACCAGGCGGTGGAAGTGGTGCTGGAACCCGCCTCCGAGCCCGCCGAGGGCCGGCTGAGCCTGTCCAAGCTGAACATCTTCATTCCCCGGCCCAGCGAGCTGCATGTGACCTTCCTCCACGAGGCCAACGAGACCAACAGCGCCTGGGTCCGGGCCCATGAGAAGGGCCGCAGCGCCCTGGCCAACACCTTCACCGACCGGGTGATCCTCTCCTCCCACGAGAACGTGGACCCCCATGTGGACGCCGAACAGATTCTGGAGGAGGTGGCCCACAACGGCGCCGACGTGGTGTTCACCACCAGCGTCCGGATGCACACCGCCTGCCTGAAGGTGGCCGCCCAGCATCCCAAGATCAAATTCCTCAACTGCTCCCTGAACACCCCCCACCCGCTGGTCCGCACCTACTATCCCCGGACCTACGAGGCCACCTATATCCTGGGCATGCTGGCCGGCATCCTGTCCCCCACCAACACGGTGGGCTATGTGGCCAACAACCCCATCTACGGTATCCCCGCCGCCATCAACGCCTACGCCCAGGGCCTGCGCTCGGTGCGGCCCGAGGGCAGGGTCCTGCTGCGGTGGGCCTGCCTGCCCGACCCGGCCCATCCTCTGGACTTCTCGGACCGGGAGGACGTAACCCTCTTTTACGCCCGGGACAGCCGCGAGGCCCCCGACACCCACCGGGACTACGGCCTGTGCCAGCGTCTGCCCGACGGAGTCCTCCGTCCGGTGGGCCTGCCCCAGTGGCGGTGGGATGTGTTCTATATCGAGATCATCCGTTCCATTCTCAACGGCAGCTGGGACGAGGCGGACACCAGCAAGGCCATCAACTACTGGTGGGGCATGAAGAGCGGCGCCGTGGGCATCCAGTACAGCGACGGGCTGCCCGGCGGCCCCCTGCAGCTGCTGGGCCTGATGGAAACCCAGCTCCACAGCGGCCTGCTGACCATCTTCCCCTCTAAAGTGTACGCCCAGGACCACCGGATGCACTCCCCCCAGAAGATCGTCTACACGCCCAAGGAGCTGATGCTGATGGACTGGCTGGACGCCTGCGTGGAGGGCGCCCTGCCCAGCTACGACCAGCTGGACGTGAAAACCCGCACCCTGGCCGACATCTGCGGCCTGGACGTCATCAAGGAGGACGCGGACGGCACAGCGGCGCCGTCCAAGATCTGATCCCCCTGTCTGCAGTACGAAACGACAAACGGTAAAAGGAATTTAACAGAACGGAGCATGAAGGAACGTGAAGATACTCGCTATATCAGACGAAGCCTCCAAGGCGTTGTGGTGTCCGCAATGCCGCGAACGGCTGGAAGACATTGACCTGATCCTCTCCTGTGGGGATTTACCCCGCAGCTATCTTGAATTTCTGACCAATTTCACAGCCGCGCCCATCCTCTATGTCCACGGCAACCACGACGCAGCCTACGCCAAGCAGGAGCCCGGCGGCTGCATCTGCGTGGACGACGAGGTCTATGTCTGGAAAGGCCTGCGGGTGATGGGCCTGGGCGGCTCCATCCGCTACAACCGGGAGAGCCCCTACCAGTACACCGAACAGAAAATGCGCCGCCGGATCGCCCGGCTGCGGCCCAAAGTCCGGCGTCTGGGAGGCATCGACCTGCTGCTGACCCATTCCCCCGCCAAGGGCCTCAACGACGGCACCGACCTGCCCCACCAGGGTTTTGACTGCTTCAACAGTCTGCTGGAGGAGCTGCAGCCCCAGTGGTTCGTCCACGGGCACATCCATCTGTCCTACGACTGCCGCCTGCCCCGGGTCTGTTCCCACAACGGCATCACCGTCATCAATGCCACCGAGCGCTATACCTTCGAGGTTCCTGATTTCGAGGACCGGCCCATCGGCAAGTCCTTCTCGCTCCGCTCGTTCCTTACCACCTTTGCCCGATAAGTCAAATCAAAAAAGGCCCGTCCTGCGGTTCACCATGAGCCGCGGGGCGGGTCTTTGTGTATGTAAGCGATGGGGTGGATCTGAAAACGCCTCCGCGCCGTCTCCTCCTGCCCCAAAGCGCATCTGCCGCGTTGCAGTCGCTTGCATTCCACAGAGGAGTGCGGCGTTCCTGCGCCTTGCAGCTGCATCTTTGGGGCGAACGGTCCGGCACGTCTGCATTCTCAGATTCATCCCGGGGTTATTTCAGGCTGACGTCGTGGCGGGTGGGCTGGCCGGCGGCAAAGGCCCCGGCGCTCTCAAAGACGCCCCGCACCATGCTCTCCACGTCCTCGTCGGTGTAGAAAGCGGTGTGGCAGGTCAGCAGCACATTGGGGAAGCTGCGCAACAGGGCCAGTTCGGGGTTGGCGATGGGGTCGCCGGAACGGTTGTAGTAATACAGGCCGTTCTCGTTCTCCAGCACGTCCAGCGCGGCGGCTCCCACCCGGCCGCTCTCCAGGGCGGCGATCAGGGCATCGCTGTCGATGAGGGTGCCGCGGGCGGTGTTGACGATCACCACGCCGTCCTTCATCTTGGCCAGGGCGGCCGCGTCAATCAGGTGATGGTTGGCTTCGGTGGCGTTGGTGTGGAGGGTGATGACGTCGCTCTGGGCAAACAGGGTGTCCAGGTCCACGTATTCCGCATACTTGGCGGCCTCCTGGTTGGGGTAGAGGTCATAGGCCAGCAGTTTGCAACCGAATCCCGACAGGTGCTGCAGCACCGTCCGGCCGATGTTGCCGGTGCCGATGACGCCCACGGTGCAGCCGGACAGGTCCCGGCCGATCTTCCCCTTGAGGGAGTAATCCTGCACCTCGCCCCGCTTGAGGATATGGCCCACACGGCGCAGGGACATCATCATCAGCATGATGGCAAAGTTGGCCACGCCCCGGGGCGGGTAATCCACGTTGGAAACCTTCATCCCCAGTTCGCGGGCCTTCTGGCGGTCCACATGGTCGTAGCCGATGGACCGGCAGCAGATATACTTGACCCCCAGCTGGTGGAACCGCTCCACCATGGCGGCGCTCATGTCGCAGGGCGTCATCGAGACGGCGTCACAGCCGGCGGCCAGGGCGGCGTTTTCCAGGTTGGGGTATTCCTCACAGCCCTCAAACGCGATGCCGGTCTCGGCGCTGAGCTTCTGCGCACAGGGCAGCTCGTCGTAGGGGCGGAGGGTATAAAAGAAAATCTTCATTTGGCATTCCACCTTCCCAGTCTCTTTGTATGGGTTTCCCCGCCCCTAATGATAGCACGTTTTGGCCCGGCGCGGCGGGGTGTGCAGAGTGAATTTTTCTCACCTGTGGGATGAGCGGCCCACGGCACCGCGGGCCTTGTAAAAGGGCGAAAAATGGAGTATGCTAAAGAGCGGACCAAATCCAAACTGCACCGCCGCCCCGGTCCGGGCCGGGAAATTTTCCAGGCCGGACGGCTGAAAGGAGATCTGTTATGCGCGCTTACGAACGCCTTCTGCGGTACGCCAGAGTGTATACCACCTCAGACCCCACCACCGGGGCCCATCCCTCCACCGAACGCCAGTTCGACCTGGCCCGTCTGCTGGTGGACGAGATGAAAGAGATGGGCATTGAGGATGCCGCTGTGGACGAGCACTGCTATGTATACGGCAGCATCCCTGCCACCCCCGGCTGTGAGAACCGGCCGGCCCTGGGCCTGATCGCCCACATGGACACCGCCCCCGACGCCTCGGGCGAGAACGTCCAGCCCGTGATCCATGAAAATTACGACGGCCAGGACGTGGTCTTGCCCGGCACCGGCGCAGTGATGAAGGTATCCACCTTCCCCTTCCTGGCCTCCATGAAGGGCGAGACCCTCATCACCTCGGACGGCACCACCCTGCTGGGCGCCGACGACAAGTCGGGCGTGGCCGAAATCCTCACCGCCGCCGAGACCCTGCTGCAGGGTGAGATCCCCCACGGCAAGATCTGCATCGCCTTCACCCCCGACGAGGAAATCGGCGAGGGCGCCGACCTGTTCGACATCCCCCGCTTCGGCGCCGACTTTGCCTATACGGTGGACGGCGGCGATGTGGGCGGCATCGAGTATGAGAACTTCAACGCCGCCTCGGCCACCGTCACCATCCGGGGCCTGTCGGTTCATCCCGGCAGCGCTAAGGACACCATGATCAACGCCTCCAACGTGGCCATGGAGTTCCACATGGCCCTGCCCCTGATGGCCCGTCCCGAGACCACCGAGGGCCGCCAGGGCTTCTATCACCTGTGCCAGATGTACGGCGACGTCAACGAGGCCAAGCTGGGCTATATCCTGCGCGACCACGACGCCGACTGCCTGGAATACAAAAAGAGCGAGCTGCAGCAGATTGCGGCCTGGCTCAACAGCCGTTATGGCGAGGGCACCGTCACCGTCGAAATCAAGGACGGCTACCGCAACATGATCGAGAAGATCAAGCCCCACTTCCACCTGGTGGAGACCGCCCGCACCGCCATCCAGATGGCCGGTCTGGAGCCGGAGGAAATCCCCGTCCGGGGCGGCACCGACGGCGCCGTCCTGAGCTGGAAGGGTCTGCCCTGCCCCAACCTGGGCACCGGCGGCTTCAACTTCCACGGCGTGTTCGAGTGCACCACCGCTGAGCGGATGGACAAGGCCACCGAAGTGCTGCTGAACATCATCAGCCTGTACGCCAAGTAAAAACACAGCGCCCCGTACCTGTTTGTCAGGCCCGGGGCGCTTTTGCGGGGTTTTTCAGAGGATTTTCCGCAGCAGATACCGGTCAAAGCCGCCGTACATGGGCCGGCGGCAGACGATCTCAAACCCTTCGGCCAGGGCGTTGCGGAGGCTGTAGGCGTTGTCGGGGCTGACGGTGGCCCCCAGGCCCACAATCCCCTCCGGCAGCCAGCCGCAGGCTGCCCGGGCCATGGTCCGCTGCAGGCCGTTTCCCCGCCAGGCCGCGCAGACCACCACGCTGTCGGCGTTGGCCCAGCGGGGCCATTCCGCCGGGGGCAGGCCCATGAAGGCGGCGTAATTCTCCGGGCTGGAGCCCATGCACCGCAGGGTGAAGTAGGCCCCCAGGGTTTCGCCGTCCCACACCCCCACGCAGACCCCATCCGCCATGCAGGCCGCCAGCTGGTCCCGGGTGTCGGGCACAAACTGTTCCGGGTGAGGCATCCCGGCGTGAACCTCCCGCTGGAGCTGCTCCATGGCGTCCAGGTCCTCCGGACCGCAGCGCCGCAGCTCCACCGGCAGATGCGCCGGCTGACCGTTCACCTTTTCCAGGACTAAATCCATCTTGGTTTCCTCCCTTTGCACTGTGCATCGCGGCTTTTGTTTCCCAGTATAATCCCGGTTTTAAATCCTGTCAAATTATGGTATAATATCCGAAGGATATTACTTTTAATCGGCGCGAAGCGCCTACTTTGTACCACAGGAGCGTCAGCGACTATGGTATAATATCCCAAAGGATATTACTTTTGATCGGCGCAAAGCGCCTACTTTGTACCACAGGAGCGTCAGCGACTATGGTATAATATCCCAAAGGATATTACTTTTGATCGGCGCAAAGCGCCTACTTTGTACCACAGGAGCGAAGCGACTATGGTATAATAACTGCAAAAGCAGTTATTTATTCCAATCGGCGCACAGCGCCCACTTTGTACCACAGGAGCGTCAGCGACTATGGTATAATATAAAAGGATATGACTTTTCACAGCGCGGCCGCGGCGCTGGACAATCAAATTCACACGATGCGGAGCCCGCCGTCTGGGCGGCGGGGAAAGGAAGGCATTGCCATGAAGGAACCCACCCCTGACACAACGGTCCGCCTGGGCGGAACGGTCATCAGCGACCGCGTGGTCGCCCAGCTGCTGGAGGAACTGCGCACCGGCCGTTACGCCGGCGCAGACCGTCTGCCCGCCGAGCTGGACCTGGCTGCAGAGCTGGGCGTCAGCCGGACGGTCATCCGGGACGCCCTCAGCACCATGGAGCGGGCCGGCTATGTGGAGCGGGTCCGGGGGATCGGCACGGTGGTCAACCGCGCTGTTCTCTCCCTGCGCAGCAGGCTGGACCAGAAACTGGAATATTACCCCCTGATCCGCTCGTTCGGCAGCTACCCCCACGCCGACGGCATCCAGGTCCAGCCCATCCGGGCCAGCGAGGACCTGGCCCGCAGCCTGGGTCTGGAGCCCGGGGCCGAGGTCATCTGCATCCGCAAACGGGTGCTGGCCGACTCCACCCCCGTCATCTACTCCATCAACTACCTGCCCAAGGCCCTGCTGGGCGGGCGGGACTACACCCGCCTGGATCTGGCCGGCTCCATCTTCGATGTGCTGGACCAGGTCTGCGGCCAGCAGGTCTCCTCCACCGTGGCCCACATCAAGGCCAGCTGCGGGGACGATACCATCCGTTCCGCCATGCGCCTGGCCCCCGGCGAGGCCATGCTGCTGCTGGACGAGGTGTGCTACACCCGTCTGTGCCGGCCGGTGCTGCGCGCATTCAGTTATTACACCAATTTCTTTGATTTTTCCATCTTACGCAAGCTGTTATAAGGAGGCAAATTGTCTATGCGCCATCTGATTGATCCGCTTGACTTTACCCGCGAGGAAACCGACGCCCTGCTGGATCTGGCCAGCCGCATCCGGGAGGATCCCGCCGCTTACCAGGAGGTGGCCCGCTACAAGAAACTGGCCACCCTGTTCTACGAGCCCTCCACCCGCACCCGCCTGTCCTTTGAGGCGGCCATGCTGAATCTGGGCGGCCATGTGCTGGGCTTCCCCAGTGAAAACGTTTCCAGTGCCACCAAGGGCGAGAGCGTGGCCGACACCATCCGCGTGGTGTCCTGCTACGCCGACATTGCCGCCATGCGCCATCCCAAGGAGGGCGCTCCCCTGCGGGCCAGCCGCTATTCCCGCATCCCGGTGATCAACGCCGGCGACGGCGGCCACCAGCACCCCACCCAGACCCTCACCGACCTGATGACCATCCGCAGCCGCAAGGGCACTCTGAACGGTCTGACCATCGGCCTGTGCGGCGATCTGAAGTTCGGCCGCACCGTCCATTCCCTCATCAAGACCATGGTCCGCTATGAGGGTGTGCGGTTCGTCCTCATCAGCCCCGAGGAACTGCGCGTGCCCGACTACATCATCACCGATGTGCTGGAGGGCAGCGACATTCCCTACGCCGAGACCCGCAGCCTGGAGGAATCCATGCCCGGGCTGGACATCCTCTATATGACCCGCGTCCAGAAGGAGCGGTTCTTCAACGAAGAGGACTATATCCGGTTGAAAAACAGCTATATCCTCACCCGGGACAAGATGGCCCTGGCCAAGCCCGACATGGCCGTGCTGCATCCCCTGCCCCGCGTGAACGAGATCGCCCTGGACGTGGACGATGATCCCCGCGCCGCCTACTTTGAGCAGGTGCAGAACGGCGTCTACGTCCGCATGGCCCTGATTATGACTCTGCTGGGTCTGCCTGACCCCAAAGCGCCGAAGGAGGGCGTCTGATATGCTGAACATTGACGAAATCCAGAACGGCATTGTAATCGATCACATCAAGGCCGGAACCGCCGTGGGCCTGATGGATCTGCTGGGCATCAAGGGCAACCGCTCCGCCAGCGTGGCCCTGATCCAGAACGCCCGGTCCCACAAGTCCCCCACCGGCCGCAAGGACATCATCAAGGTGGAGGGGGATTCCTCCTGGCTGAACCTGGACGTGCTGGCCTATCTGGACCCCAACATCACCGTCACCACCATTCACGACGGCAAGCCGGTCAAGAAGGAGAAGCCCCAGCCGCCCCGCCGTCTGGTGAACATCGTCCGGTGCCGCAACCCCCGGTGCATCTCTTCCATCGAGGAGGAGTGCGACCAGATCTTTGAGCTGAGCGCCAACGGGAAGTATCGCTGCATCTACTGCGAGCAGGAGCTGCAGGTGAACCGCGACTAAGCCCCTCTTTTAAGTCAAAACAATGCCCCCGCTGTCTTTTTCGGGAGAGCAGGGGCTTTTTGGTTTCCTGTTGGTCACACCGTCACACCAGAACGAAGTCCGCGGGCAGGCGGCCGATGACGATGGCCGCCGCCAGCATGGCCACCGTCAGGCCCAGGTACAAAAAGCAGAGGTTCTTTGCACGGCCGTCCTTTTGCTGCCGGGCCGCCTGGTACATCAGCCCAAAGCAGAGGACCGCCAGGCCAAACGCGCAGGCCAGCCCGCCCCACACATAAAAGGCGTACCCCGCCGGGATGAACCGTGCGCTGTTGCCCAGCCACACGGCGGCAAAGCTCCAGAGCAGAAACGCCGGGACCCACATCTTGTGCATTGACAGTCTCCTCCTTTCTATGGTTTTCACCCTTTCCCGCAGATCATCTCCCGGATGGCCTTCATGGCGGTGCTGCGGGGGCGGCTCATATCCTCCACCAGGGAGATGGCCCGCTCGGGCACCGGCTGTTCCAGCGGGACGCAGAACAGCTCCCCCCGGGCAATCTTGGGGGCCACCAGCTTTTCGGGATAAAAGCCGATGCCCAGCCCATGCTCCACCATAGGGAGAATCTGGTCCATGGTGGCCGCCTCCACGTCCACCCGGAAGGGCACCCCGTGGGAGGTGAAGAACCGCTGATAAAAGGCGTATGTACTGGTATCCTGGCCGATGCACACCAGTGGGTACCGGGCCAGCTCGGCCATGGTGCACCGCCGGGAGGCAATCTCGCTGTAGGCGGGGCCGCAGACCGGCACCTCCCGGAACCGCAGCAGCTCGGTCTGCTGGAGGGTGCGGTCGGTGAGCTGGGGCGCCGTGATCACCGCAAAGTCGCTCTCCCCGTTCCGCAGGCGCTCGATGGCCTGGGGGGTGGTCTCGTTGGTGATCCGCAGGTGCACCCCCGGATACTCCACCCGGAAGGCCGACAACTTGTCCAGCAGGATCATATGGAGGGCCGCCTCGCTGGCGCTGATGGACAGGGACCCGCTCTCCAGGCTGCCGTCCTGGCGGATCTCCTCCTCCCCCAGCTGCAGCTCCTCCACCGCCGCCGCCACCCGCCGGTACAGCCGCTGCCCCTCCGGCGTCAGGCTGATGCCCCGATTGGACCGGTGGAACAGTTTGCACCCCAGCTCCTGCTCCAGATTTTTCATGCAGCGGGTGATGTTGGGCTGGTTGTTCTTCAGCACCTCGGCCGCCCGGGTGAAGCTCCTGCACTGGGCCACCACATAGAAAATCCGGTAGTAATCGTAGTTGATCGTCATAGAAAATTTCCCTTATTTTTTATGAATTATGCTCTATTTGTCATACAAAAAATATATTACGAGCATATTAACAAGATATTTTACAATTTTCACTATTAATAGTATAATACGCTCGACCCAAAATTGCAATTTGACAACCGCTTCCTCCGGGGAGGCGGCGGTCGAAGCCCGGCAAATCCCCCTCCGGGGCGGCCGGGCAGGCAGGTTGAATATCGTTGGATGAAAGGAGTCTTTCCAAAACCATGAAACAGAATAAGCGGAGTCTTATCCTGTGGCTCGTGCTGATCGTGGTGCTGGCAGTCGCCTCTGTCCTCACCGGGACCCCCGGCGGAGAGAGCGAGAGCGTCAAGGCAGTGATGCGGGACGCTGTGCTGCACGAGACCGGCCAGGTGAGCCTTTTCGGGATCATGGACGTCAACCCCGGCCTGATCTCGGCCTATGTGGTGACGGCCGCGCTGCTGGTGCTGGCTGTCTGCCTGCGGATCTTCGCAGTGCCCCATTTCACGGAGGTTCCCGGCAAGCTGCAGATGCTGCTGGAACTGTGGGTGGATACCTTCCGCGGGATGGCCGAGAAGAACAGCCCTCACAACAACAAGGTGCTGGGCCCCTACCTCTTCGGTGCGGGCACCTATATCTTTGTCAGCACCCTGTTTGAGCTGCTGGGCGTCCAGGTGGTGACCACTGCGGGCCACTCGCTGGCCCTGCCGGCCCCCCTGTCGGACGTCAACGCCGCCATCGCCATGGGCGTGCTGTCCTACCTGTTCATTATGTCGGGCGGCGTGAGCGCCGTGGGCATCCGCGGCGTGGGCCGCACCCTCAAGGAGTTCTCGCTCCCCATCTCCATGAGCTTCCGACTGTTCGGCGCTCTGCTCAGCGGCCTGCTGGTCACCGAGCTGGTCTACTACTATATCACCCTCAGCTATGTGCTGCCGGTGATCGTGGGCGTCATGTTCACCATGCTCCACTCCCTGATCCAGAGCTACGTGCTGACCATGCTGGTGGCCCTGTATTACGGCGAGGTGTCCGAGCCGGTCCAGCCCAAAGTCAAGAAAAACAAAAAGAACAGCGACGCCCTTGCGGCCTGATCCATCGCTGTCCCCAATTCAGGAGGTTATCACTACTATGAAGACGATGAACATCAAGAAAGTCCTTTCCGTCCTGCTGGTCATGCTGGCTATGGTCGTGACCATGGCTGCCCCCGCTTTCGCCGACGAGCCCGCTTCCAGCGAGCCTGCCACCACCCAGTCCGCTCAGGCTGAGACCGAGGCCGAGGCTGCCGATTCTTCCACCTCCACCACCGCCGCCAAGGCTTTCGCTTCCGCCATCGCCGTGGGCCTGGCTGCTGCCGGCGGCGCTGTCGCCATGGGCGTTCTGGGCGCCAAGTCCTCTGAGGCCATCGCACGCCAGCCCGAGGCCGAGGGCAAGATCCGCACTTCTATGATGCTGACCCTGGTCTTTATCGAGACCGCCATCATCTACGCCCTGCTGGTCGTTATCCTGATTATCTTTGTTCTGTAAGCACGGGAGGTACCACAATGAATCTCCCTCTGAATATCAATCTGCAGCAGATTTTTCTGCACATGCTGAACTTCGTGATCCTGGTGGGCGGTCTGTACTTCATCCTGTACAACCCCATCAAGAAATTCATGGATCAGCGCACCGCCCACTATGCCGAGATGGACAAGGCTGCCGCCGACAAGCTGGCCGCCGCTGAGAAGCTGGAGGCCGAGCATCAGGCTCAGCTGAGCAAGCTGGACGAGGAGCTGCGCCAGCGCCGCGCCGAGAGCCAGAAGATCGCCCAGGATGCCGCCCAGCAGCAGCTGAACCGCGCCCAGGAGCAGGCCGACCAGATCATCGCCGGCGCCCAGAAGGCCGCCGAGAGCATCCGCACCAAGGCCGTGGCCGATTCCCAGAAGGAAATCAAGGAGCTGGCCATGGCTGCCGCTGCCAAGCTGACCCTGCAGTCCAGCAAAGACGCCTTCGACGAATTTTTGAACCTGGCAGAGGAAGGGAAACAGAATGAGCAACATGAAAAAGCCTGAAGCAGCCACCGCCGCTTTTCTGTACAGCCCCGAGGCCCCTACTGAGGAGCAGCGCCAGCGGTTTGAGGATTTTCTGGCCCGCACCTACCCCGACCGCACCGTAACCCTCACCTGGAAAAAGGCCGCCAACCTGAAGGGCGGCTTCCGCCTGGAGGTGGGCTCCGACGTCTACGACTGGAGCCTGAAGGGCCGCATGGAGCAGCTGCGCCGCAAGATCGACGCACTGGATGTCCGCCAGGACAACCTGCTGCCCCTGATGCGCCAGACCGTTGTGGACTGGGCCCCCAGCACCAAGCCCGAGGAGATCGGCACCGTGCTGACGGTGGGCGATGACATCGCCACCATTTCGGGCCTGCAGGACGCCGTCTACGGCGAAGTCCTGGACTTCACCAACGGCATCCGCGGCATGGTCCAGGAGCTGCGCCCCGATGAGCTGTGCTGCGTCCTGTTCGGCGACAGCAGCGGCATCGAGGCCGGCGACCCGGTCCGCCGCACCGGCAAAGTGGCCGGCATGCCGGTGGGCGACGCCTTCCTGGGCCGCGTGGTGGATGCCCTGGGCAACCCCATCGACGGCGGCCAGGAGATTCAGGCCGACGCCTACTATCCCATTGAGCGGCCGGCTCCCGGCATCATCCATCGCCAGCCCGTCAACCAGCCCATGGAGACCGGCCTGCTGGCCATCGACGCCCTGTTCCCCATCGGCCGCGGCCAGCGCGAACTGATCATCGGCGACCGCCAGACCGGCAAGACCGCTGTGGCTCTGGACACCATCCTGAACCAGAAGGGCAAGAACGTGGTCTGCATCTACGTGGCCATCGGCCAGAAGGCCAGTTCGGTGGCCCTGCTGACCGAGAACCTCCGCCGCCGCGGCGCCATGGACTACTGCATCGTGGTCAACGCCTCGGCCAGCGACTCCGCCTCCCTGCAGTACATCGCACCTTACGCCGGCTGCAGCCTGGGCGAGTACTTCATGCACCAGGGCCGGGACGTGCTGATCGTCTACGACGACCTGTCCAAGCACGCCATCGCCTACCGCGCCCTGTCCCTGCTGCTGGAGCGCAGCCCCGGCCGTGAGGCATACCCCGGCGACGTCTTCTACCTCCACAGCCGTCTGCTGGAGCGTTCGGCCCACCTGTCCGACGACATGGGCGGCGGCAGCATGACCGCCCTGCCCATCATCGAGACCCAGGCCGGCGACGTCTCCGCCTATATCCCCACCAACGTCATCTCCATCACCGACGGCCAGCTGTTCCTGGAGAGCAACCTGTTCTTCGCCGGCCAGCGCCCCGCCGTCAACGTGGGCCTGTCGGTGTCCCGTGTGGGCGGCGACGCCCAGACCAAGGCCATGAAAAAGGCCGCCGGCGCCATGCGTCTGGATCTGGCCCAGTACCGCGAGATGGAGGTCTTTACCCAGTTCTCCAGCGACCTGGACGAGACCACCAAGCGCCAGCTGACCTACGGCCAGGGCCTGATGCGGCTGCTGCGCCAGAAGCAGTATCACCCGCTGACCCAGCACGAGCAGGTCATCACCCTGGTGGCCGCTCTGAACCACACCATGGAGTCCATCCCCGCCGAGAAGATCAGCGACGCCCAGCATGAGATGCTGGCCTGGTTCGAGGAGCAGGACGCAGCCCTGTGCCAGCGGATCGACTCCACCGGCCTGCTGTCCGACGACGACCGCCAGCAGATCATCGACCTGGCCCGCACCTTCGTGGCCGGCTATCAGAAGAAGGGGCAGTGACATGGCGAGCACCAAAGAGATCAAAGACCGGATCGAAAGCGTCCGGGAGACCCAGAAGATCACCAACGCCATGTACCTGATCTCCTCCACCAAGCTGCGCCGCGCCCGGGAGGACCTGGCCCACACCCGCCCCTATTTTGAGGCGCTGCGGGGCGAGATCAAGCGGATTTTCCGCACTTCCAGCGACATCCACAGCCGCTATTTCTATCCGCCCCACGAGGACGACATCAAGGGCGGGCCCTACGCCTGCCTGGTCATCACCGCCGACAAGGGTCTGGCCGGCGCCTACAACCAGAACGCCGTCAAGGAAACCATGCGGGTCCTGGCCGACCACCCCGGCACCAAGCTGTTCGTCGTCGGCGAGTACGGGCGGCACTATTTCAACCAGCACCATATCCCCATCGAGCAGAGCTTCCTCTACACGGCGCAGAACCCCACTTTGCAGCGCGCCCGTGAGATCAGCTCCATCCTGCTGGAGGGCTTCAACGCCGGCCAGTGGAAGAAAATCTATATCGTCTACACCGATATGGCCAGCAGCCTGGCCTCGGCCGCCCAGAGCACCCGCCTGCTGCCCTTCCACCGGGCCCACTTTGCCTCCACCGAAGAAGATCACTCCTCCGACAGCTTCGAGTTTATGCCCGATATGGTCACCGTGCTGGACAATATGATCGAGAGCTATATCTCGGGCTTTATCTACAGCGCCCTGATCGACAGCTTCTGCAGCGAGCAGAACGCCCGCATGACCGCCATGGACGCCGCCAACGAGAACGCCCAGCGGCTGCTGGACGAGCTGTCCCTGCAGTACAACCGGGTGCGTCAGGCGGCCATCACCCTTGAGATCACCGAGGTGTCTGCGGGTGCAAAGGCCCAGCGCCGCAAGCGCCAGGCAGCCCATAAAGAACGAAAGGATGTGTGACCCACTTGAATACAGGCAAAATCGTACAGGTCTCGGGCCCTGTCGTGGACGTGACGTTTGAAAATCTGCCCCTGCCCCGCATCCGTGAGGCCCTCACCGTCACGGTGGAGGGCAGCGAGCGGGTGATGGAGGTGTCCCAGCATCTGGACAGCCACACCGTCCGCTGCGTCATGCTGGCCCCCAGCGAGGGCCTAGCCCGTGGCATGGAAGTAAACGCCCCCGGCCACACCATTCAGGTGCCGGTGGGCGAGCGGGTTCTGGGCCGGATGTTCAACGTCCTGGGCCAGCCCATCGACGGCGGCGAGCCGGTGCCCGCCGACACCCCCGTCAAGAGCATCTACCGCAAGCCCCCTCCCTTTGAGGAGCAGAACCCCGCCGTTGAAATCCTGGAGACCGGCATCAAGGTCATCGACCTGCTGGAGCCCTACGCCAAAGGCGGCAAGATCGGCCTGTTCGGCGGCGCCGGCGTCGGCAAGACCGTCCTGATCCAGGAGCTGATCCACAACGTGGCCATGGAGCACGGCGGTTATTCCATCTTCACCGGCGTGGGCGAGCGCAGCCGCGAAGGCAACGACCTGTGGCACGAGATGAACGAGAGCGGCACCGCCGACAAGACCGCCCTGGTCTTTGGCCAGATGAACGAGTCCCCCGGCGTCCGTATGCGTGTCGCCCTGTCGGGCCTGACCATGGCCGAGCACTTCCGTGACGAGGCCCACAAGGACGTGCTGCTGTTCATCGACAACATCTTCCGTTTCGTCCAGGCCGGCAGCGAGGTCTCCACCCTGATGGGCCGCATGCCTTCGGCCGTGGGCTACCAGCCCACCCTGGCCAACGAGATGGGCGAGCTGCAGGAGCGGATCACCTCCACCAAGGAGGGCTCGGTTACCTCGGTCCAGGCCGTCTACGTCCCCGCCGACGACCTGACCGACCCCGCCACCGCCACCACCTTCACCCATCTGGACGCCACCACCGTTCTGAGCCGTAAGATCGTGGAGCAGGGCATCTACCCCGCCGTGGACCCCCTGGAGTCCACCTCCCGCATTCTGGAGCCCGACATCGTGGGCGAGGAGCACTACCGCGTGGCCCGCAAGGTCCAGGAAATCCTCCAGAAGTACCGCGAGCTGCAGGACATCATCGCCATCCTGGGCATGGACGAGCTGAGCGAGGAGGACCAGAAGACGGTCAGCCGCGCCCGCAAGGTCCAGCGTTTCCTGTCCCAGCCCACCCACGTGGCTGAGAAGTTCACCGGCATCCCGGGCGTCTACGTCCCCCTGTCCGAGACCATCAAGGGCTTCGCCGCCATCGTGGACGGCGAGATGGACCAGTACCCCGAGGCCGCCTTCTTCAACGTGGGCCCCATCTCGGACGTGCCCGAAAAGGCCCGCAAGATCGAGGCAGGTGAGCTGTAATGAACACCTTCCACCTGCGCATCCTGGCGGCGGACGACCTGTTCTTTGAGGGTGAGTGCGAAAACCTCATCGTCCCCAGCCCGGACGGCTCCTTCGGCGTCCAGGCGCACCACTCCAACATGATTTCGGCCGTCTTCCCCGGTGAGCTGCACTACCGCCCCTCCGAGGGCCCCGACGCCGGCGTTGAGAAGATCGCCGCCGTTTCCTCCGGCCTGATCAAGGTGGAGAACAACGACGTGCTGGTGCTGGTGGATACCGCCGAGCGCCCCGAGGAGATCGACGCCAACCGCGCCCGCCGGGCCGCCGACGAGGCCAAGGAAGCGCTGCTCCAGAAGCGCAGCATTCAGGAGTACCGCATCGCACAGTACAGCCTGGCCCGCGCCGTCAGCCGTCTGCAGGTCCACAGCGACTTCCAGAACTGGAAAAAGGGCTGATCCCCTGCGCCGGATTCCTTATAAGTACAGAAAAGTCTCCGCCTTCGGGCGGGGGCTTTTTTTGCACCGGGCGTTTCCTCAGATTTATCACACAACAGTCATACTTCTTTCGCAATCTAAACGGCAGAAGGACCGTATTAAAAGTACCAGGGCCAAATTTTGGCATCTGGAAAAGGCAATGATAAGATGAGGTAACAACTATGCGCAAAAAATACATTGTTCCCATGGCATGCCTGGCGCTGGCTGCCACCCTGGCCGGCTGCGCTCCGCTGGCCCCCCTGAACGAATCCTCCCAGATGGTGGAGGAAGAACCCGCCGGCCCCCGGCCGGTGGTGACCATTGAGGACGACACCCTCCGGTTTTTATACAGTGCCAACAGCACCGGCGGCGGCACCCTGCTGCGGGGCGACCAGGTACTGTACAAAGGCGCGCCCTCTGAGGACATCCGCCTTCTGAGCAGCCCCGACACCGGCCATCCGGTGGGCTGGCAGAAGGGCGGCAACGGCCCCGACGGCTGGTACACCGCCGTATACGACGACGAGGGCGAACTGCTCTGGTCGGAGGACGGCGAGTGGCGGGCGGCCCTGTCCGATGACCTGCTGGCCCTGGAGCCGGGCCCCCGCCGGGTGGACGCCGGGCCCAACGGCGAAACCGGCTGCCGTCTGGTGGACCTGACCGACGGCGAAGAAATCCCCCTGCCCGCCAACACCACCAGCTGCATCCCCACCAACGAGGACCAGGTGGTGCTGACCGTCACCTCCGACCCCCAGCGGGCCGACATGGAGAGCTCCTCGGTGCAGGTGATGACCCTGGACGGGGAGGAACTGCTGCGGGTGGACAACGCCTATGCCTTCCAGGCCTACGGCTTCGAGGGCGAGACCGGCTATGTGGGCATTCAGATTTACGACGCATCCGCCGAGGAATGGACCACCAGCTTCTACAACCCCGCCACCCAGGAGTACATCCCCCGGTTCTTCAGTTTCTGCGGGGAGGAGATGCTCTGCTACCAGCAGGCGGACGGCCAGTATGTGGTGCGCACCCTGGACGACCCCGCTCCCCTGGCCTTCTATGACACCCCCTGCTCCTACTGGAGCCCGGACATGGCGCTGGTGTCGGACGGCGACGGCGGCAGCATCCTCTACCTGGCCGACGGTTCGGCCCTGCCCCTGCTCAGCTCTCTGTCCTACGATCTGGACGGGGAGAGCGCCGTTTTCCTGCTGGAGGACGGCAGCCTGCTGATCTGCGGCGAGGACGGCTCCCAGACCATTCTGGTCCCCGAGCTCCACGGCGCGGCACAGGCCTCCATCTACAGCTTTGAGGACGGCTACATCCTGCTGTCCCTGGAGTCGGAGGACTATCAGTCGGTGGCCTATCAGATTTACGACGCATCCGGCCTGCTGTACGACACCTCCACCGACCCCGGCATGACCTATGACCGTCTGCTCTACCTGACCGACGGTCCCAGCGGCCCCCTCTATCAGGCCGCCTACACCGGCCTGGGCAACAGCACCCTTTACAACGTAGTGGACAGCCATGGGAACATCCTTCTCAGCGGCCTGGCCGACGTGGTCTCCCCCACCGTCTACGAACTGCCCGACGGGATTTTCCCGGCGCGGCGGGGTTTTGAGCGGGGCTTTATGGATTACACCGGGGCCTGGGTCTACTCCGAAAGCGTCTTTTCCTCCCTGTCGGACGACGACGGGCACTACTATTGGTAATTTAAGGAGGCATTTTTATGTTTCGTACCGCTTCTATCTCCCGACGCAGCTTTCTGACCGCCCTGGGTCTGGGCACCGCCGCCGCCCTGCTGGCCGGGTGCAGCAGTCCGGCTTCTTCCTCCGCCAGCTCGGAGGATTCCGCATCCAGCGCCGCACCGGCTGAGCCCTTCCTGACCCCGGAGGAGTTCCCCGGGGTGGACGGCTCCACCGCCTGCATCCCCCTGATGGCCCAGATCATGGCCGACACCACCGGCGCCGACCTCACCGAGGCCCAGAGCGCCATCTCGGTCAGCACCACCGCCTACGCCTGGGAGAACATGGGGGTCTACGATTCCGATCTGGCCCAGCTCCTGATTGTCTACGAGGCCCCCGACTACGTCAAGGACGAAATCGCCCAGGCCGGCACCCAGCTGGAACAGAAGGCCATCGGCCGGGACGCCCTGGTCTTTATCGTCAACGAGGACAACCCGGTCCAGAGCCTCACCCAGGACCAGCTGCGGGAGATCTATGCCGGCCACATCACCAACTGGAAGGACGTGGGCGGCGACGACACCCCCATTGTGGCCTTCCAGCGGGGAGAGGACAGCGGCAGCCAGACCCTGTTCCAGAATCTGCTGATCCAGGACGGCGAGCTGATGGAGGCCCCCACCGAGCTGGCCCCTGCCTCCATGGGCGGCCTGGTGGACAGCATCGCCTCCTACAACAACAGCGCCAACGCCATCGGCTTCTCGGTCTACTACTACATCGAGCAGATGTACAGCCAGCCGGGCCTGCGGCTGCTGGCCGTGGAGGACGTGACCCCCTCCAACGACACCATCGCCAGCCAGGAGTACCCCCTGTGCAACGATTTCTATGCGGTGATCCGGGCGTCGGCCGCCGCCGACAGTCCCGAGCGTCAGGTCTATGACTGGCTGTCCACCGAGGACGGCGTCCGCTGCATCGAAAAAGCGGGGTATGTGCCCGCCGTGTAACCCGGACGCGCACAGTCAGTCTTGACAAGCGCCGGGCCTCTGTGTTATTCTTACAAAGCAAGGAATCCCTGTTCGCTGACGGAAAGCGGGAAGCGCTGCTTCCCCTGTGTGGAGTATCACCACATGCGGACCGGGAGTTCGTCAAAGCCGACCGTCTGGGCAGCCTTGCGCGGTATTTGCCGCGCAGCGCTGCCCTTTTTGTTTGTCAGCAAAGGAGAAAACTGCTATGAAGTCTGACATCGAGATCGCTCAGGAAGCCACCCTCCGCCCCATCACCGAGATTGCCGCCCAGCTGGGCCTCCAGCCCGAGGACGTCATCCCCTACGGCCACTACAAGGCCAAGATCAACCATCATCTGGCCGAGAACCCCGCCAAGCAGGGCAAGATGATTCTGGTCACCGCCATCAGCCCCACCCCCGCCGGCGAGGGCAAGACCACCACCAGCGTGGGCCTGGCCGACGCCCTGTGCGCCCTGGGCAAAAAGACCATGCTCTGCCTGCGTGAGCCCTCGCTGGGCCCCGTCTTTGGCGTGAAGGGCGGCGCAGCCGGCGGCGGCTACGCCCAGGTGGTCCCGATGGAGGACATCAACCTCCACTTCACCGGCGACATCCATGCCATCGGCACCGCCAACAACCTGCTGGCCGCCATGATCGACAACAGCATCCAGCAGGGCAACCCCCTCCACATCGATCCCCGCCGCATCACCTGGAAGCGCTGCATGGACATGAACGACCGTCAGCTCCGCTTCATCGTGGACGGCCTGGGCGGCAAGGTCAACGGCACCCCCCGTGAGGACGGCTTTGACATCACGGTGGCCAGCGAGGTGATGGCGGTGTTCTGCCTGGCCTCCAGCCTGGCCGACCTGAAAGAGCGCCTGTCCCGCATTGTCTGCGCCTACACCTACGACGGCCAGCCGGTGACCGCCGGCCAGATCGGTGCCGCCGGGGCCATGGCCGCCCTGCTGAAGGACGCCATCGATCCCAACCTGGTCCAGACTCTGGAGCACAACCCCGCCATCATCCACGGCGGTCCCTTCGCCAACATCGCCCACGGCTGCAACAGCGTCATGGCCACCCGTCTCAGCCTGGCCCTGGCCGACTATGTGGTCACCGAGGCCGGCTTCGGCGCTGACCTGGGCGCCGAGAAGTTCCTGGACATCAAGTGCCGGGCCGCCGGCATCGCCCCCTCGGCCTGCGTCCTGGTGGCCACCGTCCGGGCCCTCAAGAGCCACGGCGGCGTGGCCAAGGCCGACCTGAACAAGTCCAATCCCGACGCCGTCCGGGCTGGTCTGGCCAACCTGGGCCGCCACATCGAGAACATGAAGGACAACTTCGGCCTGCCGGTGGTGGTGGCCGTCAACGCCTTCCCCACCGACACCGAGGAGGAGCAGGCCATCGTGTCCCAGTTCTGCGCCGACCAGGGCGTGCCCTGCGTCCTGAGCGAGGTGTTCGCCAAGGGCGGCGAGGGCGGCAAGGCCCTGGCCGAGGCCGTCCTGTCCATCATGGAGGACCGTCCCATCCAGTACACCTATCCCCTGGAGGCCTCTCTGCGGGAGAAGATCGAGGCTGTGGCCGGCAAGATCTACCGCGCCGA
The DNA here is from genome assembly GCF_002160895.1 of Faecalibacterium sp. An122. GTDB lineage: Bacteria > Bacillota > Clostridia > Oscillospirales > Ruminococcaceae > Faecalibacterium. The sequence continues at coordinate 8,056 of NZ_NFLL01000002.1, read as the reverse complement.
CGGCGTGGACTACAGCTCCGCCGCCGCCAAGACCCTGGACGAGCTGACCGCCATGGGCTACGGCAATCTGCCGGTCTGCATCGCCAAGACCCAGTACAGCTTCAGCGACAACGCCGCCCTCAAGGCGGCTCCCACCGGCTTCCGGATGAGCGTCCGTGAGGTCCGTCTGGCCGCCGGCGCCGGCTTTGTGGTGGTCATCTGCGGCAGCATCATGACCATGCCCGGCCTGCCCAAGGTCCCCGCCGCCGTCAACATCGACGTCACCGACGACGGCCGCATCACCGGTCTGTTCTGATTTTTCCTCCTTTCACACCAATATGCCCCGGGGCCTTCCTGCAGCAGGGAAGGCCCCCTTTTTGTGTGCGGCCGGCCGCGGGCCTTCTTGACAGGTTGGGGCGGGGTCTTGTATATTTATGTATAAGCATCCGGCACACAGCTGCTGAACAGAAAGAGGGGCGCAGCCGCCATGCTGCGCCCCGTTTTGTTATGTTTTTAGGAGGGTGATTCACCATGAGCGTTTTCCGCGATGATTTCCTTTGGGGCGGCGCCTGCGCCGCCAACCAGTTTGAGGGCGCATGGGACGTGGACGGCAAGGGCGAAAGCGTGCCTGACCACTGCACCAATGGCAGCCACACCCATCCCAAATGGGTGACCCAGACCATCCATCCCGACCGGCTCTATCCCAGCCATCAGGCCATCGACTTCTACCACCACTACGAGGAGGACATCGCCCTCTTTGCCGAGATGGGGTTCAAGGTGTTCCGCACCTCCATCAACTGGACCCGCATCTTCCCCACCGGCGAGGAAACCCAACCCAACGAGGCGGGGCTGGCCTTCTATGACCGGGTGTTCGACTGCTGCAAGAGCCACGGCATCCAGCCTCTGGTGACCATCAGCCACTACGAGCTGCCCTACGCTCTGGCCCAGAAGTACAACGGCTGGGCCGACCGCCGTCTGGTGGACTTCTACATGAACTACTGCAAGGCCATCTTTGAGCGGTACAAGGACAAGGTCACCTATTGGCTCACCTTCAACGAGATCAACTGCGGCATGATGCCCATGGGCTCGGTGCTGGGCCTGGGCACCATCCAGGGCTTTGAGGGCCCCATGACCCAGGTGCCGGACAAGCCCCAGGAGCGGTTCCAGGCGCTGCACCACCAGTTTATTGCCAGCGCCCTGGCGGTGGACTACGCCCACCAGCACTACCCCCAGTTCAAGATGGGCAACATGGACTGCTTCATCACCACCTATCCCTACACCTGCGACCCCACCGACATTCTGGCCAACCAGCAGGCCATGCGCCAGACCAACTGGTATTGTTCCGACGTCCAGGTGCGGGGCGAATATCCCAGCTACGCCAAGCGGATGTGGGCCGACCAGGGCGTCACCATCCGGATGGAGCCGGGCGACGCTGAAATCCTGAAAAAGGGCACGGTGGACTTCTACACCTTCAGCTACTACATGTCCAACTGCGTCACCACCCACAAGGACGCCGACCACATCGACGGCAACATTGTGGGCGGATTCAAGAATCCGTACCTGAAGGCCAGCGACTGGGGCTGGCAGATCGATCCCAAGGGCCTGCGCTACTCCCTGAACGAGATCTATGACCGCTACCGCATCCCCCTGATGGTGGTGGAGAACGGTCTGGGCGCCTATGACACCCTGGAGGCCGACGGCACCGTCCACGACAGCTACCGCATCGACTACCTGCGCAGCCACATCCAGCAGATGGCTGAGGCCGTCAAGGACGGCGTGGACCTGATGGGCTACACTCCCTGGGGCTGCATCGACCTGGTGTCCGCCTCCACCGGCGAGATGGCCAAGCGCTACGGCTTTATCTACGTCAACAAGTACGACGACGGCACCGGCGACTACAGCCGTCTGCGCAAGGACAGCTTCTACTGGTACAAGAAAGTCATCGCCACCAACGGCGAGGATCTGGACTGATTCCTTCTCTTTGCCACGGCGCCGGCCCCGCCGGGGCTTGGAACGCATACCGGCAGGCCCCGCGGGGGAGACGCCCAACGGCCTCTCCCCCGCATTCCGGGCGCCGCGGCCCTATAAGCCGGTGAAGGCGCTCCCGGCGGCCGCCCTTTCCAGGCGCAGCGGCCGTCGCAGGCCGCCCGCCTGACCTCTTCGCGCTTTTTACATGCCCTCACAGAAAGGGCGCACAAATAACCAAACCCAAAACGCACCGGACGGTTTCGTCTGGTGCGTTTCTTTTTTGCCGGGCGGCTCTGAGGCGAAGGAGCCATTCTTTCTCGCCGTTTGACGGGATGGCGGGCCTGTTTTTTGCGCATCCTACAAAATGCACATCCGGCTTTTGTGGATTGTGCGAAGGGCACCCCCGCCAATCCCTCAAAATTTTTAGGCTTGACAGGGGAAAGATTGTGATGTATAGTATCTGATATCAAGTTTTTCAAAACCTTGTGTAAAGCTAAAGGCAATCCCGACAGCCGGAGGCTGCCGCCCGGAGCGGCACCCTTTGGCCGGATACAGCATACAACAGATTGATGCCCAAGGGACAGGAAAGGATGATCCAACCATGAACATGTCTGCCGCTTCCCGTCAGCCCTACCCGATCCGGCGCCACACCCTGTATATCAAGGACCCTGCCAGCGCCATCTCTCATTTCATCGGGGCCATCGGCTTCGCCTGGGCCAGCATCCCCCTCATCATCAAGGCGGCCCAGTCGGGCCAGCCTCTGGCCCTGCTGTCCATGACCATCTACGCATTCAGCCTGATTGCGCTGTACGCCGCCAGCACCGCCTACCACACCATCCCCGCCGCCCATCCCCGGGAAACCCTGCTGAAAAAGATCGACCACATCATGATCTTTGTCCTCATTGCGGGCAGCTACACCCCGGTGTGCCTGCTGGCGCTGCCCCGGCTGTCCGGCGGCATCCTGCTGGCGGTGATCTGGGGCTGCACCATCCTGGGGGCCTGCTCCATGCTGTTCTTTGTGTTCTGCCCCAAGTGGGTGTCCTCGGTGCTGTATATCGCCATGGGCTGGGCCTGCATCTTTGCGCTGCCTCAGCTGCTGGCCTGCCTGTCCCCCGCCTGTTTCGGCTGGCTGCTGGCCGGCGGGCTGTTCTACACGGTGGGCGGCGTCATCTACGCCCTCAAGCGCCCCGGCTTTGAACAGCGCCACCCCAATTTCGGGATGCACGAGATCTTCCATCTCTTTGTGATGGCCGGCAGCCTGTGCCACTATATCGTCATGTACGTTTTCCTCCTGGGCTGAGGGTTTGACTCAGCCAAAGGCAGGCGTTCCCCCTCTGTTCCCGGGGACGCCTGCCTTTTTTGTTTTGCGGGCCCATCCCCCGCTCCAACACAACTGCTGCTTTTTGAGAATTCCGTGCTATAATGTGTATAATAGGTTTTGCTGTTTACCAGGGTGTGATTTCAATGCTGCCGGCAGCGGCCCGCGTTCCATTTTACGGGCCGGCTGTATTTCTGTTGATGGTATGGTCCCATTGGCCATTTTGATTGCATGAAAGGAGGACGAATCCATATGAAACCGTACCAGGCCCTTCTGGCGTTGATGGGGTATTATCTATTGCAGATCTATGTCGCTTCATCTATCTCATTGGACTATTACATGGTCATCAGCTTGCCCATTGCGTTGATTGCATTTGGATGGCTGCTGCACAAAAAGCAAATGCTGCATATGAGTAGTCGGGACTTGAAGGGTTCTCAGCTCTTCTTTTGTCTGGGAATTGGCCTTGGCCTGGCTCTGTTTTCCAAAATATCGGTTGTTCTTGGTGTTTTGAGCGGAGCGCCAGTCCTTGAAATGCTGCTTCCGGATGGTTTCCTTTGGATTCCAACCGTTGTAGTGCTGGGGCCGGTTGTAGAGGAACTCTTGTACCGGGGAATCCTGTTCGGCTCCTTTTCCCGATCCTTCTCTTACAAAATAGCCATCGTACTCTCAACAGTTCTTTTTTTGCCGGGACACAATCTGATTTCCGGCCTATCGGTGTTTGTCGTTGGCGTCCTGCTGGCCTGGCTCTATTGGCGGACGGACAATCTTGCGGTCACCATGGTGATTCATGGCACCATCAATTTGGGCACTTTCTTGTCTATGCCGATCCTCGCCCTGCTGGCCGTCAACCGAACCCTTGGGATCATGGCAGGCCTGCTGATGGTTTTACTGGGCATCGGGATCACCTGTCTGTCCACCAAAATGTTCCTTCAAAAACACGATGCTTTGCCGGCCTGACATCCGGATGCAGGCTTGCGTCCCGTCCCCGGCCGCATCACAGCGGGGGCCAGCTCTGCTTTTCACCCGCGGGAGCCATCTTGCCCGGTTCACGCCCCACCGGAGACTGACTTAGAACCATAAAAACGGCGCCTGACTTTTTATAGAAGCCAGGCGCTGTTTTTCGCTTTCCCCGTCCCGGCTGCGGGGACGCCGGCTGGCTCCATTCTCTCCCCGGCAGGGCCAGCGCAAATGGCAGCCATACGGCGGCCGGGGGCAGCGCCGCACTGGAACGCCGTCCTCCCCTTGACAGGGCCGGCGCGGCCCCGATATTCGGCCTTCTCGCTGCGCATCGGCGGCCATCCCCAGTTTGTGCGCCCCCCTGATCAACCCCATGGCCCAGGGCGCAGCCGTGGCCCGCTACGGCAAGATCGACGAGGCCACCGAAGACAAAATCAAGGGCCTGTGCGCCAGCAACGAGAACTACGGCAACTTCTTTGCACAGAACTGCTTCATGGGCGCATCCGGCACCCTGCTGATCGTCTCTACCCTTTCGGAACAGGGCTACCCGGTGGACGCCCTGCAGATTGCTCTCTGGTCTCTGCCCATTGCGCTGTGCGCAGTGATTGTGGGCACCGCGTTCAACCTGCTGTTTGACAAGAAGCTGAACGCCCAGTACAAAAAAAGCGGCACGGAGGGCAAGAAATAATGGAGTGGACTTTCAGTACGGTTGTGGCCGAGATCTTTTACTGTGTGATCGGCCTGATCTTTATTCTGACCGGCATCAAGGCGCTGCGTGACAGCGCTCTGGGCTCCCGGTTCTTAACCGCGGGATTCTGGTTTATCCTCGCCTTCACCTTCATCGCCGGCCCCTATCTGCCCAAATACGTCACCGGCGTCTGCGTCATTCTGATGGCCATCCTCACCGCGCTGGGGAAAGTTCGTCCCAGCAAGAGCGACGTCCCCAGCCCCGAAACCACTCGCGCTCATGCGGACCGGATGGGCTACAAGGTCTTTATCCCCGCTCTGGCGCTGGCCCTCACTGCGGTGCTGGTCGCCACCTTCTGGACTAGCCTGGGCGCCAACAACGCCATCGGCGTCTCTGCCCTGGTTGCCCTGTTCATCGCCTTCGCGCTCTTTAAGTGCAAGCCCTCCTACGCTGTATCCGACGGCACCCGCCTGATGGACAACGTGGGCCCTGTGGGCATTCTGCCGCAGGTTCTGGCTGCTCTGGGCTCCCTGTTCACCGCGGCAGGCGTGGGCGATGTCATCGCCTCCGGCGTGGAAAAGGTGATCCCCGACGGCAGCCGCCTGATCGCTGTGGCCGTCTACTGCATCGCCATGGCCCTGTTCACCATCATCATGGGCAACGGCTTCGCAGCCTTCTCGGTGATTACCGTGGGCGTCGGCATCCCCTTCCTGATTATGCAGGGGGCCAACCCGGTGGTTGTGGGCGCCATGGGCCTGACGGCAGGCTATTGCGGCACCCTGCTCACCCCCATGGCCGCCAACTTCAACATCATGCCCGCGGCTCTGCTGGAGACCAAGGACAAGTATTCCATCATCAAGGCCCAGGCTCCTGTGGCTCTGACCATGCTGGCAATCCACATCGTGCTGATGTACCTGCTGGCTTTCTAAGCTCGATCTGTGCGGCCCCTATCCGGGACCGCACAGTATCTTTTCAAGACTGATTTTAAGGAGAAATACTGCTATGAAACTGCTGCTGACAGCATTCGATCCCTTTGGCGGCGACTCCATCAACCCCGCTCTGGAAGCGGTGAAGCTGGTTCACGACCAGGTGGGCGGCGTGGAAGTGGTGAAGCTGGAGGTGCCCACCGTATTCCGGAAATCCATCGACACGGTGGCTGCCGCCATCGAAAAGGAAAAGCCGGATGCCGTCCTCTGCATCGGACAGGCCGGCGGCCGCTACGATCTGACCCCCGAGCGGGTCGCCATCAACATCGACGACGCCCGCATCCAGGACAACGAGGGCAACCAGCCCATTGACCTGCCCATCTTTGAGGACGGCGCCCCCGCCTACTTCACCACCCTGCCCATCAAGGCCATGGTGCAGAACATCCGGAACGCAGGGATTCCCGCCAGCGTGTCCAACACCGCAGGCACCTTCGTCTGCAACCACCTGATGTACGGCGTGCTGTACACCCTGGCCAAGCACTATCCGGGTGTGCGGGGCGGCTTTATGCATGTTCCCTTTGTCCCCAGCCAGGTGGTCAACCGTCCTTCTCCGGCCCCCTGCCTGTCCATGCAGGACATCGCCCGGGGCATCGAGGCCGCCATTGAGGCCATCGAGACCCACCAGACCGATCTGAACACCGCAGAGGGCCGCACCCACTGAGGTGAAAACCAAAAGGCGCAGCGCATTTTCCAGGCTATGGGAAACGCGCTGCGCTTTTTTGTGGGGGCAGATGCGGGGTGTCCGGTCGCTGTGTGGATTTCCCCTGCGGGGTGTGTCCCTCAAAACGATGAGAAAGCGGTTTTCCGCTCTCCGGCTGCGTTTGGCAGGCAGGACCAGTCCTGTTTTCACAGGCCGTTCCCTGCCGCCTGTCAGCCGCCGGTTATGCCGCTGTGCCGCTCCTCGGCCGCCCTGTTGAATGTTAGTTGAACTTTTGCGCATACGCAAAGAAAAACACCCGTCAGCGTTTTGCACGCTAACGGGTGTTTGGTGGTTGCGGGGGCTGGATTTGAACCAACGACCTTCGGGTTATGAGCCCGACGAGCTACCGGACTGCTCCACCCCGCGCTATCTGGCCGGCCTTTCGGCTGACTCCTTTGTGCGCCTCGCGATGTCGTATCGCTCAGTGCTCCATTATAATAGCACAGGACGGGGTGGATGTCAATAGTTTTTTGAAAATTTTTCTTGGGCGGGGTTCAAAAGCCCGGGATGCAGGGTCAGCGGCGGCGGCGCTTGAACAGGACCACGACGGCGACAGCCGCTGCGGCCACCAGGATCACCACCGGCCACAGGCCGGCCAGAGTCACCGCGATGGCGGCCAGGCCGCGGACGAAGTTCTGCCAGCCCTCGGCGAAGGCGGCGCCCATCCGCTCAAAGAAGTTGGAACCGGTGGGGGTGTAGGTCTCCACTTCCCGCAGGCTGACGGTGACGGTGCAGCTGGCGATCTGATCGTCGTACCAGTCCAGCTGGCTCTGCCAGCTCTCCAGCTGATACTGCACCTCCGACAGCTGGGCCTCGATGTCCAGCAGGTCGGACAGGCTCTCGGCGCTGGCCTGCAGTTTCCGCAGGCGGTCCCGCTGGCCTTCCAGGTTGGCGATGCGGCCCGCCACGTCGGTATACTGGGCGGTGACGTCGTCGGCCTGTTCGCTGCGGGTCACCACGCTGCCGGTCTGGCCGGCGGCCTCCAGGAAACTCTCATAGTTTTCCTCCGGCACGCGCAGGGTCATGGACAGGCTGCGGGTGTTGTCGCTGTTGTTGGACTCGCTGCTGTTCTCCATCCAGCCGCCGGCCTCGGCCAGGGCCTGTTCCAGGTCGGCACGGGCGGTGTCGTAGTCCTTGGTCTCCAGGCTGAGATAGGCGGTATAGATGATCTTCTCCCCCGCCACGGCGGTGGTATCACCGGCCGAACCGGCGCTGCGCGACTCCATTCCGTTGTCTGCGGCGGTGTCCAGGCTATAGTTGGCGGCGGCAGGGGCGCTGGCCAGTGCGGTGCTGGATGCAGCCCCGCCGGCGGCGCGCTGCAGGCTCATGGTGGACAGGCCATCCGAGCCCATATTCAGGGTCTGGCTGCCCACAACGGCCACCGCGGCACAGGCGGCAATGCCTGCCGCCCACCGCTGCCAATGGGGGAACCGGACGGCGCGGCCTTTCTTGGGGGCCGC
>NZ_NFLL01000019.1 GCF_002160895.1 Faecalibacterium sp. An122 | reverse complement strand
TATAGGCACACAAAGGAAAGGACCTTCCTTTGAACCTGTTTTGGGTCTCTATCTTTTTACACCATTAAGGAGGAAAAATTCATTATGAAACTCAAGAAGATTGTTTCTCTGGCACTGGCTGGCATCCTGGCAGTCAGCATGCTGACTGCTTGCGATAGCAAGGGTAGCTCTTCTTCCGAACCCACCGAGCCTGTCGATACCTCGATTGCATCTGTTCTGAACGAGGAGCAGGACAAAGATAACAAGGTAAAAGTTAATTTTGTCTATGACGCTGCTCTGGAGAAGAATGTTCAGACTGCTTTGCTGGCAAGTGGCAAGGGTGCCGACAAGACTGTTGTAGCCGATACTCTGGAAAACATTTTGGATCCGGATGCTGCTGTTAGCACTGTTCCTGAGCTGTATGGCGACAAAAATAATAACACCAATCCCAAGCAGGGCACTCAGACTCTGGTGTTCGTCGAGAAAAATGAAGACAATAAGACTGACACCCAGCTTATGAAGAACATTGCAGCCCAGCTCGGCAAGTGCGCTACCCTGATCGCTGAAGAAACTGTAAACAACATTGATTACAGCTACAGCTATACTGGTAAGGTTGCTATGGTTAAGGCTGAGAATGATAATGGCACGGTTGATCGTTATGTTGCTGTTATTATGACTTGCGAGACCACTGGTGTTCTGCACAAGGACTAATCTATTTACTTATAACAAATACAGAGCACCATACTGTATTTGATGTAAGGAATCTCGGGCAAGAGACCGCCTGAGATTCGGGTAATAACCCATCCGATGTGGCGACAAAGGGGAATAATTAACCACTATTCCTTCTGTTGTTGATCGCACCAAAACAAAAGAACTTTTGCGTCACGAAAGATAGGGTCCCTCTGCGAGGGCCGGCTCTCACGAGCTGGCCCTCGCATTGTTTGTTATACGGGAAATACCCGGTATAGAGAATGTACTCTATGTTTCAGCCCTTGGGGGGCGGCGGCGCAGCCGCGGGGGAAGAGAAAATCCCCGTTCCTGTGAAAAGGAGCGGGGAGTTATGATTTTATAGAGCTTTTCTGTGGGTCAGAAAACCAGGTTTTGAGATAGTTTGCATCGTATCGTGCCGCAGGCACAAACGTAGAGAGCGAGCCGGAGCGGAACGGCCCCGCGGAAGTGTCGGAGACCCGGAAACTGTATGGTACCCAGTAAAGTTTTTTGCTAAGCTTTTTTTCAAAAAAGCGAAGAAAGCCGGGCTGTACAAGGGGGGGATAATCGTGTATAATCGGGGCAATGTGAACATTGTGGAGGAGAAACGATGAAGTATCCTTATTGGATTTTTGATATGGACGGCACATTGACCGACAGTATGCCGATTTGGTCCGAGGTGCCCTATGAACTGGTGCGTGGATTCGGCAAGACGCCGGCTCCCGACCTGGGCCGGATTCTGCTGCCCATGAGCGCCTTTGAAACGGCACAGTATCTCATCGCCACCTATGACCTGCCGCTGACCATCGACAGCTATACCCGGGCGGCGGTGGATGCGGTGGACCGGCTGTACCGGACCGTCAGCCTCAAGCCGGGCGTGGAGGAAATGCTGGCCCGGCTGGATGAATCCGGCGCGAAACTGTGCGTCTGCTCGGCCACCTGGCAGTTTATGGTGGAACGGGTGCTGGGCCGGCTGGGTGTGCTGGACCGGTTTCAGTTTGTTCTGTCGGCCCAGGAAGGAAACACCAAGCATGAACCCCGGGTGTTCTATCAGGCGCTGGAACGGCTGGGCGGGCAGGACCCCGCCCAGTGCGTGGTCTGCGAGGATGCGCTGTACGCCGCCCGCACCGCCCACGATGCAGGGTTCCATGTGATTGGGGTGGCCGATGCGGCCAGCCAGCCCGACGAGGCCGCCATCCGGGCCCTGAGCGAGCAGTTCCTGACCGGATGGGACCAGCTGGACTGGTCCCGGCTGTAAGGGCTCAGCGGTCCGGCATTTTGCTGCGCCAGGCCAGCAGGGCCTGACGGACCCGTTCCGCCCGTCCCTGGGGCACCGGCAGCCGGGCCCCCGAGGCCACCTGTACCTCGCCGGGGGTCAGCAGCCGGACTTCGGCCAGGTTCACCAGATAAGACCGGTGGGTCTGGACAAAACGCCCGTCCGCCAGCAGCGGGGTGGCCAGCTGAAGAAAGGGCACCCGCTGGGACAGCGATGCCACCGACTCGCCGCTGGTTAGGTGAAAATGAACGACGTGCTGGGTACACTCAATGTATTCGATCTGGGCAAAGGGCAGCACCCGCAGCCCGGCCGCGGTGGGAAGGGTCAGGGCGGGGCCGTATTCCGGCTCCACCGCCCGGTTCAGCAGGGCCGAGATGGCCTCATACCGCACCGGGCACAGGAGATACTGCATGGCGTCGGCGCGATAGGCATAATAGGCCCAGGCCGGCGTCCGGGCGGCAAAGGCCAGCGGCGTGTGCCGTCCCCGGCGCCGCAGCTCCATGGCGGCGCTGAGCCCGGCGGGCAGGGTCCCGCCCGGCTGGCCGCTCAGCTCGATCAGGTACAGCTGATACCGGGCCTTCTCGGCGTCCCGGGCCAGCAGGGCCTCGGGACTGTCCAGAGGCTCCACCAGGCAGGCGTCGGCCCGCCGCGCAAAATAATCCTCACAGTGCCTTTGAAGGGCGGTCCGCAGGGACGGGTCCTCTGCGCAGACTGCGATATGAAAAATCATGAAATGACCTCCTGACACCGAAAGGTGCAGACGCAACAGATGAAAACAGAAAGGTTGGTTAACTGGGATGTCACAACAGGACAAGCCGCTGGTCAGTATCATTCTGCCGGTGTACAATGCGAAAAATCATATTGCCCGCTGCATTGAGAGCATTCGGGCCCAGACCTACCAGAATATCCAGATCATCGTCCTGAACGACGGGTCCAAGGATATCAGCCTGCCGGTCTGTGAGATGTACCGGAAGGTGGACCCCCGGATTCTGCTGGTGGACAAGGACAATTCCGGCGTGTCCGACACCCGGAATCTGGGCCTGCGGCTGGCGCAGGGCAAGTATATCCAGTTTGTGGACAGCGACGACTATATGGACCCCGACTACACCGAACATCTGGTCTGTGCCGCCGAGGAACAGGACGCCGACCTGGTCATTGCACCCTACAAAATGGTGATCCCCCGGGAAATGGCCTCAGGCCGCCTGCAGGAAAAACTGGCGGCCCTGCTGCCGGGAGAGGACCCCGCCCCGGACCAGGACGAGGAACCGGAAATCCGGGTCTACAACTTCCTGCCCAAGGGACTGCTGGACACCGAGGGCTTTGCCCTTCACCTGATGGACAAGCCCGCCTCCTACTATTACAGCGTCCTGTGGAACAAGCTGTACCGCAGCGATATCCTGGCGAACCACGAGATTTTCTTTGCCAGCCAGGTGCACTGGGCCGAAGATCTGCTGTTCAACCTGCAGTATATCCAGTATGCCCGCCGGTTTTATGCCATCGACCAGCCCGGCTACTACTACGTCCAGAACCCCCAGAGCATCATTCACACCCAGATCAGCCCGGCGGCCATCGTCAAGATGAAAACCACCGTCTTTCCCTATTACAAAGCCCTGTATGAAAAGCTGGGCCTGTACGAGGAGAACAAGGCCGCCATCCGGCGGTATCTGGTGGACATCTCGGAGAGCAGCCTGCCCAGCGGGCCGCTGGAAAATGTGGTGTCGGAGGCCATGGAAAAGTGGGATACCCTGACCACCGAGGCCGCCAACGCACTGGGCGCTGCTTCGGCCCAAAAGCGGCAGTCCGGTTCGTCGGAATCCTGACCGCAGCCCTTTGCCTTTGGACGAAAAGTGCCTCCCATCCAGCTCAGCCAGGATGGGAGGCTTTTTTGTTTGGGATGAATTCAGGAAACCGCAGGGCGGCTCAGGCGCCGATGGCGGCGCACTTGCGGGCCAGCCAATCCCGCTCCTCGTCGTTCAGGCGGGGAGCCAGCTGCTCAAAGACGCGGCGGTGATAAGCGTTCAGCCAGTCCAGCTGATCCTTGGTCAGGACGCCGGGAACAATGGGGGAGGTGGCGATGGGTACCCAGGTCAGGGGCTCAAAGCAGAGGAACCGGCCGTACTGGTTGGTCTCCTTGTGGAGGCATTCCAGCTCGTTCTCGATGCGGATGCCCAGACGGCCGCCCTCGTAGACGCCCGGCTCGTCGGTGATGACCATGCCCGGCTCAAAGACCACCTGGTTGCGGCCGTTGAGGCTGTGGGGGCCTTCGTGGACGTTGCCCACAAAGCTGACGCTGTGGCCGGTGCCGCAGCGGTAGTTGATCAGGTGCTGCCACAGGGGTTCCCGGGCGATGGTGTCCAGCATCTGGCCGGTGCAGTAGTCCAGCCAGACCGCCTTGGCGATGTCGATGTGGCTCTGGACCGTCCAGGTGTAGCACAGACGCTCCTCCTCGGTCAGGGGGCCCAGGGGATAGGTGCGGGTGATGTCGGTGGTGCCGTCCATGTAGGTGCCGCCGCAGTCCACCAGCAGGAAGCCCTTCCGCTCCAGAACGGCGTGGTCGGCCTCGGTGGCATGGTAGTGCATCATGGCGGCGTTGGCGCCGTAGGCGGCGATGGTATGGAAGCTCTCCACCAGGAACTTGTCCTGGGCGCTGCGGTACTTGTGGAGGATTTCGTCCACCGTCAGCTCGGTGAGGGTCTCACCGGCCTCCAGCCGCTCCTCCAGCTCCTTCTGGAACCGCACCATGGCCACGGCGTCCCGGATGTGGCACTCCCGGGTGTGGGCCAGCTCGGTCTCGTTCTTGATGCCCTTCATGGGCAGCAGGGGATCGGCCAGGGCCTTGACGGTCAGGGCGGGGTTGGCCTCCAGGGCGCTGTACACCGCAAAGTTCACCGAATCCGGGTCGGCCAGAACGGTCTGGGCCTCGCCGTACCCGTTCAGGAAGGGCAGAATCTCGTCGTAGCCTGCCAGCCGGACGCCGTCGGCGGCCAGGGCCTCTTTGGCCTCGGAGGCCAGACGGTCGGTGTTGATGAACAGGACGGCGTCGTTCTGGGTCACAAAGCAATAGGCCATGGCATAGGGGGTGCACTCAATGTCCATGGCGCGCAGGTTCAGCAGCCAGGCCAGATTGTCCAGCTTGCCCACCATCTGGGCGGTGCAGCCCAGCTCGGTCAGCTTGGCCCGCAGACGGGCCAGCTTTTCGGCGGGGGTGGCGCCGGCGTACTCGGCGGGCAGCAGCCAGGCCGGGGTGGCGGGCAGGGCGGGACGGCCCTCGGTCCACAGCTGGTCCTCCAGATTGTAGGTGCGGACCTCCACACCCTTGGGGTCCAGCACCTTCTGCAGGCTGCGCACCAGCCGGCAGGAGGCGGTGAGGCCGCACAGGCCCAGCACCTGGCCCTCGGTCAGGGCGTCGGCGCAGTAGGCTTCCACGGTGGGAACACCCGGCTCGCCCATCCGCATCAGCTGGATTTCGGTGCCGGCCAGCTCCTTTTCGGCCTGGACGAAGAACCGGCCGTCCGCCCACAGGGCGCTGGCGGTCAGGGTCACCACCAGGGTGGAGTTCTCCCCGGTGAAGCCGGAGAAATACTCCCGGCTGTTGTAGTGGGTGGGCAGATACTCGCTGGAATGGGGGTCGCCGGTGGGAATCAGATAAGCCTGGCAGCCCACTTCGCGCATGGCGCTGCGCAGGGCGGCCAGCCGTTCGCTGACAGTAGACATAAAGTAAGCCCTTCTTTCTAAATATGAGAATCCGGCCGGGACCATGGCCCGGCCCTGTTGGTTTGCGCTTGCCTCCCTATTGTAGCATCCTGGCGGACAGAATGCAAACCCTTTGGACGGTCTCAAAAAATTTACAAAAAATTCCTCAAATCGCCGTTTCGGCCATTGACAGGTTTGTTATAATAAAGGTGTATGAAGTTCACGGAGGCACACAGGGAGTGACAGGCCGCGGCCGCCGCCCGGCTCGGGCAAAAAGTCCGCCTGCCGCCTTTGGCTTTGGCAGAGGGACGGGCGGTCTGCGCCCGCCCTTTCCGCCCGGAAAAGGCCCTGAACCCCCTCCGATGTCCCAAACGATTTTTGTGTGAGAAGAAAACGAGGCAATAAACATCATGGCAACCAAGATTGATATTTTTTCCGGCTTCCTGGGCGCAGGCAAGACGACCCTGATCAAGAAGCTGATTCGTGAGTCCTTCCAGGGCCAGCAGGTGGTGCTGATCGAGAATGAGTTCGGCGAGATCGGCATCGACGGCGGTTTCCTGCAGGAGTCGGGCATCAAGATCAACGAGCTGAACGCCGGTTGCATCTGCTGCTCCCTGGTGGGCGACTTCCGCGAGGCCCTGTGCAAGGTGGTGGAGCAGTACCACCCCGACCGCATCGTCATCGAGCCCTCGGGCGTGGGCAAGCTGTCCGACGTGACCCGTGCCGTGGAGGCTGTGGCCGAGCATCTGGACGTGGAGCTGTCCAGCTTTGTGACGGTGGCCGACGTCAACAAGGTCAAGCTGTATATGAAGAACTTCGGTGAGTTCTACAACGACCAGGTGTCCAACGCCAGCTGCATCCTGCTGAGCCGCACCGGCACCGCCGACCCCGACAAGGTGGCCGCCGCCGTGGCCATGCTGCGGGAGAAGAACCCCACCGCCACCATCGTCACCACCCCCTGGGACGACCTGACCGGCGACCAGATCCTCAAGGCCATGTCCGAGAAGGACGACTTTGTGGCCCAGCTGCTGGCCATGGCTGCCGAGGCCAACGCCGCCCATGCCGATGAGGACGAGGACGAGCACCACCATCACCACCACTACGATGAGAACGGCGTCTGCAGCTGCGGCCATCATCACCACGACGGCGAGGACGATGACGACGAGGACGAGCACGAGCATCATCACCATCACCACGACGGCGAGGACGATGACGACGAGCACGAGCATCATCACCATCATCACGACCACGAGGATGAGGACCACGACCACTGCTGCTGCCATGACCACGATCATGAGCACGAGCATGAGGAAGATGAGGAGCACGATCACTGCTGCCATCACGACCATGACCATGACCACGAGGAGCATGAGCATCACCACCACGAGGACGGCACCTGCAGCTGCGGCCACCACCATCACCACCACGGCCATGACGCCGACGAGGTCTTTACCAGCTGGGGCGTCGAGACGGCCCGCACCTATTCCCGTGCGGCCATCGAGCAGGCTCTGGACGAGCTGGAGAGCGGCAAGTACGGCATGATCCTCCGCTCCAAGGGCATCGTCAACGGCGGCGCCGACGGCTGGCTGGAGTTCGATTACGTCCCCGGCGAGCGGGAGATCCGCAGCCGCAGCGCCGACGTGGGCGGCAAGCTGGTGGTCATCGGTTCCAAGCTGGACGAGAAGGGGATTGCAGCCCTGTTCGGCTGCTGAGCGCCTGCCGCCCGGCGGCATGACCCCTGTTTGACCCATCACCAAAAGGAGTATTGTTTCGTTTATGGCAAAGGAAATTCCCGTCTACCTGTTTGTGGGCTTCCTGGAGAGCGGCAAGACCAAATTCATTCAGGAGACGTTTGAGGACCCCAACTTTGATTCGGGGGACAAGACCCTGCTGCTGGTCTGCGAGGAAGGCGAAGAGGAGTACAAGCCCGAAAAATTCGCTTTCCCCGGCACCAGCATCCGCGTTCTGGAGGACAAGTCCGAGCTGAACGCCCAGAACCTGGCCAACCTGGCCAAAGAGACCGACGCAGGCCGGGTGGTCATCGAGTACAACGGCATGTGGCTGCTGCAGGACCTGGCCGACGCCCTGCCCAATGACTGGCTGATCTATCAGGTCATCGCCACCGCCGACGGCACCACCGCCCTGACCTACGCCCGGGACAATGCCATGCGGAGCCTGATGCTGGACAAGATCGCCCGCAGCGAGCTGATTGTCTTTAACCGGGCCGAAAAGGTCAACACCGACGAGGCCCGCCAGGAGCTGCACCGTCTGGTGCGCCAGGCTTCCCGCCGGTGCGACATCGCCTATGAGTTCGCCGACGGCAGCGTGGCCTACGACGACATCCCCGACCCGCTGCCCTTCGACATCGAGGCGCCGATCATCGAGATCGGGGACGACGACTTCGGCATCTGGTATATGGACTGCCAGGAGGACCCCCAGAAGTACGTGGGCAAGACCGTCCGCTTCCTGGCCCAGGTCTGCCAGACCAACCGGGCCGGCAAAAACAGCTTTGTGCCCGGCCGTTTCGCCATGACCTGCTGCGTGCAGGACATCCAGTTTGTGGGCTTCCCCTGCAGCTACGACGGCTACAAGGCCCTGGAACAGCGCAGCTGGGTCACCGTCACCGCCCGGGTGAGCTATAAGTTCCACAACATCTACCGGGGCAAGGGCCCCGTTCTCAGTGCCACCTCGGTGGAGCCGGCCCACAAGCCCCTCAACGACGTGGTCGCCTTCTCCTGACGGCATCTGCCCCGCAGCCGCGCTGCCGGCGTTTTGCAGATCCGCTGCGGCTTGATGCCGCAGGCTGGGGACAAGTCCTGTTTGCCGGCCGGACGGCCGGTCAACGATAAAGGTCGGGGGGCCGGGCCCCCAAGACCGCATGCCAATGCATAGGAGGGTTTGCAAATGAGAGCTTTGTTTCAACTGTTGGGCGCGGTGACCGCTGTGGCCGCTGCGGGCCTGGGCGCCGCCGTCCTGGCCAAGAAAATGGGCAAAAAGTTCCCCGTCCAGGTGACGGTGGACCTGGCGGAGGACGCCGAGACCGACAAGGAAACCGCTGACAAGACCGCCGCAGCCTATGAGGCAGGGGTGGCCGCCGGCAAGGCCCACGCCGAGGCCATCCGCAAGGCCGCCGAGGCAGAGATCGAAACCGCCGCCCAAGAACCGGCCGCGGAGGCCGAAGCGGAGCCGGCTGAGCCCGCTGCAGACGAGGCCGAGGAGAAAGACGCACAATGAGCCATGGGGCGCACCGGGAAACCGGTGCGCCCCTTTTTGGTTTGACAGCTGTGCAAATCGCCCGGAAACCGCCCCGGAAACCCGGCGGAAAGCTGGTACATTGCTACTTTACAATGATAGTGTAGTAAAGTATAATAGACCCATATCCACCCAAGGTTATCCGGAAGAAAGGGAACTGCTGCCATGGAATTTGAACTTTCCCTCCTGCAGCCCAAGGAGCGGGCCTCCTTTGGACTGCGCGCCCTGTACGAAGCGGCGGGCTGCCGCAAGTACCATATGGGCCAGTTTGAAGAATACGCCCTGTACCAGGAGAACCAGACCTTTCTGGCCTCGCGGCAGGTCATCACCTTTACCGATTTGGACGGCCGCCTGCTGGCTCTGAAGCCGGACGTCACCCTCTCGATTGCCAAGAGCGCCCAGCCGGCGCCGGGGGAGACCAAACGGTTCTATTACAGTGAGAACGTCTACCGCCCCTCGGCGGAGAGCCATACCTTCAAGGAAATTGCCCAGATGGGCCTGGAATATATTGGTCAGGTGGGGCAGGCCGAGACCGGCGAGGCCGTGAGCCTGGCGGTCCGGTCCCTGGCCCTGCTGTCCGACGCCATGGGTTCGGCCTGGCAGCTGGAAGTGGGCCACATGGGCTATCTGTCGGGGCTGCTGGACGCCTTCAAGGTGCCCGAGAGCGCCCGGCAGGGGATTCTGGCCCGGCTGCGGGCCCGAAACAGCCATGAGCTGGCTGCCACCGCCCGGGCCGCCGGCCTGGAGGAAGAAGGGGCCAGGGCCCTGCAGGAATTGCTGACCCTCTGCGGCCCGGCCTCCCAGGTGCTGGAACGGGCCGCGGCCGCCTGCCGGAACCCGGCCATGGAGGAGGCGGTGGCCCAGCTGCGGGCCCTGGAAAGCCAGCTGGCCGCCGAGGGCCAGAGCCTCCAGATTGACCTGAGCCTCTCGGGGGAGATGGAGTATTACAACGGCCTGATTGTGCAGGGCTACCTGCGGGGAGCGCCCCGCCCGGTGCTGAAGGGCGGCCGGTACGACCTGCTGGCCCGGAAGTTCACCCCCGGGGTGGGGGCCATCGGCTTTGCGGTGTATCTGGATGAGCTGGATCGCCTCGCCGCCCCGCCGCCCCCGGTGCAGGAAACCGGCGAGGGCCTGCTGAATGTGGCCCTGCCCAAGGGCCGCCTGGGCGACAAGGTCTATAACCTGCTGGCCGCCGGCGGCTGCATCACCCCCGAGGACTACAACGCCTCCCGCAAGCTGGTGGTGGAGGACCGGGCCGCCGGGGTGCGGTGCTTCCTGGTGAAACCCAGCGACGTGGCCATCTATGTGGAACACGGCACCGCCGACATCGGCATTGTGGGCAAGGATATCCTGTCGGAGGCCGAGGCCGACGTCTATGAGCTGCTGGACACCGGGCTGGGAAAGTGCCGGATGTGCGTGGCCGCCCCGGCGGGCTATCGGGACGACCCCGGCCGTCCCATTCGGGTGGCCACCAAGTTCCCCCGGATCGCCAAGGAGTATTACGCCTCCCTGGGCCGGGATATCGAGATCATTAAGCTCAACGGCTCCATCGAGCTGGCCCCCATTCTGGGGCTGTCCGACGTGATTGTGGACATCGTGGAGACCGGCACCACCCTGCGGGAGAACGGGCTGGCGGTGGTGACCGAGTTCATGCCCATTTCGGCCCGGGTGATTGCCAATAAATCCAGCTATCAGTTCAAGCGCCGGTCGGCCGACCGGATGCTGGAACAGCTGCGCGGGGCCCTGGCCCGCCGCCAGAAGGAGGAAACAAGATGATTCAGCTGTACCGTCTGGAAGATTTGACCCCCGATCAGATCCTCAACCGGGACCTGCGGGCGGAAAAAGACGTGGAGGCGGTGGTGGAGGCCATCATCGCCGATGTGCGGGCCCGGGGGGACGATGCCCTGCGGGATTACGCCAAGAAGTTCGACGGGGCCGACCTGGACGCCCTGGAAGTGACCCCTGCCGAGATGGAGGAGGCCCTGGCCGCCGCCGACCCGGATTTTCTCCAGACGCTGCGGATGGCGGCGGCCAACATCGAGGCCTTTCACCGCCGCCAGCTCCACGATAACTTTGTGATGACCGAGCAGGATGGGGTCATTCTGGGCCAGAAGTACACCCCGGTGGAGCGGGCCGGCGTCTATGTGCCGGGGGGCACCGCCGCCTATCCCTCCACCGTCCTGATGGATGTGATTCCCGCCAAGGTGGCGGGAGTGCCCGAAATCGTCATGACCACCCCCGCCGGGAAGGACGGCAAGGTGAATCCGGCCATTCTGGCCGCCGCCAGCGTGGCGGGGGTCACCCGGATTTTCAAGACCGGCGGCGCCCAGGCGGTGGCGGCCCTGGCTTACGGTACCCAGAGCGTGCCGGCGGTGGATAAGATTGTGGGCCCCGGCAACGTCTATGTGGCCACCGCCAAGCGGATGGTCTACGGCAAGGTGGGCATCGACATGATCGCCGGCCCCAGTGAAATCCTGGTGCTGGCCGACGGCGGCTGCAATCCCGCCTGGGTGGCGGCCGACCTGCTGAGCCAGGCCGAACACGACAAGCTGGCCAGCCCGGTGCTGGTCACCGACAGCGAGGCCCTGGCCAAAGCGGTTCAGGCCGAGCTGGAAGTCCAGATCCCCCAGCTGCCCCGGGCGGCCATTGCCCGGGCCAGCGTGGACGACAACGGCAAGATCATCGTCTGCCAGGACCTGGGCAAGGCCATTGAGGTCTGCAACATCATCGCCCCCGAGCACCTGGAAGTCTGCGTGGAGGACCCCTTTGCGGTGCTGGGCAAGATCAAGAACGCCGGCAGCATCTTCCTGGGCCGGAACGTCCCCGAGGCGCTGGGCGACTACTTCGCCGGGCCCAACCACACCCTGCCCACCAGCGGCACCGCACGGTTTTCCAGCCCGCTGGGGGTGGACGACTTCGTCAAGCGGTCCAGCTTCATCTATTACACCCGGGAGGCCCTGGGGGCCGTCAAGGACCGGATCGCCGCCTTTGCGGAAAAAGAGGGCCTCCACGCCCACGCCCGCAGCGTGACCATCCGCTATGACCAAGAAGGGGGCGCGTCCCAGTGAGCCGTTATCTCAGCCCGACCCTGACCAGCCTGAAGCCGTACACCCCCGGGGAACAGCCGCAGGACCGGTCCTACATCAAACTGAACACCAACGAGAGCCCTTATCCCCCCGCCACGGCGGTGGTGGAGGCCATTCAGGCCGAGACCGGCCGGCTGCAGCTGTATCCCGACCCGGCCTGCACCGCCCTGCGCCAGGCCGCCGCCCGGTATTACGGCATCGACCCCGACGAGGTGATGGCGGGGAACGGCAGCGATGAAAACCTGTTCTTTGCCCTGCGGGCCTTCTGCGACGAGACCCACCCGCTGGCCCACGCCGATGTGACCTATGGCTGTTACGCCGTCTGGTGCGGGCTGCTCCACATCCCGGAGGACGTGATCCCGCTGGAAGAGGACTTCCGGCTGGACCCGGCCAAATATTATGGCCGGGGGGAGACCATCGTCATCGCCAACCCCAACGCCCCCACCGGCCTGGCCCTGCCGCCGGAGGAGATTGCCAAAATCGCCGCCGCCAACCCCGACAACGTGGTGATTGTGGACGAGGCCTATGTGGACTTTGGGGCCGAGAGCTGCGTGCCCCTCATCCACAGCTATGACAACCTGCTGGTGGTCCAGACCTTTTCCAAGTCCCGCCAGATGGCGGGGGCCCGGCTGGGTTTTGCCATGGGCTGCAAAGAGCTGATCGCCGACCTGGAACGGGTCCGCTCCAGCCTCAACCCCTACAACATCAACCGGATGACCCTGGCCGCCGGCATCGCGGCCCTGGAGAGCACCTGCTATTTCAATGAGACCCGCCAGCAGATCTGCGAGACCCGGGCCTGGGCCGCGGAACAGCTGGCCCGGCGGGGCTTTGAACGCACCGACAGCCGCACCAACTTCCTTTTCGCCCGCACCGACCGGATGGAGGGCGGTGCCCTGTATCAGGCGCTGAGGGACAAGGGAGTGCTGGTCCGCCACTTCAGCGGGCCCCGCACGTCGGACTGGCTGCGGATTACGGTGGGCACCCTGGAACAAATGGAAATCCTGATGGCCCGGCTGGACGAGATTCTGGGCGGGCCGTGAGAGGGCCTGCCGGCCCGTCAACACAACGAGGGAGGACGACACCATGCGGGAAGTACGAGTGGAACGCAACACCGCCGAGACCCAGATCGAGCTGACCCTGGATCTGGACGGGGCGGGGATTTATCAGGTGGACACCGGCTGCGGGTTTCTGAACCATATGCTGGAACTGTTCGCCCGGCACGGCCGGTTTGACCTGGTCCTCACCTGCCACGGGGACGTGGAGGTGGACTATCACCACACCGCCGAGGACATCGGCATCGCCCTGGGCCAGGCCTTCCGCAAGGGTCTGGGGGATATGCGGGGGATTCAGCGGTACGGCAGCTTCTATCTGCCCATGGACGAGGCTCTGGTCCTCTGCGCGGTGGACCTGTCGGGCCGGTGCACCCTGAACTGGTCGGTGACCTGCCCCACCGAGAAGGTGGGGGATTTTGACGTGGAGTGCGTCAAGGAGTTCTGGCTGGGCTTTGCCCGCAGCGTCCCCGCCACCCTCCACTTCGTCCAGTTCGCGGGCGAGAACAGCCACCACATTCTGGAGGCCTGCTACAAGGGAGCCGCCCGGGCTCTGGCGGCCGCCGTCCGGGTGGACCAGGCCCACCGGGATGAAATCCCCTCAACGAAAGGACTGCTGGTATGATTGCCGTGATTGATTACGGGGTGGGGAACCTGTTCAGCCTCCGTTCCAGCCTGAAAAGTCTGGGGCTGGAGGCGGTGGTCACCGCCGACCCCGCCGTGATTCGGGCCGCCGACCGGGTGATTCTGCCCGGGGTGGGGGCCTTTGGGGACGCCATGGAAAAGCTGACCGCCGCCGGCCTGGTGCCGGTGGTGAAGGCCGAGGCAGCCCGCAAACCCCTGCTGGGCATCTGTCTGGGAATGCAGCTTTTGTTTGACAAGAGCTATGAATATGGAGAGCATCCCGGCCTGGGCCTGGTGCCGGGGACGGTCTGCCCCCTGGAACCCGACCTGGCCGACCCGGCCCTCAAGGTGCCCCAGATCGGCTGGAACGCCCTCCACATCCTGCGGGACGACCCCCTGTTCCGGTATGTGAAGGAAGGGGAGTACGTCTACTACGTCCACAGCTACTACGCCAAGGACTGCGCCGCCAGCACCCTGGCGGTCAGCGATTATTCCATCCCGGTCACCGGGGTGGTGCGGTCGGGGCTGGTGTACGGCACCCAGTTCCACCCCGAAAAAAGCGGGGACACCGGCCTGCGGCTGCTGAAAGCCTTTGCCGGGCTGTGAGCCGGCAACCACAAAGGAGGGGACACCATGAAGATTTTTCCGGCCATTGACCTGCGGGGCGGCCAGGTGGTCCGCCTGACCCAGGGGGACTACGACCGCATGACGGTTTACGGGGCCGACCCCTGCGCCCAGGCCGAGGCATTCCGTCAGGCGGGGGCCAGCTGCCTCCACCTGGTGGATCTGGACGGCGCCAAGGACGGCGCCCCGGTGAATTTCGAGGCCATCCGGGCCATTGCGCAGCAGGGCGGCCTCTACATCGAGGTGGGGGGCGGCATCCGCACCCAGGAGCGGATCCAACAGTATCTGGAACTGGGTGTGGGCCGCTGCATTCTGGGCAGCGTGGCCGTCACCGACTTCGATTTCACCGCCCGGATGCTCCAAACCTATGGGGACCGGCTGGCGGTGGGGGTGGATATGAAGGACGGCCGGGTGGCCATCCACGGCTGGAAGGAAGTCAGCGACGTGGACGGCCTGGACTTCTGCCGCCGGCTGTATGAGGCGGGCTGCACCGCCGTCATCTGCACCGACATCGCCCGGGACGGCGCCATGCAGGGGACCAACCTGGACCTGTACCGGCGTCTGCGCCAGACTCTGCCCGGCCTGGCGGTGACCGCCAGCGGCGGCATCAGCCGGATGGAAGAGCTGGAAGCTTTGGACCAGATGGGAACGGCGGCGGCCATTCTGGGCAAAAGCCTTTATGCCGGAGCGCTGGACCTGGCCGCCTGTGTCCGCCGGTGCGAAAAGAAAGGATAAACGCCTATGATTACCAAGCGGATCATTCCCTGCCTGGACGTGCGCAACGGACGGGTGGTGAAGGGGGTCAACTTTGAGGGGATACGGGATGTGGCCGACCCGGTGGAGATGGCCCGGATGTACAACGCCGCCGGAGCCGACGAACTGGTGTTTTACGACATCACCGCCAGCTTTGAGGGCCGGGCCCTCTTTACCGACATTCTGACCCGGGTGGCCAGCGAGATTTTCATTCCCCTGACGGTGGGGGGCGGCATCAACACCCTGGAGGACTTTGACCGGGTGCTGAAATGCGGCGCCGACAAGGTGTCGGTGAACTCGGGAGCCCTGAAGGACCCCGGCCTTATCCCGGCGGCGGCGCAGCGGTACGGCAGCCAGTGCGTGGTGCTGTCCGCCGACGTCAAGCGGGTGGACGGACAGTTCCGGGTCTTTGCCAAGGGCGGCCGGGAGGATACCGGCCGGGATGCTCTGGAATGGATCGCCGAGTGCGCCGCCAACGGCGCGGGGGAGATCTGCCTCAACAGCATCGACACCGACGGGGTGCGGGGCGGCTTTGACCTGGAAATGCTGGATGCCGTCAGCGACCGGGTGAACGTGCCCATCATCGCCTCGGGGGGCGCCGGAAAAAAGGAAGATTTTTTGAAACTGTTCCGCCACAAGGGGATCGACGCCGGCCTGGCGGCCGGAATTTTCCACCAGAAACTGCTCACCATCCGGGAGCTGAAAGAATATCTTGCAAAAAATGGTGTGGAAATGCGCCTCTGACCCCTTGCATATCGGGCCGGAATACGATAAACTGTTAATGGCCCATTTACGGGCAGGAGAGAGTATGGAACTGAAATTTGACAGCCAGGGCCTGATCCCGGCCATCGTGCAGGATCACTACACCAAAGAGGTGCTGACCCTGGCATACATGAATGCAGAAACCCTCGCGCTGACCATTGCGGAGGGGCGGACGGTGTTCTGGAGCCGCAGCCGCCAGGAGATCTGGCGGAAGGGGGAAACCAGCGGCAATGTGCAGCGGGTGGTGTCCATCACCGCCGACTGCGACGCCGACGCTCTGGTGGTGGAAGTGGTCAAGAGCGGCCCGGCCTGTCATACTGGCGCCGAGAGCTGCTTTTTCAACCCGGTCTATGTCAGCGATGAGCTCAAGCAGTTCAGCTGGCAGGGGCTGTATCAGTTGATCAAGGGCCGCAAGACCCACCCCCAGGAGGGCAGTTATACCACCTACCTGTTTGAAAAGGGCAAAGAAAAAATCCTCAAAAAGGTGGGCGAAGAGTGCACCGAGGTCATCATCGCCGGAGAAAAGGAAGACAAGGCTGAGACGGTCTATGAGATCAGCGACCTTGCCTATCATGTTCTGGTGCTGATGGTACAGGCCGGCATCACGGTGGAGGACATCACCCGTGAGCTGGAAAAACGACACGTCATTGACCATAAGGTCAAACAGGAAAGGATGCAGTGAGCAAGGCTATGGCAAACTTCATGAAATCCAGCGTCCACTGCCACTCGACGCTGTGCGACGGAAAAAATACCCTGCAGGAGATGGCCTCCGCCGCCTGCGCGCAGGGCCTGACAACGCTGGGCTTCACGGGGCACAGCCATACCCCCTGCGACCGGGAATATTGCATGAGCCCCCGCCGCACGGCCCAGTACAAGGCCACTATCGCAAAGCTGAAGGCAGAGTACAAGGGCAAGGTGGATATCCTCTGCGGTCTGGAGTGGGACCAGTTCTCGGACGACAAGCGCATCGGGTACGACTACTGGATCGGCAGCGTGCATTATCTCCACGGGGCCAACACCGACCGCTACTATGAGATCGATTTCCGCAAGCAGGACCTGCAGGCCTGCATTGATGCGGACTTCGGCGGGGACGGCCTGGCCGCCGCCGAGGCCTATTTCCGCTCGGTGGCCGAAGTGGCCGCCCAGAAGCCCGACATTCTGGGTCACATCGACCTGATCAAGAAGCTGAACCGGGACGGCGAATTCTTCGACGAGAACTGCGACCGCTACCGCGCCGCTGCTCTGGGCGCCCTGGAGGCAGCCCGTTCGGCCGGCTGTGTACTGGAAGTGAACACCGGCGGCGTCTTCCGCGGCTACCGGGATGATTTCTACCCCAGCGAGTGGATGCTCAAGGAGTGGAACCGGATGGGCGGCAAGGTCATCATCACCGCCGACGCCCACTCGGTGGACGGCCTGACCTACGGCTATGAGGAGGCCGCCCGCCAGATCAAGGCGGCAGGTTTCACCAGCGTGCAGGTTCTGACCGGCGCCGGCTTTGAGACCGAGGAAATCTGATCCAATTCAACAGACAACAAAACGCGGCTTCCGCCTATGTGGGAGCCGCCAAATGGTAGAAAATGTCCGGACTGGACGACATGCGCGTACAGTCCGGACACCTACAGGGAAATTTTATGGCAAATTGTGTGCGAGGCCAAGGGCTGAGTGCGCGGTTTGCCGTAAAATTTTGTCCCCTAGAGCGTGCCGCAGGGCACGCCCACGGCTTCCGCCTATGCGGGAGCCGTGTCTTGATGTCTGCACAAACAAACAGGAGGCGCAATGGATAAAACACAAACCCTGGGGCGATCCAGAGGCCGGCGGGTGGACCTGATTCACGGGCCCATCTTCCGCAATCTGCTGGTGTTCGCCATTCCCATTTTTATTTCCAACCTGTTCCAGCAGCTGTACAACGCCGCCGACACCATGATCGTGGGCAACATCCTGGGAGATACCTCCCTGGCGGCGGTGGGCGCCTGCGGGTCGATTTATGAGCTTCTGGTGGGCTTCGGCCTGGGCATCGGCAACGGCCTGGCCATCGTCACCGCCCGGGCCTACGGCGCAGAGGACTACAACAAGGTGAAAAAGACGGTGGCCGGCTCGCTGGTCATTGGTCTGGTGTTCTCGGCCCTCATCACCCTGGTGGGCCTGCTGTTCCTGCACCCCCTGCTGGTGGCGCTGGACACCCCGGCCGAGATCATCGAGGAGGCCTACAGTTACATCCGCCCCATCGCCCAGTATGTGGTGGTCATGTTCATGTACAACCTGTGCGCCGCCCTGCTGCGGGCGGTGGGCAACAGCGTGATGCCTCTGGTGTTCCTGATTTTCTCCTCCTGCCTCAACGTGGCTCTGGACTACTGGTTTGTGGCCGGGCTGGGAATGGGGGTCCGGGGCGCGGCCCTGGCCACCGTTCTGGCACAGGCCGTGTCGGTGGTGCTCTGCTTCGTCTACATCTACAAGTGGGCCAAACACCTGGTCCCCGGCCGGGAACACTTCTCCATTGAGAAGGGCCTCTACCGGGAACTGGTGACCCAGGGCCTGTCCATGGGCCTGATGAGCAGCATTGTGTCGGCGGGCTCGGTGATCCTTCAGTACGGCATCAATGGCCTGGGAACCCTGGTGATTGCCGGCCATACCGCCGCCCGCAAGCTGTTTACCATCACCGATATGCCGGTCATCGCCATGGCCACCGCCGGTTCCACCTTCGTCTCCCAGAACCGGGGCGCCGACAAGGCCGACCGCATCCGCAAGGGAATGCGGCAGATCTGGCTGTTTGGCCTGGGCACCGCCGTGGTCATGACCGTCCTGATGTGGCTGTGGGCCGGCGACCTGGTGGGTCTGATTTCGGGCTCCAGCGAGTCGGTGGTCCTGGAAAACGGCGCCCGCTACCTGCAGTGGACCGCGCCCTTCTATTCGGTGCTGGGTGTCCTGCTGGCCACCCGCTATGCCCTGCAGAGCCTGGGCCAGAAGATCCTGCCTCTGATTTCCAGCGGCATCGAGCTGGTGGGCAAGATTCTGTTCATGCTCTACTTCATCCCCCGGTTCGGCTACAATGCCGTGATCCTCTGCGAGCCGGTGATCTGGTGCTTTATGTGCGCGCAGCTGGTTTGGAGCTATTGGCATGACCCCTACATCCGGGGCAGCAGGGCAGACCGCGGCTGATCGCCGGTCACAAAAAGCAGTGCGCACCGGACGGACAAAATGGTCTGAAATCGTTGACAATCTGTGAAAAATGTGATATGATGTCCGCATAACTGGAGCGAACCGAGGCAAGATGCACAGTCTGCGCAGAATGGTTCCGCTCCGGGCCCGTCCGCCTGCGGCGTTCCGCACCGGCGGCCTCTGAAATGCTTATTACGGACCCTTGCTATATACCCCCGGCGGCTTGTCCGCCGGGGGCTTTGTTTTTTAAAATCGGTTGTATTTTTGTTGGTAGTGAAGTAAAGTTGTTGACAATATAACTTGAATATGGTACGTTTAAACTAATGGAGGAAATTTTTTCCAATCGTTCGGAAGGTGATTTTCCCTCCTGTCAACAGAAAGGAACGCTGCTATGAGACACAGACGATGGCTTTCGCTGCTTTTGACGGCGGTTCTGGCGGTTTGCCTGCTGAGCGGGTGCGGACTGGGAGCCCAAAGTGGACTCATCCATCTGAACAAGGATGTGATTCAGGATATTCTGCAGAAGGATGGGCTGAACATCACCGTGACCGAACAGGACGCCCTGAATCAGGCGGTGGAACAGGCGGCCCAGAACCTGGAGGGCGCCCAGCGCCCTGACCCGGAGCCTGCTGCCGTCCGCAGCCAGATTGCGCGGGAAATCGGAACGCCTCCCCTGATCTGCAGCGTGTATGACAGCTCCTATTGGCCCAACAGCCCCTGGGGAAACCCCAACCGCCACGAACAGACGGCGGCGTCTTTTGCCCAGCAGCTGTATCAAGAGGGCCACGGCAATGCCTACGCGGCGGCTGTAGCCTCGTTTACCACCCGGGACGGGGAAGAAATGCTGTTGTTTGTGATGACCAAGGGTTCGTGACAGGCTGCCCTGCCTGTTTGAAAGACTGTTTTACAAGATCCCGACAGAATGAAACGAGGTGTAACAAGTATGAAGATGAAAAAGTTTGTAGCGCTGGCTCTGGCCGCAGTGATGGCCGTCAGTGTGCTGACCGGCTGCGGAGGCAGCGGCGGTGTCAGCGGCTCGGTGAGCACCAGCCAGGTAAACAATCTGCTGGAAGATGTGGGCAGTGATATCACCGTGAGCAGCGACAGCACCCTGAATAATGCGGTGCGCAATGCGGCGCGTGAAATTGTTTCCACCGGTTCGATTAGTTCGTTTGACCGTAGTGTCCGCAATTCCATGGGCTGGACAGCACAGAGCATTGCCAGCAGCATTTTGAATCAGATCCTGGGCGGATTGGGCATTGTTGGTCCCAGTGTGACCTTTGGTCTGACCTCGGTGGTTGAGGAAAATCAGCTGAAAACCAATACAGGCGCTGGCGGCTTGGCTTCTTACATTGGGGCAAATAGCAGCAAAGTGACGGCTATGGCACCCATCAACACCCCTGAAAAATATGCAGCGACTCTGGTTCTGGCAGTGGATGGCACCCTGGGCCTGTTGTCGGATATCACTGATAACCACATTCGTATGACTTACAATGTGAGCGGCACAAAAGCAACTGCACCGGACGGCACGGTATATTGGGTTTTTGCCGCACAGATCAAGATGGCTTCCTAAAGTCTGATGCAACGATGCAGTCGCCCCCGGCCCAGCCGGGGGTTTTTCGCCTGAAAATCCGCAAATGAAACCGGGAGCGCGGGATGCTCCGGAAATGAGGTGTAAGGATGATGAAAGCAAAGAAATGGATGGCCCTGGCGCTGTCGGCTGTGATGGCAGTTGGTATGCTGACTGGATGCGGCGGCACAGGCAGCGCAGGACGCAGCTCGCTGAATACATCCAGCGTAAATAGTCTGATAAAAGAAGCAGACAGTAAAGTCCGTGTTTCCAGTGATGCAGAATTGAATGCTGCTATGGATGAAACCATTGCACTGATGGAACAGGGCGGTATGGGAAAAAATGGCGAGAGCCTCCACTCCTATCTGATTGGTGTCAGAAACTATAAGAGCGGCTCCAATCGAAAAGGGGCTTCCTTTGTGCTGACAGAGAGCGAGCTGGAAGCAGGAATCAGTGCAGACTGGATTGCTTCGGTTGTCAACACGCAGACAAATTATTCGGTCAGTACAACACAGGCAGGAGCGATTGCGCCCATCGATACCGCTGAAAAAGTTGCAGCGGTTGCGGTTTTGAGTGTGAGCGAACAGCTTGACCCGATTGTCGAACAAATCGGCGGCAAGTGCACCTACAACGTAAGCGGAAAGACCTTAAAAACAAAGGATGAAACGGTGTATTGGCTGATTTCCATTGAAATCGTGGTGGATAAACTCTGAGCTGAATCTGTGATCCAAAGCCCCGGCAAAATATGCCGGGGCTTTTTGATGGACACAAAAAGACCGCGGCTGCTGAGAGGGGAAAGCAGTCCGCGGTCCAGGTAAGGGCAATGTTACAGGGACGAATAGCCGAAGCTGTTCACCAGCGCGTCAATGGGCTGGCCCGCCTTGCACATGGGGCAGTCGCGGGACTCATAGCTGGTGTAGTCGGGCAGGTTGTTGGGGTCAAAGATGGAGTTGACCTGCATGCCCATGAACTCATGGGTGGTGGCAAAGATGGCCGACAGGCCCGCCACCTGGCCGCCGTAATACTCCACCGCTTCCATGGCGGCCTTGGCGGTGTAGCCGGTGGTGAGGGAGGCGGCCAGAATCAGCACGTGCTTGCCGCGCACCATGGGGATGATGTTGTCCCGCAGGATGATCTGGCTGCCGGTGGTGTACTCGGGGGTGATGATGTAGACGGTCTGATGGGCGTTCATGTTGCGGAAACCGTCTTTGGTCAGCTCGTTGGCCAGACAGGTGCCGATGACCTGGGTGCCGTCCAGACACAGAACCGTGTCCACGATGGTGGTGGTCTTGTACATATGGACCAGCTCCCGGGCGGCCTCGGCGGCCTCGGACAGGCGGGTCTTTTGCATGGTCACATCGATGTAATAGTTGATGTGGCTGTGGCTGGTGGCGAAGTGCCCTTTGGCGACGCGCAGGAACATCCGCTTGTTCTTGGTGGGCAGCTTGACCAGATTCATCATGTTTGAAATCCCTCCTGTCTGTTTTTTGCGCAGGGCCGGCCCCTGGGGCAGCCTGCAGACCTGTCTTACATATCCCTATTTTAGCGGGAAAAACTTTTGCACACAATACACAAAATTCACAAATTTTAGGAAAAAATTCAGGTTAATATACTGTCGGCGGCGGGCCCTTGACAGGGCATGGCAAACGTGCTATAGTCTAATGTACAAACCGATGAAGCGGAAGATGCGGCGACAGCATTCCCATCAGAGAGCCTGCGGCAGCTGAAAAGCAGGCGGGCCGATGCGCGCCGCTATGGGCCGCCGAGGGCGCGGGGGAAGGGCACAGGACCTGGGTATCCCGCGACGGCAGGGCGCACGTCAGCGCCGGGGATGTGTTGGCATCCCGTCAGAGGGTGCGGCCAGTGGGCCGCAAAGCAAGGTGGCACCGCGGATCCAATGTTGATTCGTCCTTGACAAGACCGGCAGGCCGGGCTTTGTCAGGGACTTTTTTGTTGGCCGGAATACCCCGGCCCCGGGTCCCCGGGACGGTCCGCCGGGCAGATTTCCCTTACAGTTGATTTGCAGGAGGCTTTCTTATGAGCGAGCAGAGCGAGCGCAAACGCGTTATTTTGTCGGGCATCCAGCCCACCGGCACCTTTACCCTGGGCAATTATATCGGGGCAGTCCGCAACTGGGCCAAGCTTCAGGATCAGTTCAACTGCCTGTATATGGTGGCTGACCTCCACGCCCTGACCGTCCGCCAGGACCCCGCGGCCCTCCGCCGCAACACCCGCGAGGCGGCCGCCATGCTGCTGGCCGCCGGCATCGACCCGGCCCAGAGCATCCTCTTTGTCCAGAGCCATGTTCCGGCCCACACCCAGCTGAACTGGATTCTCTGCTGCAATGCCCAGTTCGGCGAGCTGAGCCGCATGACCCAGTTCAAGGACAAGAGCGCCAAGCACCCCGACAACGTCAACGGCGGCCTGTTCACCTATCCGGCCCTGATGGCCGCCGATATCCTGATTTACAACGCCGACCTGGTGCCGGTGGGACAGGACCAGACCCAGCATCTGGAGCTGGCCCGCAACGTGGCCCAGCGGTTCAACAACGCCTACAGCCCCACCTTCACCCTGCCCGAGGGCTATGTGACCAAGGAGGGCGCCAAGATCATGTCCCTGGCCGATCCCACCCACAAGATGAGCAAGAGCGACACCAACGTCAACGCCTTCATCCTGCTGACCGACGACCGGGACACCATCACCCGCAAGTTCAAGCGTGCGGTGACCGACTCGGACGGCGTGGTGCGGTACGACCCCGCCAACAAGCCCGGTGTCTCCAACCTGATCGCCATTTACCACATCTTCACCGGCAAGAGCATCGAGGAAGTGGAGCGGGAGTTTGACGGCCAGGGCTACGGCGTCTTTAAGGAGGCCGTGGGCGCGGCAGTGGCCGACGGCCTGGCCCCCATCCAGGGCGAATACGCCCGCATCCTGGCCGACAAGGCCTATGTGGACGGCGTCCTGAAGGAGGGCGCAGCGGCAGCTTCCCGCATTGCCGACCGCATGATCCAGAAGGTCTACCGCAAGGTTGGCCTGCTCCAGCTGTGAGCCAATCCGACAGAAAGAAACCCATTTCGGCCCGCGTTTGCGCCCTGTTTTGGCGCGGCGCGGGCCGTTTTGCGCTTTTGCGGCAGGGGATGCGGTTTTGTGCGGTGAAAAACGCTTTGGTTCGCTCTTTTTCTCCATAAGGGGCGGCAAAGCGCCCCGCCCGAAAGTATTTCTTGTCGAACAAAGACGGAATTCTTGACGAATGCTGTTCCTTCCTGTATACTGGAAAAAACAGGAAAGAACCGGTGTTTGCGCCGCGTCGGCGCCCGGTCCCTTTCTGAAGGGATAGGTCGCGAATGATCGCGCAAAAAGGAGAACGACATGAAGAAAAAAAAGAGCACCGGGATCGTCCGCGGGATCGATAATCTGGGCCGTGTGGTCTTGCCCAAGGAGCTGCGCACCGCCATGGGTCTGACCGGCGACAGCAAAGTGGAGATCTTTGCGGAAAACGGTGCTATTGTCATGCGCAAATACATCCCGCCCAAGGCCTGCGCCTTCTGCGGTGCGGTGGACGATCACGCAGTGGTGTTTGAAGGCTGCTGCATCTGCCCGGCCTGCTGCGCAAAGATTGCCTCCCTGCAGCCCGGGCAAATGGTCGGGGAAGGGAGTGTGGAGCCGTGAGCGGCGTGCAGTATTATAAGATTCCCTCGGTCCGCCCCGGCGCCCGCCTCAACGTCATGGTCTGCCTGCCTGAGGGCAGGCCCCGGGCGGTGCTGCAGATGACCCACGGCATGGTGGAGTACATCGGCCGGTATGAGGAACTGGCCCGCTGGCTGGCCCAGCGGGGGATTGCGTCGGTGGGCCACGACCACCTGGGCCACGGGGGCTCGGCGGCGTCGCCGGAGGAATACGGCTATTTCGGCGAGCCAGACGGCAACCGTCTGCTGCTGGACGATATCTATGGAGTCACCCGGTGGGCCAAAGCTCTGCCCCAGCTGGAGGGACTGCCATGGTTTTTGATGGGCCACAGCATGGGCTCCTTTTACGCCCGTCAGTACCTCTGCGAACACGGGGAGGAACTGACCGGCGCCATCCTGATGGGCACCGGCTGGCAGCCCCGGATGGTGGTCCTGGCGGGCCGGGCCCTGTGCCGCCTGATGGCGGCCTTCAAGGGCTGGCATTACCGCAGCAAACTGGTGGACGGCATGGCCTTTGGCAGCTACAACCGCAGCTTTGAGCCGGCCCGCACCTCCAAAGACTGGCTCAACCGGGACCAGGCCGAGGTGGACCGCTACCTGGCCGAGGAGCGGTGCAGCTTCCGCTTCACCCTCAACGGCTATCACAGCCTGTTCACCGGCCTGGCCCGCCTGTGCGACAAAAAGCTGCTGGCCCAGGTGCCCAAAGACCTGCCCCTGCTGTTTGTGGCGGGAGACGATGACCCGGTGGGAGACAAGGGCCGCGGCGTCCGCAAGGCGGCCCAGAGCCTCCGGGATGCGGGGGTCCGGTCGGTGGAGGTCAAACTCTATCCCGGGGCCCGGCATGAGCTGCTGGTGGAGCTGAACCGCCAGGAAGTCTTTGAGGACATCGGCGCCTTTATCGAGAACAATCTGCCGGCTTGACGCAAAAAGCGCCCCCGCGTTTTAACTGACGCGGGGGCGCTGGTGTTTTTAGGATTACTTGTTCTCGTCCGGCGGGGTGAGGCCGCGGATGCGGGTCTCGCTGGTCTTGACCAGGTTCAGCAGGCTGGAAGCATAGAGGGGGAACTCCCGGGTCAGGCTCTCGGTGGTCATGGCCAGGGGCTCGGTGTCGTCCAGGCCCTCGCCATTCTTGATGCTGCCGCCCGACAGCAGGACGTTGACGTTGGCCTCGGCCATCCGCATCACGGCGTCCGAATAGCCGTTCCACTGGCCCTCGCTGATGCTGAACATGCTGGCCGAGTTGTGGGGGCCGCTGGTGTACAGCAGACGGAACATCTTGTACACCGACATCATCAGGTAGGTGCTGATCTCGGTGACCAGGGCCTTGTTGTGGCACTGGCCCACCTTGGCGTAGAGGACGTTCAGGCTGTTGGAAATCAGCTTTTTGTTCATGGTGGGCAGAACGCTGCCGTGGTAGACGCTGTCCTTCATCTTGTCGGGATTGGGGATGTCGTCGGCCGTCAGGACGGCGCCGGTGCGGTCTGCGCTGCGGCCCAGCAGATAGTCGCAGGACACCCCATAGTAGTCCGCAACCCGGACCACAAAGTCCAAGCCGCATTCCCGGATGCCTTTTTCATAGTGGGACAAAAGGGCCTGGGAAATATGCAGATCCTCCGCGGCCTGTTTCTGGGTGATGCCCCGCTCGGTGCGCAGCAGCTTGATGATACGGTTGAATTCCATGAATGATCCTCCCGGGCTTTGATGGTTTCCGCATAGCCGACGAAAAAAGCCCTTTTTACCTTTCTTTCAACAACATGTTGATTATACACAAGGGAAAACGACTTGTAAAGGAAAAAATCGCCGATGTTTTGCGTGATTTTTCGTCGTTTTTGTCAAAAGACTTGCCCTGCCACCAGATATATGATACACTTAACCATATTCCCCGCCTATCTTGTGTCTGCGGCGCGCCGCGGGCGCAAAATTTTTTTGGAGCGCGGGGCTCTGGTACGAAAGAGGTGCGTTGTTTGCATGAAGACCTTTAAGCTGCATCTGATCCGCCACGGCCTGACCGCCGGCAATCTGGAGGGTCGGTACATCGGCGGCGGGACCGACCTGCCCCTGTGCGACGAGGGCCGGGCCCAGCTGGCCGAGCTGCAGGCGCGGTTTACTTACCCGGAGGTGGATACCGTCTTTTCCTCCCCGATGCTGCGGGCGGTCGAGACGGCGAACATCCTTTTCCCGGGGGCGGCCCATCAGTTTACCGTCCACGACCTGCGGGAGGCTCATTTCGGCGTGTTTGAGAACCGCCCGGTGAAAGAGCTGGTGAAGGACCCGGATTTCTCCCGCTGGATCACCCCCGGCTCCGGCTTCACCCCTGAGGGGGCTGAGCCCACGGCGGATTTCCACCGGCGGTGCGGCGAGTCCCTCCTGAAACTGTTTGAGTATATGATCCGGATGGACGTCACCGAGGCCGCCTGCGTCACCCATGGCGGCGTCATCGTCAGCATGCTGTCCCAGCACGCCCTGCCCAGCCGCCGCCCCGAACAGTGGATGGCCGACCCCGGCTGCGGCTATACCGTCCAGACCGACGTCCAGCTGTGGATGCGGGACCGGATGGTGGAGGCCATCGACATCGTGCCCTACGGCTATGCCGACACCCTGCGGGGCCAGGCCGAGACCGAGGAAAACGAATCCTACCGGTAAAACCGGGCCAAAGGGAGCGCCCTGCGCTCCTGTATCGTCAAAAAAGAAAGCGCCGCTCCCTGCCTGTCCGGCAGAGGGCGGCGTTTTTGATTTGCTGGTGCAGAAGGGGGATCAGTTGGCGGTCATCTCGGTGCCCTGGCTGTCCCGCAGGATGACTTCCTGGCCGGCTACGCTGCCCATGAGGGCGATGTAGCTGGTGCCGGGATGGATGTTCAGGGCGGTGCCGTCCGAATTGTAGATGGCGAGGGTGGAGTCCACCCCGGGCATCCAGAGGATGCTCCATACCGATCCGCCGTTCAGGTATACCCCGGCGCCCATGGTCAGATCGTATCCCCAGCAATAGCCGTCGTCCCGCAGGGAGGGGGCGCTGTAGAGAATCAGCAGGTTGTCAAAACCCGCCTGGGTGCTGGTGTTGGCGTCGGTCTGAGGGGACCCGTCCGACCGGGCCATCAGGTACTGGCCGGTGCCCTCGTCGTAGGTGAAGTGGGTGGAGCTGGAGGGAGAAAAGATCAGTTCCACCGAGGAAGCGCCCTCCTTGCCGTTGGCGGTCTCGCCGAAGGGAAGGAGCGGGGGCAGCTTGGCGGTGGATTCTCCGACGGAAGCGTCGCTGTCGGCGGACGCCGGGTCGGTCTTGGGCTGTACATGGAGGGAAACCCCGGCGCTGTCTGCCAGAGGCAGCAGGTCGGCGCCGCTGGTGGTCCAGCTGATCTGGTCGGGCTGGCCCCAGACCCCCTCATAGGTGAAGCCCTTGATCCCCAGGGAAAGAGCGTCCAGAGGGAGAACCTCGTAATAATCCTCGAAATTGGCCGCGTAGACGGTGGCGCCGCGCTGAATGGGGATTACCTGCTGGCAGGCCAGAAGCTGGAGATAGAGGTCCCGCCCCTGGGCCACCGGCCCCGTCTTGGGAACCGCCTCCAGGGAAGGGTAGACCAGACAGAGGCTGGTGGCGTTTTCCCCCTCGGTGAGGGCCTCAAAGACCACCGATGCCTCCCCGATGCCCCATTGACGGCTGGCCTCCGGGCCGTTGTCAATAAAGACGGCGGCCGGCCGCTGGCCGGGCCAGCGGGCAGCCTCGCCGGTGAGAGGATCTAGGGCAAGGGTATCCTCTTCCGCGGCAGAGCGGCTCTGCTGGGCAAACAGGGCGCAGCCGGTCAGCATCAGCACTGAAAAACAGAGGGCCGCCCATGCCAGAGTGTGTTTCTTCATGGCGAAAATCCTTCCAAAATCAGGCATTGAAGGTGAAGTAACCCTGCTCGTCCTCGTCCACGATGGCCAGATAGGTGCGGCCGCGGTTCAGGGACACCGGCTGGCCGTTGTCGGTCAGTTCCAGAGGCAGGTCGGGGGCCAGCTTGGACCACTGGCAGACCCGCACCCGGCCGCGGGTAAAGAGGTAGGCTTCGCCGCCGGCGATATACTGGACCTGCTGGACATCGCCCGAGTCGCCGGGATAGGCAGCGATGGGGGCAAAGCAGACCACCAGGTTCTCAAAGGCCAGCTGCTGGCCGTTCAATTCGTCCACAGCGGCCTCAAACTGGCCGGTGCGGGCGCTGTACATCTGCATCCGGTAGACCTTGTCGGGGCTGCTGTAGCTGAAGGCAGACTGATAGTTGGCCGAATGGCGGACGGTGACCGACCGGGCGGCCTCATAACCCTCCAGCAGCTCGATCTCGCCGGTGCGGTAGTCGGTGAAGGGGAAGAAGGTGGTGTCGTAGTTGTAGGTCAGGCCGATGGATGCGTTTTGGGCGGCCTGACGGATCTCGGGCCCCGAGGTGAACTCGGTGTGCTCATAGGCCACCACGCCGCCCCGGCTGTCCCGATGGGCCACATGGGGATGGGTGGGGGTGTTGAAGTAGCTCTTGCCGCCGATGTTCAGGCCGGAATAATTCCACTGGCTGATGTGCTGGGTGCAGAACACACTCTCGCCGTCGTGGTAATACAGACCCTGCCAGGGCATAATCAGCTGGAGGAACTGGTCCCGGCCCGAGCGCAGGGGACCCACCTCGGGGATGGCGTCTACATTGTTATAAAGGGCGCACAGGCGGCTGATGTTGCCCTCCACCTTGGACTCGATGAGGATGGAGGCCGACGACAGGCCACGGTGGGGCCGGGCGTTCTGGCGGGCGCTGTTGCAGATGTTGTTGACCATGACGCCGATGATCCGGCCGTTGCCGGTCTTGGCTTCACCGGTGAGGGGGTCGGCATCGTAGGGGGGCAACGCCGGGGCGCTGCTGGCAGCAGGCTGGGAGGAGGCAGCAGAGGAGGCGGCGCTGGAGGAAGCGGCTTCCTCCTTGCCGAACACCTTTTGCAGCCAATCCATGAAGCTGCCCTTGGTGCTGGCGCCGGTAAAAACCAGGCAGCCGGCAAAAACTGCCGAGCAGCGCAGCAGCAGACGGCGAGTGATCTTCATAAATCTATCGCTCCTTTACAGTGGTGTGGGGGACGGGGCTCCGCCCGGTGTCCTGGCGCACAGGAACGTGCAAAGCCGGGCACGCTGTATATCTCCCATTGTAACTATTTTGTTTTCCTTTGTAAAGAGGAACTTCCTGCCGCGCCGGCGGACTTTTTTGCGTCAGGTCTTGCAATTTGGCTTCAGCTGTGGTAGAATAGTCGGGCAGTATAGCACTGTGCAGTTTTTCTGCCCCCAAATATGCGCTCGTAGCTCAGTCGGTAGAGCATCTGACTTTTAATCAGAGGGCCCGGGATTCGAGTTCCCGCGAGCGCACCAAAGAAAAGCGTTGAATCGTAAGATTTGACGCTTTTTCTTTTTATGTACCCGCCCAAAGGCGGGGAGTGCACGGTCGGTGCACGGTTTCTGCACGGTCAGGCTTTTCGCAGGAGGATTTTATATCCTGTGGAATTCCTTTGCAGTTTGTGCCTGAATTTGCATCAGGTCATGAGGGCCAAGCGGAGCTGTGCCTTCACCGCAGGGTCGGCGTTATTCAACAGATCGAGCAAGGCGGACATGGAGATGGCGGTCTCACCGGCTATCTCAGACGGTTGAGCGGGCTTACCGGCTTCCTTGTAAAAGCTCTCCTCGAACTTTTGTCCCAGCTCTTTGCGGGAAGTCTGCTGGATATGGGCATAGGTATTGACCAGCATATCCGCGCTGGCATGGCCTGTCGTGCCTTGTACGGCTTTCACATCGCCGCCCGAGATCATCAGCTGGTAGGTGGCACTGGAATGCCGCAGCCCATGAAAAACGATGCGGGGAAATTCCGGGTGCGCGTCCTGCCACTTGAGGAACTTTTTGCGGATGAGGACCGGCTCCACGGCCTGACCGTTGGGCAGGCGGAGAAGCATTCCGCTGTCGTGGTAGCGTTCTGGTGCACGGGACTCGTCGGCTTTTAACTGTTCCAGCCAGCATTTCAGTTCCTCCCGGAGAGCGGCGGTCAGGAAGATGATCCGGCGAGATGCATCTGTTTTGGTGCTTTTTAGAATCAGAAGGGTCTTGCTGCCCTCCCGCTTGTCCTCAAAGGCTTTTAACACACAACTGTCGCCTACTTGGCTTAGAGATTCTTTCTGTACCCGCTGCATCGACTTGTTGACTGAAAAGGTGCCGACCCCGCCGGCGGCGTCAAAGTCGATGTCTTCCGGGGTAAGCCCTGCCACTTCGCCTTCCCGCAGTGCGCCAACCAGAGTCAGGTGGACCGCCAGATGAAGGATAGGGTCCTCCATGCTGGCGAGGGCCGCCCGCATTTCCTCAACGCTCCAGATGCTCCGCTCCTGGGTAGTCTTTTTGGGGCCTTCCAGAGGGACGGGGCTTTTCAGTAGAATGCCCCACTCCACCGCATAGAGGAATGCGGTGTGCAGCAATCGGTGGACCTCATGGATGGTGGTACCGGAAAGCAGCCGCTGCTTTTGTTTGGGGGTCAGCTTCTGCTTTTTGCCTTCGATATACTGGCCGCAAGGCGTCTTGCTCAGAGTGCTGTACAGGTTCTCCAAGTGATAAGGCTTGAGCTTCTGCATCTCCATGTTTCCGATATAGGGAACAATAAGGTTTTGGATGGTGGACAGATTGGACTGATAAGTCTTGGGTGCCCACTTATGCTTGCTGCACTGTTTGGGCAGCCAGTCCATCAGGAACTCACCGACCGTTACCGTTGAAGGGATCAGGAAGGTGCCGCTGGCCAGCTCGTGCTCGACCTGCTTTTTGCGGTTCATCGCCTCCTCTTTGGTGGAGAAACTTTCCCATTTGTCGCAGCTTTTGCCGTGCTCGTCCTGGTAGGTGTAGCGGACGCCATAAGAGCCGCCGCGTTTGGTGATATATGCCATAACTGCCTCCTTGTCAGGCTGCCCGGAACAGCCAGGCGTGAAAACTGTCCTTGGGGACGCGGATGCTTCCGCCTACCCGTAAGACACGGAACTCGGTGGTGCTGTTGCACAGGTTATAGGCAGAGCGCAGGCTGATGGCCAGCATCTGCGCCACCTCCTCCACCGTGTAGACACAGGCTTTCCGTTCGGGCTGTTTCAGGTCAGAGTTCGGAGACTTGACGGCATTGTTTTGGGTGACTGATTCCATTGTACCGGTTTCGGGGGTGTTTTGCAAGGTTTCTGAGGTGAAATTTGTGGGTGTGTTGTTATTTTTCTTCATTGGCATTCTCCTTTTCATGGTTCAAAGTTCGGCAGTACGCTGGGCGGCTTTGGGCCTCCTGAATTCGTCCAAAACCTCTTTCGGTATCCGTTCCAGCAATGCCAGAGCATCCTCATAATCGCGCCGGAGCTGTGCGTCCCGCAGCTCCTTGAGGACGCTGGTTTTGGTGGCGGCTTCCAGAGATTGCTCCAACTCGGCGGCCTTCTTTTTCAGTTGCTTGTTCTCTGTGGCCGTCTCGGTGAAGGCTACGTTGTACTTCTTGAGCTGAGTGTGCATCTTCTCCACAGCCGGGATATAACCGTCCAGCAGTTTGGAGATTTCGGCGGCCCGCTTTTTGCTATTAAGAGGCCCGATGCCGGTAAGCAGTTCCTCCAACTTCTGGCGCTGCTTGTTGAGGCGGGTCATCTCCTTGAAAATGCGGGGTGGGATGTGGTCGCGTCCCGTCTGGCTTGCGCTCTCGCCGCGCTCCAGGTCGGGGTATTTTTGGACCACGTGTTCCCAGAACTTGTCCTGCCACCAGGTCAGCTTCTTTTTGTTGCCCACGATCTCCTTGGCACTCAGGCGGCCGTCTGCGGTCAGCGGAACAAAAGAAAGGTGCATATGGGGCGTTTTCTCGTCCATATGCACCACGGCGGAGATGATCGTTTCTCTGGATTGGTATTGCTCGAAGAAGCAGAGCACTTCTTCAAAGTAGCGCCGGACTTCGGGCAGCTTCTTGCCTTTGAAAAACTCCGGCGTAGCGGTGAACAGAACCTCCACCACCCGGACGCTGTCTGTTCGGGTACGGCATCCGGCAGCCTGGATTTGATTCTCGGCCTCTGCCCTATACCTGCCGGTTGGCTCGATCAGGTGGAAGTTGTACTTGCTGCGGGAGCGGTCAATATCAGGGTTGCTGGCGTACTTTTCTTTAGTACGCTCGTTGTGGGCTTCGATGTTGGATATCTCCGGCCCCTTGTACTTGGCGAAGCGCATGATGGCATATTGTGGTTGGCTCAAGGACGGCCCTCCTTTTTGGCAATTCAATCATATTGGTGACGGGCATAGTACAAACTCCTTTCTTTTGGATGGATGAGCTTCGATTACAAAAGTGGTGCTGGACAAAATGTCCAGCACCAACCAAACTAAAATCAAGTGTTCATTTTGACCACTTGATTATTGATACATCCTCTTTTATCAGTTGGTCAAAATGACCAACTGATTTATATAAGGGGATAGAAGGTGTTCCATCTCAAATCAAGTTCTCAAAATGGGAACTTGATCGGAGAGGAGTGGCCTGGGTCATTTTGACCCAGGCCACTTCAGTGTCATAAAGGATTGCGTATATAGCACGTTTTGGGCTTTTCGCTATGTACGTGCGTACGGGGGGGTTAGTGCGTACATAGCGGTGAAAGGTGAACATCTCGGCATTCCAGAAAATCAACGGACAAAATCTGTCCGTTGATTCTTTTACATCAACTCGAACTTCTATTGTGCAAGATCAAGTGGTCAAATTGACCACTTGATTACAAGGATTGGACCAAAGCAGATGCACTTCCGAAAAGATCCACTGCCACTAAAGCCGAGTTGCCACCGTGAAAATTTGATCAACTCAGTGTGGTAGTGGACAAAATGCCCACTACCACTTTAGCCTTATAAAGGATTTGCGTATGTGGCGTGTTTTAGGATTTTCGCTATGTACGTGCGTGTACAGACTTCGTACATACGTACATAGCAAAAAGGCGAAGTGCTCCCATATACATGATTTTGGCTGTTCCCAAAATGGGAACAGCCACTTCAATTTCGTGAATCAGAACTCGAGCGTCAAATCAAGAGATTCTGGTAGTGACCAATTTGGTCACAGCCACTTCAAGGGAGTAACAAACGGTTACACTCTCTGGAGCCTTATGCCGGATGCGTCTGTACTGGCCTCGTACATACGTACATAGCAAAAAGGCCAAGTTCTCCCATATACAGTTTTATCCCCAGGAAGAGGTAGGCATCTCCGGCCGGACCAGGGCTTCAATTCCCAGGTAGCCCCATACACGGCGGCCTGCCGAGTTGACAATATTGTTGGTGTGCTCCAGGTTGTACTTTTTCAGATTGGCGATCAGGTTATCGCTGAAGCTCCGGGCTTTCAGGGGTACCAGGTTGTTCTCCTCACACCACATCTTATAAATGGCGTAAAGGTCTTTGGAGCTGATACAGGCATCCGCCTTGAGCCAGATATAATCTTCTGCCTCCATGAAGTCGAAGAAGTTGTTGCTGTCCCGCTTGACAAGCTCCCGGTTGCGCCGGGCGCGGTCGCTCTCGGTGAACTTGAAGTCGTTTCGAACGAGACGCCGCAACCCTTCAAAGGCCCACAGGAAAATTCCTTCGGCCTCAGCAGCCATCTTCTCGGCGATATTCGGGTCATCTGCCCGGTCGGCGGGCTTGTCCCTGGTGGTCAAGACCAACTGTCGCCGGTAGAAGCCGTCCGAGCGATCATACAAGGCTTGTAAGTCTCCGTTGCTGAAGGCCAGCAGCCTGGCATACATCCAGCCCTGGTAGCTCTGTTTGCCCTTCCGTTCCAGGTCCATCTGGCCCTGGGCCGTGACAATGGACTTGACGTAATTGGTTTGCCGCAGAGCCTCCATCCGCATATCGTCATCCACGCAGAGCAGGATGTGCTCGAGATCGGCCCGGGCAAAGCGGTTTTCTGATATTTTGCCGATGCTGCCGTCTTTCATATTGGTGCCGAACAGACTGGACAACACCACGCCGATCTGGCTTTTGCCCTCACCGCCGCGGCCCTTGAGGACCATCATCCTCTGGCCCTTATTGCTGGGGATAAGGCAGTACCCGATAAATTCTTGAACCGTGGGAATATCTTCGGGGTAGAGCAGGGCGGACAGGAACCGCAGCCAGTGGACAGGCTGGGCCACTGCGGGGTTATACCGAACGGGAAGCCGGTTGCGGACCACTTCCGGCTTGCCCTCCTGAAAACTTCCATCCAAGTGCAGGGTTCCATTGG
Source organism: Faecalibacterium sp. An122 (assembly GCF_002160895.1). Lineage (GTDB taxonomy): Bacteria > Bacillota > Clostridia > Oscillospirales > Ruminococcaceae > Faecalibacterium. The sequence goes on along the minus strand of NZ_NFLL01000019.1, from coordinate 13,918 downwards.
CCAGGTGGATGCAGTTGGTGACTGGACGGAAGTTATCCACCTGGGCAGAAAGCTTGAGCAAGTCCAGGATATTGCCCACCTTGCGGGCTACGTTGCTGCTGGCATAGTCCCGCAGCTCCTCATAAATCATGCTGCGCAGAGGCATTTCGTCGGTGACACGGCCATCTTCGGTAAAGAAAGAGCCGTTGCAGAAAATGATTTTGTGTGTGGACATGAAGGTCTCACAGAAAACCGCTTCGTTGATTCGATGCCCTTCTTCCAGCCAAACTGGGTCGTTGGAGCTGGGCCGGTAGGTTTTGCTTTTCATGCGACCTCCTTTGCTTTGAGGGTGTCCAAGCGGGCTTCCATTCTGGGCAGAAGTTGACCATCCAGCAGGCGCTTGGCAGCGGCCGCCTTCTGGGAGGGCGGCCCAAAAGCCAGACAATCCATAAGGTCATCTACGACATCCAACATGTGCAAAGCTTCCACGAAGCGCTCGTTCAGCGGTTCCTCCGGGGAGAGGGGAGCAAACTCTGTCTGCCACTGGGTCAGCAGGTCGCGGTAGTCATGGAGGACCCGTAGACAGTAGGCAATATCCTCTTGCTGGGTATCGAAAATGGCGGTGAGCGGCTTGGGCAGTGTAACCGCGCCGGATGGGGGCTTGTCCGGGCTGAGGTCAAAATCCTGAACCAGTTTCCGGGCAGCCTGTAGGCTGCTAAGGTCGAATATGTGGGCGGTGAGGTCGATCACGTCGCCGGTGGCTCCGCAGCCGAAACAGTAATAATAGGCGTCGTTCAGCTTCATGCTGGGGGTGTGGTCCTCATGGAAGGGGCACCGGGTCATCCCGGTGGTCGTGATGGGCAGGCCGTACAGGGCCGCGGCCTGCTTGACAGTGATAGATTCTTTTACTGTCTTAAAAAGAATCATTTACACCTCGCAATCTTAACAGGGTGAGGGCACACGGTGCCTTGCCGTGTGCCCGGTCGGATAAAGTTTGCCGGTCCTCCCTCATCGCTTCTGGCAGGCAACCACTCATCTCTGAGGGCGCTGTGCCATCCCTTTCGGGCGCTCGCTCCGGGTGGAGGTCGTGGCGGTTTGGGCGGTGAGGACGGTCATTCAATTTTACATTGGAGACAGTATAACAGAAAATCCAGAGCTTTCCCGTATGTCCAAGAGGTTGGAAATTTGCCTCAAAACCCCTCGATTTCCACGCTCTTGGACAAAACAGCATTAATATGGTATACTAAAATGATAAATCGCCAACCCACCCATCGGATGGAGGTAAGAAATGCATACAAAGCTGACGTTAGGCGAACGCCTCAAGGACCTGCGCATTGAACGGGGCTGCACTCTGGAGGAACTGGCAGCTCAAACGGGCCTGTCAAAAGCGGCCCTTGGCAAGTATGAGACAAATGAATCAGGGGACATAAGCCTGTTTGCCATCACTAAGCTGGCGGGTTTCTATGATGTGATGACAGATTACCTTTTGGGTCTGGTGGAAAACAAAAATCGCTCAGACGCAGTCCTTGCGGACTTGCATCTGAGCGATGAAGCAATAGAAATGCTAAAAAGTGGAAGGATAAACAACCGGCTTTTCTGTGAGCTTATTACCCACCCGGAGTTCCCGCGCCTGATGGCGGATATGGAGATTTATGTGGACGGTATGGTGTCTATGCAGATTCGGAACCTGAACGCCTTGCTGGAATCGGTACGAACCTCAATCGTGGAGAAGTACGACCCGAAAGAGGACAATACTCTGCGGGCATTGAAGGCAGCGCAGATCGACGAAGATGAATACTTTGCCCGTGTTGTGAGTAATGATGTGGAGCGAATTTTGACTGACCTCAAACAGCAGCATTCCAAAGATACGTCCAGTGCGTCGGTGGAGTCTCCTTTAGCCGAATTCAAGGAATCTTTAGAGGAAATCTCACAGGTCAAGGGCAGCAAGGTTGAAAAGCTGATGATGCTGTTTTGCAAGCAGAACCAAATCAATTACAGCAAACTGACCGACAACGAGAAACATTGGCTGGTAGAGATTTGCAAGAAATCCAATCTGCTCAAAGGTGGGGCCAGCCAGAGAGGAAAACGCTCAAAGAAATAGGACGGCCACTGCGGCGGGGCTTGTATACCTTTGCTCCGCAGAGGGCGAAAGGCTGGCAGACGGGTGCAATTTGCACCATCTGCCAGCCTTTCATTTTGGTGGGTTTCATCGCCTGAACAGGAAATGCAGAGTATGCTTCTGCTGCCCTCTCCTTCGCAAAGGTATAACACACTAGACTTTGCAAGCAAAGTCGTGTGCCACGAAACCCCGGCGCGGTTTCTTTGGATTCTTCCGGCTGCAACGGGCGGCAAGCGGTTCTTTGCGCATTGCCGGGCAGCTACTCCATAAATGAGTAGCCGTCGCAAGGATGGAGAGGACCGTGGGGCAAAAGAAAACACAAAGCGGTCCAATTTATGACCCGGCATCTTTGCTAAAATGGCATCTGTCACCTTGAGCCGCCCTGTCCATTATGCTATACTGAATAAAACAGTTTGTCGAAGCGCGATGGTTTGTTCCTGTCATGTAGGGAAAAGGGGGACGTTTATGGAGCCGATCATTCTGAAGCAGAACATGACAGAAGAGGATATTAAGCTGCAATACATTACCCCTGCGTTGACTTCCAAATGGGAACGCCAAAAGATCACCATGGAGCCCCAAATTACCGATGGCAAGATCAGCCTGAAGGGTAACCTTGCGGTGCGGCAGCCTGGCAAACGGGTGGATTACCTGCTCTACCTCAGCGCAAACAATCCCATCGCAGTGGTGGAAGCAAAAGATAACAATCACCAGGTATCGGCGGGGCTGCAGCAGGCGATGGACTATGCCAAAATGCTGGATTTGCCCTTTGCTTTCAGTTCCAATGGGGACGGCTTTGCCGAGCACGATTTCCTCACCGGGGCCGAGCGGCAATTTGGAATGGATGAATTCCCCACGGAGGCCGAACTGTCCGACCGCTATAAGCGGGAATCCGGCCTGACGCCCGCTCAGGAGGCGGCCATGGCACAGCCCTATTTTTCCAGCCAGGCTACCTACCCGCCACGTTACTACCAGAGGATCGCCATCAACCGGACTGTTGACACCATCGCCCGGGGACAAAAACGGCTGCTGCTGGTGATGGCCACCGGAACCGGCAAAACCTACACCGCGTTCCAGATCGTCTACCGGCTTTTGAAGAGCGAAACGGTACACAAGGTCCTTTACCTAGCTGACCGCAATATGCTGGTGGATCAATCCATCGAGCAGGACTTTGCCCCGCTGCAAAAGACCATCCACAAGGTCAATGTGAAAAAGGACCAGAAAAACACCGTCACATCCTATGAGGTGTATTTTTCCCTGTACCAGCAGCTGGTGGGCGATGACGACCAGGAACACTTCAGCGAGCTGTTCGCACCGGATTTCTTCGACCTGATCATCGTAGACGAGTGTCACCGAGGATCGGCCAAGGAGGAAAGCCGCTGGCGGCGGGTGCTGGAATATTTTTCGGATGCTGTGCAGATCGGCATGACCGCCACCCCCAAGGAAACCAAGTACATCTCCAACCTCAGCTATTTTGGCGAGCCGGTCTATACCTACAGCCTGAAAGAAGGCATCGAGGACGGCTTTCTTGCGCCGTTCAAGGTCATCAATGTCATGACCAACATTGGGGAGGGCTGGCGGCCCCGAAGGGGGCAGTTGGACATTTATGGCAATGAGATTCCCGACCGCATCTATACCAACAGCGACTACGACTACAACATCATTATAGAGGACCGCATCCGCGAAGTGGCCCAGGAGATCACCCGATACCTCAAGAGCACCGACCGGATGGCCCGCACCATTGTGTTCTGTGCCACCGAGGATGCAGCCCTGCGCATGCGGGATATGCTGGCACAGCTGAATCAGGACATGATGAAACAGAACCCGGACTATGTGGTGCGGATCACCGGCAGTGATGATGTGGGAAAGAGTAAGTTGGACTATTTCCGCTCTACAACGGAGAAATATCCGGTGATTGCGACAACCTCCAAACTGCTGTCCACCGGGGCCGATATCAAAATGACCAAGCTGATCGTGCTGGATGAGATGATTGGCTCAATGACCGAGTTCAAGCAGATCCTTGGGCGGGGCACCCGCCTGCGGGAAAAAGAGGGCAAGACTCATTTCGCCATGATGGATTTCCGCAACGTCACCCGGCTGTTTGCTGACCCCGACTGGGACGGCCCTCTGGAGATCGACGAGGAATTCGGAACAGCCAAAGGACAAGGGAAGGACCTGCCCCCGCAGGAAAAAGCGCCGGGCAAGGATGATCACGACGGCAGCGCAAAGCTGCCTACCCCCATCGTGGACGAAAACGGCTGTAAGGTCCGTATCATTCAGAAAACTGTTTCCATCTACGACACCGACGGCAAACTGCTGCGTCAGGAAAGCATCATAGACTATACCAAAGAAAACATCCTTGGCCGGTATGCCTCTCTGGACAACTTCATCCACCAATGGAGCACGCAAGACAAGAAGGAAGCCATCCGCGATCTGTTGCGCCAGCGGGGCATTGACTTGGAACAGGTGAAAGCAGAGCAGGGGATGACCGATGTGGATGACTTCGACTTCATCTGCCATGTGGCCTTTGACAGGAAGCCCCTGACCCGCAGGGAGCGGGCCAACAATGTGAAAAAGCGGGACTTCCTGAGCAAGTACAGCGGCGCGGCCCGCCAGGTGCTGGAAGCGCTGCTGGACAAATACTGCAACATCGGCATCTATGAGATTGAGAAAACGGAGGTCCTCAAGCTGGACCCCTTCCTCAAGATGGGCAAGCCCGCCAAGATCGCAAGCTATTTTGGCGGACGGGACGGCTACCGCCGGGCAGTCAAAGAATTGGAAAAAGAAATTTATGCTGAGCCAAAGGAGGTAGGATAAAAGATGAAGAAAATGACGCATTGGCACGTTGGTGTTTCGGCCGAAGCATTTGCGGCAGCGCAATTTGCAAGACTTTCCTATGATGTATCGGTCCAATATGGTGCGAACCAGCCCGAATACGACCTGATTGTAGTTTCGGGGGAGAAAATGCTGAAAATATCAGTCAAAGGCAGTCAGGATGGAGCTTGGAGTTTGACACAGACCTTCAAGAAGGGACGCAGTTATCACGAGGCAGCACAGGAATGGCTAAACAGACATCATAAAAAGACTATCTTCTGCTTTGTGCAATTCCAAAACACCGATGCATTCGAGATGCCAAGAATGTATTTGGCCTCTCCAGAAGAAGTGGCAGAGATACTCTGTAAAGAAGCCGGAGGCCGCGGTGAAAGCATCCTCTACGAAAATCATACATGGGGGCCAAAAGCATCGGCCTACGGAACGGTGGACAAGTTGCCGGACGAATGGCGCTTTACTGAAGTGCGCGTAGAAGAAATGTTTGAACGATATGGACAATGATGAGGTTATTTGACGCATGAGCAATTTAACAGGATTTGTCAAGCGGCTGCGGGATATTATGCGCAACGATGCCGGCATCAACGGCGACGCCCAGCGTATCGAGCAGATTGCCTGGCTGCTGTTTTTGAAGGTGTACGCCACCAAAGAGGCGGACTGGGAATGGGAGGACGAGAACTACCAGTCCATCATTCCCGAGCCCTGCCGCTGGGAAAACTGGGCCGCCCAGAAAAACGGAAAAGAAATGACCGGGGACAAGCTGCTGGATTTTGTCAACAATACCCTGTTCCCGACGTTGAAAAACCTGCCGGTGGATGCCGATACCCCCATCCGCAAGGCCATTGTCCAGACCACCTTTGCCGACGCCAACAACTACATGAAGGACGGCGTCCTGCTGCGGCAGGTCATCAATACCATTGACGAGCTGCACTTGGACGACTACGAGGAAAGCCACGCTTTCGGCGAGATTTACGAGACCATTCTGAAGGAGCTGCAAAGCGCTGGGACGGCTGGCGAATTCTATACGCCCCGTGCCGTCACCGACTTTATGGCCCGGATGATCCGCCCCAAAATCGGGGAGCGGATGGCGGACTTTGCCTGCGGCACCGGCGGTTTTCTGACCAGCTGGCTGAAGGAGCTGCACAAGCAGGTCAGGACCACTGAGGACGAGGCGGCTTTCAGTAATTCCGTCTATGGCATCGAGAAAAAGCAGTTCCCCTATATGCTCTGCATCACCAACCTGCTGCTGCACAACCTGGACAACCCCCAGGTCTACCACGACAACACCCTGCTGCACGACGTGCTGGACTACACCCCGGAGGACTGCTTCGACGTGGTTCTGATGAACCCGCCCTACGGCGGCAGTGAAAAGGCCGACGTGAAAAGCCACTTTCCCGCCGACCTGGCCAGCAGCGAGACCGCCGACCTGTTCATGTCGGTGATCATGTACCGGCTCAAGCCCGGCGGCCGGGCGGCCGTCATCCTGCCCGACGGCTTTTTGTTCGGCACTGACAACGCCAAGCTGAACATCAAAAAGAAACTGCTGCATGAATTCAACCTGCATACCATCATCCGTCTGCCGGGCAGCGTCTTTTCCCCCTATACCTCCATCACCACCAATATTTTGTTCTTTGATCGCACCGGCCCCACCCGCTCCACCTGGTTCTACCGGCTGGATATGCCCGAAGGGTACAAGCACTTCAGCAAGACCAAGCCCATGAAGCTGGAACACTTCGCCCCGGCGGAAGCGTGGTGGAACGACCGTCAGGAGCTGACGGTGGACGGCTTCGACAAGGCCCGGCAGTTCACCGTCCGGCAGCTGGAGGAAGAGCTGGGCTACAACCTGGACCAGTGCGGCTATCCCCACGAGGAAGAAGAGATCCTGGCCCCGCTGGACCTGATCCACCGCTACGAGGAGCAGCGAGCCTCGCTGAACGCCGAGATCGACCGCGTCCTGGCCGAGATCACCGCTGCCCTGGGAGGTGCCGCCGAATGACCCCGCAGGAACTCAAAAACAGCATTTTGCAGCTTGCCATTCAAGGCAAACTGGTGGAGCAGCGCCCCGAAGAAGGCACCGCCCAGGAGCTGTACGCCCAAATCCAGGCCGAAAAGCAGCGGCTGATCAAAGAGGGTAAAATCAAAAAAGAAAAGCCCCTGCCTGAAATCACCGAGAATGAAAAACCATTTGACATCCCCGATGGGTGGATGTGGGTGAGGCTGGGGGATATTTCAAGCTATGGGCAACGAAAAGAAAAAATATCGGCATCTGAAATCACAGATAACATGTGGTCATTGGACTTGGAAGATATTGAAAAAGAATCTGGTAAAATCGTTTCTTTTTGCAAAGCATCTGAACGAAAAATTACTGGTGACAAAGTAAGATTTCATAAAGAACAGATTCTTTATAGTAAGTTGCGGCCTTATTTGAAAAAAGTTCTTGTAGCGCCAGCTGACGGAATATGTTCATCTGAAATAGTGCCGTTTTATCTATATGGCAAACAAAACTTATACTACTGGGTATGTGTACTAAAGTCTCCCTATGTGGATTCCCTTATAAACTCTGTTACATATGGGGTAAAAATGCCCCGTGTGGGAACTGAAACAATGTTAAATCTCGTTGTCCCGCTCCCACCCCTCGCCGAACAAAAGAGCATCGTCGCCAAAATCGAAGAACTCCTGCCCCTGGTGGACCGCTACGAGCAGGCATGGACTAAACTGGAGGACTTCAACCGCCGTTTCCCCGAGGATATGAAAAAATCCATCCTCCAGCAGGCCATCCAGGGCAAACTGGTGGAACAGCGTCCCGAAGAAGGCACCGCCCAGGAGCTGTATGAACAGATACAGATCGAGAAACAGCGGCTTATTAAGGAAGGCAAACTCAAAAAAGAAAAACCCCTGCCGGAGATCACAGAGGAGGAGAAGCCCTTTGAGATACCCGAGGGGTGGATGTGGGTGAGAATAGGAGATGTTGTTTCCAAAATTACAGATGGAACACATCATTCTCCACCCAATTCCGAAGATGGCGAATATAAATATATAACTGCAAAAAATATAAAGGATTCTGGGATTGACCTGAAAAACATCACATATGTTTCAAAAGCTATTCACGATGAAATTTATTCCAGGTGTAATCCGGATAAGGGTGATGTTTTACTAATTAAAGATGGCGCGACAACCGGAGTGGTAACTGTAAATAATATTGAAGAACCATTTAGTATGCTCTCTAGTGTGGCTTTACTTAAACTTACACATGGAATATTTGCTTGGTATTTGGTATATGTGCTAAGATCAAATCTGTTCTATAAAAATATACGATCTCAAATGAAAGGAACAGGTATTACACGTATTACATTAAAACAAATTGTACCATTAGCGATACCTCTGCCGCCATTTGATGAACAAAAACGTATTGTAGAGAGGCTGGAGGAGCTACTGGCGGTGTGCGAGAGGTTGAAGCAAAAATAGGTGGGGGAGACAATGTCATTTGAAGAAATAACGTCAATAGAAATACACAGCGCAAATGATATTATTGATTTTGTGAAAAGCAATTCATTGAAAAAATATCATGCCAATACAAATGATATGACATGGTATCGAGGACAGGGTAACTATAATTGGAAATTAGAACCTGCTGTATATAGAGATGGTAAATTTCAAAATGAATCGGTCTATATTAAAGAATTAGAAAGGAGGAGACCAGCGGATTTTGCATTTGATAACAATTTTGACAAGCTGGTAAAAATGCAACATTACGGGTTGCCTACACGATTGTTGGATATAACAACGAATCCACTTGTTGCATTATACTTTGCGTGCCAAAATGAAAGGGATGCAGATGGCGCGTTTTATTATTTTTCAACTCCAACATTTTGGGAAGATAACTGGGCCGTAAAAATTGTTGTAGATTTTGTTTTCGAGCCAGAAACGTGTATTGAGAGTTTGGTAAGGAGAGAAAAAAAGCGAATGCCATTTTTATGCGATTTAAGTGATAAGGATGCTGAGAGTTCAATATGGCATTCGCTTTTTGTTCCTGCGCACGCAATATTGCCTAGAATGACAAATCAAAGAATTATCCAACAGAGCGGCGGATTTTTGCTGTTTGGTATGTCTTTGGAGAAGGTGGAAGTGAGTGATAACATAGGAAATTATGGAAAAAGATTTATGAGCTTGCTTCCCTTGAATGAAAACCAGCAAAAAATGATATGCCCGGTAATAAAAAAACTGAAAATTCCTAAAGAGTATAAAACAAATATTATAAAAGAACTGGATCTCTTAAATATAAATGAAGGTTTCCTTTTCCCTGAATTAGAATATCAAGTTAAAAGTGTGATAACCTCGATTGAAAGTACATAATTTAATAAAAGGATTATCACCCAAAACAATGCCGTCAAGTCATTTGTGTGTGAATTGCTTCGGAGTTTCTAAAAACACCTTGCACGGTTTTTGCACGGAATCTGCACGGTTTCAGAGCTGTACACTGGTTGCAACAGGTGCAAAATCTGCCTTTTGATGCAAAACAAAAAGTTGAATATCGTGCGTTGATACGTCATTAAATTGCGATAAATCGAGAAATCCAAGGTGGATGATTGACGCACGGGTTGCGCTTTTAATCAGAGGGCCTGGGATTCGAGTTCCCACGAGCGCACCAAAATCCCACGATAAATCGCAAGATTTATCGTGGGATTTTTCTTTTTTCAGGCCGCTGCACATTTCTGCACATTTTCTGCACATCGGCGGGGAAGAGCCTGCACCCTCTGCATAGGCTGCATGGGGTACACCCGGGCGATTCGTCCATGAGATTTTAAGCGAACAGGAGACGGGCAAATTCCCGTTTTTGTTCGGGTTTCATCTGCCGGACCAGCTCCAAAAGGCTCTCTGCGGTCATTCCGGCGGCCTCAGCCGGGGCAGTTGGGGCGGCGGGAGAAGAAGCCTCCTTATAAAAATTGGCCTCGATCTTTTCCGCCAGCTCAATCCGGGGCTTGTCCTGGGTGTGGGCGTAGGTGTCCATCAGGATACCCGCGGTGGCGTGCCCAGTGTTTCCCTGAACCGACTTGAAGTCGCCCCCGGACTGCATCAGCTGATAGGTGGCGCTGGAGTGGCGCAGCCCATGAAAAACGATCTTCTCGAATTCAGGGTGCTTGTCCCGCCACTCCCGGTACCACTTGGATAGAGCTTCCGGGGCAACCGGCAGGCCGTTGGGAAGCCGGAACAGCTGCCCGCAGTTGCGGTAGCGGCCGTCAGAGTTAGCCTCGTCCTCCTTGAGTTTTTCAAGCCAGGCCAAAAGTTCATCCTTTAAAGGTTTGGTCATGTACAAAATACGTTGAGACTTTTTGGTCTTTGGCTTTTTCAGAATCAAAGAGGAAGTGCTGCCCTCCCGCTGGTCAGGGAACACATAGAGGATTTGGCTGGGGTCGGTCTTTTCCATGGCCACCTTGTCGGTGCGCTGCATGGAACGCCGCACCGTAACCGTTCCGCGTCCGTCGGCGGCCTCAAAGTCCAGATCTCCCGGCTGCAAACCGAGGATTTCACCGACTCGCAGCGAAAGGATCATACTCAGGTGAACCGCCAGATGCAGAGCGGGGTCCTCCATGGTCTGAAGGGCTGCCAGCATGGTGTGCTCGTCCCAGATGGTGCGTTCTTCCGAGGTGAACTTGGGTGCCTCGCGGGGAACAGGGGATTTGTGGATCAGCTCCCATTCGACCGCATAAGAAAACGCCGTCTTGAGCAGCGCGTGAACCTCGTGGATTGAGGCGGCGGTAAGGTGACGTTTCTTCTGCTCCGCACTCAACTTTTGCTTTTTGCCCTGCTTGTACAGGCCTTTGGGGGTCTGGCTCAGGGTGGTGTAGAATTGTTCCAGATCAAAGGTGCGTACATTCTGCACCTGTAATCCCCCAATGTAGGGGACGATCAGATTCTGCACCATTGCAACCGTATGCGTGTAGGTCTTGGGTGCCCACTTGTGCTTGCTGGACTGAATCGGAATCCATTTTTCCAGCAGTTCCTGAACCGTCATGGAATCGGGGATCAGGAAGGTGCCATCCTGCAATTCCTTTTCAATCGTGATTTTTCGTTCGGAGGCTTCCTTCTTGGTCTTGAAGGACTCCCAGCCTTCATGTTTTTTGCCTCGGTGGTCAATATAGGTGTATCGGACGGAATAAGCGCTTCCGCGCTTCATAATGGATGCCATGGCTGAACCCTTTCTCAGAGGGCGGCAAACCAGGCGTCGAAGCTCTGCCGGTTTACACGGATGCTGGTGCCGATGCGAACCACCCGGAAATCCCTGGTGGTGTTGCACAGGTTATAGGCAGCGCGGGGAGAGATGGCCAACAGCTGGGCGATCTCCTCCACCTTGTAAACGAGAGGATCGAGTCTAGCTGCACGCGGTCTGCTTTGAGGTTCCACGGCAGGGTTTAGAGACATCTCCATTGTACTGGATGCAGGAGTGGATTGCAAGGTTTCACAGGCAAAATTCACGGTGTTCTGAGTTGTTTTCAAATGCACGCTCCTTTTTTCTATCTTGACCGGCAAACCATCCCAGGTGGATGATTTTCAATCCGGCCAGATTGATGTAACAGCCGAAGCTGACAGTTCAGCTCCGGCCCTTTTTGCCTGTGAAATTTTTTGTGCAGGAATTCAAAAATACCCGCCCGATCCGCCCTCCCGCCCGGATGCGCCCGGAAACGCCCTCTCGGGCAGATTCTAGGGCGGCAAAGCGGGCGGACGAGAATTTGAAAAACAGACGATAATGCAATAAAAATTAGATCTGTTGCCAGAGACCGGGCGCGTAGGGCGGGAAATTTTCACTTCCCGGAGATTTTTTAATTCAGGGCGCAATCCGGGCGGACTGACACGCCCTTATAGCCCCGGTACTCGCCCCCGATGTGCTTGGAGAAGGTAAGGCCATATTTGCCCGCGCTCTTGAAAAGGAACTGGCTGAACCGTTTCTGAGAGACAGGCGTCTCCAGGTTCTCCACGCACCATCTGGAATAGGCGCAGAACAGATGGGTGGACCGAGCCGCCCCATCTTCGGAAAACCGGAGATACTTGGCCGAGGCCATGAACTGGTCCAGGTTGTTCCCGTCTGCCATGACGGCCTCCAGATTCTTCCGGGTTCGTTCGCTGAGAGTGAAGCGGTACTGGTTGGCCAATAATCGTTTGAGTCCTTCCAGCGCCCATAGGAAAATCCCCGGCAGTTCGGCAGCCATCTTGTCAATCAGAAAAGGATCGTCCACCCGGTTAGGGTCACGATCCTTCACCGAAATCAAAATTTGCCGCCGCCAGAAGCCGTCGCTGCTGTCATTGACTGCGATTAGATTGCCGTTGCCGAAGCAGAGCAGCCGAACATAGAGCCGGCCCTGAGTGGCCTGTTTTCCTTTTCGTTCGATGCAGGTCTTGTCCTCGGCGGTGACGATGGACTTGACGTTCCGTGTGTCGGGCAGAGCCGTCATCTGCAAATCGTCATCCACCATCACCAGCTTGTGTTCCAAGTTGGCGCTGGCGAAGCGGTTGGTTTCCAGCCGGTGGATGGACTCCATCTGCACGGAATCACCCATCAGCTTTTTGATTACCAGTCCGATTCGGGACTTGCCCTCCCCGCCCCGGCCAGTAAGAATCATCATCTTCTGGGCCTTGGTGGAAGGGATAAGAAGATATCCCAGATACTCCTGTAAGGTTGGGATATCTTCCGGCATCAGCAGCCCATTCAGAAAATCCAGCCAGGTTTCCGGCGCTGGGGCGTCCGGCAGGTATTCCACCGGAAAGCGGTTGAGGCAGAGTTCCTTTTCGGGAACAAAGCCCCGCTCGTCCAGGTAATAGGTGCCGTTTTTTAGGTGAATCCGGTCCAGCTGAACGTCCCATTCCTCATGGTAGGTTTCCATCTTGATGGCCTCCACAATCCGTTTGGTCTTTTTGGCGGTGTCGTTGCGGGCAACTGACCGGATCTCCTGGTGGATCTCGTGGCGCAGCCGGTCCTCGTTGACTTCGCCGTCCAGATCAAATAATTTTTGGTCCAGACACATCAGGGGATGTTTTTGGAGAAACCAGGCGCAGAACGCGCCCTCCACGATTTTCCCTTTTTTGTCGATCCAGAGGATTTCTTCCTCCTCATCTTCCTGCTCATCCATTTCGTCGCGGACATCATCCTTTGTCCAGCTCATTCAACCCTCCTTGTTCCTTTTCCTGGCAGCGCTCCTCTTTACGGACGATTGCCTCCAGGTTTTGCTGTGCGGTGCTTAGTTCCATCCACGCCTTTTTCGCTTCGCGGTACGCCTCATAGAACCGGGCCTTTTCCGAGATCAACTGTTCGCGCTCGGCTTCGAGCTGTTTCAGGCTGGGCAGTTTGGTAATGTTCTGGGCCTTGAAATAAGCGGCTGCCGCCTGATACGCTGTCAGTTCAGCGCGGTGCTGTTCCCGAAACGCCTCCGGGTTCTTTGCCGTCTTGACCTGCTGAGGTAGCTTCTTGTTCTGGACATAAGCCAAAACATGGCGGCTCAGTTCCTGGTTGGCCTTGATGCGGTCCTCCAGGTCTTTCACCACCTTGCGAGCCTCGCCATACTTTTCTGCTAGTTCCTTGACATGGGCGTCCAGTTCCTCCTCGCTGTTCAAATTGTACCGGTTGAACAGCGCCAGGGATTTTGCCATTTGCTTGAGGTTGAACACCTTGGCCCAGTGCTCGTAGCCTACACCCTTGCCCGCGGCCAGCTTGGCCTGAATGTCAATCAGACGACTGATGCGGTCGGGGGTTGGATCGGAGCGGCGAAGACTGGCGGTTTTCTTCCGTTCGGCATTTTCAGCGAGAACGGCCAGAACCTTCTCTTTGGAAAAATCATCGCCCAGCTTGCGGGAGGAGATGGGCTTGGTCCGGTCGGCGGTTCGGTAGCTGAACCGCCCCCGGCTCTCACTGACGGTGACGCCATGCTCCTGCAAAAGCTGAGCGGAAAATTCCTCAAGACTCGTAGCCTTAGCCAGAACAGAACGGATTTGCCTCCGAAGGGC